>NZ_JAATJB010000001.1 GCF_011927635.1 Sphingomonas trueperi
GGCCGCTACGTGATCCCGCTCGCCGCCGTGGAAGAGTGCCTCGAGCTGAGCCTGGAGGAGGATCTGCGCTCGCGCGGCCGCAGCTTCATCACGCTGCGCGACCGGCTGGTGCCCTTCCTGCGCCTGCGCGAGATGTTCGCCACGGGCACCAGGCCCGATCCGCACCAGAAGATCGTCGTCATCGCCACCGGCGCCGAGCGCGTCGGGCTGGTCGTCGACCAGATCATCGGCAGCCACCAGACCGTGATCAAGTCGATGTCGCCCTTGCACCAGGACGTCGCCGCCTTTGCCGGCGCGACCATCCTCGGCGACGGCGGCGTCGCATTGATCCTCGACGTCGTCCAGCTCGTGCTGGCCGGCCAGCAGCAGGAGGAGCGGCTGCGTGCCGCCGGTTGAGCCCATGCAGGAAGCCCCTACCCAAACCGTCCCCTGGGACGAGACCGGCCATCTCGAGGTCCTCACCTTCGATCTCGGCGACGAGACCTTCGCGCTCGAGGCCGTGCTGGTCCGCGAGATCCTCGACCTGCTGCCCGAGACCCGGGTGCCGGGCGCGGCGCCCCTGGTCCACAGCGTGGTCAATTTCCGCGGCAAGATCATCCCGATCGCCGACCTGCGCCAGGCCTTTGCGATGCCGCCGGCCGAGGCGGCGACGCTCGACAGCCGCATCGTGGTGATCGAGATCGCGCTCGGCGACGAGCCGCTCCAGATCGGCATCCGCACCGACAAGGTCCACGAGGTCGCGACGCTTGCCGAGAGCGCGAGCGAGGAGCCCCCCGCCGTCGGCATGCGCTGGCGCCGCCAGTTCGTCCGCACCCTCGTCCGCCGCGACGACGGCGTCGTCGTCCTCCCCGACCTCCACGCCATCTTCGCCGCCCATCTCGGCATCGGCGAGCTCGGGCGGACCGGCGAAGTCGCGTGATTTCTTTCCCGTATCCCTGCCGCAAGGCGCGTCCGTGCCCCACCCATTCGAACGAGGATTTCTGACATGCGTGCGACGATCAAGATGAAGCTCGGCGTCACCTTCGGCGTGTTGATCGCCCTGTTGCTTGTCGTCGTAGGCGTAGCAAGTACCCGCCTCGCCGTGCTCAATCAGGCCACCAGCGACGTGATCCGCGGGCCAGCGCAACGATTGGAACTGGCGCAGACGATCGACGCCAAACTGAGCTTCGTGATCCGCCAGGAGAAGAATCTGGCGATGTCGAACGATGACGCCCAGATGCGCAAGTTCGATGCCGATCTGATGAAGGCGCGCGGCGAGCTGCAACAGCTGGTCGCCAAGGGGGTTGCGGGCGCCACCGAACAGGGTCGCCCGCTCTGGACCCAGCTGGAAGGCAGGCTGGACGAGTTCGTGCCGGTCAACGATCAGGTCCGCTCGCTTGGTCTGGCGAACAAGAATGCCGAGGCTTCGGCGCTTTCGATGACCAAGTCGCGTGAGCTCGCCGTGGCGATGAGCCAGGTGGTCTCCCAGCTGGTCACCCTTTCCAAGCAGCAGATGGGCAATGCCGAGCAGGAAGCCGCCGCGGTCTATGCCGCCGCCAACATCGCGCTGTTCAGCGTTGCCGGCATCGCGCTGCTGATCGCCGTCGCCGCGGCGTGGTGGATCGCCCGCACCGTTTCGACCGGCCTTGCCCGCGTCGGCACGGCGGTTACCGCCGTGGCCGAAGGCGACCTCAACCAGCGGATCGAGGTGCGCAGCAACGACGAGATCAAGGATCTGGTCGAGACGGTGAACGGCATGGTCGATCGCCTGCGCGGCGTGATCGCCGATGCGACGATCGCCTCGACCAACGTCTCCTCGGGCAGCCAGGAACTGTCGTCGAGCGCCGAGCAGGTCTCGCAGGGCGCGACCGAGCAGGCTGCTGCCGCCGAGCAGGCTTCGGCCTCGATGGAAGAGATGGCCGCCAACATCAAGCAGAACGCCGACAACGCCGCGCAGACCGAGAAGATCGCCCGCCAGTCCGCCAAGGATGCCGAAGTGAGCGGCGTCGCGGTAGACCGCGCGGTGGGCGCAATGCGGACCATCGCCGAGAAGATCGGCATCGTGCAGGAAATCGCCCGCCAGACCGACCTGCTCGCGCTCAACGCCGCGGTGGAAGCGGCGCGCGCGGGCGAGCATGGCCGCGGCTTCGCGGTGGTCGCCTCGGAAGTGCGCAAGCTCGCCGAGCGCAGCCAGGGTGCCGCCGCCGAGATCAGCTCGGTCTCGTCCGAGACGGTCAAGGCCGCCGCCGAAGCGGGCGACATGCTGCAGCGGCTGGTGCCCGACATCCGCCGTACCGCCGAGCTGGTCAGCGAGATCAGCGCCGCCTGCCGCGAGCAGGACATCGGCGCCGCCCAGATCAACGATGCGATCCAGCAGCTCGACCAGGTGACCCAGCAGAATGCCGGCGCCTCCGAGCAGATCAGCGCCACCTCCGAGGAACTCGCCGCCCAGGCCGAGGAGCTCCAGGCCAGCATCGCCTATTTCCGGGTCGACTCGGTGCGCGCCGCCGCACCGCGCGCCGCAGCACCCGTTCGCCGCCCCGTACCCAAGCCCGCCGCCAAGTCGGCTGCGCGGCCCAAGCCCAACAGCATTGCCGATCAAAAGGCTCGGGTCAGCGGCTTCGCGCTCGATCTGAGCAATGGCGGCCCCGATGCCGATGACGCCGCCTTCGGCGTCCAGGCGGCCTGACCGCCCCGTTCCAGGAGTATCCCATGCGTGCCACCATCAAGATGAAGCTCGGCGTCACCTTCGCCGTACTGATCGCCCTGCTGCTCGCCGTCGTCGGCGTCGCCAACAGCCGTCTCGGCCTGCTCAACCAGGCGACCAGCGACGTGATCGCCGGCCCGGCCAAGCGGCTGGAGATCGCCCAGAGCGTCGACGCCAAGGTCAGCTACATCCTGCGCCAGGAAAAGAACATGGCGCTGACCGAGGACGCCGCGGAAACCCGCGCGTTCGACGCCGATCTGATGAAGGCACGCGGCGAAACCCAGGCGCTGATCGCCAAGGGGCTCGGCACCGCGACCGAAACCGGCAAGCCGCTGTGGATGCAGGTGGAGGCGAAGTTCACCGAATATGTGCCGGTGAACGACCAGGTCCGCGCGCTGGCGCTGGCCAATCGCAATGCCGAGGCCGGCAAGCTGTCGATTACCAAGTCGCGCGAACTGGCCGGCACGATCAGCAACCTCGTCGGCCAGATCGTCACCCTGTCGCGCCAGCAGATGGACCAGGCCGACCACGACACCAGCGCGCTCTACGCCAGCGCGGCGACGACGCTCTACGTAGTGGCGGGGCTTGCGCTGCTGCTCGCCATCGGCGGCGCGATCTGGATTGCGCGGATCGTCTCGACGGGGCTGCGCCGCATCGCGGAGGCGGTCGATGCCGTCGCGATCGGCGATCTCGACCAGCGCATCGCTGTCAGCACCAATGACGAGATCAAGGACCTGGTCGACACCGTCAACCGGATGACCGCCAACCTGCGCGACAGCGCCGCGCTGGCCGACCGCATCGCCGCGGGCGACCTCAGCGTCGATCACAAGCCGCTGTCGGACAAGGATACGCTGGGCCATGCGATGATCCGGATGACCGGCAATCTGCGGCTCTCGGCCGCGGTAGCCGACAAGATCGCCGATGGCGACCTGACCGTGCAGCACAAGCCGGCCTCGGAGCGCGACACGCTGGGCAACGCGCTGGTGCGGATGGTCGAGCGGCTGCGCGGCGTCGTCTCCGATGCCACCATCGCCGCCACCAACGTCTCGACCGGCAGCCAGGAACTGTCGTCCAGCTCCGAGCAGGTCTCGCAGGGCGCGACCGAGCAGGCGGCTGCCGCCGAGCAAGCCTCGGCCTCGATGGAAGAGATGGCGGCCAATATCAAGCAGAACGCCGACAACGCCGCGCAGACCGAGAAGATCGCGCGCCAGTCCGCCAAGGATGCCGAAGTCAGCGGCGTCGCGGTCGATCGTGCGGTGGGTGCGATGCGCACGATCGCCGAGAAGATCGGCATCGTCCAGGAAATCGCCCGCCAGACCGACCTGCTCGCGCTCAACGCCGCCGTCGAGGCAGCGCGTGCCGGCGAGCATGGCCGCGGCTTCGCGGTGGTCGCTTCGGAAGTGCGCAAGCTCGCCGAGCGCAGCCAGGGTGCCGCCGCCGAAATCAGCGCGGTCTCGGGCGAGACGGTGAAGGCCGCCGCCGAGGCCGGCGAGATGCTCGGCCGCCTCGTCCCCGATATCCGCCGCACCGCCGAGCTGGTCAGCGAGATCAGCGCGGCCTGCCGCGAGCAGGATATCGGCGCCGCCCAGATCAACGATGCCATCCAGCAGCTCGACCAGGTGACCCAGCAGAATGCCGGCGCCTCCGAGCAGATCAGTGCCACGTCCGAAGAACTCGCCGCCCAGGCGGAAGAGCTCCAGGCCAGTATCGCGTACTTCCGCGTCGAACGCAGCAGCGGCCATGCCCGCCCGGTCGCCCGCACCGCCCCCGCGCCCAAGCGCGCGAGCGTGCAGCGGCCCAAGGCGAACAGCGTCGCTGATCAGCAGGCCCGTGTCAGCGGCTTCGCGCTCGATCTCAACAATGGCGGTCCCGACGCCGAAGACGCCGCTTTCGGCGTCCACGCAGCCTGACCGCCGGCTCTACCTTTCAAGGACTCGAACCCATGCGTGCCACGATCAAGTTGAAACTTGGCATCACCTTCGGCGTGCTCATCCTGTTGCTGCTCGCCGTGGTCGGCGTCGCCAACTCGCGGCTCGCCACGCTCAACCAGGCGATCAGCGACGTGATCTCCGGCCCCGCCCAGCGACAGGAGATCGCGCAGAGCGTCAGCGGCGGGATCAGCTATGTGCTGCGCCAGGAAAAGAACATGGCGCTGACCGAGGACGAAGCGCTCACCCGCAAGTTCGACGCCGAGCTGATGAAGGGCCGAGAGCAGGTCCAGGCACAGATCGCCAAGGGCGTCGCCACGGCCAGCGCGCAGGGCAAGCCGCTATGGCTGCAGCTGAGCACCAAGTTCAACGAGTTCGTGCCGGTCAACGATCAGGTCCGCCAACTGGCGCTCGCCAACCGCAACACCGAAGCGGGCACGATTTCGATCAGCAAGTCGCGCGAGATCGCGACGGCGATGAGCGACGTGGCCGACCAGCTGGTCGCGCTCTCCAAGCAGCAGATGACCCAGGCCGATCAGGATACCAACGCGCTCTATGCCAGCGCCGCCACCACCTTGTGGGCCGTCGCCGGCATCGCGCTGCTGATCGCCGTCGCCGGTGCCTTCTGGATCTCGCGCATCGTCTCGCAGGGCCTGCGCCGCGTCTCGACCGCGGTCAGCGCGGTGTCGATCGGCGACCTCAGCCAGGACGTGCAGGTCACCAGCAACGACGAGATCAAGGACCTGGTCGACACCGTCAACACGATGGTCGCCAACCTGCGGGTGAGCGCGACGCTGGCCGACAAGATCGCCGATGGCGACCTGACCGTGCAGCACAAGCCGGCCTCGGACAAGGACGTGCTCGGCAACGCGCTGGTGCGGATGGTCGATCGCCTGCGCGGCGTGGTGTCGGACGCCACCGCCGCCGCGACCAATGTCTCTTCGGGTAGCCAGGAACTGTCGTCGAGCTCCGAGCAGGTCTCGCAGGGCGCGACCGAGCAGGCCGCGGCGGCGGAGCAGGCCTCGGCGGCGATGGAAGAGATGGCCGCCAACATCAAGCAGAACGCCGACAATGCCGCGCAGACCGAGAAGATCGCCCGCCAGTCCGCCAAGGATGCCGAAGTGAGCGGCGTTGCGGTCGATCGCGCGGTGGGCGCGATGCGCACCATCGCCGAGAAGATCGGCATCGTGCAGGAAATCGCCCGCCAGACCGATCTGCTCGCGCTCAACGCCGCGGTGGAAGCGGCGCGCGCGGGCGAGCATGGCCGCGGTTTCGCCGTCGTCGCCTCGGAAGTGCGCAAGCTCGCCGAGCGCAGCCAGGGTGCCGCCGCCGAAATCAGCTCGGTGTCGAGCGAGACGGTGAAGGCAGCGGCAGAGGCCGGCGACATGCTCGGCCGCCTGGTGCCGGACATCCGCCGCACCGCCGAGCTGGTCAGCGAGATCAGCGCCGCGTGCCGCGAGCAGGACATCGGCGCCTCGCAGATCAACGAAGCGATCCAGCAGCTCGACCAGGTCACCCAGCAAAATGCCGGCGCCTCCGAGCAGATCAGCGCCACCTCGGAAGAACTCGCCGCCCAGGCCGAGGAGCTCCAGGCCAGCATCGCCTATTTCCGCGTCGAGCAGCAGCCGCGCGGCCGCGTGCCCGCCCCGGCCCGCCGTCCGGCAGCCAAGCCCGCCGCCAAGGCGGCCGCGCGGCACAAGCCCAACAGCGTTGCCGACCAGCAGGCGCGGGTGAGCGGCTTCGCGCTCGATCTCGCCACCGGCGGCCCCGATGCGCAGGACAGCGCGTTCGACGTGGAGGCAGCATGAGCGACGCAACCGAACTCCAGCTCGTCACCTTCGGGCTGGGGGCGGAGATCTTCGCCGTCCCGGTGACGCTGGTGCGCGAGATCCTCGACTATCGCGAGACCTTCCGCATCCCCAACGGCCCCGACTATCTGCTAGGCCTGACCGACATGCGCGGTCAGGGCGTGCCGACGATCGACTTCCGCCAGCGGCTGGGCCTCTCGCCCTTCGAACCGACCCAGGCGACCCGCATCCTGGTGGTCGACGTGCCGGTCGCCGACCGCGTGCTGATGCTGGGCCTGGTGGTCGACCGCGTGCTGGAGGTGTGCAGCGTCACCACCGACCAGCTGGAAGCCGCGCCCGACATCGGGGTGCGCTGGTCGTCCGACTATATCGGCGGCGTCATTAAGCGGTCCGAAGGATTCGTGGTGCTAGTCGACATGGCGAAGATCTTCTCGTCGGAAGAAGCGCGGGCGCTCGCCGTCCGCGCCGCCGCCTGAGCCTTACGGAGCAGCCCTTGTCCGCAGCATTAGCGCTGGATCCGTCGCCCGCCCCCGGGCTCGACACGATGAGCAGGCGCCATTTCGCGCAGATCGCCGCCTATATCTACGAGGTCTCGGGCATCAAGATGCCCGAGACCAAGAAGACCATGCTCGAGGGCCGGCTGCGCCGCCGCCTGCGCGCGGTGGGCATCGATACGCTCGACGGCTATTGCGACTTCCTGTTCACCGGCGATCATCTCGCGGCCGAAGGGCTGCACCTGATCAACGCGGTGACCACCAACAAGACCGACTTCTTCCGCGAGCCGGCGCATTTCGACTATCTGGTCGCGCAGGCGCTGCCGGCGCTGGAGGCGCGCGGGGTGCGCTCGCTGCGCGCCTGGAGCGCCGCCTGCTCGACCGGCCCCGAGCCCTACACCATGGCGATGGTGCTGGACGATTATGCCGAGCGGATGGGCGGCCCGGAGTACGGCATCCTCGCGACGGACCTCGACACCGAGGTGCTGGCCGCCGCCCGCAACGGCATCTACGCGGCCGAGCTGGTCGACCCGGTGCCGGCGGCGCTGCGCCGCAAGTATGTGATGACCTCGAACGATCCGCGGCGGCGCGAGGTGCGGATGGTGCCGCGGCTGCGCAGCGCGATCGGCTTCGGCCGGCTGAACCTGATGGACGATCGCTATCCCGTGGGCGATGCGATGCACCTGATCTTCTGCCGTAACGTGCTGATCTATTTCGACAAGCCGACACAGAAGAAGGTCGTCTCGCAGCTCTATGACTGCCTGGCGCCGGGCGGCTATCTCTTCCTCGGCCATTCGGAATCGATCACCGGGCTGGGCCTGCCGCTCGAGCAGGTCGCCAACACCGTGTTCCGGCGCGGCGGCTGATGCCCAAGATCCGCGTCCTGATCGTCGACGATTCGGCGAGCGTCCGCCAGACCATGGCGTCGATCCTCGCCGAGGACCCGGCGATCGAGGTGGTCGGCACCGCCGCCGATCCGTTCAGCGCCGCCAAGCGCATCCAGGAGCAGGTGCCCGACGTCATCACGCTCGACGTCGAGATGCCGCGGATGGACGGCATCACCTTCCTCAAGAAGCTGATGCAGCAATGCCCGGTGCCGGTGGTGATGTGCTCGTCGCTGACCGAGAACGGCTCCGAGACCTTGCTTCAGGCGATGGAAGCGGGCGCGGTCGACGTGATCCTCAAGCCCAAGGTGGGCGTGGCCGATCATCTCGCCGAGCACCACCTCCAGATCCGCGACGTGGTCAAGGCCGCGGCGCGCGCCAAGGTGCGCGGGCGGCCGGGCAAGCCGATGCCGCGCACCGAGCCGCCGGCCCAGAAGCTCACCGCCGACGCGGTGCTGCCGCCGCCCAGCGGCAAGCCGATGAGCCGCACCACCGAGATGGTGGTGTGCATGGGCGCCTCGACCGGCGGCACCGAAGCGCTGCGCGAAGTACTGGAGGCACTGCCGGCGAACAGCCCCGGCATCGTCATCGTCCAGCACATGCCCGAACATTTCACCCGCGCCTTCGCCCAGCGGCTCAACGGGCTGTGCGAGGTCGACGTCAAGGAAGCCGCGGACGGCGACCCCGTCCTGCGCGGCCACGTCCTGATCGCCCCCGGCGGCAAGCACACCATGCTCGAGCGCCAGGGCGCGCGCTATTATGTCTCGGTTCGCGACGGGCCGCTCGTCTCGCGCCACCGCCCCTCGGTCGACGTGCTGTTCCGCTCGGCGGCGCGCGCGGCGGGATCGAACGCGGTCGGCATCATCATGACCGGCATGGGCGACGACGGCGCGCGCGGGCTGCTCGAGATGCGCCAGGCGGGCGCGCGCACCTTCGCGCAGGACGAGGCGAGCTCGATCGTCTTCGGCATGCCCAAGGAGGCGATCGCGCGCGAGGCCGCCGACAAGATCATTCCCCTCGGGCACATCGCCCGCGAACTGCTCACGGCCACCGCACGATGACCGCTTGCCAAGGAGACGGCCATGTACGCCGCACCCATTCCTGAACCGAACCCCGAATCCGAACTGTCGCTCGCCGAGATCGAGGCGACGATCAGCCAGGTGGCGGGCAAGCTCGACGCCCGGTTCGTCTCGGCGGGCGAGGCGCTGGCCCAGGCCTATGCCATCGTCGAGCGGCTGGTCAGCGCGCTGGAGGGCGTGACCAACGCGCTCGGCCGCGACGCGGCGGAAGCGGCGGTCGACAATATGCGCGCGACCGCGGACCGGCTGGAGCGGCTGCCCGCACTGCAGGCCGCGCGCCAGGCGGGGCTGGAAAGCATCGCCGCCGGTGCGCGCCCGCTCGCGCACCATATCAACCAGGTCAAGCGCACGCTCGACTTTCTCCGCATCTGCGGCCTCAACATCAAGGTGGCGGCGGCGGGCCGCAACGGCTTTGCCGATTTCGCCGACACGATGAACGTCCGGCTCGACGTGGGCGAGATCGAGATCGGCGGGATCGGCAGCGAGATCGAGCGGCTCACCGCCAGCATCCCGGCGCTGATCGAGGTCGATCGCCAGCTCGCCGCCGAATGCGTGAAGGTGATCCCGCAGGTGCCCCGCAAGCTCGCCGAGGATGCCGAGGCGCTGCAGCGCCACCAGGCGGCGGACGCGGCGCGCGCCAAACGCATCGCCTCGGTCGGCCGCGAGATCCATGCGAAGGTCGCGACCGCGATCGGCGCGATGCAGATCGGCGACATCACCCGCCAGCGGCTGGAGCATGTCGCCAGCGGCATCCAGGCGCTGATCGCCTGGCGCGATTCCGCCGATCCGGCGACCGCGATCGACGTGGTCGGCCATATGGTCGCGCTGTTCGCCGCCCAGGCCTCGGACACGATCGAGGCCTTCCACACGGAATCGCAGCGGCTGGCCGAAAGCCTGCGCGGGATCGCGCCGAGCGCGGCGCAGCTGCTGGAAATCAAGGCCGAGGGCGATCGCCAGCAGACCGGCGACGACAGCGTCTTCCTCGGCGCGCTCGAGAAGAGCGTCGCCGATGTCGCCCAGGTCACCGCGCGGCTGCGCGATGCCGATGCCAAGGCGCAGGCGCTGGGCGGCTCGACCTCGGACAGTGCCGAGCGGCTCGCCGAGCGGCTGCGCGTGGTGCACCGGGTGAACGAGGACGTGCACCTGATGGCGTGGAACACCGATCTGCGCTGCCACCGGCTCGGCGACGAGGGCAAGGCGCTGGCGATGGTCGCCTCCGAGATCCGCGGCTTCGCGACCGCGCTGGCGACGATCTCCGGCGAGATCCGCCAGTCGGTCGAGCGGCTGGTCAGCGCGGTCACCGCGCTGCGCGATCCCGACGCCGAACAGGGCGGTGATGCGGCCGAGGCGCTCACCGAATCGCTCGCCTGCATCCGCGACGGCGCCCAGCGCATGCGCGAAGGCATGGCCGGGCTGAGCGACGATGCCGCGGCGGTGACGCGGATCCTGGAGACCACGACCAGCAATGTCGATTGCGAGGCCGCGTTCGGCGACGCACTGCGCGGCGTGGCGCTACGGCTCAAGCTGTTCGGCACGCCCTGCACCGCGCCCGAGGGCCCGGTGGCGGACGCACTTGCCGAACTGCTCGACGGCATGGCGCGCAGCTACACCATGGCCCGCGAGCGCGAGATCCACACCCGCTTCGCGCTGCCGGGCACGTCCGCGTCCCCGCAAGCGAGCATGGACGACGACGATGACGATGACGGGCTGTTCTGAACGGCCCGCCCGTCGCCTTACTGCTTCTCGGCCCCGTTCGATTCGTTGACGTAATCGGCGAAGCTGCCGACCAGCGAATCCCAAAGTTCCAGATTCTTCCGGAACAGCACGGTGGTCATCGGCTGGTCCTCGAAGTTCAGGTCATACTCGATCGCCGCCTCGCCCTTTTCGTCCGAATAGACGCGGGCGAAGCGGTGCTTCTGCGTCCAGGCATTAGCGCGCTCGGGCGACAGCTTGTCGGTCCAGCCCGCATAGAATTGCAGGTCGCCGCAGTTGCGGCCCTTGTCGCAGCTCATGAAGAAGATGGTGAACTTGTAGCCCTGCGCACCGCTGCGGATGATCGGGTCGCCGTCGCTGTCCTTGGCCAGTTCCGCCTTGTAGCCGGCATCCTGCAGCGCCTTGACCACCGATTGCGGGTCAGTGGACTTCACCTGCGCCTGCGCCTGCGCCTGCGCCGGCACCGCCGCCAGCAGCCCGAGCCCGATCAGCACCCCCATCTTCATGCGCTTTCCCTTTCCCGTCGTTACGCAAGCGTGGCCCGTATCGCGAATGCGCGGGACCTGCCAAGCCTAGCGCCTTCCGAGCCTGCTGCGCTGTGCCTGCCTGCGCAACGCGCCCGGCATCCAGCGCGCCGCGAACCACAGCTTGCGCGCGGTCTTGCCGACACGGGTGTGGAGCACCGTCCCATGCGCCGCTGCCCAGGCTGCCTCGGCGACCTCGCCGACCGGCGTGATCTCCAGCCCGGCGCGCCGCACATTGTCGCGGATTTGCTGGTTGGAGCCGCCCGCCGGCTGGTCGAGCAGCGGCGTGTCGATGAACGAGGGCATCAGCGTGCGCACCTTCACCCCCGCCGAGGCCCATTCGCCGTCGAGCGCCTCGGCCAGCCCGCGCACCGCGAACTTGGTCGCCGAATAGATCGCCGCGCCCGAGGTGCCGTAGATCCCCGCCGCCGAGCTGGTGATCAGCATCACCGATCCCGGCGTCGCGGCGAGCAGCTCGAACCCGGCATGGGCGCCGTGGACCACGCCGAGCAGGTTGACCGCGACGCAGCGCTCCAGCTCGGCCGGGGGCGTGGCAGCGAAGGGGCCGCTGGTGCCGATCCCGGCATTGGCGAACAGCACGTCCATCCGCCCGCCGCTCGCCGCCGCGAAGTCGGCGAGCGCCGCCACCCATTGGTCGCGGTCGCGCACGTCGAGCTTGTGCGTCGTGGCACTGCCGGCCGGCAGCATCGCCAGCGTCTCCGCCAGCCCCGCGGCATTGACGTCGGCCAGCCCGACGCGCCAGCCGCGCTGCGCGAACAGCACCGCCACCGCCCGCCCGATTCCCGACGCGCCGCCGGTAATGAAGATCGCCTGCTGGGGCATCGCCCGCCTCTCCCATAGCTGGCGCCTGTCGCGACGCCTTGGGCCCATCCTTCCGCAGGATGCGGTGCAATGCCAGCGCGATGTTGCGGGGCTCAGGCCGTGGCGAGCAGTTCGTCGACCCAGGCCGGGACCAAGGTGCCCGCCGGGCCCATCCGGCTCGCCTCGAACCAGTGGCTGCCGCCCGAGGGCTCCAGGTTCATCTCCAGCGTCGCCGCGCCATGATGCCGCGCGGTCTGGACGAACCCCGCCGCCGGATAGACCGCGCCCGAGGTGCCGATCGAGACGAACAGGTCCGCATCCGCCAGCGCCGCCTCGATCCGCTCCATTGCGTAGGGCATCTCGCCGAAGAAGACGATGTCGGGGCGCAGCGCGAGCATGCCGCAATTGGGGCATTCGCTCTCGGGCGGCAGTGCCTCTTCCCAGCGCTCGCGCACGCCGCAGGCCGCGCACAAGGCCGAGCGCAGCTCGCCATGCATGTGGAGCAGCCGCGTCGCCCCCGCGCGCTCGTGCAGGTCGTCGACATTCTGCGTCACGACCAGCAGTTCGCCCGGCCATGCCGCATCGAGCCGCGCCAGCGCATGGTGCGCGGCATTGGGCTGGACCGTCTCCAGCGCGGCGCGCCGCAGATCGTAAAAGCGGTGGACCAGTTCGGGATCGCGCGCCAGCGCCTCGGGCGTGCAGACATCCTCGACCCGGTGCCCCTCCCACAGCCCGCCGGGCCCGCGAAAGGTGGCGATGCCGCTTTCGGCGGAAACGCCGGCGCCGGTGAGAATCACGAGATTGCGAAGGCTGGCCATGCCGCGACCCTAGGCCCGCCATGCCGGCGCCGCAAAGTCCGGTTTCTCTGGCCCCTCGAGGATCGGAGACAAGATCATGGCCCTGCTCGCCTTCGCCCTCCTCGCGATCCTGCTGCCGCAACAGGCGCGCGGCCCCGCTGGCGACGACGACGGCACCGGCATCGCCGCGCGCCCGCTCACCCGGCAGCGCTGCCCGGTGCCCACGGATCCCAACGAGATCGTCGTGTGCAAGCGGGACGAACCCGATCGCTACCGCATCGGCCCGCAGCTGGCGGCACCGCCCCAGCGCCGCGCGCTCGATCCGAGCATCCGGCTGCCGGGCGCCGGCGAGGTGCGCGCCGAGGCGCAGCAGCACAGCGCCGGCATCGCCTCGGTCCCCGCCGCCTTCGTGACCCTGCGGATTCCGCTCGGGGGCAAGAAGAAAAAGCCGGACGATCCGCAAAAATAGCATCTGTCGCTGCAGCACAGGATCGTGCAACAGCGCGCAGCATGACGAGCATCGGCATCTATGGCAGCATGGGGCGGATGGGCCAGGCGATCGCCGCCGCCCTTCCCGATTTCGGCGCCCGCCTCGCGGGCGGCGCGGACGTGGGCGATGATCCCGCCGAGCTCGCCCGCAAGGCCGATGTGCTCGTCGACTTCTCGGCCCCCGCCGCGCTCGAGGCGAACCTCGCCGCGGCGCGCGCCGCGCGCACGCCGATCGTGGTCGGCACCACCGGCCTCGCCGAGCGCCACCACCGGATGATCGACGCGGCCGCCGCCGAGATCGCCGTGCTGCAGACCGGCAACACCTCGCTCGGCATCGGGCTGCTGTCGCGGCTGGTCCATGAGGCCGCGGCGCGGCTCGGCCAGGACTGGGACATCGAGATCGTCGAGATGCACCACCGCAACAAGGCCGATGCGCCGTCGGGCACCGCGCAGATGCTGGGCGCCGCCGCTGCCGAGGCGATGGGCACCACCCTCGCCGAAGCCGGGGTCAGCGACCGCGCCGGGCTCACCGGCCCGCGCGCCGCGGGCACGATCGGCATGGCGAGCCTGCGCGGCGGTTCGGTGATCGGCGACCACACGGTGGTCTTCGCCAGCGACGGCGAGCGGATCGAGCTCACCCACCGCGCCGATGATCGCGCGATCTTCGCCAAGGGGGCGATCCGCGCGGCGCTGTGGCTCCCCGGGCGCGACGCGGGCCGCTACACCATGGCCGAAGTGCTCGGCGTGTGAAGAAGGCGCAGGTCGTCGAGTTCTTCGCGCGGCTGGCGGCGGACAATCCGCACCCGGAGACCGAGCTCGAATCGGTCAACACCTATACGCTGCTCGTCGCGGTGGTGCTCTCCGCCCAGGCGACCGATGCCGGGGTGAACAAGGCGACGCGCGCATTGTTCGCGCAGGTCGACATGCCCGAGAAGATGGTCGCCCTCGGCGAAGGGGGCTTGAAGGAGCACATCAAGACGATCGGCCTCTTCAACACCAAGGCCAAGAACGTCATCGCGCTCTCCGAAGCCCTGATCCGCGACCATGGCGGCGAGGTCCCGGCCGATCGCGACGCGCTGGAGCAGCTGCCCGGCGTCGGCCGCAAGACGGCGAACGTGGTGATGAACGTCGCCTTCGGGCAGGAGACCTTCGCAGTCGACACCCACCTGTTCCGCGTCTGCAACCGCACCGGCCTGGCACCCGGCAAGACGCCGCTGGCGGTGGAGCTGAAGCTGGAGAAGGTGGTGCCCCAGCCCTTCCGGCTGCACGCGCACCACTGGCTGATCCTCCACGGCCGCTATATCTGCAAGGCGCGCACCCCCGAATGCTGGCGCTGCCCGGTGGCCGAACTCTGCACCTTCAAGCCGAAGACGCCCACCCCCAAGGCGAAGAAGGCCGCCGAACCCGCCTGAGCTTTTGCGGCGCCTACGCTTTTGCGCCGGAGCTGCCGAAACGGGCTGGCGTTCGGCCAAAGGCTTTGCTAGTCGCCGCTTTCCAGGCACCCGTAGCTCAGCTGGATAGAGCGCTGCCCTCCGAAGGCAGAGGCCACAGGTTCGAATCCTGTCGGGTGCGCCATCTTTTCAATGACTTAGCGCAGCATCGCGACGGCCGTACGGAAAATGTACGGAAAACATCGTCGGACGAAATGCGCTCAAATGAACCCTCGCAAAGACGATTCGGGCGACGCTTCTGTGCGCGCCCCGCTAATCGCGCAGCCTCCTTCACCGATCGGGTGCGGGTTAGCGGGAGGAAGGCGATGTTCCGATGCGGTTGTTGGTGTCCCCCCCGGACGATTGCTCGACCGACAAGCTCGGCGAAGGCGTCGTAGCGAAGCCGGCTGAGGCGCTGCGTCTCGGTATCGAAGGCCGGTCGGTGCGCCGTAAGGGTGAGCCGGTGGCGGACGAACAATCCAAGGGCCTCGGTCAGTCGAGCTTCTGCTCCATCCGATCCGCAGTACGGTTCTGGCGGTCGAATTGCGCGCCGAAGCGCTGATCGAGTTCTGACCGGCACACCTACAACAAGCGAATACATCGTCTGGCGGCGATCCAGGAACATCGCATGGTCCGACGCGCAATCGAGCGGGGCGTACCGGAAGCGAAGATCGCGGAAGCGCTTGAACTCGAGGTTGCATCCATCCATCGGCGATCGCGGATGCTCTATGGGATCTGCACCGAGGTTATTGATATCCTGAAAGACTTGTCCTGTCCGACAGCCGTCTTTGACGTCCTCCGGCGCATGTCCCCGATACGGCGTCGATCCGCTACAACTGACAGTGGCGCGTGCCTATGTCAGCACGCTGCTCGGGAACGACCGCATCGTGCAGTGGATCGCCCAGCACCGGTCGGAATACCTGGAGGAACTCAGGCCGCGGCGGTGCACCTTCTGGGGACGTGCTCGAACGCATCGCCTCCGGCCTGATGCTGACCGCACCCGAGCGCGAGCACCTGTTCGTGCTGGGGCTCGGGCGGCCACCCGCGATCAAGATCCGCGGGTCGGACGAGGTCACGCCGCGCCTGCAGCGCGTGCTCGACGCGATGCCGACCAGCCCGGCGATCATCAAGACCGCGACCTGGGACGTGGTCGCGTGGAATGCCGCGGCGTCGGCGGTGCTGACCGACTATAGCCTGCTGCCCCGCGAACACCGCAACATCCTGCGGCTCGTCTTCACCAACTCCAAGGTGACGGCGGCGCAGGAAGACTGGCGCAGCAGGACCGCTATGTCGTGGGCGCCTTTCGGACGGACGCGGTGCGCGCCGGCGCTACGGCCGAGATCACCCGGCTGGTCGAGGAGCTGTCGCGGCTGAGCCCCGAATTCGAGGCGCTCTGGCAGGATAATGACGTCGCCGGGAATGCGGACGGGCACAAGCGGGTGCACCATCCCGAGCAGGGCATCCTCGAACTCGAATTCTCGTCTTTCGCCATCGAAGGCCGCCCCGATCTGGGCATGATCGACTATAATCCGGCGACCGCGGAGACGGCCCGGCGGATCGCATCCCCGGTCGGGCCGGCGTCGTCCGCTTAGCCTGCCCCGCCGCGCGTACCGGCCTTCGGCAGGATCGTTCGCGGCGCCAGCAGGTCCCGGAACGTGTCGGGTGTGTCCGCGATCCGCTCCAGCCGCGGATAGCGCAACGGCCCCGCATAGGGGATGGGCCGATCCGACCGGCCGCCATCCTGTTCGACCGTCAGCACCAGCGGATGGCCAGCCGACGCCCGTACGGCGGCGAGCAGTGTCTCCGTGCCGAAGGCACCTCCGTTGATCGCCACGACGCGCGCGCCCGGACGCAATCCGGCGCGAAAAGCGGGCCCGTCCCAGGCTACCGAGCGGATCGCGCCGTTCGCCCGCACGGCAAGCCCGATCGAATAGCTGAGATCGGCGACGCCCAGCTCTTCCTCCCCGGCGCGGAACGCTGGCGTCTGGGTATCGGTGAAGGTCAGGCGCCAGCCATGGCTGCGGAGCCCGATGGTCGTGTCGAGCGCGCCCTGCCCGTCGATCCATCGCCGCAGCCACCCCGCCCAATCCCCGGGCGCGACTGCCTCCAGCGTCTCGCAAAGGTCCTCGAACGTGTAGGTGCGCGTCGGCGCGTTCGGTGTCGCTCCGGCGAAGAAGGCGCCGGCGAAATCGTCGATGCCGCGACGTCCACCGGTCCGCGCCCGCAGTTCCCCGTCGACCGCCAGCCACAGCAGCACGCCTTCCGAATAATAGTCGCGGCGCCGCTGCCAGTCGCGCCAGGGAACGGGCTGGCGGAGCATGAAGGCCGGGTAGTTGATGTCGTCGGACAGCGGCCGCCAGGCGCGGCCGGGCCGGGCGGCGATCTCGGCGGCCTCGACTGCGAGCCGGTCGCGCAGCTCGGCGGGGGAGAATTGCCCGGCGCGCGTCGCCAGCACCCGCCCCCAGAACTCGGTCTGGCCCTCATACACCCACAACAGGCTGGCCGAGACGGGCACATTGGGGGTCGGTGCCCAAAGATCGGCCGGGATTCGGTAGAAGCCGTTCCAGGCATGGACGATCTCGTGCGCGATCAGGTCGCGGGAGAGGATCTGCGACTGCCAGTCGCGGAAGAGCGAGGATGGCAAGCCGTTCTCGCTCGACGACCGGTGCTCGGTGCCGCCCGAGGCGCCATCGTCGCCCAGGCGCGCGAGGATATCGTAGTGCGCGAAGGGGGTGGTTCCGAAGACGGCCGTCATCTGCGCGATCAGCGCGGTCAGCTCCGCCACGCGTTCGGGCGGCACAGCCAGATCCGCAGGGCGCTGCGCGACAAGGTCGAGCGTCACGCTGCCGGTGGCGGGCACGGTCAGCGGCACCTGCCGAGTGTAGCGGCCGGCAAGGACGGGGGCGTCGAGCAGGGACTCGAGCGTCGTCTCGGCGAAGCGCAGCGTCGCGCTCCCAGCCGTTTCGACGTGCAATGCGGTGAAGGCGCGGAGCCCCGCCGGCAGCGTGACCGAAGCCGTGGTGCGGATGTTCCGGGCGTACCAGCCGGCCGGATACAGGACCAGCCGCTGCCAGGGCACGCTGACGATGTCGGGCGTCAGCAAGTCCCCGCCCGCCACCATCTGGAAGCGGACGTCGATCGCCTTGGCCCCCGCCGGCACATCGACATGAAAGGCATGCGGCTCGTAGGGATCGCGCCGCCAGCGGACGGGCCGGCCTTCCGCCTCAACCACCAGCCCCGCCAGGTCGACCACGTTCAGGCTCGGCCCGTGGCTCGCTGCTTCCCAGCGTGGATAGAGCAGCGTCACCCGGGTGCCGCCCGCCACCGGAACATGCTCGCGCACGGTGAAGATGCGGTGCGCGATGTCGGTCGCATCGACCTGGAGGTCGAGCACGCCATGGAAGCCATGGTCCACCGGCAGGGGAACGGTCGCCGCCGGCATGCGATATGCCGGCCCCTGCGACGGCTGCGCCCCGGCGATGCCGGTGCCACCGCAAAGTGCCACTGCCAACACCAACGGCTTGCCGAACGAAATCCTCACCAACCATGCTCCCTGGGCAATTGCCACCGCCGGCAGCTAGCGCAGCTGGCCGCATCGACGATAGGGGTCAAGCGTCGGTGCCCACGAAGGGCAGGCGCCGGGTCGGCCGCCCCGTCAGGGCGAGAATCGCGTTCGCGATGGCGGGCGCGATCGGCGGGACGCCGGGCTCGCCCATGCCGGTGGGCGGCGCCGTCGATCGCAGGATATGCGTTTCCACGCGCGGCATGTCGTCGATGCGCGCGACCCGGTAGCCGTCGAAGTTGCGTTGCTCGACGATCCCGTCCTTGAGCGTGATCGCGCCGTACAGCGCCGCCGACAGGCCGAAGCCGATCCCGCCCTCCATCTGGGCCGCGATCTGGTCCGGGCTGATCGCGATGCCGCAATCCACCGCGGCGACGACACGGCGAACGACGGGCCGGCCAGCTTCCAGCCGGACCTCGGCGACCTGGCCGACCACGGTGCCGGCATAGTCCTGCACTGCCAGCCCGCGCGCCCAACCGGCATCGATCGAAGTCCCCCAGCCCGCCTCGCGGCAGACCGCATCGAGCACCGCCAGATGTCGCGTTGCCCCGGCGCGGCGATACAGCGCACGGCGATAGTCGGCGGGATCCCTGGCGGCACGGCGCGCGAGCTGGTCGACGACATGCTCCATCACCATGGTGCCGTGCGAATGCCCGACCGAGCGCCAGAAGGTGGCGGTGACCGGCGATGTCGGCGTGAAGATCTTGCAGTCCAGCGTCGATACGGCGGCCAGATAGGGGGAATTCTTCACGCCCTCGTAATTCGGGCTGTTCGCCCCGAAGGGGAGGAGCTGCTGCGCGACGATGTGGTGCCGCCAAGCCGTGGGCAAGCCGTCCGCGCCGCTTTCGATCCAGAGGCGGTGATGCGCCATCGGGCGGTAATAGCCACCGGTGAGATCGTCCTCCCGGCTCCAGAAAAGCTTGACCGGCCGCCCCTGCAAGCGCCGGGCGATATGGACGCACTCCGCCACATAGTCGCCCATGGCCGCGCCCCGCCTGCCGAAGGATCCGCCGGCGGGAAGCACCTCCAGTTCGACCTTGCCGGGGATCGTCGGCGTGGCGATGGCGGCATTGACGAGTTCGCCGGTAGCCAGATGGCTGCCCGAGGCGATCCGGACCTGCCATCCGTCCACCTGCGCGACGCAGTCGAGCGTCTCCATCGGCGCATGGGCGAGATAGGGAAAGTCGAACGCCGCTTCGAACTGCCCCTCGCCGAAGCGACGATCGGCATCGCCGCGCTGCAGGAACCGATCGGGCTTCAGGGTGGAACGGCCAAGCGCGATGCTGTGATATTCCTCGACGATCTCCGGGGTGGACCGGCGCTCGGCCTGGCGGTCGTCCCATTCGGTACGCAAAGCAGCGCGGGCACGGAGCGCGGCAAAGCTGTTCTCCGCGACCACGGCCACGCCCGCGGGCGTGGCGAACACGTCGACCACGCCTGCCACCTGCCGCGCGGCACGATCGTCGAAACGCGCGGGCCGGCCGCCGAAGCGCGGGCTGCGCGCGAGCACGGCGAAGAGCATGCCGCTGCGCTGGACGTCCTGGGTATAGACCTGCGCGCCGGTGCTCTTGGGCACCGCATCCTTGCGGCGCACGCGATCAGTGCCGATCAGGCGGTACTCGGCGGGCTGCTTCAGTCGGGGCTGCTGCGGCGGCGTTTCCCTGTCGGCATCGGCAAGCAGCGCAGCAAAGGGGGCCGATCGCCCCGTGGCGGGGTGCGAGACGATGCCGTCGCGCACCCCGATCGAGGCGCGCGGCACCCGCCAGCGCCGCGCGGCAGCCGCGACGAACATCGCCCGCGCGGCAGCACCGGCACGGCGCATCGCGTCCCACTGCGTGCTCACCGAAAACGACCCATAGGTGAGCTGGACGCCATAGGCGCGGAAGTTGACTTCGGCGGAGACCACCCGGACGCGACTCCAATCGGCGTCGAGTTCCTCGGCAATCATCGCCGCCAGCGCCGCATGAATGCCCTGCCCAAGTTCCTGCTGCTTGTTGACGATGGTCACCATGCCGTCGGCGGCGATGCGGATATACGCGCCGAATGCGCTCGGTTCGGGATCGTGGCCGCCGCCGCTCAACACCATGGCGGCGACCTCCATCGGATGGGTGGCCGCATAGCCGATGACGAGCGCGCCGCCGGTCAGACCGCCGCCGAGGACCATCCGGCGGCGCGTCATGCGGAAGCCGCGTGCTGCAGGCTTGGGATCGGACATCAGAACATCTCCGGAAACGCCATCAGGCGGGACAATGCGCGCCGGTTTCCAGCCACGCCGCGACCAGCGCGCCGAACTGCGCCTGGGTGCCCGGCGCCGGGCGTCGCTGCGCGCCGGGATGCCATGCCCAGCCGACCAGTTCGTCCTGCGCCACATGCTCCAGCAGCGCGTCGCGGCGCAGATGCGCGCGCGAAGGATCGAGCAGCTGGCGGCAGATCGCGCTGAGCGACTTGCCCTGCCAGGCCATCTCCGGCGGCGCGAGACGCCAGCGCACATTGCCGGGCACGCCCGAAGCGGCGACATTGGCTGCCTGGTGGCAGGTGATGCAGCGCAGGACCTCCGTGCCGCCGCCGTCCGGTCCCCGCGTCACCAGCGGCAGATGCGGGCGCATCACCCCGGTCTGGGTCGGCCGATCGCTGCGCGGATGGCAGTTCAGGCAACGCGGATGCTGAAACACCCGCCCGGCTTCGCGGAAGAGCGCGACCGAACGCTGCCGGCGATCCGCGATGTTCGAGAAGGCAGCCACGGGCCGAAGCGTCGCCGTGGGTGCGGAGGGTGGCGGCGGCAGCGGGGTCGCACTCGGCTCGGTAGAGCGCAACAACAGCGCGCCGGCGACGCACAGCGCCGGAACCACGATCGCCGCTAGTTGCGGCGCGCCCAATCGCCGGCGGGGCCGCGCTGCCTTTTCCCGCTCCTCCGTCATGCGCTAGCCCCAGCGACGGCAGCGGCGGCATCGTGGATCGCCGCGCGGATGCGCATGTAGGTCGCACAGCGACAGAGATTGCCACCCATCGCCGCGTCGATATCGGCGTCCGAGGGCATGGGGATCGCGCGCAGCAAGGCGATCGCGCTCATCACCTGGCCGGATTGGCAGAAGCCGCATTGCGGCACGTCGCGTGCGACCCAGGCATCGCGCACCGCCTGTGCCTGCGGGCCATCGACACCTTCGATCGTCGTCACCTCGGCCGTGCCCAGCGCGTTGAGCGGCACCGAGCAAGACCGAACCGGGGCGCCGTCGAGATGGACCGTGCAGGCACCGCATTGCGCGGCACCGCATCCATATTTCGTGCCGGTCAGATAGAGCGTGTCGCGCAGGATCCAGAGAAGCGGCGTCTCGCCGTCCGCCTCGATCCGGTGGCGCTGCCCGTTGACGGTGAGCAGATAGGGCATGGTGGGGCTCCAGTCGGGTGTTGGTCGCCAAGGCGAGCCCGGCGCCGGCCGTCCTCGGCCTGCGCCGGGGCTGCGGTCAGAAACGATAGGCGAGCATCAGGCCGGCGATCGGCTGCCAGCGGCTGCCTTCGCGCGTGACCGGGCTGTCGGCGGCATCGCCCACGAGATAGCCGGCGCTGGCATGGGCGATCACGCCCAGATGGCGATCGAACCAATAACCCGCCGTCACCCCGCCGCCGACATCGCGCAGCCCCGATCCCGGACGGTAAGGCGCGAGTCCGCTTGCCGCCGCGCCACCTGCGTCGATGCCGAAATAGGTGCGGGTATATTTCGCATCCGCCCAGGTCGTCCGCAGGTCGAAGGACAGGAACAGGTCGGAGCGCTGCACGGCGGCGTAGGAGGCGCTCGCCGTCGCCAGCAGACCGTCATGCGTATCCGACACGTCATGCACGACGGACAATTCGAGCTGCACCCCGCCCTGCCCCTGGGCATTGCCGCCGATCCGGTAGCCGACGAACCCGCCCGCCTCGACCGCGGTGCCGATCTCGGGAAGCCGGCCGAGCCGCCCGTCCACATCCTGTCGCGGCAGGCGCGGGCCGATCACCGGCCCGGCAGCGAAGCGTGGATCGGACACCAGATCGACACGCGCGCCATTGCCGCGGAGCTGGAAGTTGACCCCGCGCCAGCGGATGTCGGCAGTGGCGAAGGGAAAGGGGCGCACGTCGCCGGCGCCGTCGAACTCGGGAACCACCCCGGCACCGAGCGCGACCATGCCATGGGCGCCGCCGACCTCGGCGGGGGCTTGCTGGGCATAGGCGGTCGCGCTGGTCAGCGCAGTGGTCCAGGCAAAGGAAAGCAGCAGCAGAATACGCATGGTCGAAACTCCTCGTCATGGGGGTAGCCGCCGGAGGCGGGGGGGGGGCCTCCGGCGGCGATTCGAGGGATCGCCCACCACCCAGGGGCGGCGGTGGGTGATCCCTCGGCGGGTCTGCGGTCGGGAGCCGCAGGCCCGATCTCAGGCCATCGTCGGTTTCCCGGCGCCGGCGATATGGCGGTTGGCGACCAGCATGGCCGCGGCAGTCATCGCGCTGGCGATCGGCACGAGCAGCAGGCCGAAGCGCAGGCCGTGGCGGATGCCCGCGTCGCCTGCGGCATCGCTCGCCGCGCCGACCAGCATCGGCGCCAGCGTCGGCCCCAGCAGTCCCGACGCGATCAGGACCATGCTCGAGGCCATCGCCTGATGGCCGGCGCCGGCGACCAGATGCGCGGCACCGAAGGCCCCGGGCAACATGAAGGCGAAGGACAGCATGGTCGGCACCAACAGCGCGATCGCGAGCCAGCCGATCGGCACGAACAGCGCGGCACTGGCAGCGGCGCCCGCGACAAGGAACAACGTCGCCGGTGTCGCGAGCAGGCGGCGATTGCCTGCGCTGCGCCGCCGATCGAAATCGCGCCCGCCCAGCAGCGTGCCGACCAGCCCCATGCCGCCCTGGAGCAGCCCGAAGGCGAGGCCCGCCTGCGCGGCGCTGAACCCATGGACACGGATCAGGAAGCTCGCGGCAAAGGCGTAGAAAGGCGCGGACGCAAAGCCGACGCCGACCGCCGCAAGGAGCAGCCAGCGAAACGCGCGCGATGCCAGCAACACCCTGCCCGTCTTCAGGAACGGGACGCTTTCCCCTTGCTCCCGCAACGGCGGGGTCGGGCCCAGGCCGGCGAGCAGGATCGCCAAGACGGCCCCCGCGACACCGGCGCCTAGCAGCGCCGTCCGCCAACCATGCGCATCGGCGACGACACCGCCTAGCGAGAAGCCCAGCATCGTGCCGAGCGGAATGCCCATCGAAAACAGCCCGAGTGCGCGGCCGCGGCGATCCGGTGCGATCCGCCGGGCGATCAGCGCATGCGCGGCGGGGATCGCGCCGGCCTCGCCGATCGCAACGCCGAAGCGGCTGGCGGTGAGCGCGGCGAAGCTGGTGGCGAGCCCGCCCAGCCCGGTCATCGCGCTCCAGAACAGGACGCAGCCGAGCAAGACCTGCCTCGGCGAGCCGCGATCGGCCGCGCGGGCGATCGGTAGCGAAAAGAGCGTATAGCAAAGCGCCGATGCCAGACCGGTCACCAGGCCGATCTGCACATCACTAAGAACAAGCTCGCGCTTTATCGGCTCTATCAAGATAAACGGCAATATCCTGTCGATCTGGCAGACGATACTTACCAGCAACAGCGCTCCGACAAATCTAATTTCTCCTAATCCACGAAGATGAAGTTCACCATACGCTACGACATCGCCCATGGATTGGTGCAAATTTCGGGTTGACGGGATCGCTGGATCTGTCATCTTCGGGAAACACCTCGGCTTATCTGCGCCATCAAGTTAGAAGGTGTCTTCGATGACCAGAATGCCGGAAACCGCGAAAATCTTGCCTTTTCCTCCAAATGGCGCCGCGCGTGGCGGGGCCGCGCACGCCCGGCCCATCGCGCCGCCGGACGATCGCGCCGCCGCAGCGTTGCGGGAGGCGGTGTACGCGCACATCGATGCGGGGGGCGGCGGCGAGGGGCTGTTCCCGCTGCCGGCGCCGGAAGTGCACGTCATCCGCGCGATGCGCCACGTGCCCGCGAACCGGCAGATCTATCGGCCGTCGCTGTGCGTGGTGGTCGAGGGTCTCAAGCAGATCGAGTTCGGCGACGACTCGCTCGAATATGGCGCGATGGAATGCCTGATCGTCAACATGGAGATGCCGGCGTCGGGCCGCATCGTCGGGGCGTCGCCGGGGGAGCCCTTCGTCGGCATGACGATCGACTTCAACCTGGAACTGCTGCGCGAGGTGCTCGAACAGCTCGACCAGCGGCCCAAGCCCGGCAAGCATGACGGACCCAGCATCTTCGTGACGCGGGTGACCGACTCGCTCGCCGATTGCCTAGTCCGCATGCTGCGGCTGACCAAGACGCCCGAGGCGGTGCCGATCCTCTTCCCCTCGTTGATGCGCGAGGTCTATTACTGGCTGCTGACCGGTCCGCTGGGCGGGGAGATCTGCAAGCAGCTCATCGCCGACACGCATCTCGAGCGGATCACCCGCGCGATCCGGCTGCTGCGCGAACGCTTCGCCGAGAAGTTGCGGATCGAGGATCTCGCGGAGGCCGCGGGCATGAGCCCCTCGTCCTTCCACCAGCATTTCAAGACGCTGACGCTGATGACGCCGATCCAGTTCCAGAAGCAACTGCGGCTGATGGAGGCGCGCCGGCTGATGCTGGACAATGCGGCGAACGTGACCGCGGCGGCCTATCAGGTCGGCTATGAAAGCACGTCGCAGTTCACGCGCGAATATAGCCGCACCTTTGGCATCGCACCGAAGCGCGACGTGCTGGAGCGCAAGGCGCTGATGGCGGCGGTCACCAGGCGGTAGCGCAAGCTCCGCCACGAAAGCGAGGATCGGACAGGTTTTCTGTGGCTTCGGGCAAGCGGGGCGCCGGGCGTCCCGCTATCCCGGCGGCAGTTGCACTCGATCCGAGAACAGACATGAATCGCTGGACCGCCGCCGACATCCCTCCGCAGCATGGCCGCTCGGCCGTCGTCACCGGCACCGGGGGCCTGGCCCTGGAGGACGCCCGGGCGCTCGCCGGCGCGGGCGCCGCGGTGGTGATCGCCGGCCGTAATCCCGACAAGGGCGCGCAGGCGGTTGCCGCCGTGCACGCGGCGGCCCCGGGCGCGACGGTACGGTTCGAACTTCTCGACCTCGCCAGCCTGGAATCGGTCGCGCGGTTCGCCGAGCGCCTGGCGGACCGGCAGGAGGGGCTGGACCTCCTGATCAACAACGCCGCGGTCATGGCACCGCCGGCGCGGCTGGAGACCAGCGACGGCTTCGAACTGCAGTTCGGCACCAATTATCTCGGTCATTTCGCGCTGACCGCCCGGCTGCTGCCGCTGCTCAAGCGGGGAATGCAGCCGCGGGTGGTGACACTGAGCAGCGTCGCCGCACGCGGCGGCGCGATCGCTTTCGAGGACCTGCAGGCCGAGCACAGCTATCGGCCGATGCCGGTCTACAGCCAGTCCAAGCTGGCCTGCCTCTTGTTCGCGCTGGAGCTCAGCCGGCAAAGCCATTGGCACGGCTGGGGCATTGCCAGCATGGCGGCGCATCCCGGCATCACGCGCACGGACCTGATCGCGAACGGCGCGGGTCCGCACAGCGTCTCCGGGCGGCTACGGCGCTTCCTGCCCTTCCTGTTCCAGCCCGCATGGCAGGGCGCACTGCCGACGCTCTTTGCCGCCACCGATCCCTGCGCGCAGGACGGCGGCTATTACGGCCCCCACGCCCTGGGCGGCACGCGCGGCTATCCCACGCTCGAAAAGCCTCCTGCCCGGACGCTCGACGGGGCTGCGGCGGCACGCCTGTGGGAGGAGTCGTGCAGGCTCGCGGGCGTGCGGTTCGCTTGAGCCGCTTCCTGCATTGCTCGTTCGCAGGACGGGACCAGAGGCGGCTTACAGCCGCTCCTCTGCCTGAAGTCGCTCGAACAAGGCGACCAGCCAGTCGGCGAACACCCTGGTCCGCGGCGATACGGTGCGGTGGCCGGGGTGCAGCACCGATATCGGCATAGGCGGCGGCGGAAACTGCGCGAGGACAGGAACCAGCGCGCCCGCATCGATCTGGTGCTGCACGCGATAGCGCGGAACCTGAATCAGTCCGAGACCGGCAACGCCCGCCGCCGTGTAGAGCTCGGCCCCGCGAACGGTGACGTCGAACGGCAGCAGCACCTCTCGCGTCCCTCCGTCGACGATGAAGTCGAGCGCGTACGGCTGTCCGGAGGCGGACGCGGCGTAGGCGACCATCCGATGCCTGGGAAGGTCCTCCAGCGCCGACGGCATGCCGAAACGGTCGAGATAGCCGGGGCTCGCCAAGGTCGCCTGCTCGGCGTCCGCCACCTTTCGGCCCACGAGGGAGGAGTCGGGCAGGCCCCCCGCCCGCAGCACGCAGTCGATGCCTTCCTCGACCAGATCCACCATGCGATCGGTCTCGCTCAGCCGGAGCTCGATCGCCGGATGCTGGCGCAGGAAGTCGGGGAGCGCCGGCAGCACGAAGAACCGCGCGAGCGTGCCCTGCATGTCGACGCACAACGGCCCCTTGGGTTCGGATGGCCGAAATCCACTTTCGATCTCGTCGAGGTCCGCCAGAAGCTGGACGCATCGCCCATAGTAGCCAATGCCGTCGTCCGTCGGCCGGACAGCGCGGGTCGTGCGCTCGAGCAGCCGTGTGCCGAGATGCCCTTCCAGTTGCTGGATGGCGCGCGTGACCGTGGCGCGGGGAAACCCCAAGTCTCTCGCCGCGCCTGCGAAATTTCCGCGTTCCACGATCCGGACGAAGAGCCGCATGGTGTCGAAGCGATCCATGCGTCCTCGGATGCGCCGGTAGCTGTAGCACATCAAGCTGGAATTGTTGCCAGGTTTGGAATGGTGAATTCAGCTCCTGCTACTTGAGCGCGGAAGCTCCAACGATACTGTTGTCGCCTATGAAACATGTAAAGGAGTTGGACATGCCGGCCCCATCCTTCCGCGCGACGACACATGCACCTCCTTCGCTCTCCCCCGCCCCCGAAGGTTTTTACGCCCGCGGGCGCGTGGCCAGCTATGTTCTGCTCCGGACGACCTTCGGCATCACCATCATGACCCACGGCTTGCCGAAGCTGACCGGCAGCGCGCATGGCTCCATGGCCGATCCCATGGCGGGTTCGGTCAACCTGATCGAGAATGTGCTGGGCCTGCCCTTCGCGCCGCAACTTGCATTGTTCGTGGCGCTGCTCGAAAGCTTTGGCGGGTTGGCGATCGCCATCGGCTTCGCGACGCGACTGTTCGCGCCGATGCTCGCGGTCCAGATGGTGGCGATCTGCCTTGCGCTGGGGCCGACCTATCCCTGGATCGATCGGGGCATCGAATATCCGATTATCCTCGGCGTCGTCGCGCTGCACATCGCCATGAACGGGGCAGTCGCCTGGTCCATCGATACCCGCTTGGCGAGATCTGCTCGGGGTGCTTGACGGACCTCCCCCGGATCGGCGGGACCGCGCCGATCCACAGGCTAGAACAGCTTGTCGAGCGTAAGCGGCAGGTCCCGGACCCGCTTGCCCGTCGCGTTGAACACCGCATTGGCGACCGCCGCCGCCACGCCGGTCGTGCCGATCTCGCCGATCCCGCGCGCGCCGAGCGGGGTGCGGGGATCGGGGATGTCGGTCCACAGCACGTCGATGTCGGGCACGTCGAGATGCACGGGCACGTGATAGTCGGCGAGCGACGTGCTCATGATGCGGCCGGTCCGCTCGTCGAGCAGCGTCTCCTCGGTCAGCGCCATGCCCAGGCCCATGATCATCCCGCCCTTGAACTGGCTGGCCGCGGTCTTGGCGTTGAGGATCCGGCCGCAGTCGAACGCGCCGACCAGCCGATCGACGCGGATCTCACCGGTGACCTCGCTGACGCGCAGCTCGCAGAAGATCGCCGAGGTGCTGTGCATCGAATATTTCAGCACCTCGAGCGGCGCACCGCTTTCGCCGATCGCGCTCAGTTCGCCCCGCCCTGCCCGACGCAGGATCGAGGCAAAGCTCTCGTGGCGCGCGGGATCCTCGACGCTGCGCAGGCCGCCTTCGGCGAACTCGATCTCGTTCGGCTTGAGGCCGGCCAGCGGCGTGTCGTTGCCCGCCAGCCGCATCAGCTGGATCGCGAGCTTTCCGCTCGCCGCGCTGATCGCCGCCGCCAGCGACGCGGTCTGCGACGATCCGCCGGCAAAGCTGGCGAAAGGCAGGCGCGAATCCCCGATCGCCACCGTGACGCGCTCGAGCGGCAGGCCCAGCCGATCGGCGGCATGCTGGCGCTGGACCGTCGCGGTACCCATCCCCATTTCCTGCGCGGCGCTGGCGACATGGGCGTCGCCATTTGCGTCAAGGGTGATCCGGGCGGAGGTGCCGGGCATGCGGGTGAAGGGAAAGGTGCCGGTGGCGCAGCCTATGCCGATCCACCACTCGCCGTCGCGCCGGGTGCAGGGCCGCGGCGCGCGCCGGTGCCAGCCGATCCGCGCCGCGCCCAGGTCATAGGCCTCCATCATCGCGCTCTGCGAATGGGGCGCCCCGCTCACCGGATCGCAGGTCGCGGCGTTGCGGCGCCGCAATTCGATGGGATCCATGCCGAGCGCATGGGCCAGTTCGTCCATCGCGCACTCGATCGCGAAGGTGCCCGGCGTCTCGCCCGGGCCGCGCATGAAGCTGTTCGCCAGCAGGTCCAGCTCGACATTGTGCTGGACGATGTCGAAGCTCTCGCAGGCATAGAGCGAGCGGCCGGTGAGGCTGAACCCTTCGTCGCAGACGCTGTGCCGCGGCTTCACGCCATAGCCATGGTGCAGCAGCGCGGTGAGTTTGCCGTCCGCATCGGCCGCCAGCGCCACGCGCTGCTCGGTCCGGGTGCGCCCGCCGATCAGCCGGTGCATGCTCGCGCGGGACAGCGCGACCCGCACCGGGCGCCCCGCGAGCTTCGCCGCCGCCACGCCGAGGATCTGGTGATCCCACAGCGCCTTTGCGCCGAACCCGCCGCCGACATAGGGCGAGCTGACATGGACATCCTCCGCCTTCAGCCCGAACACCTTGGCGAACGAGCCTGCGGTGGCGTGGATCATCTGGGTCGCGTCGTGCACGATCAGCTTGCCGTCACGCCACGCGATCGTCGCAGCATGCGGCTCGATTGGGGCATGGCTCTCCCAAGGCGTCGTATACACGCCGTCGATCGTGACCGCCGCCTGCGCGAACTTCTGGCCGGCATTGCCCTTGTCGAGGCGGTTGCGCTCGACGAGGATCGACTCCGGCATGCTTGCGCTGGTCTTGCCCTCCTCGAAGCGCGTCCGGGCCGGCGCGGCATCGTAGCGCACGCGGACCAGGCTGGCGGCATGATCGGCCTGCTCGCGCGTCTCCGCGAGCACCACCGCGACAACCTGCCCGTTCCAGTGGATCTCGGGATCCTGCAGGATGGGCAGCGTGTGATTGCCCGCCGCCTTGAGATTGGTCAGCCCGATCGGCGGCGGCACGCCGATCCTGGGCGCATTGCGATAGGTCATGACCAGCGCGACGCCGGGCGCTGCTTCCGCATCCGACACGTCCAGATCCGCGATCCGACCGCGCGCGATCGTCGAATGGACGAAGGCGGCGTAGAGCAGGTCCTCCATCGCTACTTCGGCGGCGAAGCGTGCCGCCCCGCGCACCTTGTCGGGCCCGTCGATCCGCGACTGCTGCCCGCCGAGCGCCACGCGCTTGTCGATCAGCGGATCGGGCGTGCCGCCGGGCAGCCAGCTTGCCGGCACCTGGCCGAGGACGGCGCGCACGCCGCCGATGATCGCATTCTGCAGCTTGGTCATGCGCGCGCTCCTGCAAGGGTGGTCAGGACGGCGACCACGGTGCGTTCGACGAGGCCGATCTTGAAGCCATTGCCGGACAGCGGCCGGGCGTCGGCCAGTTCCTCGCGGATCGCGGCCAGGAGCGCCTCGGGGGTCGGCGCGAGGCCGATCAGCGCCGCCTCGGCTCGCCGTGCCCGCCATGGCTTGGCGGCAACGCCGCCGAGTGCGATCCGGGCTTCGCGGACCCGCCCCTCGGCGAGCCCCAGCCCGCCCGCGACCGACACCACCGCGAACGCATAGCTGGAGCGATCCCGGACCTTGCGATAGTCCGACCGCACCATCGCATCGGACGGCGGCGGCAGTTCTACGCCGGTGATCAACTCGCCCGGCTGCAGCACGGTCTCCACCTGCGGCGTGGCGCCCGGCAGGACATGCAAGTCGGTTAGCGGCACCGATCGATCGCCGCCGGGTCCCGAGAGGTGAACGACGGCGTCGAGCATCGCGAGCGCGACGCACATGTCCGAAGGATGGGTGGCAACGCACTGGTCCGAGGCGCCGAGGATCGCATGATAGCGGTCGAACCCCTCGCGCGCGTCGCAGCCGGCGCCCGGCTGGCGCTTGTTGCAGCGTGCGCCGTCGACGTCGTAGAAATACATGCAGCGTGTCCGCTGAAGAATATTGCCCCCAACGGTCGCCATGTTGCGGATCTGCGCCGATGCGCCGGCGAGCAGGGCGCGGGCGAGCACCGGATAGCGGCGGCGCACGAGCGGGTGCGCGGCAAGCGCGGCGTTGGTGACCGCGGCGTCGATGAACAGCTCGCCGCCATCGCTTTCGCGGACGTCCCCGTCCAAGCGGCTTACATCAACCAACTCGCTTGCCTGTTCGACATTCTGGCGCAGCAGATCGACCAGGTTGGTGCCGCCGCCCAGGCAGCGCGCGCCGTTTACCACCCGCGCCAGCGCATCCGCCCGATCGCCGGCGCGGACATAGCACAGCGGCGTCATGCCGCGGTCTCCGCCAGCATCGCCTCGATCGCCTCGACGATCCCGTTATGCGCGCCGCACCGGCAGAGATTGCCGCTCATCCGCTCGCGAATTTCCTCCCGCGTCACAGCGGCCGGCCCCGCCGCGATGTCCGGGGTAACGTAGCTCGGGTCGCCCCGCCGCAGTTCCTCCGCCATGGCGATCGCCGAGCAGATCTGGCCCGGCGTGCAATAGCCACACTGCAGGCCGTCATGCTCGACAAAGCCCCGCTGCAGCACATGCAGCTCGCCTGCCGCGCCGGCGATTCCCTCGATCGTGCGGACCTCGCGCCCCTCCGCCTGGGCGGCGAGCGTGAGGCAAGACAGGACGCGATTTCCGTCGAGAAGGACCGTGCAGGCACCGCAGGCGCCCTGGTCGCATCCCTTTTTGGTGCCGGTAAGGTGGAGATGCTCGCGCAACAGGTCGAGCAGCGAGACGCGGGCGTCCTCGGGCGCTGGAACCTCTGTATCGTTGACCCGTATCGGCATGGTTCGGCTCCGTCCGCTGGCGCGACGCTGCAGTGGCAGCATCCCCGCAACGATACAACGAACTTCGGATTATTCAACTATCGTCATACACGATCTTCCCGATCATTGCGATGAACGGGTCGCGCTCGTTGGGCGCCAATCGCGACAGCATCAGCAGATGCAGTTGGCGATAGGCATCCACCAAGCCGCGCGCACAGGCCGCGCCGGCCTCGGACAGAGACAGCGCCACCGCACGCCGATCGGCCTCGATGCGCTCGCGCTTGAGGAAGCCGCGTTTCACCAGCCGGTCTGTGGCCGAAGACAGGGTGGTCGTCGGCACGCCCAGGAAGCGCGCGACATCGGTCGGGCCGCAACCCGCATGCTCCGCGACATAGAGCAGGACCGCCTTGTCCAGCTCGGCGAGCGGCCGCTCGGAACGAAGCGCGTCGGCCAGCTTGTAGCGGCGGCCGAAGGTTTCGAACGCGGCGCCGAGTGCGGCAAGCTGGTCTTCGGTAGGTTCACGCATCCGCTCCGCATATCGCGTGCCGGCGGGGCTTGGCCAGTGGCTCAGCCGAGATAGCGCCAGTCCGTTGCCGCCGCCTTCAGCCCGTCCAGCACCGAGCGGACCCGCAAGGGGGTATGGCGCCGCTCCAGGCGCACCGCGTGGATCGGTGTTTCCTGCACGCGCCACGCGCGCAGAAGCTCGACGACGCGTCCGTCGCGCAAGGGACCACGGCCGACCCAGGCCGGCACCCAGGCGAGCCCGAGCCCTTGCCGCATCATCGACCAGATCGCCCCTAGGTCCTCCACCACGATGCGCGGGCGCGGCAGGTGCCGAACCACGACGCCGCTGTCCGGATCGGCGAATTGCCACGCCATCACGCGGCCCGAGCCGGGATCGCGAAAGCCGATCTGGTGGTGCGCGTCGAGGTCCGCCGGCGATTGCGGCGTGCCCATGATCTCCACATAGCGCGGCGTCGCGCACAGCACCCAGGGGAAGCTGCCCAGTGGCGTCGAGACGACATTGGCATAGCCGGCGAGCGCGCCGAACCGGATCGCGATGTCAATGCCCTCGGCGGCGAGATCGAGCGTGCCGTCGTCTATCTTGAGCTCCAGCTCGATGTCCGCGTTCGCGCGAAGAAGAGCGGGCACCTGCCGCGCCAGCCTCGCGCGGAGGAAAGGCGCCGGCGCGCTCAGCCGGATGCGCCCGCCGGACCCGCTCGCCTTCGCGTGATCGAGCAGGGCCTCCAACCTCTCGGCCTCGCGGAGCAGATCGCGCGCGCCTTCGAACAGGCGTTCGCCCTCGGGCGTCAGCGAGATCGCATGGGTGGTGCGATGGAGCAGCCGCACCCCGTTCGCCTTCTCGAAGCGCGAGACGGCCTTGGACAGGGCCGAGGTCGTCGTGCCCGCGCGACGCGCCGCCTCCGCGAACGAGCCGGCATCCACCACCCGCGCGAAATGCAGCAGGTTCAACAGTCGCTGGACATGGGGCGGTGTGGACATGGTGGCAACTCGATCCTGCTCCCAGCATCCCTACACGTGCCCCGTGCGCATCGCGATACTCGCTGCAACGAAACTTGGAGGCACAAGTACATGCACGCAAACGAGCTCGACGACGCAGCCCTGGACGCGGCCGCGCAGGCCATCGGCGAGGGGCCCGTGGCGATGGTGAACCTGGTGAAGTTCCGCGAGGCGCCCGACTATCCCGAGGGTTTCGCGGAAGCAAAGCCGGACTCTCGCAGTGGCTATTATGAAGGATATGTCGGCGGTTTCCGCGCCGCGTGCGAAGCCACTGGCGTGATACCGGAGCTGCTCTATGCAGGCCAGCGGGTCCACAACCTGCTCGCCGGACCGGACGACCACTGGGACGACATCGTCGTCGTCCGCTACGACAGCTTCGCCGACCTCCGGACGATACTCGATAGCGACGTATACGCCCGCCACGCCAAGCCGCATCGCTTCGCCGCGATCGCAGACTGGCGCTTCATCGCGACACGGGCGCGCTGACGGGGCATGTTGCTATAGCGGCAACACCGTCGCGCCTGAGCAACCGCGCATGGAAGATAGCCGCAGGCGGCCATGGGAAGGTAAAATCTTAAAGGGGATACAAAGCGACAGATGATGCCCGTTTAGCCTCCCATGGCTTGTTTCCGCGAAGCTCATCACAAGCAGTATTACTATACAAGCAGGAGTTCTGGATCCTTTCGCAAAGCTCCTGCCGCCGCGCGGCAAGAGAGGCTCAGACGACGGTACGCCCGGTAGGCCGCCAATGGTTCTGCGGTCCCGCGCTGGGGAAATCAAACTCGGCCAGTTGCATTCAGTATCGGGCTTCGTTCCCTGGAAAGTAGGCCACCATAATCTGGCTCAATGTAATTGATCGTTCCTCCAGATGGGCGCTCACCCTAGCCCCGGCGGTTTGCTCCATTTGCCCTTGCGAAACTGCGGTCGCTCTCAAGGAAGGACGCGAGCATCGCTGGTATCAGATCCGTTACCGCCTCCTTCTGCCCATAGGTATCGGCATATAGCGCAGCATAGTCCTGCAGCCGCTGGTGCAGGTCGGGCGTGATGAGGATCGCCAGCTTGAGGGGCTTCCGATCCGGCAGCTTGGCGAGTTTCAGGTCAGGCATGTGGGCCTCCTATCCGCGCCAGGGCGCGAGGATCAGGTCCTTGTGGACCACGAGCAGCACATTCGTGCCGGGGCGAACTGTCAGCGTCGGCTGGATGTTGAGATTGCGGGAGGTGATCCGCGGCTTGCGCCGCAACGCTGGGCCGCACTACGCCGCGATGTGCTGGCGATGTTCCCGGACGCCCAGGTCGACGCTGCCTTCGCCGTGCTGCGCGGCTGGCTGGTACGCGCGACCGTCCGGGAGTTCTTCTCGGTGGTGGCGAAAACGGTCGAGCGGCGCGACCAATGGAAGAAACGCACCGATTTCTGGCTGGCGTACCTCGACGCCGGGTTCATCACTGACGCATGGTTCGCGTTCGGCTCGCAGGCGGAGCGGCTTGCGCGCAAGTTCATGGACGACCAGGCAATCGCCTATGCGACGCTCGAAGGCGGTGGTGCCACGACGGCTCAGTCGGCATTAATCTTCTCGATCCGCGACACTCGCATCGCCGAATGGAGCGATAACGGCAGTTGCCGTTTCTGGCGGGCAGCGGACCCGAAGGCGCCAAGTCTTTACCAGCGTCGCTACCAAGGGCCGGCTTTGCGAACCATGGCGGCCGGCGAAGGCTTCCGTGCGATTCCGCACAATCCACCCAATGGCTGGCAGCCGAAGTTCGCGCGGCAGGTCTATCAGAGCGCTGGCGTGCAGCACCCCAGGCATGGAGCAGGATGGTGAGTAGTCCCGACTTGCGGTTCGAAGCGCGGCATGAGGATGGGCGCGAGCGGATCGAGCTGATCCGCGTCGAGGGCGGCCGTTTTCTTGGCAAGGGGACGCGCTCGCTGATCCCCGTCGACGACTGGATAATCCAAGCCCCGACTGCGGCGCGTCCGGCGGTCGCACGGTTGCTGCAGGCGATCGGCGATGGCAACAATGCGCCCGATGGCTCGGCACAGGCCGAAGCCTCGGACAATGCCGTGTGTCTTCACCCTGGCCTGGTTGCCCAGCTGACCGAAGGTGAAGCCACAAGCCTTGGTCTTCCGCCGGTGGCACGTCTCGCCCTCAACCTGCAATCGATCGGGGTCGCCCATCAGGACGATTTCCGCATCGAGACGCGCTGGACACGGCCGAACGGTCTGCCTGCCGGGGTCAAGCAGAGCGGTGCGCGCGCACATTTCGAAGCCAAGGAGTGGCGGATCTCGGCGTCAGCCAGCACTCGCTGTATGCTTGGAAACGACAGCTGGCTAGACAGGTATCCGGCGATGCCGGCAAGGATGCCGAGATCCGCCAGTTGAAGCGCGAACTGGCCCGGGTGAGCGAGGAGCGCGACATCCAAAAAAAGCCACCGCGTATTTCGCTCGAGCACCAGCGCTTGCAGCACCGCAAGATCGCCGCTTAATATCAACCCCCAGGACGAAGCCCGCTCTCCGCCAATTTACGCTGCGATCTGCGCCAAATGTTCTGACGACGGACAGAATGAATCACATTTCTCGTATCAACGAAGTCCCGCTTCTTGGATTCCAACCTTTTGATACGGAGTGCATGATCCACCTCCGCCCAGCGCCACTGCAAATCGCTATGCCGCTCGTAGATGACTGGCAGCTTCTATGTCTTGGGCCATCAATGCTTCGAAGCCCATCGCCCGATGCACTTCGGATCGACTGATGTAGAGATCCGGCTCCATCGGCAACATTTCGATGGCGCGGTCCATGTCTGCGAGCGCGCGCACATATTCCTGTCGGTCGAAAAGCAAGACGGCGCGGTTCACGCGCGCTTCCGGCCGGTTGGGATCGAGCAGAAGAGCGGCATCGAGATCCTGCAGCTGACGGTCGCTTGCCCCCAAGGATTCCAGCACTTCTGCGCGCATCAGCAGCACGTCAACCTGATTGGGATCGAGCTCAAGGCTTCGATCGAACGCAGCTGAGGCTTGCTCAAACGCCCCCATCCGCGCCATGCAGACGCCGATGTTGTGGAATACCTCCGGATAGGGCGCGCTGTAGCGCACCGCCTCCGAGTAGCGCGCGATCGCCCCCTCTAGCCGGCCGGCGCGGAGCAGCAGATTTCCACTCTCGTTGTGATATTCGGAATAATAGGGGTCCATCTCGATGCTGAGATCGTAAAAGCGCAGCGCCTCCTCGAGATTGCCGAGCATCGCGTGCACCTGCGCCGTGTTGTAGTGCAGAACGGAGCGATGAAGCCGGTGCGCGTCCTCAGACAAGGCGCGGCTGAGCAGTTCGAGTCCCGAGGTGCACAGGTCGATCGCTTCCTGGGGGCGCCCCTGCCGCACACGCAGGAAAGCGAGACCATTGTCGATGAAAACCGAATAGAAAGCGTGATCGGCGGCCCCCAGCACCTCCTGCGCCAATGCGATCGCTTGCCGCGCGGCAAGGAGATGTCGCTCGGCCTGATCAACATCCTTTTGGGCGGCATAGCGCAGGTGCACCATGCCCATGAGGTAGTGCATCTTGGCACGTAGATCCGGGCGGGTCAGCCTGGGCGCGGTTGCGTCTTCCACAAGAGCCCGCGCCGCGTCGAGCCGACCGGTCATCACCAGCCCCTGGAAAAGGTTGCCGACATAGTTCCAGCGCGCTTCCTGGTCGTCGCCGGCCAGCGTGTCGAGATGAGCCATCACCCTGTCGGCGAAGCTGCCCGCTTCGTGGTAGAAGCCAAGATGATTGTAGAGGCACAGCGCCCGAAGCGCGACCCGCGCTGCCGCGGTTTCGTCGCCGCGCCGGAGATGATGGGCGATCAGCGCGGGGTGATGCGCTTCGATCACGTCCATGTCGAGAAGATGCGCCGGTCCGCTGGCGATAACCGCCTCGGCGGCAGACGTATCAACCGGAGGAAGGGTTTGGGCGCTTGTCGTGCCGTGCTCGACACGGATGCCCGCATTTGGACCTCGCCTCGCCAGCTCGACCAGAAATCGCTGCGAAAGATGCTGCGCAGCATCGGGGCACAGCGCCACGACCACCAGTTCGGTTTCGGTCTCGATCTCCCGTCGCCAAGCGATGAGGAAATCGATCAAGCCGTGAACAATGCGATAGGCACGGTCGAGCGGGTAGTTGCGGGTCTTTTCGAGGCCGCTCGCAGTGTCGGTAAGCGATGCATAGGCGAGCGGGATCGCCTGCCGATGGGCACGCAGTACGAAATGAAGTTCATAGGCGTGTCGATCGATGATCGCGTCTGCGCCACGATCGCGCAACTCCCCATAGGCACGCCCGACCAAGTCCTCTACCCCAGCCCAGACACCCCCCCGCGCGAAGCGCATGTCCAGCGTGCAGCGCTGCGTCGATTCAGAAGATTCCGACTTGGTCATCACTGGGTATCCTTCGGTTTCTGATGCCTGAATTTGGGAAGCAGCCACAGCGCGAGCCCTGCCGCCACGAGCAGCATGGAAAGCCCGGCGAAGATTGCCGCGTCTAGGCCGCGCAGTACGGGTGCGTTGGGGTCCTGGATGGTCTGCCAGGCGCGCTCGGCATATCGCGCCAGCGTCGGCAGCACGACGAGGAACAAGGTCGCGAGCGCGAGGATGCGCCCCATGATCCACACGGCCACGAAGCAACGGACCATTCGAAGATTGCGCGCCGGCGTGCCGTCCGCCTCGCCCGACTGACGCCGACCGAAGCGGCCTGCGGTCCAGAGATGGACGTTGCCAGCGATATAGTCTCGCGCGGCCCCGTCGAGATTGGGGTGCCCCGACCAGTTCGACAGGATATAATAGACGTCGGTGCGCAGGAAGAGATTGAACTGCCACGCGACCGTCACCGCGATCTGCAGCACCAGCGCCTGCAGCAGCGCGACCGCGAAGACCGGCGCATCGGCCAGCGAAAGCGCCGTGATCAGGATGGTGACGAGGGACACCACCAGCAGATCGACAAGCATCCCGGCTAGAAGGGGCAGATACCGCCGCGCCCGCGGCAGCGCGAAGATGCCGGACAGGTCCGCCTCGAAGACCAAGTTCCAGAGGCGGGTTCCAATCCCGAGGCGGCTGGCTACACCTTCGCGGGCCGCGGCGAGCATGTGTCCCAGCTCATGCAGGCCCGTCGCGGCGGAGGAAAGGACGAGCAGCAATATCAGCGTCGCCGCCAGATTGTCCTCGATGAAAAAGGCGTCCGCGTGCAGCCGGGCGACGGGAAAGCGGACGGCACAGACCAGTCCCGCCGCCACCACCAGCCCGTACAGCGCTACGGCGCCCCGCGAGAAGAAGCGTTCCGCCGTCGCACGCGAGACCGAAAAGCCCAAGGTCCGCGCGGGCGCGCTCGACGGCCCCGCCGCCGGGGTCTCGTCGCCAGGGCGGGCGAAGCCGATTTCGATCAGCGTGGCGAGGAAGTCGTCGAGATCGATATCCTCGCCGGTGCCCTCACCCGACATCAGGCGGCGGATGTCATCGGGCGTGCGCCCTTCCTGCAGCTGACGGAGCAGCGCCACCCCTTCCGCCGGAAATTGGTAGAAGGCGCCGAGCTGCTGATTGCCAACCAGGAACCCCTCCCCTTCCGGCTGGACCGTCAGCGGAATCAACGCGAAGCGGCTGCTTCCGTCGATGGTGGCGACAGTCATTTCGCCGCGGTCCGAATGGGGGTGTATTGGGCGCTTGCGATACGCCAGCCGCTCGCATTCTGTCGCAGCACATAGGTCGCGCGCATCAACATCGGCGGGCGCTGCGGTGCCGCTTCCGGGGCAGAAAAGGAGAGCCGGACGATGACGACGGCATTCGATCCGTCGACCCGGGCCAGCGGCTCCGTCACGGCCACCTGCGGCGCGGGACGACGGTTGGCCGGATCGTAGAAGCGGAGCACCGCGTCGCGGTGATCGACCTCGCCGACCGGAGAGACCTCGACATAGTCGTCGGCAAGCACCTTGGCCAAGGCCTGCGAGTCGAAGCCCGCCTCCGCCCGCACGGCCGCCTCGATCACCGCGACCAACGGGCTGTCGGCGGCGGGAGAAGCGAATTCCTCGCGCGGCACAACGGGCGCGACCGGCGACAGGGGAGCGCTGAAAAACGCGACGAGTCCGAGGGCTGCCTCAAGAAAGCTGTTCGACATGCGCCATTTCCTCCGTGTGGCCGAAGCCAATTCTTCGCGGGTTTTCCTCTGCCGAAACCAGAAAGCCGACGTCCCCCGAGAAATCCTCGGGAGACGTCCAGCAAAAAGGAAGTCAGTAGGGCCAGCAGGTCCAGATCGGATACAGCGCAACCGACGTGGTCTTGAGGTCCTGGACCTTCACGACAGAAATCTTTTTCATAAATTTCTCCATTGTTGGGCGCGTTCCAACATCCCCCCTGGCCCATGCCCATACACCAGGCGATGTCCAGATCTTCGATGAACCCATCTCGATCCGGCAAGAGAAAGTTGCCAACCTTAAAGGTAATAGTAAAGTCAAATTACTCCCAATATAGGAGCATCACTACCCTCGATATTTGAATTTTTTAGTGCATGCAAATGTCGACGCCGCCGCCATGGAAACCAGTGACAGCGACGTCTTGAAAGCAATCTGGCGATATTGTTCGCATGGCTCAGCCCGGCCCGCGCCGGCACAGCTGAGACTTTATGGTGAAATCGACCTCATGCCCCGGGAGCCGCGGCGAGCGGACGGCGCGCCGCTCGCCATGCCGGCAGTGCGCCGCCCAGTATCGCCACCACCAGCGCCACTACCACCGATTGAAGGATGTCGGATACGCCAAGGTCGAACCGAAACATTACCTGCGACAGATTGCCGCCGATCGTGCTCGCGCTTCGGCCGTTGAGGAACGCCAGCGAAAGGGAAATCGCGGCAGCACAGCCGATCAGCACAAGCACGATGGCTTCCGCCATGGTGCTGAGGAACACCGGGAGTCCACGATAACCCAGGATACGCAGCGTGCGTATCTCCTCGGAGCGTGCGGAAACCGAGGTGAACATCGTGTTCAGGGCTCCGGCCAGCGCACCAATGGCCATGGCGATGCCGAGCGGCCAGCCGATGAATAGTATCAGCTTGCCCATGTTGCGTGCCTGGACCGCGAAATAGTCCTTCTCCGACCGCGCTGTGAGCTTCGACGCGGATTCCGCTGCCAGATAGCGCTGGAGCGGCAGGAGCGCCCCAGCGTTGGCCAATCGTACCCGCACCGACTGGACCGCTCCGCTCGATCCGAAGAATTGGGCGACGAGCGTGCGATCCGCCCAAACTTCGGATTCCGCCGCCGATCCGCCGGCGTCGAAGATGCCGACGACCTTCCATGCCATGCCCGCGAGCCGGATGCTGCGCCCCAGCTTCAGATCGCGGTAGCGCGCCGCAAGCGAGGCACCGACGACCAGCTCGTTGCTTCCGGGTGCGAACATTCGGCCGGCAGCCAGCCGCGCGAGCGGCCGCACCGCCAAGCCCTGCGTCGCCATGCCGCGGAGCGACAGATTGGCCTCTGTCCCCTGATCGTCCACGGCGCTGATCGTCGCAAAATTCTCCGGCGAGATCAGCGGGCCGCCCGGGCCATGCGCGATGCCGGGCGCGTTTTGCAATTGCGCGAGCCGATTGATGTCGATCGCACTGGCGAATTCGGATGGCGATCCCTCGGCGAGAATGATCGCGGCCTGGTCGGATCCGGCGCCGGCGACGGTCGAGCGGAAACCCGAGGCCATCGCCAGGAACCCGAGCAGGACCAACGTCGCCAGCGCAATCCCGAATATGGCCGCGAGCGACATCCGGGCGCGCGACGGCAGCCCAAGCAAGGCGATCCGGGCCACGGCACCGACCTGACGGACATGGCTGAACATTTCAGACCCTTCCCAATGCGGTTACGATATCGAGGCGGGCAGCCTTGACCACCGGCAACAGGCCGGTCAGCAGGACGAGGCCGCCGGCCAGCAGCGCGGCGATCCCGAGCGTGGTCGGCCCGATCGCCAGCCCCGGCAGCATGTCCTTCGTGGCGCTCGCGACCGCAGTCACGATCAGCAGCGCCAGGCTCATCCCGACGGCAGCCCCCGCGAGCGTGATCAGCGCGACTTCGCCGACGACGATCCGCGCCACCCGCCCACCCGAGAAGCCCAGCGTCTTGAGCACACCGATCTCGCGCGTGCGTTCGCCCACCATGAAGATCAGCGTGTTGCCGACGATGCAGAGGATGACGAGGAATGCCGCTCCCACGACCAGGCGGATGATCAGGACGACATCGCCGATCTGCGACAGGAATGCACGGCCCAGCGCCGCCTCGCTCTGCGTGCGGGTCGCCGCCGCGGAGTTGGCGTAGGATGCGTCGATCGCGCGGGCCATCGCATCGTTGGCGGTCACGTCACGTCCCTGCACCATGATCCAGTTGGCGCGATCCCGGCCGGTCAGCAGTGCATCGTTGAAATAGTCGTAGTGCCCGGCGACGGCGAGTTCGGGGCCGCCAGGCTTCGCGGCGCGGTAGATCCCGGCGACCCTGAAGGACCAGCTTCGCGTCCCGTCGGTACGCAGGTCGTTCAGGCTCTGGAGCGTCACCAGGTCGCCGCGCTTCCAGCCGTTGCGGGTCGCAAGTGCCTGCCCGACCAGCAGGCCGTCGCGCGTCGCGACGAAGCGCGCGCGATCCTCGGCGGAAACGACCGCGCTGTCCTCGGAAAGGGTCAGATAGATCGCCGGGTCGACCATCACCGCCGACAGGACATCCTTCGGCTCGCGCCAATAGGCGATCGCCAGCCGCACGGGCGTTGCCGCCGCGACATTGGGCTGTTGCCGGATATCCGCCAGATAGGCGATCGGTAGCGTCTGCTGCAGTCCGTTGCGGTTAACGATCATCACCCGCTCATGCGCGCCCGGCTGGTCCTCCATGCGGAAAGCGGCGCCGACCGCGCTCAGCACGCCGAAGATCAGGAACGCGATGGCGATGCACGCGACCATCAGCACCAGCCGCACCGGATTGCGCAGCGCGTTGCGCGCGACGAGCGTAGACATCCTCATGCGGCGATCGCTTCGTCGACGAAGCGCCCCTTCTCCAGGTGAAGCGTCAGATCCGCCGCGCGTGCGGCAACCGGGTCGTGGGTGACCATGACGATGGTCTTCCCCAACTCGCTCGACAGCAGGCGCAGGATCTCGAGCACGCGGTCGGCGCTGGGCCGATCCAGGTCGCCGGTCGGTTCGTCGGCGAGAATCAGCTTGGGATCGGCGACGAGCGCGCGCGCGATCGCGACGCGCTGCTGCTGGCCGCCGGAAAGTTCGCGGGGCCGGTGCTTCATCCGGTCCGCCAGCCCGACAACGTCCAGCGCCGTTTCCACCCGCCGGCGCCGTTCGCTCGCGCCCATCGGCTGCAACAGCAGGGGCAACTCGACATTCTGCGCCGCTGTCAGCATCGGCATCAGGTTGTAGAACTGGAAGATGAAGCCCAGCGTCCGTGCCCGCCATCCGGCCAGCGCCGCCTCGCCGTAACGGTCGATCCGCTCACCATCGATCGACAGCATGCCGCCCGAGGGCCGGTCGATGCCCGCCAGCATGTTGAGCAGCGTCGTCTTGCCGGACCCGGACGGCCCCATCAATGCGACGAAGCGACCGCAGGGAATGGACAGCGACAGGTCATCGAAGATGGGCACGACGGTCTCGCCTCGGCTGTAGCGCTTCGACAGGCGGGAAATCTCGATGAGCGGTGTCGGCGCCGATATGGTCTGCATCATGTTCATTGCCTCGATCCTGTGTTGGACGCGGAAGGGAGGAAGGCGGCCTTGGCGGCCATCTGCGGCAGGATGCGCGGATCGCGCCGCACCAGCGCGATGTTGACGCGCACCGTCGCGCGGTTGCGATCGGCGGACGGCACGATCGCGGAAACCCTCGCGTCGAAGGTTTCGCCGGGCAGCGCATCGAAGCTCAGCGTCACGGGCTGGCCGGCGCGGACCTTGCCGATGTAGGCCTCGTTCACGTCGGCCTCGACGTGCAGGCTTGCCATGTCGACGATGGTGACGATGCCGGTGCGGGTAAACCCGCCGCCGGCCGAGATAGGAGAGACCAGCTCGCCAACTTCGGCGTTCTTGTCGATCACCACGCCGGAAAACGGTGCCCGGATCGCGAAACGGCCCAGCGTCACCTCGGCCGCACGCACCGACGCGCTCGCCCCGGCCAGTGCGGCCTCGGCAGCGGCGACACGCGCACCCAGCATACCGCTTTCCGCCGCGCTGGCGTCCAGGGACGCCCGGGTGGTGAAACCGCGCGCGCTCAGCGCCTGCTGCCGGGCGAGCGTGGCCGCCGCCTGGGTGCGCTGGAAGTGGATGCCGGCGAGTTGCTGCTGCGCTTCGGCCTGCGCCGCCCGGGCACGACCAAGCGCGGCGCGCGCGTCGGCGTCGTCGACATGCGCGATCACCTGCCCGGCGCGGACGCGATCGCCCTCGCGCACCAGGATCTCCCGGATCTGCCCGGTCACCTGGGAGCCAATCGTGCCGCTGCGCTGGGGCACGACGAACCCGGCGGCGACCAGCGCGGCTGCCGGTGCGGCGACGGGCGCCGCCTGCGCCGCCGGCGCAACGGACGGAGGCGCGACCGCCTTCTTTCGCGTCGCCACGCCCAGCGCGGCAGCGGCCGCGACGAGGCCGATGCCCGCGGCAAGGGACATCCGCCCCCGCTGCGCGCGCGGGCGTGCCGGTTCGACGGCGGGCGCCCCCATCGCCGGCACCGCATCGAGCCGCAATTCGCGCAGCCGATCGACGACGGACGCGGTCACTTGCCCTGTCCCTTGCGCGCATAATGCGCGGAGACGCCGGCCCAACAGAGCCCGCCGATCACCGCGGGCACCAGATACAGCAGCGCCGGGCCGATCCCGACATGCCCGGCGAAGCTGCCCGTCACACCGTCGAAATAGTCGAGCGGCGCCACCATCAGCACCGCCAGCGCCGCCAGAACGCTCGCGCTCGGTCCCCGCACGATCCGCCCCCCGGGCAGGCGCGGCAAGGCGAACAGCCCGAGCAGGAACAGCGCCCCGAACGCGATCTTCGCATAAGGAGGGATCATGTCCGCGACATGGAAGATCGCCGCGGCGGCGGTGCGGAGGTCGCCCTCCCCGTCCAGCTGGCTCCAACGCAGCGCTGCCCCGGAATAGGTGAAGGCGGACCATCCCGCGACCCAGCCGATCAGCGTGGATTTATGCTGCGCCAGCACGGCCAGGGGACGGGACGCGCGGCGGGACAACAGCGTTGGGGTCATGCGATCTTCTCCTGTGCGAACTGGCGATGAGCGAAGCGGCGGTAGAGGCCCATGCCCAACAGCAGAGTATCGGGCGCGCCGCACTCGACGATCCGCCCGGCATCGAGCGAAACGATCTGGTCCATCGTCTCCAAGCCGGTCATGCGGTGGGTGACGAGGATGCAGGTGCGTCCGCGCATCAGCATGTCGAGCCCCTGCAAAACGAGATGCGCGTTTTCCTCGTCGAGGCTCGATGTCGCCTCGTCCAGAAGCAGGATCTCGGGGTCGCGCAGGAACATGCGCGCGATGGCGATGCGCTGGCGTTCGCCGCCGGAAAGCAGCACCCCACGTTCGCCGACGGGCGTATCCAACCCCTCGGGGAGTGCGGCGACAAACGTGGCGGAACAGGATTGCGCCAGCGCCTCGGCGACCTGCTGCTCGCCGACGGGCCGATCGATTCCGTACAGCAGATTGTCGCGGATGCTCCCTGAAACCATCGGCGTCGACTGGGCGACATAGCCGATCCGCGCACGCCACTGGGCAAGCGGCAACGCCGCGATGTCCTGCACGCCGTAGCGAATGGTGCCGCGATCCGGCGCGTAGAAGCGCTCGATCAGGCCGAGCAGCGTCGACTTGCCAGAACCGCTCGGGCCGATCAGCGCCGTCCGCGTGCCCGGCGCAAAGGTCAGTCGGTCGATCGCAATCGTCGCACCGTCGCTGTCCCCGCCGTCCGCATAGGCGAAGCGAACGCCCTCGAACGCCAATATCTGCGGCAGCGCCGGCACGGCCGCGGCCGCGGCCGCGCGATCGGCCGCATCGGTTTCCGGCGGAAGGTCGAGCACTTCGATCAACCGCGCCGATGCGCCCCGCGCGGCGGACAGGCGCGAGACGAACGCCGTCAGCTGCGCCAGTGGCCCGACGACCGTGAAGATGTAGAGCAGGAAAGCCGTGAGCGTACCCGACGACAGCGTGCCTGCCGCCACCCGCATGCCGCCATAGGCAAGGATCGTCACCATCGCGAGCGTGACCGACAAGGTTACGATCGGGCTGAGCGCCGCCTCGATCCGGGCCGAACGGCACCCCAGCGCGAACAGCGACGCGACGCTGGCAGCGACCCCGCGCTGCTCGCGCGCTTCCGCGCCGAAAGTCTTCACCATCCGCACTTCGGCGAAGATCTGGGATAACCGGCCGCTCAGCCTCGCCGTCTCGTCCTGGGTGCGCGTTGCAATCCTGGCCGTGGTCAGAACCACCGGGAGCATGGCGAGAAACGCCAGCGCCACCGAGCCGAACAGGATGCCGGCCAGCCCCGCATCGGTCGCGAACAGGACGATCGCCGCGCCGACCAGCAACAATGCCGCCGAAGCCGCGGCCAGGCCCTCGCGCGAGATGACCTGCGCGACGGCCTTGGTGTCGTTCACCACCCAGCTGGTCACCGCGCCGCTCGACGATGTGTCGAAATAGGCGATCGGCGCGCGGACCAGCCGCTCGACGGTCGCTTCCTTCAACGCCGCGTCGAGCGCGAGACCCGCGCGCGCGGTGAGAAAGCGCGCGATCGCCGACGCCGTTGCCGACGCGAGCAGGACTAGCGCCAGCATCAAGGCGGGCCCATGCCAGGACGCGTCGGCGGCGCCCGCGCGATCGACGATCGAGCGCGTCAACAACGGAAAGCCGAGGGTACCGGCGACTTCGAGCAGGGTCAGCACGCCCGCCGCCGCCAGCGCAAGCCGGTCGAGGCGTACATGGCGCAGCACTGCCCGCAGGCCGGCGGCAGAAGCAGGCGCGGTCGCGATCACGCGCGTAGGCCTTCCAGGCGAGCGATCTTGTGCTTCGACCAGCCAGCAACGAGCGCACTGTCGCTGCGGGTGCCGCGCTCGAACACCGCGATCGTCGATTCCAGGTTGGGCTGGGTACCCGCCATCGCCTTGAGCGCGGAGAAGCGCACGCGCTCCGACAGGTGCGAGCGCGCGGTTTCGTGGAGATAATCCGCCGCGTCGCCATCGCCCAGCTGCGCGATCATCGGCATCAGGCAGGCCATCGACATGCGGTTGATCATCGTGCCGACCAGGTTGCGTTCGACATCGAAGCTGTACTGGTCAAGCACGCCGCCACGCACCGTCAGCTCCATGATGTTGAGGCTGATCGACATGCTTTCCGGCGGCAGCTGGTCATGGATGTCGACACAGGCGCGGTACAGCATCACCTTGCCTTCGTGCAGCGCGCTCTTCTCGACGAACTTCAGCGCCACCGGTTCGCCGGGATAGCCGGCGGTCTGCTCGTAATCATAGGTGTAGTAGTTGCTGCTGTAGCCCGGCCCGAAATAGCCCGAGGTCAGGAAGTTGAACGAGTGATCATGCGGGTGATGGTAGAAAAACTGTTCCGGCCCGCTCGCCCTGAGGATGTGATCCTGCGTCGCCGGCCAGAAGTTGGCACGCAGGAAGAAGGTCTGGAAGCGCCGGGTGGGCGCATAGAGCATGATGACCTGCGGACCGTAATTGTTGGTACCATTGCCGATCGAGGTGCGCTTCTTCAGTTCCTCGAGCGCCAGGTCGGACAGGAAGGTGCGGTTGTTGTTGAGCCGCTTGAGCATCGGCGCGACCGAAACCATCGCGTCATGATCGGCCGTGTCGATATCGGCGTCGTGCAGATACTCGACCAGTTCGTCGAGTTCGATTGCATCGGCCTGTGGGGCGTCGATTACCAGAGGCATGATGGGTCTCCGTGTCGGGAAAGCACGCTCACTCCGCCGCCAGGGCGGGCGCGACGTCGCTCAGATGGTGGATGGTCTTCTGCGCCGCGCGGCGCACCGCCGGATGCGGATCCTCGGCGCACATCCGCTCGAGGAGCGGCCAGGCGCGCTCCAGGTTGAGGCCCAGATATTCGCGCATCGCGTGCCAGCGCACATAATGCGAGGGGTGCGCGACGAGACGCTCCATCTGCTCCCCGGCGTCCTGCCGGCCAAACAGGCGCATCGCCGTCGCCAGCATCTGCAACCGGGTCGGCTCCTGCGCCGAGGATGCCGCGCCGACCAGGCTCCGGGAATCGACATCGAATTCCAGCGCCATCGGCAGTCCATGGCGATACATCTGCACCTGCAGGACCAGCGCATGGGCGCCGACCTTCGACGTGTATTCGAACGCTTCATCGGCGCCGAAATGGAAGGTATCGCCCGGCTCGCACACAAGCGAAGGGCCCTCGCGATACGTCTTTCCGCTCGTCGCCAGATCGTCTTCGTCGGCGAACGGATCCATCTTCCAGGTCTGCAGCGTGAAGTCGCGGGCGCGATAGATCTTGAGGAAGGTGTGCTGCCCGCCAAAGGTCAGCGTCCGCCGATCGCCGGGCGTGCGCCGCTTCGCCATGTCGATTTCGAACCCGTCGAGGCCCAGCAGCATCGCGCTGAACTGATCGGTCGACACCAGCACCATGCCGCCGAAGAACTCGCCGCTGATCGGCTGGAACGACGATCCGTAGAACGGATTGCGGGCGGCACACGCCCGCTCCTCGGCCACGATCTTGCGAATGCGATCTTCGGTGAAGAATTCGCTGCAAAGCGCGAACACTTCCTCCGGCGTCATGTCACGCTTGTCCTGCAGAGACCGTTTGAGATCCCCGAAGCCGAGCGCGCGATTGTAATAGAGGACGCTGCGCTCGTTGTCGTCGAGCAGCGTCTGGCGAAAATCGGGGTGCCGCACGACCGACAGCACATCCTGAAGGTTCTTCATGACCGCCGCTCCGCGTTCAAAAGGGGCCGGGCATCAAAATGGCGATGATGATGCTCACATCCGGATCGATGACCGTCGGCCGCATCCGCGGACCGCCCGGTCCGGCGACGTCGAGATCAAGAGCAGGCAAGGTTTCAACCGAGGTGTTCATGGCGTGATACTCCCCTGTCGGTGACGGGTGCGGCACCTGCCGCACCCGCACCTGGTTCAGTCGGTGACAGCGATGACGATGCCGATCGCGATGCCCGCGATGATCTGCCCGGCAACGACCGGAGTGTGCTTCGACGAGTTGGGTGCCCCGACTTCGAGATCGAGCGTGGGCAGGTTCTGCGTGCGTACCATGGTGTTTTCCCCTTTTTGCTGGCGATCAGAAGATCGCGCCGATGACCGATGCAATGCCGGCGGTCAGGCTGCAGAGCACAGCCTCGCCACGCTGCTCGACGAGCATTCCGGCTTCGAGTTCGAGAGAAGGGAGCGTGTTGACGTGATAAATGGCCATACGTTTCTCCATTTACTGAGTAAGACTTGCTTACAAGACGTCGATTTCAGGTCGACTTGGAGAATTTCCTACACTCTTCATTTGAGGTCAATTATCAGCTAAGACAGTTATTCCCAAAGTGAGAAAGTATAGATGCATGCATTTCGGATAGTTCTTCCGAATCCGCGAAATTTACCCCCGATATCCGGAGAAAATATTCTTCAAGAGCCGCCTTCATGTGCTGGCTGAGCGATATCCAGGTACGTCGGCCGTCCTGCGCGTCCGCAACGCCTTCCAGCACGCCGGACGCAATCAGATTGGCGACGCAGCGGGCACCCGTGCTGCGGGACACGCCGGCGATGAACGCGACATCGCAGATCGACACGCGCAGGCCCTTGCGTTCCGAAAGATAGAGGTCGAGCAGGATGTCCCAGTTCGGCTCGGCCAGCCGGATACCTGTAAGGATCCGATGCCGAAGCGTTCGGGACCGGACGATGTCCGCCGCGACTCGCCGGCACAAATCCGCCCGCGCGGCTGCGTCGAGGCCACCCTGTGGGGCCGATACGCTCATCGAGACATTGGTGGGTAGCGACGGGTCGATGTGCATGGGGACGCCCTCCTAATGTGCGGTTCGCGTGATCCAGTGCCGGCCGGCATTGATGGCGGCGCACTGCCGGGCCGCCATGCGCGCGACAAACGGCGCCGATCGGCGGGCAGCTTGCGCAAAGACCTCGATCCGTGCGTCGATCGACGGGCAGGTCGAGGCGAGCGCGGTCAGCGCGGCGAACTGGATCCGTTCGCTAGGATGATAGGCGGCGTAGGTCTCCACCAGATCCCGGGCGTTCTCCCCACCGATCTGGCTGCAGATCGCCAGCAGCGGCTCGATCGCGGTTTCCGTCAGATTCTCGGAGATGACGCCGTTCGAAACGTCAAAGCCATATTGGTCGCGGTAGCCGATATGCGGCGCACGCTCCATGATGTTGAGCGACACCGAGAGCGCATCGGCGGGCAATTGGGCATGAATGTCGCGATGCGCCCGGTACAGCAGCACCTTGCCCCGCGACAGGCGAGACCGCTCGACAAAACGCAGGTCGACCGCATCCCCCACCGCACCGACGCAGGCGTCATAGTCGAACTCGTAATAGTCGCTCCAATAGCCCGGTCCGGTGTATCCTACCGTCAGGAAAGAGAAATTATGGTCGTGCGGCCTGTGGTAGAAGAAGGCCTCGGGACCGTTTTCCTGCAGGACCGGGTCCGTCTCGGCGGGCCAGAAATTGGCGCGCACGATGAAATTCCTGCCGGCATGGAGCATCACGACCTGCGGGCCATAGGCGTTGCGCACGCTCTGGCTGCGGCAGCGGTCTTTCAGCTCGGCGACGATGATGTCCGCCAGAAAGTCGCGATTGGCCGCTAGGTCGCCGAGCGCCGGGCCGAACGACGCGAAGCAGGCTTCGTCGCGTGCGTCGAATCGTCCGGTCTCCACGATGTCGACAAGATCGCCGAGCCCGATCGCCTTGGGATCGTTCGCCGCGATCACGCGTGGCATGGTGTTGCTCCCGCTGCCTGGCCGGCCAACATCGAGATCGCGCAGCGGGCCACATCGCGTATTTCCGGATGCGGGTCGCCGCGTTCCATCGCGCGCAATCGCTCCATCGCGCGCCCGGCGTCCACGCCCAGCAATTCGCGGGTCGCGTGCCAGCGAAGATAGAAGGCGTCGTCATGGGTATAGCGCTCGAGAACATCGGCATCGCCGGCCCGGCCGAGCATGGAGAGGAACGACAGCAGCATCTGGCTGCGCGACGCGCCGTCGTTGGTGCTGCTCGCCCCTACCGCCAACAGGCTCTGCGCGTCGTATTCGACGAGCAACGGGGCCCGGTCGACGCGGATATCGGCTTGCAGCACGACGATGTCGGACACTGCGTGGCTGATCACATAGCTTTGTGTTCGGCCATCGGTCGTCAGGATCTCCCCGTCCTTGATCGCGCGGTAGCCGGCAGGCGCGCAACAATGGCCGTCCGCCAGGCTGAACAGGGCATCCGGCGCCGCCGCCGACCAGAGCTGAAGCAGCGCGCCGCCGCCCTTCAGAAATTTCTGCAGGGTAAGGCCCCCGGTGAAAATAATTGCCCCGGGGCCGCGTCGGTGCGTCTTCTTCGCGGCGAGTGCGTCGATGGAGAGCACGTTGAGCGTCAGCGTGACGCAGTCATGGCTAAAGAGAACCAGCCCGCGCTGGTGCTTATTGCCGTTCGCCACCAGCGGCAGATCGAAGAAGGGGTCGGCGGCGGCGGTCTGCGCCATCCGCTCGATCCAGCATGTCAGCCAGCCGGTTTCCGCGAAGAGGTTTTCAACCAGCGCGCGTACGGCTGTCCCGCTCCGCTCGGTCAGCCCATCCAGTGCATCGTGCAAGCCAGCCAGCGCCGGCTGTACGCGCCAATGCAATGCGGGATGGTCCGTCCGGGACTGCGTTCCGGCCAGATACGCTTGAAGGTCTGGGCGAGGAATCATGGGTCCTCCTGCGCGGATGGCGCAATTCTCCTGCCGCCGCGCCCTCTCCGGCCGCGGCGATAGTGGTGGTGCGACGATGTGGCGATGTCGTCATGCCGCCGTGGCGGGGGCACGACGGAAGCGATCAGTTGGCTACGACGACCCCCAGGAACACGGCGAGACATGCGACCCCGCCGACTTCCTCCCGAACGACATTTCCGCAGAAGCCGACCCGCGTCTTCAGCGACAATTTGCTGTGATCGATCTTGTTCATGACAGCTCCCCCAAATGTGCCGGCGATGCGGCGATCCTTCCCCATATCCGTGATGCGTACAGGTTCGCTGCCCGTCACGCGCCATGAAGGCGCGACGGCGAACAATCCCGACCGAACCGACGGGACAACCATTTCAGTTGTCAGGAGTATAGTCTTCGCGCAGCGGAAAACCTGTCGCAACTTCTGAAAAAAAATTTGCGGCCGATTCTCGCGATTACTGGCCCAGCGTGAATCGATCCAGGGCGGCCTCCTGCCGATACTCGGCAAGCGAGCTGGTCAATCTCCGCACGATATGACGCTGCCGGTTAAGTCGCACGATCAGATAGGCGACCGTGACGAACATCGCGCCCAGCCCCAGCAGCGTGGGCCAGGTCCACAGATGGTCGACAAAATGACCGAAGGGCTCCCCGTTTTCACTCTGCCGCAGCGAGGAAAACACCATGCCGAATAAGCTCAGTGGCCCGAACAAGATTAGGTCGAAGATGGTGCGGCGAATGCGCGCACGGTGGCGAACGATCTGCCCTTCGACGAATTGCTGGCGTTCGCGCTGGTCCGCACCCCACTCGACCCGCCGCAGACGATAATGGGTGTAGGTCGACCACAACACGAACGCGATGATCGCCGCCGCGACGATCAGCATCCCCAGCGAGAATTTCCGCCAGGCAGCGAACGAGACGGCCGCGATCAGCAGGGTGGCGACGAGCATTTCCGCCCGCTCGATCCAGCGCGCCCGGCGAACCGCACGCTGCGACAGGGCCATCACCACACCGGTGGAATGCGAATCTTCCTGCTGCCACAGCTGCGCAAGGTCGTCGAAGTCAGCCTGCATGGGTGCTCCCCATCTGCTCGATCAGCGACGCCTTGGCGCGCTGGCAGCGAAGCATGGCTGCGTTGGTCGTGATGCCGAGGGTGTCGGCGATTTCGGCGAACGAGAATCCCTCCAGCATCAGCGTCGCCGTTTCACGTTGGGCTGCACTGAGCATTCGCACCGCCGCCAGCAGGCGTGACCTGCGGTCCGACGCGATCGCCGCCTCGTCGGGTTGCGGGCCGCCCGCGGGGACCTCTTCGCCCAACTCCTCAGTCGCCGGGAGGCGCCGTTGACGCGAGACATGCGTGACCGCACGTTTTTGGGCGATGCTAGCAACATAGGTCTTTACGGAGGACTGGCCCCGAAAGGATGGCAGGGCTCGCCAGATGGCCAAGATCATCTCCTGCTTCAAGTCTTCGCGCTGACTGGGATCTAATTCATAAGCCAACGCAATGCGCGAGAGCAGCCCCGAATATGTTCGAATCACCTGCTCGAAGCTGAGGCCATCTTCCGTCAAATGGTCACCGGCTCACAACATACATCGTCGCAGATATCCAACTACCCGACGGTATAGAACCCCGTCTTGCTTTTGACGTCAATGGCAAAGCCATATTGAAGTGCGGCGACGGTTAGGCTCAGATCTGGCATGGTGCTGCCTCGCTGGGCAGCCTCAGACTCGTAGATAGCCCATTTCGGCGTGAGCCTCCGTCACCGCATCCGTGCCGGATCGGCGTATGCGCTCGTGTCGCTGATCTGCGCCACGGCCAGCAATGGCAGGCCGCCATTCACCAGGTCGGTAATGGTACTGTGGCGGAGTGTATAGGCCGTCGTCCCGGATGGCAGCTCGGCAGCGATAACCGCCTCCGCAATCTGCCTCTCCCATGTTTCCTTGTCCCACGCCTTACCGTTGGCGCGCGCTAGCTGTTTGATCCCACAATGTGGTGGTACGATTGACCAGCATGCAGAGCGGGAGGAGCCATGGGCCAGGTTCTACACGGCAGCGCCCGAACGACGGAGGCAGTGCCGGTTTTCTGGGCGGAGCACAAAGTTACGTGGCCCTTGATGTCCAGCGGTATCGACCGTTGGCGCATTCTGCGGGCAGGAACGATCGCGCTCGTGGCCCGCTCCAGCAGCACTGCCCTGCGCCCTCCCACCGCCTTCGTCGGCGGGAGGGAGAAGGGATATGACGCTCAACCGTCCCCGACGCGCTCGATGTCCGCACCCACCGCCTGCAGCTTTTCCTCCAGCCGCTCGTATCCGCGGTCGAGGTGATACACCCGGTTGACCTGCGTCTCGCCTTCGGCCGCGAGGCCGGCGAGGATCAGGCTCATCGAGGCGCGCAGGTCGGTCGCCATCACCGGAGCGCCAGTGAGCTTCTTTACCCCGCGCACGATCGCGGTGCGGCCATGCACCTCGATGTCCGCGCCCATCCGGGCCAGCTCGGGCACGTGCATGTAGCGATTCTCGAAGATCGTCTCGGTGAGCGTGCTCGCTCCGTCCGCCTTGCACAGCATCGCCATGAACTGCGCCTGCATGTCGGTGGCGAAGCCCGGGAAGGGCGCGGTGTTGAGCGTCAGCGGATGAATGCCGTTCTCGGCGGCGATCCGGACGCCGTTCCCGGTTTCCTCGACCGTGATGCCGGCCTCGGCCAGCGCATCCAGCGTCGCCCGCATGTCCTCCGCCGAGGCACCGACCAGCTCGACGTCGCCGCCGGTGATCGCCGCCGCGCAGGCATAGCTGCCCGCCTCGATGCGATCGGGCATCACTGCATAGGTGGCGCCGTGCAGCCGATCACGACCGTCGACCTCCAGCGTCTCGGTGCCGATGCCGCGGATCACCGCGCCCATCGCGACGAGCAGGTTGCACAGATCGACGATTTCCGGCTCGCGCGCCGCGTTTTCGAGGACCGTGGTGCCGCGCGCGGTGGCCGCCGCCATCAGCGCATTCTCGGTCGCGCCGACCGAGACGACCGGGAAGCGGAAGCGCCCGCCCGCAATGCGGCCGCCGGGCGCCGTCGCCTTCACATAGCCGGCGCTGATCTCGATCTCGGCACCCATCGCCTCGAGCGCCTTGAGGTGGAGGTCGATCGGGCGGTTGCCGATCGCGCAGCCGCCGGGCAGCGACACCGTCGCCTCGCCCTCGCGGGCGAGCAACGGGCCCAGTACCAGGATCGAGGCGCGCATCTTGCGCACGATGTCATAGGGCGCGACCGTCGAGGTCAACCGGCTGGCGCGCACAGAGAGCACCCTTCCGAATTCGTTCGGGCGCGTGCCCTCTACCGAGGTGGACGCGCCGAGTTCATTCAGTAGATGTCCGAAGCTGTCGACATCTGCCAAGCGTGGCAGGTTGCGCAGCGTGAGCGGCTCGTCAGTGAGCAGCGCACACGGCATCAGAGTAAGGGCGGCGTTCTTCGCCCCGGAAATCGCGATCTTGCCGGCAAGTCGGTTGCCGCCACGGATGAGGATACGGTCCATGGCGAGCTTCTAGCCGCTCTGCGCGTCGGCGCAAGCGGCGGGCTGCCGGGTCGGCTTGATCGATTTTAATGCGCTGATTCCATTGCGCTGCTTTGCAGGGCGAACCGGGGGAAAGTGCAGAGCGTGTCATCCAGTTGTTTTGCCGATGTTTTGAGCGAGTTCATCCACCTCACGCCGAAGGAGCGCGAGGCGCTGGATGCGCTCGAGTTGCGCCAGCGCCATGTGCGCCGCGGAGCAATTTTACAGCGTGAGAACGAGCCTTGCGGGGAGTTGTTCATACTCCGCAAGGGCCTGATGATGAGCTATGTGCTGCTCGACGACGGCAGCCGGCAGATCCTCCGATTCCTGTTCCCGGGCGACATGCTCGGCATCTCCTCGGCGATTTATCACGAGGCGCCGGAGACGCTGTGTGCCCTTTCGGACACGGTGGTCTGCCCGTTCGACCGCGCGACCTTGTCCGCAATCATGCAGGAACATCCCAGGCTTTCGGCGATGATCCTCGTCTACAGCCAGATCGAGCGGGTGGCGCTGACCGATCGGCTCGCCGCACTGGGGCGGACCAGCGCCAAGGCCCGCGTCGCGGCGCTGCTGCTCGACCTGCGCAACCGGCTGCGCGCGACCGACAAGTCGATCGACCGCGCGTTCCCACTCGGGCTGACCCAGGAGGAGATCGGCGATGCGACGGGGCTCACCGCGGTGCACGTCAACCGCATGCTCCGCCAGCTCGAGGAAGAAGGCATGATCGCGCGCGAAGGCGGCCGGGTGACCTTGCTCGATAGGGGCGCGCTGGCGGGGGCTGCGAACTACGTCAATCGCTACGAAGGGCTCGACCTGCGCTGGCTGCCGCCGGCGCGGTGATACGGCGTGCGGGGTGCTACGCCTTGCTTGCCCCTCCATCGTCATTCCCGCGAAGGCGGGAATCCATTTGCCAGGACGCTGGGGAAAGAACCGAAGAGTCAGCGCCGATGGATCCCCGCCTTCGCGGGGATGACGGATGTTGTGCATTTGGAGCTAGTACACCGCCGATCACGATGACGCGGCCGGAACGCCTACGCCTTCTCCAACGTGCACTGCAGCGGGTGCTGGTTCTGCCGGGCGAAGTCGATCACCTGCGAGACCTTGGTCTCGGCGACTTCGTAGCTGAACACCCCGCACACGCCCACGCCGCGCTGGTGGACGTGGAGCATCACCTGGGTCGCTTCCTCGATGTTCATCCGGAAGAAGCGCTGCAGCACCAGCACGACGAACTCCATCGGGGTATAGTCGTCGTTGAGCATCAACACCCGGTACGGGGTCGGCTTCTTGGTACGGGTGCGGGTGCGGGTGGCGATGCCGACCGCGTTGTCGTTACCGCGATCGTCCTGGTCGCCGTCCTCGGCCATCCGAATCTGTGTTGTACGAAGCTCGACCATAGGCATGGCAAAATATGTCGCAGCGCCCCCAAGGGCAAGGCATGGAGAGGCTTCATCGGCATTTTGTCGCCACGAAAAAGGGGCGATCGCCGCAGCGACCGCCCCCAAATCGTTCCAATCCGGGCCGACAACGCCGATCAGGCGGTGGTCTTCACCTTCTCGACCGCAACCGCGAAGCGGTTCGAGATCGGCTGCGCGGCGTCGCCGGCCAGCTTGATCATCGCTTCGGTGTGCTTCGAGGCTTCGGCGACATAGGAGTCGAACGCGCTGCGCATGTAATCGCTCTGCAGCTTGAAGAAGTCGGTCGGCGACTTGACCGAAGCGAGGTTCTTCATCGCGGCAGTCGCGCTCTCGAACGAGCGGCGGCTATAGTCGGCAGCTTCCTGGCCCAGGCTCTCGAAGCCCTTGGCGGCGATGCGGCCCGATTCGACCAGCGCCTCGATGTTGCCCTTGGCGAACTCGTTGGCCTCTTCGACCAGCTTGGTCGACTTCTCGACAGCGGCCTTGGCGCGCTCGTTCATGTCGGCGAATGCGCTGTGGGCCTGCGCGGTCGCGTTCTCGTAGGTGGTAGCCATGGTGGTCGTTTCCTTCGCGGTGCTGGTGGTGACCGCCGACGCGACGGTCTCTACGGCTTCGATCACCGGTTCGGCGACGGCCTCGGCCGTTTCCGCGGGGGCGGCGATCGTCTCTTCAACGTGGGTCTTCACTTCCTGCGGTGCAGCGGTCTCGACCGGCGCCGGTACCAGGGCCCCGACCGGGACGATCGTCTCGGCCAAGGGGGGTACGGGCGGCGGCGTCACCGCGGCAGCTTCGGCCAGAATCGCGGGCTTGGGAGCACCACGTGCCGCCGTTTTGGCGGCGGGTTTGGCCGTCGTCTTGGGTCCCTTGCTGGCCATGTGACTAGCTTCCCTGCCTATTGCTGCACCGCAGCATATAACGAGATGGCGCCAGATTTGCAAGGCGTCATTGTGCGCTGCACAAAAAGTTACGAACAACGCATTTTCACAACATTTTCTCACCGCATCTTAACATAATCGCCGGGGGCTTCCGCAACTGCACAAAGGTTCCCACCCCCAGGAACCCGTGCGCCGTTTGCCGCAACTTTGGCACCGCTCACCGCACGGAGCCAATCGAGCCAGTCTGGCCACCAACTTCCGGCATGTTCCGTCGCCTTTTCGAGAAAGGATTCCAGCGACTCGGCAGGACCTTGATTGGTCCAGTATTGGTATTTTTTAGCAGATGGGGGGTTTATTACACCTGCGATATGGCCGGAGCCGGCGAGCACGAACTTGTGCGGCCCACGAAAATACTCGGTCAACTTCCACACACTTTTGGCAGGCGCAATATGATCTTCGCGCCCCGCCTGGATGTAGCTGGGCGTGGTGACCTTCGAAAGGTCGACCGGGGTGCCGCCGATGCGCAGCGCGCCTGGCGCGATCAGCTTGTTGTCGCGGTACAGGTCGGTGAGGTAGCTGAGATGCCAGCTCGCCGGCAGGTTCGTGACGTCCGAGTTCCAGTGGAGCAGGTCGAAAGGGGCATATTCCTGCCCCATCAGATAGTTGTTGGTGACGTAATTCCAGATCAGGTCGCGCCCGCGCAGCAGGTTGAAGGTCGCCGCCATGTAGCGCCCGTCGAGGAATCCATCGGCGCTCAGGCTGCGGATCATCGCCAGCTGGTCGTCGTCGATGAAGACGCGCAGGTCGCCCGCTTCGGTGAAGTCGACCTGGGCGGTGAAGAAGGTCGCACTCGCCACCTTCGCCGCCTGATCGCGCGCCGCGAGCACCGCCAGCGTTGCCGCCAGCGTCGTGCCGGCCACGCAATAGCCGATGGTATGGACGCTCTCGACCCCGAGCAGGTCGCGCACCGTGTCGATCGCGTCGATCTGGCCGCGCTCGACATAATCGTCCCACACCACGTCCTTCATGCTCGCATCGGCCGAGCGCCACGAAACGACGAACACGGTGATCCCCTGCTCCACCGCCCAGCGGATGAAGCTTTTCTCCGGCGTCAGGTCGAGGATGTAGAAGCGGTTGATCCAGGGCGGGAAGATGATCAGCGGGGTCTCCAGGACTTCGTCGGTCGTCGGCGAATACTGGATCAGCTCGTAGAGCGGGGTGCGCTTGATCACCTTGCCGGGCGTCATCGCCAGATTGCGACCGAGCTCGAACGCCCCCGCCGCGGTCTGCGTCATCTGTCCCTTGGCCATGTCCTGCAGCATGTGCTGCAAACCCTTGAGCAGGCTCTCGCCCTTGGTCTCGACGATCTTCTCGATCACCTGCGGGTTGGTCGCGGGGAAGTTGGTCGGGCTGATCGCGTCGATGAAGCCTTGCGTGGCGAAGCGGATCTGGTCCTTCTGCCGGCCGTCGACATGCTCCAGCGCCTCGACATTCTTGAGCAGGTGATCGGCGATGACGAAATAGCTCTGGCGGAGGAAATCGAAGATCGGCTCCTCGCGCCATTGCGGCGCCTTGAAGCGCCTGTCGCGCGCCTGTTCGGGCGATTCGACGAAGGGCTCGGCGTTGGCTGGGTCGAGGAAGCGCTGCCACAACTGCATCGTGTCCGCCCAGAAGTCGGCGCTGGCGCGCATCGCGGGCGTGGGATCGAGCAGCATGCCGAAGGGCGGCGCGGCAGGCACATGCTCCATCAGGTCCAGCCCATGCTCCAACATCATCTGCTGCGCCCGGCCCAGCACCCAGGTCCAGTGCTGCAGGTCTTCGAGGCGCGGCAGGGTCGGCGTGAGCGTGTCGGGCATTCGATCCTCTCCTTTGCCCCGCCTTAGCGCAGGCAATGCAATGCGTCATTCCCGACTTGGTTATTATGGCGTAGAATGACCGCACGACACAATTTTGTGTCGCATGCCAGAACCCTTGAAAGTCGAGGAAATGTCCGAAGAATTCTACCGCATCAAGCGCTTGCCCCCCTATGTCATCGCCGAAGTGAACGCGATGCGGGCGGCGGCACGCGCGGGCGGAGAGGACATCATCGATCTCGGCATGGGCAACCCCGACCTGCCGCCGCCCGACCATGTGATCGAGAAGCTCTGCGAAGTGGCGCGCAAGCCCGACGCGCATGGCTATTCGCAGTCGAAGGGCATTCCAGGCCTGCGCCGCGCCCAGGCGAACTATTATGGCCGCCGCTTCGGCGTGGAACTCGATCCCGAGACCGAAGTCGTGGTGACGATGGGCTCCAAGGAGGGCCTGGCCAGCCTCGCCACCGCGATCACCGCGCCGGGCGACGTGGTGCTGGCGCCGAACCCGAGCTACCCGATCCATACCTTCGGCTTCATCATCGCGGGTGCCACGATCCGCGCGGTGCCGACCACGCCCGACGACGCCTATTTCGAAAGCCTTGAGCGCGCCATGAACTTCACCGTGCCGCGCCCGTCGATTCTCGTCGTCAACTATCCGTCGAACCCGACGGCGGAGACGGTGGACCTCGCCTTCTACGAACGCCTCGTCGCCTGGGCGCGCGAGAACCAGGTTTGGATCCTCTCCGACCTCGCCTATTCGGAGCTGTATTTCGATGGCAAGCCGACGCCGTCGATCCTCCAGGTCAAGGGCGCCAAGGACGTCGCGGTCGAGTTCACCTCGCTCAGCAAGACCTATTCGATGGCCGGCTGGCGGATCGGCTTCGCGGTGGGGAACAAGCAGCTGATCGCGGCGATGTCGCGGGTAAAGTCGTATCTAGACTACGGCGCCTTCACGCCGATTCAGGCCGCCGCCTGCGCCGCGCTCAACGGCCCGCAGGACATCGTCGAGAAGAACCGCCTGCTCTACCACAAGCGCCGCGACGTGATGGTGGAGGCCTTCGCCCGCGCCGGCTGGGAGATCCCTTCCCCCCGCGCCTCGATGTTCGCCTGGGCGCCGCTGCCGCCGGCGCTGGCGCATCTCGGCAGCCTGGAGTTCTCTAAGCAACTGCTCACCCATGCCAAGGTCGCGGTGGCGCCGGGCGTGGGCTATGGCGAAAATGGTGAGGGCTATGTCCGCATCGCGATGGTGGAGAACGAACAGCGCCTCCGCCAGGCGGCGCGCAACGTGAAAAAGTATCTCCAGTCGATGGGGGTCAACACGCCGGCGGCGAACGCGGGGTGATGGCGGCGGCCAAATGGCCGTCTCAGCAAAATGACGTGGTGAAGTCCTGCAGCTGCAAAAGCGAGGCCTCGCGCACCACAACCGTCATCCCGGCGAAAGCCGGGATCCATTGAGGCCTCCCGCTAGGCTCCATCCCCGGCGTTCTGGCAAATGGATCCCGGCTTCCGCCGGGATGACAATCCTGTTCAAAGACGGCACGCCCACATGTGCACCCCGCACTTGCGAACCTTGCCCCAATCGGGGCAAAGCGCGCCCCCATGTCCCGCCCCGGCTTTCCCTTCTCCACCCGCTTCCGCGTCCGCTATTCCGAGATCGACGGGCAGAAGATCGTCTTCAACTCGCGCTATCTCGAATATGCCGATGTCGGGCTCACCGAATTCTGGCGCTGGGCGGATCTCGCCAGGCTTGGGCCCGAATGGATGGAGGCGGAGTTCAACGTCGTCCGCGCGCAGGTCGAGTATAAGCGCCCGTTCCGCTTCGACGACCTGGTGGAGGTGTTCGTCCGCGTCGAGCGGCTGGGCAACAGCAGCATGACGATGCGCGCCGACCTCTGCCATGCGGAGACCGGCGACCTCCACGCCGAGGTGGAACTGGTCAGCGTCCATCTCGATCTGGACACGCGCCGCCCGAAGCCGATCCCGGAGGCGGTACGCGCCGCGCTGCTGGCGATCGGCGCCTAGACGACCACGTCGGCGAAGGCGCCGCCCTGGGCCCGGCCCAGCTTGCGGCGCATCTCGTCCTCGATTTCCCTCCGGATCGCGGCCTGCTTTTCGGGGGCAAGCTGGTCGAACTGTTCCTGCGTCAGGTTGTAGCGCTTGAGCACGGCTTCCTTGGTGCGCTCGGCCGGGCTCTTGCGGGCTTCGCGAAGAAAGGTTTCGGCGGTCTCGTCGACGGGGCCGCTCGTGCTGCCGTGGGTCGCAGCGATTACCGCCACGCCCCGCACGCCGTTGATCCCCACCGTCGAAATGCTGAACGTCATGCGCAAATTTCCCTGATGCACGGGCGCATTATAGAAGCATTTACGCTTCGGCGGCGCGCAAGGGGCAGACTTACTCCGCCGCGCGGGCTTCTTCCGCCTCCTCGGGAAGCGCCCAGAGCAGGTCGCCCTTGCCCAGCACCCGGCCGTCCTGCGCCTGCACCGTCACCGGCGCGATCGGCTTGCCGTCGCGGGCATCGACGAGGATCGGCGAGGCCGGCACGCCGGTCTCCCAGCGCTCGCCCCATTGGCGCAGCGCCACCATCGTCGGCAGCAGCGCGTGCCCCTTGTCGGTCAGCCGATACTCCACCTTGCGGCGATCGTCGGCACAAGGCTGCCGGGCAAGGATGCCGTGCTCGACCAGCCGCGCCAGCCGATTGGCGAGGATGTTGCGGGCGATGCCCAGTTCGCTCTGGAATTCCTCGAAGTGGCGCAGGCCGTTGAACGCGCCGCGCAGGATCAGGAACGACCAGCGTTCGCCCATCGCCTCCAGCGCGGCTGGCAGGCTGCATTCCCGCGCCATGGCCCGCAGCGTCTCTCGAACGGCTCCACCCATGGGGTCACCCTATCGCAAAAATGGGGGGTGGGAAACCGGCGCGGCGCAGCCCTTCAGCCACAGCCTCGCAGCTAAGCCGCGATTGCAGCTTCAAATCGGTTGCAAAAAGCGGGCCAGTGACGCCATCTAGAAGGCGTGCTGCGTCAGTATGAACTTGTAGACCGGGTCCTCTCCTACGACCCCGAAGCCGATGAGGCATTGCTCAACCGGGCCTATGTCTTTTCGGTCAACGCCCATGGCACCCAGAAACGGGCCTCGGGCGACCCCTATTTCAGCCACCCGATCGAGGTGGCCGGCATCCTCACTGACCTGCATCTCGACGACGAGACGATCGCGACGGCGATCCTCCACGACACGATCGAGGACACGGTGGCGACGCCGGAGGAGATCCAGCGGCTGTTCGGGCCCAACGTCGCCCGCATGGTCGACGGCGTCACCAAGCTCTCCAAGATCGAGGCGCAGACCGAAAGCGAGCGCGCGGCGGAAAACCTCCGCAAGTTCCTGCTCGCGATGTCCGACGACATCCGCGTGCTGCTGGTCAAGCTCGCCGATCGGCTGCACAACATGCGTACGCTCCACTTCATCAAGAAGGAGGAGAAGCGCCGCCGCATCGCCCGCGAGACGATGGACATCTATGCCCCGCTCGCCGAGCGGATCGGCATGTACGAGTTCATGAAGGAGATGCAGACGCTCGCCTTCCGCCAGCTCGAACCAGAAGCCTATGAATCGATCACCCGGCGGCTGGAGAGTTTCCGCGTCGAGGGCGAGGACCGGGTGCTCAAGATCGCGTCGGGCCTCAAGCTGCTGCTGGGGCGCGGCGGCATCGAGGCGGACGTGACAGGGCGCGAGAAGCATCCCTACTCGATCTGGAAGAAGATGTCCGAGCGCCATGTCAGCCTCGAGCAGCTGTCCGACATCATGGCCTTCCGTGCGATCGTCGATACCGAGGAGGAGTGTTACCGCGCGCTGGGGGTGATCCACCGCCGCTGGCCGATGGTGCCGGGCCGGTTCAAGGATTACATCTCGACGCCGAAACGCAACGGCTATCGCTCGCTCCACACCACGATCATGCACGCCGGCGACACCCGCGTCGAAGTGCAGATCCGTACCCGCGACATGCACGCCCAGGCCGAATTCGGCCTCGCCGCGCACTGGGCCTACAAGCAGAGCGCGGTCCGCCCCGACACCCAGGTCAGCTGGATCCGCGACCTGATCGAGATCCTCGAACATGCCGAGAGCCCCGAAGAGCTGCTCGAACATACCCGCATGGCGATGTACCAGGATCGCATCTTCGCCTTCACCCCCAAGGGCGAGCTGATCCAGCTGCCCAAGGGCGCGACCCCGATCGATTTCGCCTATGCGGTCCACACCGATCTCGGCGACCAGGCCGTGGGCGCCAAGATCAACGGCAAGGTGGTGCCGCTGCGCACCGAGATCGAGCAGGGCGACCAGGTGCAGATCCTGCGTTCCAAGGCGCAGGAGCCGCAGCCCAACTGGCTCAACTTCGCGATCACCGGCAAGGCCCGCGCCGCGATCCGCCGCCACCTCCGCCACAAGGAGCGCGACGAGACGATCCGGCTGGGCCGCAAGCTCTACGAGGACATCGTCGCCCGCCTGCCCGTCGCCCCCGGTGAAGGCGCGCTCGGCGAGGCGCTCAAGCGGCTGAAGCTCGCCGATGCGGAATCGCTGATGGAGGCGATCGCCCGCCGCAGCCTTACCGACCGGCAGGTGATGGAAGCGGTGATGCCGGGCTCGGCCAGCGGCGAGGACGACCAGCTGCCGCCGCAGCACCATGCCATCGACATCAAGGGCCTCACCCCCGGCGTCGCCTTCACCTATGCCGAGGATTGCTGCCCGGTGCCCGGCGACCGCATTCTGGGCGTGCGCAAGCCCGACCAGCCGATCATCGTCCACCGTATCGATTGCCCGAGCCTCGCCGATGTCGAGGAAGCCGATTGGGTCGACCTGACCTGGGGCGACAAGGCCGATGGCGGCGTCGCCGAGATCGCAGTGACGCTGAAGAACGAGCCCGGCGCGCTGGGCACCGTCGCGACTCTGATCGGCCAGCACAAGGCCAACATCCTGGGGCTACGGCTGGATAACCGCGACACGACCTTCCACACCAACACGATCGACCTCGAAGTGCGCAACGCGGCGCATCTGATGAAGCTGCTCGCGGCGCTGCGCGCGGCGGACGCGGTGAGTTCGGCCGAGCGGGTGTGACGGATTGCCCTATCCTCCCCCCGCCAGGGGGAGGAAACGCTGTGGACCTTGCCTAGATTCGCGGTACGCTGCCCCCAGCAAACACAGCATTTGGGGGAAAAGCCTTGGATCGTCGTACCTTCCTCGCTTCGTCGAGCACCGCTACCCTGGCCGCGCTGCTCCCCGCCGCGGCCCGCGCCGCCATGGCTGGCACCCGCGATGCCGAGATCAACGCCGTCTACAACCAGATCGTCGCCGAGCGTATCCAGCGCTCGCCGGAGTTCGCCACCTCGCTCGGCTTCGACAAGGGCCCCAACGCCGCGCTCAAGCACAAGCTGAGCGACGACAGCCCTGCCGCCAAGGCCCGCAACCTCGCCGATACCAAGGCGGCGATTGCGAAGATCGAGGCGTTCGATCCAGCCACCCTGTCCGAGGGGGCGCAGCTCGATCGCGAAGTGGTGCTCTACTCGCTGCGCAGCGCCACCGTCTCGCAGGACAGGTTCCAGATCGACTCGGTCGGCCGCCCCTTCCCGATCACTCAGCAGGGCGGCGCCTATTTCTCGACGCCCGATTTCCTCAACTCCAGCCACACGATCGTCACCCAGGACGATGCCGAGGCCTATCTGGATCGTCTCGATGCCTTTGCCGGCGCGCTCGACCAGGACACCGCGGACCAGAAGGAAGCCGCGGGACGCGGGCTGGTCGCGCCGGTCTTCTGCCTCGAGCTGACGCTCGCCCAGATAGCCAAGCTGCGCCAGGCCGATCCGGCCGCGAACACCCTCACCCAGTCGCTGGTCCGCCGCGCCGCCGCCAAGCAGCTCCAGGGCGACTGGCAGGGTCGCGCCGCGAAGATCGTTGGCGAGAAGGTGTATCCCGCGCTCGATCGCCAATACGCGCTGATCAAGGACCTCCACGCCAAGGGCCGCCCCTCCGCCGGCTTGTGGGACGTGCCGCGCGGACAGGAAATCTACGCGGCCGCACTGGAGCAATGGACGACCACCAGCTTCACGCCCGATCAGGTCCACAAGATGGGGCTGGAGCAGGTCGCGGAGATCAGCGCCAAGCTCGATGCGCTGCTGAAGGCGCAAGGGCTGACGAAGGGCAGCGTGGGCGAAAGGCTGACCGCGCTCAACGAGCGCCCCGACCAGCTCTATCCGGACACCGCCGAGGGGCGGACGGCGCTGATCGCGGGGCTCAACGCCAGCGTGCAGGAAGTCGCGGCATTGCTGCCCAAGGCGTTCCTCAACCCCAACAAGGCGCCGCTGGAGATCCGCGCGGTGCCGGTGGAGATCCAGGACGGCGCGTCGAACGGCTATTACACCCGCGCCGCGCTCGATGGGTCGCGCCCCGCCATCTACTGGATCAACCTGAAGAGCGTCGCCGACTGGCCGAAATACTCGCTGCCCGCGCTGACCTTCCACGAAGGCCTGCCCGGCCACCATCTCCAGATCAGCACCGCGCAGGCGGCGGAAGGCCCGCTGATCCGCAAGTTCGGCTTCTTCAGCGCCTATACCGAAGGCTGGGCGCTCTATGCCGAGCAGCTGGCCGACGAGCTCGGCGCCTATCACGGGCCGCTGGAGCGCGCCGGCTATCTCCAGTCCTTTTTGTTCCGCGCAGTGCGGCTGGTGGTCGATACCGGCATTCACACCCAGCAATGGACCCGCGAGCGAGCGACCGATTACATCGTCCAGAACACCGGCTTCGCCCGGCCGCGTTCGCAGCGCGAGGTGGAGCGCTATTGCACGATGCCGGGCCAGGCCTGCGCCTACAAGCTCGGCCACATCGCCTGGACCCGCGCGCGCGCCAACGCCCAGAAGATCGCCGGCAACAAGTTCGATCTCCAGCAGTTTCATGAGGTGATCCGGCTGGGCGCGATGCCGCTCACCATGTTCGAACGGCTGGTGGAGGAACGCGCCAAGGCCATGGCCTGAGGCTTGGAAGATCCTGCCCGGGAAGGCAGGATCTTCCCACCTGCCCCAGCCCCAGTATGGTTGCGGCGACCGGAACCGCCCGCCACAAGGGCGGTTGCCTTTCCCGTGTCCGTGAGCCCGCCATGTTCAAACTGCCCCGCACCGCTACCGCGCCCTTCTGTCCCTCCGAGGTCCGCGGCAGCGTGAGCGTGCCCGTGGGCCTGTCGCCGCTGGCCAAGCTGCTGCGCTATATGGGGCCGGGGCTGCTGGTCTCGGTCGGCTATATCGATCCGGGCAACTGGGCGACCGATATCGAGGCGGGCTCGCGGTACGGCTATGGCCTGCTGTTCGTCATCCTCGCCTCCAGCGCGGCCGCGATGGTGCTGCAATCGCTGTGCGCGCGGCTGGGCATCGCCACCGGCCGCGACCTCGCCCGGCTGGTGCGCGACCGCTATTCGCCGGGGGTCGCCAAGTTCCTCTGGGTGTTCGCCGAGCTCGCGATCATCGCGACGGACGTCGCCGAAGTGCTGGGCAGCGCGCTCGCCTTCCAGCTGCTGCTCGGCATTCCCTTGTGGATCGGCGTGCTGATCACCGCGCTCGACGTGGTGATCGTGCTCAGCCTCAAGGGCCAGGGCTTCCGCCAGATGGAGGCGATCATGCTCGGGCTGGTCGGCACGGTGGCGGCTTGCTTCGTGGTGCAGCTGTTTCTCTCGCCCCCCGACGGCGCCGCGGTGCTGGCAGGCATGATCCCCGATCCCGCCCGCCTCGCCGACCCGCATGCGCTGTACCTGGCGATCGGCATCCTCGGCGCGACGGTAATGCCGCACAATCTCTATTTGCACAGCTCGGTGGTGCAGACCCGCGTCTCGGGCGCCGACGAGGCCAGCCGCAGCGAGGCGGTGCGCTACGCCCAGTTCGACATCATCGCCGCCCTGCTCGCCGCCACCTTCGTCAATGCCGCGATCCTGATCGTCGCCGCCTCCGCCTTCAATGCCAACGGCCATACCGGCGTGCGCGAGATCGAGGATGCCTATCGGCTGCTCGTGCCAGCTACCGGCGCCGCGATCGCCGCGCCCCTGTTCGGCATCGCATTGCTCGCCTCGGGGCAGAGCGCGACTTTTACCGGCACCATCGCCGGCCAAGTGATCCTGGAGGGGTTCCTCGACCTCAAGATCCCGTGCTGGGTCCGCCGGCTGATCACCCGCGGGCTGGCGCTGGTCCCGGCGCTGATCGGCGTGCTGCTGCTCGGCGACGGTGCGGTGGGTCGGCTGCTGGTGCTGACCCAGGTCGTGCTCTCCGCCGGGCTGCCCTTCGCGATGGCGCCGCTGCTGCTGCTCACCACCGACCGCAGCCTGATGGGCCGCTTCGCCAATCCCGCTTGGCTGCAGGCGATCGGCTGGCTGCTGTTCGCCGGAATCACCGGCGCAAACGTGTGGCTCGTCACCAGCCTGTTCGCCTGATGCGCGCCCGCTCGACGGGCCGTTCCGGCAGCGCTACAGAGCGCGCGTGATGAAACGTCCCCAGCTTTCCGTCGTCGTCCCCTGCTACAACGAAGAAGCATGTCTTGACATGCTCCACGGCCGCGTCAGCGCCGCCGCGCGCGCCGCAGTGGGCGAGTCGTATGAAATCGTCTTCGTCAACGACGGGTCGCGCGATCGCAGCTGGGAGGTGATGCAGCGCCTGTCCGCCGCCGACCCGCACCTCGTCGCGATCAACCTGTCGCGCAACCACGGCCACCAGCTCGCGCTCACCGCGGGCCTGGACCTGTGCGCCGGCGAGCAGATCCTGATCATCGACGCCGATCTGCAGGACCCGCCCGAGCTGCTGACCGAGATGCGCGAAACCATGGCCGCGCAGGGCGCCGACGTAGTCTATGCCGTGCGCCGCAAGCGCGAGGGCGAAAGCCTGTTCAAGAAAGCGACCGCCGCGATCTTCTACCGCATGCTCGATCGCATCACCGACACGCCGATCCCGCTCGACACCGGCGACTTCCGCCTGATGAGCCGGCGCGCGCTCGATGCGCTGTTGTCGCTGCCCGAACAGGCGCGCTTCATCCGCGGCATGGTCGCCTGGATCGGCTTCCGCCAGGTGCCCTTCGTCTATGACCGCCATGAGCGGCATGCGGGGGAGACCAAATACCCGCTCGGCAAGATGATCCGCTTTGCGCTCGACGCGATCACCGGCTTCTCGACCGCACCCCTGCGCTTCGCCAGCCATGTCGGGTTGCTGCTGACGGCGGCCTCGGTGCTGCTGATCCTCTACATCCTGATCGCCTGGGCGATGGGGCACGCGATCCAGGGCTGGACATCGACCATGCTGGTCGTCGTGATCCTGGGCGCGGTGCAGATGTTCGTGCTGGGGATGATCGGCGAGTATCTCGGCCGGCTCTATGTCGAATCAAAGCGCCGGCCGTTGTACCTTATCGCAGATGTCGCGGGGCCGGTGCAGGCGCATGCCTCGCTGGGGTACCGCCAGCAGGATTCGGGGACGATCAGCGTGTCGCCTCAGGCCCGGCACAACGACGCGGCGGAGTGAAATCTTCTATTCCCCCTCCCGCTTGCGGGAGGGGAGAAAAGGACGCAGCGCTACCTCAGCCCTTCGGCTCGGCGATCACGATGATCGACAGCCCCGGCGGCATCGGCAGACGGCCGAGCAGATGCCGCTCCAGCCCGAAGATCGTCTCGAACGCCTTGTTGAGCACGGCCGGCGGCGGCGAATCGTCGCTGTCGTCCTTGCCCATCAGCTTGCCGGCGAAGCGCGCTGCCACCGCTACCGGGAACAGCAGCGAGTTGAACCAGCGCAGCTTGCGCCACTTGAGCCCCGCCTTTTCCAGCGATGCCAGCAGCGTGGCCTTGGAATAGCGGCGCTTGTGGTGATTCACCACATCGTGCGCGCTCCACATCCACTGGTGCGCGGGCACAGTGATCAGGATCTTGCCGCCGGGCTTGAGCACGCTGGCCATCGCCTTGAGCGCGGCCACGTCGTCCTCGATATGCTCGACCACGTCGAGCACCGCGATCAGGTCGTAGCTGCCGGGCTGCACCCCGGTCAGCTCGGGCAATGGCGAGGCGCCCACCGGCTTGCCCAGCCGCGCGCTGGCGATCGCCCGCGCCGCCGGATCGATCTCGATCGCGTCGACCTCGCCGAACGCGCCGAGCATCGGCAGATTGTGCCCGGTGCCACAGCCGATCTCGAGGATCTTGGCGTCCTTCGGCACCGCGCCGTAGCGCGCCAGATAGTCGGCGAGGATGTCGCGGCGGGCGCGGTACCACCAATGGGTGGAGTCATGCGCCGCCATGCGGTCGTAAACGATACGGTCCATTCAGCCGAAAACCCACAAGCGATTGAGTGCGAAAGTCGCGAAAGGCGTGACGAGCACCGCCGGCACCAGCGGCCACCAGGTGGGCCCATGGATCCAGGGGCCGGTGAGCAGCCAGGTGAAGCCCGCGTTGAGCACCATGCCCGTCGCCTGTACGACGAAGAATCTCAGTTTCAGCGCCGCATTTTCCTCGGCGCCGTGCCCCTGGAAGCTCCAGCGGCTGTGCATGAAATAGCCGAACACCACCGCGACCAGAAAGCCGGCCACCGAAGCGGCGACCGGATGGATCACATAGGTGGCCAGCGGCCAGTAGACGGCGGCATAGACCACCGTCGAGAGCCCGCCGACGATGACGAAGCGGATCAGCTGGCCCAGCACCCCGCTGGCCCGTAATGCTTCCACTCGCTGCAATACCGCCGTCATCTCGCTTGCCCTCTGACCGGCGCTCGCCCTAATGCGCGGCAGCATCCGAGGAAAGCGATTTTGACGGCCAACATTCAGCGGCTTTTCCGCCTTCGAGACGAATTCGACCGCCACTGGCTGCTCTGGACGCTGGTCGCCTGGGCCTGCGTGACGGTGTGGTTCCTCGTCCAGCGCCAGGGCAACATCTACTGGCTGACGCTGGGCGACACCGACGACAATATGCGGTTGATGCAGGTCCGCGCGCTGCTGGCGGGCCAGGGCTGGTACGATCTGCGCCAGTACCGGATGGACCCGGCGCTGGGCGGATTCGACATCCACTGGTCGCGGATCGTCGACCTGCCGATCGCCGGGCTGATCCTGCTGCTCAAGCCCTTTGTCGGCATGGCCACGGCAGAGAAATGGGCGTGTGGGCTCGCCCCCCTGCTGCCGCTGTCGATCACGATGACCGGGCTCGCGCTCACGGTCCGCCGCCTCGTCTCGCCCTTCGCCTGGCCGATCGCGCTGGTGCTGCTGGTGAGCGTGTGCACCACGACGCTGCCGATGTACGCGCCGCTGCGGATCGACCATCATGGCTGGCAGCTCGCCGCACTGGCGATGACGGTGGCCGGCATTGCCGATCCCAAGGGCGCGCGCGGCGGCGCGGTCGTCGGCCTCGCCAGCGCCTTTTCGCTGTCGATCGGGCTGGAGCTGCTGCCCTTCTGCGCGATGGCCGGGGCAATCCTCGCGCTGCGCTGGGTGTGGGACGCGGCCGAGCGGGCCCGGCTGATGGTCTATGGCCTCACGCTGGGCGGCGGCTCGGCGATCGGCTTCGCGGCCTTCGCCTCCTATGCCAACCAAGCGATGCGCTGCGACGCGCTGACGCCGGTGTGGCTGAGCGTGCTGGTCGCCGCCGGCGCGCTGCTGGTAGCGCTGACGCTGGCCAACCCCGCCGCGCGCTGGGTGCGGCTGGCGCTGGCGGTGGTTGCCGGCGGGCTGATCGTCGCGGGCTTCGTCCATTTCTTCCCGCAATGCCTCGGCCGTCCCGAGCAAGTCTCGGACGAGCTCTACAAGACCTGGCTCTCCAACGTCCGTGAAGCACGGCCGATCTACCGCCACCCGGCGGACGTCGCCGTACCGGTCGCGATCGTCGCGGGCCTGGGGCTGCTCGGCGCACTGCTCGCGGTATGGCACGCGCGGCGCAGCGCCAAGCTGGTCGGCTGGGTCGCGGTCGCGCTGTTCACGGCCTTCGCCGCCGCGATGCTGCTGTGGCAGATGCGCGCGGCGCCGGGTGCGCAGCTGCTCGCGGTGCCCGGGATCACCGCGCTGATCTGGATTCTGGTGCCCCTGCTCGTGCGGCGGGGTCCGCTCTGGGTGCGGATCGGCGTGGCGGTGCTCGCCTTTGTGGGCGTCGGCGTGGTCGCCAGCGGGGTGAAGATGCCCTGGGCGAACAAGACCGCGCCCAGGCCCGGCAGCGACAAGGTGCGCCAGGCGAACATCGCCTGCACCCGCACCTCGCAGCTGCGCACGCTGAACGCAATTCCCGCCGCGACGATGTTCACCCAGGTCGATCTCGGGCCCCGGCTGATCGTGGTGACGCACCACAATGCCGTTGCCGGGCCCTATCACCGCAACGGCCAGGCGATCCTCGACGTCCACCATGCCTTTACCGGCACGGCCGACGGCTTCCGTCCGATCGCGGCGCGCCACAAAGCGGCCTATTTGCTGCTCTGCCCGAACATGGCGGAAACCACCGTCTACCGCTCGCACAACCCGGTCGGCTTCTACGCCCAGCTCGCCAAAGGACGGGTACCGGACTGGCTGGAGCCAGTGGCATTGCCCGACGGCTCGCCCTACAAACTGTGGAAGATCCGCTACCAGGGACAGTGACCCCGCGCCCGGATGGACGAAAGGGGCATGGCGCGGCTACAGCAGGCCCATGCCCGCAACCCCCGCCTGGCCGCCGCAATCCGCCCCTCGCCTGTTCGTCGAAGGCCCGCTCGAATCCGGCCTGCGCCGGATCGACGGACCCCAGGCGCATTATCTGGGATCGGTGATGCGGCTGAAGCCTGGCGAGGCGGTGAAGCTGTTCGACGGCACGAGCGGCGAATGGCTCGGCATCGCCCGCGACGTCGGCAAGCGCGACCTGACGCTGGAGATCACCGAGCAGCTCCGCCCGCACGAAGCCGTGCCGGACCTGTGGCTCTGCGCCGCGCCGATCAAGAAGGGTCGCATCGACTGGGTGGCCGAAAAGGCGTGTGAACTGGGCGTTGCGCGCCTCGTGCCCGTCCTCACCCGCCGCACCGTGATCGACCGGCTCAACCTCGATCGCCTGCGTGCCCACATGATCGAGGCCGCCGAGCAATGCGGCCGCACCGCGCTGCCCGAACTGGTCGAGCCGGTGAAGCTCCCCGCCCTGCTCCGCGACTGGCCGGCCGACCGCGCGCTGTTCTTCGCCGACGAAACGGGCGGCGTGCCCGCGCTGGAGGCGATGCGCGCCCATCCCGGCCCCGCCGCGATCCTCGTCGGTCCCGAGGGCGGATTCGACGCCGAGGAACGCGAATCGATTCGCGCCGTTTCGCAGGCGATCGGCATCGCGCTCGGCCCCCGCATCCTGCGCGCCGAGACCGCGGCGGCGGCGGCGGTGAGCCTGTGGATGGGCGCCGCGGGCGACTGGTAAACCGAACGGTACAAAAATCCGCTGGCGTCGTTTCGTCGGCATCGCTAGAGGCGCGAAAATGAGCACCAAGACCGTTTCGACCAAGACCGCGGCGGTCATCGAGGATCGCGCCCAGCTGGTCGAGTATTTCGCCAAGGGCGAGAAGCCGGCGGAGCGCTGGCGCATCGGCACCGAGCATGAGAAGTTCGTCTACTGGATGGACGGCAGCCACCGCGCGCCCAGCTATGAAGAGCGCGGCGGCATCCATGCGCTGCTGATCGGCCTCACCGAATTCGGCTGGAAGCCGATCTATGAGGGCGAGCACGTCATCGCGCTCTCCGGCCCCGATGGCGCAATCAGCCTGGAGCCCGCCGGCCAGTTCGAGCTCTCGGGCGCTCCACTCGAAAACCTGCACGACACCTGCGCCGAAACCGGCCGCCACCTCAAGCAGGTCAAGGCCGTCGGCGACCGGCTCGGCATCGGCTTCCTCGGCATGGGCATGTGGCCGGACAAGACCCGCGCCGAGCTGCCGATCATGCCCAAGGGCCGCTACGAGATCATGCTGCGCCACATGCCGCGCGTGGGCTCGATGGGGCTCGACATGATGCTGCGCACCTGCACCATCCAGGTGAACCTGGACTATGCCAGCGAAGCCGACATGGCGAAGAAGTTCCGCGTCGGCCTGGCGCTCCAGCCGCTGGCAACCGCCTTGTTCGCCAACTCGCCCTTCACCGAGGGCAAGCCCAACGGCTTCCTCTCGTACCGCAGCCACATCTGGTCGGACACCGATCCGGCGCGCACCGGCATGCTGCCCTTCGTGTTCGAAGACGGCTTCGGCTACGAACGCTATGCTGACTATGCGCTCGATGTGCCGATGTACTTCGTCTACCGCGACGGGAAATATATCGATGCGGCAGGCCTCAGCTTCCGCGACTTCCTGAAGGGCGAGCTTTCGGTCCTGCCGGGCGAGCTGCCGACGATGGACGACTGGGCCGATCATCTCTCCACCGCCTTCCCCGAAGTGCGGATGAAGCAGTTCCTGGAGATGCGCGGCGCCGATGGCGGCCCTTGGGGCCGAATCTGCGCGCTGCCGGCCTTGTGGGTGGGCCTGCTCTACGATTCGGGTGCGCTCGATGCTGCCTGGGACCTGGTGAAGGGCTGGTCGATGGAAGGCCGCGAGGCGCTGCGCAGCGCGGTGCCGAAGCTCGCGTTGGATGCACCGCTGCCAGGCGGCGGCAAGCTGGCCGACATTGCCGGCGAGGTGCTGAACATCGCCGGCGCGGGGCTCCAGGCGCGCGCCCGGCTCAACGGCTCGGGCGACAACGAATCCGGCTTCCTCGATCCGCTGCGCGAGATCGTGCGGACCGGCAAGGTGCCGGCGCAGGTGCTGCTCGATCGCTATCATGGCGACTGGCAGGGGGACATCACCCGGGTGTATGGCGAGGCGAAGTTCTAGCCTCCCGTTGCCCGGCGACATTCCGACATGGTATATACCTCGTCAGTATCGCTTGCGAGGTTGCCATGTCGAAAGCCGCCGTGTTCACGATGAAACTCGAACCCGATTTGCGGGATGCGTTCATGGCAGCGGCCGAGGCAGCGCATCGACCCGCCTCGCAAGTTGTTCGGGAACTGATGCGCGAGTTCGTCCAGCAGCAAGAAAATGCCGAAGCCTATCGCGCGTTCGTCACCCACAAGGTGGAGCTTTCGCGCGCGTCGATCCGTCGGGGCGAAGGCCGTAGCAACGAAGAAGTGGAAGCCGCGTTCGCCGCACGTCGCGCAAGGGTAACTGACGCCCAGTGAACGTCCGCTGGTCGACCGAAGCGGAGCAAGACCGCGCGGCGATCTGGGACTATATCGTCGCACGCGACCGACAGGCAGCCGTGCGCATCGACACGTTGATTCGTGATTTCGCCTCCAAACTCGCGGATTTCCCATTGCTCGGACACCCGGCAGACGTGCCCGGAACGCGCGAGTTCACCCCGCATCGCAGCTATCGATTGATCTATGAAATCGCCGAAGACGCGATCTGGATCGTCGCTGTGATTCACACGGCGCGGCAATGGCCGCCGCTGGAGCTGTGAATAAACTGCTGTAACGCTGCCCCGCCATCCCCCTCCCGCAAGCGGGAGGGGGATTTAGCGAGGAACAGCCTCAGACGGTCGGCTTGCCGTCCACCCGCGCCGGCACAGCCGTACCATCGCGCACATCAGCCGGGAGCAGTGCTTCCGGCAGGTCCTGGTACGACACCGGGCGCAGATACCGGTCGATCGCCAGCGTACCCACCGAGGTGCTGCGGCCGTCCGAGGTCGAGGGGAACGGCCCACCATGGACCATCGCGTCGGTCACCTCGACGCCGGTCGGCCAGCCATTGGCGAGGATGCGGCCGGCCAGGCGCTCCAGCGACGGCAGCAGCTCCTGCGCGACGGCGACGTCGCCCTCGTCCATGTGCAGCGTGGTGGTCAGCTGGCCTTCGAGCAGCGAGACGACTTTCTTCAGCTCGTCGACGCTGGCGCAGCGCACCAGCAGCGAGGTCGCGCCGAAAATTTCCTCGGCATGGCTCGGATCGGCGATGAAGTCCGCCCCCTGCATCGTGAACAAGGCCGCGCGGCCGCAGGTCGGGCCCTGCGCTTCGACGCCCTGCGCAAGCTGTTGCACGGTCGAGACGCCGGCGAGCTTCGCCACGCCGCTCTCATAGGCCTTGTGGATGTTCGGCGTGAGCATCACCTGCGCCGGCGCGCCGAGCATCGCTTCGCTGGCCGCCGCCAGGAAGCGCTCCAGCGCCGGGCCTTCCAGCGCCAGCACGAGGCCAGGATTGGTGCAGAACTGGCCCGCGCCCATCGTCACCGAGGCGACATAGCCCTTGCCCAGCGCCTCGGCGCGGGCTTCCAGCGCTGCCGGCAGCAGGAAGACGGGGTTGATGCTGCTCATCTCGGCATAGACGGGGATCGGCACCGGACGGCTCTGGGCGATCTTCACCAGCGCGAGGCCACCGCCGCGCGAGCCGGTAAAGCCCACCGCCTTGATCCGCGGATCGCTGACCAGCGCGCTGCCCAGCTCGTTGGCGGTGCCGGCGACCATCGAGAACACGCCTTCCGGCATGCCGGTCTTCTCGGCCGCGCGGGTGATCGCGGATGCGACCAGCTCGGCCGTGCCCGGATGCGCCGGGTGGCCCTTCACCACCACCGGGCAGCCGGCGGCGAGCGCCGAGGCGGTGTCGCCGCCAGCGGTCGAGAAGGCGAGCGGGAAGTTCGACGCGCCGAACACCGCGACCGGCCCCAGCGGCACCATGCGCAGGCGCAGGTCGGGCTTGGGCAGCGGCGCGCGATCGGGGATCGCGTGATCGATGCGGACGCGCAGATAGTCGCCCAGGCGCAGTTCCTTGGCGAACAGGCGCAGCTGCCCGGCGGTGCGGCCGCGCTCGCCCTGCAGGCGGGCCTGGGGCAGGCCGCTTTCCTGCATCGCGCGCTCGATCAGCTCGTCGCCCAGCGCCTCGATTTCTTCGGCGATGGCTTCGAGGAACTTGGCGCGTTCCTCGCGCGACAGGCTCGAATAGGGCAGGAACGCAGCCTCGGCGGCAGCGCAGGCGGCGTCGACGTCTTCCAGCGTCGCCGTGCTGAAGCTGGGTTCGATCTCGCTGCCGGTAGCGGCGGCAACGGCGCGGAAGCCGGCGTCGCGGGCGACGCGCTTCGATGCGATGAACAATTCTCCGGTCAGCGCCATGATGAGCTCTCTCTCCGATCGACGAGGATGATTCTGAAACTGGGCGTTAGCGGTACCAAGACCGCCTGCGCGACTTAGGGGCCGCGCAGGCGCGGTTCAACCACGGAGTGGGGCACGCGTCAAATGTCGGAGTAAGCTGCGGTGCCGATCGCCCTGCCGTCAGCCGCAGCGGCGATCGGCATAGAGCGCCTGCCACTTTCGTCCACGCAGTTCCTCGATACGCGCACCGTTGCGGCGCAGCGCGACCTGGCCGAACAGGCCGCTCTTCACGTGGCACTGGTTGAAGAACACGGTCAGCGCACAAGCCGCCTTGCTCGTATGGCCGATCAGCTTCCAGTCGCCGGTAAAGCGATAGCAGGCGCCGACGCCGCTGCTCTGCCAATGGTGGCTGCGCTCCAGCTTCTGCAAGTCGACGAGTTTGCCCGCCGCATCCTCCTCGGGCTTGCGCACGGGCGCCACCGGCACCGGTGCCTCGGGCGTCGGCTTGGCGGCCGGGAGCGCAGCGGGCGATGCCGCCGGGATCGGCGTCGGTACGGGAAGCGCAGCGCCCCTGGAAGCCGGTTCAGGCATTTCCACGCGGGGGCCTTGCGAAGCCGCCGGCGACGGACGCGGCACGGCAGGGGCTTGGGGGACGGTGCGCGCAACCTGCCTTGCCGGCGGCGGAGCGGCGGGCGGATGCGACGCGGGTGCGGCGACGAGCCACCATGCGCCCCCGGCGACCGGCAGCGCGGCGAGCGCCCAGATCCCCTTGCCGCGCCGCCGCTTCGGCGCAGGCGCGGGCCTGGGAGCGGCGGCCGGTCGCTTCGGGGCAACCGCGACGGCGGGCGCCGGCACCGCGCGCACCGGCGCGAACACGGCTTCCGGGGCGGACGGCACGGCAGGCGCCGGGACGGGTGGAAGCGATGCGCCGGCCGCATCCTCCTCCGGCAGCACCAGCGAGTCGAGGAACGCCAGCACCTCCGCCATCGAGCGGATCCGCTCGGCGGGGTTCGGCGCGAGCATCTTGCGGAGCAGCGGCACCAGCGCCGGCGGCAGGCCGTCGCAATCGGGCAGCTGGCGGCGGCGTTCGACCGCGTCCGCCAGCGTGTTCCCCATCGCCGGCGCCTTGCCGCGCGCAAAGGCGAGCAGCACCAGGGCGGTGCTGTACACGTCCGTCCAGGGACCGACATCGCGACCGAAGTCGCCGAACTGCTCGGGCGCGACATAGCCGAGCTTGCCGGCAAAGCCCTCGCCGACGACGGTCTCGCCGCCGATATCGAGGCTCTTGGCGATTCCGAAATCGATGATCTTCGCCCGCTCGATCGCCCCGCCCGGCAGCAGCACATTGTCCGGCGACATGTCGCGGTGGACCGCGCCATGTTCGTGCGCCGCCAGCAGTCCCGCGGCAAGCCGGCGCGCCAGGATCGCGATCTCGGCCGCCGTCGGCAGCAAGCCCCCCAAGTGCGCCGAAAGCGGCTCGCCGTCGATGAAGTCGGTGACGATGTAATAGAGATCGAGCATCGGATCGCGCGCCAGCACGCGGTACTGCACGATCGCCGGGTGGGCGATCTGGGTGAGCACGCGCGCTTCCTTGCGGAACATCGCGATGATCTTGTCTTCCTGCGCCAGGTGGCTGCGGATCGCCTTGATCGCGACGCGCTCGTCGCTCTCGACGTTGATGCCCTCGAACACCTCGCCCATGCCGCCGCGCGCGATGAAGCGATCGACCCGATAGATGCCGTTGAGCACGTCCCCGGGCACAAGGCTGGCGCCGCGGCGACCGCCGCCGCCGGCGCCCGGCAGCGACCCGCCCGCGCTGGGCTCGATCGCGACGACGGTGCGATCGTCGCCGGGCCCGTCCTTGTCGGGCATCGGTTCCATGCTCACTCGGCCGCCAGCGCGGGGAGGTCGGCACCGTCGCCGTCGAAGCGATAGGTGAAGCCGTCGCCGTCGACACCGACATGGATCGCCGTCACCGCCGTGCCGGCGATCTGCCGCTCGATCAGGCCCAGCGACAGATCGGGGAGCAGCGTGTTGGTGAGGATCGCATCGATCATGCGGCCGCCCGAGGCGACCTCCTCGCAGCGCGACACGATCAGGTCGATCGTCGCCGGCGCCACGATCAGCGCCGCGCCATGATGCTCCGCCACACGGCGGATGATGCGATCGAGCTGGAGCCCCACAATTTGCCGCAGCATCGCCGGCGAGAGGGGCAGATAGGGCAGAACGCTCAACCGCCCGAGCAGGGCCGGCGGGAACACCTGGAGCAGCGCCGGGCGCAGCGCCCCGGCGAGCGCCTCGGGCGCTGGCGCCGTCTCCTCATCCTCACACAGGCTGGCGATCAGGTCGGTGCCGACGTTCGAGGTGAGCAGGATCAGCGTGTTGCGGAAGTCGATATACCGGCCCTCGGCGTCTTCCATGTAGCCTTTGTCGAACACCTGGAAGAACATCTCGTGGACATCCGGATGCGCCTTCTCGATCTCGTCCAGCAGCACCACCGAATAGGGCCGCCGCCGCACCGCTTCGGTGAGCACCCCGCCCTGGCCATAGCCGACATAGCCAGCCGGCGCGCCCTTCAGCGTCGAGACGCTGTGCGCCTCCTGGAATTCGCTCATGTTGATCGTGATCAGGCTGTCGTCGCCCGAATAGAGGAGTTCGGCAAGCGCATGCGCGGTCTCGGTCTTGCCGACGCCCGAGGGTCCGCAGAGCAGGAACACGCCGACCGGCTTGTCCGGATTGTCGAGCCGCGCGCGGCTGGTGCGCAGCCGCCGGGCGATCGCCGCCATCGCATGGTCCTGCCCGATCACGCGGCGCTGGAGCCGGGCCTCCATCTCGAGGATGGCGGTGAGTTCGTCCTGGACCATCCGCCCGACGGGAATCCCGGTCCAGTCGGCGACCACGGCGGCGACCATCTCCTCGGTCACCTCGCCATGTACCATCGCGCGGTCGCCGCGTGCGGCGTCGGCGGCTTCAAGCGCGACATCGAGCGCGGCGTCGCCCCCGTCCGCCAGCGCGGCGCGTGCCTCGGCGACCGCCGCGACGGCCGCGCGCTCGCCCGCCCATTGCTGCTCGAGCGCGGCGAAGGTCGCGCGGGCTTCAGCCAGCGCCTGTTGCAGTGGCGCGATCCGCCCGGCATTGGCATAGCGCCCGGCCGCCTCGCGCTCGGCGATGCCCAGTTCCACGTCGAGCAGTTCGATGCGGCGGCGCGCATCCTCCACCGGCGCGGGCGTGGCATGCTGCGAAACCGCGACGCGCGCGCTGGCGGTGTCGAGCAGGCTTACCGCCTTGTCCGGGAGCTGCCGCGCCGGGATATAGCGCTGCGACAGGCGCACCGCCGCGGCGACGGCCTCGTCGAGCACCACGACCCGGTGGTGCTCTTCCATCAGCGGCTTGACCGAGCGCAGCATCGCGATCGCGGTCTCGATATCGGGCTCGCCCACCGCGATCGGCTGGAAACGGCGGGTGAGCGCCGGATCCTTCTCAAAATACTGGCGATACTCGGCCCAGGTGGTCGCGGCGATCGTTCGCAACTGCCCGCGGGCGAGCGCCGGCTTGAGCAGGTTCGCGGCGTCGCCGGTGCCGGCTTGGCCGCCCGCGCCGATCAGCGTGTGCGCCTCGTCGATGAACAGGATGATCGGCTTGGGCGAGGCCTCGACCTCGTCGATCACTGCGCGCAGCCTCTTCTCGAACTCGCCCTTCACCCCCGCACCAGCCTGGAGCAGCCCGATGTCGAGCGCGTGGAGGGTGACCTCGGCGAGCGCGGGGGGCACATCGCCATCGGCGATGCGGCGCGCCAGCCCCTCGACGATCGCGGTCTTGCCCACCCCGGCCTCGCCGGTGAGGATCGGGTTGTTCTGGCGGCGGCGCAGCAGGATATCGATCGCCTGCCGGATCTCGGCATCGCGGCCGACGATCCGGTCGATCGCGCCGGTACGCGCGCGTTCGGTGAGGTCGACCGCGTAGCGGGCCAGCGCGCTTTCTTCCGTCGCCGGAGCCTGCGTGTCCGACAGCGCCACCGGCTCGGTCCCCGCAGCCTCGGTCGAGTGGCGGACGATGTCGGCGAAGTCGGCGCCCAGCCGCTCGGCGGAAAGCTTGCGCCATTCGGCCGAAGTGGCGTGAAGCAGCCCGCGCAACGTCGGCGTCTTGAGCATCGCCAGCAGCAGATGCCCGGTGCGCACGCGCGGCGCGGCGAACATCAGCGAGGCGAACAGCCAGCCCTTCTCGATCACTTCCTCGATCTGCGGCGCGAAGTCCGAGATCGCGCTGGCACCGCGCGGCAGCCGGTCGAGCGCCTCGGAAAGATCCGCCGCCAGCCGGGCATCGTCGATGGCGAAGGCGCGGCGGATCGCCGCCACGTCGTTGCCGGCATCCTGCACCAGCACGTGCAGCCAGTGGACCAGCTCGACATAGGGATTGCCGCGCATCCGGCAGAAGCCAGTCGCGGTCTCGATCGCCTTGAGGGCGGTGGGGTTGAGGCGTCCGAACAGCGCCGACCGGCTGATCTCCGTCACGTGATGGTCTCCTTGGAAAGGGTGCGGGCGAGCCGCCGGGCGCTGGGGCCGAGCCTGGCATCGGCGCGGGTGCCGCCGGGCGCCGCACGCCCGGTCCAGCCGCTCCAGCCGAGCCGGGCGCCGCCGCCCAGCCGTGCCGGGCGGATCGCCTCGGCCGACACGGCGAGTTCGACGTCCCATTCGAGATGCGGCGGCGCGAAGGCATCGAGCGCGGCGACCAGCAGCGCATAGCGCTGGCCGCCAGGCAGGAAGGCGGCATGGTCACGCGGATCGCGGATGGTGAGTTCGACGCGGAAGGCATCCTGCCAGGTCCGCACCCGGCCGCCCGCCATCGCATCCTGCCCCAGTCCCGCGCAGCGGCCGCCGAGCCGCGTGCCGTCCTCCGGCTCGACCGCACGCCAGCGCGGCACGAACTCGCGGATCCGCACCGGCACGCGGAGCAGGTCGGCGAGCGCATCCTGCAGCCCCGCCGGGCTACGCGGCGATACGAACAGCGCGGCATGGCGCAGCCGGGCCGCGGGCGGAAAGGCGCTGTCCGCGCGCGCGCCGTCCTGCGCGCCGGTCAGCGCGGCGACGCGATCGGCGAAGCGGTCGTCGGCCGGGCGATCGGCGCTCGCCGCCGGGCTGGTCGACGCCCAGGCGCGGTAGAAGAGCTGCAGCATCCGCCCGGCAAGGACGTCGAGAAAGCTGCCATAGGGCTGGGTGCGCGAATAGCGCTGCTCATAGGCGGCAAACTCGCTGAGATGGAGCGGCAGCGGCCCCATCGGCCCGGTCAGCCCCAACCATTGCCCGGCGACCGTCGCGCGGCCGTCTTCCACCCGGATCGCATCGAGCGTGGCGGCGGGAAAGGCGAGCGACGGCGTGTGGGTGAGCGTCGCGATGTCCTGCGCGGGCAGCTTCGCCTCGCCGATCCGCGGCAGGCCCGGCGCACGCGCCTCCGCCCCGCGCAGCAGCGCGAGCGGACCCAGCCGGCGCAGTTGCTGCGCGGCGCGGGCGAAATAGCTCAGATGGTCGGACGGCGGCCGATGCGCGCGGGCCATTGCGCCAACCTCCCTTGCTGGAGGGTCTCGAACACCGTTTCGGTGAAGCTGTTGACCGCGGCGAACTCGCTCAGGAAGCGCTCTAGCACCGCCCCGAACACGAACATGCGGCCATTTTCGAACGCCGCCTCGTCGAGGGTGACGCACAGTTGCTGCCCGCGCACGAAGCCGGGCTGCGCGCCCGGCACGCGGCGCGAGACGGGATGCGCGGTGACCGAGCGCACCCCATCCACCTGCCGTCGCAGCGCCGGATCGTCGACGCGGCCGTAGAGCGCGAGATGGCTCTGCAGCACGTCGGGACTGCCGTCGGGATCGCTGGCGAAGCCGGTGTAATTGGGGGTGAGGTGGCTGATCACCCGCCACGCCGCATCGCCGATGCCGAGCGGCGGCCGCGGCGGCGTCGGCGCGCGCAGCATCGTGATCGCGCGCACCGGCAGGCCCTCGCCCGACAGCGCCGCGCCGGTGCCGCGCACCAGCGCGGGCAGCTCGCGATTGGTGACGAGCGCGCGGACCGACAGTTCGCCGATCTCCTCGATGCGATCGGGCCGGCCGGGGGCGGTCAGGCTGATCCAGGTCTCGGTGCCGGTATAGTCACCGCGCCGCCGCGCGCGCTGCTCGCGGGTCGAGAGCCGCCGGTAGCGCAGCCGCGGCACGTAGAAGATCGCCTCGCTCCAGTCATAGAGCATCCCGGCGAAATCGTGCAGCGGCAGCACCGGCTGGACATCGTCCGCCTCGCGGCCATGCGCCTTCACGTCGAGCAGCCGCCACACCTCGTAGTTGAGCGGGCGGGTGCGATCGGCGATCACCTGATGCTCGTGCTCGAACCCGCGCAGCGGCACGCGGTCGAGCTGCTTCTCGAACAGGTTGATCGCCGGCGTCGCGAACAGCCGGAAATTGGCCGAGGACAGCGCGCCGGCGAGCGCCGGCGCGGCGCGGCGGAGCAGGATCACGACGTCGCACGTCTCGCCTTCGCAGGCGGCGAAGGCGGCGCGGAGCCCTTCGAGGCGGGCGAACAGGAAGCGCTCGGGGCAGGCGAAATATTCGCCGAGCAGCCGATAGCCGCGGTGCGAACGCCGGTCGTTCGGCAGCAGCGCATGCGCCTCGTCGAAGCCATGCTGCGCCGGTACCGGCAGGCGCACGCCGCCGGCCGCGCCCGATTCGGGCGCACGGGCGACGACGGCGACGGCATCGCCGATCAGCTGGCGAAACACTTCGCCCGGCACGCTGCCCGCCCCGTCGAGATAGAGCGGGAGATCGTCGACCGGCAGATCGGCCAGCCGCATGCCCTCGGTCGTCCCCAGCCGCAGCCGGATGCCGGCCTCGATCGTCTCCCCCGCCCCCACCGCGGTGAGGAACGGCGCGACGGCGGCGCGCGAACAGAGATACTCCGCCTCGACCACGCGGAGCGGCCAGAGCGTCACCGCATGGCCGGTGACGAACTGGACGGAGGAGTTGTCCCGATCGGCGGCGAGCGCGCGCAGACGCGTGCCGCGCGGCACGGCGACGCCTTCTGCCAGGGCCCCGTCGCCGGCATGCGGCTCGAACCCGGCGATGCAGATCGACGGCGTCGGCGCGAGATAGTGCGGCTGCACCACCTGCAGCAGATGCTGGGTGAAATCGGGAAACTGGTCCTGCAGCTTGAGCTGCACGCGCGCCGCGAGGAACGCCACGCCCTCCAGCAGCCGCTCCACGTGCGGGTCGACTTCGCCCGAGGCGTCGAGCCCCAGTCGGCCGGCGACGGTCGGGTGCTCCTCGCCGAATTCCCGCGCGGTTTCGCGGAGATAGACGAGCTCGTCGTTATACGCCTGAAGGAGCCGGGGATCCATCACTGCTCCCGGAAGGCGACCGCGCCGGTTTCGATCTCGACGTCCGAGCGGAACTCGACCGGCAGCGCGGCGACCGCGCTCACCAGGTCGCCGCGGATCACGAAGCCGACGCTGCTGGCGCGGGTGCGATCGGGATCGACCTCGACCTCGAGGCTGCCGCGCGCCACCCGCGGCTCGAACCGCGCCACCGCCTCGCGCATCTCGCGCGCACGCGATTGCACGCCCGGCCGGGTGAGCAGGCTGCCGGTCAGGTCGGCAAGGCCGTAGTTGAGGACGGAACTCGCCACTTCGGGCGCCGCCGAGAGATCCTCGGCCGAGGCGAGCGAGATGGTGTTGAGCAGCCAGTTGAGCTCGCGCAGCACCGTCGTGCGGAGCGCGGCCTCGTTGAACCGCTCGATCCGGGGCACGGTGTAGAAGCGCAGCGAGGTGCGATCCATGCCGCGCACCTCCACCGACTCGTCGCGCAAGCCATCGAGCTCGAGATCGGCGACAAGCTTGTCGAACAGCGTCGGGTTGATCCGCCGCGTCATGGCTGGGGATCGAAGCGGATGCGGCGGAAGCCTAGGATGCCGATGTCGGTGCCGTCGCTGGTGGTCCAGAGGTGCTGGCCCAGGCCGTGGACGGCGTCCTCTGCCTCGTGCCATTCGGTACGCCGCGCGAGCCGCAGGGCGCCCTCCTCTTGCACTTCGGTGCCGGGATAGCGCACCGGCAGCAGCGCGGCGATCCCGGCACCGTCGCGCAGGCGGATCTCGGCGGGGAGCCATACCAGGTCGCGCAGGTCGACCGGCCCTTCGCTGGTGATCTCCGCGACCGCCGCGAACGGGATCAGCCCCCAGCGCCCGGCCACGACCGCCTCGAACATCGGCCCGAAGCGACTGTCGGCGTCGAACAGATAGTCGAAGCGGTGGCCGTCGATCTCGCCGGGCATATCGGGGCTGCCGTCGAGCGCGTGCCGGCGCAGCAGCCCCGCATCCGGCCCCACCGCGGCGAGCGCATCGACGAACACTTCCGCCCAGGCCTCGCCGCCGGCGAGCAGCGGCGCGCGTTCCTCGCCCGCCATCGCCGCGGCGCGCAGCCGCTCCGCCTCGATCGCCTGGCCATAGGCGACCGACAGCATCTGCGCCTCGGGCGAGAGCTGCGCCAGCGCGCGGAGCTGGCTGCGCGCGCCGTCCCATGCGCCGTCGATGCACAGCATCTGGCACAGGAACATCCGCGCGCGCTGGTCGCCGGGGGCGTTACGCACCACGGCAGCCAACGCCTGCCGCGCGGCGACGAGATCGCCCGAGGCGAGCTGCGCCGCGATGGCCCGTTCCTGCGCGACATCGGCTGGCATCATCTTGGCTCTCTTGCTGGTCGATGAAAAAGGGACGCCGCGCCTTCATGCCGAGGCGGATGCGGAGCGCCCGAAGACCGATCAGGCGCTGGTGTTCTTCAGGATGTCCCACTTGAACTCGGGCGCGCCGCCGGCCGTGCCGTCCTTGGTCTGCTCCTTGTAGGTCATGTGCATCTTCTCGAAATTGAGCGACACCATCTCCGTGGTGCGCTCGTCGCCGCTGCTGCCGCCGTGCTGGATGTTCGAGACGAGCACTTCCTCCATCACGATGGTGAGATACTCCAGCGGGCTGTCGCCGCCCGCCTTGCGCATCGTGAGCGTCGCCTTGGTGATGTGCTTGCCCTGCGCGCAGCTGAGCATCAGCGGCATCGAGGCGAGGTCGACGAACTTGGTGACGGTAATATCCTGGAAATTGGCTTTGCCGGTGCCCGCACCGCCGCCCATGTGCGCGGTGCCGACATTGCTCATGCCCCAGTTCCAGCCGATCACGTCGATCTCGGCAGGATGCTTTGCGTCCTTCGACTCGCCGTTGATGCCTTCGAGCTTCAGGAAAATATCGACAGCCATGATTCATCCTTGATGGGTTTGAAGCGGGAGAGAGGGAGAGGGAGGTTGGGCGGGCCCGCGGCTCAGTTGCCGGACTTGGGCAGCCGCGAGACCATGCTCAGCGACACGTCCATGCCCTCGAGCTGATAGTGCGGGATCATGCGGAACAACCCGCGATAATAGCCGGGGTTCTCGGGGTCCGGGATCACCTCGACCGACGCCTGCTTCAGCGGCTTGCGCGCCTTGGTATCCTCGGTCGAGAAGTCGGGCTGGACGTCGACATATTGCATGATCCAGCTTTGCAGGTCGCGCTCCAGCACCGGCGCCTCGCGGCTGCTGCCCACCCAGTCGCGCACCATGCACTTCAGGTAATGCGCGAAGCGGCAGCTGGCGAAGATGTAGGGCAGCCGCGCCGAGAGGTTGGCGCTCGCCGTCGCGTCCGGATCCTCATAGGCCTTGGGCGCATGCAGCGTCTGCGCGCCGATGAAGGTCGCATGGTCGGTGTTCTTGCGGTGAACCAGCGCCATCAGCCCGGCCTTGGACAGTTCGGCCTCGCGCCGGTCCGAGATCGCGATCTCGGTCGGGCACTTCACGTCGAGCCCGCCTTCGTCGGTGGGAAACAGCGCGGTCGGCAGATCCTCCACCGTGCCGCCCGATTCCACGCCGCGGATGCGCGTGCACCAGCCATAGGTCTTGAACGCCTCGGTGATCCGTACGCCCAGCGCATAGGCGGCGTTGAGCCAGAGATAGTTGTCGTGATCGCCGTCGACCTCTTCCTCGAAGGCGAATTCCTCGACGGGGTCGGTGTTCGCGCCGTAGAGCGGGCGCCCAAGGAAGCGCGGCAGCGTCAGCGCCATGTAGCGGCTGTCGTTCGAGGCGCGGAACGAGCGCCAGGCCATATAATCGGTAGCGTCGAACTGCTTGGCGATGTCGCGCGGATTGGCGAGCTCGCGCCAGCTGTCCATGCCGATCAGCGCCGGGGCCGCCGCCGCCAGGAACGGCGCGTGCGCCGCCGCGCCGATCTTGGCGAGCCCCTTCATCACTTCGATGTCGGGGCCGCTGTGATCGAACTGATAGTCGCAGACGATCGCGCCGTACGGCTGGCCGCCCAGCTGGCCGAACTCGGCCTCGTAGATGCGCTTGAACAACGGGCTCTGGTCCCACGCCGCGTCGCGATACTGGCGCAGCTGGCGGCGCGTCTCCTCCTTGGAGACGTTGAGCACGCGGATCTTGAGATCCTTGCCGGTCGACGTGTTGCCGACCAGGTACCACAGCCCGCGCCACGCCGACTCCAGCTGCTGGAATTCGGGATGGTGCAGGATCGCGTTGACCTGCTCGCTGAGCTTGCGATCGATCGCCGCCTTGAGCGCGTCGACCGTCATGTAGACGTCCTCGCCGATCACCGCGGCGTCGGCGAGCGCCTGCTCGGCGAGCGTCTTCACCGCTTCCTCGATGCGCGCGCGCTTGCTGTCCGAGCCGGGCTTGAACTCGCGCTGGAGCAGCATCGCGAACGTGTCCGCGGCGCCGTCTTCCGTCAGCTGGACGCGATCGTCCTGCTGCGTTGCTTGCTGGGCCATCTGTGCCTCCTGAATCCGGGATCTGCGGTTATTCGGCTGCGCCGCCGTCGGCCGTGGCCTCGGCCGTCTCGGCATGCGCCGCGCGGCCGGCGGCAAGCGACCGCATCAGCTCGGGGTCCTTCAGGACCTTGTCGAGCAGCTCCTGCGCGCCGGCCTTGCCGTCCATGTAGAGCATCAGGTCGTTGAGCTGCTCGCGCGCCTCGAGCAGCTTGGCGAGCGCGGGAACGCCGCGGGCGATCTGGCCGGGGCTGAAATCCTCGAGCGTCTTGAAGGTCAGGTCGACGCCCAGCCGCCCCTCGCCGGTCAGCGTATTCTCGACCGTGAAGGCGGCGCGCGGCGCGATCCGCTCCATGCGCTCCTCGAAATTGTCCATGTCGAAATCGACGAAGTCGCGCTGGTCGTGCGGTTTCTTCTCGACCAGCGACTTGCCGGAAAGATCGGACATCACGCCCATCACGAACGGGATCTCGATCTTCTGGCGCGAGCCATAGGTCTCGACCTCATATTCGATATGGACGCGCGGCGCCCTGTTCTCCTTGATGAAGCGCTGACCGCCCCGTGCCGAAACCATAGCCACCTCGTGCGTTTGCGATTGCACGGGGAAACCGGTTGGGGATCCGCCGTGCGACGCTTGCCGAGTAGCGAGCGGACGGCTTCAGCCGGATTTCAGAAGCCGGCGGCGAAGCTACGATCGAAACAAGACACTTTGTACGCACGAGAAATGCCGCGCGTTCGGCGCCCGCAATATTTCAGGCGCAACGCAATCCTCCTACCCCCCGGCACCCGGCCGCGCTTATCTCGACACGCACCGCTTCACACCGTTACGGGAACCGCAGCACATGGCAGCGCCGCTCGCCGCCCGACATCGTCCTGCCGAACGCGCCCGCGCTGGCTTACTGGCCGCGCATGCGCAGAATGGCGTGCGCATCGCCGAGCGCACTGGGTGCGATGTCCTCGAGCACGGCCATGAAATCGAGACCGATCCAGCCGCGCGCGCGCTCGACCAGCATCGGCACCGGGCTCGACGGCTCGTTTCGGCGATAATAATCGAGCACCAGATCGAGCACCCGGGCCACATCCTCCCGGTTCCGCACGGTGCCGCGCAGCGGCTGCGTGCCGCCCTCCTCCACCTCAAGGCCCGCAACGACACCGTCTTCGCCCGGCGTGTCGATCTCCGCGTCGACCGGCGTCGGCACGAAGCTCCGCAGCGCGATCTTCTGCGTCGAAAGCGCGTCGTACAGCGCGGAGAAGTCGGTGGCATTGCGGGCGCCGGCATTGGCCATCAGCCGCTCGTCGATGGCGTGGAGGGTCGCCTCGATCCGCTCGATCGCGGCGGCGCCCTCGGTCAGCGCCGCGCGAACCTCGGCCTCGGCGAGCATCGCGCGGAACATGCCGTACCCTTCCTCGCCTTCGCCGCCGCGGTGGAAGCGCGCGATGTCCTCGCCGGTGATCCGGCCGAGCCGGGCGTGATCGGCATAGACGATGCGCCGCAGCGAGCCCGCGAAGGCCGGCACCGAGGCGAGCGCATCGAACGCGCTCTTGCGTGCCTCCACGCCATATTCATCGAGCCGCGGATGCACCGCATCCCAGTAGCGGTCGAGCAGCCCGGCGACGAACGCCACGCCCAGCTCGACCTGGTCGAGCCTGCCCGACTCCGCCGCGGCACGGCAGAAATAGACCCCCAGCCACAGGTCCTTGGTCCGCGTGGCGAGGGTCGCGATGGTGTCGAGCACCTGCCGCCAGTCGGTGTCGGCGCGCTGCTCGACGATCCCCGAGGCGTCGATCGAGACCGACGTGTCGAACGCCTGCTCGATCCGGTGGCGCTGCGGGTCATAGGCGAGGTCGGGCCCGGCGGGATCGTCTTCGGAGACGGGCGCCAGCAGGGTTTCGAGGTCGATGGCCATGTCGGGAGCATCCTTGATCGGGGGACCGCCGGGGCCCGGCGGGCGGCGCCGGGCCTAGGCGCGGCTCGGAAGCCGATCAATCGACGACATGATGACAATAGTAACAGGATGGAAAGCGCGATCGCATGAAGCGCCAGGCCGAAATAACGCTCGATGTCGGCTCGCCGATCAAGCTTCTGAACTTCTCTTCGTACGAGCGTCTGAGCAGCTTGTTCACGATCACTGCTGAGATCGTCGTCCGCGACAAGGTGGATTTCCTGCCGAAGCTCGGCAACGCCGCCAGGATCGAAGTCTTCGAGCTGGACGCGCATGTGCGCTACTTCCACGCGCAGCTCGCCGAAGCACATTTCCTGCGCGAGGAGGATCAGGGCTATCACTACAGGCTGGAGCTGCGGCCCTGGCTGCACCTGCTCGACCATAATCTCGCCTATCGCGTGTTCGAGGCGCGCAGCGTCGTCGACATCCTCAAGGCGGTGCTGGCGCCGTATAGCCGCCGCGTCGATTTCGGTGGGCTGACCGGCAGCTATCGTCCCTGGCAATATTGCACCCAATATCGCGAGAGCGACTTCGCCTTCGTCTCGCGGCTGATGGAGCGCGAGGGGATCTATTATTATTTCCGCCACGAGGCGGGCGAGCATGTACTGGTGCTGTGCGACTCCCCCTCGGCGCACAAGCCTGCGCCGGGCTATGCCACGGTCAAGCTCCGCCCCGACTGGTCGGGCCGCAGCGGCGGGCTCGCCGAGGCACTGTGGGACTGGCACGAGCATGTCCGCAGCGGCGGCGAGCGGCGCTATCTGCTGCAGAGCTTCGACTATCAGGCAAGCACGGTGCGCGAGGGCGAGAAGCAAGGCCCCGCGCGCAACAAGGCGGACAGCCAGGAGGTGCATCGCTACACCGGCGACTTCGTCGAGCCCGCGCTGGCGCAGCATTGGGCCGAGGTGGCACTGCAGGCGGCGCGCGCCAACCAGCGTGTCTATACCGGCACCGGCGATGCGATCGGGCTCGCCTGCGGCGGGCGGTTCACGCTCGATTCGCAGGACGCCTTCGACCGCGGGGCCGAGTTCGTCGTCACCGCGCTCGACATGGCGATGGACGCCGAGCCCTATCGCACGGGCGCGGACGCGACGCCGCGCCGCGTCTCGATCGAGGCCGTTCCCGCCGACACGCCCTGGCGCGCGCCCGCGGTGACGCCCGCGCCCATTGCCGGGCCCGAAACCGCGATCGTGGTCGCGGGCGGCGCCGACGACAGCAATGTCGATTCCCAGGGCCGCGTGCGCGTGCGCTTTCTTTGGAAGCGGGCGTCGGAGGGGGAGGAGAAGGCGCGCTCCTGCTGGCTGCGCGTCTCCTATCCCTCGGCAGGCGCGGGGTTCGGGCATGTCACGCTGCCGCGCACCGGCGAGGAAGTGATCGTCGACTTTCTCGACGGGAACCCCGATCGGCCGATCCTCACCGGCCGCGTGTACAATTCGGAGCACGTGCACCCCTATGCGCTGCCCGAGCATCGCACCCGCTCGCTCTACCGGTCGCAGACGATCGGGGCGAGCGGCAGCTATGCCGGGGCCGAGGGCGGCGCGCCTCGCGGGCGCGGCTATAACGAGCTGCATTTCGAGGACAAGGGCGGGGCCGAGCAGGTCTATCTCCGCGCCCAGCGCGACCGCGTGGCCGAGGTGATGCTCGACGACGAGCTGCGCGTTCGGCGTGATCGCAAGATCCGGGTCGGCCGGGACCGCACGACCGAGGTGCACGGCGACGACAGCGTGTCGGTCGAGACCGGCAACCACAGCCTCGACGTCGCGCGGGGCAGCGCCGACATCACGGCCGCGCGGGAAATCAAGCTCGCGGTAGGGCTCAACACCATCATCATGAACGAAGCGGCCATCACCCTCCGCGTGGGCATGAACAGCATCATGATCACCCAGGCGGGCATCGTGCTGAACGGCTTGACGATCACCGGCAACACGGCGGGCGCACTGACGCTCAACAGCCTCGGCACCGCCACCGTCACGGCCGCGGGATTGCTGACCCTGCACGGCGGTGCACTGGTGATCCTGTGAGCTGGCCGCGCACCATCTGGGTGCAGGCGCGCCAGATCAACGCGCTGCTGCGCTGGCCGGCGCTGCCCGGCGACGAGGCGGCGCCCGATCGCTTCTTCGAGCGGCTGCGCGCCGAGGGCAAGACGGCCGAGGCGGCGCTGTTCCTGGGCCAGGCGCTGCCCCGGTTCGAGGCGGTACTCTGGGCAGCGCAGGTCGCCGAACCCGTCGCGGGACCTGGAGACGCCGCGGCGATGGCGGCGGTCCAGGCGTGGCTGGCCCATCCCGCGGAGCCCCAGCGCCGCGCCGCAGGCGCAGCGGCGCTGCAAGGCCCCCCGTCCACTGCCGCGACCCTTGCCGCCAGCGCGGTATTCCATTCGGGCGGCTCGATCGCGCCGCCGGACCAGCCTCCGGCGGCACCGCCCCGCGAAGTCGCCGGCACGCTGGCCGCGGTCGCAGTACTCGCCGCCGTCGCCACGGCCGGCGCGGACCACCGTGCCGCGCTCGACCACGCCCTCGATCTTGGAACGGCCCTCGCCCGGCGCGAGGCGGAGACCACCCCATGACGCTGACCCTCACCCTCCAGCCCGGCACGGCGCAGGACCCTGCCCAGCCCGCCCCGCTGCGCCTCGACGGGCATGGCGCGCTGATCGGCCGCTCGCCGCATGCCGACTGGCACCTGCCCGATCCGCGTCACCACATCTCGTCGCGCCATTGCGAGGTCAGCTATCGCGACGGCGCCTATCTGCTCACCGACCTCAGCACCAACGGCACGTTCGTCAACGATTCCGCCGAGCGGCTGACGGCGCCCCACGTGCTGCGCGACGGCGACCGGATCGCGATCGGCGACTATCGGATCGCGGTATCGCTCCCGGCCGAGGCGAGTGCCGGCACGCATGTCGCGGCCGCAGCGGCGGCACCGGCGGAGTCGCCCTGGGGGAGCTGGGACCCGCCCGCGCCGCCCGCCGCGCCCTCGGGCTGGGACGATCTCCCGGCCGCACCGCCGCCGGATGCCGGCCTCTGGGCAGTGCCCGAGCCGGAGCGCGCGCCTTCCGACTGGGCCAGCGCGCCGCGCGAAAGCACCCAGCCCTCGGCGAGCGATGTCTGGGGGCAGCTTGCCGCCGAAAGCGCGATCGATTGGTCGCGCGGCGATTTCGGCGCCGCCGAAGCGTGGAGCGCCGCGCAGCAGCCGGCGCCCCTGGCGCTGCCGCCGCAGCCGGAGCACGCCGCGACCGCCTCACAGGCTGATGCCGTCGAGATGCTCCCTGCCCCTGCCTCGATCGGCGAAGACGGCTGGGCGGCGTTCCTCCGCGCCTCGGGCGTACCCGCCGATCGGCTGCGCAGCCGCCCGGCCGAGGCGCTCGCCGCCGCCGGCGCCATGCTGCGCCAGATGGTCAGCGGCCTGATCCTGATGGTCGATGCCCGCGCCCGCGCCAAGGCGCAGCTCGGCACGCCCGCGACGAGCCTCGAACTCGAAGGCAACAACCCAATCAAGTTCGTGCGCTCGCCCGAGCGCGCGCTGCTCCAGCTGCTCGACGCGCCCGAGCCCGGCTTCATGGATGCCGCCCGCGCAGTGGAGGACGCCTATCAGGATCTGCAGGCGCACCAGATGGCGACGTTGTCGGCGATGCGCGGCGCGCTCACCCAGACGCTGGCGCAATTCGCCCCCGACGCGATCCACGCCCGGCAGCCCGCGCCGGCGGGCCTCGCCCGCTGGTCGCGCCAGGCGCGCGAGGCGGCGCTGTGGCGCGCCTATGTCCGCGACTTCGAAGGCGTGGTGCGCGGTGCCGACGAGGCGTTCATGGACCGCTTCGCCAAGGAATTCCGCGGCGCCTATGAGGAGCAGATCGCCGCGATGCGCGGCGCCCGCTAGAGCATTTTCAAGTTGACCGTGTACGGTCAACGACTCGGAAAATGCGGCAAACAAACATCTAGAGCGTCTTCACCCATGGTGAAAACGCTCTAGCCGATCAGCGTGGTCGAATCGCAGCCGATCACGACCACGGTGACATTGTCCGGCGCCCCCCGTGCCAGCGCCAGCGCAACCAGCGCGTCGGCGGCGCGGCGCGGATGCTCGGTGCCGAGGATCTGCGCGATTTCGGCATCGCCGACGATCCGCGTCAGCCCGTCGCTGCACAGCAGGAACACGTCCCCCGCCAGCACCATTTCGTCGCGCATGTCGACGTTGAGCCGCGGCTCGACCCCGACGGCGCGCGCGAGGACATGCGCCATCGGATGCTGCTCCGCTTCCGCGCGCGTGAGGAGGCCGCGCGCGATCAGTTGCTCGACCTGCGAATGATCGGTGGTCAGCTGATCGAGCCCCCCCTCGCGCTGGCGATAGACGCGGCTGTCCCCCACCCACATCACCCGTGCCCGGCCTTCGCGGACGAGCAGCAGCGCGACGGTGGAGCCGATCTTCGCCCCGTCCGCGCCGGTGGCGGCATAGATGCGGGCGTTGACGGCGAGCAGCGCGGCGCGGGCGGCGGCGGCGGCTTCCTCGAAGGTCTCGGGCAACGGCGCGGCTTCGAGCGCCGCGGCGATCGTCGCCGAGGCCCATTGACCATGCGCATGCCCGCCCATGCCGTCGGCGACGAGCCACAGCCCGTCGCGCAGCCGCGCCGCCCAGCTATCCTCGTTCACCCGGCGCACGCAGCCGACATCGCTGCGCGCGCCCTGTTCGAAGCGAAGCCGCGTCGCGATCGTCATCGGCCGATCCAATCGTGCCGCCAGTCGGTCATCTCCGGCGCAGACGCGGCTGGACCGGCGACGCGCGCCGCGCAGGCCGGGAGGAACGCGTTGAGATCGAGCACCGGCGCGAAGGCAGCCTGGATCGCCTCGGCCATCGCCGCAGCCATGCCCGCCAGAAACAGCGGCGCCGGGGCACCCGTGCCCTTGCGTCCCAGCACGAGCGGGAAGCGGCGGCCATGGCTGTCGCACGCCGGTGCGATGCAGCCCGCCTGCCAGCTGCCGCCCGCCAGCAAGAGGCCGAAGTGCCACGGTGCGGTGGCGTCGAACGCCGCCTCGAAGTCCTCGCCGAGCCGGGCGGCACCATCGGCCATCACCGCGCAGCACCAGGCATCCCACTGCACGCGCTCGGCGGGCGGGAGGCCGCGGCTGGTGAACTCGGCGCGCGACGGCAGCTTGCCGAACAGGAAGGCTGCGCCGCTCATAGCCGCTCGGGGCACCGGAAGGCGAAGGGACCGCCGCGGCCGAAGGGGCTTTCGCTGCCCGGCAAGGCCATGGTCAGGCTGGCCGCCTGCGCGCCCTCGCCGAAGCCCAGCCGCAGCGTCGACGGCCCGGCATTCGCCACCCGCGCGCGGTCGATCAGGCGGAAAAGCGCCCAGCTGCCGCGCGTCTCGATGGTCGAGAGGACCCGCTGCTCGGCCGAAAGCTGCAGGCTCGCGCTCGGCAATGCGCTCGCCGACCACAGCACGGGCTTCGGATCGCGCGCGGCGGCATCGAAGCGATAGCTGGCGCCCCCGGCGGCGAACTGCACCGCGCGCACCTCGGGCCCGAGCTGCGCCAGAGCGACATTGACCGCGATGCCGCCGGCGAGCAGCGCGCGGATCGCGGCTGCCTTCTGGAACTGCGCGGCGCTGCTCGCGGCGAAGCTGGCGGCGACCGGATCACCCGCCTTCCACCGCCAGACCGGCCCGGACAGATCGAGCAAGGCCAGCAACCGCTGCTGCACGAACCGATCGAGCGTGCCACCCATGGCGAAGACCTGCTGCACCTCGGCCAGCGGGGCGTCGTCGGCGGCACCCGGCGCAAAGGGATAGCGGCCCCGCGTCGCCGCCAGGCAGGCGGGCAGCACGTCGCGGGCATATTCGGTGCCGAGCGCCGTCTGCGCCGACTTCGCCGCAGCACTCGCGCCGCTGCGGGTCGCCTGCCGCGCGAAGTCCTGGAGCTGCGGGGGCGCGGACGCGCCGCTGGTCGTCAGGTCGCCGAGCGCCACCGCCAGCTGCCCCTGCGCAGCGTCGCTGCCGAGCGAGGCACCCGCCACGCTCGCCGCCGATCGGGCGGACGCGGCCTTGCGCACGCCGTCGACCAGCGCATCCACCGGTGCGGGCCCCGAGCCGTCACCGGCATAGCGAGCGAGATCCGCGAAATGTGCGGTGATCGTGCCGCCGGCATCGCCCGCCTGTCCGCCCTCGCTGCCCAGCCGGGTGTTGCGGGCGACGTCCTGGAGCAGCACCTTGAGCGGCGAGGGCGTGCGGGTGAACGCGCCCAGCGCGGCCGGGCTGCCGAAATAGTCGGCCGGCTGCACTTGGCCGAGCAGCCCGTCCCAGGCGGCGATGAAGTCGCGCGCATAGGCGGCGGCCACCGCCGCCCGCAGCGCCGGCACTTGCTCGCGGATCGACTGGCGCGCGGCGTCCGGCCCCAGCACCCACAGGCTGTTGCCGAGCTCCGTCTGCACGTCGGCGAGCCCGGGGCGATAGGCCTTGGCATAGCCCTCGCGCGTGAAGAACCACGGCACCTGCGCGGCAAGCAGCGCATTGCCACCCCGGAACGCCTGCGCGTCGCCGCTGGCGAGCACGCCGCTCGGCTGCCAGTCGGGCCGACCGCTCGCCGCCGCGCGGGTGCGCAATTCGGCATAGGCGCGGTCGGCGAGCGAGAGCGTCTGCACCGCGGCGCGGGTCGAGGCGATCAGCGCGCCGTCGAGCGGCGCGCGCCGGTTCGGCCATACTCGACCAAGATTGGGATCGGCGAGCATCGCGTCGAGATGCTGCGCGAGATCGGCGCGGAGATCGGCGCGGTCGTCGCCGGCGAGCGGACCGGTGCGCCAGTCGGCGATCGCCCAGGCGCGCACCACCCGCGGGTCGAGCGGCCCCTGCCCGCCGAGCATCAGATATACCTTGAGCGGCTCGTAGAGCGCCGCCGGCGTCGCCGCATCGGCCCGCAGCACCTGCTCGAGCCGCAACAGCAGGCGCGGCAGCAGGATGCGCTGCAATGCTTCCAGATAGGCGCCGCGCGCGGTCGCCGCATGCCCCGACTGGAACAGCCCGAGCCGCATCCGCCACGCGGGCACCCCCTGCGCCTGGTCGGCGAACCCGCGCGGCAGCGTCCGCAGCCGATCGAGCAGCGGCAGCACCTGTTCGAGATCGGGGTCGCTGGCGCGAACCTCGACCAGGTCGGTGCCCGAGGCGCCGATCTGGCCGGAAATCGCCTGCGCCTGGGCGGCGAGATCGGCCTGCAGCGCCTTGTTGCGCGCGAAGCTTCCCGCCCAGAGCGTACTCATCGCGATAACCAGCAGCGCCATGCCGCCGATCGCCCCCGCCAGCAGCACGCGACGCCGCCGCTGCACGGCGGGCGCCGCACGCACCCTGCCGGCTTCGGGGATCACCACCTCGCTGAGCAGCCGGTTGAGGAAATAGGCGCGCCCCTGCCCCTCGCGCGCCGGCGGCTGCGGCGCGTCGTACACCGCTGCCATCGCGCTCAGCACCCGGTCGAGTGTCGCGCCTTCCTGCACGCCGCTGGCGAAGTAGAAGCCGCGAAAGTCGCGCGCGCCGTCGCCATCGGCGAGGAATGCCCCCTCGACGAGATAGACGAGCCGCTGGCGCAGCGACGCCACCTGTGCCGGAAAGGCAAGGATGCGGGCGCGGCGCGCGGCATCGGGTTCCTCGTGCAGCCGCCGCGGCAGCCGCTGCCACAGCGCCTGCACCACGCTATCGAACTCGGCCGCGACCTGGGCGCCATCGGCCACACTGCCGGGCCCGAGCGTGGCGCCGAGCACGGCGCGCCGCCCCTCGGCGCTGAGGTCGCCGAAAAAGTCGATGAAGCCCGCGAGCAGATCGGCCTTGGGCAGCAGCAGATAGACCGGCACCTCCACCTGCAGCGTGCGGCGCAGTTCCGCCAGCCGCTGGCGGATCGCCGCCGCATGTGTGTCCAACGTGGCGCGGTCGGCGCTGCTCAGCATGTCGGTAGCGAGCGCGACGATAATGCCGTTGATCGGCTGGAGCGGCCGGTGGCGGCGCAGCAGGTCGAGGAACCCGCGCCAGCCCGCGGCATCGGCGCCGGCATCGGCATCCTGTATGGTGTAGCGACCGGCGGTATCGACCAGCACCGCCTCGTCGGCGAACCAGAAATCGAGGTTGCGCGTGCCGCCCACGCCCTTCAGCGCGCGCTTGGCCCAGGGGAAGCGCAGCCCGGACTGGACCAGCGCCGTCGTCTTGCCCGCACCCGGCGGGCCGATGATCACGTACCAGGGCCGATCATAGAGATAGGCGCGCCGCGATCCCGACAGCGACTTCAGCTCGGCCAGCGCCTCGCGCATCCGCGCGGCGAGCGTGCGCGTTTCCTCGGCCCCGTCTTCCACGTCGGTCGCCGCCAGCCCTTCGGCCAGGCCATCGGCCGCGCGCTTGCCGCGCCACCGCCGCCACAGCACCGCGAGCCCGAAGCCGAGCGCTACCAGGCCGACCAGCGCAAGCCGGATCCAGGTCGCGCGGAACAGCGGGAACAGCGTCGGCAGTCCGAACAGCGCGATCAGCGCAAGGATCGCCGCCGCGGACGCGCTCACCGCCATCCAATTGCGCATCAGCTTCTGCATTCCGTTATCCGTTCCGCGCGATGACGATTTCGACGCGCCGGTTCTGCGCCTTGCCTTCGGGGATGGCGTTGGGCGCGATCGGCTGCGTCGCGCCGAAGCCCTGGGCCTGCACGCGTGCCGGATCGGCGAGCCGCGCGCGCAGGATCGCCGCGACCGTCTCCGCCCGCGCCTTCGACAGCGCAACATTGTCGGGGAAGGTCAGGCTCGCCACCGGATCGCTGTCGGCATGGCCCTCCACCCGCACCTGGCCCTTCTCGCCCACCACGGCCTCGGCGATCTTCTCGAACAGCGCCTGCCGCCCCGGGGCGAGCTGGTCCGAGCCCGAGCGGAACAGCGTGCCGACGGTAGTACGTACCCGTACGCTGTTGGGGTCCTGCTCGACCACGACCAGCTTCCGCGCGATCTCGTCGGCGAGGAAGCCCTGGAGCCGCTGCTGCTGCGCACCGATCGGGACCGCGACGGGTGCCGCCGCGCGCGAGAGGCGCAAGGGCTGCTCGGGGTTGAGCGCGAGCAGCGCGGTCATCGCCGGCTGGCCGGTCTGGATCAGCACCAGCCGGAAGGCCAGCACGACCAGCAGCAGCACGCCGAGCGCGACGCTCGCCGCCAGCCCGATCGGCGCCCAGAAGCCGACCCGCCCTCGCGCCATGGGGGAACCGCGCCAGTGCGGCACCAGTTCGGTTTCCGAAAGCCCGCGCGCGGCGGGGATTGCGGCATAGGCGCTCGCCAGGATCGCGGCGCGCTGCCCGCGCTCGTCCTGCGCCACCCGGTAGCGCCCCTCGAATCCTGCGGCGAGGCAGGCATGGTAGAGCTCGATCAGCTCGGCATGCGCCGCCGGCTGCGCCAGCATTTCGCGCAGCAAGGCCCAGAAGCGTTCGCCGCCGATATTCTCGCCGAAGCCGCGGACCACCATGCTGCGCCGCGCCCATTCGGCGCCGTCGGCGGCCTGGCCGGGCAGGTTCTGGGCGATGTCGTCGACCGTCGCATAGACGGCGTAACGCGCGCGGCGCTGCGTCTCGGCGTCATAGCCGCCCCCCACGATCGCCGCGTCGAAGCGCTGGGCGGCGGCCGACGCGCGGCGATGCAGCGAGGGCAGGTCGAGCGCGATGCGGCCCGAACGCGCCGACGCGATCAGCGCGAGCAGCGGCGCCGCGGCCTCGACGATCGGATTGTGCGCGCGTGCCGCGACGGGCGGATCGGGGAAATCTTCATCGGCGGGGGGCGGTGTGGCCCGCGTTTCCGCAAGTCGGGCGCGCGCCTGCTGGAGCGGCGTCGGCTGGAAGACGGTGTGGCCGTCGCTGCCCAGGGCATCGTCGTCGTTCACCGCGGCGCCTTCTTCACGCACCAGAGCTCGAGCCGCAGCTCGGGCCAGTCGCCGGCGACGTGCAGCCCCAGCGCGGGCGCGGCGGCGAGCGCGGGCCAATCGGGTGCCGAGCGGTCGAGCTCGAAATAGACATGCCCCGGCAGCGTGCGGATCTGCGGAGGCGGGGTCGGCGTGTGGCGCAGCGGGATGCCGGCCAGCGCCGAATCGACGATCTGCCGCATCTTCTGCACCGGCCCGATCTTGGCGACCGAGGGAAAGCGCGCGCGCAGATCCTCCAGCGACATGCGCGCCGAGGCGACCAGGTAGAAATAGCCGGTCTGGAACAATGCCGGATCGGTGATCCGCGCGGTATAGGCCCCCGGCCCCGCCTGGACGAGCGGCAGCTGGACCGCGGCGCGGTCATAGACCGCCGACAGCGCGGCCTGGATCGCCTCGACCACCGGCTCGAACGTCTCGCGCAGGCGGAGATGGTCATAGACCGGGAAAGGCGGCGGCTGGCGTTCGGGGCGGGTGAGCGTCGCCAGTTCGCCGGCCATGCCGAGCAGCGCCTCGTACAGCCGCTCGGGATGCACCATCGGCAGGCTCGCCAGATGCGCGAGCTGCGGGCGCCAGCGGTTGAGCGCCTGGAGCAGCAGGAAATTGGCAATGCTCTCCGCCCCCGCCTCGGCCGCCTCGACCGCGCGCAGGGCGAGTTCCTCCACCCGCTGGCCCGCACGGCCCAGGATGTCGGCGAGAAAGCCGGCGAGCCGCGGGCTCGCGCGCAGGTCGAGCGCGGGCGGGATGTGCCGCTCGTCGAACTGGATCGCGCCATTCCGCAGCTCGCGGACTCGCGCAAGTTCGAGCGTGACGCGGCCATAGGTCTGGTCGCGGGTGATGCCGAAGCGCAGATTGGGCCGTGCCATCTCGATCGGCTCGCTCGCGCGCTCTTCGGAAAACACGTCGGCGACGTCGCGCGTCTCGACCAGGAAGCGCGCGCCCTCGGCACCGGCTGCGTCCACGTCGCGGAACGCCACCGCGCCGGGCTGGTGCGCCGGCAGCGTCAGCTGGATGCCGGCGTCGCGCGCGTCGGCGGGAATGTCGATCGGCGGCGGCGGCGGCAGCGTGCCCGGAATGGCGAAGTGCAGCCCGTCGGGGAGCACGCCCGAGAGCTTCTCGATCGCGAACTTGCCGAGCGCGGCGAGATCCTGGTTGATCACCAGCTCGGTCACGCCCCAGCGATAGGGCCCGGCATGGCGGGCGGCGGCCGCGAGCTGCGCGTCGAGATGGCGCTCCAGCTGCTGGAAATGCTGCTGGCGCAGGAACAGCCCCTCGCGCCAGGCGACGCGCCCGTCAGCGGACACGATGCGCGCCTCCGCGGCGGCGGCAGAAATCCCCGGCTCGAAACACATCCACTCCCAACCACAGGCGGCGACCGTCGGGCCGGCTGTGCCCGAGCGACGGTTTCAGCCGCATGTCGGACCGGGTAGCTTGCGGTTACGACTGTAGTGTTGGCTCGACGGCCAGCGGGCGAAGCGCGGCAGCGAGCGCGACCGGATCGAGCGGCGCTGCGAGCGGCACCGGCGCGAATGCGCGTCCGCCTGCCGGCCGCATCAGGAGCAGCACGCCAGCTTGCGGCCCCGCCGGGCCCGTCGGCACGAAAGAGCGCGCCGCATCCGGCGCGTCGACCAGCAGCACCGCATCGGCACCCGCCGCGTCCGCCTGCGCACCGATGTCCGCGCGCGTCGGATCGACGCTCACCGGCTCGTAGCCGAGCTGCGCCACCAGATCCTCGACCGCCTCGCGTACCGCCTCGGGCGCGACCACCAGCACGCACTCGCCGTTTCCCGACGCCGGCGCCGCCGCCTGCTGCACCGGTACGAGCAGCCGTGCACGCATCGCCGGCAGCCAGATATGGAAGCTGCTGCCCTTGCCGGGTGCGCTGCGGACGTCGATCGTGCCGCCATGCGCCTGCACGATCTCCCAGGCAGTCGACAGGCCAAGCCCGGTGCCGCCCTGCCGTCCGGTGAAGAAAGGCTCGAAGAGCCGTGGCTGGGCGGCGGCGGCGATGCCGCATCCGCGATCCGCGATCGTCACCACGGCATAATCGCCCGCGTCCAGACTGGCATGGCTGAACGTGCGCGGCCTGCATTCGGCGCGAAAGGTGAGGGTAACGTCGACATGGGGATCCGCCGGCGTCGCGTGGAAGGCGTTGTTGCAGATGTTCATGAACACCTGCTGGAGCTGCGCGGCATTGCCCTGCACTGCGCGCGCCGCCGGCCAATCCTGCGCTACGAAGTGAATCGTCCCGCGCCCGGCCGCCCGGACGAGCCGCACCGTCTCCTCCACCAGCGCCTGCAGTGTCAGCGGCCTGTATTCGGCGTCGTGCCCCCGTCCGAAGGCGAGAATTTCATCGACCAGCTCGCGGGCGCGATCGACCGCCTGGCGGATTTCCGACAGGTCCTCCCGCACCACCTGGTTGCGACCGGCATGGATCTCGGCGATTTCGCTGAAGCCGCCGATGGCGCCGATGATGTTGTTGAAATTGTGCGCCACGCCGCTCGCCACCGCGCCGATCGCCTCCATCCGCCGCGCGCGGGCCAGGCGCAGCTCCAGCTGAAGGCGGGCGCGCTCCAGCCCGTCGCGGCGCAGCGCCTGCAGGATCGCCGCCTGCGCCATGCGCAGCCCGGCGATCACGTCGGAGCGACCGCGGTCGGTATCGTGGCGTTCGAAGCCCAGCAACGCCGGCACCGGGGTGCGGGCCCGGATCAGCAGGAGCGACGTCGTGCCGCGCGCCAGCAGCATCGCGCCGAGCGGCGTGTCCGCGCCGTGCGGCAGCGCGAGGTGGAGCACGTCGTCGTCCCAAAGCGGCGCGTCCTGCGCGGCCACCGCCACGCGTGCCGGCCAATGTTCGCTCAGCCGCCCATCGCTGCTCCAGATATAGGTGCGACCGGCCTGGTCGCCGTCCAGCACGAGATAGGCATCGGTGGCACCGGCATGTGCCGCGAGCCGCTGCAACGCGTCTTCGATCCGCTGCTCGAGCTGCTCCGACGAAACTTCGAGCAGCAGGCTCGCCACGGTGGCGCTCAGTCGCTCATTCTCGCGACGGCGTCGACGCTCCCGCACCTGCGCGCGAAGCGCGGCAAGGAGCGCGAGCCACAGGACCGCCGCCGCGACGCCCGCCGCGAGCAGCCCGAGAAAGGCGCGCTGGTGCCGCGCCTCGATCCGCCGCTGATGCTCCACGACCAGCCGCCGGACGGTCTCGATTTCGCCGTCGCGCCCGCCCTCGCGCACCGCATCGAGGATGGCGTCGACGCGCGGCAGCAGCGCGATCAGCAGGCGTCCGTGCGCGATCAGCTGGGCTTCGAGATCGCCTTGCCCGCCTGCCAGGTCCGCCAGCGCCGCCCGCGCCGCCGCCACGGCCGCCGGGCTGGTATCCAGCGTCAGTCGGAGAAAGCGTGCCGAGACGGTGCCGGCGCGGGGCGAATCCTGCAGCAGGTTGCACAGCGCCGTCACGCGCGCGAGCGAGTTCTGCAGCAACGCATTCTCGCTCTTGAATGCCTCGGCGAGCCCTTCGGCGTCGCGCATGTGGTCCCGCAGCCGCGAGATCGCGCGACGGAGCGGGACGTCGCCGCCGGCACGTTGGGCAAGCCGCTCGGTGCTTTCGTCGGCGCTCGCCAGATCCTGGTTGATCATGTCGTAGTTGCGCAGCAACCCTATCCGCGCGCTCAGCATGTCGCGCGTCAGCGAACGGTCGGCAAAGGCGTAGCGCTCGATCGCCCGGTTCGCTTCCACTGCCCAGCCGTCCCCCATCGTGCGCATCCGCGCCGCCGCGCCGAACAGCAACAGCGCCGCCAGCGCGGTCACCGCGGCGGCGGCGCGCAGTACGGCGATGGACCTCACCTGCGGCTGCCCGGCGCCGGCGGCCGAATGGGCCTGCCCTGATAGGTGCCGGTGAGCGTGCCGAGGAAGGCGACGATGTCGTCCACGTCCTGCGGCGACAGCGCGAGATCGAGCTGCGCCCGCCCCATCGCGCGGACCGCATGCCGTAGCGTGGGCGCGCTACCGTCGTGAAAATAGGGCGCTGTCGCCGCGACGTTGCGCAGGCTCGGCACGCGCACCAGCACCGGGTCTGCCGAACCGATCGGATGGAAGACGCCGTGGCGCTGCATCAGGTTGCCGCCGACATTGACGCCCTGATGGCAGGAGACGCACCCCAGCGCCTTGAAGCGGGCATAGCCGCGGCGCTCCTGCGCGGACAGCGCCCGGTCGTCCCCGGCCAGCCAGCGGTCGAATCGCGCGCCGGGCGTGACCAGGCTGCGCTGATACGCCGCAAGCGCATCGACCAGCGCAGCCTCGTCGATGTGTCGACCATAGACGGCGCGGAACCGCGCGACCATCGCCGGATCGCGCCGCAGCCGTGCTACGGCCACGCCATTCGCCGCGCCCATCAGCGCCGGATCGTCCAGCACCTGCGCGGTGAACCGCTCGAAGGTCTCGCGCCGCCCGCGCCAGTTGAAGCGATAGTTGAGCGCCGCGTTGAACACGGTGAGCGTGTTCATCCGCAAGGCGCCGCCATTCTGCGCGACGTCGAAATTGCGGTTGCTGGCGCCGTTGGTCCCCAGGTCATGACACGAATTGCAGCTCACCGTTTGCCGCTGCGACAGCCGCGGATCGCGGAACAACAGCGCGCCCAGCGCCAGCTTGGCCGGCGCGATCGCAGGCGCCGGCGGCAACGGCGTGATCGGCTCGTCTTGCACGACCCATTGTGCCGCCAGCGCCGCGCCAATGCCCAGCGTCGCGGCGCCGGCAAGGCCCGCGCATGTCCGTACGAGCAGCCCTCGCCTCACACCGTCCGCACGTCGACGTCGAAGACATACCCGACGCCGCGCTCGGTGCGGATCAGCCGGGGAGCGCTGGCGTCGCGCTCGAGCTTGCGCCGCAGGCGGAGGATCTGCACGTCGATGCTGCGGTCGTACACGTCCTCGTGCACGCGCGTCGCCTGGAGCAGCCGTTCGCGGGTGAGCGGCCGCCGGGGCGCTGCAACGAAGGCGCTGAGCAGCGCGAATTCACCCTTGGTGAGCGGCACCGTCTCCCCCTCCGGACTCTTGAGCCGGCGGTTGCGCTGGCTGAACACCCACCCGGCGAATTCGAAGCTCTGCTCCGTCTGGCGCACCGGGTGCAGGCGATCCATCGTCCGGCGGCGGAGCACCGAGCGGACCCGCGCGAGCATCTCGCGCATGCCGAACGGCTTGGTCAGATAGTCGTCGGCGCCGAGCTCGAGCCCGATCACACGGTCCACCTCGTCACGGCGATGGCCGGTGATCAGGATCACCGGCACGACGCTCTTGGCGCGCACTTCCCGGAGCAGGTCCAGGCCATCCTGATCGCCAAGGTTGATATCGAGCAGGATGACGTCGGGCTCACGCCCGGCGAGCGCGCGCACCACGCCCTCGCGTCCGGAAACCGCCGTCGCCTGCATGCTGTTCTCACCGAGATAGGAGACGAGCATGCGCTGCATCGCTGCGTCGTCGTCTACGACCAGGACGCGCGGGGTACCCGGGATGGCAGCCTCCGCGAACACCTCGACCTTCATCGTTGCGCGCCCACCATGTTCACCAGTCGCCCAGCAGCGACACATAGAAAATTGAGCTTCATACAAATACTCTACCAGGACAGGCACCGGCTCACCGGCGGCGTTTCGACACCGGCTGCCCATACCGCCTCCGTCCGAAACCATCGGACACCAGCACTCGTCTCGGAAATAGGGATCATCCGGACGCGTCGATAGCCGTCGAGCACCTTTCTTCACCAATCTTTACCAGCGCGGATGCGCAAGGACAGCAGCTTCCATTGAAGCTTTGGTTGCAACCGTAACGCGAAATTGCGCGGGCGCGCGGAGAGCGCAACATGGACGCGGGGATAGCTAGGCGCGGTATGCCGCGAAGGTGCCGGCCGACGGCTTAGGACGCCCCTAGGGCGCGGGCGGGCGGACGAACGGGGGGAAGCGGCGCTGCGGTGGCGACCTGGTCGCGATTTCCAGGTGAAACAGCCTGGCGGAGACGGAGGGATTCGAACCCTCGGTACGAGTAATCCCCGTACGGCGGTTTAGCAAACCGCTGGTTTCAGCCACTCACCCACGTCTCCGGATGCGCCGAGGTCGAGCCCTATAACGAGCCCTTCGCCCGCAATCAACGGGGATAACCACATGGACGCGAAATCGAGTGGATCGGGCGCCCATTCATTGCCGCGACAGCCGCGCGCCCCTAGGGTGCAGCCCGCAAAAGCAGCAGGGTTCGGGAAATTTTGATGATGCGATCGGGTTGGTTCACGCTTCTGGCAGTTGCCGTCACCGGGCTGGGCAGCGTGCCCGCGTCGGCCCAGATGACGACGATCGACCCCAATACCGCGATCGATTCGGACCTGAAGTCGCCGCCGTCGCAGCAGCAGCAACCGCCGCAGAGCGCGCCGCCGCCGACCCAGATGCAGGAATCCTATCCGCCGGCCGACACGGCGCCGCCGCCCGTGGATACCCCGCCGCCGCCAGCCCAGCCGGCGCCCGCCTCGCCCGCCGCTGCCGACCCGTCGGCGACGTCGGCCCGCCAGGCGGCGACCGACACGTTCGAGAAGGACGATCTGCTCGCCGCCGCCGAAGGCACGTTCGGCAAGGGTGCCTCGGGCCTCGCCAAGCTGCTCGAGGACATTCTCAAGGACCAGGGCAAGCCCAATGCCTATATCGCCGGCAGCGAGGCGTCGGGCGCGATCGGCGTCGGCCTGCGCTACGGCAAGGGGCAGATGTTTCACAAGGTGGAGGGCCAGCGCCCGATCTACTGGACCGGCCCGTCGATCGGCTTCGACCTGGGCGGGGACGCCAACAAGGTGTTCGTGCTGGTCTACAATCTCTACGACAGCCAGGAGATCTACAAGCGCTTCCCGCAGGGCGAAGGCCACGCCTATTTCGTCGGCGGCTTCTCGGCCTCGTATCTCCGCCGCGGCGATATCGTGCTGATCCCGGTGCGGCTGGGCGTAGGCTGGCGGCTGGGGGTCAACGCCGGCTATATGAAGTTCAGCGAAAAGCAGCGCTGGCTGCCCTTCTGATCGGGTGCCGGGCGGGGCCGCATCGGCAGCCCCGCCCCTGCCCTCAGCCGAATTCGACCGCCTCGAACTTCATCGGCTCCCCGATCGCCTGGTTGGCGAGCTGGCCTTCCCACATCACCCGGTTGCCGCGAATGATCGTGCCGACCGGCCGGCCGGTGAGTTCCATGCCGGTGAACGGCGACCAACCGCAGCGCGACGCCAGCCAGGCCTCGTCCACCGTCCAGCGCGCCTTGAGGTCGACCACGGTGAAGTCGGCGTCGTAGCCGGGCACGATCCGCCCCTTGCCAACCAGCCCGAAGATGCGCTGCGGTCCGGCGCTGGTCAGGTCGATCAGCCGCTGCAGCGTCAGCCGGCCTTCCGCCACATGGTTGAGCATCAGCGGCAGCAACGTCTGCACGCCCGGCATGCCGCTCGGGCTGTCGGGATAGGCCTTGGCCTTCTCCTCCAGCGTGTGCGGCGCATGGTCCGAGCCGAGCACGTCGGGCACGCCCTGGCGCAGCCAGTGCCAAAGCCCGTCGCGATGCGCGCCCGAGCGGATCGGCGGGTTCATCTGCGCAAAGGTGCCGATCGCCGGATAGGCCTCCTCGCCCGCCAGCGTCAGGTGCTGGGGGGTGACCTCGCAGGTCGCGATGTCCTTGTGTTGGCCGAGCAGTTCCAGCTCCGCCGGGGTCGTCACGTGCAGCACGTGGATCCGCCGCCGCGCCGCGCGCGCCAGCCGCAGGATGCGGCGGGTGGCGAGGATCGCGCTTTCGTCGTCCCGCCACACGGGATGGGACGCGGGATCGCCCGCCACCCGCTCACCGAGCCGGTCCTGCATGCGGAACTCGTCCTCGGCATGGATCGCCACGCGGCGATGTCCGGAAGCCAGCACCCGCGCCAGATTGGCATCGTCGGAGACCAGCAGGTCGCCGGTTGAGGCGCCCATGAAGATCTTCACGCCCGCCGTGCCCGGCAGGCGCTCCAGCTCCGCCAGATGCTCGGCATTGTGGTTGGTCGCGCCGACATAGAAGGCATGGTCGCACCACATGCGGTGGTGTGCGCGGCGGAGCTTGTCGGCCACTGCGTCGGCGCTGTCGGTATTGGGCTTGGTGTTGGGCATCTCGAACACCGCGGTCACCCCGCCGAGCACCGCCGAGCGGCTGCCGCTTTCCAGGTCTTCCTTATATTCGAGGCCGGGCTCGCGGAAATGGACCTGGCTGTCGATTACGCCAGGCAGCACGTCGAGCCCGGTGCAGTCGATCGTCTCGCCCGCATCGCCCACCTGGCCGATCGCGACGATCTTGCCGCCGGAGACGCCGACATCGACTGCCGCCGGTCCGCCCGGGAGATGCACGCGGCCGCCGCGCAGCTTGAGTTCGACATTCGCCATGGCTTGCCTCTTTCGTCAGCGTTTGCCGCGTCCTACCTGTTCGGCATGGACGATACCAGCACCTGGCTCGACGATCGCGCGCTGCTGCGCCTCTCCGGCGACGATGTTCGCGGCTTTCTGCAGGGGCTGCTGCCGCAGGACATGGCCAGCATCACGCCGCAGACGCCGCAATGGGCGGGGCTGCTCACCCCCCAGGGCAAGGCGCTGTTCGATTTCCTCCTCTGGGCGGACGGCGATGCGATCCTGATCGACTGCGAGGCGAGCGCCCGCGACGCCATCGCCCGCCGGCTGACCATGTACCGCCTGCGCCGCGCGATCACGATCGCGCCGATCGAGGGCGGCGTGCATTGGTCGCCATCGCCGCAGCCCGGTGCGGTTGCCGACCCGCGGCTGGCGGCGCTCGGCTATCGCTGGCTGGGCGACGTCGCGGGCGAAAGCGCGGCGCACGCCTGGCGGGCGCATCGCCTGTCGCTGGGGGTCACCGAAGGCATGGACGAACTGGGCAGCGACAAGACACTGTGGCTCGAATGCAATGCCGAGGAGCTGCACGGCGTCAGTTACACCAAGGGCTGCTATGTGGGCCAGGAGAACACCGCGCGGATGCACTATCGCGCCAAGGTCAACCGCCGGCTGGTCGTCGTCCCGCTCGGCGAACCGGGCGATCGCACCCGTGCCGCCTACCCGGCGCTCGGCAAGATGGTCGAACTGCGCCGCGTCGAAGCGCTGGGCGACGCACTGGTGCCCGATTGGCTCGCCACCGCGCTCGCGGCGGACGCCTGACCCGCATCGGAATGGAGGACAGGGTCTAGATTGCCGCACGCGCGCGGCACGGATCGCCGCGCCTGCCACACAGCCCCGGCAAATGCACAAAAAGAAAGGGAGACCGGTTGCCCGGTCTCCCCTCTTTGCGTCCATCCCTTGCGGGAAGGCGGCAATTACATGCCCGAACCCGGACCGTAGGTGATTTCCACGCGACGGTTCTGGAGTTCGCGAACGCCGTCGGCGGTCGGAACGCGCGGGTTGCTCTCGCCAAAGCCCTGCGCCGACATCGCGGCGTCGGGGATACCCTTGCCACCCATGTAGCTGCGAACCGTGTCGGCGCGACGCTGCGACAGACCAACGTTGTAGCTCGCCGAACCCGAACGGTCGGTGTAGCCGGCGATGACAACCTTGGTGTTGCTGCAATCGGCATAGTTGCTGATCGCATTGTCCAGGATGCTCGCTGCTTCCGGCGTGATGTCCGACTTGTTCCAGTCGAAGAACACGATGTACGGCCCAGGCGTGCAGACCTTGGCTTCCGGCGCCGGGGGCGGCGGGGGCGGCGGAGCCGGCTCGGCAACCGGCGGCGGCGGCGGCGGCGGCGGCGGAGCAACGGGCTCTTCCGGCGCACCGAAGTTGTAGGTCAGGCCGACCAGAAGGCTGTGCGAACGGAAGCGGCCCTTCCACTGGTTGCCGCCGATGTCGACCAGCTTGACGTCGGGCGCGTTGAAGAAGCGGTACTTCAGCGACACGTCGACATTCTTGTTGATCGGCGCGCGGACGCCGGCCAGCGCCTGCCATGCGAACACGGTGTCGGAATCGTCCAGCGTCGAGGAAACGCCCCGCAGGAACAGGTCGTTCTTCACGCGCGAGACACCCGCACCGCCGCCGACGAAGCCCTGCAGGCCGTTGTCGTCGCCGAAGTCGAGCAGGCCATTGACCATGAACGACAGCGCCGAGGTCTTGCTGCCGACCTGGCTGTACGAACCCGCCGGAAGCGTGGCTGCACCGGTCGTCAGGTTGATCGGCAGGCCGACCGACGAGCGAATCTCGCTGCCGGAAACACGGCGGTAGCTGACTTCGGCTTCCGCACGGAACGGACCGAAATCATAACCGATGTTACCGCCGACATCCCAGCCGGCATGGTTGTTGTTCTGCGTCACAGCATCCTGGCTGGCGCCGACGTCGAAGTGAATGTCCTCGACGAGCATCGCGCCGCCTTCAACACCCACATACCACGCGTCGTCGCGGGCAAAGGCGGGCGTGCTGAGCGCGGTCGTGGCGAGCGCCAAAGTGACGGCAAGCTTCCGCATCATAATCCCCTTTCATGGTCGTCCTTACGGACAGGCCAAACTCACTACTCAAACCAAAGTTTCGGCGCAAGCGCACAAACCTGCGGACTGTTGCACAAACGTCACATGTTAATCGACACCGATCAACCCGTGTTGGCGCAACATTTGCACGACCGCAGAGATCGCCCTTCTCGCCTCTGCGTCAACCGTCGTGCCTCCCGTCGGTTCCGCCACATTCGGCTGCCGAGGACCAACTACTTGTCGTCCTTCGATAAAAAGTCTTCCATAGGTCCGCCCTTGGTACCATTCTCCGCCGCTGTAGAGCGCCAGCGCCTGGTCTGCCCCGACCCAGACCCGCATGCCGTCCTGCGGCGTCAAAAATCGCCAGCCACCCTCGGTCCAACCTGTGAGCTTGCCGCCCTGCCCGGCCCAGGCGCCTTGCGGTGCACCACCGATGATCCAGCATTGGCCGATCGTCGGCGCGGTAGGCGGCACGTTCACCATCGCCGCGACCACGGCCGCCTGCGTCGCGATGTCGAGCAGTGCCAGGGCTTCGTTGTGGAACATCTCCTTCTGCGCCTGCCCGGGTTCGAGCAGCGGCAGCGCCAGGCGCGGCGTCGGCGAAACGGTCATCGGTCGTCTCCAAGGCTGGGAAGCGAAAGCTGCGCGGCGGGGGACAGGCCGTGCGTGCCGAGCTGGCGGACGGTCAGCGTGAGCGGCAGCGCCCGGTCGGCGGCGGAAAGCGTCAGCCCGGGCGCGTCCAGCAGCAGCACGCTTCGCTCGCCCCCGCGCAAGATCTCGACCTGATACCGCTCGCTCTCCTCGCCGAGCGGAACGTCGACGCCGTCGCGCCACACCCAGCCGACCCTGCTGCGCCGTGTCCAGCCGATCCGCGTGGCCTCCCCCTGCCGAGTTGCGCGGAGCTGCACCGGCGACGGCGGCAGCAGCGAGATGCCGGTCGACCGTGCGGGTACGGCCGGCGCGTCGATCGGGTCGTCGGACCCTTGCGCCAGCAACTGGACGGTCGCGCCGATCGCAACGCGAAGCTCGAGCGCTTTGAGCGTGTCGCGCGTCACCAGCACGAAGTGGTCGCCCGCGCGCTGGGTACCGATCGCCGCTTCGGACCCGCGCCGCCCGCGCCACAGCTGCGCCAGGCGCCACCGGTTGCCGCCAAGGTTCGTAGCCCGGCCGAACTGGAGCAGTTCGTCGCCGAGCATCGCCAGGTTGGCACCGGCATCGAGCGCCGCCATGTCCGCATTGGCCAGCGCCATGTCGGCGCGGGCGAGTTCGACCTCGGCATAGCCCGCGCCATCGATCAGCGCCGCGCGCGCCGGGCCCGGCGGCACGCGCACCGTGCCGAGGATCGCCGGATAGGCCGTCTCCCCCGCCGGGGCCCAGCTCGCGCCGCCATCGCCGCTCGCGAGCAACGCCGCGCGGCGCCAGCCGCTGCCGGTGCCCGCCGCCGCGACGACGAGGTTCGGCGCCGTCGCCGCCACCTCGTCCAGCGGCGGCAGTTCGAACGGTACCAGGATGGTGCTGCCGCGTTGCGAGTCGGGCGCCGGGACCGAGCGGCCGGGGCTCGCCGCACCCGATAGCGGCGCCTCGGCGATCGGCACGCATTCGAGCTTCACCACCATATTCTCGAGCGACCAGCGATCCACCCGCCACTGGCCGGGTGCGCCGTCGATCGTGACGCGCGCGCCGGGCGCGAGCGTCAGCGCCTCCCAGCCCAGCGTCAGCGTGCGGCGCTCTCTGGCCAGATCGGTGCGGGCCAGCGCGCCGGCCGCCATCGCCTTGGCCGATCCGGCATCGAGTACGGCGGGCAGGTCGATCCTAGTCTCCCGCGTGCCGGTGCCCTGGCGCGACGCCTGCTGCACGCCCGCCTGATAGTCGCGCGCCGGATCATAATAGCCGATGCTCAGCCGCCGCGGCGCAGCGTCCGCTGGCGCGATGGCGCGCACCCCGCGGCCGGTGGGCTCGGCATCGGCGCCGACCCCGCCGTCGGACATTGCCCGCGCCGCGCCCGGGCCGGTCTGCAGAGTCAGCGCATTGCCGTCGCTCTGCACCCAGGCACCGGTCGCCGCGCACAGCGCGTCCAGCGTGGTCCGCAGCGAGTCCTGCGCGGAGAAGCCGCGCAGCGACGTGGTGAGCCCCTCCGCCGCCGCGCCGAGCGCCTGGGCGATACGGCCGGCCGGGACGGGCTCCGCATCGGCGATCACTTCGAAGCTCAGCTGGGGAATGCGGTTGCCGAAGGTCGCGAGTTCCAGGTCCTCGAATACCGCATAGGCGGTGCCGCGATGCGCGGGCGCCTTGCCCGCGCCCTCGATCGACACGATCAAAGGATCTACCGGCTGGTCCTCGGCACCGGTGTAGAGGCGAAAGCCGGTGCGCACCTTGAAGTCGCCGGCCGCGCCGCGAAGCAGCTGGCCGTCCGCCCAGATCCGACCCACGCCCAGGATAGGCCGCGTCGACAGCGCAACCGCGAACGATGCCGTGTAGCTATAGGCAGTGGTGGAAGGTCGGCCCTTGCCGCCACCCTCGGTGGCGCGATGCTCGATCAGGTCGGTCGCCCAGATCACGCTGCCCGCCACCCGGATCGTCCCGAACAGCTGCGGGACCGCGGTGCCGTAGCTCGAGGTCTGCACGCGCAGGTCGGCGAGTCGTGGGCCTTCGCGCGGGCCCTGCTTGAAAAGCAGCTGGCGATCGATCGTGTTGCCGATCAGGCTCCCCAGCCCCGCGCCGAAGGGTCCCCCGATCAGCCCGCCCGCCACCGTCAGCACCACCGTCGCCATCAGCCTTCCTCCCCCAGACGCCAGCAGCTCAGCACCGGCCAGGGCACCGGGCCGGGCCGCTCGACCACGCGGCGCGCGATCGCGTCCGCATGGATGATCCCGTCTTCGCAGCGGATCGCGAGGTGCAGCTGGCCGGGCGCGCTGCGGCACAGCAGCAGGTCGCCGGGTGCCGCCTCGGCGACCTCGATGAGCCCTGCCGCCCGCAGCTGCGCCGCGGTGCCAGCCGCATCGCCGGTCCGCAGCCGGTAGTCGGCAGGCGCGCCGCGTCCGAGCGCGACTACCGCCAGCCCGACACAGTCGAGCCCCGTCGCCACCTCGCGCCCGTGCAGCTGAAAGGGGGCACCCAGCGCCGCCCGCGCGGCTGCCACCACCGCCGCGCCGCTCATGCGCCGGGATACCGGGTAAGCAGGTCGGTGCCCGGCAGGTACGGCTCGCCGCGGAAATTGGCGGCGTTGGCGAACCGGCCCGAACAGGTCTCGAACCGGCCATCGCAGCCTTCGATCAGCTCGACCAGCGCCCCCACCCCATCGAAACGCGGCGGGCGGCGGAGCGTCACGCGGTTGCCCTCGGACGCGGCAATCGCGTCCTCCAGCCCGCCGTTCGCTCCGCCGAGCCAGCGCAGCCGGCCATTGCCATAGGCATTGGCGGTGGGTTCGGCGGCGTCCAGCGTCACCACCGCACCGGCCACTGCAGCCACGCGAGCGAAGCGCCGCCGACCGGCCATCGCCACGCGGCAGCGCGCATCGCCCAGTTCGGCGCGGCAGTCGGGCGAGGTCGCCTCGGCCACGGGCGCATCGAAGGCGGCGGTGAGCCCGCGCAGCTCGGCGGTGATCGCGCCGTCGCGGGTCTCGATCGCGCCGATCGTCCCCTCGCCGAGCGCCACCGTTTCGCCCGGCGCGGTCCAGTCGGTGGCGAACAGCGCGACGCGAGCGAAGTCCCAGCGGCCGGCGAGCAGGTCCGTCTCGGAGATGGCGTCACCGGAGAGCATGCCGTGCACGTCCATGCTGTCCGCCTCCAGCGTCGCGCTGCGCTCGACCGCGCTGGGGGTCATCCCCGGCGCGGCGCGGTACAGCACCCCGTCGATCAGCAGGTCGCGGTCGTGCGCGGTGAGGCCGATCGTCACCCCGTCGCGCCGCTCGATCCGCCAGCACAGGGTGACGGTGGTCAGCGTGCCGTCGAGCCAGCTCATTCGCGGATCTCCACCAGCGGGACCGAGGCGGCGGCCCCGGCAAGGAAGGTCGCGCGGCTGACGCGCAATTGGTCCTCGGCGAAGCGCACCGGCACGTCGAACAGGAAGGAAGCGGTGAGCTTCACGCCTGCTGCGGGCACGACGTCGAGCGTCACCACCCCGCCATCGCCGAGGGTGAAGGCCGAGGTCGCCACGCCATTGAGCTTGAGCGCCACGGTGCCCGCCACCGGCCGGGTGATCCGCCGCACCGTCTCGCCATAGCTCTTGATGAGCTGGAAGCGCGCGGTCTGGCCGTCGCCGGTGCCGAGCAGCTGGTCCTTCGCCTCATAGTCGAAGGGGTCGCGCAGCCGGAACCCGCGCGCCGGCCCCATCCGCGCCCGGTAGAAGCCGAGCAGCGCCGCGATGTCCGCCTCGGAGCGGACGCCGGGCCCGACATCATAGCGGGTCCGCGCCTGCGCCCAGGCGGCGTTGCGCCGCTCGGCGCCGCCCGCGCTGGTGACGATCGCGGTGGAGAGCTCGGGCACCACCTCGGCCTCGCGGCCGAGCGCGATCGGAAAGGACACGTCGTCGAAGGGCGTCAAATCCGCCTCCTGGTCGAAATGGGTGAAACCGTCGCGCGCCACCTGCGGCAGCGCCCACACGAAGGTCGCCGCGACCCCGCGCGCGCGGCCGCGCTCGGCGGCTTCCGCGATCGCGCGCCACTGGAGCCGGTCCTCGGCGCGCAGCACGAAGCCGGCGAGATAATGCTGCCGCGCCGCCGGATAGCCGAGCCGCGCCTGCGCCGCCGCGACCGCCCGCTCTGAGGCCGCCGCATTGCCTGCCGCCGCCCAGTCATAATCCTCGAGCTGGAGCACATCGAAGGCGGGCGAGGCCCAGCCGACCGGCATGTTGGCGCGCTTCGCCTCCGGCATCGCGGGATCGAGCACGGTCGGCAGATAGGTGAGCAGCAGCACCTGCGCTTCCGGCGCGGCGGCCTTCACCGCGTCGCGCAGTGCCAGCGTCGAGGCCGCCAGCAACGCCCCCGCCGCATCGAGCACGGCGGTGTTTACCGTACCCTTCAGATTCTGCGCTGCGGGGTTATCCAGCGCCGCCTGCGCCGCCGCGTCGTGGATGCACAGGCGCCCATCGGCCATCACCCACCACCACGGCTCACCCACCTGAAACTTCACCGCCAGCCCCGCCGCCTGCGCGGTACCGACGAACGCCAGCGCCACCGCGCGCAGATAGGCCATCGCCCCGGCGTGCGCGGGCGAGAGCAAGGTCGAGGGCGGACTCCACCCGGTCAGCGCCGGGCTGCCGTCGGCGGCGCGCTGCTTCCAGTCGCCCCAGCAATGCTGGTCGAGCAGCTCGTAGCTCAGCGACCAGATCACGCCATAGCCGAGCGCCTTGGCCCGCGCGGCAAAGTCCGCATGCCAGGCCGCGCAGGCCCGGTTGAGCGCCCCGCCGGCCAGGCTCGCATAGAAGCCCCCCGAGGCGGGTTCGAGCCGGAAATAATGGCTCATGCCGACATAATGGAGAATGTCGCCGCGATAGCCGAGCTGCAGGACGTTCCGCAGCAGCCGCGCCGGCGTCTGGTTGTAGCCGTCGTCATAGCCGGTCGCGATCGACAGGCCGTGCTCGGGCACCACCACGTCGCCGATCGCCAGCACCGATCCCGGCCCGTCGCAGGCGATGCCGGTCAGCGCCACCCAGCCCTCGCTCGCCGCCGCCAGCGGCATGGTGTCGCCCGCGACATAGCCCGGCGGCACCAGCGAGACGAACATCCGGTCGACATCCCCGGCCCAGACCGGATCCGCCTCGCCCGGCAGCAGGAAGCCGCCCGCGACATCCGCAAAGTCGATCGTCACCTCGGCATCGTCGGCCGCGCCGCTGGCATAGTTCCACAGCCGCACATACCAGGCGCGCGGCGCGCCGCCTGCATCCCGCCCCTCGATCGTCAGCACCGGGCCGTTGACCGCGTCGAGCGCGATCACCCCGGACGAGCGCCAGCGGAACCGCAGCCGGCAACCGCGAAAGTCGCGCGCGGTAGCGTACGCAAGCAGCGGATGGTCCCAACGGTCCTCGGCCTCCCAGATCAGCCCGGCGAGATCGCCGCGCCGCTGGAACACCAGGTCGACGCGCAGCGCATCGGGCGCGGTGGTGACCACGCTCGCCATCATCGGCCGGGGAAAGTTGACCGTCCAATAGACCGGATCGAAGCGGCTGATCACCCCCGTCGCCTGGTCGCGCCGCCGCGCGGCGAGCCACCAGCCCATCAGTCGAGCCCCGCCAGTGCCGAGCGCACCGCCCGCGCCACCTGCCGGCTCGATTGCGCCAGCGCCCTGGGCGCGGCATCGGCGGCGGCGTTGACCGTGATCGACACGCGCACGTCGCGCCCACCACCCTGCCCGCTGGCGGGCGCCACCTGCCCCGCGCTGGTCGGCACGAACAGCTCGGGCCCGCGCTCGCCGACCCAATAGGGGCGCCCCGGGCTCACCGGCCCGCCGGTCGCGCGGCCGGGCAGCCCGAGCAGCCCGCCGAGCAGCGACAGCACGCCGCCCGCGCTCTCGCCCCCGCGGCTCGAGGGCAAGCTGATGCCCATCGCCGACTTGGCGATCTCTTCCAGCGCGCGGATCGCGATCTTGGCGAGATCGTCGAAGCCGAGCTTGCCGGTCTGCACCGCGCGCAGCAGCGTCGTCTCGATCGTCTTGCCCGCCCGGTCGACGCCCGTGGCCAGCGGCCCTTCCAGCGTGCCGCGCATCGCATCCACGTCGCGCGCGAAGCCCGCGGTATCGGCCCGCACCGACACCACCAGCCGTTCGATTTCCTCATCCATCGGGAAACTGCTCCTGCAATCGTGCGATCAGGTCCGCGCTCGGCGGCTCCCCCGCCTCGGGCATGGCGGCGGCCAGCAGCGCGGCGAGCTCGGCCGGGGTCGCTCGCCAGAACCGATCGGGGCTCCAGCCGAAGGCGAGCCCCGCCAGTCCGGCCAGCCGCCCGGCGGCCTCGGCGAAGCTCGTCACCGCCCCGCCAGGATCTGGCCGATCAGCGCCTTGAGCGCGGGCGTCGCCGCCACCAGCCCGGCTTCGGCCACGCCTTCGGAAAAGGCTTCGCGCGTCATGCCCTCGGGGGCCGCCTTGAGGCAGTGCCAGAACAGCGCGACCATCTCGCCCAGCGCCAGCCGCCCTGCTGCGGCACGCTCGACCAGCGCGAACAGCGGGCCCAGCTCGGCCTCGGCGGCGACCAGCGCCTCGAAGCTCGGCCGCAGGACGAGCGGCACCCCGCCCACCCGCAGGGTCGCCTCGCCGCGCACCGGATTGGCCGTGCCGGTCATGCGCTCACCACCGGCCCGGAGCTTTCCAGGCTCAGCGTGTAGCTGCGCTCGCCGTTGAAATCGCCGGCATAATCGAGCCTCGTCACGAGGAACTTGCCCGTCATCGTCTCGCCGCTCTCGAAGCTCAGCCGATAATCGTCGAGCGCGCCGGCGAGCGCATTGGCCTTCACGCGGACCTCGGCCGTCGATCCGGTGAACACGCCCGCGGCGGACACGCTCACCGATCGCACCCCGGCGCCGGACAGCAGCTCGCGCCAGCCGCCCGAATCCTTGCTGGTGATCGCCACCGCCTCGCCGTTCACCGAAAGCTGCGTCGTCCGCAGCCCCGCCACGGTGGCATAGACCACCGGCGTCGCGCCATTGCCCACCTTGAGCAGGAAGGCACTGCCTTTTTCCGCTGCCATGTTCGTCTCCTGTTGGTTGTTTGGGGGGGGGCTTGCCCCCTCCACCACCGCCTTCGGCGGCGGTCCCCCTCCCCAGCTTCGCGGGAGAGGAAACCCTTGTGCGGATAGCGTCTCCTCCACCGCGAAGCGGGGGAGGGGGACCGCGCCGCGCCAGCGGCGTGGTGGAGGGGGCAATCACCCGCCCCGCAGCATCCGCACCCGGTGCTCGACCACCGCCGTCACCCCGCTCGCGCCCTCGTCGACTACCCGCGTGCGGACCAGCACCCGGCTGACGATCCGCCAGCCGCCGCCGAGCGCCGCCGGCATTGCCGCGATCGCCGCCTCGACATCCGCGGCGAGCGCCCGCACCCGCTGCCGCGTCGCGCCGGAATCGCGCACCAGCACCGCGGTGCGCACCTCGCGGCCGTCCTGGTCCTTGGTGCTCCAGTCGGTCAGGATCGCCTCGTCAACCAGCAGATAGGGCCGCACCGCGCGCTGCGGCGGCGCATCGAACACGCCGTTCACCGGCGCCGACAAGGCCCCCGTGCCGGTCAGCACTGCGCGCATCGCCGCAGTGATCGCTTCCTGCGGGCTCATCGCAGCAGCCCTCCCAGCCAGCGCAGCGCCGGGTCGGCGAGCCAGCGCCGCCACAGCCCGCGCCCCGCCAGCGTGACCGCGCTGCCCTCGACCGTGACCGACACGGCCGGCACCGCTTCGCGCACCCGCTCGGCCAATCGCCCGGCCGCGTCCGAGGCCGCCGCGCGGCCGGTGGTTTCGGCGCGCGCCTTCAGCTGCTCCAGCATTGCCGCCTTGCTCCTGCCATCAGCTGCAGCCGCCGCCACGGCCGCCAGAATGCCACCACCGCCGCGGGCGGCACCGATGCGTCGCCGCGCGCCTCGAGCAGATGCGCCGCGAGCAGCACCACGCCTTGCGCGAGCGGCGGCGGCAGATTGTCCCAGCCCGGCGCGGTGCCCGCGACGAAAGTCACGCGCACCCGCGCCGGCACCGTCGACGGCGCCAGCCGCACCCAGCCCTCGCCGCGCGCATCCAGATCGATCGTGTACGCCGTCACCGGCAGCGCCGTCGCCGTGCCGGCGGCATCGACCGTCTCCACCGCGCCGATCGCGGTCACCGGCGCCACCGGCAGCCGCTGCCAATCGGGCGAGCGGGCGAGCCAGGCCTGCCACTGGCGCGCGATCCAGGCGGTGCCGGTAAAGGCCTCGCCCAGCGCCAGCGCGGTCTGGACCGCGGCGGTGACGGCGGCATCGTCGGTGCCGTTCGCCATGCGCAGATAGTCCTTCACCGCCGCGCACGCGCTCGCGATCGCCGCCGCCGGAAAGGGCGGTGCGTCCATGGTTCTTCTCCCTCTGTTGGTTGCCGCCGCGCGTTACTGCGGCCCCGGCTCAGGCCCCGGCTCAGGCGCCGGCTTCCGCCTCGGCCTCCAGCGTCCGGTTCTCGCCCGGATCATAGGGGGACGTGCCGTCCCATTCGATCCGGTTGACCACCTCGCCCGCCTCGATCACTCGATAGACCGCCATCGCCCCGCTCCTCAGCCGAAGGTCCAGGTGACGCGCACCTCGCCGCGCCCGCCATTGCCGCCCGCGCCTGGCGAGAAGCCGGTGTCGCACGCGCCCCCGCCGCCGCCGCCACCGCCGGGGGTACCACCGCCCCCCCCGGCGCCGGCATTGCCGATCAGGTTGCCGGAAAAGCCGCCACCGCCGCCCGCGCCGCCGGACTGCACTGCAGGATCGGCGGCGGCACCCGCGCCGCCGGCGGGGACCGTCGCCGTGCCCGCCGTCCCGCCCGCAGGCGGCGCGGCGGCATGGCTCGATCCCGCGCCACCGGCCGCCGCACCCCGCGCGACATTGCTCGCATCGAGGCTCGCGCCCGCGCCGCCGCCGCCGGTGGCGCCGTTGCCGCCCAGCCCCGCGGTCGCGGTCGAGGCGCTGGCCCCGCCGCTGCCCACCGCGCCGAAGGTGCCGACGGGCAACGTGGCGCCGCCGCTCGCATTGGCGGCCTGGCCCGCGCCGCCGCCATTGCCGCCATCGGCGCGGATCAGCGCGCCCAGCAGGCTCGCGCCGCCGCCGCCGCCGGCGACGCCGTTCGCAGCGGCGGTGCCCGGCGAAGGACCGCCATTGCCGCCCGCCCCCACCGTCACCGACTCGGAGGTCCCATGCGCGGCGGCGGCGAAGCGCAGCAGCTGCACCATGCCGCCGCCACCGCCCCCGCCGCCGGTGCGGATCGACCCGTTGGCACCGCAACGCCCGGAGCCGCCACCCCCGCCCCCGCCGACCGCCATCACCTCCAGCCCGGTCGCCAGCGGGGGCCGGGTACTGGTGGCGGAGCTGGCATAGACGATCCGCAGCGGCGCGATCCGCCAGTCGAACGCCTCCCACGCGCCCTGCCACCAGACGAACCACGCCGCGTCGCCCTGCGCCGACAGCCACGCGACGTCGCTTGCGGACGCATTGCGCACGGTCACCCGATTGCCGCTGGCATCGCCCTTGTGGACGCGCAGGAAGTCGCCCTCGCGCACCGCGCTCGCCGGCAGGGTGATTGCGAAAGCGCCGCCGCTCGCATCGGCGCGGATCGAGCTGCCGCAATCGTCGCTCGACGCCGTATAGGCGGCGGTCTTCTCGATCTCGGGCAGCCGCGCGGCGCCGTCATAGAGTTCGTCGAAATTGGCGTTCGCCTTGATCCAGGCGGCACGCTCGGTATCGCCGGTGCCGTCGTTCGCGGCGGACCCGACATTGATGCTCTGCTTGGCCATGCTCAGCTCCTGTCGGTGCTGCGCAGCGTGGAATCCACGGTGCTGGTGGTGCGGTCGACCCGCGTCGAGAGCCCAGCCCCCGCCGGCGGCGGCGCACGCCGGCGCGCCGCCGCCGGGAGGGACAGCGAAAGCCCGTCCATCAGTAGAGCGCCAGCAGGTCGGCGGCGGTGGTGCCGGTCGCCCGCACATAGCGCGCGCGGAACGGCAGGATCGTGCCGCTGGCCACGTTCTTCCACACCGTGTCGACGCTGCCGTTGACCCCGCGCATCGTCACCGCGCCGCCGGTGCCGACATAAAGCGCCTTGGGGATGTCGGTCAGCGCCGTGGTGTCGCTCGGCACCACCGGGATCGCAGAGGTCGCCGGGGCCGCGACATGGTCGGCCCGGTTTGCGAAACTGTCTGCCATTGGTTCCTCCTCCGGCTCAGTTCGCGGCGAACTTGAGGAGCTTGATCGCCTCCGAATTGCTCACCATGCCGCCCAGCCGCTTGGTCGCGTAGAAATGGACGAAGGGCTTGTTCGAATAGGGATCGCGCAGCAGCTGGGTGTCGCCGCGCTCGGCGATCAGATAGCCCGCCTGGAAATTGCCGAAGGCGACCGAGAAGGCGTTGGCGGCGATGTCCGGCATGTCCTCGGCCTCGACCACCGGATACCCCAGCAGCGTCGCCGGCTGGCCCGCGGCGATGCCGGGCTGCCAGAGCATCTGGCCGTCGCTGGTCTTGAACTTGCGGATCCGCGCGAGCGTCGCCGAATTCATCACCCAGCTCGCCCCCTGGCGATAGGGCGCGCGCAGCGCCTGGACCAGGTCGATCAGCTTCTCTTCCGGGTTCGCCGCGAAGGCACCCGCCGCGCCGGTAGCCAGATATTGCAGCGTGCCGAAGGCGCGGGTCGCATCCGCCGCCGTCGAGGTCGGCACCGCGAGGAAGCCCTTGGGCTGGTTGGTGCCGCTGCCGCTGACGAACGCCGTGCCCTCGGCCTGGGCGAATTCGCGGGCGATCTCGCCGGCCAGCCAGCTTTCCACGTCGAACATCGCGTCGTCGAGCATCGCCTGACTCGCCGCCGGGTTGGCGTAGAGCTCGCCGAAGGGCGGCGCGACTTCGTTGAACACCGGCGTCGCGGTGACCGGGCGCGCCGCGGTCTCGGACGCCCAGCCGCTGTCGAAGCCGCCGCTCGCGACCAGCTTGCGATAGCCGCTCGACCCCACCTTCACGACATTGGCGATGCTGCGGATCGGCGAGATCGCCTGCAGCGTCGCGTCGATCTGCGCGTCGATCTCGCGCGGCACCGCATAGCCGCCCTCGGCGCCGCTCGCACCCGACAGCGCCTTGGTCTCCACGCCGCCGCGCAGATAGCCGTCGAACGCCGCGCTGGAGACCGGCCGGCCACCGGCCAGCATCGGCCGCACCGGCGGCAGCGTCACCTGTTCGAAGCTCGTTTCCATCGCATCCATGGTCTTCTCCCACCTCAGAAAATCGGAAAAAACTCAGCCGACCGCATGCACCCGCGCGAGCGGCTGCATCGGTTCGGCCACCAGGCTCACTTCGATCAGCCGAACCGCGGTCAGCTCGCGCACCCGGCCGCGCCGCGCGGCGCCCACGCGGTAGCCGAAGGACAGCCCCGCCACCGCGCCCTCGGCGACCAGCGCCGCGAGCCGCGGATCCTCGACCCGGCCGATCACCCGCAGCCCCCGCGCATCCTCGCCGATCGCCTCGATCGTGCCGACCGGCGCACCGCGATGCTGCCAGAGCAAGGGCACCGGCCCCACCGGCCCGAACGCCCCCCGCCGCACCACATCGCCGCCGCGATCCTCGCGATCGAACACCGCCGCATAGCCGGCGAAGCGCACGCTCATTTCAGCCAGCCGGGAAAGCCCAGCCGCAGCGCCAGCAGCACCAGCACCAGCGCCGCCATCGTCCGCCCCAGCCACTGCATCACCGCCTTGATCATCGACTTCTTGGCATCGCGCCACGCGCTCAGCAGCTCGCGCAGTTCGGCCATGTCCTTGGCCGCACCCGCATCCTCCAGCCCCAGCCGGGCCAGCGCGCGGTTCGCGCCCACGGTGCCTGCCTCTTCGGCAATGGCGCGGAGCGTGGTCAGCTCGGCGCCTTCCTCTTCGGCCTGCGCGATCAGCTGGCCGAGCATCGTTCCATCGGTCATGGCAACCCCACCATCTTGCGTTTCTCTTCGCTCGTCAGGAAATCGGCGCCCGCGACCTGCCGCCAGAGCAGCTCGCGCTCCTCGGCCAGCGCCGTCACCCGATCGAGATCGACCGCGAGCGCGGCGCCCGGAAACCAGGCGCCCAGCCCCTGCGCCAGCCCGCCGAGCAGATGCTCGGCCATCGGCAGGATCGCGAGCCGCCACAGCGCGCGATTGGCCTCGCGGTAATTGGCGTAGGCCGCGTCGCCGGGCAGCCCGAGCAGCATCGGCGGCACCCCGAAGGCCAGCGCGATCTCGCGCGCCGCCGCCGCCTTGAGCCCGACGAAATCCATGTCGGCGGGGGTCAGGCTCATCGCCTGCCATTTGAGCCCGCCTTCGAGCAGCATCGGCCGCCCGGCATTGGCGGCGCCGGCGAACCCGGCCTCCATCTCGTCCTTCAGGCGAGCGAACTGGTCGGGCGCCAGCGCCGAACCGTCGCCCGGATCATAGACCAGCGCCCCGCTCGGCCGCGCGGCATTGTCGAGCAGCGCCTTGTTCCACCGCGTCGCCGCATTGTGGATCGCGATCGCGCCCGCCGCCGCGTCCAGGCAGCCCAGGCCATAATGGTCGTCGGCCGGGTGGAAGGCGCGCAGATGCAGGATCTGGGGCCGCCCGCCATCGTCCGCCGCCAGCCGGGTAACATGCTCGCCGACCCGGTAGCGATAGGCCACCGGCCAGCCGGCGGCATCGGGCTCCACCGTCACCCGCTCGGGGCGCAGCGCATAGAGCGTCTGCAGCTTGCCCGCTTCGTCGGTGAGCAGCTGGACATAGGCATTGCCGTGGAGCAGCAGCTGCGCCGCCAGCGTCTCGAGCAGCCGCTGCCCGCCCGAGGGGGCGGCGACCAGCGCCACCAGCCCCGGATCGGTGCCGGTCAGCGGTGCGCCGCCGACGCCCTCCGCCACCAGCCGCACCGCGCGCTGCGCCACCGGGTTCTGGCAATAGCCTTCGCGCAGCTGTACCTCGTAGCTGCGCGGCCAGTCGCCGAAGCTGCCCCAGCCGCCCCGCGCCAGCGCCGGCCGCTGCCCCTCGCGCGCGGCCTTGCGCCCGAACCACTTCATCGCGCCAGCTCCGCGACGCTGAGCTTGCCATCCTGGTCCAGGTCGCGTGCCCAATAGGCAGCGGTGAGGCTGGCGCGCATCCCGTCCCAGAACCCGCCGGTCAGCTTGTCGGGGGGAAATACCTTCGCGATCAGCGCCTGCACCTCGGCGGCATCGAGCATGCCGTCGCCGTCACGGTCGTTCACCGCGACGGTAACGCCGGCGCCCACCGCGATGCCGGTCTGCGCATTGAGCGCGCACGCGCCCGTCAGCAGGGCGAGCAGCCCTGCAGCCATGCAGTTTCGCATTGCGTTTCTCCTATGTCTAAATCCTCCCCGGAACGGGGAGGGGGACCATTCGCGCCAGCGAATGGTGGAGGGGCCGCCGCGGCACGCGGCGGTATCGGGCGGCTTGGGCACACCGCGCCTTACGGCGCGGCCCCTCCACCACGCGGCTGCGCCGCGCGGTCCCCCTCCCCGTACCGGGGAGGATCTGGGGTCTCACACCACCCGCACCGCCGCTTTGCCGCGCCGGCCGAGCATCAGCTCGGTCACCGCCCAGACCAGCGCATCGGCGCGGTCGGGCGAGCGCCCCGGCCCTTCATAGCCGCCGCACGCCTGCAGCCCGGCCAGTTCCGCCTCCAGTTCGGCGAACACGCTCGCGTGCCACACCAGCCCGCGCTCGTAGAGCAGCGCCACCGGCTCGGCGCGCACCACCTTGCCGCGGCTGGCATGGACCAGCCGGAGCGGCAGCGCGCTGTCCGCGGCCTTGAGCACGCTTCCCACCATCGCGCCGCCTTGGTTCTTCTCCGCCACCACGCACTCGGCCTCGAACCGCGCCGCGCAGTCCGCCACCGCCGCCGCCCAGCCTTCGGGGCCGAGCCCTGCGACGCTGGCATCGGCGAGCACATAGCCGTGCTTGTCCTCGCCCAGCCCGATCGCGACGATCCCGCAGGCATCGCCCTCGGTCCCGGCCGGCGGATCGACCCCGACCACCACCCGCACCAAGGGCACGTCGACCGCGCGGCGCTGGCGCTCGATCAGCGCACGCGGCCACAATGCGCCGGCGACATCGTCGATCATCTCGCCGTCCAGCTCCTGCCGCCCGAGCCGCGTGCCGGCATATTCGGCGAACATCGCCTCCACGAAGCTGCGCGGCAGATGGATATTGTCCCGCGTCCGCCCCCTTGTCTCGTGCAGGGTCGGGCGCGGGATCGCCATCACCCGCCGCATCAGCTTAACCGGCCGCGGCGTGGTCGTGACCACCACCCGCGGCTGCTCGCCGCGGCGCATCCCCAGCATCAGATTGTCCCAGGCGATGTCCGCTGCTCCCGCGCGCCACTTGGCAAGTTCGTCGCACCAGGCGAAGTCGTGCTCGGGCCCACGCAGTTTCTCGGGCGCCTCGGACGAATAGACGAACGCGCGCGCACCCGAGGCAAACACCAGCTCGCCGCGCGTCGGATGCCAGCCGATCGTCTCCAGCTCGCGGGCCACCGCCAGCAGCCCGGCCGGTCCCTCCACCATCACCCGGCGAACCTCGTCCACGGTGGCGCCGACCAGCGCGATCCTGGCCTCGGCCCGCTGCCGCGCCATCTCGCTGATCCATTCCGCCCCCGCGCGCGTCTTGCCGAAACCACGGCCCGCACGGATCAGCCAGACCCGCCAATCCCCCTCAGGCCAGAACTGGCCTTCATGCGCCCAACGCCACCACGCCTCGTTGAAGAAGCGGAGGTGCGAGCGCGGCATCTCGCGGATCATCTGCACCCGCTCATCGCGCGGTGCCAATGCCAACCGCGCCAACGCATCCTCGGCATCGGCCGGGGTCATGGCTGATCCCCGCGCTCTTCGGCGAGCCGCTTGGCCAGCGCGTCCAGCTTCTTGTTCAGCGCAGCCTCTGCCTCGTCGCGGCTGACCCGTACCACCCGCCCGCGCGGCGTTTGCGGCCGGTTCTCCACCGTTGCCCGATGCATGCGCAGCAGCTCCATCGCCAGCTTGGCATCGAATGCCCCGGCCGGCGGCGGTACCTCGTCGATACCATCCTCCTCGAACGGGTGCGGCGCTGCCAACTGGGCGAGCAGCTGCTCCTCCAGTCGCTCATAGCCCGTGAGAATCGCCGCCCGCCAAGCGCTCGCGAACACGGGATTTTCGCGGCGGCGGCGATAGGCAGAGCGATGATCCACCTTCGCTTGCTTGCACGACCGCACCACGTTGCAAGTCGCCGCGAGCATGTCGAGGAACGCGCGCTCCTGCCGATCACTCCAGGCATGGGCCGGCAGCTTGCGCTTCTGCAGGCGACGATTGGTCGCCTTGCCGATCACGTCAGTCATGGCACCTCTTCCGAAAGCGCGAACGGGCCGCGGCACTGATGTGCCCGGCCCGTTCCATGAAGCCGCCGAGGCGACTCGCAATTCTTCAGCGTTCCTGTTTTGTGCCACAGGAGCGTGACGATGTCAAGACTTTTTATCCTATTTGGTACATTGGCAGGATCGCCAGGCGGGATCAGCGGCCAAAACGGTGCACCAGTCGGATGCCGATCGTGTCGATGCCGGGGTTCTGATCCGAAAAGAGCTGGTGGTGGCTGTAATGCTCCCATGCCAGTTCCGCCGCCCAGTTCGCGCTCAGGCGAACGCCGATCGCCGCATTCGGGTTGAACAGCACCTTCGATCCGAACGAGGTCCGCCGCCGATAGATGTCGTAGCGGCGCCGCGCCTCATCCACGGCAATGCTCGGCGCGAAAGGATCCGGGGTGAAACGATAGCCGTCGATAACGGTAATCCCGATCCCCACCTGGCCGTACAGCCGGTTGTGCAGGATATGCTGCCGCCATTCGGCGCCGACGCTGGCAAAGCTGGTCCGTCCGTTGGTATTCACTTGCAGCTTGCCGGTCAGCCGTGGCTTCAGCAACACGCGCAGCGGCCTGCTACGGTAGGCCAGTTCCACGTCGGTCGTGCCATTTTCCTCCTGGCCTTCATAGATCTGCCCCTGTGGCAGTGCCGGCAGGTCGAAGATCAGCTTGCTGCCCAGCGGGTGAAAATTCGCGCCGTGGCGGAGCACGCCGATCGCCAGTTCCGCCCCATCGGGCCGTGTCGGCGCGGGCGTGATTTCCTGCGCCATTGCTGTGGTGGAGGCGAGCGTCAACACGGCGCCCAAGGCACCGGAATTCCATAGCTTCATGTCGGTTCCCCCGAACGGCGCGGCTATCGTTAGACCGCCTGCATCGTGTATAATGAGAATATATTACCGTCAAACAGAAAGATTTTGATGACAAACAGCTATTGGCTGCCGCGCCGCAAGGCCGTGCTGTGCCGGGCCATGGGGGCGACCTTCCTTGTCGCAGCCTTGGTAATGGGGATCGTGATCGCCGTGGCGGGGATTTCGCCCGGCGCGTCGCCGATTTGCGGTGGAGACGCCCCCTGTGCCTGGCGGGCGCGGCCCACCCAGCTGCTCGATCAGGACGTGCGGGTCGCTGTACTGGCCACGCCGGCGGCGCTGCGAACTTTCGAAGCCTATGTCGCCCGACCGGATGTTCGCCTGGGCCTCGCCGCCGTCGAAGCCATCAATCTCGGTCCGTTCGCCTTGCTGCTGGCCGGGGTCGGCCTCGCATTGCGGCGGCTGGGCGGCAATGGTGGTCCCGATGCGCTGCCCCGCGCGCTGCGATGGCTGCGCGTCTCCGCAATCGCGGCGCTGGTCTGGGCGCTGACCAGCCCTGTCTATGATAGCCTGCTGGCGACGGTCCTCTCGCCCGGCACGCCCAATGGCGAGAAGATCGAGCTGTACATCTATCTCGACAAGATCGGCGGCGGCCTGCTTCTGGCACTGGCGGCCTATGCGACGATCTGGGCCATCGAGGCCGGCTTCGAAGCACGCCGCGATCTGGACAGCTTCGTCTGATGCCAATTATCGTCAACCTTGATGTCATGCTCGCCCGTCGCAAGGTCCGTTCGAAGGAACTGGCGGAAGCGATCGGGATCACCGAGTCGAATCTGTCGCTGCTGAAATCCGGACGGGTGAAGGGGGTGCGCTTCGCCACGCTGGCGGCGATCTGCCGCTACCTCAACTGCACGCCGGGCGACCTGCTGGACTATGATCCGTCCGACGACGACCTGCGGGGCGAGGAAGGCGGCTAGAGCCTTTCACGTGGACGGACGGGGGACCGCGTCGCTATTGCGCCAGCCCCGCCACCATCGCCTCCCACGCCGCGCGCTCCGCCTCGCGATCGCGCAGCGTCGCCACCGCGCTGAGGGTGCCGGCGGCGAAATCCACCTCCACCGCCCGTTCCGCTTCGAACGTCGCGTTGCCGCTCAGCATCACCCGCGTGTCCGGCTCGGCCTGGCCGCGGACCATGCCGCCGCGGTTGAACACTTCGATCGGGGTACCGAAGGGGACGCGGCCGGTGAGCGCGGCGCTCAGCACCGAAGCCGCCATCGCGCTGCCGCAGCTGTCGGTCAGCCCGACGCCGCGCTCGAAGGTGCGGACGAACAGGCGGGTCGGCCCGCGGACCTCGACGAAGGACACATTGGCGCGCGCGGGCAATAGCGGCGGGCGGCTTTCGCACCATTCCCCAAGTTCCACCAGTTCGGCCTCGTCGACCTGGTCGACAAAGGTCACCAGATGCGGGTTGGGCATCGCCACCGCGGTGAAGGCGCGGGGGTTGGGCAGGCCGGCAATCGGCGCGTCGCGCACCTGCTCGGGCGCCCCGACCAGCCCGACATCGGCGGCGCGGGTCGAGTTCGGCCCCACGAGCGTGCGGATCGTCGCGACGCCGGGGGCGATCTCGGGATCGCGCAAAACGCTGGCCGAGCTGGTCTTGAGCTTTACCTGCGCGGCGTCCAGCCCCAGCAGGTCGAAGCCCAGCCGCGCGGTGCAGCGCAGGCCGTTGAGGCAGGTCTCGGCCTCGGAGCCGTCCGAATTCCACATCCGCATGCCGAAGGCGTGGGCGTCGTCGCCCGGCACCAGCGCGAGCAGGCCGTCGCCGCCCACCGGCCCGGCGCGATCGGCGAGCAGGCGGGCGAGCGTCGCCCAGTCGGCTTCGGACAGCGTCAACGCGCGCGCGTCGATCAGCGGGAAGTCGTTGCCCGAACCGTGGCACTTGGTGAATTCGATACGCATGCCGCCCATTTAGGCGGCGGCGGTCGCCTTGGCTACTGCGCCGCCCATCGCCGCCACCTGCGCCTTGTCGCGCGCGAGGATCGCGGCAAAGCTCGGCCGGGCGTGGATCGCCTCGACATAGGCGGCGGTGCGCGGGTAGCGGGCAGCGTCGACGCACACGCCGATGCAGCCCAGCGTGGCGAGCGGGCTGGCGATGGCGATGTCGGCGAGGGTCAGCCGGTCCTCGACCAGGAAGCCGCTGTCGGGGATGGTCTTCTCCAGATAGGCGAAGATCGGCGGCAGCTGCTCGTTCTCGGCCTGGTCGGCGGCTTCATGGTCGCAGGGCAGCTGCATCACCCGCGGTTTCACGAACCGATTGCCGAAGATGGCCCCACCCGCCGCCATCATGATCGTATCCGCCACTTCGTCGAACCAGATCGTCCGAGCCCGCGATTCCGCCGCGAGCGGGATCAGGTTGGGCTCGGGGTACTTGGCCTCGAGATAGGTCACGATCGCGGACGAATCGGCGATGGTGAAGTCGCCGTCGCGGAAGCCCGGCATCTTGCCGAACGGGCTGATCGCGCGAAACTCGGGGTCCGGGCTGCCGGGTCCTGCGAATTTCAGCTGCAGTTCCAAGCCCTTCTCTGCCCCGAACACCATGCATTTGCGGACATAGGGGGACAATGTCGAACCATAGACGATCATCGGCGTTCCTCTCCTTGATGGCGGGTAGCATAGCCGATTTTGAGCCGTGTTGCGTGGCCTGTGCGCGACATCGCCGCCCGAACGTGCGAAGCCGGGCGTGATGACCGCCTATGCCTTCCTGCTGCTCGCCGTCGCCGCCGCGACCGCCTTCGCCGTGCTGAAGCGCCGCATCGACCGGCTGGAGCGCGACCTGCAGGCACTGGAGGTGCGGATCGCGCGGCTCGACGGCCGCGCGCAGGCACCGGCGCCGCGGCCGGTGGCGAGCGTTCGAACCACGATCGAGTCCGAGGCAGCAAGGGCCCGCGCGGTGGAGGCCGAAACTTCCATGGTACGCGAGGACGCGCCGACAGCGGCACCACCCGCACCGCCAAGCCCCGCCTTCACCCTGCCCCGCCTCAGCTTCGAGACGCTGGTCGGCGGCCGCCTGCCGATCTGGATCGGCGGCATCGCGCTGGTGCTCGCCGGCTTTTTCTTGGTGCGCTACTCGATCGAGCAGGGCCTGCTCGGTCCCGCCGCGCGCACGTTCATTGCCGCGCTGTTCGGCCTCGCGCTGGTCGCGGCGAGCGAAGCGGTGCGTCGCCTGCCCGCCACCCGCGACGATGCCCGGCTGGGGCAGGTGTTCGCCGGCGCGGGGATCGCGAGCCTGTACGGCACGCTCTACATGGCCGCCGCGCTCTACCATCTGATCGCGCCGCTCACCGCCTTCGGCGCGGTCGTGCTGGTGACGCTGGGGGCGATGGGGCTGTCGCTGCGCCACGGCCCGCCCACCGCGATCATGGCGCTGGCGGGCGGCTTTCTCGCGCCGCTGGTCGCCGGGTTCGACGCGGCGGGGATCGCGCCGCTGCTCGTCTATCTCGGCCTGTTCGGCGCCGCATTGTTCGGGCTCGCGGTGCATCGCCGCTGGGGCTGGCTGGCGCTGGCCGCGAGCGTCGCGGGGCTGGCCTGGACCCAGTTCCTGATCGCGGTGCTCGACGGGCGCGGCAACCTCTCCGCCATCGGCCTCTACACCATGCTGCTGGCCGGCGGCGCGAGTGCCGCGCTGCCCGCCGCAGGGCTGCGCAACCGCTGGCTCCGCCTCGCGCCGCTGCTGGTCGGCCTGCTGCAGCTGGTGGCGATCGCGCCGGGACTCGACTTCGGGCCGCTCGCCTGGAGCTTCTACCTCGTGCTTGCCGCCGCGACGCTGGTGCTTGCCTGGCGGGACGCCGTCTATCTGCCCGGCGCGCTCGCCGCGGTGGCGCTGCTGCTCGCGCTGGAGGGCCTGGGACTCACCGCCATGAACCGCGGCGCCACGCCCGTCGGCGCACTCGTCGCCGCGCTGCTGTTCACCGGCGCCGGCCAGGCGCTGGCGGGACGCGGGCGGCAATGGATCGCGCTCGCGCTGCTCGGCGCGGGCGGACCGGTGCTGGTGGCGCACCTGCTGGCGCCGACGCTGCTGCCCCCGCTCGGCTGGGGCCTGCTCGAACTCGGCGCCACGCTCGCCTGCGCGCGGCTCGCCTGGATGCTGCGCAGCGACGCCGACGATCCCGCGCTCACCGCCGCGACGCTGGCGAGCGCGCTGCTGCTGACCGTGGCGCTGGCCCAGCCGCTGCCGCATGGCTGGCTGTCGCTGCCGCTCGCGCTGGTACTGGGCGGGCTCGCCCTCTGGGCCCGGCAGGTGCGCGCGCCGAGCCTGTTCGCGCTGCCGCTCCTGTGGCTGCTCGCCGCGCTGATCGCCGCGGCGCTCCCGCTGCTCGACATCGCCTCGGCGATCTTCGCCTCGCTCACCGGCGACCGCCTGCCCTACAGGGAACTGCCGCTCTTCGCCGATCTGCTGCGCGTCCTCGCGCTGCCGGTTGCCGCCGCGCTCGCCTTCCTCGTCGCGGATCCGCGAGCCTTCGGCCGCACCCGCCGCGCCGCCGCGATCCTGGCGGGCACGAGCGCGGTGCTGCTGCTCTACACGCTCGCCAAGCAGCCGCTGGCGATCGCCACGCCCGAGCGGTTCCTCGCCTGGGGCTTTGTCGAGCGTGCGCTGTTCACCCAGGCCGCGCTCGCCGCCGGATGGGCGCTGCTCCGCGCCGCGCGGCTGCCCAGGCTGGCCCGGGCGCTGCTGCTGCTCGGCCTCGCCCGGCTGACGTGGTTCGACCTGGTGCTGCTCAACCCCGCCTTCGTCGCGCAGCAAGCCGGCCCCCTCCTCGCCGCGCATCTCGCCCTTGCCGCCTTCTGGTGCTGGACGCTGCCGCGCCTGCGCGTCCCCGCTGCGCTGCTGAGCATTGCCGCCGCGCTCGCCGCGATCCGCTGGACGGCGCACGGCACGCTGCTCACCGGGCCGATCGGCAGCCTGGAAAATGGCGGCTATTCGGCGGCGCTGCTGCTGCTCGCGCTCGCCTGGCTGGGGCGCGGCATCGCGGCGGGGCGGCACGACCTGCGGCTCGCCGGCCTCGGCCTGCTCACCCTCACCACCTGCAAGGTGTTCCTGGTCGACGCCGCCGCGCTCGACGGGCTGCTGCGCATCCTGTCCTTCCTCGGGCTCGGCGTGGCGCTGATCGCGATCGGCTGGGCCTATAGCCGCTTCCTCGCCCGCCCCGCCGCCGCACCCGAGCCGCCTCCGGTCACCTGAGCCGGTAATGGTCCGCCACGCGGTCGAGCGCGAGGCACAGCACCAGCTTGCCCGCGCGGGCCGGCCAGCCGAGGCCCTTTTCGGCGGCGCCCAGCCCCTCGCCCGCGCAGACCACGCGCCAGAGGATGTCGGACAGCCCGCCGCCCACCGCCGCGATCGCCGCATCGAAGCGGCGCTTGGCGGCGATCTGCGCCAGCGTCGGGTCGAGCGGCTCGGGCGCCGCGCGTCGCCCGCCCTCGCGCGGCGCGGCATCCCAGCGCATTGTCACCCGCGGCCCCAGCGACGCCGTCTCGTAATCGCCGCGCAGCCGCTCCCCCGCCTCATATTGCCGGGCATCGACATGGCCGCGCGCGCGCAGCCAGTCGAGCGGCGATTCGCCCAGGTTCACCGTCACGCTGCGGCCCTTGCCCGTCGGTCGCTCCACCAGCTCGCGCATGCCACGATCTCCTTTTGTTCCGATTCGTTCCTCTTGCCATCGCGGCGCATCTGTAGGAAAGAGGAAAACCGATTTGGTTAGGAGCAGGCCATGATCACCGCGATACGCGAAGTCCGCCGCGCCAAGGGAATGACCCTCGACGACGTCGCCCGCCGCTGCCAGCCGCCCACCACCGCGCAGACGATCGGCCGGCTTGAAACCGGCACCCGCACCGTCTCCGTCGCCTGGCTCAACCGGATCGCCGCCGCCCTGGAGGTGGATGCCGCCGATCTGGTCCAGCTCCCCGATCGCCCGGACGTGCCCGTGGCCGCGATACTGGAGGCCGACGGCGCCCATGCCCCGCGCCGCCCCGCGACGCTGGTTCCTCCCCGACCCGAGGCCGGCACCGTCGCCGTCGCGGTGGAGGCGAGCATCGGCGACTATCGCACCGGCGACGCGATCTGGTGCGAGCGGCTCGCCCCCACCGACTTCGGCCGCGCGCTCAACCGCGACGTGCTGGTGCCGCGCCCCGCCGGTCGCTTCCTGTTCGGCCGGCTGATCGGGCGCGACGGTACCCGGCTGCAGCTGCTCCCCCCCGGCGCGGGCGGCCGTCAGCAGGTGGTGACGGATCCCGCCTGGATCGCCGTCGCGGTGCGCCTGGTGCGCACGCTATAGGCATTGTTACGCCCTTGCTCGCTGCACCCGTTCGGCGCAACATGCTGCGCAACAGGAGGGAAGAAGACCATGAAGAAACTGGCTCTCATCGTATCCGCCGCGATCCTCGCCGCGGCCGGCCCCGCGCTGGCCGACGAGTGGGATTTCATGCTCACCAACGCCACCGGCAAGCTGATCACCAAGATCGAAGTCGCCCCCGCCGGCAGCGGCAGCTGGGTCGACAACAAGGTCGATGCCGAGCTCAACAAGGACGGCAAGGTCAAGCCGGGCGCCCGGACCACGGTGCATTTCGAGAAGGCGGCGAGCGCCTGCAAGTTCGACCTGCGCGCCACCTTCGAGGACAAGACCGACGCGGTCTGGCCGAACATCAACCTGTGCGACAACAGCTATGTCACCGTCGCCTTCACCGGCGACAAGCCGACGTTCAAGGCGAATTGAGCGCGCGCCGGGCGACCCGGGGCGGTCGCCCGGCCCCAAGCCCGCCCAGCCGGGCTGATAGCAAATCTTTGTTCTCCTACTTAGCGGGTAGGATATCGTGGCACTCCGAAAGGAGCCGCCCCGCATGGCCAATGCCGTCCCCGCCCGTATCCGCCCCACTTTCGCCCTTCAGGTATTGCTCGGCATGGCCGCGGGCCTGGCGCTGGGCTTCGCCGTTCGCGCGACCGGACAGGCGGGAATCGGCGAGGCGCTCCACACCACCGGGCAGATCTTCGTCCAGCTGCTCAAGGCGCTGGTGCCGCCCTTGGTGTTCACCGCGATCATCGCCTCGATCGCGGCGCTGCGCGACCTCGACAATGCCGCCCGGCTGGTCGCCCGCACGCTGTTCTGGTTCGCCGCCACCGCGCTGATCGCGGTGCTGATCGGCATCGCGCTGGGCCTGCTGCTCCAGCCCGGCCTCCATGCCGGCGTCGCGGCGAGCGCGGCCAAGGCGCCGTCAAGCACCGGCTCGTGGCTCGATTTCCTGAAGGGTGTCGTCCCCGCCAATTTCCTCGGGATCACCGCGTCAACGACGCTCAAGGAGGGCGGTGCGACCACCGGCCTGTCGTTCAACATCCTCCAGATCATCGTTGCGGCGATCGCGATCGGTGCGGCGGCGGTGCGCGTCGGCGAGGCGGGCAGCGCCTTCCTCCAGTTCAACGCCTCGGCGCTCGCCATCTTCCGCCGCCTGCTGCGCTGGGTGATCGCGCTGACGCCGATCGGCACCACCGCGCTGATCGGCGATGCGGTGGTCCGCTATGGCTGGGACGCGCTGTCGGCGCTCGGCGCCTTCGCGGCGGCGGTCTATATCGGCCTCGCGCTGGTGCTGCTCGTCGTCTACCCGGCCCTGCTGCTCGCCAACGGTCTCAACCCCTTGCGCTTCTTCGCCACCGCCTGGCCGGCGATCCAGCTCGGCTTCGTCTCGCGCTCCTCGGTCGGCACGCTGCCGGTGACCGAGGAGGTGGTCGAACGGCTGGGCGTGCCCGCGGCCTATGCCGCCTTCGCGGTGCCGCTGGGCGCGACCACCAAGATGGACGGCTGCGCGGCGATCTACCCCGCCGTCTCGGCGATCTTCGTCGCGCAATTCTTCGGCGTGCCGCTGCACCTGGCGGACTATGGCCTGATCGCCTTCGTGGCGGTGGTCGGCTCGGCGGCGACCGCGGGGCTCACCGGCGCGACGGTGATGCTCACCCTCACTTTGTCGACGCTGGGCCTGCCGCTTGAAGGCGCGGGGCTGCTGCTGGCGATCGACCCGATCCTCGACATGGGCCGCACCGCGGTGAACGTCGCCGGCCAGGCGCTGGTGCCGACGATCGTCGCGCGCCAGAGCGGCCTGCTCGCCCTCGACCCGCTCGGCACCCCGGCGCGCGCGGCGACGGCCTGATCCCTCGGCGACGGCAGTTTCGGACCACGCCTCTGCCGGCGAGATCGCCGATGCGGTCTCGGCGCTCACCACCGTCCGCTCGGCCTGGCGCGAGCACCGCGCTGCCCGAGATCCGCACCCTGCTCGACACCGATGTCGACGCGGCATTCGTCGGCGATCCCGCCGCGCGCAGCGTCGACGAAATCCTGATCAGCTATCCCGGGGCGCTGGCGATCCTCCATTATCGCGTCGCGCACCAGCTGCACGGGCTGGGTGCGGTGATCGTCGCGCGGATCCTCTCCGAGCTCGCCAATGCCGGCATCGACATCCACCCGGCGGCGACGATCGGGCCGAGCTTCTTCATCGACCACGGCACCGGCGTGGTGATCGGCGATACGACGATCATCGGCCGCAACGTGCGGCTCTACCAGCACGTCACGCTCGGCGCGCGCAGCCGCTATGCCCGCTATCCGATCCTCGAGGACGACGTGATCGTCTATGCGAGGGCGACGATCCTCGGCCGCGTGACGATTGGCCGCGGCAGCACGATCGGCGGCAAGGTCTCGCTGCTCGACGACGTGCCCCCGCACAGCGTGCTGGTGCAACCGGCGGCGGTGTCGCTCCACGACGATGCGCAGAGCAACCTGACGGCGCGGCTGGCGGCGCATCGCGACTAAACAACTAGGGGGTGGACGCAGATGGCGCCTACGACCGGCCGAAACTGGGTGGGAAGCGGACCTTTAGAAAATCGGTTTGTGCCGAATGCTACCACCTATATTTCGGCCACAGGACCATAGATCCAGCGCGTCTCCTCGCACTGTGTAGGTCGCGAAGGCAACGAAGTAGTCTCGATCGTCAAATCTAGGCTGCACTTTCGCGTCCTCGACAAAACGCCCAGCGGGGAGACCGTCCACCCCTGCTTCTTGCACTTTCACGTCGATAAAATCGCGCAGAACTTTACCGTCACGCCATAGATATCGGTACTCACGTCGCATCGAAGCAATGTTGGATAAGCAAGCATCCGCAGATAACTTTGCCTCGATTCTAGCGATCAGACTTGGGTTGGGGCCATCTGCTGTCGCCAACGTCAGCTCATTCGTGGCTCCACCAGAGCAACTGCTCAGCAGAAGAATGCCTATGAGGTTCGAGGCTAAGCGCATCGTTGGTCATCCTAAACCTAGATGTCGCCGTCCGCTACTGGGGCGTTAGGCGACATCCTCCGGGTGCCCCGTCACGACGTCGAATAATATGTTGTCGGCTGCGTGTGCTCCCACGAAACCGATCGCTTCCTGTCCAGCCGCTTCGGGAGTGATGGCACGCGCGGAAAGATCGAGAATGAGATCGAGCCGACCGACATGGCCTTCGGCAGCTATCTCGATCCCATCTACCCCGAGCACCTGGCCGCCGGTCGCTGTGCATAGTTTGATCCGCGCGATGGCATCGTCGCCGGTCAGCATTTGTATAGCCATCGGACCCTACCTCTCATCCGCTCCCGGCAGGTTGGCGGTGCTTCTCGATGTCCGCAAGTGGGCGAAAGCCGCCAGCCCGCTTCCTGAATCGACGAAGGAAGATGGTGGGCGGTGACGGGCTCGAACCGCCGACCCTCTCGGTGTAAACGAGATGCTCTACCAACTGAGCTAACCGCCCGCGCGCGCCGGAGGCGTCCGCGTCGGACGCCGATGCCAAAGCCGCGCGCGAAGGGCAAGCCTCAAACGAGCGAAAGTCCCGCCCGCTTCACCGCCGCGACATAGCGCTCCATCCCGCGCCGCGCCGATTCGCTGAGCGCGATATAGGCGCGGCGGCGGTCGCTGGGATCGGCCCTGCGGTCGAACAGTCCCGCCTCGTTGAGCGTGCCGATCCAGCGCAGCGCGGTCGTCGGCGGCACCGCGGCGGCGATGCACAGGCTGGAGACCGAGATCTGGCGATGCTCGAGTTCGGCGGCGAAGAGATCGAGCAGCATGTCCCAGGCGGGATCGGCGAACAGGTCGCCATCGAAGAACTCCGCCCGCATCCGCCGCGCGCGGATCACCCGGCGGATCTCCGCCGCGTCCGTCTCGACGGTGTCGGTGTCCATGCGGAACGCCATGGCGTCGTTTCGCACGCTCGCGCTGCGCTCGGGCAGTTCGCTGCGGGTGAGGCGCGAGAGCGAGTCGGCGATGCGCGCCACTTCCTCGTGGAAGCGCCGCATGCGCATCGTCTCCTGGTCGCGCATGCCGTCGTGCAGCCGCGCCACCGGTTCGCGGCGGGCGGCGAGCACCGCGCCGAGCCGGTCCGCATCGCTCGGCGCGCATTGCAGCAGCGCCGATGCGGGCAGCAGGCCCAGCGCGATGTCGATCTGCGCTTGTGCCACCGTCGCGATCAGCGGCACGCCGCGCGCTTCGGCCATCGCGCCGAGCCGGATCAGCAGCGGTTCGAGCAACGCGGGCGCGATGCCCTCCGCCTCCAGCAACAGCAGCTGCACGCCGTCGAGCAGCGTCTCGGATTGCAATGCGCTCGCGGCGTCCAGCGGCTGGCGGGCTCGCAAGCCGGCCGCCGCGACGATCCGTTCCGCCGCGGCCGCGCGCCCCGGCGACCCGGCGACGATCTGCGCGACATCGACCGCGATGTCGTAGGAAATGTTTTCGAGCCCCCCGGCCCCAATTGCCTCGTACATGTCCGCCCCCATGGTTCGACATCTGTTCCAACAGATGCCGTATCGCTCCGAAATGGCGGAGTCTGTTCTACTCCAAATCGGAGCGATTTGGCAGAGCGCACATGGGGTATCTCCGAAGTGGAGCAGAGAATTCGGAACTATCCGCGCGACCGGCGCAAATCCTCGATCTGGCCGTCCTGCAATCCGAGCATGGTCCGCGCCGCGTTGGCGAGAGTCGCGGTCATCAGCACGAAGCCTAGCGCGACCAGCGCGAGCATGCCGGAAACCAGCAGCAGCTGCGAGATGGCCGGCAGGTTCTTGGCGGCGAGCACGATCATCAGCAACGTTTCCATCAGTGCTTGCGCATTGGCGCCGGTCTGCACCAGCGTGCTCAGGATCGGCAGGAAGAAGAGGGCGAGCAGCGCCAGCCCCACCGATGCGACGAGCAGCGCCAGCGCCGCGAAGGCACCGAAGATCGACCAGAAATGGCCGCGCGATTACGCCCAGGCCTCGTCGACGGTGATCGCCTCGTAGAGATAGGTGAGCGGCAGCGCGATCGAGAGGCGAACCTGCACGAAGAGCAGCGCGGCCAGCTCTACCAGCAGCAGCAGCGCACCCAACCAGCCGGTCGCGGCCCCAGGCGCCAGCCAGGCGAGCAGCCCCAGCAGGAAGCCGTTGGCGAGCGTCAGCAGGAAGGTCGCGACCATGCTTGCGATGGTCAGCAGCACCAGCAGTGCGAACACGCGCAGCTCGTTGGCGCCCAGCCGCAGATAGCAGGCGCCGCGCTTGTAGGGGTGCAGCGTCGCGCGGGTCGCCGCGGTGATCAGCACCGCGACGAGGGCGAGCGCCAGCCCCTGGCTGAGCAGCGCCGCACCGATCGCGCCCGCGATGTTGGCCGGATCGGCCGGCGCGATCAGGATCCGCAGCAGCCCGATCGCGAAGATGCCGACCAGGTAGAGGATCGCCCAGACCAGCACCGCCAGCGGATGCTGCCGCAACAGGCGAAACGCGCCGCCAAATATCGATCCGACCACGCCAATCCCCGATCAATCCAGCGACTTGACGATTTCCTCGACCATTTTCTTGGCGTCGGCGAGCAGCATCATCGTATTATCTCGATAAAACAACTCGTTGTCGACGCCCGCATAGCCGACGCCGCCCATGCTGCGCTTGATGAACAGCACCGTCTTGGCCTTTTCCACGTCGAGCACGGGCATGCCGTAGATCGGCGAGGACTTGTCGGTCTTGGCGGCGGGGTTGGTCACGTCGTTGGCGCCGATGACGAAGGCGACGTCGGTCTGGGCGAACTCGGAGTTGATGTCCTCCAGCTCGAACACCTCGTCATAGGGGACATTGGCTTCGGCGAGCAGCACGTTCATGTGCCCAGGCATGCGGCCGGCGACCGGGTGGATCGCGTATTTCACCCGCACGCCGTGCGCCTTGAGCTTGTCGGCCATCTCGCGCAGCACGTGCTGCGCCTGCGCCACCGCCATGCCATAGCCGGGGACGATGATCACCTGCTCGGCCTGGGACATGAGGAACGCGGCGTCCTCGGCACTCCCGCGCTTCCACGGCCGGTCGACCGCCGCCGCGCCGCTTGGTCCCCCGCCGGCATCGCCGCCGAAGCCGCCCGCGATCACGCTGAGGAAGCTGCGGTTCATCGCGCGGCACATGATGTAGCTGAGGATCGCGCCCGAGCTGCCGACCAGCGCGCCGGTGATGATCATCGCGGAATTGTGCAGCGTGAAGCCCATCGCCGCCGCCGCCCAGCCCGAATAGCTGTTGAGCATCGACACCACCACCGGCATGTCCGCGCCGCCGATCGGAATGATCAGCAGGAAGCCGATCGCGAAGCTCAGCGCGGTGACGGTCCAGAAAATCCAGGGGCTCTGGTCCTGCGTGAAATAGGCGATCAGGCCGAGGATCGCGGCGAGCACGCCCAGGTTGATCGCATGGCGCCCGGGCAGCAGGATCGGCTTGCCGCCCATATTGCCGTTGAGCTTGAGGAACGCGATCACAGATCCCGAGAAGGTGATCGCGCCGATCGCGACGCCCAGCCCCATCTCGATGCGGCTCTGGAGGAAGATCACGCCGTCGCTGGCAATGCCGAACGCGCCGGGATTGAGGAAGGCCGCGCCGGCGACCAGCACCGCCGCCAGCCCGACCAGCGAGTGAAAGGCGGCGACGAGCTGCGGCATCGCGGTCATTGCGATCCGCCGCGCCGTGACGATACCGATCGCGGCGCCGATGCCGATCGCCGCCAGCAGCTCGACCAGCGTCAGCGTGTCGAGCACCGGCGTGCCGTAATTCTCGCAGATGGCGCCTGTCGGGCAGGGCGGCGCGATGCGCGGGACATGGGTGACCAATGTGGTCACCACCGCGATGGTCATGCCGATCATGCCGGCACGGTTGCCGCGCTGGCTGGTGGCGGGGCTCGACAGCCCGCGGAGTGCCAGGATGAAGCAGACCCCGGCGACGAGATAGGCGAGTGCCGCCCAGGGATTTTGCGCGATGCTCTCCATGCTCAGCGAACCTTCTTCTTGTACATGGCGAGCATCCGCGCGGTCACCGCGAACCCTCCGAAGATGTTGATGCTGGCCAGCACCACCGCGAGCAGCCCAAGCCATTTCGAGGTCTCGCCCGCCCCCCCCAGGCTACCAGCCGCGGCGGCGATCAGCGCGCCGACGATGATCACCGAGGAAATGGCGTTGGTCACCGCCATCAGCGGCGTGTGCAGCGCCGGCGTGACCGACCAGACGACATAATAGCCGACGAAACAGGCGAGCACGAAAACCGAGAGGATCGAGATGAAGTCCATGATCTACTCCTGATCCGCGCGCGGTCGCGCGGAAAGATCCTCCCCGGAACGGGGAGGGGGACCAGCCGCAGGCTGGTGGAGGGGTGTCCCCGCTGCAATCGAAGGGCTACACCCCGCGCGGCGACACCCCTCCGTCGCGCCATTGCGCGCCACCTCCCCTTTCAGGGGAGGATTGGTCACGACAGCAGCCTCTCGTGCACCACCTTGCCGCCCTGCGTCACCCGCACGGCGGTGCCGATCTCCTCGTCGAGCACGGGCTTGCCCGCTTCCTTGTCCCAGAAGGCCGAGAGGAAGTTGAACAGGTTGCGTGCGAACAAGGCCGAGCTGTCCGCCGCGAGCCGGCTGGGCACGTTGCGATGGCCGACGATCTTCACGCCGTGGCGCTCCACGATCTCGCCGACCACCGAGCCCTCGACATTGCCGCCCTGCTCCACCGCAAGGTCGACGATCACGCTGCCCGGCCGCATCGTCGCGACCTGCGCGTCGCTGATCAGCCGGGGGGCGGCGCGGCCGGGGATCAGCGCCGTCGTGATCACGATGTCCTGCTTGGCGATATGCGCCGAGACCAGCTCGGCCTGCGCGGCCTTGTAGGCGTCGCTCATCTCGGTGGCATAGCCACCCGAGCCTTCGCCCTCGATCCCGGCGACATTCTCGACGAAGATCGGCTTGGCGCCGAGCGACAGGATCTGCTCCTTGGTCGCCGAACGGACGTCGGTGGCCGAGACCTGTGCGCCGAGCCGGCGCGCGGTGGCGATCGCCTGGAGACCGGCGACGCCGACGCCCATCACGAACACCTTGGCGGCACTCACCGTGCCGGCCGCGGTCATCATCATCGGGAAGGCGCGGTCGTACTCGGCGGCGGCGTCGAGCACCGCCTTGTAGCCGGCGAGGTTCGACTGCGAGGAGAGAATGTCCATCGATTGCGCGCGGGTGATGCGCGGCATGAACTCCATCGCCAGCGCCTCGAGGCCCAGCGCCGCATAGCGGTCGATTCGGGCGCGCTCGCCGAAGGGATTGAGCCCGGCGACGAGCCAAGCGCCGGGCTTGAGGCCGGCGAGGCTGTCGGGGTCCGGGCCCTGTACCGCGAGCACGATATCGGCATCGGCGAGCACGTCCGCGCGCGTGCCGGTGGTCGCCCCGGCCTCGCGGAAGGCGGCATCGGCATAGGAGGCGGCAAGTCCCGCCTCGGACTCGACCGCGACCGAAGCCTTCAAATTAATGAATTTCTTGACGGTTTCGGGCGTAGCCGCGACACGTCGTTCGGCAATTGCCGCTTCCTTGAGTACTGCGATCTTCACGTCAGCGGGCGATCAGGAAGACGACGAACGCAGCGATGAGGAAAACCGCCACCGTGCCCCACTTCATCAAAGCCGTGAAACCATTGAAGGTTTCGACATGCGATTGGATCTCGCCGGCGCTTTCACCTGTTTCAGCCATTGATGCGCTCCTCTCCTAGGTGCTCGATGTCTTATACCGCTGCTCCGGCGTGCCTCAACCCCGCCCCACAAAGAACTGTTTCGGCCCTGCTTAAGCCGAACTTTACGCATCTGGTCTAACCGATGCGGCTCGAAACGGGACATTTGGGACTGGAGTCGGCATGACGCGCAACGGGCAACGTCTTCTGTTGCTGATCGATTCGGAACCGGCGCAGCGGCGCCTGGTGGCCGCGATCGCCTCGCGCCGTGGCTGGCGGACGATCTTCGCCGACGATGCGGAGAGCGCGCTGGCGACGCTGGGGACGCCCGACGGCCTCGCGGTCGACGCGATCCTGCTCGACCATCCCGCTTCCGATGCCGATGCCGCGATCCTGATCGCCGAGCTGCGCGCCCGCCGCCCGCACATGCCGATCCTGGTGCTCGCCGCCAACGGCTCGGTCGCCGCCGCGGTCGGTGCGATGCGCGCCGGGGCCAGCGACTTCCTGGTCAAGCCGATCGCCTCCGAACGGCTGCTCGCCGCGCTGGAGAGCGCGATGGGCGGCAGCAGCGCCGGCGAGCTCCGTCCGCTCACCGAGAAGCTCACCGCCAATCTGGGGTTCGCCGAGATCGTCGGCTCGGCCCCGCAGTTCCGCGCCGCGCTGGCGGTCGCCGCCAAAGCAGCGCGCGCGCGCGTGCCGGTGCTGATCGAAGGCGAGAGCGGCGTCGGCAAGCATGTCGTGGCGGAGGCGATCCACGGTGCCTCGCCGCGCGCGCGCAAGGAACTCATCTGCGTCAATTGCGGCTCGATCCCAGCCAACCAGGTCGAATCGGAGCTGTTCGGCCATGAGGAGGGTGCCTTTACCGGCGCCTTCGAGCGCAAGGTCGGCCGTCTCCAGGATGCCGACGGCAGCACCATCTTCCTCGACGAAGTCAGCGAGATGCCGCTCGAGGCGCAGGTCAAGTTGCTGCGCATGCTGCAGACCGGCGAGATCCAGCCGCTCGGCGCGCGCCACCCGCGCGAGGTCGATGTTCGGGTGGTCGCCGCCAGCAACGTGCCGCTGCTCGCCGAGGTGGAAGCGGGAAGGTTTCGCGAGGACCTCTATTACCGCCTCAATGTCGTCCAGGTGACGATCCCTCCCTTGCGCGAACGCGCCGGCGACATCCCCGCGCTGGTCCGCCACCTGCTCGCGCGCATCGCCGAACAGCCGGGCCTGCGCCCCCTCGGCATCAGCGAGGACGCGCTGCAGTTGCTCACCGCCTATGACTGGCCGGGCAATGTCCGCCAGCTGCAGAACGCGCTGTTCCGCGCCGCGGTGCTCTGCGACGAGGAAGGGCTGACCCGGGACGACTTCCCGCAGATCGCCCAGATCGCGCTGGGCAAGCCGATGACGTCGGGTCCGGTCGCCAACCAGTCGGGCATGGGCGGCATCACGCTGTTCCGCCCGGACGGCAATCTGCGCCCGCTCGACGAAATCGAGGCCGATGTGATCCGGCTGGCGATCGGCCATTATCGCGGCCGGATGACCGAGGTCGCCCGCCGCCTCGGCATCGGCCGCTCGACGCTCTACCGGAAGCTCGGCGAGCTGGGAATTGATCAGACCGCCGCGTGAGGACCGGTGAGCGCGGCGTCCTGCATGCCGCGCCACACCCGCAGCGCCTGGACGCTTTCGAACACGTCGTGGACGCGCAGCAGCTGCATGCCGAGCCCGGCGCCCTTGAGCGCCAGCGCCAGCGAGCCCCCCAGCCGCCGTTCGGCCGGCGCCTCGCTGGCGAGCGCGCCGACGATCCGCTTGCGGCTGGCCCCCAGCAGGATCGGGCAGCCGAGGCCGTGGAACAGCGCCAGGCCGTTCATCAGCGCGAGATTGTCGGCGAGCGTCTTGCCGAAGCCGATGCCGGGATCCACGACGATGCGCGACCGATCGACACCCGCGGCAACCGCTGCCTCCACGCGAGCCTCCAGCCAGTCATAGACGTCGACCAGCACGTCGGCGTAGGCGCCCTTCCCCTTGGCGCCATGCTTCGGATCGGCGGCATGCATCAGCACCACCGGGCAGCCGGCACGCGCAACCACCTCCAGTGCGCGATCGTCGTAGAGCAGCGCCGAGACATCGTTGACGATATGGGCGCCCGCCGCGAGCGCCGCCTCCATCACCGCGGCCTTGCGCGTGTCGATCGAGATCGCCGCGCCGCTCGCCGCCAGCCGCTCGATCACCGGCACGACACGGGCGATCTCGTCGCCTTCCCACACCGTCTCCGCGCCGGGGCGGGTGGACTCGCCGCCCACGTCGAGGATCGCGGCGCCGGCAATGCTCATGTCGACGCCCGACTGCGCGGCTGCGGCGGGATCGCCGAGATGCTTGCCGCCGTCGGAAAAGCTGTCCGGCGTCATGTTGAGGATCGCCATCACCTGCGGCTGGTCGAAGCGCAGCGTGCGCGGGCCGAGGACCAGCGGCGGACGGGGCGCGGTGATGCGCGCGGCAATGGGGGCAAGGCGGGGATCGGCCTCGGCCTCGGCGATGGAGAGGGTGCGCTGAAGGATCCGCCGACCATTTTCCACCGCGATCAGTTCATAGGCGAAGAACCACAGCAGCCCGCCGGCCAGCCGCGCGACCTCGCCGTCGCGGCCGATCGGCGTGTCGACGAACTGGATTGGGCGGAGGTAGAGGCGCGCGGCGGAGGGAATATCGGGCATCTTGCCGTGCTACCGGCACGCGTACGACGAGGGAAGCCATCATGCCCCTCTCCCCAACGGGAGAGGGAGGGAGAGGAAACGCTGGTTACGGCTGGGTCGCGAGCAGATAGGTCTGGCGCAGCGCGTCGATCGGCTTGAGGCCGCCCTGGTCCTCGTAATGCCAGAAGGTCCAGCCGTTGCAGCTCGGCGCGCCCTGCAGCGTCGCGCCCAGCTTGTGGATCGACCCCGCCTGCCCGTCGCAGCTGAGCGAGCCGTCCGCGCCCACCGTCGCCCGCCAGCGCGCCTTGTGGTCGCTGAGCACGGTGCCTGGCGCCAGATAGCCATTCTCGACCAGCTGGCCGAACGCCACGCGCGGCGCGGCCTTGGGGGCCTGCATCGTCTGCAGCGCGCTTTCGTCGAGCGGCAGGGCGGCGGCGATGCGCTCCAGCGCCGCTTCCACGTACACCCCCTCGCGATCGATGCCGATCCAGCGCCGGCCGAGGCGCTTGGCCACCGCGCCGGTGGTGCCGGTGCCGAAGAACGGATCGAGCACCACGTCGCCCGGCTTGGTGCAGGACAGCAGCACGCGGTACAGCAGCGCCTCGGGCTTCTGCGTCGGGTGAACCTTGGTGCCGTTCTTCTTCAGCCGCTCCTGCCCGCTGCAGATCGGGAATTCCCAGTCGCTGCGCATCTGCAGTTCGTCGTTGAGCGTCTTCATCGAGCGATAGTTGAAGGTGTAGCGCGACTTCTCGCCCTTCGACGCCCAGATGAGGGTTTCGTGCGCGTTGGTGAACCGGGTGCCCTTGAAGTTCGGCATCGGGTTGGCCTTGCGCCAGATGATGTCGTTGAGGATCCAGAAGCCCAGGTCCTGGATCGCCGAGCCCACCTTGAAGATGTTGTGGTAGCTGCCGATCACCCAGATCGTGCCATCGTCCTTCAGGATCCGGCGCGCCTGCGCCAGCCATTCGCGGGTGAACTTGTCATAGGCCGCGAGGCTGTCGAACTTGTCCCACTCGTCGGTCACCGCGTCGACATGGCTGCCGTCGGGACGGTTGAGGTCGCCGCCCAGCTGCAGGTTGTACGGCGGATCGGCGAAGATCATGTCGATCGACTTGTCGGGCAACCCGCGCATCGCCTCGATGCAATCCTGGCGCAGGATCGTGTCCAGCGGCAGCACGGCCGGCGCCTGCTTCGCGACGCGCACACCCGCCCGTTTGACCTTCTCCAGCACGCCCATGAATCATTGCCCCTTCGCTCAAAAGGCACCCCTATTCGGGGCCGAGCGACTCCTCCGTCAAGAGGGGGGATCGCCGGGCGGTGACCCGAAGCAGATGCTTGGCGCGGCGGAACATTTCGGCACCCGCCATATCTTGAGTCAAGAAGTTATCCACAGGCCCAAGCGCTGGTGGGTGTGGCCCAAAAGACTCAGTTCCTGGCCAGTGAAAATTTTCCCGGCCTGTGGATAAGCTGGAACGTTCCGCAAACGATTCAACCGATCGCAATGGCCTCGCCGCCGCCGGCGACGCTCGCCGCAAGCCGGGCGCGGGCCTGGGTGAACAGGCCCATTTCGTACAGCGCCTGGGCCTCGCGACCGAACCATTCGGCCTCGCCGCCGAATCGGATGCGGGCGGCAACGCATAGCGCCACCCGGACCTCCCAGGAGGTTCCTGTGGCGAGGATCGCGGTCCGGACCGCCTTGCGGCTCGCCCGCGCGCCCAGCATGTCCGAAGGCAGCCGCACCGCCAGCGCGCGCTCGCGCCACGGCGCGATCTCGCCGAGATCGGCATAGTCGCTGGCCAGCACGGGGTCGCGCAGCGTCTCGAGAAAGGCGATATGCAGCGGATGGGTGGGATCGGTCAGCGCGGCATCGTCATCGAAGCGAAAGCGGATCGCGCCGAGCCCGCGCGATTCGGCGTAGCGCACCATCGCCGCCATCTCGTGGAAGCTGGCCGGGCCGATGATCGCCTCGCGGAGCAGCTCGGCCAGCACCGGGTCGTAGCGCGTTGCCGGCTGAAACCCGCCGGTCGTCCCCCGTATCAAGCTGCCCATATACGCCATGCCCGCTTTCCTCCCGCTGCTATCCCAACATCATAGGACGGCGACGGGGCCTTTGGGCGTACTAGGCAAAATTTGCCGGGTGATCGATATAAGTGGAGCGCACTCCTCCGGCCGTCATCCCGGCGAAAGCCGGGATCCATTGGGGCCTACGGCGCGGCTCTTGCTGCAACGAAGAGGCGAATGGATTCCGGCTTTCGCCGGAATGACGGGGGGTAAGGAAACGACGGTCCGGGAGATTACTCCGCCGCGATCGGCCCGAAATCGAGATGCGCCTGCGCAACCGGCGCGAAGCTGCGGCGGTGGTGCGGGGTCGGCCCCAGCGCGCGCAGCGCCTCCTGGTGCGCCCTGCCGCCATAGCCCTTGTTCGACGCCCAGCCATAGCCGGGAAACTGCGCGTCGAGCTCGACCATCATGCAGTCGCGGCGATGCTTGGCGACGATCGAGGCCGCGGCGATCGACAGGCAGAGCGCGTCGCCGCTGACCACCGCCTCGCTGCGATGATGCCATTTGGGGCAGCGATTGCCGTCGACCAGCACGAAGGCCGGGGGGAAGCCGAGAGACTCCACCGCGCGCGTCATCGCCAGCATCGTGGCCCAGAGGATGTTGAGCCGGTCGATCTCCTCGACGCTGGCAATGCCGACGCCCACCTTCGCGCAGGCAAGCAGTTCCTCGCATAGCCGCGCGCGCTTGGCCGCGGTCAGCGCCTTGGAATCGTTGATGCCTTCGGGGATGCAATCCGGGTCCAGCACGACGGCGGCGGCAACCACCGGCCCGGCCAGCGGACCGCGCCCGGCCTCGTCCACCCCGGCGACCGGGCCGGCATGGAGCTGGAAATAACGGGTTTCGTAGCTAAGGTCAGGCATCGTCTTCAATGCGCCATGGCGGAAAGCGGCGCATCTCGCCAGCCTGATAGAGACGAACGGCATTGCCGGCAGGATCGCGCAGCCGTGCCTCGCGCCAGCCCCATTTCTCGTCCTGGGGCTCCTGCTCGAAGCGAAAGCCCTGCTGCTGGAGATAGGCAACGGTCACGTCGAGATCGCCGCATTCGAAATAGACGACCGGCGCGGTATACGCCTCGTCGGTGGCGATCGAGAAGGTCGCGCCGCCCTCGGTCTCGAACCGGGCGTAGCGCGGGGAGGCGCGCACCACCTGGCGCAGCCCGAGCAGCCGGTAGAAGCGCTCGCTGGCGGCCAGATCCCTGGCCGGCACCGTCACCTGGTTCAGCATCGGCTCGAAGAAGCTCATGTTGAGGTCGAGCCGCACCGCCTGCTGCGCCATGGGCCCATGCCCGCGCCCCAGCCCCTCGGCCTCGCGCATCGCAATCCGCACGAAGCGGCGTGCCCGGCTGACCGCCTCGGGCAGGTCCCATTCGCAGGCGAGCCCGCAGGCGATGGCGGAGGCCAAGGTGCAGCCGGTGCCATGCGTGTTCTCGGTATCGATCTTGGGGTCGCGCCACTCGATCTGCGGCGGATCTTCCGGATCGACGGAGTAGAGCGTGTCGACCACCTCGGGCCCTTCGCCGTGCCCCCCCTTCACCAGCACCGCGCAGCCATGCGCCGCGACGATCTCCTGCGGATCGCGGCCCAGCGCCTCCAGTTCGGGCAGGTTCGGCGTCACCACCGTCGCGCGGTCCATCAGCCGTTCGAACGCGGCGACGGTCGCCTCGTCCGCCAGCCGGGCGCCGCTGGTCGCAACCATCACCGGATCGAACACTACCGGCACGCCGGGCAGCTCGTCCAGTCGCTCCGCCACTGCGAGCGCCGTGCGCGCCGAGCCGATCATGCCGATCTTCACCGCGTCGACACCGATGTCGCGCACCACCGAGTCGATCTGCGCGATCACCATGTCGGTCGGCACCGGATGCACTGCCTGCACGCCCACCGTGTTCTGCGCCGTGATCGCGGTGATCGCGGTCATGGCATGGCCGCCGAGCATGGTGACGGTCTTGATGTCGGCCTGGATCCCGGCGCCGCCGCCGGAATCCGAGCCTGCAATGATCAGCACGCGTGCGCCCATGGCCTTATCCCTTGTGCTTGCGCTCGGTGGATGCCGGATGTCGCCGCAGCGCGTCGCCGACGCGGGCGGGGCGATCGAGCAGTTCGCCGCCGCAATTGGGGCAGCGCTCGTCCATGTCATCGGCGCATTCGGCGCAGAAGGTGCATTCGAACGAGCAGATGAACGCGCCGCCGGCATCGGCGGGGAGGTCGACGCCGCAGCGTTCGCAATCGGGCCGCATTTCCAGCATCGGCCAACCTTCTAGTCACCTTGCCGCGGGAGGCAAGCGCCGCTCAGCGCGGCGGGTTGAAGGCGACGATCAGCACCGCGACCAGCAGCGCCCCCAGCCCGCACAGGAATGCCTTGTCGGCGATGTCCTCCGTCCGCGTTGCCTCGGGCGAGCGGATCGCGAGATAGGAGAGCAGGCAGCTGCTGGCGAAGCAGAGGCACGCGCCCATGGCCACCTCGTCGGCCATCGTTTGATCGGCAACCTTGGTCAGCTTGAGGCCGGTGATGATCAGCAGCGCGATACCGAGCAAATTCGACGCGGCGCCCAATATGTGCGGCGAGCGATCCATGAAGCTACCCTTCGGCGACGCCTGGCCGATCACCCTGCCGCGACGCGCACCGCATCGCATACGCGGTCGACCACCGCTTCCACCTGCGCCTTGTCGTCGCCTTCGGCCATGACGCGGATCACCGGCTCGGTACCCGAGGCGCGGATCACCAGGCGGCCGCGGCCCTTCAGCTCGGCCTCGGCGGCGGCGATCACGTCCTGCACGCGCGCGTCGTCCAGCGGCTTGCCCCCGGCGAAGCGGACGTTCTTGAGCAGCTGGGGCAGCGGCTCGAAACGGTGGAGCACCTCGCTCGCCGGCGCGCCTGCGCGGACGATCTCGGCGAGTACCTGCAGCGCCGCGACCAGCCCGTCGCCGGTGGTCGCATAATCGGAGAGGATGATGTGCCCGCTCTGCTCGCCGCCGACATTGTAGCCGGAACCGCGCATCTTCTCGAGCACATAGCGGTCGCCCACCTTGGTGCGCACCAGCCCCAGGCCCTGCGCGGCGAGGTGCCGCTCCAGCCCCAGGTTCGACATGACGGTGGCGACCAGCCCGCCCCCGGCGAGCTTGCCCTGCCGCGCCCAGCCGGTGGCGATCAGCGCCATCAGCTGGTCGCCGTCGATCACCGTGCCGGTTTCGTCCACCACGATCAGCCGGTCGGCATCGCCGTCGAGCGCGATGCCCAGTGCCGCGCCCGAGCCGACCACCGTCTCGCTCAGCACCTGCGGCGCCGTGGAGCCGACGCCGTCGTTGATGTTCTTGCCGTTGGGGCTGACGCCGATCGAGACGACCTCGGCGCCAAGCTCCCACAGCGCCGAGGGAGCGACCTGATAGGCCGCGCCATTGGCGCAATCGACCACGACCTTGAGGCCGTCCAGCGTCAGGTCCGACGGGAAGGTCGACTTGGCGAAGTGGATGTATCGGCCGCGCGCGTCCTCGACGCGGCGGGCGCGGCCGATATCGGCGGAGGCGGCCAGCGGCACGTCGCCGTCGATCAGCGCCTCGATCGCCTCCTCATCGGCGTCGGAAAGCTTGAACCCGTCCGGGCCGAACAGCTTGATGCCGTTGTCGGCATAGGGATTGTGGCTGGCGGAGATCATCACGCCCAGATCGGCGCGCATCGAATGGGTGAGCATCGCGACGGCCGGGGTCGGCATCGGGCCGACCAGCACCACGTCCATGCCGACGCTGGTGAAGCCGGCAACCATCGCATTTTCGAGCATATAGCCGGAAAGTCGGGTGTCCTTGCCGATCACCACCCGATGCCGATGGTCGCCGCGGCGGAAGTGCGCGCCGGCGGCCATCCCCACCTTCATCGCCATCGCCGCCGTCATCGGTGCGAGGTTCGTTGCGCCGCGAATGCCGTCCGTGCCGAAATATTTTCTTGCCATGCGTCTCGATCTCGCGCCCTTGTGGCGTTGTGTGCGTGCTGTGATAGCGGCGAAAACCTCAAAGGGCGAGCATGTCGCAACCTACCCGTATTCTTCTTTCCCTGCTGGCCGGGCTCGCGGCCGGCGCCGCGCTGGCGGCTTTTTCTCCGCAATGGGGGCTGACGATCGCCGGCTGGGCACAGCCGGTCGGCCAAGCATGGCTCAACGGCCTGCAGATGACGATCGTGCCGCTGGTCGTCGCGCTGCTGATCACCGGCGTCACCGCCACCGCCGAGGCCGCCGCCGCCGGCCGCCTCGCCGGCCGGGCGATCGCGCTCTATGTCGTGCTGCTGTTCTGCTCGGCGCTGCTGGCCGCGGTGCTGACCCCGCTGTTTCTCAAGATCGCGCCGCTACCGCAGGAATCCGCCGCCAGCCTGCGCGCCGCGCTGACCGGTGCCGAGAAGATCGGCCCGGTGCCGCCGCTGGGCGAGTTCCTCGCCGCGATCATTCCCGCCAACATCGTCAAGGCGGCAGCCGAGAACGCCTTCCTGTCGCTGATCATCTTCTCGCTGGTCTTCGCCTTCGCGATCACCCGGGTCGCGGCGGAATCGCGCGCGCTGCTCACCAACTTCTTCGTCGCGGTGCGCGACGTGATGCTGGTGGTGATCGACTGGGTGCTGTGGATCGGCCCCGTCGGCGTGTTCGCGCTAGCGCTGGTGGTCGGCGCCAAGGCGGGCACCGGCGCGTTCGGCGCGCTGTTCCACTACATCCTGATCGTCTCGGCGGTCGGGCTGGTGGTGACGCTGTTCGCTTACCCCGCCGCCGTGCTCGGTGGCCGCATCGGGCTGGGCCGCATGTTCCGCGCGGCACTTCCCAGCCAGGCGGTGGCGCTCAGCACCCAATCCTCACTCGCCACGCTGCCGGTGATGATCGAGGGCGCGGAAGAGGTCGGCGTGCCGGTCGCGGTCTCGGGCGTCACCATGCCGCTGGCGGTGGCGATCTTCCGCTCGACCGGCCCGGCGATGAACTTCGCCGTCGCCATCTACGTCGCCGAATGGTTCGGCGTGCCGCTGCACCCGGCGACTCTGCTGGTGGGCGCCGTCGTTGCCACCTTGACCTCGCTGGGCTCGGTGTCGCTGCCGGGCACGGTGAGCTATGTCAGCGCGATCTCGCCCGTCGCGGCTACGATCGGTGCGCCGATCACGCCGCTCGGCCTGCTGGTCGCGGTGGAGACGCTGCCGGACATCATGCGCACCGTCGGCAACGTCACCTGGGATCTCGCCACGACGATCTGGCTGTCGCGCAAGGCAGGCGCACAGCCGGGCTCGGGCGACGCGATCCTGCGCCACGAGGCCTGAGGGAAGCGCCTCCCCCTGGGGAGGCGCGCGCCCCTTACTTCAGCAGCACCAGTTCCTCGGCCATGGTCGGGTGCAGCGCGACGGTGGCGTCGAACGCATCCTTGGTCAGCCCGGCCTTCACCGCCACCGCGGCCGCCTGGAGGATTTCCGGCGCATCCGGCCCGATCATGTGGAGGCCCACCACCCGGCCGGTCACGCCGTCGCAGATCATCTTGTACAGCGCGCGCTCGTGCCGCCCGGCGAGCACGTTCTTCATCGCGCGGAAGTCCGAGGTATAGACCTTCACCGAGCCGAGCTTGTTGCGCGCCTCGCCCTCGGTCATGCCCACCGAGGCGATCGGCGGGTGGCTGAACACCGCGCTCGGAATGCAGTGATAATCGACCTGGTGCGGCTTGCCGCCGAACAGCGTGTCGGCAAAAGCCTGGCCCTCGCGGATCGCCACCGGGGTCAGCTGCACGCGATCGGTCACGTCGCCGACCGCATAGATGCTCTCGACCGTGCTACGATTATCGGCATCCACCTTGATCGCACCGCGCTCGTTCAGCTCGACGCCGACGGTCTCGAGGCCCAACCCCTTCGTGTTGGGCACGCGCCCGGTGGCGAACAGCACGCAATCGACTTCGATCGGATCATGCCCGCTCATCGAGACCAGCAGACTCTCATCGGCCTGCTTCTCGATCTTCTCGAACTCGGCGAAGAAGCGGAACTCGATGCCCTTTGTCATCGAGATCTGGAGCAGCCGGTCGCGGACCTGCGCATCATAGCCGCGCAGGATCACGTCGGTGCGGTTGACCAGCGTCACCTTCGAGCCGAACTCGTTGAAGATGCCGGCGAACTCGTTGGCGATATAGCCGCCGCCAGCGATCAGCACGCGCTTGGGGAGCGTCTCCAGATGGAATACCTCGTTCGAGGTGATGCCATGCTCGCTGCCGGGGAAACTCGGCACGTGCGGATGCGCACCGGCGGCGATCAGGATCGTCTTGGCGCGTACCACCTTGCCGCTAGCCAGCGTCACCTCGTTGGGGCCAGTGATGGTGGCGCGCTCGTGGAAGATGGTGACGCCGTTATTCTCCAGCCCCTGGGTGTAGAGGCCGTTGAGCCGGTCGACATCGGCGAGGACGTTGTCGCGCAGCGTCGGCCAGTCGAAGCGGCAATCGGGGACGTCCCAGCCGAAGCGGCGCGCGTCCTTCAGATCCTCGGCGAAATGCGCGCCGAAGATGAGCAGCTTCTTGGGCACGCAGCCGCGGATCACGCAGGTGCCGCCGACGCGATATTCCTCCGCCACCGCAACCTTGGCGCCGTACGCCGCCGACATGCGCGAAGCGCGCGTGCCGCCGGAGCCCGCGCCGATCACGAACAGGTCGAAGTCATAGTCGGACATGGTTCACTCCGGAGGTGTGCCGGCGCGAGGGGCCGGAAGAAGGGGTCGAGAAGGAAGATAGGGTGCGGCGCCCGAAAACAAGAGTGCGACCGCTCTCGCCATCGCTCCCCTCCCGCTTGCGGGAGGGGTCGGAGGAGGGGATGGGCAGGTGCGGACTGCGCCGTAACGGCATGAGCCGCCACGTTGGCCCCTCCCCCAGCCTCTCCCGCAAGCGGGAAAGGAACGGAGCTCACCGCTTGCGGACGAACTCCGCGCGGAGGACGAGGCCCTTGATGCCGTCGAACTTGCAGTCGATTTCCTGCGCGTCCCCGGTCAGGCGGATCGACTTGATCAAGGTGCCACGCTTGAGCGTCTGGCCGGCGCCCTTGACGGTCAGGTCCTTGATCAGCGTCACCTGGTCGCCATCCTGCAGCAGGTTGCCGACCGAGTCCCGCACCTCCACCGTATCGGCGGCCGCAGCCTTGGCCGCGGCCTCGGCGGCGGGGATCCACTCCCCGCTCGGCTCGTCGTACACATATTCTTCTTCGCCGCTCATGCGCCGAACGCCCGCTGGATCAGGTCGTTGGTCGAGGGGTCGAAGTCCAGCCCGCCCTTGTCCGCCGCCTTGGCCATTTCCTTGCCCAGCTCGACGCCGAACTGGTCGAAGGGATTGATGCCGAGCAGCACCGCGTTCACGAACACCCGGTGCTCGTAGAAGGCGATCAGCGCACCCAGCGTGCGCGGGTCGACGGCGTCGAGCAGCAGCGTCGACGACGGACGATCGCCCGGATAGCTGCGTGCGGGATCCTCATGCCCCTTGCCGGCCATCAGCGCCGCGCCCTGCGCGAACATGTTGAGCAGCAGCTGGCGGTGATGCTCCGGCGCCAGCGCGTCGCCGGCCTCGATCACGCCGACGAACTCGAGCGGCACGAGGTGCGTACCCTGGTGGAGCAGCTGGAACACCGCATGCTGCGCATCGGTGCCGACGCCGCCCCAGGTGATCGCCGAGGTCGGGTAGGTCACGACCTCGCCCTGCGCCGTGACGCGCTTGCCGTTCGATTCCATCTCCAACTGCTGGAGATAGCTCGGCAGCAGCTTCAGCCGCTCGTCATAGGCGAAGGTCGCGCGGGTCTCGCAGCCGCGCGCCTGGGTGTAATAGAGGTCCGCGAACGCCGCGAGCGCGGGCGCGTTCTGCGAAAGATCGGTCAGGCGGAAGTGGCGGTCCATCTCGGCCGCACCTTCGAGCAGTTCCGCGAACGCCTCCCAGCCCAGCGCCAGCGCCGCCGGGAAGCCGATCGACGACCACAGCGAATAGCGGCCACCGACGCTCTCGTAGAAGGGCAGCACGCGCGTCTCGTCGACGCCCCATTCCACCGCCTTGTCGGGGGAAGCGGTCAGCGCCACCACCTGGCCATAGGGATCCTCGACGCCGCCCTCGGCCATCCAGGCAAGCGCGCTCTGCGCGTTGAGCATCGTCTCGGTGGTGGTGAAGGTCTTGCTGGCGATCACCAGCAGCGTCGCCTGCGGATCGAACGCGTCCATCGCGTCTTCGAGCGCCACGCCGTCGACATTGGAGACGATCGCCACGTCGTAGCGGTCCATGTCGCGACCCAGCGCGTCGACCAGCAGGTCCGGACCCAGCGCGGAGCCGCCGATACCGATGTGGAGGATATGACGAATCGGCCCCAGCGCCTCGGCCTCGATCGCATCGATCAGCGCGCGCATCCGCTCGTGCTGCGAACGCGCGCGGGCGACGCTCTCGGGCGCGCCCTCATAGCGCTCGGCGGTATGCTCGGCGGCGCGGCCTTCGGTTACGTTGACAACCTCGCCGGCGAACAGCGCGTCGCGCTTGGCGGCGAAGTCCATCTGCTGCGCCAGCGCGGCGAAGGCCGACACGGCCTCCGCCGTCAGGTGCGTCTTGGACCAGTCGAAATGGATGCCGGCGACATCGACGCTCAGCCGCGACAGCCGCTCGGCGTCGGCAGCGAACAGGTCGGTGAGCTTGGTCTGGGGAAGGGCTTGGATCGGCGTCCAGTCGGGCAAGGCCATGTTCATCTCCTTGGTGGCAGCGCTCCCCTATCGTCCCGCACCGGCCCATTCCAGCCTCATTCCGCCGCTTGACCTCCCCGCCGCGCCCTAGCAGAGCAGTGCCCATGGAAACGCCCGCCTCCACCGAACCCGTCGCCTCGCGCCCCGAAAACGTGCAAGCGCCTGGCCCAAAGCCGGAAAAGCCGAAGTCGGAGTGGCGGGACCTCGCCACCTTCCTGCTCAAGCTGGCGCTGATCGTGTTCGTGGTGCGCAGCTTCATCTTCTCGCCGTTCAGCATTCCGAGCGAGTCGATGCTGCCGCGGTTGCTGATCGGCGACTATCTGTTCATCACCAAGTGGAACTATGGCTACTCCAAGCACTCGCTGCCGTGGAGCCTGCCGCTGATCCCGGGCCGCATCCTGCCGCGCGATCCTGCCCGCGGCGACGTGGTGGTGTTCAAGGCACCGAACCATAATGGCGAGGACTGGATCAAGCGCGTCATCGGCCTGCCCGGCGACACGATCGAGATGGTCAACGGCCAGGTGATCCTCAACGGCAAGCCGGTGCCCAAGCAGCGCATCGCCGATTTCGTGCTGCCGATCACGCCGAACTTCACCCATTGCCCGACGCAGTTCCAGACCGCGGACGCCAAGGGCGCACCGATCTGCCGCATCCCGCAGTTCCGCGAGACGCTGCCCAACGGCAAGCAGTATAACGTGCTCGATCAGGACAATCTGCCGCAGGACAACACGCAGGTGTTCACCGTCCCCGCCGGCCATGTGTTCCTGATGGGCGACAACCGCGACAACTCCACTGACAGCCGCTTCCAGCAGCCGCCCTATGGCTCGGGCATCGGTTTCGTGCCGATCGAGAATATCGAGGGCAAGGCGGTGGTGAACTTCTGGTCGACTGACGGCGGTGCCAACTGGTTCCTCCCCTGGACCTGGTTCACCGCGGCGCGGTGGAGCCGGATCGGAGAAGGCTTCTGAGCGTGCCCGATCTGGGCGGCTGGGTCGAAAAGACGTTCGGCCGCCCCGCCAAAGACCTGCCGGCCTTCCAGCGCGCGCTGACCCATGGCAGCCAGGCCGCCGGCAACTACCAGCGGCTCGAATTCCTCGGCGACCGGGTGCTGGGGCTGATCGTCGCCGAATGGCTGTTCGAGCGGTTCCCGGAGGAGCCAGAAGGCGCGCTCTCGCGTCGGCTCAACTCGCTGGTGACCGGCCCGGTCTGCGCCGATGTCGCGCGCGAGCTGGGCGTGGTGCCGCATCTCCGCCTCGGCAAGCAGGCGCGCGACGACGGCGCCGCCGACAGCGACAATGTGCTGGGCGACGTGATGGAGGCGCTGATCGGCGCCTGGTATCGCGAGGCCGGGCTCGACGCCGCGCGCGCCTTTGTCCGCAAGGCCTGGGGCAACCGGATCGACGAACACGCCAAGGCGCCCAAGCATCCCAAGTCGGCGCTCCAGGAATGGGCTGCCGCGCGCAACCGCCGTCCGCCCGAATATGAAATCCTCGACCGCTCCGGCCCCAACCACGCGCCGCGCTTCACGGTAAAGGTGTCGATCGGCAAGCTCGCCGAAGCGAGCGCCGAGGGCAGCAACAAGCAGGAAGCCGAAACCGCGGCGGCAGCGGCGCTGCTGGCCAAGCTGGGCGGCTGAACAAAGCGCCCCCTCAATCTTCGTCATCCCGGCGAAAGCCGGGATCCAGTAGCTTCTACGCCATGGCTCGAGCCGAGCCGGTGAGGGCAATGGATCCCGACTTTCGTCGGGATGACGGGTTTTCGGCCTCGAACAGCCCCCTCGCCCCCGCCCCCATTCCCCAGTACAACCGGAACCCATGACCGAACCCACCACCCCCCAATCCTGCGGCGTCGTCGCGATCCTCGGCGCGCCGAATGCCGGCAAGTCGACGCTGGTCAATGCCCTGGTCGGCCAGAAGGTCGCCATCGTCAGCCCCAAGGCGCAGACGACGCGCGCGCGCGTGATGGGCATCGCCATCGAAGGCGACACCCAGATCATCCTGGTCGACACCCCCGGCATCTTCGAACCCGAGCGGCGGCTGGACCGAGCGATGGTCGCAGCGGCGTGGGACGGCACCGATGGCGCCGATCTCGTCGCGCTGGTCGTCGACGGCAAGGGCGGTATCGGCCCCAAGGTCCATGCGGTGATCGACAGCCTGCGCGGCCGCAAGGGGCGCAAGATCCTGATCCTCAACAAGGTCGACATCGCCGACAAGCCGCGCCTGCTCGGCCATGCCGCCAAGCTCAACGAGGCGCTGGCGTTCGACGAGACCTATTTCGTCTCGGCCCAGACCGGCGACGGCGTCCCCGAACTCAAGGCCGCGCTCGCCGGCGCGATGCCGCAGGGCGAGTGGCATTTCCCCGAGGACCAGGTCTCGGACGCGACCGATCGCATGCTCGCCGCCGAAGTGACCCGCGAGCAGCTCTACCTGCAGCTCCATGCCGAGCTGCCCTATGCCAGCGCGATCGAGACCGAGAAGTATAGCGAGCGGGCGGACGGCTCGGTCGAGATCCACCAGCAGATCCTCGTGGCGCGCGACACTCAGCGGGCGATCGTGCTGGGCAAGGGCGGCCAGCGCCTCAAGGAAATCGGCAGCCGCGCCCGCGCCGAGCTCGCGAAGCTGCTCGGCGTGCCGGTGCACCTGTACCTGCACGTCAAGGTCAATCCCAAGTGGGAGGAAGATCGCGGCCTGTACCGCGAAATCGGGCTCGACTGGGTAGACTGAGGCCCGGCCCCGGGCGGACACCGTTCCACCGGCAGGCCCGCGAGCATGCAAGGGCAAACTCCAGCGCGTCCATTCCGCGCCGATAGCACCGTCGGCCGCGTCAGCGGGTGCGGCCGCGACCCCGCCGGGAACGCCGCGCAGTCATCGGATCGGGCCGAGGCGGCGGGCTCCATCCCGGCGGCGGTATCACCTTTTGTTGGCTTGTTCCCAAGCCCATGGCGCCGGGTGTCTGGCGCTGCAGGCCGGCAAAATCGGACGCCGCCGCCTCCGCGGCGGTGGCGCCGGCGCGCATCGCACTGATCATGTCCCGGCATCGTCGCGCGGTCTCGAAATCGAGAGCGGCGACGGCTTCATCCATCTGCTGCTGCAGGCGTTCGATCGTCATAGGCATTCGGCGGTAACGCACGAGGACGCATCCGGGCCACAGGGCCGCCGCCAATCGGGCGCAGTGCGCCGCGGCCTCGCCGGAGCTCGGCCAGCGACGCCGACGGGCTGCGCGGAATCTGGTGCGGTTCGGACTGCCGAGGTCGGCCGTCGCGGGGTGATGCCCCGTCGGGTATAATCCCCCGGAGACGAATCTCCGGGGGGAAGGCTGCAGTTTCGTTACAGGCGCAGCGAGACACCCGCGACCAGCTGGCGGCCCAGCAGGTCGTAGCCCATGATCGTGTTGCCGCGCAGCAGGCCGATACGGCTGCGGCTGTCCGGCACGATCGGCGGGTCGCGATCGAAGATATTGTTGGCGGCAAGACGGAACGTCATGCGCTTGTTGATGTCGAAGGTCAGCGCCAGGTCGAACCAGTCATAGGCCTTGATGCCCGGATAGGCATCGCGCTTGTCGGCTTCCGGCAGTGCCGGGATGCCGGTGCTGGCGGGGGCGTAGGCCGTCATCGGCATGCCGCTGCGGTGACGCCAGTTGAGCGACACGCTGACGATGCGGCTCGGCGCCATCCAGGTGGTGCGGAACTGGTGCGCCCAGGTCGGCATGCTCTCGCCGCAACCGCTGCCGAAATAGCCGGTGCAGTCGCGCGGCGTGATGGTCGGCGCGCCCTGGCTGCCAACCAGCGTCATCAGTGTGCCGTTGAAGCTCATGTCGAGCGAACCGACACCGCCCAGGCCGACATTATACTGGCCCTGGAAGTCCCAGCCATGCGATTTGGACTTGTAGCCGTTGGTCGACCCACGCGAAACCCAGCCGGTCGCCGGGCTGGTCGTCGGCGAGCTGGACAGCGTGCCGTCGGCGTTGCGCTTGATGCCGCGGCAATAATAGTCGTTACCGGTGGTGAGGCAGCCGTTGAGCCAGTCGAGCGGGTTGAAGAACTCAAGCTGGTCTTCCAGATCGATCAGCCAGCGATCGACCGACACGGTGAGGCCCGGCACGAAGCGCGGGCGGAGGACCACGCCGAACGTCTTGCCATAAGCCGTTTCTGGCCGCAACGCGAAGCCGCCTTCGCGAACGGTGCAGGCATCGTTCGGGCAGATCAGCGTGGCGCTGTTGTAGAGGTTGGTTGGCAGACCCGTATTCGCGCACTGCTGCGGCGTCCAGGACGGCGCGACGCGCGGGCCGTTCGGGTTCGACGCATTGATCTGCGGGGCGCAGGGATCCGCGTAGAAGCCCTGGTTCCAGAAGATGTTCGACGCATTGGCCGCCGCACCGACGCCAGGCGCCGCCTGCGACTTGTTGATCGAGGCGCGGAAGGTGATGTCCTCGACGGGCGCCCAGATGCCTTCGATCTTCCACGTACCGAACTTGTCGTCCAGGCGGTTGTACTTGGACAGACGATAGCCGCCGTTCAGCTGCAGCAGGTGCGTCCAGGACTGGCGCTCGACCAGCGGCGCCTGGATTTCGATGTTGCCTTCCAGGATGTTCTGGGTGGCGCGAACGTTGGCGCCGCTGCTGTTGTTCTGACGGAAGACCTCGTTGTAGTCGGTACGATCCATCTCGTCGCGATATTCGGCGCCGATCGCGATCGCGATGCCCTGCTCGGCGAAGGGCGAGGTGATGCCGTACTTGCCGAGATCGCCGCTCACCGTGCCAAGGAACTGCATCAGGCGCGGAATGCGCTTGGCGATGCCGCCGGTCGCACCGCCGAACAGATAGTTGTTCAGCGCCGAATCATTGTTGAACGGCGCGAAGGCGTTGAACGGCACGCAGGCGGGATCGGTGCCGTTGACCACCGAGCGGCAGGTCGGTCGGCCGTTCACGTTCACCACGTCGAGCGAACGGTTGATGCTGGCGTAGCGCGCGCGTGGCAGATCGATCGTGTCGAGCTGGGCACGCGACAGCATGCCGGCCACGTCATAGGACCAGGCATTGTCGAGCACCCGGCCGCGCAGGCCTGCGACGATGCGATAGCCGGCGTTGATGTACTCCTGGCGCACCAGCGGCTGGGAATCGAAGCGATAGCGCACGTCGATCGGCGCGTACTGGCCCGCCAGGCCCGCATTCGGTCCGCACAGGGTCTGGGCCTGCGAGGCCGAGAGGAACGGGTTATCGCAATTCACCTGGAACGGGGTGGTGCCATAGGCGCCGAAGTTGAACGTGCGGTTCAGCTGGGTGTTGTACGACTTGTCGCGATACCACAGCACGTTGCTGTACAGCTCGATGTGATCGTCGAGCTGCGCGGTCAGGAAGCCGCCGGCGTTGACGCGGTGGAACGGCCGCTGGAAGGCCCAGTCATCATACGGATTGGCCGAGCTGCCGGGACCGCCGCTGTTGATCGGAATGAAGGTGCCGTTGCCGTTCGGATTGTTGACCAGCACCTGGCCGGCGCTGGCGCCCGACTGCGGGATGATCGTGCCCGCCGGCGTGAACGTCGCGCGCGAGCAGGCGAGCGGCGAGGTGCGGCTGCTAGTCACCACTTCGCACGTGGCGTTCGCGCGGTCGCGCAGGCGGACCAGGCTCGACTGGCGATAGTCGGCGAAGGCCGAGATGTTGACGCGGCCGTCGAACAGGTTGGTGCCTGCCGCGATGCTGACGTCGGCACGGCCGCCGTCGTTCTTCATCCCCAGCGGGGCGTTGAAGCCGGCGCGCTCTGCCGCATCGGTCACCGCGCTGCTGCGGTTGTTATGGTTGAAGAAGCTGTAGTTGCCGTCGATGCGGATGCCGGTGAAGTTCTTCTTCATGACGAAGTTGACCACGCCCGCGACCGCGTCCGACCCGTAGACCGACGAGGCGCCGCCGGTGAGCACGTCGATGCGATCGACCAGCGCGTTCGGGATGATGCCGACGTCGACCGAGTTGGGCAGGCCGATGCGCAGGCCGTCGATCAGCATCAGCGTGCGCTCATAGCCCAGACTGCGCAGCTTGATGCGCTGGCGGCCTTCGGAGTCGCTGAAATTCTGCTCGGAATTGACCTGCACCTGCGGCAGGCGGTTGGTCACTTCCTCGATCGTGGTCGCGCCCTGCGCGGCGATCTCGGCAGCGGTGGTGGTGACGATCGGCGCGGCCGAACGGTTGTTCGGGCGCACGATGCGGGTGCCGGTGACGACGATCGGACCGCCGGCTGCGTCCTGGTCCGATTCGTCGGCCAACTTCGCCGAGGCGACCGGGTCGCCGATCGAGACCGGCGGATTGTCATTGGTCTGCGCGGCGGCAGGCGCCGCCATCAACGCGGCCACGCAACAGCTGCTGGCCCAAACTCCCCGTAGCATCATGAACAAGTCCCCTCTTGCTGACCAGGGCCTCGGGACATCCGGCCGATCGGGACCGCCACGCTCGGGGGAGCGCGGCTGCGCGATGCTCGCGTCTGGGGTCCCGACCCGCCTTACCGGGCCTGGTGTCAAGAAGGTGTCATGCTGGTTTCATCCCGGCAACATCCTGGTTACCGAAAAAGGAAATTTGATTGCGATATTTTGCGATGCGTTGCCGAAAGGTTACATTCTGGTTTTAGCGCAAACGTTTTGCGGGGAGCATGTGGGCTCCCCGCAAAGTCTGTTCAGCCCGCGAGGCGTCCATAGGAGGGCGGCCGATCCGCCTTGGCAGCGCCGAATCCGGACGGCTTGGCCCCCATGGTGAAGACCAGTTCGCCGCCGCGTGCCAGATCGGCATGACCGATCCAGTTGCGGGTCCAAGGCTTGCCGTTCCAGGTAACGGATTGGACATAGGGCCGGTCCGCTGCATTGCCGACCGCGCGGATGCGCAGGGTCCGCCCGCCGCCCAGCTGCATCTCGGCCCGATCGAACAGCGGCGAGCCGAACACATAGACGCCGCTCACCGGATCGACGGGGTAGAAGCCGAGCGCGCTGAGGATGAACCAGGCGCTGGTCTGGCCGCAATCGTCGTTGCCGATCACGCCGTCCGGATCGGCCTTGTACATCTCGTTGCACAGGCGGCGGACCATCGCCTGCGTCTTCCACGGCGCGCCGGCATAGGCATAGAGATAGGCGACGTGCTGGTTGGGCTCGTTGCCATGCGCGTACTGGCCGACCAGGCCGGAAATGTCCGGCGGCGCGTTCTTGGGCAGCGTCGAGGGCGCGGTGAACAGCGCATCGAGCTTGGCCTCGAACTTCGCGTCGCCGCCGAACAGCTCGATCAGGCCGTAGACGTCATGCTGGTTGAGGAAGGTCGCCTGCCAGCCATTGGCTTCGGTATAATCGCGCTGCTTGTCGGGGTTGTGGCCGAGCTGGATCGGGTCATAGTCCTTCCACCAGCTGCCGTCGGAAAAGCGCGGCCGCGCAAAGCCGATCTCGGTGCTGATCACGTTGCGATAGTTCTGCGCGCGCTTGCGCAGCGCCGCCGCATCGTCGTGCGCGCCGGCCGCTTCGGCGAGCACCGCCATCGCCCAATCGTCATAGGCATATTCCTGGGTGCGGCTGACCGATTCCCAGATCTTGTCGGCCGGCACATAGCCGAGGTCGTAGTAGAAGCCGCGGCCCAGCGTGCTGTCGATGTCCGGGAAGGTCCGGTCGAAGGCACGCGCGCGGATCTTGGGCCAGGCGGCGGCATAATCGGCCTGGATGCCCTTGTTGCGCGCCTCGGCGAGCACCGACACGGCGTGCCAGCCGATCATGCACGCGGTCTCGACGCCCTGGAGCGGCCAGACCGGCGGGCCATAGGGGCTCTGCTGGGTCTGGCGGACAAGGTCCTGGGTAAAGCGCGCCGCCATGTCCGGGCGGATCAGGGTGAGCAGCGGGTGCAGCGCGCGGTAGGTGTCCCATAGCGAATAGGTGCTGTAGGCGGGCGCGTCGGCCGGCGCCTGGTGGACCTGCCGGTCGAGGCCGACATAGCGGCCGTCGCGATCGGTGAAGAGTGTCGGCGACAGCGAGGCATGGTAGAGCGCGCTCGCCATGATCGTGCGGTGCGCGGGCGTGCCGCCCTCGACGCGGATGCAGTCGAGTTCGCGCGACCAGGTCCGCGCCGCCGCCGCGCGGGTAGCGTCGAACGCCCAGCCCGGCGCTTCGGCCACGAGCGCCGCCTTGGCGCCCGCGACGTCGACCGCCGAGATGCCGGTCTTGATCTCGATCGGCGCGGCGCCCGCATCGTCGAAGAAGAAGGCGACCTTCAGCCGCTTGCCGGTGACGCCCGTCGCGCCGGCCGGCGCGGGCACGTCGTCATCGCCGAAGAACTGCACGCGGCTCGGCTTGCGCGACAGCTGCATCGCGAAGTGGATGTGCCGCCCCTTGGCCCAGCGATTGACCTTGCGGCTGCCGGTCAGCAGCCCGTCCGGCGAAAGCGCCAGCGCTGCGTCCTCGACCAGCGTGCCCTTGTCCCAGCTGTCGATGATCGCATGGGCGAAATCGATCAGGATATGCCCCTCGCCCTTGGGGAAGGTGTAGCGATGCTGGCCGGTGCGCTCGGTGACGGTCAGCTCCGCGAGCACGCCCGATTCCAGTCGGACGCGGTAATAGCCGGGCTCGGCATGCTCGTCCGAATAACGCTGGCGATAGCTGCCCTCGGGCTTTTCCAGCGTGCCGGGGGTCAGCTTGAGCGGACCGCGGCGCGGCACCACCAGCACGTCGAGCATGTCGCCGATGCCGGTGCCGGACAGATGCGTATGGGAGAAGCCCAGGAGCGTGGCATCGTCCTTGTGATAGCCCGAACAGGCATCCCAGCGGCTGTTGTCGGTATCCGGCCCGAGCTGGACCATGCCGAAGGGCAGCGCCGGCCCGGGGAAGGTGTGGCCGTGCCCGCCGGTACCGATGAACAGATCGGGCCGTGCGGCCTCGAAGGCGGCGGACCAGGCGGTGCGCGGCAGCGCGGCGGCGATCGCGGCGGTGCCGCTGCCCAGCAGGAGTTGGCGGCGTGTGGCGATGGTCATCGGCATCGGCTCCATGGAAGCAAAGGGATCAGTAGGTGCGGGCGAGCAGCGCGGGGCGGCGCCGCTCGAGGTCGAGGATCAGGTCGCCGAACAGCCCGTTGGTCCAGGCGAACCAGGCACGGGTGAACTTGGCGGGATCGTCCTTGTTGAAGCTCTCGTGCATGAAGCCGGTGCCGCCATGCGTGGTCTTCAGCCAGGTCAGGCACTGGGCGATCACGGCATCGTCGTCGCTGTTGAGCGCATGGGTGATGATCGACATCGGCCAGATCATGTCGAGCCCAATATGTGGCCCGCCGATGCCCTTCGCCGCCTTGCCCTCGAAATAATACGGGTTGCGATCGCTCCAGGCGAGATCGGCGGTGCGACGAAACAGCGGATCGTCGCGGCGCGCGGCGTCGATCATCGCCAGGCCGGAGAGGCTGGGGACGTTGGCGTCGTCCATGAAGATCCAGTTGCCGAAGCCGTCGATCTCATAGGCCCAGACCTTGCCGCCCTTGCCGTCCGGCACCAGCGCATGTTCGTGCAGCGCCTTCTCCACCTCGTCGGCGAGCGCCTCGGCATCCTTCGCCGCCGCTTCGTCGCCGCGCGTCTCGCGGTGGAGTTGGGCCACCTTGCGCAACGCCGATACCGCGAAGAGGTTGGACGGGATCAGGAAGGGATAGACACAGGCATCGTCCGAGGGGCGGAACATCGAGTGGATCAGCCCGATCTTGCGCGTCGGCGCGCCATAGCCGCCCATCGGCACGCTATCGGTCGGCGCGACCGCCTGACGCTGGAAGTGATAGGGACCCGGCCCTTCCTTGCGCTGCTGCACGCGGAAGGTGGCGACCGCCAGCTTGGCGCCCTGCGACCAGAGATCGTCGAACGGTGTCTTGTCGCGCGTGTGCGTCCAATAAGCGTGCGCGATCCGCATCGTGTAGCAGAGCGAATCGATTTCCCATTTCCGCTCGGCGACGCCCGGCTTCATGTCGGTCACGTCGACCTGCGACCATTCGAGGCTCGACTTGGCCTTGGGGTCCTTCTCGAACGCATTGGCATAGGGGTCGACCAGGATGCAGCGCGCCTGGCGCTGAATCAGCCCGACGAACAGCTGGCGCAGCGCCGGATCCTGGCCGGCGAGATGGACATAGGTCTGCGCCTGGGCCGAGCTGTCGCGCAGCCACATCGCGTTGATGTCGCCGGTGATGATGAAGGTGTCGGGCCGGCCGTCGAGCGTGCCGATCTCCACCGTGGTGTCGAGCGTGTTCGGGTAGCAATTCTCGAACAGCCAGGCGAGTTCGGGATCGGCGATGCGCGCCTTCACCCGCGCGATCTCCGCCTCCACCGCCTTGCTGACGAAGCGGCGCTTGGCGACCGGCGGGCGCTTGCTCGTGAAGGCAGTGGCCGCGCGCGCCGCACCCGGCAGCGCGGCGGCGGCACCCAGCGCCGCGGCACCAGCCATCAGCGAACGTCGATCGAACCGCATGCGATACTCCCCCGCGCTCACTTGGGCGCGCTCATCGAGAAGGGCGCATCGGCCTTGCGCGCGCCCCAGTTCTTGTTCGGCGTCGGCCCCATCACGAAGCGCAACGTGCCGCCGGCCTGCAGCGCCTCGCGCGACAGCCAGGGCTTGGCATAAGCGCGGCCGTTCAGCGTGGCGGACTGGATGTAGACATTCTCGGCGCTGTTGTTGGCCGCCTCGATCGTCAGCACCTTGCCGCCGGGCATGGTGAGCCGGACGTTGCGGAACAGCGGGCTGCCAACCGCATATTGGCCGACCGTCGGCGTCACCGGATAGAAGCCGAGCGCCGAGAAGACGTACCAGGCCGAGGTCTGGCCATTGTCCTCGTCGCCAGGATAGCCGTCCGGCGTGGCGGCATAGAGCTTGCGCATCACGTCGCGGACATGCGCCTGCGTCTTCCACGGCGCCCCGGCCCAGTCGTACAGATAGATCATGTGCTGGATCGGCTGGTTGCCATGGGCGTATTGCCCCATGTCGACGATCTGCATCTCGCGGATCTCGTGGATCACCTGCCCATAATAGCTGTCGTCGAAGATTGGCGCGGTGGCGAACACCGAGTCCAGCCGGTCGACGAACTTGGCGTCGCCGCCCATCAGGTCGATCAGGCCCTGCACGTCCTGCATCACCGACCAGCTGTAATGCAGCGCATTGCCCTCGGTGAAGGCATCGCCCCATTTGTACGGATTGAACGGCGTCTCCCACGACCCGTCCTTGTTGCGGCCGCGCATCCAGCCGCTCTCGGGATCGTAGAGCTTGCGGAAATTCTGCGCCCGCCCGGCATAGAGGCGGGCATCGTCCTTCTTGCCCAGCGCCGCGGCGAGGCGCGAGAGCGAGAAATCGGCGGTGGCATATTCGAGCGTGCGCGCGGCATTCTCGTTGATGCCGACGTCATAGGGCACATAGCCGAGCTGGTTATAATACTCCGCGCCCTCGCGGCCGACCGCGCCGACGACATTGCCGTTCTTGTCCTTCGGCCGGCCCTGGCTGGTCGTCGCGTTCTTGACCATCGCCTCGTAGAGCGGCTCGATATCGAACCCGCGCACGCCGTTGAGGTACGCATCGGCGATCAGGATCGCCGAGTTGGAGCCGATCATCACGTCGCGATAGCCGGGGCTCGCCCATTCGGGCAGCCAGCCGCCTTCCTTGTAGGTGTTGACCAGCCCCTGCATGATCTCGGCATCGCGCTCGCGGTACATCAGCGCGAACCAGGGGAAGACCGCGCGCCACGTGTCCCAGAAGCCGTTGTCGGTGTACATCGGTCCGGGATGCACCTGCCCGTCATAGGGGCTGTAGTGCACTTGGCGGCCCTGCCCATCGATCTCGTAGAACATGCGCGGGAACTGCAGCATGCGGTACAGCGCCGAATAGAAGGTGCGGCGATTGTCGAGATTGGGATCGGTCACGCGGACGCGGCCGAGCTCCTTCTCCCACGCCGCCTTGGCCTTGGCCTTGGTCTGCTCGAAGTCGTCGCCGCCGATCTCGCTGGCGAGGTTGCGCTCGGCCTGTTCGGGGCTGATGAAGGACGAGGCGACCTTCACATGGACTTGCTCGCCCGCGCGGGTGGCGAAGCTCACCACTGCGCCGACGTGATCGCCCTCGCGCTGCGCGGCCGCGGTCAGCTGCCAATTGTCGTCCCAGCTGCGCGTGACCGCGAAGTCATGGTCGAACTCGGCGACGAAATAGTTGCGGAAATTGCCCGGCACGCCGCCATGGTTGTTGCGCACCCAGCCGCTGATCCGCCGCCGTGCGCGGTCGATGGTGACGCTCGATCCGCCGGCGAAGGCATCGAGCACGATATGCGCGTCGTCGGCCTTGGGGAAGGTGAAGCGGAACTGCGCGGCGCGCGCGGTGGGCGCCACTTCGGCGGTCACGTCATAGTCGGCGAGGTAGACGCGGTAGCTGTACGGGTGGCTCTCCTCGGCCTTGTGGCTGTACCAGGAGGCGCGCTCGGCCTCGCGGATCCGCACCGGGCCGGTCTCCGCCATCAGCGCAAAGGCGGCATAGTCGTTCATCCACGGGCTGGGCTGGTGGGTCTGCTTGATGCCGTTGATCTTGTTGTCATGGTACATATAGCCCCAGCCGCTGCCGGGCTTGCCGGTGACCGGGGTCCAGAAGTTCATGCCCCAGGGCACCGCCACCGCCGGATAGGTGTTGCCGTAGGACAGCTCATAGGTGGAATCGGTGCCCATCAGCGGGTTCACCAGATCGACCAGCGCCTCGCTGCGATCGGATTGCTGCGCGATGGCAGGCAGCGTGGCGACGCTGGCGAGGAGCGCGAAGGCAGCGGCGCGGAGCGGCTTGGCGGAGAAAAGGGGCACGAGGGTTCCTTTGGCTGGGCGCGTCGTTAATTGCGGCGGGTGCGGCGGAGCGGCTCGGGCGCCACGCCCTGGTTGGTGAGCGTGACCGGCTGGATCGAGCCGTCTGGGTTGAAGGTCATGCGGTCGATGGCGAGTTCGCGGTGCTCGCCCTGCTGGTCGGCGAGCGGGCGGCGGTGATAGGCGATGTACCAGCGATCGGTGCCGGGCACGTTGACCACCGAATGGTGCCCCGCCCCGCGCGCGATCTTCGGATCCTCCTGGAGGATGGTCCCGCGCGGCGTGAACGGACCCGTGGGACTCGGCCCGGTCGCATAGGCGACGCGGTAGTCCGATCCCGTCCATTCGCCTTCGGACCACATCAGGTAATAGATCCCCTTGCGCTTGATGACGAAGGAGCCCTCGACATAGCCCGGCGGCGTGATCTCCTTCCAGGTCGAACCGTCGGGATAGGGCAGCACGCGGCGCAGGTCCTTGCTCAGCCGCACCACGTTGCAGTGCCGCCAGCCGCCATAATAGAGATAGACCTGCCCATCGGTGTCGCGGAACACGAAGGGGTCGATCGGCTGCGCGCCGTTGTGGAAGCCGCCGATCAGCGGCTTGCCGAGCGCATCGCGGAAGGGGCCGCCGGGCTTGTCGCTGACCGCGAGGCCGATGCCGCCCTGCTCCTTGTCACTCTGGATGTCGTTGGCGGAGAAGAACATGTAGTAGCGCCCCTGCGCCTCGATCACCGAGGGCGCCCAGATCGCATAGGCCGCCCAGGAAATCCGCGTCACGTCGAGGACATGGGAGTGCTTCGTCCAGTGGACGAGATCGGGCGAGGAGAAGGCGTTAAAGAAGGTCTGGTAGGCGTAGGAGGGCCGCACCGTCTTGCGCTTGCGCGCTTCTTCCTGCGCGGGCGTGAAGCGGCGGGTGCGATCGGGCGCGCCGTCATCGGCGGAATAGGTGGGGTAGATCCAGTACTGCCCGGCGAACACCCGGATCTCGGGATCGGCATACCAGCCGCGCACGATCGGGTTGGACGCGGAGGCGGCGAGCGGCGCCATCAGGGCGAGAAGGGCGAGCGCCCGGCGGAGCTTCGTTCGCATGAGCCTCTCCTTGGCCGATCCGCAGCATGAAAAGCGGAAAAAAGGTGGCGGGGCGGCACGTGGCCGCCCCGCCAGAGGGGGGGTTGATCAGAATTTGTAGGCGAGGCCCAGATAGGCGCGGCGGCCGGTATATTGATTGCTGATGAAGCGGGCGTCGGTGTCATTGCCGAGATGCGCCCGCTCCTCCGACTTGGTGAGATTGATCACCGAGGCGGTCAGCTGCAAATTCTCGAAGAAATTGTACGAGGCGTTGAGGTCGATCTGCTCATACGGGTCCGAATAGACGTTCAGGCCCGACTGGATGCCACCGACCCGCTCGCCGCGACGGTTGTACGAGGCGCGCAGCAGCAGCTTGCTGTTCTCGTAGAAAATCGAGCCGTTGATCTGCGTCTTCGCGCTGCCCACCAGCGGGGAATCGCCCACCTTCTTGCCGTCCAGCGTGATCTCGGCGACGGAGGTGTCGTTATAGGTGAAGTTCACCTGCGCGCCGAGGCCGAAGGGCAAGGTGTGCTGGGCATAGAGCTCGATGCCCTGCGAGACGGCGTTGGAGCCGTTCGCCTGGGTCGAATATTGCTGCACGGTCACGGTGTTGCCGGCGACCTCGCTCTGGATGTCGAGCACCAGCGGCACGATGAAGTCCGACACGTCCTTGCGGAACAGCGTGCCACCCAGCACCGAGCCACGGTGGAAATACCATTCCACGCCGACGTCATACTGCCACGCCTTGAACGGCTTCAGGTTGAAGTTGCCGCCGCTGCCGAACCAGCCGGGCAGCGCACCGAACTGCGCGCGGTCATAGACGAACGCGTCCGAGTTGAAGGTCAGCGAGCGCGCGCCGGCGAGGTCGCCATAGCCCGGCCGCGCGATCACCTTCGATGCCGCGCCGCGGAGCAGCAGGTTGGGCGTCACCTCCCACGAGATGTTGAAGCTCGGCAGGAAGTCCGTGTAGCTCTTGGACTCGTCGTTCGGGCTGAACACCTTCACTTCGCGCTGCGCCTGCGGCAGCACCAGGCAGTTGCCGTCCGGGCCGACCGGCGGCGGGGTGAACGGGTTGCCGTTGGTGTTCTGGCAGTAATCATTCTCGTAATAGATCACGTCGGTCGAGACGCCCGACTGCTTGGTACTGACCACGCGCAGGCCGATATTGCCGCGCACATTGTTCATCTTGAAGTTCGCCTGGGCATAGCCCGCCCAGATCCGCTCCTTGATGTCGTAGCGGTTCTCGGGCTCGGGCACGCGCACCGGGCCGTTATAGGTCTTGTTCAGATAGGCGAGATAATTGTCCATGTTGAACGCCGGGAAGACGCTCGTCGAGAAGCCGCCGGCGATGTTGCCGATCGGCTGGCTCAGGAAGAAGGCCGGCTGGGTGACCGCGGCGCCCGCGGTATCCTGGTAGCGCAGCGTGTTCGCCGCATCCGAATACCATTCGAAGCGCCCGGTCTGCCGCTCCACCTTGCCCTCGCGCCACTTGGCCCCGACCTGGATCGAGTCGATAAAGCTGTCGAAGCGGCGGGTCAGGTCGATCTGGGCATATTTCTGCTCGATCGCGCTGTTGGTATAGCCCGATCCGGTCGAGCCGAGATCGACCTGCGAGATGCCCTTCATCAGGTTCTGCTGGAGCTCGGGCGAGAACTGCATCGCCACCGACTGGTCGGTGAAGCTCCACTGGCTCAGCATGTTGCCGTTGACGCGATTGGCAAGGCCGTCACCAACCACCAGCCGCGGCTTGGCCTGGGCGTAGAACTGGAAGGAGGGGCCGCCGGTGGCGCGGGTCTTGCCGCCGGCGAACGACACGGTCAGGCGATCATGCGTATAGTCGCCGTGCAGATCGTAGGTGTTCGAGACGGTCTTCTGGCGCGCATAATAGCTCTGCATCGCCGGTGTTTCCATCGTGCAGGGCGAGGTGCCGGTGCGGCAAGCAGTGCCATCGGGCGGCACCTGGAAGGTCGCCGAGGTGAGGATCGTGCCGCTCTTGTCGAACTGGCCGCCGGTGAAGAAATTCCCATAGCCCCATTCGGGAATCTTGATGAGGTTGGAGACGTTGTCGCCGTTGAGCTGGAAGCGGAAATAATTGGCGGTGAGGTTGAAGCCCTCGAACGGCTGCCACTGCGCGGTCGCCTGGATGCCGAGCCGCTTGCGCTTCTCGATCAGCACGGTCTCGTCGACCGACTGCGGCGCCCAATAACCGTTATAATGCGTGCCGCCCTGGGTGGTCACGCCGTCGTTCCAATAGGAGATGGCGTCGTCATTGGCGAAGGTCTTGCCGTTGACGTCGGTCGCCTGCTTCGGGTTGTTCGCGTCGGTCCACCAGTGCCAGCTCTCGGTGGCGGCGCTGAGCGTACGGTTGGTGCGGACCTGGTAGGTGGCGCCCAGCAACAGGCCGAAGGTCTTGGCCTCGTTGTGCCAGGAAAGCAGGCCCGAGACGCTCGGCTCGACCTTCTTGGTGACGTCCGAATAGGTGCCCTCGACCTGGACGTTGCCCGACCAGGGTTTGAGGTCGAACGGGCGCCGCGTGTGGTTGATGATCACGCCGCCGACGCCGCCTTCGTCCAGCCGCGCCTCGGAGGACTTGAACACCTCGACGCTGCCGATCAGGTTGGCGGGGAGCAGCAGATAGTTGAAGCTGCGCGAAGGATCGCCGGAATCCGCCGAGGCGATGAAGTTGCCGTTGAGTTCGGTCAGCGTCAGGTCCGAGCTGAGACCGCGGATGCTCACCCGACTGCCTTCGCCGCCGTCGCGCTCGATCACCACGCCCGGCACGCGCTGCAGCGCGTCGGCGACGTTCTTGTCGGGGAACTTGCCGACGTCCTCTGCGGTGATCACGTCGACGAACGCATTGGCGTCGCGCTTCTGCGCCAGGCTGGTCTCGATCGAGGCACGATAGCCGGTGACGACGATGTCGCCTTCGCCGTCGCCGGGCGCGGCGTTCTGCGGCGCGGACGTGTTGCCGGCCTGCGGCTGCGTCGTCGCGGCCTGCGCGAAGGCCAGCCCCGGCAGCGCAGCACACAGGCTGGTGCCGAGCATCAGCTGGGCCAGCAGCCGCTGACGCGCGGAGGCCGACGAACGAAACAGATTGCCGTAGGACACGATCCTTCTCCCTCTTCCACCCGAGGGCCCCCAGGCCCCTCATCGGTTCTTTGTGACCGCGCTGTCAGATTTGAGTTCGCGGTTCTTGCGGAGAGTTTCGCAATAGAAAAACAAATTGTCAATTAAATGAGCGCGCGCTGTTGTGGCTTTTCAGCAACGGGCAGCAACAAACTGTGTTTGCTGCGCAAACGTTTTCATCGAGCATATGAAGTGGGAAGCAGAGGGAGGTAGAAAGCGTGTGCAGGACCCGCCGATCCTCCCTACGCCACCACCAGCCGGTAGCCCACGCCGGGCTCGTTGAGGATCAGCTGCGGCCGGCTGGGGTCGGCTTCCAGCTTCTGGCGCAGGTTGCGCACGACGATGCGCAGATAGTCAAGCTGCTGGACATGCGCCGGGCCCCACACGTCGCGGAGCAGTTGGCCATGCGCGATCACCCGGTCGGGATGCGCGGCGAGCAGCGCCAGCACGCCATATTCCTTAGGGGCGAGATGCACCGGCGCGCCATTCCTGCGCACGCGGCGATGGAGCAGGTCGATCTCGACGCTGCCCACCACCAGCTGCTCGCGCTCGGCCGATCCGGCGATGCGGTGGCGGAGCGCGGTGCGCAGGCGGGCGAGCAGTTCCTCGGTATCGAACGGCTTGGTGCAGTAATCGTCGGCGCCGAGATCGAGCGCGGCGACCTTCTCGCTGGTATCGGTACGCGCCGAAACGACGATCACCGCCGCCCCGCCCGCCTTGACCTGCTGGATCAGCTCGATGCCGTCGCGATCGGGCAGGCCGAGGTCGAGCAGCACCGCGTCGGGCTTGTCGATGCCGAAGGCGGCGATCGCCTCGCGCGCGGTCGCCGCCTCGATCACCTGGTGCTCTGCGCGGGTGAGCGCCCCGCGCAGCAGCCGCCGGATATGGCTGTCGTCCTCGACGATCAGGACCTTGGTTGCGCTCGCCATGGCTTGGCTTAGCGACCGCCGCCCTGCCGGTCGAGCGCGAGGTTGAGCGCGAGCACGTTGACCCGGGGCTCGCCGATGATGCCGAACAGGCGGCCCTGCATGTTGGCGTCGACCAGCTGCGCGACGCGATCGGGCGCGATGCCGCGTGCCTTGGCGACGCGCACCACCTGGAAGCGCGCCGCTTCCGGGCTGATCTCGGGGTCGAGGCCCGAACCCGAGGCCTGGAGCAGGTCGGCCGGGGCGTCGGCACCCAGGCGCTTCTGGTCGGCAGCCACCCGGTCGACAAGCTTCTTGGAGGCCGGGCCCAGGTTCGAGCCGCCCGAGGCGAGCGAGTCATAGCCATTGCCTGCCTCCGACGGGCGACCCTGGAAATAGCTGTCGCCCACAAAGCTCTGGCCCAGCAGCATCGAGCCGCGGAGCTTGCCGGCGTCGTCGCGCACCAGCGAGCCATTGGCCTGTGCCGGGAACAGCAGCTGCCCGGCGCCGGTCACTACCAGCGGATAGACGATCCCCAGCAACGCCGCGAAGATCAGGGTGAACAGGAGGGCGGGGCGAAGGCCGGAAACGAGATCGGAACGCATGGCGATATCCTCCTCAGAAGCGGGTGGAGACGCCCAGATAGAGCTGGGCATCGGGGGTGGCCTGGTTCAGGCCGAAATTGGCGCCGAGATCGAGCTGCAGCGTCGGCCGCAGCAAATAGGTCGCGGCGATGTCGACCGAGGTCTGGGTGACATGGCCCGCGGGGTCGAAATTGCGGGCAACCCAGAACTCGCCGATCAGTGTGAACTTCGACGTGACCGCCTTGCCGAGATTGGCGGTGCCGACCAGCTGGGCATGGTGGCCGTGCCCGTCGCTGTCGGCGAGCACGTCGCCTTCGGGCCCAAAGGTGAGCGTGAAGCCCTTGGGCAGCGCGATGTTGACCGGCACGATCACCCCGCCCTCGGTCTGGCCATTGCCGATACCCGTCTTCGCCGTGGGGATCTTCACGAAAGGCAGCAGCGCGATCTGCACCTGCCCCGCCGGATCGGTGATCCGCTGCTTCAGCCGCAGCGTGAGGTCGCCGACGCCACGCAGCGTCTGGGTGCCCTCCGCGGTGCGGGTGCGCACCGTTGCATAGGGCGCGATGCTCGCCTCGATGTCGGACGAGCCGGTCAGGCCATATTTGAACGTCGGGTTGGTGTAGAGGATCGTGTCGACGCGGGTGTCGCCCGCATCGGTGCGGGCCCAGTTGCCGAGATCGGTCTCGAGCTGGACCATGCCCTGCGGCACGGTGCAGGCGAAGTTCGACTTGGTCGGGCGGTCGGTGCACAGCGCCGGCGCTGCCGGCGCCGTCATCGCCGGGGCGGCAGGCACGCTGTCCTGCGCAAAGGCCGGAACGGCAACGACGGTGAGCGACGCGAACGAAAGAAGCGTACGAAACATGTTGATGCAGATCCTCAGGCGAGGTGGAGGCCGGCAACGGCCAGATCAATTACTTTTATGCCGATGAAGGGGGCGACGAGGCCGCCCAGGCCGTAAATGGCAAGGTTGCGGGCGAGCAGTTGTCCAGCACCCATCGGCTTGTAGGTGACGCCCTTGAGCGCCAGCGGCACCAGGAACGGGATGATGATCGCGTTGAAGATCACCGCCGACAGGATCGCGCTGGTCGGGCTCGACAGGCCCATCACGTTGAGCACGCCGAGGCCGGGATAGAGCGCGACGAACATCGCCGGGATGATCGCGAAATATTTGGCGACGTCGTTGGCGATCGAGAAGGTGGTGAGCGCGCCGCGGGTCATCAGCAGCTGCTTGCCGAGGCCTACGACCTCGATCAGCTTGGTCGGATCGCTGTCGAGATCGACCATGTTGCCCGCCTCGCGCGCCGCCTGGGTGCCGGTGTTCATCGCCACGCCGACATCCGCCTGGGCCAGCGCGGGGGCGTCGTTGGTGCCGTCGCCGCACATCGCGACCAGCTTGCCGCCCTGCTGTTCCTGGCGGATCAGCGCGAGCTTGTCCTCGGGGGTGGCCTCCGCGAGGAAGTCGTCCACGCCCGCTTCGGCGGCGATGGCGGCGGCGGTGAGCGGGTTGTCGCCGGTGATCATCACCGTGCGGATGCCCATCCGGCGCAGCTCGGCGAAGCGCTCGCGCACGCCGGCCTTGACGACGTCCTTCAGCGCCACCGCGCCGAGCAGGCGGCCGCCCCGGACCACTGCCAGCGGGGTCATGCCGCCGCGGGCAATGCCGTCGGTGATGCGCTTGAGCTCGGCGGCACCGGCGGCGTCCGGATCCATCTTCAGGATCGAATCCACTGCGCCCTTCAGGATCACCGTATCGCCCTGGCGCACGCCCGAGCTGCGGGTCTGCGCGGTGAAGGGGATCACTTCGGCGTCGGCATCGAGCTCGGCATCAAACGCGAATTTCTCGCGGCCGAGCGTCACGATCGAGCGGCCCTCGGGGGTCTCGTCCGCAAGGCTGGCGATCAGCGCGGCTTCGGCCAGCGTCCGCTCTTCCACGCCGGTCAGCGGGTGGAAGGCGCTCGCCTGGCGGTCGCCGATGGTGATGGTGCCGGTCTTGTCGAGCAGCAGCACGTCGACGTCGCCTGCGGCTTCCACCGCGCGGCCGGACTTGGCGAGCACGTTGAAGCGCACCAGCCGGTCCATGCCCGCAATGCCGATCGCGGAGAGCAGCGCGGCGATCGTGGTCGGAATCAGCGTGATCAGCAGTGCCGCCAGCACCGCCATCGGGATCGCACCGCCGGCATAGGTGGCGAAGGCCGGGATCGTGCCCACCGCGATCAGGAAGATGATCGTCAGGCCGACGAGCAGGATGGTCAGCGCGATCTCGTTCGGGGTCTTCTGCCGCTCGGCGCCCTCGACCAGCGCGATCATCCGGTCGAGGAAGCCCTTGCCGGGATCCTGGGTCACGCGGATGATGATCTTGTCGGAAATGACGCGCGTACCGGCGGTAACGGCCGAGCGGTCGCCGCCCGCCTCTCGGATCACCGGCGCGCTTTCGCCGGTGATCGCGGCCTCGTTGACCGAGGCGACGCCCTCGACGACTTCGCCGTCGGCCGGGATCAGGTCACCGGTCTCGACCAGCACGAGGTCGTCCCGCTCGAGCAGATGCGCCTCGACCTTGCGCCAGGTCTCGCCGACGCCGGTGAGCTTCTTGGCTTCCAGCTCGGACTTGGTGGCGCGCAGCGACGCCGCCTGGGCGCGGCCGCGGCCCTCGGCCAGCGCCTCGGCGAAGGTGCCGAACAGCACGGTCAGCCACAGCCAGACGATCAGCTGGACCTGGAACCCCACCGGCAGCGGCTCGCCGCCGATCGCCAGCAGGACGGTGAGCAGCAGCGCCGCGACGGCCGTGGTGAACAGGATCGGGTTGCGGATCAGCTCGCGCGGATTCAGCTTGCGGAACGCGTCCCCGATGGCCGGGCCGATCAGCTCGGCCGCGAAGATGGACTTGGGTGCAGACATGGTCTTGTCCTCAGAAGAGCTGGCCGCGCAGCAGCGTGACGTGATCGGCGATCGGCCCCAGCGCCAGGCTCGGCAGGAAGGTGAGCCCGCCCAGGATCAGGATGATGCCGACGAGCAGCCCCACCCACAGCACGCCGGTGGTCGGGAAGGCGCCGACGCCGCCGGCGACCTGCTTCTTGGCGGCGAGGCTACCGGCGATCGCCAGCACCGGCACGATCACGAAGAAGCGGCCGAGCCACATCGCGATGCCGAGCATGGCGTTGTAGAAGGGCGTGTTCGCCGAGAGGCCGGCAAAGGCCGAGCCGTTGTTGCCGGTCGTGGACGTGAAGGCGTAGAGGATCTCCGAAAAGCCGTGCGGGCCGTTGTTGGCGATGCCCGCAAGGCCCGCCGGCAGCACCGAGGCGAGCGCAGCGCCGCCGAGGATGCAGAGCGGCAGCACGGCGACGGCGAGCACCGCCAGCTTCACTTCGCGCGCCTCGATCTTCTTGCCGACATATTCGGGGGTACGCCCCACCATCAGCCCGGCGACGAACACCGCGAGGATGGCGAACAGCAAGAAGCCATAGATGCCCGCACCCACGCCGCCGACGACGATCTCGCCGAGCTGGATGTTGAACAGGGGGATCAGGCCGCCCAGCGCGGTGAAGCTGTCGTGTATCGCGTTGACCGCGCCGCACGACGCGGCCGTGGTGACGACTGCGAACAGCGAGCTGGCGACGATGCCGAAGCGCGTCTCCTTGCCCTCCATGTTCGCGCCGGCGACATGGAGCGCATGCAGTGCCGGGTTGCCGGCCGATTCCGCCGCATAGGTCACCGCGACGCCGCCGAGGAACAGCACCGCCATCGCGGCGAGGATCGCCCAGCCCTGGCGGGTGTCGCCCACCGCCTTGCCAAAGGTCCAGGTGAGGCCGACGCCGACGAGGAAGATCGACAGCATCTGTACCAGATTGGTCAGCGCGCTCGGGTTCTCGAACGGGTGCGCCGAGTTGGCGTTGAAGAAGCCGCCCCCATTGGTGCCGAGCATCTTGATCGCTTCCTGGCTGGCGACCGGGCCCAGCACGATCGTCTGGCGCGCGCCCTCCAGCGTGGTCGCGTCGATACTGCTGGCCAGCGTCTGCGGCACGCCGCACGCCACCAGGAACAGCGCATAGACGAGGCAGATCGGCAGCAGCAGGTAGAGCGTCACGCGGGTGAAGTCGGCCCAGAAATTGCCGATCCCGCGCGCTTCCTTGCGGGCGAAACCGCGGAACAGCGCGAAGGCGATGGCGATGCCGGTCGCCGCAGACGTGAAGTTGTGGACCGCCAGCCCCAGCGCCTGCGACAGGTTGGAGAGCGTCGATTCGCCCGCATAGCCCTGCCAGTTGGTGTTGGTGGCGAAGCTGATCGCGGTGTTGAACGCGCCGTCCGCGCCCATGCCGGCAAGCCCCCGCGGGTTCCACGGCAGTACCGCCTGGAGGCGCAGCACCGCATAGGTGAGCAGCGCGAGCGCGAGGTTGAACAGGATCAGGTGCAGCGCATAGGCGCGCCAGCCCTGCTCGGCATTGGGATCGATGCCGCCGATGCGGTAAATGCCGCGCTCGACGGGGCCGAGTACGCGGTGAAGCGGGGTGCGGCGGCCTTCGTAGAGCGCGAAGAGCCACAGGCCCATCGGCTTGGCAGCGGCCACGAGGATGGCGACGAACAGGGCGATGAAGCCCCAGCCTTGGAGTGTCATGCGGCCCTCCTCAGAAACGCTCGGGCCGCAGCAGCACCGCGACCAGGTAGAGGAGCAGCGCGAGTGCGGTCGCGCCGGCGAGCATCAGGTGCAGGCCCATCGCTCAGGCCTTCACGCACAGCTGGACGAAGGCCAGCGTCAGCAGGAAAAGCCCGCCGAGCGCGGCGAGCCAGAGAATGTCGGACATGGGGTTGGCCCTTGTTTGCGCCGCCGGGTGGCAGCCTTGCGGGCGATCTAGGGCTGGTGGCCGTTAAGCTTCGACGGCGAAAGCCGGGGACCGGCATTAAGATTCCATATAGTCGGACGGTGGGGCGTGGCGCCGGGGCCGCGGGCGCACTACCAAGAGCGGCGATGAACGACCGCCCCAATCCCGATGCGCTGCTGCGCGAAGCCCGGCGTGAGGCGCGCGGGCGGCTGAAGATCTTCCTCGGCGCGGCCCCGGGCGTCGGCAAGACCTTCGAGATGCTGCGCAAGGGCGCCGAGCGGCTGCACGCCGGCACCGACGTGGTGGTCGGCGTGGTCGAGACGCATGGCCGCGCCGAGACCGAGGCGCTGGTCGCGCCCTTCGAGGTCCTGCCCCGCAAGGCGGTCGAGCATCAGAGCCACCGCCTGGACGAAATGGATCTCGACGCGATCCTCGCCCGCCGCCCGGCGTTGGTGCTGGTCGACGAGCTCGCCCACACCAACGCCCCCGGCTGTCGCCATCCCAAGCGCTGGCAGGACGTGGAGGAGCTGCGCGACGCCGGCATCTACGTCTATACCACGCTCAACGTCCAGCATGTCGAGAGCCTCAACGACGTGGTGGCGAGCGTGACCCGGGTGCGGGTGCGCGAGACCGTGCCCGACGCGATCTTCGACGATGCCGAGATCGAGCTGGTCGACCTGCCGCCCGACGAGCTGATCGACCGGCTGAAGGAAGGCAAGGTCTATGTGCCCGCCGAGGCCAGCCGCGCACTGGCGCACTTTTTCTCCAAAGCCAATCTTTCGGCGCTGCGCGAAATGGCGCTGCGCCGTGCGGCGCTCAGCGTCGACCGAGCGATGCTCGACCATCTCGATGCGCTCGCCGTCCCCGGCACCTTCGCGGCGGGCGAGCGCGTGCTGGTGGCGGTCAGCGAATTGCCCGGCGGCGACGGGCTGGTCCGCGCGGGCAAACGGCTTTCCGACGCGTTGAAAGCCCCTTGGCAGGTGGTGTTCATCGAGACACCGCGCGCCGAACGCTTCCGCCCCGAGCAGCGCCACCGCGTCGCCGAGACGCTGCAACTGGCGACCAGCCTCGGCGCCACCGTCGCCATCGTGCCCGCCGCCACCGTGATCGACGGGCTGCGCACCCATCTCGCGGGCATGCGCGCGACGCAACTGGTGATCGGCCGCTCGCGCCGCAGCTGGTGGTTCGAACTGCGCCACGGCTCGGTGGTCGAATCGATGCTGCGCGCCAGCCAGGGCGTGGCGGTCCACGTCCTGCCCTCGACCGAGGAGCGGGTGCGTGAGCGGCGCCCCGCCGCCCTGCCCGCGCTCGGCCGCTGGCAGGAGCATCTGCTCGGCGCGCTTGCCGTCGCGCTGACGGTAATCCTCGGCCGGTTGACGCTGCCGCTGATCGGCGCGGGCGGCACCGACCTGCTGTTCCTGCTGCCGGTGATCCTGATCGCCTTCCGCTCGGGCTTCGGACCGGGCGTGTCGACCGCAATGATCGGCGGGCTCGCCTACAACTTCTTCTTCCTGCCGCCGCTCTACACCTTCACCATCGGCGAGCCGCAGAGCGTGCTCACCTTCTTCGTGCTGACCGGCATCGCAATGTTCACCGCCAACCTCACCGGAAGGCTGCGGACGCGGGCGACGCTCGGCACGCGCAGCGCGCAGGAGAATGCCGCCATTGCCGCCTTCGGCCAGGCACTCGCCCGCGCCTCGGACACCGAATCCACCAGCCGCGTCGTCTGCGAGGAGATCGCCCGGCTGCTCGACGTTTCGGTGCTGCTGCTGATCCGACGCGCCGGCGCGCTGACGCGGATCGCCAGCTGCCCGGAGGACGCGCCGCCGATGGGTGCGGTCGACCATGCCGCCGCCGAATGGGCGTGGAGCAGCGGCGAGGCGGGCGGGGTCGGCACCGGCACGCTGATCGCTGCCGACTGGCAGTTTCACCCCCTGCGCACCAGTCTGGGCGTGCTCGCGGTGATCGGCCTAGCCGCGCCCGATGGCCGCGAGCCGATCACCCCCGATCGCGCGCTGCTGCTCTCCACCCTGCTCGGCCAGGCCGCGCTGGCGCATGAGCGGCTACGGCTGGAGCAGGACGTCCGCGAAGTCTCGGTGCTGCGCGAGCGCGACCGGTTGCGCGCGGCCTTGCTCTCCTCGATCGGCCATGATCTGCGCACGCCGCTCACCTCGGTGGCAGCCGCAGTGGATGCGCTCGCCCATGCCCATCCCGACGAGCCGGCGACCGCCATCGCCCGCGCCGAAGTCGCCCGGCTGCGGCGCTTCCTCGACAACCTCATCGACATGGTGCGGATCGACGCCGGCGCTGTGGCGCTCAGCCTCGAGCCGATCGACCTCACCGACGCCGCGGCCGCCGCCGTCCACGACCTGCGCGACGTGCTGGCCGGACGCGAACTGGTGCTGCGCGTGCCGCCCGATCTGCCGCTGGTCCGCGCCGACCCGCGGCTGCTCCACCACATCCTGCTCAACCTGCTCTCCAACGCCGCGGTGCATGGCGGCGAGGGCCCGATCGAGATCCTCGGCGAGCGCCGCCCCGATGCGGTGCGGCTGGCGGTGCGCGACCATGGCCCGGGCCTCCCCCCCGGCGAGGAAGCGACGATCTTCGAAACCTTCGCGCGCGGCACCGGCAGCGACCGGGCGGGCGGCAGCGGGCTGGGGCTCGCCATCGCCAAGGGTTTTGCCGGGGCGATGTCCGCGCCGATCCGGGCGATGGATGCCGAGGGCGGCGGCGCGCTGTTCGCGATCGATCTCCAGCCGGTCTGAACCGACGCGCGAATATAGGATAAAACATCCAAATCCGACTCCGTCCCTCCGGATCGGACTTGCCATGCCGCGCTGCAGCCAACATGGTGGCGACGCAGTTTTACATCGAACGCAGGGCGTGGGGGCAAGCGAGATCGACCTGGCGACGCGGTTCGCCCAACTCTTCGCGTGCAGCGAAGCGGTCGCGGCCGAGCTGGCCGGGGCAGCGATGCTCCGTCGCTGCCCCCAAGGTGCCACCGTCGTGCATCAGGGCGAGCGGCTGGGCCGCGTGCTGGTGCTGCTCGAAGGCCATGTCCGCGCCGCGATGGTGACGCTGGACGGCCGCGTGCTCCAGATCGCCGAGCATCACCCCGGCGACATCTTCGGCGGCGTCGATCCCGGCCGCGAACAGGCGAGCGACTGCACCGCCACCATGGCCAGCCAGATCGCGAGCTTCGCCACCGCCGACTTCTACGCGCTGGCCGAGCGTCATGCCTGTGTCGGCCTCGTCCTCGCGAAGACGATGGTGCGCCAGTTCGGCGCGCTCAGCCAATTGGTCTCGGCGCGGCTGACGCTTTCCGCCAACGGCCGCGTCCATGCCGAGCTGCTGCGCCTGGCCCGCGCGCAGGACGGGCGCTGGATCCGCCCGCTGCCGGTGCTGTCCGACCTGGCGCTGCGCGTCCAGACCGCGCGCGAGACCGTCTCCCGCGCAGTCTCCGCGCTCGAGCGGCGCGGCATCGTCCAGCGGCACGAGGACGGGCTGGAGATCGTCGCCCCCGCCCGCCTCGAAGCGCTTATCGTCTGAACCGCGGCTTGAGCGCGTAGACGGTCGTCGGCGCCTGGCCGACCAGGGCCATCTCCCCCACCAGCTCGGCCCGCCCCGCATCGGCCTCGCACGCGGCGAGGCTGGCGGCGAAGGCTTCGCTGGCGAAGGTGGCACCCGCCGTGGTTACTCCCAGCAGGCGTTCGGCGAGATCGAAGGCGCCGCCCAGCAGCACCGGCGCACCGGTCACCGGATCGTCGATCGCGGTGGCGAGGCCGATATGCAGCGCCTGGCGGAACGGACCGCTCGCGCCCAGTGTCGCCGACAGCCGCACCGCCGCGGCATAGGCCTGGCTGGTGCCCTCAAACGCGATCAGCAGCCGCCGCGCCGTCCAGCGGATGGCGAGCGTGGGCGTGTGGCACAGTGCCTGGCGCAGCGCCGGCAGGCGCCCGGCGACATCGCGGTCGAGCGCGGCGAAATCCTCGCCTTCGTCGCCGAGCAGGTCGAGTGCGAGCACCGAGATCACCTGCGGCGCGGTGCGATCGGCGCCCTGGGGCCCCGAGGGCGCGCGCAGCGGCAGCAGATGCTGGCGCCGCCCCGCCTTGCGCCACAGCCCGCCGGCATGCGCGCTCTGGCCGACCTCGTCGACCGAGGCGGGGCCGAGCAGTAGCTGCACCGCTTCGGACTGGAGCAGCCCGGCATGCATCGCCGCGCGACCCATCGCGACGAGATCGGCGAGCCGAACCGAGGGCATGAACGCCGCCGGGCTCGCCTCGCCCATTTCCTGGACGCTGGCGGCCTCGGCCAGCGCCGCCTCGAAGCGCGTCACCCAGCCTTCGCCATGCGGGCGTACCGAACGATCGACGAACGCCGCGACGTCGCCGGGGAGCACCACGTGGAGTTCGGCACCGCGCGCGATCAGCCGCTCGGCGATCAGCAGGTCGGCGCCCGCGGCGAGCGCGCCATAGCCGAAGCCCACCCGTTCCTGCGCCAGCAGCGCATCGATCGAATCGGAAAGCGCCGCCACGTCCTCGGGCAGGCGCATATGGCCGGCGAAATGGAGGCTGCGCGGGGGGCGATAGGCATCGAGCCATGCCGCCGGTGCGCCCTGCTCGGCGAGGATCACGCCGAACTGGCGCAGCGTCGAGGCATGGTCCTCCCACGCGAGCGGCGCCGCGCCGATCGCGCGGGCGAGCACGGTCTCTGCGGCGTCGCGGTCGCCGGCGAGCAGCAGCGCCTCGGCCTCGGTCGCGCCGAGCCAATAGGGGGTTTCGTCGGGAACGCCGGCCTGGAGCAGTTCCTGCACATCGGCGGCGAGCGCCCGGCTGCCCGCCGTGTCGCCGGCGATCAGCGCGAGCGTCGCCGCGTTGATCAGGGGATAGGGGGCCGGCGCCAGCTGCGCCGCCGCGCTATAGGCGGCGGCGGCTTCGCGGGCATGCTGCCGCCGGGCCTCGCCGGCGAGCAGCAGCGCCTCGTCCTTGAGGAGCCTGCCGCGCAGGCTGAGCACGGCGGGATCGTCCGCGACGCGGTCATAGCCCGCGTCGCGAAACATCCGCCAGGCGAGATCGAGCGCACCGGCACGCGCCTGGGCCGTTATCGCTAGCACACTCGACGTCATCCTACCCGGCATACTCCCCTAACACGTTGCAGCGAAGCCTCGTTCAATCGTTGCTGTCGGGCTCCTGCGGCTTCGGGTCCTTCGGCGGAAGATGGCCACCCTGATTTTCCACTTCTGGATCGATGATCGTCGGCATGCGCATATCTCCCTGCAAAAAGTCCACGTACAGATTGAGTCCTTCGCACGTCTTACGGTGCTGCGGATCGGTTACGTACTCGACGAAGAACCCGACGGCGGCGATCCTGCCGTTGTTATCGAGCAGCGGAAAGGCCCGGCGATACTTGCCGTCCGGATATTCGTGCTTCGTGCTGACATACAGGCTGTTGGGCGTATATTCCCAGAAATCGCCGATCAGCTTGAAGATGACGCAGCAAGGCTCGCGGACGACGATATCGAGCGGCGTTGGCGGAGGAGTGGTCGGGCCGACAAGGATAGGCGTAATGTTTGGCGGCGCGGCCACGAAGTCGCGGACGATCTTGGTAAAGTCATCCGTCTCGGTCACTTGCTTTCCGTTGCCAAAGCGATCGACATCCTCATATCCTTCAATATGAAAATTCAAATCGCTCAGCGGATAACCACCCTTACTGCTAGCGAATATTTGATATCGCTTGACTAGTTTAATATATGATGGTGGCAAAATTGATAAAGGATACTTACCATTCATTTAGCACGCCTTTCCATTTTAATAAGAGCCTCGTCCATCTCCTTCAATCTATCCGCGAGTTCTTGATTTTTCGTATCCAACTCCGTCAATTTACGGAGGTCCGCAACGGCCTTACGCATTTGGCGCACCGCTGTTGAAAAGTTGCCCCGTCGGTATTCCACTTCAGCCAAAGCACGTTCAACCCAAATCAGCATGCGCTGAGTGCGAACATTACGTGATTCCCGGGAGTAAAGGCGCTCAAGCAACTCGACCTGCTTACGCCGTAGCGCTAACACGGCATCCAAATCGCCGACGACGATATATGCATCTGACAGCCACCCTTGTCGGTTGGCGACTTCACGCCAGCGCTGGTCCGAATTTGGCTCGCGCCGCGCTAACGTTTCGGCCGCACGAAGGGCTTCCCCGCACAACGCCACTGTTCGATCTGCCGTGTGCTGTTCCATTCGCAATGCACATAGATTGGTAGCAGAATAGGATATTTCTTCTGCGCTGCGCGCATCGGCGGGATCAATTGCCATCAACCGATGCGCCAGCGCGGCATAGGCCTCGAAATGCGGCTCGGTCGCCGCCAGTTCTCCCGCCTTAAAGTGCAGCAAGCCCAGATAGAATTCGCTCTGCGCATGCGCGAACACGATGTCGTACTGATTCGGCTCCCGCTCGATCAGCGCGTGGGTGATGCGATTGGCCTGGAGGAAGGCGGCGCGGGCGCGGGCGGTTTCCTTGGCCTCCATCGCATCCTCGCCCATCGTCATGATCGCGCGGGCGCGGCGGGCGAGGACGTCGGGGGGCAGCGTCGCCAGATCCTGCTCGCCATAATAGCGCAGCGCGCGCGCATTGGCTTCCCGAAGCACGTCGAGCCGGCCAACCTCTTTCAGCCGGCCCCGCAGGTCGGTCAGCATGAATTCCACCAGCCCCTCCGCCTGGGCACGCCGAGCCTCCGCCTCCCCGCGGGCCCGCACGGCCAGGATCGTCAATCCGGCCATGGCTAGCAGCAAAAGAATCGCGAGCGCCGTGACGGCCGTCACGCGCCGCACCCGCGCCTGCGCATCGCGCTGCACCAGCGCGTCGAGCGGCACCCCCACCGCGCCGGCGACCAGCTTGAGCAGCGCCAGCCGCTTGCCGTCGCGCCCCTCGCGGAAATCGGCGGCGAGCGGCTCGGTCTCCGCGCCGTCGGCGGTGCGCCGCAGCGGCAGCGGCAGCGCCTCGGCGGGCTCGCCCTGGAACAGCGCGGCGAGCACCGGGCGATCGGGATGGAGTTCGCGGAACAGCGCGATCTCGCGCGCCACCCATTGCGAGGCGGCGCCCGCTGGGGTGCAGACGACGATCAGGCAGGCGGACTCAGCCAGCGCCGCGCGCACCTCGGCGCTCAGGTCGCTGGCGGCGGAGAGCTCGTCGAGATCGCGGAAGATCCGCCCCAGCCGCCGCGGCACAGGCCCGAACGCGGCCTCGCGCCCGACCAGCTTGGCGGGGATGCGATAGCGCTCCAGCGCACGGTGCAGCCAGCGCGCCCGGGCACGATCGGCATGGTTGTAGCTGATGAACGCGCCGTACCCCGCGCTCGTCCCCGGTTCGCTTATCGTTGTCACGCGGTCCCTTCCCCGTCCCGCGACTATCTCAGAGCGCCAGGGGAGCGGCAACCCTTTCGAGACACCCCCGCCCCTCCGGCGGGGTTGCGGGCGGGCACGGCGCGGCATAGCTGGAGGCCCATGACCGACTCCGTTCTTGCGATCGCCGATGCGCAGCTCGATTCCAGCGTCGAGCGCCTCGCCGCGCTGATGCGCGTGCGCTCCATCTCCACCGATCCGGCCTATGCCGCCGACTGCCGCCGCGCCGCCGAGCAGCTCGCCGCCGAACTGGCGGAGCTCGGCTTCCAGGCGCGCGTCGCGGAGACGCCGGGGCACCCGATGGTGGTCGCGCACCATGACGGCGACGGGCCGCATGTGCTGTTCTACGGCCATTACGACGTCCAGCCGGTCGACCCGATCGAGCTGTGGACGCGCGACCCGTTCGATCCGTGGATCGACACCCGCGCGGACGGATCGAAGACGATCGTCGGCCGCGGCGCCTCGGACGACAAGGGCCAGCTGCGCACCTTCGTCGAGGCGTGCCGTGCCTGGAAGGAGGCCGAGGGCCGCCTGCCCTGCCGCGTCACCATCCTGTTCGAGGGCGAGGAAGAATCGGGCTCGACCAGCCTGGAGCCCTTCCTCCACGCCCATGCCGAGGAGCTGAAGGCCGATTTCGCGCTGATTTGCGACACGCTGATGTGGGACCGCGACACCCCCGGCATCACCATCGGCCTGCGCGGCATGGCCGCCGGCCAGGTGACGGTGCGCGGGCCCTCGCGCGACCTGCATTCGGGCCTCTATGGCGGCGCGGCGCGCAACCCGCTCCAGCTGCTCGCCGGCATCCTCGGCGAGATGAAGGACGCCGACGGCCGGGTGACGCTCGACGGCTTCTATGACGGCGTGCCCGATACCGACCCGACCGTGCTGGAGAGCTGGAACAAGCTCGGCTTCGACGCGGGCGAATTCCTCGGCGAGATCGGCCTGCGCGTGCCCGCCGGCGAGTCCGGCAAGACCGTGCTCGAACAGGTCTGGTCGCGCCCGACTGCCGAGATCAACGGCATGTGGGGCGGCTATACCGGCGAGGGCTTCAAGACGGTGATCCCGGCCGAAGCGCATGCCAAGGTGAGCTTCCGCCTGGTCGGCACCCAGGATCCGGACCAGGTGTGGGAGGCGTTCCAGGCCCATGTCCGCGCCCGCCTGCCCGAGGATTGCTCGGCCGAGTTCGTAACGCGCGGCCCCGGCAGCTTCGCGATCAGCCTGGCGAGCGACAGCGGCCCGCTGGCGGCCACGCAGGGTGCGCTCGATGCCGAATGGGGCAAATCCGCGCTGCTCGGCTGCGGCGGCTCGATCCCGGTGGTCAACTCGATCCGCTCGATCCTGGGGATGGACAGCGTGATGGTCGGCTTCGCGCTGCCCGATGACAATATCCACTCGCCCAACGAGAAGTACGAACTGAAGAGCTTCCACAAGGGCATCCGCTCCTGGGTGCGCATCCTGGGAGCGCTGGGCGAGACTGCCGCAGCCGAGCGCGCGACGGTAGCCGCCTGACAAGCATTGACGCCGGCGAACGGACGCGGGATAGCAGCACCATGGTTCCCCTTTCGTTCGCCGGCCATGACTTTCGCGCGCTGCCCGAGGGCGCCCTCTACTGGCCAGCGCGGCGGGCGCTGCTCGTCGCCGACCTGCATTTCGAAAAGGCGAGCTGGTTCGCCCTCGGCGGCCAGATGCTGCCGCCCTATGACACGCTGGCGACACTATCTGCACTGACCGCGCTGGTCGAGCGGGTGGCCCCGATCGAGCTCTGGTGCCTGGGCGACAGCTTCCATGACGTCGAAGGCTGCGAGCGGCTGCCCGCACAGGCCCGCGCGATGCTGACCGCGTTGACCGGCAGCCTCGCCTGGCACTGGATCACCGGCAACCATGATTCGGTGCTGGTCGATCATTGCGGCGGCGTGGTGCACGAGGAAGCCGAGGTGGACGGCCTGGTGCTGCGCCACGAAGCCGAAGTGGGCGAGCCGCGGCCGGAGCTGTCGGGCCACTTCCACCCCAAGCTCCGCCTGACCGTGCGCGGGCGCCATGTCGCGCGCCGCTGCTTCGTGGCGACCGGGACCAAGCTGATCCTGCCGGCCTTCGGCGCGCTCACCGGCGGGCTGGACGCGGGCCATCCGGAAATCGTGCGCGCCGTGGGTCCGGGCGCCGAGGCGCTGATCGCGACCGAGCGCAAGCTGCTGCGCTTCCCGCTGGCGGCATGACTCGGTCCCTGCCCTCCTCCTGGAAGGGCATTGGCAGGAGTATCCCAGCCGCAGCGCCCTCAGGAGCGCATCAGCGATTGATGCGCGCCCACCCCGGCAAGCACCCCCGAGGCAGCGGCGAGGGTGGCATTGTGCATCGGGCTGGTCGCATCGCCCGCGGCATAAACTCCCTCCACGCTGGTGGCACCCCAGGCATCCACCGTCAGGAACGGACCGCTTGGCCCTTCTTCCATCACGCAGCCGAGCTCCGAAGCGATCGCACTGGTCGGGTGCGTTCGAGGCGCCGTGAAGACCGCCTCCATCGGTAAGACCCGCCCGTCCTCGAGCTGCACGCCGGCGAGCGCGGGCGCGTCGCCCAGCAGCGCGACGACGGGGCTGCGCTCGATCGAAACCCCGCGCCGGGCGAGCAGCGCCGCCTGCTCCGCATCCGGTTCGTACATGCCCTGGGTGAAGAAGGTCGCCGGCCCCCAGTCCGGAATCAGCGCCGCCTGATGCGCGGACATGGGGTGGTTGGCGATGATGCCCAGGGGGCGATCGCGCACCTCATAGCCGTGGCAATAGGGGCAATGGAGAACGGTAGCGCCCCACCGCTCGGCCATGCCGGGAAGCTCCGGCAACGTATCCGTCACCCCGGTGGCCAGAACGAGACGCTTCGCGCGGCGATCGCTGCCGTTCGCCAGAGGCACCACGAAGCCGCCGGCAAGCTTCTCGGCACGCAGCGCCTCGGCCTGCACGATCTCGGCGGTGGGATAGGCGAGCAGCTGGCGCGCCGCTTCCTGCAGAATCGCGTGGGGAGCCCTGCCATCCTGGCACAGAAATCCGTGCGAGGCGTCGGCAAAGCGATTGCGAGGCGTGCCTGCGTCGATCAGCAGCACGTCTTGCCGCGCCCGTGCCAACTGCAACGCGGCCGCATGGCCTGCAAAGCTGCCCCCGATGACGATGACGTCGTACATTCTCTAAACCTCGAATCATGAAACATCGAGAGTTACGTTACTGGGCGATGGCAGGTTTGCAACTCGAAAAGTGTCGTGATACTTCCGGACGAGGAGGTCGCCGCTTGCAACTGGACGGAAGATTGTCGCGCATGCTCCACCTCCTGATCCACCTGGATCGGGCGGAAGGACCGATGACGTCGGAAGCCGCAGCAGCCATGCTCGGCACCAATGCGGTGGTGGTCCGCCGGACGCTCGCGGGGCTCCGCGAGGCCGGCATCGTGCGCTCGACCAAGGGGCATGCTGGCGGCTGGACGCTTTCCAGACCGCTCGACGATCTTCGCATGCTCGATGTCTATAAGGCGTTGGGCGAGCCCCGCATCTTCGCGATCGGGCTTGCGGACCCTGCCCCCCAGTGCCTGGTCGAGCAGGCGGTCAACGCCTCGATGTCGGAGGCGCTGCACCGCGCGGAACGGCTGTTGGTGGAGCAGCTCTCGACGATTACGCTTGGCGATATTGCCGCCGACTTCGATCGGCGCCTGCGCGGCCATTTGGAAGGCCGCGCCGAGCACGCCTAGGCGGGAACGCGCGTCCTTACGAGCACTTCACGTTTCCCGAACCCATCTTGCTCACCTCGCACTTGGCGCCGCCGCGCAGCTCGACATCACCCGAGCCGAGGATAGAGACCGACGCGTGGCCGGGCACGTTCGCGCGCACGCTGCCGGAGCCGGCGATCGAGATGTCGGCGCTGCCCGCGGTGAACTGCTGCCCCTGGAGGTCGCCGGAGCCCGCGACCGACACATCCATCTTGTCCGCACGCCCCGCGAGCGTGATGTTGCCCGAACCGGCGATCGACAGCGACGCCGATTGCGCCGCTACCGAGACGAGGCGCAGGTCGCCCGAGCCGGCCACCACGCCGTCAAACGCACCCTCGGCGCGATCGACCAGCATCGTGCCGGACCCCGCCACCGTGGCGTCGGTCAGTCGTGGCAGTACGACATGGATCTTGGCCCCGCCGCTCTTGTCCCAGAACATGCCGGCCTTGGTCTTGCGCCCGACGTTCAGCGTCTTGTCGTCGAGCCGGATGTCGAGCTGGTCGAGCACGGCCGGATCGCCCTCCGCCGTAACCGAAAAGGCGGCGCCGGTACGGACGTCGACATCGTCCGAGCTCTTGAGCGCCACACCGGTAAACCCCGTCGCGGCGAAGCTGCGGCTTGTGCCCGTGCCACTGGCCTCGATCTTGGTGCCCTTGTTGTCGCCCCAGCTGGAATGGCAGGCAGTGGCAAAGGGCAGCAGCGCTAGGGCGAGCAACGGACGCATGTGGAACCTCCCGGATCGTGTATTGCCCACACAATACACGATCCGGGCGTAACGAAAAGGGGGCGCGAGCCCGTGGCTCCGCCCCCTTTTGATCCGACCCTTCGGCTTCCGCGCCGTCAGGCGGGAACCTTGTCCTTGTTGTGGATCGCCGCGGCCTTGCGCAGGATGTCCAGGATCTTTTCCAGCGCCGCCGGCTCGTCGATCTCTTCCATCGCCGCCAGTTCGCGGGCGAGGCGGCTGGCCGCGCCCTCGAAGATCTGGCGCTCGGAATAGCTCTGCTCGGGCTGGTCGTCGGCACGGAACAGGTCGCGGACCACTTCGGCGATCGACACGAGGTCGCCCGAGTTGATCTTGGCTTCATATTCCTGGGCGCGACGCGACCACATGGTGCGCTTGACCTTGGGCTTGCCCTTCAGCGTGTCGAGCGCTTCGCGAAGCGTCTTGTCGCTGGAAAGCTTGCGCATGCCCACGCTCTCGGCCTTGTTGGTCGGCACGCGGAGCGTCATCTTCTCTTTTTCGAAACGCAGGACGTAAAGCTCGAGCTGCATGCCTGCAATTTCCTGCTTCTGCAGCTCGATCACACGGCCCACGCCGTGCTTGGGGTAAACGACATAATCGCCGACATCGAAGGACAGCGCCTTGGCAGCCATGTGCGAGGAACCTTTCGTGAATTACCGGCCCCGGTTGGAGTGTGGATCCCGCCCAAGCGCGCAAGGCGCGGCGGACGAGGGAACACGGGGCATACGCTAGCGTCTCCGGGCGAAGGCGAGTCCTTGCCTTCGTCGGGCGCTATTTAACACGCTCGTAATAAAATTACCAGTGAAAGGTCATGCAAAAGGCGCATAATTCCATGCGCGCTGCACCATTTCGGGCCCATCGCGGGAGGGCGGCAGGCGCCGCCCGGGGATCAGTCGCCCGAGCCGGGATTCGGCGAGAAATATTTGTCGAACTTGTCGGTCTCGGCCTTCATCGCATCGGCATCGGCCGGGGCCTCCCCCTTGGTGGTGATGTTCGGCCACTGCTCCGAATAGGTGCGGTTGAGCTCCAGCCACTTTTCCAGGCCGTTCTCGGTATCGGGCAGGATCGCCTCGGCCGGGCATTCCGGCTCGCACACGCCGCAATCGATGCATTCGCTGGGGTTGATGACGAGCATGTTCTCGCCCTCGTAGAAACAGTCCACCGGACAGACCTCGACACAGTCCATGTACTTGCACCGGATGCATGCGTCGGTGACGACATAGGTCATTGGGGAAACGGTCCTTGGTTGCGAACGATCAATGCGGGGGCCCTGCTATGCGCGCCGGGCGCGCACGTCAATCATCGGACAGAGGCTGAACGCCCCGATCGGTGACGAGATCCTCGTAGCACAGCCGCGCCTCGCCCGGCGGCCCACGCCGGATCGGCAGCGCCTCGATGCGGAGCACGCGCACCTTGCCCTGGATCGGGAAGGCGAGAATCGAGCCCACCCGCACCGAAACCGCCGAACGCTCGATCCGGCGGCCGTCGATCCGCAGCAGGCCTTTCTCGCACAAGGCCTGCGCGGCACTGCGCGTCTTCACGATCCGCGCATACCAGAGGAAGCGATCGACCCGCATCGCCGGCCCATGCCCCGAAGGCTCAGCCATTGCGGAGCGCCGCCAGCGCCGCGAAGGCATTGCCGGGCACCACCACCGGCTTGGGCTTGGCGAGCGGGGTGAGGCCCTGCCAGATCCAGCGCTGCGGCGCATCGGCATCGCCGCGCGCGGTGCGAAAGCCGAGCTGCGCCATCAGCCGTGCGATCGTCTCCGGCTTGAGGCCGATCGAGGTGGCGAGCGCCGGATCGGGCGCGAAGGGCTTGCGGCCCTGCCGCGCCTCGTGCGCCGCACGCGCGATGCGCTCGACCACGTCAACCCGAACCGCCTGCGCGCCGAAGGGGCGGAAGCCATGGATGAGCTCCGCACCCTGCGCATCGCGCGGCAACACCACGGCGGCATCGGGCGGGCCCTCAGCCAACCCCATCAGCGCGCGGCGCCGGGCGGCGGCGCGGGGCTTGAGCAGCGACGGCGCGAACACGTCCAGCGTGCCGATCGTCATGCCGATCTTGCGGAGGCGATGGCGCGCGGGCCCGTCGAGCGCTTCGAGCATTGACCCGGCTGCACGCCGCGGCAGCAGCCCGCCTTGCTCGAGCAGTGCATTGGCCAGCGCGCGCAGGGGTGCCCCCGCCGCTTCCTCGCGGGTGATCGCGTCGAGCTTGGCGAGCACCGGCAGATCGGCGGCGATCCGCTCGGCGAACCAGCGCTCCAGCCGCGCCTGCACGGCAACCTTCGTCTGCGGATCGAGTATGTCGAGCGCGCGATCGAGCTGCACGCGCGGGCGCACCAGGTTTGCGCCGGGCTTGAGCAGCGCGACGTCATGCCCGCGCCAGTGGATCGCGGTGCCGACCTGCGCCAGCTCCGCATCGGGCGCCTCGGCGAGCGACGCACCGCGCCGGCGATATTCGCCCGCCAGCCTTTTCTCGGCGGCGGCGAGCAGCATCCGCTTGTCCCCGGCGCGTGCCTCGGCGGCGACGGTGAAGCGGAAGCCCTGCAGCGTGCCGAGCGGATGGTCCTCGACGCGCACCTCGCCCTCGGGCCCGATCGTCACCGGCAGGTTCGAGGCATCGGCACCAATCTGCCGCAGCAGCACCGTGGTGCGCTTGTCGACGAAACGCTGGGTGAGGCTGGCGTGGAGCGCGTCGGAGAGCTTTTCCTCGATCGCACGCGTGCGCTCGGCCCAATGCGCGGGCTGCTCCAGCCAGTCGGCGCGGTGGGCGATATAGGCCCAGCTGCGCGCCGCGGCGATGCGCCCGGCCAGCGTCTCGACATCGCCGCCCATATTGTCGAGCCGCTGGATCTCGTCGGCGAACCATTGGTGCGGCACATGCCCGCGCCCCTCGGACAGATGCCCGAACAGCCTTCCTACGAAGCGTGCATGCGGATCGACGCCGAGCTTGCGGAAATCGGGCAGCCCGCAGGCCGCCCAGAGCCGCGCGACCATCCGCGGATGGCGCACCCGATCGCGGACCCAGCTTTCCTCGGCCAGCCGCTTGAGCACGGCGAGGTCGGTCGCCTGGGGCGCGGCGCGCAGCACCTCGGCCTCGGGCTTGCGCTCGAGGCTGCCGATGAGCGCGTCGATGCTGTCGAAATCTGGCTCGCCTTCGCGCCAGTAGAGATGTTCGAGCCTGGGCACCTGGTGCCCTTCGATCGCCAGCACTTCCTCGGGGGTGAAGGCGCTCGGCCCCTCCGCGTGCAGCGCGCCGAAGGTGCCGTCCTTCTGGTGGCGGCCGGCGCGGCCGGCGATCTGCGCCATCTCGGCGATGGTCAGCCGGCGCTGGCGCCGCCCGTCGAACTTGTGGAGCGAGGCGAAGGCGACATGGTGCACGTCCATGTTGAGCCCCATGCCGATCGCGTCGGTGGCGACGAGATAATCGACCTCGCCCGCTTGGAACATCGCTACCTGCGCGTTGCGGGTGCGGGGGCTGAGCGCGCCCATCACCACCGCCGCGCCGCCGCGCAGCCGCCGAAGCGCCTCGGCCACGGCATAGACCTCCTCGGCCGAGAAGGCGACGATCGCCGAGCGGCGCGGCAGGCGCGAGAGCTTCTTCGCCCCGGCATAGCTGAGCGTCGAGAAGCGCGGCCGGCCGACGATCTCCGCCTCGGGCACCAGCGCCTTGAGCATCGGCCGCAGGCTGTCCGAGCCGAGAATCATGGTCTCCTCGCGGCCTCGGGCGCGCAGCAACCGGTCGGTGAAGACATGCCCGCGCTCCGGATCGGCGCCGAGCTGCGCCTCGTCGAGCGCGACGAACGCGGTCTCCCGCTCCAGCGGCATGCTCTCGGCCGTGCAGCAGAACCAGCGCGCCTTGGGCGGCAGGATCTTCTCCTCGCCGGTGATCAGCGCGACCTCGGTCGGCCCCTTCATCCGGACGACCCGGTCGTACACCTCGCGCGCCAGCAGCCGCAGCGGGAAGCCGATCATGCCGCTGGCATGACCGCACATCCGCTCGACGGCGAGGTGGGTCTTGCCGGTGTTGGTGGGCCCCAGCACTGCCGTGACGGGCGAACGGGAGAACTGGCTCATGTCGACATCCAAGATCGGCGCCCGCGCGGCATTAGGCAACTCCTTGCCGCCGCTTTTCCACGACTTCGTGACGGTTGCGCCCGACTCGGCCATTTCGCCGCGCGCGCTGCACGGGTCGGCGCGTACGGTGTCACCGGGTGGCAAACTTAATTTGACTTTAAGACCGTGATTCCAGAGTGAATCGATGGACGCGCCGCTTCTTGCCGCGCGCAATCGGGTCTTAGGGGCAGCACGGCTTGTTCTTTCGCGACGATCATGGCTCGGGCCTAGCCGGTGGCGGCGGTGGCCTGGCGCGCGCGATCCCAGCCGTCGTCCCTACCCGGATCGGCCAGCGGCTGGCGATGCTCGACCTGGTACCCGATCTCGGCGCCGACATCGGCTCGCGAACCTGGTTCCGCGGCGCTGCCACCTGCGCAGCCCTCTGTGCCGCTACCTGGATGCTGTCGCCCGGCTTCGACCGGCCGATCACGGGCATCGTCCCCGCCCCGCTGACCGGCGAAGCCGAACAGGCGCAGCAGGCGCAGGCGATCGCGCCGCTGGCCAAGGGATCGCGCACCGGGGTCCACGTCGCCGCCACCAGTCTGGTGAAGCCGCTCACCGACACCCCCGAACGCCCGATCATCGAACATGAGGCGCGGCTCGCCAGCGGCACGATGCTGCGCAGCGTGCTGCAGCGCTCGGGCGTGGGCGAGGCGGATGCCGGGATCGTCGCCAGCCTCGTCTCGGGCGCGATGCCGCTCGGCCAGATCCAGCGCAACACCGTGCTGGAGATGACGCTGGGCCGCCGCGCGGACACGTCGCAGCCGCGCCCGCTCGAAAAGCTCGCCTTCCGCGCCGCCTTCGATCGCCGCATCGAGGTGGTCCGCACCGGTGCCGCGCTCGCCATCAAGTCCATCCCGATCGCGATCGACCACACGCCGCTGCGCGTGCAGGGGCTGATCGGATCCAGCCTCTATCGCTCGGCGCGTGCCGCCGGCGCGCCGGCGAAGGCGGTGGAGACCTTCCTGCGCACGCTGGCGAGCCGGGTGTCGGTGTCGAAGCTGGGATCGTCGTGCAAGTTCGACCTGATCCTCGGCCAGGCGCGCGCGGCGACCGGGGAAGTCCAATATGGCCAGCTGATGTATGCCGGCGTCACCGGCTGCGCCAACGGTATCCAACTCGCTCCTTGGGAGAGCGACGGCAAGACCGAATGGTTCGACGCCAACGGCACCGGCAGCAAGACGGGCATGATGACCATGCCGGTCAACGGCCGCTTCTCCTCCGCCTTCGGCATGCGGATGCACCCGATCCTCGGCTTCACCCGGATGCACAAGGGCATCGACATCGCCGCGCCCTATGGCTCGCCGGTCTTCGCCGCGGTCGACGGGGTGGTGCGCGTGGCGGGGGGCGCGTCGGGCTATGGCAACCTCGTGCGAATCGACCATGGCGGCGGCTTCGCCACCGGCTATGCGCATCTGAGCAAGGTGATGGTCCGCCGCGGCCAGTCGGTGCGCAAGGGCCAGCAGATCGGCCGCAGCGGCAATTCCGGCCTGTCGACCGGGCCGCACCTGCACTTCGAGACCACCCGCAACGGGCAGGCGGTCAATCCGCGCGCGGTGTCGTTCACTTCTGTACGGCGCCTCGCGGGCGGTGCGCTGGGTGCCTTCAAGGCCAGGCTGCACGGCCTGATGGCGGTGCCCGTCGGCCACGGCGTCCAGAAGGACGCGGCGGAGTAAGCTACTCCGAGGACCATGAACCCCTCGTCATCCCCGCGGAGGCGGGGATCCATTTGCCGTTTCGCCGCAGCAAGAACCACACGGACTCGGCCAATGGATTCCCGCCTGCGCGGGAATGACGATGGTTGGGGCGGAACGAGTGCCTTACCGCCCCTGCGAACGCCAGCGGCGGATCGTCCGCTCGAGCATCGCCTCCTCGCCGCCGACTTCGCGCCACAGCTCCGAGAAGAGCGGATCGTCCGAGGCCGGGCGCTGGGCGGGATCGAGGTCGTCGAACAGCAGCCGCACCGGCGTCGCCACGCCCTCGCCCACCGCGATGCACTCGCGGTTGCGCAGCGCCGGAATCGCATCCAGGAAGCCGCGGGCCCCCTCCGGCATCGCCGCGCGGACAAAGGCCTGGTCGCGCTCGTTGTTGAGCCGCATCGACAGGATCGTGCCGCACTGGGAGAGCACGCCCTCGGCAAGGTCCGATGGCCGCTGCGTGATCAGCCCCAGCGACACGCCATATTTGCGCCCTTCCTTGGCGATGCGGCTGAGGATCCGCCCCACCGACGAACCATCGGCGTTGCGCTCGTTGGGCACATAGCGGTGCGCCTCCTCGCAGACGAGCAGCACCGGCCGCTTGGCCTCGCCGCGCGACCAGATCGCGTAGTCGAACACCATCCGGCTGAGCACCGCGACGACCACGCTCGTGATCTCGTTGGGCACCCCCGACACGTCGATGATCGAGATCGGCTTGCCGTCGCCCGGCAGTCGGAAGATCCGCGACAGAAACGCCGCCATCGTGTCCGCCACCAGCATGCCCGAGAACATGAAGGCGTAGCGCGGATCGCCCTTCACCTCGTCGATCTTGCTCTTCAGGCGGAGATAGGGCGCCGTATCGGTCGCCTTGTCCATCTTGCCCATTTCGAGCGTGAGCGCGTTGGTCAGGTCGGAAAGCAGATAGGGCACCGGCGCGTCGACCGTGAGCTTGCCGATCTCCTGCCCGATCCGGTTCTTCGAGCGCGCGGCGAGCAGGCACTTGGCGAGGATGTCGGCATCCACCTGGCGATCGCTGCCCTCGCTGGTCAGGAACACCTCGCAATGTTCCTCGAAGTTCATCAGCCAATAGGGGAGCTGCAGGTTCGAAACGTCGAACAGCGCGCCGTTGTGCTGGAAGGCGCTGCCATATTCGCCGTGCGGATCGATCATCACGACATGGCCCTGCGGCGCCAGCGCGCAGATCCGGTGCAAAATCAGCGCCGCGGACGTCGACTTGCCGGTACCGGTCGAGCCGAGCAGCGCGAAATGCTTGCCGAGCATCGCGTCGACATAGAGCGCGGCGCGGATGTCCTTGGTCGGGTAGACGGTCCCGACCTCGATATGGGGGCGCTCGTCGGCGGCATAGATCTGGCAGAGATCGGCGGTGGTGACCGGGAACACCTCGGCACCAGGCGTGGGATAACGGGTGACGCCGCGGCGGAAGCGGTAGAGCTTGCCCGTCAGCTTCTCCTCGTCGCCCTCGCCGAGAAAATCGATCGCGGCAGCGACGCGCGTGCCCGACGCATCGAGCAGCGCGGTGCGAATGCTGGCGATCAGCCAGGCGTTGCCGACACGGATCTTGACCTGCGCGCCGACCTGGCCGGCATTGGCAAGCGCGGCATCCTCACTGCGGGCGAGCGCATCCAGTTCGGCGAGGTCGAGCAGCACCTGGCTCGACGCGCCGGCGATCTCGAACACCGCGCCGATCGCGCGCACGGCACCGGGCACGCGCCCGGCGGAAAAGCCGCCGCCGCCCGTCGCTTCTCCCTCGAACCCGCCAACGCGAAACTGGCCTTCCATCGTGCATCCCCCAAAAAGGCGGAAGTAGCATGCGCAGGTCCGGGTAAATTTTGGGTGTGCGGCGTCAGAAGCGGCGCCAGAGCGCCCCCGCCCCCCAGCCGAACAGGAACGAGACGCCCACCGCAACCAGGCCATAGGCGACGGCGTTGCGATCGGCGCTGGTCGCGACGAAGCGCTCGAACCCCGATTTGCGGATCTCGATCGGCCGCACCGCCGCCGCCAGCACGCGGCCGTCGCGGATCAGGAAGGTTTCGGCAGTGAAGCGCCCCACCGGCACGCGCGCCGGGATGGTGAGCCGCGCGCGGTACAGCACGCCACCGGTGATCTCCACCGCGCCGGGTGCCTCGTAGAACAGCCCGTTGCGCCGCTTGAGGTCGACCAAGCCGCTGTCGAAGCGCTGCTGGATCTGCGGCGTGGCGCCCGAGGCGGGAGAAAGCTGCAGGCTGTCCAGCCCCAGCTCGTAGATCGCCCGCGTCCGCTCGTCGACGAGCTGGCGGATCGGCCGCGACGACGCCATGGCGTAAAAGCTCGGCGCCGAGCGGTAGTGCATCTGCGCGGCGTTGACCCAGATGCCGGCGACCTTCGACTTTTCGCGGACCACCACCGATTCGGTCGGTCCCTTGATCACAACGACGATATCCGCCGGCCGCTCGCCCTCGCCTGGCGCGCGGCCGCCGGGATAGAGGATCGCGCCGAACAGCAGCAGCTCGGCGCCGGTAAAGCTGTAGGCGATCTCGATGTCGCGCTGCGAGACGTCGGGCACCAGCTCGGGCTTGGCCTGCCCCATCAACAGGGGGGCAAGCAGCGCCAGCGCGCCCGCCCGTCTCACGCCGCGGTCACCGAATAGATCTCGTCCGGGCGCCAGGCGAGGCCCGCGAGCATCCGCGCCGCGACCAGCAGCACGATCACGGCGAGCAGCAGCCGCAAATATTCGGGCTTGGCCTTGGCGGCGAAGCGCGCGCCGAGCTGCGCGCCGACCACCGAGCCGAGCAGCAGCAGGATCGCCAGCACGATGTCGACCGCCTTGGTCGTCGTCGCGTGCACCATCGTCGCCACCGCCGTGGTGAACAGCGTCTGGAACAGCGAGGTGCCGACCACCGTCTGCGTCCCCATGCCGAGGATATAGAGCATCGCCGGCACCAGGATGAATCCGCCACCCACGCCGAGCAGCATCGTCAGCACGCCGGTGAACACGCCGAGCAGCAGCGGCGCCAGGGGCGAGATGTAGAGGCCCGAGGCGTAGAAGCGCCAGCGGAACGGCAGCGAGGCAACCAGCGGATGGTGCCGCCGCTTGCGGGCCCTGGGCGGTCGCGCGCCGCGCGACACCCGGATCGCGCCGACCGATTCCTTCGCCATCAGCCCGCCGATCGATCCGAGCAGCACGACGTAGAGCACGCCGATCACCACGTCGATCTGGCCGCTCGCTTGGAGCAATTTGAACAGCCAGCCGCCGAGCAGGCTGCCGAGAATCCCGCCGGCGACGAGCACCGCCCCCATCTGCACGTCGACGCCCTTGCGGCGGAAGTGGGCGAACACGCCGGAGACGCTGGCGCCGGTCACCTGGCTCGCCGCCGAGGCAGCCGCGACGGTGGGCGGGATGCCGTAGAAGATCAGCAGCGGCGTGGTGAGGAATCCGCCGCCCACGCCGAACATGCCCGAGAGCAGCCCCACGCCCAGCCCCAGCGCCACGATCACGAGCGCGTTGACCGACAGGTTGGCGATGGGAAGATAGAGATCCATGCGGCCCTAGGCCTAGCCGGTTTGTGCGGCCTTGCGAAAGGGAGAAGGTGGGGGTTGGGTCGGCGCTAGCCTCAGAGACCGTTTGGAAATCCGCGAAAGAGCGAATTTCGAGTCGGGACCGGCGCGTCTCCAAACAGGCTCTCAGAAATCGCTGCCCAGCGTGAGCGCGACGCCCGAGCCCGGCCGCGCATTGCCGGCGATCCGCTGCCGCCAGTCCAGCGCGATGCGCGTCTGCAGCGCGCCGATCGGCACGCTGGTGACCAATGTCGGGCCGATATCGAGCCGCTGCACACCGCGCTGCGCGGCGCCCCAGCTGCCGATACCCACGGCAAGCGCGGTCGCGCGGCCGGCGGCGATGGTGCGGGTCAGGCGCAGCGCGCCATCGGCATAGGGCTCCAGTCGGACGCGGAGGATCGCGCCGGCCTGGCCATAGGCCTCGAGGCGAAAAGCCGCGCGCTCGCGATAGAGGCCGGCCACCGCCCCGAGCCCCGGCCCGCCCTGGATGCCGTCCAGGCCGAATCGCTCTTCGACCGCGATCCGTACGGGTATGCCGGCAGGCCGCCACTCGAACCCGAGCGCCACTTCCGCCCCCTGCCCCCGCAGCGGCCCGGCGATTCGGCCGACCGCCGCGAGCCTGCCGCGCCGGTCCAGCGCGCGCACCACACGCACGCCATACTGGCTGCCGCCGAGCTGCCCCGCCGCCGGCGCTGCGCCGATACCCTGGCCGGGCCGCAGGGCGAACCAGGCACTGCCGCTCCACCGCCGCGGACCGGCGCCAGCCGGTGGGTCCAGCCGCTGCCCGGGAAAAGCCTGTACCGCCTCCGGCGCGGACGCAGCACCAGCACCCTGGGTTTCCGAGGTCGGCGACGGCAACACGGCATCGGGCGCGAGGATCGACAGCCGCGGACGACGTTCGTCCGCGGCAGGATGCGGGGACGCACGCCGGGTCGGCAGCCGAACCAGCGCCGCACGGGCGGGTGGCCGAACCCTCGGCGGGGCCAAGGGGCGGGCGACCAGGGCGCCGCTACCCGGCATCCGATACGCAGCGATGGGGCCCGTGTTCACCGGAGGCGGCCACAGCAGCACGCACCGCAGCCCGACCCAGCCGAGTCCAATCAGTCCGACGAACCGCAGCGGCCGGCCGCGGCCCGCGCGGTTCATGCAACGGCCGATTGGGGATCGAACGGCGTGCTGGGAAACTGGTGCGCCGTCTTGTCCCAACGCAACGGGCCGCCGGCGAGCAGGCGGACATAGATCCACAGCGCCCGACGCGCGGCGAGCAGCCCGATATAGTTGCCGACCACCATCCGCGGCACCGCCCAGCCCCCCTCGCGCCAGCCATGGAGGCGCGTCACCAATGCGGTGCGCATCGCCACCCGCCAGCCGAGCAGCGTGAGGTTGAGCGCCACGAGCTGCGCGAGCAGCGGGTCCCAGGCAGGCGGGGGACCGCCGAGCAGCGCATGACAAAGCGCCGAAAGACCCCAACAGACCAGCGCGGCATAGGCGATGGCGAGCACGAGCATCGCCAGCGTGACCCGGCGATCGCGCATCCGCATCCAGTGGTCGCCCAGGTCCCAGCGCTGCCCCCAGCCAGTCCGATCCCAGCCGGCGAGTGCGATGCCGGCCATCCAGCGCGCCTTTTGCCGCACGGCAGCCGGCACCGTGGCCGGGAAATAGGCGCGAATCGCCACCGGGGGACCATTGGCGCGCTCGGGCACCCGCACGAAGGCGCAGCGCGTGCCCAGCGCCCGGAGGCGGAGGCCGAGCTCGTAATCCTCGGTGAGGCTCGTCGCGTCGAAGGGCGTGCCACGCGCATCGGCGATCCGGCGCAACACGTCGCAGCGGATCGCGCACCCCACGCCGGCGAGCGGCAGGCTGGCGCCCAGCATCTGCCGCACCGGCAGCGTCGCGCCGTGCGACTGGGCGAATTCGTCGAGATAATGGCCCGACACCAGTCGCGACCCCGGCTGGCAGAGCGGCGCGACCGGCAGCTGCACGGCGCCATGGGTGCCGACCCAACTGGCATAGACGGCGAGTTCCTGCGGGTGCACCACGTCTTCCGCATCATGCAGGACCACCGCCGTGAAGGCTTCTCCTTCGGCGGCCTCGTCTCGCTCCAGCGCCGCCCATAGTACATTCAGGCAATCTGCCTTGGTTGTGGGCCCGGGGCGGGCGCCAATCACAAGGCGCACCCGCCAATCCTCCGCCCCGAGCGAAAGCACCGCGGCAATTGTTGCCGGATCGTTCGGATAGGTACCGACATAGATGCGGTATGGGCCGTCTCCCCAGCGCGCGAGCATCGACCGCAGCATCGGCGCGATCACCGCCGATTCGTCCCAGGCCGGCACGAAAATGGCGAACCGGTATTCCGCCGTCTCAGACCGATCCCCAGCAATGATGCGCTGGTTCCGCCTGCCCCCGCCCAGGCAAGAGAAAAGAAAAATCATGTCGACGATCAAGTCGTCCAACCCGCCGACGGCAAGAAATATGGCAGCGAATAAGGTGAGTTCGCGCGTCACCGCATCGAGAATACTCAACGCCATCAGCATTCCCCCCGGGCGATGCATCCGAATCGGACATCGGCATATTTGCGAGGAAGTGCAGCTAGGGCAACGTGAACGTTTCAGGAACCGCGAAGAGAAAGCCGTAAATGCCTATTCTGATGACGCTTTTGCCCAAAGGATTGCACCATTGCGGCGGCAATTTATCTGGAACCGTTCAGCGCGAGCGACGTTCTGCCGGTGCAATAGATCCCTTGGATAACCCGCAACCTGAAACGGCCGCATCGACAGAATCGATGCGGCCGTTTTTTTGTTACCAGTAGAAGCCCGGCACCACCCGGATCACGGTGCCGCGCCGCGTATCGACGAGCAGCACGTCGTTATAGTGGCGCACCCATTGCTGGCCGAACACCGGGCGGGGCAGATGATAGCGCCACGGATCGCCGATCACGTAGCGCGGGCCATAATAGACCGGGCCGATCCGCGCGCCCGGCTGGAAGCGATAATAGCGGAACGGCGCCCGCCACGCGCCGCGGGCATAGAGGCCGCGGTTGCGGTCGCGCCAGCTGCGCCAGTCATTCTCGGCCCAGCGACGGTCGCGGTCGCGCAGGTCCTCGCGATATTCGCGGCGCGCCTCGCGCAGGTCACGGCGCTCCTCGTGGATGCGGCGCGGATCGCCCGACCATTGCGCCCGGCGCAGGTCGTGCTGGGCGTCGCGAATGTCGCGGCGATCTTCGCGCAGCTCGGCGCGCGACTGCGCCATCGCGCTCGCCGGCACCAGCAGCGCAGGGGCCGCGATCGCCATCAGCAGGGCGATGGGAACGAGCTTCTTCATATGCTTCTCCATCCTGATCGAACCGCCGGTCCGACGGCCGGCTTGGGAGCATCTATGAACAAGCCTCGCTGAACGTTGCGCGAACGATCCGGTCAGCGGATGGAAAGAAACTTACGGGCCGGTGTTGCCGCCGCCGCCCGGGCCGGCACCCGGCGCGCCGACGGTACCGATATTGCCGAACAGGTCGGAGAAGAAGCTGCGGCGGCGGCCCAGCGTCGGCGTGGTCTTGCCATAGGGGTCGATCGAGGCGACGAGGTCGACGCCGGTCTGGTCGATCGAGGTGACGTTGCCGGCCTGGTCGAAGCGGATGCGCAGCGTCGTCTGGCTCTTCACCTTCGGGTTGCGGAAGGCAAAGTTGCTGCTGTCGCGCGAGACGTAGAACCACTCGCCTTCGTTGAACTGGCTGGTGAAGCTGGGATGGCCCAGCGTCTGCATCACCGAATCGCGCGTATCGATGCCCGGCTGCACCGAGGCGACCAGGTCGTGATCGACGACATAGCCCTGATGCGTCCGCACCGGCGTACAGGCGGTGGTGCCGAGCACGACCAACAACGCGGCGGTGCCGAGCGTGCGAACGGGAAGCGACATCAGGATCTCCAGGCAAACACGAGCGACCCCCGGATTGCATCGCGGGCCGAAGGCCTCAATATGCGGCAAAATGCGGCCAAACAAGGTCGCACCCAAGGAAGGCACGAACAACGGCGATGCGCATGCTCCAGCGGCTCTTCGGCAAGCCCGATCGCGGCACCGCCCCGCAGCTCTATGCGGGCGTCGTCGCGCGCGGCCGCGCGCCCCACTGGTACACCGAGGGCGCGGTGCCGGACACGGTCGACGGCCGGTTCGACATGATCGCGGCGGTGCTCTGCCTGGTACTGCTCCGGCTGGAGGCGGAACCTGCCGGGATCCCGACCAGCACCGCGGTAGCGGAGTGCTTCATCGACGACATGGACGGCCAGCTGCGCGAGATCGGCATCGGTGACATCATCGTCGGCAAGCATGTCGGGCGGATGATGGGCATGCTCGGCGGCCGGCTCGGCGCCTATCGCAGCGGGCTGGCCGAAGGCGAGCTGGGGCCCGCGCTGATCCGCAACCTGTATCGCGGCGAGGCCCCTGCGGCCGCCGCACTCACCCATGTCGAGGCGCGGCTGCGCGCCTTTCGCGATGCGCTGGCGGCGATGCCGCTCGCGCGTGTGATTGCAGGAGAGCTTCCCGAATGACCGATGTAGAATTTTCCCGCCCCCACCGGCTCGACCAGATCGGCGCCGGCGAAAGCGACGTCCGGATCACCGCCGACGAAGGTGAGCGCGCGGCGCTCAGCACCCGCTTCGGCCTGAAGGCGATCGAGAAGCTGGAGGCCGTCTACCATCTGCGCCGCGATGCGCAGGGGGTGGTCGCGCGCGGGCATCTCTCCGCCCGGCTGACGCAGGCCTGTGTCGTCACCGGCGATCCGCTGCCCGCCAAGATCGAGCAGGATTTCGCGATCCGCTTCGTCCCCGAACCCACCACTACCGGCGAGGACGAGGTGGAGCTGACCGAGGACGAGTGCGACACCGTCTTCTATGCCGGCGGTATGATCGACCTGGGCGAGGCCGCGGCCGAGACGATGGCACTCGAGCTCGATCCCTATCCGCGCAGCCCCCGCGCCGCCGAGGTGCTGCGCGAAGCCGGCGTGAAAAGCGAGGAGGAAGCCGGGCCGACCAAGGCGCTGGCCGGCCTCAAGGATCTGCTCGCGAAGAAGTAGCAGCGCCGATCCCCCGCGCCAGCAGCTGCGCCACTGCGTCGGCGATGGCTTCGGGCGGCGTGCCTTCGTCCCACACGCTGTAGCGCAGGCCGAGAAAGACGTTCATCCCCATGATCGCCCAGGCGTGGATCTCGCTCACGTCGTCGCGCACCTCGCCGCGCTCGGCAGCGGCGCGGAGGCGGGCGGCGATGCGATCGGCGGTGCTGGCATAATGGTGGCGGAAGCTGGCGGGGTCGACGAACTCGGCCTCGTCGACGATCCGGTAGATTTCCTTGTGCGTGCGCGCGAAGCGGATGAAGGCGAGCAGCGCCGCGCGCTCGGCGTCGATCTGGTCGCGCGCGCCGCGCAGCGCCGGGCCGACATGCTCGCGCACCTGGTCGCTCATGTCGCGGACCAGCGCGCGGAACACCGCGTCCTTCGAATCGAAATAGGTGTAGAAGCTGCCTAGCGCGACGCCGGCGCGGCGGGTGATCCCGCTGATCGAACCTTCGTGAAAGCCCTTCTCGCCAAATTCGGCCGCGGCCGCGTCGAGGATCGCGCGCAGCGTCCGGCGGCCGCGCTCTGTGCGCGGCACCTTCGCATCGCGGGCCGTCTCGCCGCCTTCCGGCACGGAAGTGGCTGAAATGCCACGCTCGCCCGCCATGCTTCGCCTCCCCCTGCCAATCCCAAGTTGAAACCCGGTTCAGGTTTCAGTATAGCTTCGGGCAACGGCTTACAACCCGCGTTCAAAGATGGGTTGCACCAGGGGAGGATTACCATGTCACGGCACGATTCCGTTCGTATCGCCCTGCTCGCGAGCGCCGCACTGCTCGCCGCCACGCCAGCCTTCGCCCAGGACAGCGAAGCCGCCGGCCAGAGCGCCGATGCCGCGCAGCAACAGCAGGACGGCGAGATCATCGTCACTGCCCGCCGCCGCGCGGAAAGCCTGATCGACGTGCCGATCGCCGTCACCGCGATCAGCGGCGCGCAGCTGAATGCGCAGGGTGCGCTCGACATCACCGACATCGCCCAGTCCGCGCCGAACGTTTCGCTAGAGGTGTCGCGCGGTACCAACAACACGCTGTCGGCCTTCATCCGCGGCGTCGGCCAGCAGGATCCGGTCGCCGGGTTCGAGGCCGGCGTTGGCCTCTATCTCGACGACGTGTACCTCAACCGCCCGCAGGCGGCGGTGCTCGACATCTATGACGTCGAGCGAATCGAGGTGCTGCGCGGGCCGCAGGGCACGCTCTATGGCCGCAACACCATCGGCGGCGCGGTGAAATACGTCACCAAGCGGATCGGTGCGGATCCCACGCTCCAGCTGCGCGGCAGCTATGGCTCGTACAACCAGGCCGATCTGGTGGTGAGCGCCAGCGCGCCGATCGGCGACACCGGGCTCAAGATCGGCGCCGCGGGCGCGCGGCTGAGCCGCGGCGGCTTCGGCACCAACCTCACCACCGGCGAGGACAATTACAACAAGGACCTGTGGGCTGCACGCGGTACGGTGGAATATGAACCGAGCAGCAGCGCCTTCTTCCGCGTCTCGGGCGACTATACCCATGACAAGAGCAACAGCCGCGGCGGCCACCGGCTGATCCCCGGCATCGTCAGCGGCACGCCCGTACTGGCGGACGTGTTCGATTCGCAGGGCGGCCTGATCAATCCGCGTCAGGACGTGAAAGCCTGGGGCGTCACCGGCCTCGCCGAACTGCGCCCTGCCACCTGGCTGACCTTCCGCTCGATCACCGCCTATCGCAAGGACGACAGCGCCACCCCGATCGACTTCGACGCGCTGCCGGCGGTGCAGGTCGACGTGCCGGCCTTCTACAACAACAAGCAGTTCAGCCAGGAAGCGCAGCTGCTGGTGGATACCGGCAGCCTCTCGGGCCTGCTCGGCGTCTATTATCTCGACGCAAAGGCGCGCACCGTATTCGACGTGCGGCTGCCCGGCGGCGTGACCGCGCTGACCTTTGGCGACGTGAACACCGATACCGTCGCGGTGTTCGGCGACTTCACCTACGACCTCTCCCCGATGTTCAGCGTCTCGGCGGGCGGGCGCTACACCTGGGACCAGCGTCAGTCGCGCGTGCTGCGCCAGACCTATCTCGGCGGCGGCTCGCCCTATTTCGGCGGCACCGGTGTGCTGTTCGCCACCACCTCGGACTTCCGCGGCAGCGCCGATTTCAAGAAGTTCACGCCCCGCGCCTCGATCAGCTTCAAGCCAAGTGCCGACCACACGCTTTATGCGAGCTGGGCGGACGGCTTCAAGGGCGGCGGCTTCGACCCGCGCGGCCAGACCAGCGCCTGCCGCACGCCGAGCGGCGGCGCCTGCACGCCGCAGCAGGTTTATGACTTCATGTCGTTCGATCCCGAGACCGTCACGAGCTACGAGATCGGCTACAAGGCGGCGCTGTTCGATCGCCGGCTGACCTTCGCGCTCGCTGCCTTCCACGCCGATTACACCGACGTGCAGGTGCCGGGCTCGATCGGTACCACGATCAACGGCCAGCAGACGTTCATCGGCATCACCACCAACGCCGGCAAGGCGCGGATGCGGGGCGTCGAGTTCGAGGGCAACCTGATCGCTGCGCGCGACCTCGCGGCGCCCGGCGGGACGCTCAACCTCAACTGGTCGGTCGGCTATCTCGATGCCCGCTACAAGCGCTTCATCGATTCGCGCGGCATCGACGTCGCCAGCCGCCGCCGCATCCAGAACACGCCCGATTGGACCGCGAGCGGCACGATCGGCTATTCGGTGCCGGTCGGCGGCGAGGGTCAGGTCGCAGCGAGCTTCACCGCCTCGTACCGCAGTGCCTCGCAGCAGTTCGAGCTGCGCACGCCGATGCTCGACCAACCGGGCTTCACGCTGTTCGATGCGAACCTCAACTGGGACATCGACAAGCGATTCTCGATCGGGGTGCATGGCCGCAATCTGTTCGACAAGCGCTACATCGTCTCGGGCTACAACTTCCTCGCGCAGAACCCCGACACGGGCGATTTCCTGCGTACGCCCGCTGGGGCCTATGTGCCGACGCTGGGGACCGAGGGCGTACTGACCGGCTATTACGGCAACCCGCGCCAGGTGTTCGTGTCGGGCACGGTGAAGTTCTAGGGGGCTTTTCAGCCTCACCCTTCCGGCGCTTCGCGCCTCCCTCCCTCTCCCAAAGAGGGAGGGAGGCGCCGCCGCGGGCGGTGGGGAGGGTGAGGGTGATCACGGCGCTAGCATCGAACCGACCACCGGCGCACAAAGGACCCATCATGCCCTCGCACCCCACCCGCCCCGCGACGCCGCGCGGCATCGTCCTCGCGATGCTGCTGCTGGTCTATATCTTCAACTTCCTCGACCGGCAGATCCTCTCGATCCTCGCCCAGCCGGTAAAGGCGGACCTGGGGCTGGACGATGGGCAGCTCGGCATGCTGGGCGGCTTCGCCTTCGCCTTGCTCTATTCCACCCTCGCCATCCCGCTGGCGATGCTGGCGGACCGCACCAGCCGCAGCTGGGTGATCGCCGTCTCGCTGGGCATATGGAGCGCGTTCACTGCGCTGTGCGGCACGGCGCAGCATTTCACGAGCATGTTCCTCTTCCGGCTCGGCGTCGGGGTTGGCGAGGCGGGCGGGGTGGCGCCGAGCTATGCGCTGATCGCCGATGCCTATCCGGCCGAGCGCCGGTCGCGCGCGCTGTCGATCTATTCGCTCGGCATCCCGCTCGGCTCGGCGGGCGGCGCCCTGCTCGGCGGCTATATCGCCCAGGCGGTGGAGTGGCGCACCGCCTTCCTCGTCGTCGGGCTGCTCGGGCTGGTCATCGCGGTGCCGTTCAAGCTGCTCGTCCGCGATCCCCCGCGCGCCGCGCCGGCCAAGGACCAGGTCCCCCTCTCCCGCGTCTTCGGCATCCTCGCCGCCAAGCCGAGCTTCTGGCTGCTCGCCTTCGGCGCGGCGGCGGGATCGATGTGCGGCTACGGCGTGGCCTTCTGGCTGCCGAGCCTGATCCTGCGCAGCTTCCGGCTCGACCTGGCGCAGGTCGGTCAGTTCTTCGGGGCACTTGCACTCACCGGCGGCGTGGCGGGCATCCTGCTCGGCGGCTGGCTGGGCGACCGGCTGGGCACACGCGATCGGAAGTGGTACGCGCTGGCGCCGGCCATCTGCTACGTCCTCGGCCTGCCGCTGTTCGTCGCAGGCGTGCTGGCGCAGAGCTGGCAGACAGCGTTCCTGCTGTTCCTGGTGCCGCAGGCATTGGTCTATGTCTGGCTGGGGCCGGTACTCACCGCCGTCCAGCACCTCGTGCCGCCGCAGATGCGCGCCACCGCCTCGGCCTCGTTCCTGCTGATCAACAACCTGATCGGGCTGGGCCTCGGCAGCTGGGTGATCGGCCTGCTCTCCCAGCAGCTGACGCCTGCCTATGGTGCCGCCGACGGCCTGCGCTACGCGATCGCGGCGGGGCTCGGCCTGTATCTCGTCGCCGGCATCCTGATGGCGCTGGCGAGCCGGCGGCTGGCGACGGACTGGGTCGAATAGCCGCGCGATTCCCGCTGCCGCGTAGTTACTTCTATAATAACCACATGAGCTATACCCCGACCGACCTCGTCAAAGCCGAGAAGAATGTGGTGCTCGCCGAGCGTCACATTGCCGCCCAGCAGGAAGTCCTCGCCATGATGCGTGCCGCCGGCACCGACACCAGCGGCGCCGAGGAGCTGCTCGCCAAGTTCGAAGCCGATCTCGGCCGCGCCGAGCGCATCCGCGACTGGATCGCCAGCGGTCTCGGCGAGCGCGGCCGGGAACAGCGCGCCGCGGCCTGATTACCGCTCGCGCGTCGCCGCGAACTTCACCTTGTTATAGCGCTCGGCGATATAGCCGACTTCCCAGGCCGACTTGGCCAGGAACACCGGATTGCCGTCGCGATCCTTGGCGAGCGCGCCGCGGTTGAGATCGAGGAACTCCTTGAGGGCGGCGGCATCGTCCGACGAAATCCAGCGCGCGGTGTCATAGGGCGAAGGTTCGAGCACCGCGCCGACCTTGTATTCCGCCTCGAGCCGGCTGAGCAGCACGTCGAGCTGCAGCTGGCCGACCACGCCGATGATCCAGTTCGATCCGATCTCCGGATAGAAGACCTGGATCACGCCCTCCTCGGACAGATCGTCCAGCGCCTTGCGCAGCTGCTTGGTCTTGGTCGGGTCCTTGAGCGCCACGCGGCGCAGGATTTCCGGCGCGAAGTTGGGCAGCCCGGTGAAGCGCACCCCCGCCCGCTCGGACAGCGTATCGCCCACCCGCAGCGTGCCGTGGTTGGGGATGCCGATGATGTCGCCCGGGAAGGCCTCGTCCGCCAGTTCGCGCTCGCGCGCGAAGAACAGGATCGGCGAGTGGATCGCGATCGGCTTGCCATGGCCAGTCGGCGTCAGCTTCATGCCGCGCTTGAACGTGCCCGAGACCAGCCGCATGAACGCGATGCGGTCGCGGTGGTTCGGGTCCATGTTCGCCTGGACCTTGAACACGAAGCCGGTCACCTCGTCGCGGGTCGGCTCGACCGGCGCGGGTTCGGCCGGCAGCGCGTGCGGCGGCGGGGCGAACTCGGCGATCGCGGCGATCAGCGAGTCCACGCCGAACTCCTTCAGCGCCGAGCCGAAATAGACCGGCGTCATGTCGCCGTTGCGATAGGCCTCCCCGTCGAACTCGGCATAGCCCGCCTGGGCGAGTTCCACATCCTCGCGCAGCTTGGCGAGATTGTCGGGCGAGACGATCGCGTCGAGCTGCGGATCGTCGAGCCCGGTCGTCTGGATCACCTTGCCGTGGAATTCACGGGCATCGCCCTCGGGGAGCAGCAGGCGCTTGGTCGCAAGGTCGTAAATGCCCTCGAAGGTGCCGCCCATGCCCACCGGCCAGGTCATCGGCACCACGTCGAGCTGGAGCAGCTCGGCCACTTCGTCGAGCGTCGCGAACACCTCGCGGCCCTCGCGGTCCACCTTGTTGACGAAGGTGATGATCGGCACGTTGCGCAGGCGGCAGACCTCGAACAGCTTGCGCGTCTGGCTTTCGATGCCCTTGGCGACGTCGATCACCATCACCGCGGAGTCCACGGCGGTGAGCGTGCGGTAGGTGTCTTCCGAGAAGTCCTCGTGGCCCGGCGTGTCGAGCAGGTTGAAAGTGATCCCGTCGCGCTCGAAGGTCATCACCGAGCTGGTGACCGAGATGCCGCGCTGCTGCTCGATCTTCATCCAGTCCGAGCGCGCACGGCGGGCGGCACCGCGCGCCTTCACTTCACCGGCAAGGTGAATCGCGCCGCCGAACAGCAGCAGCTTTTCGGTGAGCGTGGTCTTGCCCGCGTCCGGGTGCGAGATGATGGCGAACGTACGACGATCGGAGGGGGACATGCGGGTGCTTCGAACGGGAGGGAGAATCGCGACGCCTTAGTCGGAGACGCGTTCTTTATCCAGCAGCGAGTGCGCCGCCCTGTCGCTCAGTCGATGAGCGTCACGTCCATGCCGAAGCGCCGGGTCTCGCCAGGGGCCAGCCGCTGGATGCCGGACTTGTCCCAGATCTCGCCGTCAAAGCCCGCCGGATCGGCGATGCCCCACCAGGGCTCGACGCAGACGAAGCGCGCGCCGGGCTTGGTCCAGATGCCGAGCAGGCCGGTATCGGGGAAGCGGATGTGCAGCTGCGGCCCGTCTTCCGCCCCGTACAACAGCCCGCGGCTGGCGAGCTGGTCCCAGATCAGCGCGTCGGCGGTGAACAGGTCGTCGGAGAGCGGCAGCTTCTGCCCCTCCACCGGGCTGGTTCGGCGGTCCGGCGCGATGCCGCCCTCGCCGATGTAGCGGAGCAAGGAGAATTCCGGCTCGTCGAACAGGATGCGGTGATCGGCACGTGCACGCCCATAGGGCAGCGGCCAGGCGAAGGCGGGATGGAAGCCGAAGCTGGCCGGCATGTCGCGCGTGTCGCGGTTGGTTACCGCGATCTCGATCCACAGCGTGGAGTCGTCCAGCCGATAGGTCGCATCGAGCGTGAAGGCGAAGGGATAGGCCGCGCGGGTCTCGGCATCGTCCTCCAGCCGGAAGGTCACCCGATCGGCACCCTGCTCGGCCAGCGCGAAATCGCGGCGCCGCGCGAAGCCGTGCTGGGGCAGGCTGTAGTCCTGGCCGTCCAGCCGGTAGCGGTCGCCCACCAGCCGCCCGACGATCGGAAACAGCAGCGGCGCCCGGCCGGACCAGAAGGCGGGATCGCCGTCGGTCATCAGCTCGCGCCCGGCGGGGTCGCGTAGCGAGGAAAGCTCGGCCCCGTGCGGGTTGATCGCGGCAGTCAGCCGCGCGCTGGCGATCTCGATCATCACGTCTCCCTTGGCAGCCTGCCCGCCCTACAGGCGCGCCGCCGCCAGGGGAAGCCGTCAGAAGCCCCAGCTCAGCCGCACCGCGCCGCCCAGGTCGCTCGGCATCGCGGCGATGTTGCCCGGCTGGCGGCGAAGGAACAGGTTGCTGCTCACATCGCCGTCGGCGAAGCGCCAGTGGTAGCGGAGCTCGTAATCGATTTCGCGGCCGACCGGCGCGAGGTTGATCCGCTGGCTGCTCCAGCTGGTGACGCTCAGCGTATCATAGTCCCAGCCTTGCGGCAGGGTGAGGCCGATCCCGCCGCGCGCGACCCGCAGCGGCTGGGCAATGCGCAGGCCGATCGAGTCGCTGCCGAACAGCCCGTCCTTGCCGATGTCCGCCGCCCAGGCATTGGTGCGGAGCAGGCCCGCGCCCTGGATGCCCTCGCGCAGCCGGACGTTGGTCCAGCCCTGGCGGAGGGATCCGCCGACGCTCAGCCCCAGGCCGAGATCCCAGCGCAGGCCCAGATCGGCGAACAGGCTGCTCGCCCGCGCCGCCCCCAGGCCGGCGCTGAATCGCGCGCCGAGCACCGTATTGTCCTCCGACAGGCGGGTGACGCCAACGCTGGCGTTCAGCCCGCCGAAGCGGCGGTCCACCGCCACGGTGCTGCGATCATAGCCGAAGCGCAGCCACCGCGCCTGCAGCGCCGCCGCGTCGCCCGCCCGCTGGCTCAGCACGTCGCCGACTTCGCTGGCGACGGTCAGGCCCCAGGGGCCGATCATCTGCCGCACCGCCGCCGATCCACCGACATCGGTATCGAAGCCCGCGTTGCTCAGCGGATCGCGCGCGATCAGGAAGGCGGGGTCGTCGCGGCCCGCCAGCTGCGCGGTGAGCACATTGCCGGTCTGCGAGGCGCCGAAGGCGAATTGCGCCTTCGAACCCAGCCGGCCGCTCACCGTCGTCGCCAGCATCCGCGCCACGCCGGCATCGCGGCTGGTGATGCCGAGCCGCTCGATCCGCACCGAATCGACCGTGGGCACGAGTGACACCGCGACGCGCACCTGATCCCCGCCGATCGAGAAGCTGCGGTCCCGCGTCGCCATCAGCGCCGGCAGGTTGCGTGACAGGCTCTGGCGCTGGAAGCTGTTGGTGATCGTCGTCGCATAGGCGCGGCCGAACGAATCGAGCGCCGCCATGCCCAGCGCGCCCTGGCTGGCATCGCCCATTGGCCCGCTGAGGGTGCCGTTGATCGTCGGCGAAATCACCGCGCTGGTCCCCGCCACCGACATGGTGCCGACCGGCTGGAAGGCGCGGGTAAGATCGAGCACGCCGCGCCCGTAGATCGGATCGACTCCGGCATCGCCCGCGTCGCGCGCGGTGGCGTAGAGCAGATCGACGATCTGCTTGCCGGTCAGGTTCGGGAAGGCCTGGGCGAGCAGCGCGATCGCACCGGTGATTTGCGGCGCCGAGAAGGACGTGCCCGACCAGATATAGGCGGTGTTGTTCGCGTCCGGTGCGCGTACGCCCTCGCCGACCGCGGCCAGATAGACGGCAGCGGAGGAACCGGCGCGGTTCGAGAAGCTCGAAATCGTGTCGCTGGAATTGACCGAGCCGGCGATGATCACCAGCCCGCGCGAGATCGCGGCATTGGTCGCCGCGCTGGTGAAGGCGTCCGGGTTCGCGCTGCCGTCATTGCCGGCGGCGATCACCACGATCACCCCTGCGGCCGTCGCGCGGTCGATCGCGGAGGCGAGAGCCGACGAGGCCGAATCGCCGCCGAGCGAGATGTTGACGACGCGTGCGCCTGCCTGCCGGGCGCGGTCGAGCCCCTGGGCGATGGCGGTGTCGGAGAATTTGCAGGTGCTGGTATCGGTGCCGTTGCAGCTGCCCGGCTGGTCGGCACGCTCGACGACGAGCTGGGAATTGAATGCCACGCCCTGCGTGCCGGCAGCGTTGCGCCGCCCCGCGATGGTAAAGGCTACCGCGGTGCCGTGGCCGCCGACATCGTCGACCGACCCGTTGCCGCCCGGGTCGCTCGAACTGGCGAGGATGCGGCAGGTGCCGACGCCCAGCCCGCCCGAGCAGTCGCCGAATTCGGCGCTCTGCACGTCGATGCCCGAATCGATCACGCCCACCTTGATGCCGCTGCCAGTGGCACCGTTCTTGTAGGCGACGAGCGCGTTCATCGAAACGGCCCCCACCGTAGCGCGGTACTCGGTCGTGTCGTAATTGGTGGTCGGTACCGGCGTGGGCGTGGGCGTAGGCGAGGGCACCGGCGTTGGGGTGGGCGTCGGGGTGGGCGCGGGGGTCGGTGTCGGAGTCGGCGCGGGAATCTGCGCGGGCGCAGGCGCGGGCGTGCTTGCAATCCCGCCGCCGCCGCCGCCGCTGCACGCGCCCAGCGCCACGAGCCCGCCGAGCGCCGCCGTGTGCATCCATCCTACGCGCAACGCCACCCGCATACCGAAACCCTCTCGTCAGGAGGGTCTTCCCCTACGCGCGGAGTGGTTTTTTTTGCGTTTACCCGGGTGCCGGGGAAGCCCCGAGGCCGCGCTCGGCGCTTGCGGTGGCGGGGGGCACCTCCTACACGCGCGGGCGATGCTCGCCTCGCTCTCGCACGTCCGCAACTGGATCTTCGATCTGGATAACACGCTCTATCCGGCGAGCGCCAATCTGTTCGCGATGATCGACGCGCGGATCGGGGAATATGTGCAGCGCCTGCTCCATTGCTCGCCGGAAGAGGCGCACAAGGTGCAGAAGGCCTATTTCCACGCGCATGGCGCCACGCTGTACGGCCTGATCGAGGAACACGGCACCGATCCGCACGACTATCTCGACTATGTCCACGATGTCGACATGAGCGTGCTGGAAGCGAACGAGGCGCTGGTCGAGGCACTCGCCCACCTGCCCGGCCGCAAGCTGATCTTCACCAATGGCGACGCGCCCTATGCGCAGAAGGTGCTCGACCGGCTGGGCCTGGGCGAAACCTTCGAGGCGATTCACGACATCCACGCCACCAGCTATCGCCCCAAGCCGGAGCCCGCGGCGTACCAGGGACTGTGCGATGCGTACGGCCTCGATCCGCACGCCTCGCTGTTCGTCGAGGACATGGCGCGCAACCTGGGGCCGGCCAAGGCGATCGGCATGACCACCGTCTGGATCGACAATGGCTCGGAACAGGCGCCCGACGCCGACCGCAGCTTCATCGACTATACCATCACCGATCTCGGAGCCTGGCTCCACAGCATCTTGGAGAGCTGACATGACCGATCTCGCCGCGACGATCGACGCCGCCTGGGAAGACCGCGCGAACCTGAGCTTCGCCACCGAAGGCGCGGTGCGCGAAGCCGTCGCCGAAGCGCTGAACCTGCTCGATCGCGGCGAGGCCCGCGTTGCCGAGCCGGTGGACGGCGGCTGGCAGGTCAACCAGTGGCTCAAGAAGGCGGTGCTGCTCAGCTTCCGCCTCAACGACAATGTCGTCGTCCCCGGCCCCGAAGGCACCGCCTGGTTCGACAAGGTGCCCTCGAAATTTACCGGCTGGGGCGAGGCCGCGTTCCGCGACGCCGGCTTCCGCGCGGTGCCGGGCAGCATCGTCCGCCACGGCGCACACATCGCCAAGGGCGCGGTGCTGATGCCGAGCTTCGTCAACATCGGCGCCTATGTCGGCGAAGGCACGATGGTGGATACCTGGACCACCGTCGGCAGCTGCGCGCAGATCGGCAGGAACGTGCATCTCTCGGGCGGTGTCGGCATCGGCGGCGTGCTGGAGCCGCTGCAGGCCGATCCCGTGATCATCGGCGACGGCGCGTTCATCGGCGCACGGTCGGAAGTGGCCGAGGGCGTGCGCGTCGGCGAGGGCGCGGTGCTGTCGATGGGCGTCTATCTCGGCGCCTCGACCAAAATCGTCGATCGCGCGACCGGCCAAGTCTATCGCGGCGAAGTGCCGCCCTATGCGGTGGTGGTGCCCGGCAGCCTGCCCGCCGAAGACGGCAAGCCCGGTCTCTATTGCGCGGTGATCGTGAAGACGGTCGACGCGCAGACCCGCAGCAAGACCGGCATCAACGAGCTGCTGCGCGACTGATTGTTGCAAGGGCCGTTACAACCGCGGCGGGAATGCGGAATGCCGACATGCTTTCGCCCCACTCCCGCCGCCTCGGCCAAGGTGTATAGCGACCGCTTCGGCGGGCCCGGATTTCCCGGATTCGCCTCTTCCTGAGTGTCCCGCGCGCCATGCTGTCCACCACGTCCGCCTCGCCTGTGCGCCGGCTGCGCGCTTCGCTGCGCGGACGGACCGTTGCGATCCTGCTGGCGCTGGCGATCGAGCTGCTGATTGCACTGATGCTACTGTGGATGGCCCCGCGGGTCACGCCCAAGGAAAAGCCGAAGACGGTGGTGTTCGGCATCGAGGCTTCGGAAGGCGAACAAGCCCCGGCCGAAAAGGACGCGGCGAAGGCGCCGGAAAAGGCCCGCAAGCGCGCCGGTGAAAAGGCCGAAGCGCCGCAGCCCACGCCCCCGGCTGCGGCCCTTCCCCCGCCCCCCGTCGTGCCGCCCGTATCCAGCGGGCCGCCGAGCTTCATCGTGATGAGCCGCCGCGACTATGCAGCGACCGATATTGCCAAGGCACCGGCCGCGCAGTCCGGTGATCAGGGCAATACCCAGACCGCCGACGCAGGCGGTGGCAGCGGCGCCGACGACACGCCGCGCGCGGGCACGGGCCCGCATGGCGAGACGCTCTATGCCGCGGACTGGTATCGCCGCCCCACCAACGCACAGCTCTCCCCCTACCTCCCGCAGCGGGCGCTGGGCCGCGAGGGCTGGGGCGAAGTCGCGTGCCGGACGATCGAACGCTATCAGGTGACCGATTGTCAGGAACTCGGCGAGTTCCCCCGCGGCTCGGGCTATGCCGGCGCGGTGCGCCAGGCCGCATTCCAGTTCCGGGTAAAAGCGCCGCGGGTGAACAGCCGGCTCCTGATCGGCAGCTGGGTGCGGATCCGCATCACCTATTCGCAGCGCGCGGGTATCGGCGGCGACGCCGACTGACGTCTGGCGCTTGCGGCGGGCACGCCGCCCCCTTAGATCTGCGATTGTACGGATGCATACAGCATATCGTATGGGTTTTGTTAGTCATTGATATGTGCGAGAGCATCGCCGCGGCGGGTGGCCGCGCGGCGCAGATCAGGTGGTTGCGATGATTTGGGTTCCGATTCTGCTGGGCACGTTCAAGCTCGCCGTGTTCGGCACGGGCATGTTCTTCGCCATCAAGTGGCACTACGATCAGGGCAAGAAGAAGAAGGAAGAGGACGCGCGTGCCGCCGCCGAGGCCGCCCTCGAAGAAACCGAATAACGCGCGTGCGTCAGTCCGCCGCGGGCGCCTCCGCCGCGAGACGCGCCAGCCAGGCCTGCGCCTGCTTGGGCTCGCCGACCGCCGAAGGCCCCACCGGGCCGCGTGCTGCAAGGAACTCCTGCTGGAGCGCGAAGGGCGGCAGGCCGAGCCGATCGCGCGCGGCGTCGATCTCCTCGCCCAGTTCCGCGAGGTGATCGAGCGTCGGGCGGATCGCGGCGCGGGCGTGCCGGTCCTTCTGGTGGTCGAACAGGCCCCATTTGCCCGCCGCGGTGCGCTCCAGCGCCTCGATCAGCGCGGCGCGATACTCCGCCTCGAGTTCGATGCGCCGAATGTCGAGCCGTTCGAGGCGATCCGCTTTTGCCATGCGAGGGCTGTATCGGGGACGGGCGGAAGGGGCAACCGCGCTACCTAAGCCCCTCCTCCTTGGAGGAGGGGTTTGCTGACTTCAACCGAACGCCTCTTCGACATCCCCGGCCGTCCGAAACCGGAACGCCATACTGTGCCGGTAGGTCTCCCCCGCCTCCACCCGCGCCGAGGGGAAGCCGGGCTGGTTGGGGCTGTCGGGAAACTTCTGCGGCTCCAGGCAAAGCCCGCCACGCGCCGGATACACACCGCCGCCGGTCCCCGGTGCACCATCGGCGAGATGGTTGCCCGAGTAGAATTGCACCCCCGGCTCGGTCGAATGCACCTCCAGCACCCGGCCCGAGCCCGGATCGAACAGCGTCGCGATCCGGCGCTCGAAGCCCGCCGGGCCGTCGAGCACGAAATTGTGATCGTACCCCTGCCCCAGCGCGAGTTGCGCGTCCGCGGCATCGATGTCGCGACCGATCGGCTTCGGCGCCCGGAAGTCAAACGCACCGCCGTCCACTGGCGCCAGTTCCCCCGTCGGGATCAGCGCGTCGTTCACCGGGGTGATCGCGCTCGCCGGAATCTGCAGCAGATGGTCGAGCACCGTCGCCCCGCTGCCTTCCCCGACCAGGTTGAAGTACGCGTGCTGCGTCAGATTGACGATCGTCGCCCAGTCCGATGTGGCGGTGAAGCGCACCGCCAGCCCGTCGTCCTCCAGCGCATATTCCACGCGGGCGACCAGATCGCCGGGGAAGCCGTTCCAGCCGTGCGGCGTTTCGAGCCGGAGGGTGACGGCGCTGTCGCTACGTGCCTCCACCGTCCAGACCTGCTGGTCGAACCCGTCGGGCCCCGAATGGAGGCTGTTGCCATTCTCGTTGGTGGCCAGCTGGAAGGTCACGCCATCCAGCGTGAAGCGCCCGCCGGCGATGCGGTTGGCATAGCGCCCCGCCACCGCGCCATAATAGCGCGGCGGCTGGCGGCGATAGTCCTCGAGGTCGGCATAGCCGAGCACGATGTTCGCCGACCGGCCCTGCCGATCGGGCACCTCCAGCCGGTGGAGCGTCGCACCCAGGGTGAGGAACTGCGCGCGGAACGCCCCGCGCGCAATCTTGACGACCTCGATCGCGCTCATTGGCCCGGGCAGACCGAGTTGTTGGGATCGGACACGATCTTCGCCTCGGCCAGCGAGAGCGCGAAGGGGCCGTTCGCCTGCAGCACGATCGGCGCGTTTACCTTGGTCACGTCGACTCCGTTCTTCTGATAGCATTTCAGCAGCACGTTGACCGTCTGCCAACCGCGCTTGCCCGTGAACAGGCTGGTCGCGTCGATCGTTCCCGTGTTCTTGCCGCCTTCCATCGACAGCCGCACCGGGCCGGTCGGGTCGGCATCGACGCGGTAGACGAGCCGCAGCGACAGGTCGCCATTGGTCTCGCGGCTGAGGTCAAGGTCGCTGCCGCCGATGCGCAGCGCCGCGGGACCGGCGGGCCAGGTGAGCTGTTGCGCGCCTTCCTGCGTCGCCGGGCCGTCGACGGCCTTGCGGCTGATCTTGCTGTCGGTCGCGAAGGAGAAGGGCGCCGGCGTGACGCCCTTGGCGAAGAAGATGCTGGTGTTGGCCAGCGACGCATCCACGCCCGAGACTTCGCTCAGCGCGCCGACCGTCCCCGGCTTGGCGTAGCTGAGGCCATAGCCGAAGGCGAAGAGCGGGTCATAGCCCGGCTCGCCGCGGTTGAGCGTGAACTGGCCCGCGGTCTTGGGCCAGCTGAACGACAGCGTGCCGGTGAAGTCGCGGCGCGGCTTGCCGGCCTTGTCGCCGATCAGCACGTCCGCCACGCCCGCGCCTTCGCTGCCCGGCAGCCAGGCGGCGACGAACGCGTCCGAGGCGTTGAGCTCGGGGTTCACCCAGAGCGGGCGGCCCGACAGGAACACCGAGACGACCGGCACGCCGGCCGCCTTGAGCTTCCTTAGCAGCGCCAGCGCCTGCTTGTCGCCCGGCTGGAATTCCAGCGTGCGGACGTCGCCGCGCATCTCCGCATAGGGCTCCTCGCCGAACACGACGATCGCCACGTCGGGCTTGCTCGTAAAGCTGCCGTCTGCGGAGAGCGTCGCGGTGCCGCCGCCGGCCTTCACCGCCGCCTGGATGCCCGCAAAGATCGTCTCGCCGTTGGGGAACATCGCATTGGGGTTGCCGTCGCCCTGCCAGCTGAGCGTCCAGCCGCCCGACTGCTGCGCCATCGAATCCGCACCCGGCCCGGCGACCAGCACGTTTGCGCTCGCCTTGACCGGCAGCACGCCGCTGTTCTTCAGCAGCACCAGCGACTTGGCCACCGCCTCGCGCGCGATCGCGCGATGCTCCGCCGCGCCGACCAGCTCGGCCTTGCTCTCATAGGGCCGTGCGGCGTTGAACAGGCCCATCTGCACCTTCACGCGCAGGATGCGGCGCACCGCGTCGTCCACCCGCGCCATCGGGATCGTGCCGTCCTTCACATGCGCGACGGTCGATTCGTAGAGGCCCTTCCAGCTGTCCGGCGCCATCGCCATGTCGAGCCCGGCGTTGAACGTCGCCGCGCAATCGGTGGCGGTGCAGCCCGGAATCTGAGCATGGCCGTTCCAGTCGCCGACGACGAAGCCGTCAAAGCCCATCCTGCCCTTCAGCACATCGGTGAGCAGCGACTTGTTGCCGTGCATCTTGGCGCCGTTCCAGCTGCTGAACGAGGCCATCACGGTCATCGTGCCGGCATCGATCGCACCCGGATAGCCGGCATTGTGGATGCGGATCAGTTCCTCCTCGGACACGCGGGTATCGCCCTGGTCCTGCCCGCCGAAGGTGCCGCCGTCGCCGAGGAAGTGCTTGGCCGAGGCAGCGACAAAGCCCTTCTGGAGCCGGTCCTTGGTGCCCGGTGCGCCCTGCAGCCCGCGGATCATCGCGCCGGCATAGCTGCGCACGACCTCGGGTTCTTCCGAATAGCCTTCATAGGCTCGGCCCCAGCGCTCGTCCTGCGGCACCGCGAGCGTCGGCCCGAAGGCCCAGTCGATGCCGACCGAGCTCGTCTCCTCGGCGGTCGCGCGGCCGATCTTCTCCATCAGCGCCGGGTCGCGCATCGCGCCCAGGCCGACATTGTGCGGGAAGAGCGTGGCGCCGATCACGTTGTTGTTGCCGTGCACCGCGTCGATGCCGAACATGATCGGGATCGCGACATGGTTGCCCTTGCGGGCGAGCGCCGCCTTCTGGAACGCCTGGGCGGTCGCCAGCCACGGCCCACGGGGGCTGCGATCGGGCGCGCCGAGCGGCGGCGAGCTGCCGCCCGCAAGGATCGAGCCGAGCGGGTAGACCACCAGATCCTCGGGCTTGATGCTGCCGATATCGGCCTGGATCATCTGGCCGACCTTCTCCTCCAGCGTCATCTTCGCCAGCAGGTCGGTGACGAATGCCTCGGTGGCGGGATCGATCAGGCCCTGGCTCCTGGCCGCCGGCCATCTGTCGGGATGCGCGCCACCGGACAACGCTGTCGGCGCCTGCTGCGCGATCGCGGGCGCGGCGGCGAGGATGGTGGTGGCCAATAGCAGCTTCAGGCCTGCGGGCATGGATCTCTCTCCCCTGGGTTGTTGGGGAGAGGCGATACCGCAGGACCGGCGCCCAAGTCCATGCGCCGGCCGAACTTTGCGCGCGGTTAGTCGCCCTGCGCCTGCAATGCCATCGCGATCGGCCCCATCGGCCCGGCCTGGTCGCCCAGCGCGGGAGAGACGATGTAGGGCGCGGGCGGCACGGTCAGATAGCCGGCGATGCTCTCGCGCAGCAGCGGGTCGATGCGGGCGAGCAGATGCGGCTGGCGCTGCATCACCCCGCCCCCGATCGCGATCCGCTGCGGCCCGGCGGTGGCGACCATGGTGTGGCAAAGCAGCGCGATGGCCGAGGCGACGCGGTCCCATACGACATGGTCCTCGCCGACGCTGTCGACCGGCTGGTCGCCCAGCGCCGCGCGGATTCCGGTGCCCGAGGCGAGGCCCTCGATGCAATCGTCGTGGAACGGGCAGCCGCTCGGCGCGGTGTCGGTCGGCAGGCGCGGCACGCGGATATGGCCCATCTCGCAATGCCCGATGCCGCGCGTCGGCTTGCCGTTGATCACCAGCCCCACGCCGACGCCGGTGCCCACGGTCACATAGGCAAAGTCGCTGAGCCCCTGCCCTGCGCCCCAGCGCATCTCGGCGAGCGCCGCACCGTTGACGTCGGTGTCGAACGCCATCGGCACCGCGAACGGCGCTGCAAGACGGCGAGCGACATCGGTGCCGCTCCAATTCGGCTTGGAGGTGATGAGGATATGGCCGAACTGCGCATTGGCAGGATCGAGGCACACCGGCCCGAAGCTGGCGATCCCGAGCGCGGCGAAGCCATGGGTTCCCCACCAGCCGCCCAGCACCGCTTCGAGCGCGGCGAGCGTCTTTTCGGGCGCCTCAGTCAGCACGGTTTCCTGCGCGAGGATCCGGTCGGGGCCATAGGCTAGGGTGAGGATGCACTTGGTGCCGCCGAGCTCGATGCCGGCCACGGGAAGCGTTGCGCTCGACATCAGCGATGGAGGCCCCGCGCTGGCTGGTTTCCCATGCGATCGATCGCCACCGATATTCCTCCCCGACGGGCCGGCAGTACGCCGGTCTGTTCCTGAACCATCGCGCCACGCGCGCGGCCTTTCCTCTGCCCCGCGGCGGCGCCGGGCACAAGATTAAAGTTATTCGGTTGATTTAATGAAGGGTCAAACCGTGGCGGTTGCGCCGTCAGCGGTGTCTTTCCACAACGCGCTGCTCTTGGGCAGCAGGAAATAGCTGAACGGCAGGATCGCCGCGCCGACCGCGGGCGCGTCGGCGGAGAGCTGCGCGCGGGCGATCGGCGCCAGCGCCGGGGCATCGCCGCCCTGCTCGGCGAGCAGCGCGTTGGCGCGCTCGGCCAGCCGGTCGACATGGCGGCGCGGCAGGCGGCCGCCGATCAGCACCGTCTCGGGGTTGATCAGGCAGTTCACCGCGAGCAGCGGGCCGACCAGCAGCCGCGCAGCCTCCTCGATCCACGCATCGACCACCGCTTCGAGCGTCGCGTCCCCACCGTCGCAGCTGAGCATGTCCTGCACGGAGTAGCCCGCCGCCTCGAGCGGCGCAGCGAGGCCCGACAGCGAGACATGCGCCTGGATCTGCCGAACCACGCCGTCCGGATCGCGATGGGTGAGGAAGCCGAGCTCGCCGCTGCGGCCCGTGGCTCCGCGGAAATAATTGCTGTCGATCACCAGACCGCCGCCCAGCGCCGAGGAGATCAGGATGTAGAAGAAGCTCGAATGCTGGAGGCCGAGCCCCAGCTGCAGTTCGCCCATCGCGGCGGCGGCGGCGTCGTTCTCGACGAAGACCGGCACGTCGAGCGGCCAGGCGAGCAGTTCGGCGAGGTCGGTCTGTTCCCAGCGGCGATAGGCGTCGGGCTTGCCGGGCAGTTCGATCAGGCCGAGATCGTCGGGTGTCGCCACGCCCAGGCCGACGATCCGTGCGGGATCGACTCCAGCCGACGCGATCAGCACTTCCACCTCGGCGTGGTAGAATTCGGCGACCTGCTCGGGCAGTGCGAAGTCGATCTCTCGCGAAGCACGGGCGACCGTCTCGCCAAGAAAGTCGACCAGCACCAGCGTGACATGGTCGCGATCGATGTTGAGGCCCAGCGAATAACAGGCCTGGGGATTGATGATCAGGTTGGTCGGCGGCTGGCCGCGCCCGCCGAAGCGCCGCCCGGCCTCCTGAATCAGTCCATCGGCGAGCAGCCGCTTGGTGATGTTGGCGATCGCCGCCGCGGTGAGGCCGGTGATCCGCGCAAGATCGACGCGGGTCAGCGAGCCGTTGGCGCGAATGGCATGCAGGGTCACGCGCTGGTTATGGTCCGCGGCGCGTTCCAAATTGGTTCCGGAAAGGCGGATTGGAGGGCGGCCGCTACTCATCTTGATTGCGATAACAGTCGATTTGCGGCCAGGGTGCAAGCGTGGAACCGTTCTCGCCGGTTGAATTGCAAAACTTGGTGAATAAAAAACCACGTCAAGACCGTTCCGCCGAACGGTCGATCCGCGCCGCCGCATTGGCGGGCACGGCAGCCTCTTGGGGGAAGAAGAACGATGCGCAGTTTCACCAGCGCGATGCTCGCCGGCGGCGCCCTGCTCGCCATGACGGCGGTCCAGGCGGCCGAGCCGGACAATGCCGGGCCGTACAATGCCAGCTTCCTCGCGGGCGGCATCGGCATCGACCGGCCGCTGACCGGTGCCGATGCGCTGCTCCGCTCTGGTGCGCCGTTGACGCTCTCGGCCTGGGTGAAGCCCGACATTGTGCCGCAGGGCGTGGTGACGCTGATCGCGTTCGGCGATCCGGCCGGCGATTGCCGCTGCCTCGGCCTGCGCAACGGCGCGCTGCACTTCTTCGGCAGCGGCAATGCGGTGAACAGCACGCCCAAGCTCGCCGCCGGGCGCTGGAGCCATGTCGCCGTGGTGATCGAGGGCGGCCGGGTGCGGCTCTATCTCGACGGCAAGCAGGTCGGCGAAGGGGCGCTCAACGGCTCGGCCGTGGCCTCGCGCATCGCGCTTGCACCGGTTAGCCCGGGCCAGCCGCATTTCGGCGGCGCGCTGGTCCAGGCGCAACTGCGCGGCGTCGCGCTCGGTGCGACCGAAGTGCAGGGCGAGGCCGCCGCCCCGCCCGCCTTCGAGCTGGTCCAGATGTGGCAGGTCGGCGTCGGCTGGAACCTGCAAAAGACCGCCAATATCGGCTTGACGCGCCAACAGGATCCCTGGACGCTGCCGCAAAGCGATACCGCCTATTCGCCCCCGGTCGCCAAGCCAGTGCCGGTCTTGCCGAGCCTCGCTCCCGCTGGCCCATTGCGCTGGCAGATCAACGGCTGGCAGCTCGCCGCCGCCCCTGGCGTACCCGCCGATGGCGCAGCGCTGTCTAGGCCCGGCAAGCCCGAAGGCACTTGGTATGCCGCGACTGTTCCCGGCACGGTGCTGACCACGCTTGTCGATCGCGGCGTCTATCCCGATCCCTATTACGGGCTGAACAACCTCAAAATCCCCGAGAGCCTCGCCCGGCAGGACTATTGGTACCGCACCAGCTTCACCGTGCCGGCGGAAGCGGCCGGCAAGCGGCTGACCCTGGTGTTCGGCGGCATCAATTATGCCGCGGAAGTATGGGCCAACGGCCAGCGCCAGGGGGAGACACGCGGCGCGTTCATCCGCGGCCAGTTCGAGATCGCGCCGGCCGCCGGCCAGAACGTCATCGCCGTACGCGTCTCGCCGCCGCCGCATCCCGGCATCCCGCACGAACAGTCGATCAAGGCCGGCGTCGGCGAGAATGGCGGCCAGCTCGCGATCGACGGCCCGACCTTCGTCGCCACCGAAGGCTGGGACTGGATCCCGGGCATCCGCGATCGCAACACGGGCATCTGGCGCCCGGTCGAGCTGGTCGCGACCGGCGACGTCAAGATCGGCGACCCGCATGTCGTGACCGACCTGCCGCTGCCCCGCACCGACAGCGCCGATGTCTACATCACCGTGCCGTTCGAGAACCGCGCCGCCACCGCCCAGCCGGTGACGATCCGCGCCGCGTTTGACGACGTGACCGTGGAAAAGACCGTCACCGCCCCGCCCGGCGCGGGCGAGGTCCGCTTCACGCCGGCCGAGTTCCACCAGCTCACCGTGCGCAATCCCAAGCTGTGGTGGCCGAACGGCTATGGCGATCCGGCGCTGCACGATCTGAAGATCGACCTCGCCGCGAGCGGCCAGCCGAGCGACACCAAGGCACTCCGCTTCGGCATCCGCGAGGTGAGCTACGACCTCTCGCTGTTCGACCATCTCGGCCAGCTCCGCCGGGTGAACGTCCAGACCACCGATGGCGGCCTGGCCGGCCAGCAGCTGATCGACGTGCGCCACGAAGCACTCAAGCGCAGCCCCACCGGCTGGGCCGAATCGCTCACGCTGGCGGGGGAGTCCTCCAAGGCCGTCACCGCCATCCCCGACGAGACGCTGCCCGAGCCACATCTCGTGCTCCGGGTCAACGGCGTGAAGATCGCCGCGCGCGGCGGCAACTGGGGCATGGACGATGCGATGAAGCAGGTCAGCCGCGAGCGGCTCGCCCCCTATTTCCGCCTCCAGCGCGAAGCGCACATGAACATCATCCGCAACTGGATGGGCAACAACGACGAAGAGGAATTCTACCAGCTCGCCGACGAGAACGGCATGATGGTGCTCAACGATTTCTGGCAGTCGACCCAGAATTTCCAGGTCGAGCCGGACGATGCGGCGCTGTTCCTGGCCAATGCCCGCGACGTGGTGGCGCGCTATCGCAACCACCCCTCGATCGTCGTCTGGTTCGGCCGCAACGAGGGCGTGCCCTATCCCGCACTCAACGAAGGGCTCGACAAGTTGATCCGCGAGCTGGACGGCACCCGCTGGTACACCGGCAGCTCGAACGAAGTGAACCTGCAGGGATCGGGGCCGTACAACTACCGCAAGCCCGAGGGCTATTTCACCGATCTCGCCACCGGCTTCTCGGTGGAGACCGGCACGCCCTCGCTGTCCACGCTGGAGTCCGTAGCGGCGACGATGCCGGCCAAGGATCGCTGGCCGCTATCGGACACGCTCGCCTATCACGACTGGCATTTCGGCGGGAACGGCGACAGCAAGACCTTCATGAGCGCGCTGACCGCGATGTTCGGCCAGCCGCTGAGCTTCGAGGATTTCGAGCGCAAGGCGCAGATGATGAACCTCGAGACGCACAAGGCGATGTACGAGGGGTTCCTGGGCCATCTCTGGACCAAGAACAGCGGCCGCCTGCTGTGGATGACGCACCCCGCCTGGCCGTCCAACAGCTGGCAGATCTACAGCTGGGACTATGACACCCAGGCCGCCTATTACGGCGCCAAGATCGCAACCGAGCCGGTGCACATCCAGCTCAACCTCCCGGACAACCAGCTGGTGGTGCTCAACACCACCCGCGACGATCTGCGCGGGCTCACCGCCAAGACGCGCGTCGTCAGCCTCGACAATGTCCAGCTCTTCGCCCGCACCGACAAGGTCGACGCCCGCGCCAACCGCGTTACCACGCTGAACGACGTGCCCCTCGACCGGCTCTATGCGGCCAGCCCGATGCTGCTCGTGGAGCTGACGCTGACCGACGCCAAGGGCACCCAGCTCTCGCGCAACTTCTACTGGCGCGGCCGCGACGACACCGCCTATCGCGCACTGGAAAGCCTCGCCCCCGTGCCGCTGGAAGTGCAGGCGAGCACGCCCAAGGTGGACGGGGACGACAAGGTGATCGCGGTCACCGTCTCGAACAAGAGCAATGTGCCGGCGCTCAACGCCAAGCTCACCCTGGTCGATGCCGAGGGCAAGCGCATCCTGCCGGCCTATTACAGCGACAATTATGTCTCGCTGCTGCCGGGCCAGCACCGCGTGCTGAGCGTGCGCTATCCGGCAAGCGTGACGGCCCCCGCCCACCTCGCGGTGCGGGGATGGAACGTCAGCCCGGCGAACGTCGCGGCGACGGGGAAGTAGGGCAGAGAGCCAAGCCCATCAGCCGTCATCCCGGCGAAAGCCGGGATCCATTCGCCACTCCGTCGCAGCAAGCGCCGCTAGGACGGCCCCAATGGATTCCGGCTTTCGCCAGAATGACGGCTGAGATGGTGTCGCCTTAGCGGCCGGCGGACTGAAGATCCGCCGGCGTGCTGCCCGACGCGAGGTAAAGCGCCACGCTGTCGGCCAGCCGCGCGCTCTTTGCCTGGACGAGCTGGACCGACGCCTGCGACGCCGCCGACGAAGCGTTGAGCAGCTGGAGCGTACCCAGCGCCCCCAGCTCCACCTGGCGCCGCGTCATCGCCAGCGTGCGGCTCGCGGCCGCATCGGCGCGCGCGGCCGCGTCCAGCGCCTCGGCATCGGTGCGCAGCCCGGCGATCGCGTCATCGACGTCGAGGAACGCCTGCAGTGCCGTCGCGCGATATTGCGCCTTGGCCTCCTCCAGCGCCGCTTCCGCCGCACGCTGCTGGTGCTTGAGCTGACCGGCATGGAAGATCGGCTGGGTGATGCCGCCAACGATCGAGAAGAACGGGTTGCCGTCCTGGAACATGTCGAGGAACTTGGTCGCCGATCCGCCGGCATTGCCGCTGAGCGTGATCGACGGCAGCCGTACCGCGATCGCCGAGCCGACATCCGCGGCGGCACCGCGCACCTGCGCCTCCGCCGCGCGCACGTCCGGACGGGCCGCGACGATGTCCGCCGGCAGCGCGACCGGCAGGCTGGCGGGCAGCTGCAGCTCGGCGAGCGTGGGCAGGTCGCCGGCAGTGCCGGGCGCCTGACCGGTCAGCGTCGCGATCAGCCCCGCCTGGTGCTGCGCCTGGCGGAGCAGCGGCGGCAGCGTCGCCTCGATCGTGGCGAGCGCGGTCTGCTGCGCGCCCACATCGGCCTCGCCGATATCGCCGAGCTTGCGGCGCTTCTCAAGCAGGTCGACCAGATCGCGATTGTCGCGGATCGCGGCTTGGGTTGCCGCGATCTGCGCCTGAAGCGCCGCATGCTGGATAACCGCCAGCACCAGATTGGCGACCGCAGTGGCCTGCGCCGCATGTAGCCGGTGCGCCGCCACATCCGCCGCCGCACGCGCCGACCGCACCTTGTTGCGGCCTGCGCCGAACAGGTCGAGCGGATAGGCGACGGTCAGTTGGGCGGTGTGCAGCGTGTAGAGATAATCGTTCTGGTCCGCGAGCGGGCCGGACAGCGCCTTGGAGATTCGCGTGCGCTGCGCCTGGTAGTTGGCATCCACCTGCGGCCCGGTACCGCCCGACGCGGCCCTGGCCAGTTCCTGCGCCTGGCGCAGATTGGCCTCGGCGGCGGCAAGGTCGTTGTTGTGCGCCAGCGCCTGGGCGACCAGCGCATCGAGCTTGGCGCTGCCGAAGCCCTGCCACCAGTTCGGCACCACCGCCGGGCCGGCGACCAGCTGTTGCGCGGCGCCGCTCACCGGCGCGATCGTCCCCGGCACCTGCGCCGGCGGGGTCGGCACCGGGTTGGTCAGGTCGTGCGGGCCCACCGTGCAGCCGGCGAGCAGGACGAGCGGGATGATAGAATAGCGGCGCATCATGCCTGCTCCGTCGGGGTGCCGTCGACATGGTGGCGACGAACGGTGTGGCCATGCGCGCCCTGGTGGCGCGAGAACTTCAGGATCAGCGGCGGCAGCACCAGCAGGATCAGCAGCGGCGCGAGCGTCATGCCGCCCACCACCACCAGCGCCAGCGGCTTCTGTACCTGACTGCCGATGCCGGTGGACATCGCCGCGGGCAGCAGGCCGATCGCGGCGGCGAGGCAGGTCATGATCACCGGGCGCAGCGAATGCTTCACCGTCGCCGCCATTGCGGCCGTGTGATCCATGTCCTCGTTGACGTTCTGGTTGAACGTGCTGACGACGAGGATGCCGTCCATCACCGCGATGCCGAACAAGGCGACGAAGCCGATCGCGGCGGAGATGCTGAACGCCGTCCCCGTCAGCGCCAATGCCAGCACCCCGCCCACCATCGCCATCGGGATGACGCTGAACGCCAGCAGCGTGTCGCGGATCGAGCCGAAATTAGCGAACAGCAGCACCAGGATCAGCACCAGGCTGATCGGCACCACCACCTCCAGCCGGTTGACGGCGTTGGTCAGATTGCCGAGCTCGCCCGCCCATTCGAGGTGATAGCCCGGCGGCAGTTGCACATGCTTGGCGATGCGCGCCTGCGCTTCCCCGATCGTGCCGCCCAGGTCGCGTCCGCGCACGCTGAACTTGATCGGGACATAGCGTTCCTGGTGCTCGCGATAGATGAACGACGCGCCCGAGGTGAGCTTGACGGTCGCCACTTCGGACAGCGGCACCTGGATGATGCCGTTGCCGGTCGGCGAGGGGGCGCCGATCTGGATCCGACGGATCGACTCGATATCGTCGCGCTGCGCGGCATCGAGCCGGACGACGATCGGGAAGTGCCGGTCGGTCGATTTCTCGTACAGGTCACCGCTCGACTGGCCGCCCACCGCAGCCGCGACGGTGGAATTGATGTCGTCGGGCGTCAGGCCGTAGCGGGCAGCAGCGGCGCGATCGACGTCGATGCGGACGGTCGGCTGGCCGAGCGAATCGGAGATGCCGAGATCGGCGACGCCCTTCACCTGCGCCATCTGCGCCTTGATCTGGTTGGCGATCGATTCGAGCGTCTCGAGGTCGCTGCCATAGATCTTGAGCGAGTTGGAGCTCTTCACCCCCGACGACGCCTCTTCGACATTGTCCTGGATGTATTGCGAGAATTCGAACTCGACGCCCGGATATTGCGCCTGCAGCCTGGCCTGTAGCTCGGCGGTTAGCTTTTCCTTGGTCACCCCGCTCGGCCAGCTGTCGAAGGGCTTGAGCGGCGTATAGAATTCCGCGTTGAAGAAGCCGGTGGGATCGGTGCCGTCATCCGGTCGGCCGTGCGTCGAGACGACGCGGTCGACCTCGGGATAGCTGGCGATGATCTTGCGGATGCCGTTCACCGCATCCTCGCCCGCCTCGAGCGATATCGACGCCGGCAGGCTGGCGCGGATGTAGAGGTTGCCCTCTTCCAGATGCGGCAGAAACTCGACGCCGAGCACGCGGATCGTCGCGAAGGAGCCGAGCACCAGCAGCCCCGCGAGCGCGAAGGTCAGCACGCGATTGGCAATGGCGAAGGAGATAGCGGGCTCCAGCACGCGGCGGATCTGCCGCACCACCCAGGTGTCGACCTCCTTCAGCTTGTCCGGCAGCAGCAGCGCGGAGAGCACCGGCGAGACGGTGAACGCCGCCAGCAGGCCGCCGGCGATGGCATAGGCATAGGTCTTGGCCATCGGGCCGAAGATATGGCCTTCCACCCCAGTCAGCGTGAACAGCGGTAGGAAGCTGGCGATGATGATCGCGGCTGCGAAGAAGATGCCGCGGCTGACGTCGCTGGACGCGTGCAGGATCGCCGAGAAGCGGTTGGCCGGGGTCGCATGGATCCGCCCTTCGGAGATAGCGGTCGAGCGGTCCGCCAGCCTTCGGTAGATCGCCTCGACCATGATCACCGCCGCATCGACGACGAGGCCGAAGTCGAGCGCACCGAGCGACAGCAGGTTGGCCGATTCACCCTGGATCACCAGGATAAGCACTGCGACCGACAGCGCGAACGGGATGGTGATCGCCACGATCAGCGCGCTGCGCAGATCGCCGAGGAACAGCCACTGCAGGATGAAGATCAGCAGCACGCCTTCGAGCAGATTGTGCATCACCGTCTTGGTGGTGACGCCGATCAGGTCCGAACGATCATAGATGCGCTCGATCTTGACCCCCGGCGGCAGCACGCCGCTGCTGTTGATCTCCTCGATCTCGGCCTTCACCCGGTTGATCGTCGGCAGCGACTGGGCGCCGCGCTGCATCAACACGATGCCCATGACGATGTCGTCGTCCTGGCCCTCGCCCGCCACGCCCAGGCGCGGCAGGTTGCCGATCTTCACCTGGCCCACGTCGCGCAGCAGCACCGGCGTGGTGCCGGCAGTGCCGACCAGCACGTTGTTGATCGCGTCGACCGACTGGATCAGGCCCACGCCGCGGACGATCGCCGCCTGCTCGCCGAAATTGACCGTCTGGCCACCAACGTTGGAATCGCTCTTGCCGATCGCGGCCAGCACCTGCGGCACGGTGATGCCGTGCGCGGTCAGCTTGTCGCGGTCGAGTTGCACCTCATAGGAGCGCAGCTTGCCGCCCCAGCCGGTCACGTCGATCACGCCGGGAATGCGCTTGAAGCGGCGCTGGAGCACCCAGTCCTGGATGGTCTTGAGGTCCATCACCGAATAGCCGCTCGGGCCGGTGAGCCGATAGCGATAGATCTCGCCGATCGGGCTGGTCGGCGAGATCAGCGGCTGCGCGTTGTTGGGCAGGGTGCCGAGCTGCGACAGGCGGCCGAGGACCATCTGCTGCGCCTGCTCATGCGTCACGTCATAGCTGAACTGGATCTTCACGTCGGACAGGCCGAACAGCGAGATCGAGCGTACCGCGGTCAGATGCGGGAGCCCCGCGATCGCCACTTCGATCGGCGTGGTGACGTTGCGCTCCATCTCCTCGGCGGAGATGCCGTCGCTCTGCGTCACCAGCTCAACCATCGGCGGCACCGGATCGGGATAGGCCTCGATGTTGAGGTTGAGGAAGCCGAGCACGCCTGCCGCGATCATGCCGATCAGCAGGGTGAGCACCAGCATCCGCTGGCGCAGCGCCATTTCTACCAGGCGGTTCATTCGCCGAGACCCGCCTCGTTGACGAACAGCGCGCCCTTGGCGACGATCCGGTCACCCGGATTCAGGCCGCTGAGCACACGGGTGAGTCCGCCATCGGTCTCGCCGATCTGCACCTGGCGACCATAGATCAAGCCGTCCTTGGCCTTGACCCACACGCGGGTGGTGTCGCCCTCGTGGATCACGGCAACGGCGGGGACGAGTACGCCCTTGCCGCTATCGACCGGGCGGCGGATCGTGAAGGAGGCGAACATCTGCGGCTTCAGCTCGCCGCCCGGATTGGCGATCGTCGCGCGCACCGGCAGGCGATGCGTCGTCGGGTCGAGGCCCGCGGCGACATTGTCGACCGTCGCGGTAAACTCGCGGCCGGGCAGCGCCGGCGTGGTGACCACCACCTGATCGCCGACGCGGATGCTCGCCGCTTCGCTCTCGGCAAGCTGCGCGACCAGCCAGACGCGCGCGGGATCAGTGATCGTCATCACCGGGGTCGCATTGCCGCTGCTCAGGAACTGCCCCGGCGCGACGTTACGATCGGCGATGATGCCCGACACCGGTGCGCGGTACACGGTGTAGGCCGAGGTGCCGACGCCTTCGGTCTTGCCGAACAGCGCCAGCCGGTCCTGCGCGGCGCGCTGGGCCGATTCGGCCTGGCGGGCGGCGGACTGGGCGGCGACGAAATCGGCCTGGGCCTGGAGATAATCCTTCATCGCACCGCCGGCGGTCTCATAGATCGCCTTCTGCCGGGCGACGTTGCCCTGGGCGATGCGCAGCGCCTCGGCGGCGCTCGCCCGCTGCGCGCTGGCGCTGAGCAGGGTGTTGCGCGCATCGATCAGCTCGGGCGAGGCGATGCGGAGCAGCGGCTGGCCGCGCGTCACGCGCTGACCGGGCTCGACCAGCACTTGGAGCACCTGGCCGGAAAAGGGCAGCACGATCGGCGTGTTATGGTCGCCGTCCGCCTGGATCGAGCCGCTGGCGCGCACCAGCTCGACATTGGCGCCGCCCTGGACAGTGGCGAACTGCATCTGCGCGAGCTGCTGCTGCGTCGGGCGGAAGGCGCCCGGCGGGACCGGCGTATCCGGGACCGGTTTGGGGGTCAGCGCGGTCTTCACGACCATCGCCAGCACGAGGATCGCGACCACCGCGACCACGATCGCCCCCACCAGCAACCCTTGCGAACGCATCGTCAGCCGGCGCGCTTCGGGCAGGGTGTTGCTTTCCAAATTATGTCCAGTCACCAGCTTCACCTCTCGGGCGCAATATAGCAGACACACATCCGTTGCGGTCGATGCTGCAGCGCGCCATTATTGGACCCGACTGACAGGAAGCTTACGGGAAGATGAAATCGTGCGCGTGCTGATGATCGAGGACGACCAGCCGCTTGCGACTGCGTTGATGGAGGCGCTGAAGCGTCGCGGCATCCAGAGCGACGTCGCGACCAATCTGACCGATGGCCGCCAGATGCTGGAGGCGGCACGCTATGCCGCGCTGCTGCTGGACCTGGGCCTTCCCGATGGCGACGGCCTGTGTCTCGTCCGCAGTCTGCGCGCGCAGAACGATCCGATCCCGGTGATCGCCGTCTCGGCCCGCAGCGCCCTTGATGCGCGGATCGCGGGGCTCAATGCGGGCGCCGACGATTATGTGGTGAAGCCCTTCGACGTCGACGAACTCACCGCGCGGCTCCACGCGGTGCTGCGGCGGCAGGGCGCGTTGGCTGGCGCCGAGCTGCGCTTCGGCAATGTCCGCTTCGACACCGTGTCGGGCGACCTGATGGTGGGCGAAGCCGCCGTCCTTCTCACCGCCCGCGAACGCCAGTTCGCCGCGCTGCTCCTCCGCCGCTTCGGCCAGGTGGTGAGCAAGCAGCTCGCGGAGGACCAGCTCTATGGCCTCACGGAGCCGGTGGGCTCGAACGCGCTGGAAGTGCAGGCCTATCGGTTGCGGCGCAAGCTCGAAGCGGCAGGCGCGACGCTGCGTATCGAGACGATCCGCGGCGTCGGCTACCTGATGCGCGACATCGCCGCCTGATGGCGGCCGGGCGCGGCTTCCGATAGACCGGCGCGATGAAGCTCTGGCCGCGCTCGCTGATCGCCCGCATCCTGCTGCTCGAACTGGGCGCGATCGCGATCGCCGCGGTGGCGCTGCCGATGCTGCTCACCTCGTTCCTCCGCACCGAGGCGCACCGCTACGAACAGCGCATCCTCGCCGAGCAGGCGCGGACGATCGCAAATGGCATCCGCGCCAGCGCAAGCGGCCCGATCGTCCGGCTCGATCCGGCGATGGTACGCCTCTACGCCTCCCCCTATGACGGGCGCGCCTTCGTCGTCACCGACAGCGGCGGCGGGACGCTCGCCGAAAGCCCCTATGCAGACCTCGTACCGTGGCGGAACGCACCGCGGGCGGGCCGACAGCTGCCGTTCCGCGCGGGCGCCTTTGTGGGCGTCAGCCAGCCGGTGCGGGTGGGCGCCGCGCGCATCTGGGTGATCGTCACCCAGGACCGCACCGGCCCCGGCGCGATCCTCGACGACGTCATCCACGGCTTCATCCGCCGCTATGATCCGGTGCTGATCTCGATCCTGCTGCTGCTGCCGCTGATCAACAGCGCGCTGATTGCCCGGCTGTTCTTCGCGGTGCGCGACGCCTCGCACCAGGCGGCGGCGATCGGCCCGCACAATCTCGACGTCCGCATCGAGGAAGCGGGGCTGCCGCTGGAGGTGGCACCGCTCGCGCACGCGACCAACGATCTGCTGGCCCGGCTACAGGCAAGCTTCCGCAACCAGTCCGAGTTCGTCGCCAACGTCGCCCATGAACTGCGCACGCCGCTCACCGTGCACCGGGTGGAACTGGAAGGCGTGGAGGACCCTGCCCTCCGCGCCCGCCTGCGCGGCTCGGTCGATCGGCTCGGCCATGTCGTCGCGCAGTTGCAGGACCTTGCGACCCTCGAGGTGACGGCCGACGACAAGTTCGAGACGTTCGACGCGCGCGAGCTCGCGCAGGAGACGATAGGTCTGCACGCGCCGCAGATCCTGGCAGCGGGCGACACGATCGCGCTCGATGCCCCCCCGGGGCCGGTGTTGGTACGCGGCAATCCGGTGCTGGCGGGCCTCGCGCTCGCCAACCTGATCACCAACGCCAGCCGGCACACGCCGCCCGGCACCCTGATCGAGGTGCGGGTCGGGCCCGACGGCGCGCTGCTGGTCCGCGACGACGGCCCCGGCATCGCCGCTTCCAACCCGCAGGACGCCACCGAACGCTATTGGCGCGCCGACCATGAGCGCTCCGACGGCGCCGGGCTGGGCCTATCGATCGTTCGCCGCATCATGGAGGTGCATCAGGGCCGGCTGACGGTGCAGAGCCACCCGGGCGAAGGAACCTGCGTTTCCCTCCGCTTTCCCCTCGCGCCCGAGGCGGAGGTCACCAGCCCGTCGTGATCCCGATCCGCACGTTGCGCGGCCGCAGCGGGGTCAGCTGGTCGCGCAGGCCGAGGCTGAAGGGATTACCGAAGGCGAACTGGTTGGCCCTGCGATCGGTGAGGTTGCTGAGCGTGACGCTCAGCTCCGCCTCGCCGATGCGCAGCGCAGCAAAGGCATCGGCGGTCCAGTAGCGCCCTTGGCTCACGTCGAGAAAGTCCCCGGTGCCGAGCACCGAGCGGCCGGTATAATCGGCCGAGAGCCCGATCCGCGGCTGCGCCGACGATGCCTCCCACGCATAGGAGAGGCCCGCATGCGCGGCGAAGGGCGGGGTTTCCGGCAGGCGCCGGTTGTTGCGCCTGGACAGATCGGCGATCGGCCCTTTGACATGATTGTCAGTGAACAGGAACGCCCCCTGCGCCCGCAGCCCGCGCACCGGCACCCAGTCGAGATTGCCCTCCAGCGTGACGATCTTCGCATTGCCGATATTGGCGGTATAGGGCTGGCCCAACCGCGTGATCAGGTCCGCCTGTACATTCTCCCACCAGGCCGCGGAGACGCTGCCCGATGCGGCGAGCCCGGTTGCCCCGCGCCGCAGCTTGCGCACGCCCGTTTCCACCACCGTGATCGCATCGGACTTATAGTCCGCCACCCGGCCGATCCCCGGGGCTACCGCAAGACCCCCGGTGCGATAGCCCGACTGGAAGCGCGCGAACAGCGCGAGATCGGAGGCGAGCCGCCACGAAGCAGCGAAGGTCGGGTCGAGGCGCTGCGTCAGCCGCCCCTTGACGAAATTGGACGGGCGCGCCTGCGCCGAGGGATCGCCATCGGTACGCGCACTCGAATAGCGCCCGCCGATCGTCACCGACAGCTTGGGCGTGAGAGCGAAGGTCGCTTCGCCGAAACCGGAGACGGCATTGGTGACATTGGTGACGCCGACGATGCTGACCTCCCGTCCCGGCTGGGCCAAGCTGCGGGTCAGCACGTCGCGGTCGCTCACCAGCGTGAAGCCGGCGACCCAGCTATTGCCGTTGGGCAGCGACCGCGACAGCCGTGCCTCCTGGCTGAGCAGTTCCTTGTCGTGGTTGGCGCGGTAGATCGTTCGCGGGCCCAGCACCGCGCCGCGTGCACTTCGCGGCGTCGCATCGAAAATTTCGTGCGTTTCGTAGCCGGTGACTCCGCTCGCCGAGACGAAGCGCAGGCCGTTATCCCAATCCTTGCCGACCACCAGCCGGCTGAACAACAGCCGGTTGCCGAAGGGCTGGGCGAGCAGCGTGCGCCGGGCGAGGGCCCCTTCCAGGCGCTCGGCATATTGGCCGTCGGCTGCGTCGATCCACTGCCCGGCCCCGCTCGCTTCCACCTGCCAGTCTTCGCCCGGCGCGACGCGGACCGCCGCGCGCACGCCGCTGGTATTGCTGCGATTGACGTCGCGGAGATTGCGATCCGGGTCGCGCAGATAGCCGCCGTCGCGGATGTGATAGCCGACCAGCCGCACCCCGGCCGTATCCTGCAACAGCGGCAGATTGAGCATGCCGGCGAGATCGTACCCCGGTTCGGCGCCGCCGGTTGCGGTGACGCCGGCCGTGGCAGCCGTCGCGACGTCGTGCAGGTTCACCGCGTTTGAGGTAAGCCGGATCACTCCGCCGATCGCGCCCGAGCCGTACAGCGTGCCCTGCGGCCCCTCGAGCACCTCGACGCTGGCCATGTCGTACAGCCGCAAGCCGGAGTCTGGGCCCGAATAGTTGAGCTGGACATCGTCGAGATAGACGCTGGTCGGCGCCTGGGTGCTGCCGTTGAAGCTGCTGTCGGCGATACCGCGGATGAACACCTTGTTGCGGCCCGCGCCCAGCTGGGTACTCTGCAGGATCGGCACCTGGTGCGCCGCATCGCTCAGCGTGCCGGCGGCGGTGCCCGGCAGCGCGTTCCGGTCGGCGACCTGGGTGAGGCTGCCCGGGTAGCGCAGCAGCGTGATCCGCTGCTTGCTGGCGGTGACGACGATGTCGGGGTCCGGCGGCGGCGCGACGCTCGGCGGGGCGGGCGTCGGCTTCCGCGCGCGCGGGATAGACCCAAGTTCGATCCGGTAGCCCCCGCCGGTAAGCCGTCGCGCACGATAGCCACTGTTCTTCAGTAGCTGCCGGAGCGCTGCTGCCAGGTCGCGCGCACCGCGCACCGCCGGTGTGCGGATGGCGCGTAGGCCGGGATCGGTGCTGACGATGTCCGCGCCGGTCTGCCGCGCCAGCTGGCCGATGGCGAGATCGAGCGTGGTGGCCGGAAGCGTGATCGTGCCGCGTTGGGCCAGCGCCGGCACGGCGGGCAGCGCCAGGGCGAGCGCGAGACTAAGGGCCGCGAGACTAAGGGGTTCTCGGCCCCTGCTCCGCCAATATCCACTGCCCCCCGTCACGACGCCACGTCGCCCCGATCAATTCGGCAAGGCGCGGCACATCGCGATCGGCGACGCCCGAGAAATGAACGACACCGGTGAACGGCCTTTCCGACAGCGTGCCCCGCAGGGCGATGTCGGTGCCGTAAAGCCGTTTCAGTGCCCCTGCAACCTCGTGCAGGGGCTGGCCGGCAAAGCTCAGCCGCCCATTGCGCCAGCCGCCGACAAGGGCCGGCGCTACGCGGGTACGCGTCACATCGCCGCCATCGTCGCGCGCGGACAGCGCATCGCCGGCGCGCAGCGTCACCGCCGTACCGCCCGGCTGGAACGCCACCGACCCTTCGGAGACCGCGACGCTCATCCGGTCGCCCAGGTGCGTCACGTTGAACACGGTGCCGAGATCCTGCACCGCCACGTCGCCGACCTTGAGCATGAACGCCGCGGCCGTGTCGTGCCGGACATGGAACAGCGCCTCGCCCCGATCGAGCGTCGCGACGCGCGGATTGGCGTGGTCCAGCGTCAGCCGAGTGCCGCCGCTCAGCTCGATCCGGGTGCCGTCGCCCAAAGCTATCGTCCGGCGCTCGCCGTCACGGGTGGCGATCTGATAGGTCTGCGCGCGCGGCTGGATCGTCGGCACCACCGCGATCGCGAGCGCCGCGGCCGCCGCTGCACCGCCCGTCCACCAGAGCCAGCGGCGCGGGGCGGGCAAATTGTCGTTCTCCGCCACGGGCGCAGGCTCGGGGAAGCGGACCTCTGCAACCAGCCGGTCCGCCGCTGCGACACGATCATAGGCCGCGGCATGCGCGGGGCTTTCCTCCAGCCAGGCGACGAATGCGGCCCACACGGCCTCGTCTGCCTCCGCCAGCCGCAGCTGCCAGGCAATCGCCGTCTCGATCGCGTCTGCCGTCTCAACCTGCACGGTCGGAACCCCTTTCATGATCGAGACGATTCAGCCCGGCCGAACCCGCACCTCCGGAATCGAGTCGTTCCTGAATTTTCCGGTATGCACGTTGCAGCAGTTTCTCGACGCCGCTCACCGTGATCCCCAGCTGCTCGGCGATCGCGCGCTGCGGGCGCTCCTCGATCCGGAACAGGCGGAGCGCGGTCGCCATTCGCTCGGGCATCTCGGCGATCGTCTCCTCCACCACCTGCCACTCGCTGCGGGCGACGAGGGTACGCTCGGCATCGGGCACCTCCTCGGCGCCCGGCTGCGTCTCCATCCAGCCGGCATCGCGGCTGCCGCGGCGGCCGGCGGCGATACGCCGATCGGTGGCAAGGTTGGCGGCGACGCGGAAGAGAAAGGCGGCAGGTTGGGCGATCGGCTGCTCCGCCAGCTGGTCGATCCGCAGCCACATGTCCTGCAGCGCATCCTCGGCGTCGTCCCGATTCCCCAGCCGCGCAGCGAGCAGGCGCAGCAGCATCGGCCGCTGCGCCAGGAACACCGCCTTCAGCCCGTCGTCACCCACGCCTTCCCGATCCCCGCGAGGGTCAGGCCGGAAACGCCAGTCCCTCGGCACCAGCCATGTCGGCGATCGGCAGCCGGTGCAAGGCCTTGGCTTCGACAATGCGTGCTGCGGCGATACGGTCGCCGGCGCGTTCGCCGGCACCGGGATGGCACATCACCAGATGCATCGGCCCCGGCCCCCGGAGGAAACGCGGGAACAGCGCGGCATAGTCGCCGCGAAAGTCGTAATGACCGGAAAAGCCGCGATTGGTGCGCAATCCCAGTGCCGCGGCAGCCTTGCGCAACCCCCGGCTGTGCCAGGCGCTGCCGATCGCCTTGCTGGAAAAGGGACGGCGCAGGATCGCCAGCGGACTGTCGGTGCAATCGCGCACCCAGGCACCGGGCGCGCGCGCGACCGTTTCCGCCAGCACCAGATCGCGGATGCCGGGAAGCGCATGGACGTGCTGGTGGCCGTCGACGAAGGCGGGCGGGCGCCGCATCGCCGCGAAGAAGGCGTCAAACTGGGCGGAAATCTCCATCGCCACTTCGTCGAGCGGCACCGCCCAGCGCCCCGCCATGCGGGTCAGCGGGTCAATCGCCGGCATCCGCCCGCCGGGTGCGAAGCGTGGCATCGCGGTACGCGGTGCCTCCTCGGTGAGCGTCAGGTGCAACCCGATCTCGACATGCGCCGGCAGGTCCGCCAGCAGCCGCGAATCCTCCGCCCAGCCGGGCATCAGCGCCATGCAGCTGACCGCGTTGATCTTGCCGGCCTGGGCAAGGGTGACGATCGCGGCGCTGATCGCCGGCGAATAGGCGAAATCATCAGAGCAGAGAATGAGACGCGACACGTACCGGTCCTTCGAGATGCTGATATTGGCGCTCGCGAATGCGATTGCTCAGCAGGCGGCGGCGCTGCAGCCGTCGTGCGAGAAAGACGTAGAAGAACCAGTCGCCCGCGATCGGCGCGGTGGCCGAGTAGAGCAGCCGTTCGAACAGCGTCCAGCGGATCGAATCGCGGTCGCGCTTGCGGCGGCTCGGCGTGCACCAGAGCTCGCCCGAATAGCCCATGCGCCCCTTGCGCATCACGCGGTGGATCACCTCGTGATCCTCGAGTACGAAGTTCCAGCGCGCGGCATCGAAGCCGCCCGCCGCGCGCAGGCTGCGCGTGCAGAAGGCCTGGCCCGCACCGCCGGCATGGCATTGCCCGGGCAGCAACCGCGCGGCGGTGAGGAAGCGTCGCGCCTCGCGGATCCGGGCGCGCACGTCCGTCTCTCGTGCGATATAAAAGGCACCGGCGACGACATGCCCGGGACGCGAGAGAATCGCCTCCGCCGCCGCGAGATAATGGGGCGGGTAGACGGTGTCGGCATCGCAGGTCGCCACCCAGCGGGTGCGCACCCAGCCGAGTCCTGCGCGCAGCGCAGCGACCTTGCCCGGCGTGCGTTCGGTGATCAGCAGATAGTCGAGCTTGTTCGCCCGGCAGCATGCCTCGGCCACCTCGGCGCTGCCATCGTTCGAACCATTGTCGACCAGCACCAGCGTGCACCTCGTGGTCTGCTGCGCGAGGCTCTGGATCGTCGCGGGAAGATAGTCGCGCTCGTTGAAGAACGGGATCAGCACGGTCCAATGCAGATCCGGACCTTGCGGCCGCCAGCCGAACGGGTCCTTCGAAAAATCCAGAAACATCGCTGCGAGCATCCCGTCGGTTCGAATGGACGCAGGGGACCGACTCCAGAACCAGAACGGCAGCTAAGTGTTTGCCGCCGCCCGGTTCCTGGCTTGACCAGTTCCTCCCCACTCGATCGAAAGACGATGCCTTCACGGCCGATCCACACCGAGGGCGAACAAAAATTTCGACGATGTTAAGCCTGATCGACGTGGCGGCAGGGCGGCATCCTGCCGCCATGGCAGCATCATGGCCGAAGCGATCTGGCGCGCCAGGGGTTTACACGGCCGCCCGGCTTCGGCTTGGGTGGTGGCACGTAGAAGCGAAGAGGTTCCGATGAAGCGCATCCTGTTGGTGGTCTTGGCCGCGATCGTGCTGGTCGGAGGCGCCGCCTTCGCCTTCACCCGGATCAAGCCGAGCGGCATTCCCGTGGTGCGCGCCGTCGCCGTCGCGACGCTGCCGCACGATACCGGATCGTTCACTGAAGGTCTCTTCTTCGAGAAGGGCGCGATGTACGAGAGCACCGGCCAGATCGGCGAATCGGTGATCCGCAAGCTCGACCCCGCCACCGGCAAGGTGCAGCAGGAAACCTCGCTTCCCGCCCCCTATTTCGGCGAAGGCATCGTCGCCTGGGGCGACAAGCTGTTCCAGCTCACCTGGCAGGACAAGACCGGCTTCATCTACGGCCTCGACAAGTTCGAGCCGCGCGGCACCTTCTCCTATACCGGCGAAGGCTGGAGCCTGACGCGCAACGACAAGGCGATCATCATGAGCGACGGCACGCCCGTGCTGCGCTTCCTCGACCCCAACTCGATGCAGGTCACCTCGACGCTGCGGGTGACCGCCAATGGCTGCCCGGTCGCCAATCTCAACGAGCTCGAATGGGTCGACGGGCAGATCTACGCCAATATCTGGCAGACCAACCTGATCGCCAAGATCGACCCCGTCAGCGGCAAGGTCACCGGCTTCCTCGACGTGAGCGACCTGGGCCCGAAGGACCGCGGCACCGATAACGTCGCCAACGGCGTCGCCTACGACGCGGCGACCAAGCGGCTGTTCGTCACCGGCAAGCGCTGGCCGCTGCTCTACCAGGTGAAGGAAGGCGATGCGGTCGCCAAGTCGTCCGAGGCGGCGAAGCTGACGAGCTGCAGCCAGCAGTAAGCGGCGCCGTTCTTCCGGCTTCCTGCGCCCCTTCTTCTAGTTTCCCTCCCGCCTGCGGGAGGGGTTAGGGTAGGGTGTGTAAGGGTAGCGGGCGACACCGTCCAGGAAAGAACCTCCACGACACACCCTCCCCCCGCCCCTCCCGCAGGCGGGAGGGGCGTAAAGAAGCGGGAGGGACACAGGCTTGCCCCATCCCCCCACCCCGCTATCACCGCCGGGCCAAGAACAAAGGGGAGGATCCATGGCCAGTCTGTTCCGTCTGAAACCCATTACCGCAGCGGAAGACCAGCCGCACGGGCATCGCCTGGCGCGTACGCTGAGCTGGTATCATCTGGTGGCGCTGGGGGTCGGCGCGATCGTCGGCACGGGCATTCTCACCCTGATCGGAGTCGGCGCGGACCGGGCAGGGCCCGCCGTGATCCTGTCCTTCGTCGTGGCAGGCGCGATCTGCGCCTGCGCCGCGCTCGCCTATGCCGAGTTGGCGACGAGCATTCCCACCTCGGGCAGCGCCTATACCTATAGCTATGTGGCCCTCGGCGAGATCGTCGCTTGGGTGGTTGGCTGGAGCCTGCTCGCGGAGTACACCCTCGTCGTCGCCACCGTCGCGGTCGGCTGGTCGGGCTATGCGACGCCGTTCCTGCTCGGGATGGGCGTACCGCCCGAGCTCACCCACGGCCCGCAGATGGTCGCCGGACAGGTGGCGCATTGGGGCGTCAACGTGCCGGCGCTGTTCGTCGTGTGGTTGGTCGCCGGGTTGCTGATCCTCGGCACCCGCGAAAGCGCGACGCTCAACGCGATCCTCGTCGCGGTGAAGCTCGTCGCGCTCGCCGTCTTCGTCGTGGTCGCCCTGCCCTATTTCGATGCCGCCAATTTCGACCCGTTCGCGCCGTTCGGCTTCGCCAAGCATGCGAGCGACGGGGTGGAGCGCGGCATGATGGCCGCTGCCGCGATCATCTTCTTCGCATTCTACGGCTTCGACGCGATATCTACCGCTGCCGAGGAAGCCAAGAATCCCGGCCGCGATCTCGCCATCGGCATCGTCGGATCGATGGTGGTGTGCGTCGCCATCTACATGATCGTGGCCCTCGCCGCGGTGGGCGCGCTTTCCTACACGCGCTTCGCCGACAGCCCCGAGCCGCTGGCGCTGATCCTGCGCGAGATCGGCCAGCCAGGCGTCGCCAAGTTCCTGGCGCTGAGCGCCATCATCGCGCTGCCCACCGTGATCCTGGGCTTTCTGTTCGGCCAGAGCCGCATTTTCTTCGTGATGGCGCGCGACGGGCTACTCCCCAAGAGCCTCGCCAAGGTCTCGCGCCGCGGGTCGCCAGTTCGGATCACGCTGTTCACCGCCGCCATCGTCAGCGTCTTCGCCGCCTTCCTCCCGATCGACGAGATCGCGGCGCTCGCCAATGCCGGCACGCTCACCGCCTTCGCCGCGGTGGGCCTGTGCCTGCTGGTGCTTCGCCGCCGCGCACCAGATCTCGCCCGCCCGTTCCGCACCCCGGCCGCCTGGGTCGTCGGGCTCGGCGCGATCTTCGGCTGCCTCTACCTCTTCCTCAGCCTGCCGACCCAGACTCAACTCTGGTTCGGCTGCTGGAACCTCTTGGGTCTCGTCGTCTATTTCGCCTATGCCCGCCGCAACGCAGCAAAGGGTGGCGCATGAGCGGTTGGACGATCGGAATCATCGGCGGTTCGGGCCTATACGATGTCGAGGGCATCGAGGACGGCGAATGGGTGGAGGTGGCGAGCCCCTGGGGCACGCCATCGGATGCCTGCTTCGTCGGCCATGTCGGGCATGTGAAGGTGGTGTTCCTGCCCCGCCACGGCCGCGGCCACCGCATCAGCCCCTCGGACCTCAACGTGCCGGCCAATATCGACGTGCTGAAGCGGCTGGGCGTCACCGACGTGCTGGCGGTTTCCTCGGTCGGCTCGCTGGCCGAGGAGCGCGCGCCGGGCACCTTCACCATCGCCGACCAGTTCATCGATCGCACCAAGGGTCGTCCCTCCAGCTTCTTCGGCACCGGCATGGTCGCGCATGTGTCGATGGCCGATCCGGTGTGCCCGCGCTTCTCTGCGCTGGCGGCCGAGGCGGCGCAGGCGGCGGGTGCCACCACCCATGTCGGCGGTACCTATCTGGCGATGGAAGGCCCGCAATTCTCGACCCGCGCCGAGAGCAACCTCTACCGCAGCTGGGGCTGCCACATCATCGGCATGACCGCGATGCCCGAGGCCAAGCTCGCCCGCGAGGCGGAGCTGCCCTATGCGCTGGTTGGCATGGTCACCGATTATGACTGCTGGCGCGAAGGCGAGGAAGCGGTGGACGTGGCGCAAGTGATCGCCCAGCTCTCGAACAATGCGGAGAAGGCCCGGAAGATGGTGATGCACCTGCTGCGCAACCTGCCCGAGGAACGCGCGCCCTCGCCGATCGACACCTGCCTCGACATGGCGCTGATCACCGCCCCCTCAGGCCGCGATCCGCAGCTGCTGGCGAAGCTCGACGCCGTTGCCGGCCGGGTGCTAGGCTGATGGCGCGCGCACTGCTCGCAGCGGCGGCACTGCTGTTCGCCGTCCCCGCCATGGCGCAGGAAGCCCCGGTCGATCGCTCGCAGGATCTGCGCTGGCAGAGCGCCCAGTCGCTTGCACTCGCCAGCCGCGGCTCGGCACAGGGCTGGCGCGTGCTCGAAGGCGGCCTGCGCTGGCGGCGGGTGAAGGGCGACGGCTCGGGCCAGCACCCGAGCGTCAGCGACATGGTGACGCTGCACTATGCCGGCACCTTCGTCGACGGCAGCGAGTTCGACAGCTCGTACGGCGGCCCGCCCGCGCGCTTTCCGCTCGACCGGCTGATCCGCGCCTGGCAGATCGCCGTACCGTTGATGGGCGTGGGGGATACCATCGAAATCGCGGTCCCAGCCGAGCTGGGCTATGGCTTCCAGGGTAAAGGCCCGATCCCGGGCGGCGCGACCTTGCTGTTCAAGATCGAACTGCTCGGCATCGGCCGCTGAGCGGCACCGGGCTTCGCGGAGCACCGCGGGGCCCGGCTCGACCGCAGCCAGGGCAACGGCGACGTGCCCCATAGGCCGTCGCTCGGTCTACAATCCCCCCATCAGCACGCCGGCCACGACCGGTACCAAAAAGGCGAGCGGAATCCTCAGCACCAAACGCTGATCGCGAAGCTTGGAGATCGAGTAGCGCCTCGCCATGCCGACGCAGCCGAAGCCCGCGATGAGCATTGCCCACGCCGCCGGCTCCGGCACGGGCGCAAAAGTTCCGAACGGGTGCGCGATATTGTACGCTTGGTAGATCTGCGCCGTCGACATTTGATATGTTGGGTTTGCCAACAGGTTGACGTTCAGGTTCCAGCCGATCGCGTCGAATACCGCCAGGTCGGCCGCCGTCACCACATCGACCGTGCCATCGCACGAATAGGGATTCATCATCCCGATAAAGCCGGTGCAGCCGCCTACGACCTTCCAGTGCGAGGCCTGCCAGCCATCGCCATTATATTCGCCGGTCGAGAAATAGGCGTTACCGCCAAGCGCCGTCGCCCCGCCGTCGAGCGAGAAATAAGCGGGTGCATTGAATCCCCAGTCGAGTTGGCCGGGGGCGGAGTAGCGGAACAGGTCCATCCCATAAGCAACCGGAATGTTGTCGATACGCTGGACCGGACCCACGACATTGTCGAACGTGTCGACGCCGCTGGTAAAGCCCAGTGCATGCCCGATCTCGTGGATTGCCGTACCGATGAAGTCGTAGCTTCCGGCACTGATCCCGTCCGCCGGGTTGAAGTCGAACGCCTGCACACTCGAAAAGATGATCTCCGCATCCAGGCCACTCACATTGTTCACCAGCGCCTTCAGATTGGCCCCGGTCAGCGCGATGGTGCTGCCGATGATGCTGCCGTCGGGAGCGACGCGCGTGCCCGCGGTGGCGACGCCGTCCTTTTTAACGGGGTCGTCATAGGCGGGGATCAGCACGGTCGGCGTGCCGGCGCTGCTCAGCGGCTGGAAGTGGCTCGCGGCCTGCGCATCCAGGGCGGTGGTACCCGTCACCGCCAACGCATTCTGGTAGCTGGCGATGGTGATGCCATCATAATAGCGGAAGCTGGTCCCTCCCAGATCGTCTGGGTCGAGCGCCTGGAATCCGACATTGATGTGAATCGTCGCGTTGTTGGTGAGGACCGATTCCCAATAGCTCGCCGCGATCTTGAATGCCCTGTCGGCCGGCGAACCCGTTACACCACCGATGTCGTGCAGGATGATATGAGTCTGCGCTCCGGCCGGCGTCGCAAGCGCCAGCAGCGCCACCGCGCTGGCGGCAAATAGCTGTAGCGTCCCCATGCGCATCAGAGCCCTTCCCCGCCGCCCGAGCGCGGCATTTCTGGCGCACAGTTTGCGCGGAATGCGGGCAACGGAAAAGCGAAGCTGGGTGCGAAACGGACGGATCGGCCGACATAACGTACCACAAAAAACGGCCTCGCTTCCGAAGAAGCGAGGCCGTCCAATACGTTATAGCATGCCTGTCAGGCGAAGCGAACCTGCCGCGAACGGTTGCGATAGCGCATCATGCCGCCGATCGCGCCGAAGCCGAGGATCAGCATCGTCCAGCTTTCCGGTTCCGGCACCGCGCCGCCGGCGGCGATCCAGGCCTGGGCGACCTCCTTGGTGGTGAAGTTATAGCCCCCGTTGGCGAGGACATCGACGTTCAGGTTCCAGCCGATCGCATCCATCAGCGCGAGATCGGCGGCGGTGACTTCGTCCATCTGCCCGAAACAGGTATAGGGATTCATCACGCCGACATAGTTGCTGCAGGTGTTGTTCGCCTTCCAGTGCGACGCCTGCCAGCCATCGCCATTATTCTCGCCGGTCGAGAAATAGGCATCCCCCTGGAAGGCGGTCGCGCCGCCGTCGATCGAGAAATAGGAGGGCTGGTCGAACGCCCAGTTCAGCTCGCCGTCGCCGCTGTAGCGGAACAGGTCGAGCGCATAGGCCCACCAGTAATTGTCGGTCTTGAACCCCGAGCCGACCGAATAATCGAAATCGTCCGCGCCACTTAGGAAGCCCAGCGTATGGCCAATCTCGTGGATGGCGACGCCGACGAAGTCGATGGTGCCGGCCTGGATCCCGTCCGTGGGATTGAAGTCGAACGCGAAATCGCTGGAGAACCGAATCGTGCCGTCCACCGCGGCCGCCGCAGCCCCCAGCGCCTGCGCATTGGCGGTGCTGAGCGCCATGGTGTTGCTGATCGCCTTGCCATCCGGCGTGAGGCGCGTGCCCGTGGCGGCGACGCCGTCCAGGGTCGCGGGCTGGGCGTAGTTGGGCACGATCGCCGACACGCTCCCCGAGCCGCTGAGCGGCGCGAGATGCGAGAGCACGCTCGCGTCCAGCGCCGACGTGCCGGTGGCCGCGAGCGCGCCATAATAGCTGTCGATCCCGACATTGGTGTAGAGGTTGCTGCTGGCACCGCCCAGAATGTTGGGGCCCAGCTTGGCGAAGCCGACGTCGAAGTGCAGCGTGACGTTGTTGGTGAGCACGCTTTCCCAATAGCTCGCGGCGATCTTGAAGCCGAGTTCCGCCGGCGATCCGGTCACGCCGCCGATGTCGTTGAGCACGATCTTCGTCTGCGCGGCCGCAGGTTGTGCCGCAGTAATCGCCAGTCCGAATGCCGTGGCAGTCGCGAGCAGCGCCTTGATCTTCGTCGTCTTCATCCGAACCCCCATTTTGGTCGATGACTTCGATCGCACCGAATCCCGGTTTACCGATCGTTAACCAAGGTGATGGAGGCGGCGGCACCCGGTCAAGCAGGAAATGTTACAATTTTTTGTTTTGGTGAAACCTTGTGTCACAAGAACATCACACATATTCACGTTCGTGAATATCTCGGCGCAAAGACCATAGCCACAAAAAAACCGGCGCCCTCCCTGCGGAGGACGCCGGTCTTTAGCGGTTCGCGACGGATCAGGCCGCGAGCTTGCGCAGCACGTAGTGCAGGATGCCGCCGTTGAGGAAATATTCCAGCTCGTTGACGGTATCGATCCGGCAACGGGTGAGGAAGGTTTCCGACGAGCCGTCGGCGCGGGTCAGCTTCACTTCCACGTCCTGGCGCGGGCGGAGACCCGCGACGCCGGTGATGGTGAAGGTTTCCGAGCCGTCCAGCTTCAGCGTCTCGCGGGTCACGCCCTCGGCGAACTGCAGCGGCAGCACGCCCATGCCGACCAAGTTCGAGCGGTGGATACGCTCGAAGCTCTCGGTGATCACCGCGCGCACGCCGAGCAGGTTGGTGCCCTTCGCCGCCCAGTCGCGCGACGAGCCGGTGCCGTACTCCTTGCCCGCGACGATGACGAGCGCGGTGCCGTCGGCCTTGTGGCGCATCGCGGCGTCGTAGATCGGCATCACTTCGCCGGCATATTTGGTCATGCCGCCTTCGACGCCCGGCACCATCTCGTTCTTGATGCGGATGTTGGCGAAGGTGCCGCGGACCATGACTTCATCGTTGCCGCGGCGCGCGCCGTAGCTGTTGAAGTCCTTCTTCGCGACCTGGTGCGACTGGAGGAACGCGCCGGCGGGCGAATCCGCCTTGATGCTGCCGGCGGGCGAGATGTGATCGGTGGTGATCGAATCGCCCAGGATCGCCAGCGGCTTGGCGTCGACGATGTCCTGCACCGGCGCCGGGGTCATCGACATGCCCTCGAAATAGGGCGGGTTGTGGATGTAGGTCGAGCTGGTCGGCCAGGCATAGGTGTCCGACACGGTCACCGAGATGCCCTGCCAGTGGCTGTCGCCCAGATAGACGTTGCCGTAGCGCGAACGGAACATCTCGTCGTCGATGTTGGCGTTGATCAGGCCCTGGATCTCCTCGTTCGAGGGCCAGATGTCCTTGAGGAACACCGGGTTGCCGTCCGAACCGGTGCCGATCGGCGTCTCGTACATGTCCTCGGTCACCGTGCCCTTCAGCGCATAGGCGACGACCAGCGGCGGCGAGGCGAGGAAGTTGGCGCGGACGTCCGGCGAGACGCGGCCCTCGAAGTTGCGGTTGCCCGACAGCACCGAGGCGGCGACGATGTCGTTGCCGTTGATCGCGGCCGAGATCGGCTCGGCGAGCGGACCCGAATTGCCGATGCAGGTGGTGCAGCCATAGCCGACCAGGTTGAAGCCGATCGCGTCGAGATCCTCGGTGAGGCCGGCCTTGTTCAGATAGTCGGTCACGACCTGCGAGCCCGGGGCGAGCGAGGTCTTCACCCACGGCTTGCGGGTCAGGCCCTTTTCGCGCGCCTTGCGGGCGACGAGGCCGGCGGCGATCAGCACCGACGGGTTGGAGGTGTTGGTGCAGCTGGTGATCGCGGCGATCACCACGTCGCCGTCGCCGATGTCATGGTCGCGACCCTCGACGCCGACGCGCGCGGGCTGCTCCTTCTTGTACACCTTGGTCAGGTCGCCGTTGAACACTTCGTCGACGCTGTCGAGGCTGACGCGGTCCTGCGGGCGCTTGGGGCCGGCGAGCGACGGACGCACGGTCGACATGTCGAGCTCGAGCGTATCGGTGAAGATCGGCTCCACCGCATCCTCGCCGTGCCACATGCCCTGCGCCTTGGCATAGGCCTCGACCAGCGCGACATTCTCTTCGCTGCGGCCGGTGAGGCGCATATAGTCGAGCGTCTTGTCGTCGATCGGGAAGAAGCCGCAGGTCGCGCCATATTCCGGCGCCATGTTGGCGATGGTCGCACGATCGGCGAGCGTCATCGCGTGCAGGCCGGGGCCGTAGAACTCGACGAAGCGGCCGACGACGCCCTTGGCGCGCAGCATCTGGGTGACGGTGAGCACCAGGTCGGTCGCGGTGATGCCCTCGGCCAGCTTGCCGGTGAGCTTGAAACCGACGACTTCGGGGATCAGCATCGACACGGGCTGGCCGAGCATCGCGGCTTCCGCCTCGATGCCGCCCACGCCCCAGCCGAGCACGCCCAGGCCGTTGACCATCGTCGTGTGGCTGTCGGTGCCGACCAGCGTGTCCGGATAGGCGATCGTGGCACCATCGGGCGCGACCGACGACCAGATTGACTGGGCGATATATTCGAGGTTCACCTGGTGGCAGATGCCGGTGCCCGGCGGGACCACCGAGAAATTGTTGAGCGCCTTCGAGCCCCACTTGAGGAACTCGTAGCGCTCGGCATTGCGCTCGTACTCGAGCTTGACGTTGTCATCGAACGCCTGGGGCGTGCCGAACTCGTCGACCATCACCGAGTGGTCGATCACGAGGTGCACCGGCACCAGCGGGTTGATCTTGGCCGCGTCGCCGCCGAGCTTGGTGATCGCGTCGCGCATCGCCGCCAAGTCGACCACGCAGGGCACGCCGGTAAAGTCCTGCATCAGCACGCGCGCAGGGCGATACTGGATCTCACGGCTGGGGGCCTTGGGGTTCTGCTGCCAGTCGACGATGGCCTGGGCATCCTCGGGGGTGACGGTCACGCCGTCGTCGAAGCGGAGCATGTTCTCCAGCAGCACCTTCATCGAGAAGGGCAGGCGGCTGACGTCGCCGAGCTTCGCCGCCGCCTTGGGGAGCGAGTAGAAGCTGTAGGTCTTGCCGGCGACGGTGAGCGAGTCACGCGTGCCGAGCGTATCGTTGCCGATGGCGGTCATGAGGCGCGGGGTCCTTTCCCTATCTGGTCCGCCGGGCGCTCGGTGGACGCAGCCCATTATAGACCGCGCGGGCGCACCGTCGGGGGTGCTGCGAATGCGAAGATTCGCGAGGGGCCTTAGCGCGGTGCGGCGGGGAGGGGAAGGGGAGGTTGGTAGGGGAGGGGTGGTGGTAGCGGTAACGGTTCAAGGCGGTTAAGGCATGTGACTTAGAACCATCTTCTCATCCGCTGATTGGCAGCCTATGCGAAGCAAGTATGACGGTGGAGGAAGATCTCTGGATTTACTCCGATGAATCGGAGGATGTTGCGGGGTCGCTCCGGCATGCATTGCGCTGCATCGATTACGTCAAATCCGATCCGCAGGCCTGGAAATGGTTCGCGCTCGCATTGCATTCTGCACTCCAAGGAGCGTGCGTCTGCCACCTTACAACTTCCCTGGCTCCGGTCGGGGCGGTGACAAAACGCAATGCTGCTGAGTGGATATCGTTTGTTGAAAAGCGTCGTACTAATCCCGCGGCGGAAGTGCCTCGCACCGAGTTAATGTCTCTACCCGATCTCCTGAAAGCCGTGCGCAAGCCGTATTCGGCGGGTGACCGCAGCAACAGTGCGGGCATCGCAATTTCCGATAGGGAGCTCACTTGGATTAGGCGATTCCACGATGAAGTGCGCAACCAGTTCGTGCATTTTGAGCCGATGGGATGGGCGCTCGAGGTTTCCGGCTTGCCGGAGATTGGTAAGTTTGTTGCACGGATCATCGGCGAAATTCTGGAGGCCGGCTACGGCTTTCGACATCGAGATTTGGCATGGCGAGATGCTCTCGCCGCGGACGTTTCCCGCCTATCTTCGTTGGGTTTGCTCGGATAGGCGAAGGGCTCTCACTCTCGCTTCCCGCATTACATCGTTCGCTGTGATTGGCGGCCGCAGAGTGAGCGGAACTGCTGCTTCTATTTGATTGGCCGATCCAGACCGTTGTACGACAGGCGATAGATTGTCCTCCCGGGTGGTGAAGCCGCCCCCCCCATTGCCGTTTCCCGCCCCGCTGCTAGCGTCGCCGGCATGACCGAAGGCATGACCTATGGGCGCTATCTCGCCCTCGACCAGCTGCTCGCCGCCCAGCATCCGCTGTCGGACCGGCATGACGAGCTGCTGTTCATCATCATCCACCAGACCAAGGAGCTGTGGCTCAAGCAGATCCTCGCCGAGCTGCACCTCGCCAAGGGGCTGGTCCGCGCGGGCAAGCTGATCGAGGCGTACAAGGGCCTGGCGCGGGTGAGCCGCATCCAGGCGGTGATGACGCTGAGCTGGGACGTGCTCGCGACGATGACGCCCAGCGACTATACCCGCTTCCGCTCGGTGCTCGGCGGCAGCTCGGGCTTCCAGTCGGACCAGTTCCGCGCGGTCGAGACGATGCTGGGACTGCGCGGCGGCGGGGTGCCGGGGCCGCTCACCGACGAGGCCGCCGCTCTGCCGAGCCTGTGGGACGACGCCAATGCCGCGCTCGCCGCCGCCGGGTTCGACCTGCCCGACGCCGTGCTGCACCGCGACTGGCCGACGCCCTATCAGCCGAGCGACGCGGTCCGCGCCGCCTGGGGCCAGGTGTACCGCGACACCAATCGCTACTGGGACCTGTACCAGCTCGCCGAGAAGCTGGTCGATATCGACGATGCGATGGCGACCTGGCGGCACAAGCATGTGCTCACCGTCAGCCGGGTGATCGGCGGCAAGCCGGGGACCGGCGGCACGCCGGGCGTGTCCTATCTCGAATCGACGCTCGCCAAGCGCGCCTTTCCCGAGCTCTGGTCGCTCAGGACCGACCTGTGAGCAGCTTCAAGCACCTGTTCCAGCGATCGCTCGCCGCAGCGCCGGACCGGCTGCACTTCGCCGCGCACAGCCACCATCTCTGGCCCGACGCCTCGTGGCTCGGCCAGCAGGCGGCGTGGGACGATGCCGCGCGGCTCGCCGACCGCAAATGGGGCCGGGTAATGGACGCAATCTGGCCCGCCGCCCAGGCGCATGTCGCCGCCGAGCTGCACCTGCCCGATCCGTCGACAGTGGTGTTCGCGGCCAACACGCACGAACTGCTGCTGCGGATCGTCTCCGCGATGGGCCCGCGCCGGCCGCTGCGCATCCTCGCCACCGACGGCGAGTTCCACAGCTTCCGCCGCCAGTCGCTGCGCTGGGAAGAAGCGGGCACGGCGGTGGTCACCCGCGTGCCGATGGGGGAGATCGTCGCCACGGCGCAGCGCGGCGGATTCGACCTGATCGTGGCGAGCCATGTCCAGTTCGGCACCGGCCATATCTTCGATGGGCTTGCCGACCTCGCGGCGCTGGCGCGGCCCGAGGGGCCGTGGGTGCTGATCGACGGCTATCATGGCTTCATGGCGGTGGAGACCGACCTGTCGGCGGTGGCGGACCGGGTGTTCTACGTCGCGGGCGGGTACAAATATGCGATGGCGGGCGAAGGCGTCGGCTTCCTCCATGCGCCGCCGGGCTTCGGGCCGCGGCCGGAGATCACCGGCTGGTATGCCGAGTTCGAGGACCTCGCGCTGCCGCCGGGCCGGATCGGCTATGCGCCCGACGCCCGCCGCTTCCTCGGCGCGACCTTCGATCCGTCGGGGCTCTACCGCTTCGTCGCGGTGCGCGAGATGCTGGCGCGCGAGGGGCTGACGACGGCGGCGATCAACGCCCATGTCGCGCCGCTGCGGACGGCGTTGCTGGAGGACTTCCCCCTCGATGCCGAGCGGATCAACCCCGCCGCGCCGGAGGCGCCGCAGGCGCGTTTCGTCGCGCTGCGCAGCCGGCAAGCGGCCGCGTGGCAGGCGGCGCTGCTGGCGGACGAGATCGTCACCGACGTGCGCGGCGACGTGCTGCGGATCGGGCTGGGCCTCTACCAGGATGCGCGCGACGTGGCGCGGCTGCGCGCGGCGCTCGCCGCGCTCTGATCAGGCGGCGGCGAGCGGCGCCAGGCCGAGGCGGCGGATCTCAATCGCCGGGCAGCGGTCCATCACCACCTTGAGCCCCGCCGCCTCGGCGCGGGCCGCGGCGTCATGGTCGATCACGTCGAGCTGCAGCCATACCGACTTGGCACCCGCCGCAATCGCCGCGTCGACCACCGCGCCGGCATCCGCCGACTTGCGGAAGATATCGACCATGTCGAGCGGCACGCCGATCTGGTCGAGCTCGCGGAAGACGAACTCGCCGTGAATATGTTCACCGGTAATGCGCGGATTGACCGGGATGACGCGGTAGCCGTGCCGCTGCAGCAGCAGCATCACGCCATTGCTGGGTCGATTGGGACGATCGGACGCGCCGACCATCGCGATGGTGCGCGTTTCCTCGAGCAGGGTGCGGATGTCTTCGTCACGCGTCAGCGGCATGCATCACCTCTTTAGCCATTCATAGACCGAATCGGCGAGCGTTACAAAGGATCCGGAAGAGTCCGTATCGCCGGCGGCGGGGGGCGTGCCTGCATCCGAAGCGGCGCGGATTTCCATCGCCAGCGGGATGCGGGCGAGGAACGGGATGCCCAGCGCCCCCGCCGCCTTCTCCGCCCCGCCGCTGCCGAACGGATCGGAGACGCCGCCGCAATGCGGGCAGCAATAGCCGGCCATGTTCTCGACGAGGCCCACGATCGGCACCCCGGCCTTGTTGAACAGGTCGATCGCGCGGGTCGCGTCGATCAGCGCGAGGTCCTGCGGGGTGGAGACGATCACCGCGCCCGCGGGCTTGTGCTTCTGGATCATCGTCAGCTGCACGTCGCCGGTGCCGGGCGGCAGGTCGAGCACGAGCAGCTCGGTATCGCCCCAATCGGCATCGACCATCTGGCCGAGCGCGCCGCCCGCCATCGGCCCGCGCCAGGCGATCGCCTGCCCCTCGGCGACGAGCCCGCCCATCGACAGCATCCTGAGCCCGAACGGGGTTTCGATCGGCAGCAATACTTTGTCACGCGCCTGCGGCTTCACGCCCTCGACCCCCAGCAACTTGGGCTGCGAGGGGCCGTAGATGTCGGCATCGACCAGCCCGACCCTGAGCCCGCGCCGCGCGAGCGCGATGGCGAGATTGGCGGCGACGGTCGACTTGCCGACCCCGCCCTTGCCGCTGGCGACGGCGAGGATGCGGCGGGTGCGCCGCTCGCTGGTGAGAAGAATGCGCACTTCGGCCACGCCCGGCAGCGCGGCGGCGGCGCTGCGCACCTCGGCTTCGAGTGCGTCGCGGGTCTCGGGCGCGAGGCCGGTCACGTCGAGCACGACATTGGCGCGGCCGCCCTCCAGGCGCACCGTGGCGCGGCCGGCGGACACGGGGGCGAGGGCGGCGGAAAGGTCCTGCGGATCAGTCATGCGGCGGCACATAGGTACACAATCGTCCGACGCCACTGTAAATCCGCGTCGCCCTGCTTATAAAGGTTGGCATGGTGAATAGTTCTGGCCGCGACGCGCTGTCCGGCACCTTCCACAACGAGCCGCCGAAAAGCCCCTGGGGCGGCGGCTCGGACAAGGATGACGGCAATGGCGGGGGCCCGCGCAACCCGTGGTCCGTCCCGCCCGAGGGCCGGCGCTCGCGCGCCGGTTCGCCCAGCGCGCTCGACGAGCTGTGGCGGCGGGCCCGCAGCGGCGGCGGTGGCGGCGGCCTCCCCGGCGTGCCCACCGGCGCGCGGCTCTGGCTGCTGATCATCGCCGGCTTGCTGGCGGTTTGGGTGCTCTACACCTCGATCCACCCGATCGGGCCCCGCGAGAAGGGCGTGGTCACCTTCCTCGGCCGCTATTCGGGCACGCTCGATCCGGGCATCCAGTTCACCTTGCCCGCCCCCTTCCAGCTGGTCGACGTCGTCGATGTCGGAAACATCCGCACCGAGAATTTCCCGAACAGCGGCGAGAATCTGATGCTGACCGGCGATCAGAACATCGTCGACCTCGCCTATTCGGTCCGCTGGGACGTGCGCAGCGCCTCGGCCTATGTGTTCCAGATCGCCGATCCGCGCGAGACGGTGCGTGCCACGGCGGAAAGCGCGATGCGCGCGGTGATCTCCACCACCAGCCTCAACGACGCGATCGGCGAAGGCCGCTCGCAGATCGAAGCCGAGGCGCAGGTGGCGATGCAGAAGATCCTCGACGAATATGGCGCGGGCATTCGCATCCAGGGCGTCGCGATCCAGAAGGCCGCCGCCCCCGCGCAGGTCGACGACGACTTCAAGGCCGTCACCGCCGCGCAGCAGGAAGCCGAATCGAACCGCAACAACGCCAATGCCTATGCCCAGCGCGTGATCGCCGCGTCGCAGGGCGAGGCCGCCGAGTTCGACAAGATCTACGAACAGTACAAGCTGGCCCCCGAAGTGACCAAGCGCCGGCTCTATTACGAAACCATGGAGGCCGTGCTGGCCAACACCAACAAGACGATCGTCGAGGCACCGGGCGTGAACAGCTACCTGCCGCTGCCGGCGCTGCGCCGGGGCAATGCGCCGGCCGATGCGCAGAATTCGGGAGGCGCCAAGTGATCGCCTGGGCCCGCAACCCGATCGCGCTCGTCGTCGGCGTGATCGTCGTGCTGATCGTGCTGATGAGCACCGTGGCGATCGTGCCGGAAACCAAGCAGGTCGTCGTGCTGCGGCTGGAGAAGCCGTACCGCACGGTCAACGCCTACAAGGCCGGCGAGGGCTTCGGCCGCACCAATGCCGGCCCGGTGTTCCGCATCCCGTTCGTCGACCGCCTGGTGTGGGTCGACAAGCGGATCCTCGACGTCGACCTGCCCGACGAGCCCGTGCTGTCGACCGACCAGCTGCGGCTGGAGATCGACGCCTATGCCCGCTACCGCGTCACCGATCCGCTGCGGATGGTGGTGACGGTGGGCACCGAGGAGCGGCTGCGCGAACAGCTCCAGCCGCTGCTGCGCTCGTCGCTGCGCAACGAGCTGGGCAAACGCCGGTCGAGCACGCTGCTCAGCCCCGAGCGCGGCCAGGTGATGGACAATGTCCAGGATTCGCTCCAGCGGCTCGCCAGCCAGTATGGCGTGCAGATCGTCGACGTGCGGATCAAGCAGACAGAGCTGCCCTCGGGCTCGCCGCTGACCAGCGCGCTCACCCGCATGGCCACCGCGCGCCGCCAGGAGGCGGAGACGATCAAGGCGCAAGGCCTCAAGGACGCGCAGATCATCCGTGCCAACGCGCAGGCGCAGGCGGCGCAGATCTATGCGGCGGCGTTCAACAAGGATCCGCAATTCTACGACTTCTACCGCGCGATGCAGTCGTACCGGACCACCTTCCTGAGCCCGGACGCCAAGGGCGAGAGCCAGATCATCCTGTCGCCGAACAACGCCTATCTGCGGGAGTTCACCGGGCAACGATGAGTCTGTCCGCTCGTTCATATTCAAATCAGGTTCAGCCGCGCTGGGTAGAAGCGCGGTTTGAGACGAACACCATTCCTTTCGAGAGGAAATGACCCCGTGCGTTACGCCTACGCCTTGACTACCGCGATCCTGCTGGGTGGCGCCGCCACCGCGCTCTCGCTCAACCAGCCCGCCGGCGCGCAGACCGCGCAGAACGAGCCGGGCACCATCCAGGCGATGGCCCCCAAGGCCGGCGCGCCGATGAGCTTCGCCGATCTCGTTGCCCGTCTCCAGCCGGCGGTCGTCAACATCTCGACCACGCAGCGCGTGAAGGTGAACGCCAATCCGTTCGCCGGCACGCCGTTCGAGATGTTCGGCCTGGGCCAGGGCCAGTCGGTGACGCGCGAGGCGCAGTCGCTCGGCTCGGGCTTCATCATCTCGGCCGACGGCTATGTCGTCACCAACAACCATGTGATCTCGGCGGGTGCGCAGGGCGCGGTAGTCGAATCGATCACCGTCACGCTGGCCGACGGGCGCGATTTCAAGGCGAAGCTGATCGGCCATGATCAGGCGTCGGACCTCGCGGTGCTCAAGATCGACGGCGCGAACCTGCCCTTCGTCAAGTTCGGCGATTCGGCCCGCGCCCGCGTCGGCGACTGGATCCTGGCGATCGGCAATCCGTTCGGCCTGGGCGGCACCGTCACTTCCGGCATCATCTCGGCGACGCACCGCGTCACCGGCACCGGCGCCTATGACCGCTTCATCCAGACCGATGCTTCGATCAACCGCGGCAATTCGGGCGGCCCGATGTTCGACCTGAACGGCAACGTGATCGGCATCAACTCGCAGATCCTCTCGCCCACCGGCGGCAATGTCGGCATCGGCTTCGCGATCCCGGCGGAGGAAGCCAAGCCGATCATCGACAAGCTGATGAAGGGCCAGACGATCACCCGCGGCTATCTCGGCATCGCGATGCAGGACCTGACCAAGGACCTGGCGGCCGGCTTCGGCCTGCCGTCGGACCGCGGCACGCTGGTCGCGCGCGTCGAGCCGGGCCAGCCGGCCGAGAAGGCGGGGATCAAGCAGGGCGACGTGATCGTCAAGGTCAACGGCAAGGACGTGACCCCGGACCAGACCTTGTCCTACATCGTCAGCAACGTCACCCCGGGCACGCGTATCCCGATCGAGCTGATCCGCGACGGCAAGCGCCAGACCGTCAACGTCACCGTCGGCACCCGCCCGCCGGAAGAGCAGCTCGCCCAGTTCGATCCGAGCGACCAGGACGGCACCGACGGCGATGATGGCGACAACGGCGGCAGCGCCGCCACCGCGCCCACCGCGCTGCTCGGCATCGGCGTCACGCCGCTGACCCCGCAGATCGCGCGCTCGATCGGCGTCGATCCCTCGATCGGCGGCGTGGTGATCCTCGGCGTCAACCCGAGCAGCGATGCGGCCGGCAAGGGCCTGCAGCGCGGCGACGTGATCGTCTCGATCAACCAGCAGCCGGTGCGCACCGCAGCAGACCTCAGCAAGGTCGCCGCGGCCGCCAAGGCAGCGGGCCGCAAGCAGGTGGTCCTCTACATCCAGCGCAAGAACATCGGCAACTATATCCCGGTCGGTCTCGCCGGGAACTGATTTGCCGCAAAACGGCTGACCAAGGCCCGTTTCTTCCCTATGGCTGCGCCTCCACAAAGGAGCGGGAAATGGCGGAAGAGACGGGCCTTTTCGTTGGAGCGGCCGGGGAGGCGCGGATCGAACTCAACCTGCGCCGCGCCAATCGCCACGGGCTGATCGCGGGGGCGACCGGCACCGGCAAGACGGTGACGCTGCAGGGCCTGGCCGAGGGTTTCTCCGCCGCCGGCGTGCCGGTGTTCGTGGCCGACGTGAAAGGCGATCTGGGCGGGCTCGGCATGGCCGGGTCGCCGCTCGCCAAGCCGCATGCCGCCTTTGCCGCGCGGGCGGAAGCGATCGGCGACAGCGACTGGAAATACCAGGCGATGCCGGTGCAGCTCTGGGACCTGTTCGGCGAGCAGGGGCACCCGATCCGCGCCACCGTCTCCGAAATGGGCCCGCTGCTGCTCGCCCGGTTGATGGACCTCAACGAGGTGCAGGAAGGCGTGCTGACCATCGCCTTCCACGTCGCCGATGCCGAGGGGCTGCTGCTGCTCGACCTCGACGACCTGCAGGCGATGCTGGCGCACTGCGCCGAGCGCGGGGACGAACTTTCGACGACCTATGGCAATGTCTCGAAGCAGAGCGTCGGCGCGATCCAGCGCCAGCTGCTCCAGCTGCGCAGCCAGGGCGGCGGCCATTTCTTCGGCGAGCCGGCGCTCAGCATCCAGGATTTCCTGGCGCACGACGATAGCGGCCGCGGCGTGATCAACATCCTCGCCGCCGACAAGCTGATGGCGAGCCCACGGCTCTATGCCAGCTTCCTCCTCTGGCTGCTCTCCGAACTGTTCGAGACGCTCCCCGAGATCGGCGATCCCGACAAGCCGGTGCTCGTCTTCTTCTTCGACGAGGCGCATTTGCTGTTCGACGATGCGCCCAAGGCGTTGCTCGAGAAGATCGAGCAGGTGGTGCGGCTGATCCGCTCCAAGGGCGTCGGCGTCTATTTCGTGACGCAAAATCCGATCGACATCCCCGAGGATGTGGCCGCCCAGCTGGGCAACCGCGTCCAGCATGCGCTGCGTGCCTTCACCCCGCGCGACCAGAAGGCGATCCGCGCCGCCGCCGAGACCTTCCGGGCAAGCCCCGGGCTCGACGTCGCGACCACGATCACCGAGCTGGCGGTAGGCGAGGCGCTGGTCTCGCTGCTCCAGGCGGACGGATCGCCCGCACCGGTATCGCGCACCCTGATCCGCCCGCCCGCCTCGCGCGTCGGCCCGCTGGCGGCGGACGAGCGCAAGATCCTGGTCGAGACCGATGCGGTCGGCGCCAGCTACGACACCGCGATCGACCGCGAATCCGCCGAGGAATTGCTCGCCGCCAAGCGCGCCGAGGCGAGCGCCGCTGCCGCGGAGGCCCAGGCGCGAGACGCTGCGGAAAAGGCCGCCGCCGCGCAAGCCAAGGAAGACGCGCGCCGCGCCAAGGAGGAGGAACGCGCCCGCATCGCCGCCGAGCGCGAGGCTGCGAACAACCCGCTCAACCGCGCGATCCGCTCGGCCACGCGCTCGGCCTCGTCGGCGGCGGGCCGCGCGGTGGCGAACGAAGTCAGCAAGGCGGTGTTCGGCAGCAAGGGCGGCGGCGGGGTGCTGGGGCAGGTGGTGCGCGGGGTGCTGGGCGGGCTGTTCCGCGGCTGAACAGCCGGAAAAGCCTGTCCTTTCGAAGCCGCCGGTGCCACGGTGCCGGCCATGCGACGGCGAGGGCGCCCATGCTGATCCGGATGGGCCACTGCGTGCAGCGGTGGCGCGGTTTCGCACGCCCCGCCCCCACCCCCATTCGGAGCCTCTAGCGCATGGCCATAGCCCCTGCCCGCGCGCCGCTTGAACTCACGCTGCGCGGCGTGCTGCTCGGCGGCGCGATCACGCTGCTGTTCACCGCCGCCAATGTCTATCTCGGCCTGAAGATCGGGCTGACCTTCGCCACCTCGATCCCCGCCGCGGTGATCTCGATGGCGATCCTGCGATTCTTCCCCGGCTCGACCATCCTCGAGAACAATATCGTCCAGACCGTCGCCAGCGCGGCGGGGACGCTGGCCGCGATCATCTTCGTGCTGCCGGGCCTGGTGATGATCGGCTGGTGGAACGGCTTCCCCTATGTCGAGACCGCCGCGATCACGATGTTCGGCGGCATCCTCGGCGTGATGTTCTCGGTGCCGCTGCGGCGTGCGCTGGTGGTCGATTCGCCCGACCTTCCCTATCCCGAGGGCCGCGCCGCCGCCGAGGTGCTGCAGGTCGGCGCCGGCAGCCGCGAGGGCGCGGAAGAGAGCGCGCGCGGGCTGAAGGTGATCGTGGTCAACGCGGTCGCGGCGGCGGGCTTCGCGCTGGTCACGCGGATGCGGCTGGCGGCCGAGGAGGGCGCGCTGTTCTTCAAGGCGGGCGCGGGCTCGACCGGCGTCATCGGCGGGCTGCAGTTCGCGCTGGTCGGCGCGGGGCACCTGATCGGTCTCACCGTCGGCATCGCCATCCTGGTCGGCATCGCGATCGGCTGGTGGATCGCGCTGCCGATTCTGAGCGCCGGGATGCCCGGCGCGGCGGAGGAAGTGGCGAACGCCGTGTTCCGCAGCGATGTGCGCTTTCTCGGCGCGGGCACGATCGGGATGGCGGCGATCTGGACCTTGCTCAAGATCATCGGGCCAGTGATCGGCGGCATCCGCTCGTCGCTGGCAGCGTCTGCCGCTGCGCGCGGCGGTGCGGCCGTGGCGATCGGCGAGCGCGACCTGCCGATCGGCATCGTCGCGATCGTCACGCTCGGCATGCTGCTGCCGATCGGCTGGCTGCTGTGGAGCGTGCTGGCGGCGGGCCCGCTCTCCGCCTCGGCGGGGCTGCTGGTGGCGGGGTCGCTGGCGTTCGTGCTGGTCGTCGGCCTCGTGATCGCGTCGGTGTGCGGCTATATGGCGGGCCTGATCGGCGCGTCGAACAGCCCGGTGTCGGGGATCGGCATCCTGTCGGTCGTCGCCGCCGCGCTGATGCTGGTGGGGCTGTACGGCCGCAATCTCGACCCCGGCACGACCCAGGCGCTGATCGCCTACGCCCTCATCGTCACCGGCATCGTGTTCGGCGTGGCGACCATCTCCAACGACAATCTCCAGGATCTCAAGACCGGCCAGCTGGTCGGCGCGACGCCGTGGAAGCAGCAGGTGGCGCTGATCTTCGGCGTGATCTTCGGCAGCCTGGTCATCCCGCCGGTGCTGAGCGTGCTCAACGCCTCGTTCGGCTTTGCCGGCGTGCCGGGCGCCAGCGCCGATGCGCTGCCCGCCCCGCAGGCGGCGCTGATCTCGTCGCTGGCCAAGGGCGTGCTGGGCGGCGACCTGCGCTGGGACCTGATTGGCGTCGGCGCACTGATCGGCGCGGGGGTGATCCTGGTCGACGAGCTGCTGGCGCGCACCACCAGGCTGCGCCTGCCGCCGCTGGCGGTGGGCCTCGGCATCTATCTGCCGATGGGCGTGACGCTGACCGTGGTGATCGGCGCGGTGATCGGCTGGTTCTACGACCGCGCCGCCGAGCGCGCCCGCGACCCCGAGTTCGTCAAGCGGATGGGCGTGCTAATGGCGACGGGCATGATCGTCGGCGACAGCCTGTTCGGGGTGCTCTACGCGGGCATCGTGTACGAGACGGGGAGCGAGTCTCCGCTCGCGCTGGTCGGGCCAGGCTTTGCGGGCGTGGCGCTGGCGGGCGGCACGGCGCTGTTCCTGGCGATCACCGCGGGGCTGTATCTCTACACCCGGCGGCAGGCGCGATAGCCACTTCTTCCCCCCTCCCGCTTGCGGGAGGGGGATTTAGAAGAAGAAGGAGGATCAGCCCGCGAGCAAGTCGCCGAGCTTGCCCGCCTGGATCGCGGAGAACGCCGCGCCCAGCGCCTCGCGATACCGCGCATCCTCGGCCACCCGCGCCGGGAAGACTTGGCGCAGCGCCAGCACCGCCTCTACCGGCGCCGCATCGGTCGCCGCCGCAGCGAGGACATCCGCCAGCGGGTCGGTGATCGTCTCGCCCGCCTTGGCCTTGTTGCCGAGAAACGCGATCCACGCCGCCACCGGCACCACCAACCGCTCGACCGACCGCCCGGCATCCAGCGCCGCCGCCGTCGTGTCCAGCAGCCGATACGGCAGCTTCTGCGAGCCATCCCAGGCGATCTGCGCCAGCAGGTGCCGGATCGCCGGGTTGCGGAATCGATCGAGCACCGCATCGACATAACCGGGCACGTCCAGCCCATCGACCGGGCCCAGCGACGCCGCGATGTCCTGATGCGCCAGCCGCGTGACGAAGCCGCCCAGCGCCTCGTCCGACATCGCCTCGAACACCGTCTCGTGGCCGAGCAGCAGGCCGATATAAGCGAGGCTCGAATGGCTGCCGTTGAGGATGCGCAGCTTGGCCTGCTCATAGCCGCGCACGTCGCTGGTCAGCGTGACGCCCGCCGCGGCGAGATCGGGGCCGTCGGCCATGTCGAAGCGCTGCAGCACCCATTGGGTAAAGGATTCGCGCTGCACCGCCGCCTTGTCCTCGACGCCGAGCGCGTCCGCCACCGTGGCGAGAAAGGCCGCGTCGCTCGCCGGCGTGATCGAATCGACCATCGAGTCCGGGAACGCCACCTCCGTTGCGATCCAGTCGGCCAGATCCGCATCCCATTCGCGCGCCAGCGCCACGCAGGCGGCGCGGAGCTTGCCACCATTGCCGGTCATGTTGTCGCAGCAGAGCATCGCAAAGGGCGCCACGCCCGCCGTGCGGCGATCGGCGAGGCCAGTGACGATCCAGCCGATCACGCTCGCCGGCTCCTCCGGGCGCGCGCGATCGTGAACGATGTCGGGGTGATTCATGTCGAGCGTGCCGTCGCCACCCAGGCAATAGCCCTTCTCGGTCACCGTGCTGGTGGCGATCCGCACCTCGGGGCTGGCGAGCAGCGCGCGCAGCCGGGCGCCCTCGCCCGGGCCGATCGCGTCCGAATGCGCCGCGATGATGCGGGTGGACGGTTCGCGGTCGATCACCGCCAGCGTGTAGAGCCCATCCTGCGCCTTGAGCGCGTCCGTCGTCGTCCCGCTGCGCAGCGACACCGCGGCGATCCCCCAACGGGGATCGCTGTCCAGCACCTTGTCGATGAACGCCGCCTGGTGGGCGCGGTGGAAGGCGCCGGGCCCGAAATGGACGATGCCGGTGCGGATCGCGGCCAGGTCGTGGCCGGGGCGGAGGATGCCGGCAGGAAGCCCGGCGAGCGTCGCGCGCGAAAGCGTGGTCATATGGTCAGGCCAATCAGACCCGGCCGGTAAAGTCAATCGCGGGCTGGGTTGCGCAGGCCCGGCGGCAGCAGCGGCGCCTCAAAATCGGCGCGCTTGTTGCGCATGCCCCGCGGCAGGAAGAAGCGCACCTGCCGGTTGGGGAAATCGATCTCGACTCGCCGGAAGCTGCGCATCGCATCCATGCCGAGCATGATCGCCGGCCGCTTGGTGAGCCCGAAGCGCTTGAACGGCTCGGCCTCGGCAAAGGCGACCGGCAGCGCATCGAACGCAACATTGCTCACCCGCATCGCCGGCACCTGGCCATATTGCGCCAGGGTGGTGCCGCCGTCGACGCTGGTCAGCTCGATCGTCTGCAGCACCCCGACGCTCCTGCCGACCTTGCGGCGCAGCGCGTCATTGCCCATCGTCACCTGCGATCCGGTATCGAGCACCACCTGCACCCGCGCATTGCCATAATAGGCATCGGTGACGATCAGCTGGCCGAACCGGTCCTTGGCGGAAACGACGATCTCGTCGGCGGCGTGCTTCGCGTTCCGCTTGCGCTTGACGCTGGGGCGCACCGCCATGGTGCCGGTGTCGAAGTCGATCGTCACCTCGTGATCGCGCAGCGTGTCGATACCGAGCAGCCCGGCGGCGCCGATATTCCGCGCCTCGAAGGCGGGCGCGATGATATGATGCGAGGTGCCGATCGATTCGATCTTGAGGTCGGGCACGATCACGGTGGTCGCGAGGCTGCGCCCCGTCATCGAGGTGACATGGACCGCAGCACCCGCGGCGGGCCCCAGCCGCGTCGCCAGCTCGCGCGACACCACGGTGCGCTCGGCGCCGGTATCGATGATGAAATTATACGGTCCCTGCTGCGTGATGGCGACCGGTACGGTGAGCCGCGCGCTGGTCTCGCCCAGCGCCAGCTGGATCGCATCGGGCTGGCCGGCGGCGGGCGCCGTTTCGGGATTGGTCCGCCCTGACAGAGGCCCGCTCGACAGCAGGCCGAGCGGCAAGGCCCACATGACCAGCGAGGACGAGACTCCGAACATTGGAAGAACATACGCCTGTCGATGTTGCGCAGCAATCCCGCAAAAGAACGGGGTCAATCGAGCCGCATCGCCTCGGCCGCGATCGCCTCCGCCTCTTCGAGCAACGCGTCTTCGGTGGTGCCCTGCGCGACCGATTCGCGGCCGATCATGATCAGCACCGGGACCGCCATCGGGCTTACCCGATCCAGATCGACATGGAGCATCCGCGCGCCCGCTTCGTCGAGCAGCCGGGCGAGTCGGCCGACATCGGTCATCTTGGCGCGCGCGTCTTCCCAGGCCGCGCGGAGCAGCAGATGATCGGGCTCGTATTTGCGCAGCACGTCGTAGATCAGGTCGGTGGAGAAGGTGACCTGCCGCCCCGTCTTCTTCTTGCCGGGATGCTGACGCTCGACCAGTCCGCCGATGATCGCCACTTCGCGGAAGGCGCGCTTGAGCAGCGCCGAACCCTGCACCCAGTCGACGAATTCATGTTCCAGGATGTCGGGCGAGAAGAGCGGGCGCGGATCGAGGATCTTCTCCAGCCCGTACACCGCCAGCGCATAGTCGTTGGCGACGAAGCCCAGCGGCTTGAGCCCCATCGCCTCCATCCGCCGCGTGACCAGCATGCCGAGCGACTGGTGCGCGTTCCAGCCTTCGAAGCTGTAGATGACCAGATGGTGGCGACCTTCGTGCGGGAAGGTCTCGACCAGCAGCTGGCCCGGCGCGGGCAGGGTCGACCGTCGGTCCTGCGTCTCCAGCCACTCGCGTACATCGGCGGGAAAGCGCCCCCATTGGCCGCGATCGAACAGAAAGGCCCGGACGCGATCGGCCAAGTTGGCGGTGATCGCCAGCCGCGCGCCCATATAGCTGGGCACCCGCGCCTGCTTGGCGGTGGCGCGGACGATCAGATCTGTCGCTTCCACCCGCTCCACTTCCAGCGCGAGCCCGCCAAAGAAGAAAGTGTCGCCCGGCGAGAGCGAGGCGGCGAACCCCTCCTCCACCTTGCCCAGCCGCTTGCCGTTCTTGAACCGCACCTCGAGCATCGGCGACTCGACGATGATCCCGGCATTGAGCCGATGCTGCGCAACAAAATTGGGTTGGGTGACGCGCCAGATGCCGTCCTTGCCCTGGGTCAGCCGCTTGAACTTGTCATAGGCACGGAGAGAATAGCCACCGTCGGCGATGAAATTGAGGACGCGATCGAACACCTCCTCGGTAAGCGCCGAATAGGGCAATGCTGCGCGAACTTCGTGCAGCATATCGACCGCCAGAAAGGGAGCGGCACAGGCGCAGCCCATCACATGCTGGGCCAGCACGTCGAGCGCGCCGGGGCGGAAGATGTCGGGATCGAGCTCGCCCGCCTCCACCGCATCGAGCGCCGCGCGCGCCTCCAGATATTCGAAGCGGTTGCCCGGAATCAGCACCGCCTCGCTGGCCTCGTCGAGCCGGTGGTTGGCGCGGCCGATCCGCTGGAGCAGCCGCGACGAACCCTTGGGCGCGCCCATCTGGATCACGCAGTCGACATCGCCCCAGTCGACCCCGAGGTCGAGGCTGGCGGTGGCGACCAGCGCGCGTAAGCGCCCGTCGGCCATCGCCTGCTCGGCCTTTTGCCGCGCCTCCAGGCTGAGGCTGCCATGGTGGACGCCGATCGGCAGCTTGAGATCGTTGACCTTCCACAGCTGCTGGAAGACGAGCTCGGCCAGGCCGCGCGTGTTGCAGAAGACGATGGTCGTCTTGTGCGTCTCGATCTCCGCCATCACCTGCGGAATGGCATAGATGCCCGAGTGCCCGGCCCAGGGCACCCGCCCCTCGGGAAGCAGAATGGCGATATCGGGATCGGCGCCCTTCTCGCCCTGCACGAGCGTCACCGCATCGATGTCGCCATAGGGCGCGAGCCAGGCGCGATAGCCGTCGGGATCGGCGACGGTGGCGGAGAGCCCCACGCGGCGGAAGCCCGGCGCCAGCCGCTCCAGCCGGGCGAGCGCCAGCGCCAGCAGGTCGCCGCGCTTGCCGGTGGCGAAGGCGTGGATCTCGTCGATCACCACCGTCTTCAGCCCGGCGAACATCGTCAGGCTGTCCTCGTAGGAAAGCAGCAGGCTGAGCGATTCGGGGGTGGTCATCAGCACTTGGGGCGGGCGGGCGCGCTGGCGGACCTTCTTCTCGTGCGGCGTGTCGCCGGTGCGCGTCTCGACCCGGATCGGCAGGCCCATCTGCTCGATCGGGGTGAGCAGGTTGCGCTGCACGTCCACCGCCAGCGCCTTGAGCGGCGAGATGTAGAGCGTGTGCAGCCCCTCGGCCGGCGCCTCGATCAGCTCGGCGAGCGTCGGCAGGAAGCCCGACAGCGTCTTGCCCGCGCCGGTGGGCGCCACCAGCAGCGCATGCCGCCCGGCCCGCGCCGCGGCGAGCATGTCCCACTGGTGCCGCCGCGGCGCCCATCCGCGCGCGGTGAACCAGTCGGCCAGAGGTGCGGGGAGATCGGCGGGCACGACCTCTATGTAGGGACCGCGCAAGCGTCTGTGGAGACGCGCCGAATCACGCGGGTTCCACCCTGCCATCGGCGACGCGGTAGCGGGTGGCGGTGGCGGGTACGGCATCGAACAATGCCGGTTCGGTGCCGGTCATCCACACCTGACCGCGACCGGTCAGCCGCTCGAACAGCGCCGCGCGGCGGCCCGGATCGAGATGCGCGGCGACCTCGTCGAGCAGCAGGATCGGCGGGGTGCCGACCCGGTCCGCGACCAGCTCGGCATGGGCGAGGACGATGCCGAGCAGCAGCGCCTTCTGCTCGCCGGTGGAGCAGAGATGCGCGGGCTGGGCCTTGTCGAGGTGCATGACCTGCAGGTCGGCGCGGTGCGGGCCGGTGAGCGTGCGCCCGGCGGCGGCATCACGGCGGCGGCCGTCGCGCAGCGCTGCGGCGAGCGCGGGCGCGTCGCCCTGCCAGCCCTCCAGCGCCAGCCCGGCGCGGGCGAAGGGTCCCTCGGGCTGCTCGACAAGCCGGTCACCCAGCGCCGCCACGGCATCGCGGCGGGCGGCATCGATCGCCGCGCCATGCTCGGCCATCCGCGCCTCCAGCGCATCGAGCCAGCCGGGGTCGGGCGGCAGTTCGTCGGCGAGCAGCCGGTTGCGCTCGCGCATCGCGGCTTCGTAGCGGGTCGCCTCGTGCGCATGGCGGGGGTTGAGCGCCAGCGTCAACCGGTCGAGGAAGCGACGGCGGTCGCCCGGCGCTTCGAGGAACAGCCGGTCCATCGCGGGGGTGAGCCACAGCACCACCAACCACTGCGCCAGGCTGGTCGCCGCGGCGGTCGCGCCGTTGACGCGGACGATCCGCCGCTCGGGCGCGTCGGCGCGGGTACCGGTGCCGATCTCGGCTTCGTCGAGCGTGGCGGCGATGCCGAATGCACCCGCCCCGCCCTGCCGCGCCATTTCGCTGAGCGGCGCGCCGCGCAGGCCGCGGCCGGGGGCGAGCAGCGACACGGCCTCCAGGATATTGGTCTTGCCCGCGCCATTCTCGCCGCTCAGCACGACGAACTCCGCTCCCGGGGTCAGCAGGGCATCTTCGTGGTTGCGGAAGTCGGTGAGCAGGAGACGCTTGACGGCCATGAATGGGGCTGTAGCGCAGCACCTTGCCCACGAACACCGCTTGGCCGATAGATCAGGGCGAAGGGATAGAAACACATGCTCCGCAAGACTGTTACGATTGCCGCGCTCGCGCTGGTGGCGGCCTGCTCCAAGGCGCCCGAGGACGTGACCGCCACCTACGCCGCCGCCGGCGGCCGCGGCACGATCACCGTCAAGGCTGCCGCCAATGGCGACGCCAAGGTGGAAGCCGGCCCGCAGACGCTGATCCACAAGGGCGGGACCGATTATGTCGTGATCACCGACGGCAACGACAAGTTCGCCGCCAGCTTCGCCGATTTCGTCGGCGCGACGCAGGACATCGCCAAGGCCAAGGGCATGAAGCCCCAGCCGCTGCCGCAGGACCCGGACTATGAAGCGGTCCAGGTCGGCGAGGAGAAGGTCGGCGACCAGAAGGGCACGATCTGGAGCGTCCAGCCCAAGGGCAATCCCAATGGCGATTCGATCCGCATCGTCGTCAGCGACGACAGCCGCCTGAAGAACATCGCCGCCGCGATCGGCATGCAGACCAAGCTGACCGGCGCGCGCATGGCGACCGTGTTCACCAGCGTCCCCAAGGCCGAGAAGGTGCTGGAAGACGTGATCGCGAAGGGTGCGGTGCTGCGCCTCGGCGAAGCGCTGACGCTGCAGAGCATCAAGCCGGGCGCGATCCCCGCCAGCGAGTTCGCGCTGCCGACCGTGCTCGACCGCGCCGCGCTGCGCAAGCGCATCGAGGACCAGGCCAACAAGGCGCTCGAAGCCGCCAAGGCCGCCGGCGACAAGGCTGGCGCCGCCCCGGCCGAGGGTGCGCCTGCCGCGCCCGCTGCCGCCCCCGCACCGGAAGCGACTCCGGCCGCGAAGTAAGCCCGCCAAAACGAAGAAAGGGCGTCCGGCCATCGCCGGGCGCCCTCTTTCTTTGACGTTCGGGACTAACCTACAAGGCTAGAGCGCGCCGATCCCCGCCTCGGCCAGCCGGGCCTGGGCGATTCGATATTGTTTCGGCTCGGTGATCCCCAGCCGCGCCCGCGCTGCCTCAAGCGGCTCCTCGAGCAGCTGCTCATAGTCTTCGGCGTGCAGCCAGCCGGCGCGCTTGCCGTGGCGATAGCCTTCCCAGATCGCCTTCACGCAATCGAGCCGCCCGGTGGTGCGGATGCTCTTGAGCGCCCCGCCGATCGCGATGAAGCCCCAGCCGGTGCCGCCGGTCTGCGCATAGGAAAAGGCGACCAGGCAGAGCTCGCCGAGATGCTCGTCGGCCTTGTAGCCGGTCAGCACGTGCCAGAGATCGTGGATGTCGCGCTCGCGGCGGCCCATCCAGGCATAGGGGTGTTCGACCTCGATCCCCTGGAAGCCGCCCTCGACCATGCTGACCTGGACCAGCCCGTCGGCCGAATAGCCGGTCGAATCGAGAAAGTCGCGATAGGCCGCGCCCAGCGTGCCGGGGGCGAAGCTGTCGATCCAGCTGCGGTCGGACAGGCGCTGCGACAGCTCGAGCCGGCGATAGGCGAGCTTGCCGCCGCCGGGCACGGTGAGCAGCTTGCGATAATTGCGCTGGCTGACATCGCCGTTCAGCGCGCGCATGATCTTGAAGACCTGTTCGGTATCGTCGCCATTGGCGAGCAGCTTGCGCAGCGCCGACAAGGCGGTGCCCCATTCGCGCTTGAGCGGCACGCCGGGGTTGAGCAACGGTTGCGGAGCCTTGGTCGCCATGCAGTCCGATCCCTCTAACTGACATGACTGTTAATAGCACGCGGACCAGGACGTTTCAACGCGCGCAGCCATTCGTTTGAGGCGGACGACGGATCCAGGGAGATCCGCCGCCCGACCCAAGTCCCGTAAGTGCGACCCTCGGGGCTTGGCCCTGCTATGGTCGCAAAGAAACGGCCGACATAGCCGGGGAAAGCGCGGGGGGCGCCGGAAAGCGACCGTCAACCATGGACAAGCCGCTTGTCTGCAAAGAAAAACCGGTGCGGGATCAGACCCGCATCGGCATCAATACGTAGAGCGCGGGCGACGAATCATTCTCGCGGATCAGCGTCGGTGCCGCCGCATCTGCCAGATGTACTTCGACGAGATCGCCTTCGATCTGGCCGAGAATGTCCATCAGGTAGCGGCTGTTGAAGCCGATCTCGAAGCCCATCGCGGCATATTCGCCGGGGACTTCCTCGGCCGCGACGCCGTTCTCGGGGCTGGTCACCGACAGCACGACCTTGTCGCGCTCCAGCGCCATCTTCACCGCGCGGGTCTTCTCGGTCGCGATCGTCGAGACGCGGTCGACGCCCTGCATCAGGCTCTTCGGATCGAGCTTGAGCAGCTTGTCGTTCGCGGTCGGGATCACGCGGCTGTAATCGGGGAAGGTGCCGTCGATCAGCTTCGAGGTGAGGATCGCCTGGCCCAGGTCGAAGCGGATCTTCGACGGCGAGAGCGACACGCCCACCGAACCGTCGACCTCGTCGAGCAGCTTGCGCAGTTCCGCCACGCACTTGCGCGGCACGATCACGCCCGGCATCGCATCGGCGCCGTCCGGACAGGGCACGGTGACGCGCGCCAGCCGGTGGCCGTCGGTCGCCGCCGCGCGCAGCATGCGGCTGGCATCGTCGGTCACGTGGAAGAAGATGCCGTTCAGATAATAGCGCGTCTCCTCGGTGGAGATCGCGAAGCGGGTCTTGTCGATGATCTGCTTGAGCGTCTCGGCGGGCAGCTCGAACGTGGTCGGCAGCTCGCCCTCGGCGATCATCGGGAAATCGTCGCGCGGCAACGTGCCGAGCTGGAAGCGGGCGCGACCGGCGACCACCGTCAGCTTGCCCTCGGCCGCGGTGAGCACCACCTGCGAACCCTCGGGCAGCTTGCGGACGATGTCGAACAGCGTGTGCGCCGAGACGGTCGTCGCACCCACCTGGTCGACCGCGGCGGGGATCGTCTCGTCGATCTGCAGATCGAGATCGGTCGCCATCAGCCGGATCGTGCCGCCCAGCTGCGCATCGATCAGCACGTTGGACAGGATCGGAATCGTGTTGCGCCGCTCGACCACGGACTGGACGTGGCTCAAGCCCCTCAACAGAGTTGCGCGTTCGATCGTCGCCTTCATGTACCTCAAACCCCCGGGCCGTCGCCCAACATCCTACCCGGCGCGACCCGGCCGGTGGCAATGCGCCATGACGTACCCTTAACGCGAAAAAGGGCCGGAGCAAGCTGCCCCGACCCTCTTTTCGACAGTCAGACTGGCTTTTCGCCAATCAGAAGCGGACGCCGAGACCCGTGACGATCTGGTGACGCTCGGGATCGACGCCGTTGGTCTGCGAGCCATAGTTGGAATAGCGATATTCCGCCTTGGCGAAGACCTTGTCGGTCAGCTTGAACTCGGCACCGGCACCCAGGCGCCAGCCGTCATAATTGTCGCGCTGGCGGAAGGAGAGCGCCGGCGCGGTCGCGGTCGCCGGCGAATCATAGTCGGTGATGAACTGCGCGTTGGTGTAGCCCGCCTTGGCGTAGATCAGCGTGCGCGGACCCGCGAGGAAGCCGAGGCGGCCGCCGACATAAAGGTCGCGGCCCGCCTTTACGCGCAGCCGGTCGCCCGCGGTGAGCACGTTGCTGCTGCGATCGCTGATCGTCGACCCGGTCACTTCGCCTTCGACGCCGAACACGGTGCTGCCGCGCTGGATGTCATAGCCGATGTTGCCGCCATAGGTGACGCCGTCCTTCGACGCGTCGTAGGACGACTTGTCGTTCACGCGGTCCCAGCCGGCGATCACTTCGGCGTGCGATCCGTTGAAGCTCTGCTCCTGCGACTGGGCAAAGGCCGGCGCGGCGACGGCGGTGGTGGCGATCAGGGCGGCGATGGAAAGCTTGGTACGCATAACGATTACTCCTCACTGAAGCCGCACCGACAGGGTGCGGCCTGACTTCAGCCGCAAGCCCAAGGGCTTCGGCTGGACGCTCGGTATCGAGGGGAAGGGGCGGCCCGACACGGGCACCGCGACCTGTTCTTCCTCCCGTTCGCTCCCGGCGTTTCCGCGAGCGAGGGGATGGATGCACCCGGCGCCCTGTCGCGCGCATGAACGAATCAGGGCCAAATTGGGACATTGCGTTTCCGCCGGTTTCGCGGGAGAGACTTGACATGGCCAGCACCCGGAAAGGCCGCGACTTCATCGCGCGGCATGGCGAGACCGTGTTCAACATCGCCCGGCGGATGCAGGGCGACCATCCCCACACGCCGCTGACCCGCGCCGGCTTTGCCCAGGCCGATGCGATGGGCGCGGCGCTGCGCGAACTGCTGGGTCCGAAGCCCGAGCTCACCCTTTGGGCGTCGAGCGCCGGTCGCGCGCTGCAGACGCTGGCGATCATCGCCGAGCATCTCGAGCTCGACTGGCACCAGACCCGCACCGACGACCGACTGGTCGAGATCGGCATGGGTGCGTGGAGCGGGCGCTATTATGCCGATCTGGAGCGCGAGGTGGGCAGCTTCCTCGATGCCGAGCACGGGCTCTACACCCGCCCGCCGGAGGGCGGCGAATGGTATGACGCGATCGCCGCGCGCGTCTCGGGCTGGCTGGCCGATACCGACGAGGATCCCGGCGACCGGCTGGTGATCATGCACGGCATGTCGAGCCGCATCCTGCGCGGGGTGATGAACGGGCGCGACGTGCTGCCGCAGTTCGACGCCCCGGTCGCACCGGACCTGCCGCAGGGCTCGATCGTCCGGATCGAGGGCGGGGTGGAGACGGTGGTGCATCTCGGCACCGGGCGCGGCGCCGCACCGGCATGATGCTGGCGCTGGCGCTGCTCGCGCTGGCCGGGCCGCGCGAGACGATCGGCATCTACGCGCGCTGGGGCGCCTTCCGCGACACCGCGCCGACCCGCTGCTTCGCGGTGGCGCGGCCGAGCGATGTCGCCCGGCGCGGCGAGGCCTATCTCAGCATCGCGAGCTGGCCGGGGCGCGGCGTGCGGCACCAGCTCTATGTCCGGCTCAGCCGGGCGCGGGCGGACCATGCGCGGGTGATGCTGGTCGCGGGCGAGCGGCGCTTCGAACTCACCGCCAGCCGCCACGACGCCTGGGCCCCCGACGCGCGCACCGACTCGGCGATCGTCGCCGCGATGCGCGACGGGCGGGCGCTGAGCGTGGAGAGCGTGGATACGGGCGGGGTGCCGTTCGTCGACGGCTATGCGCTGCAGGGCGCGGCGAGCGCGATCGACGCGGCAACGCTGGCCTGCCTGTAGCCTCCAGCATAACGATCCGCGTCCGCTCCATCGCCCCCCTCCCGCTCGCGGGGGGGGGAGGGGGGAAGAAGGCGGAAGCGAGACCAGAACAAACCACTGGCACCCACCGCGCGACGCACTATCTTGTCCCGCGTGCGATCCCCACCCGTCACCGCCCGCCTCGCCGACGGCGTCGCCTCGATACCGGCAAAGCAATGGGATGCCTGTGCGGGCCCCGACAACCCGTTCCTCAGCCACGCCTTCCTGTCGCTACTCGAAGCCTCGGGCTCGGCGACCGCGCAGGCCGGCTGGCAGCCGCTGCCGATCGTGGTCGACGGCGCGGACGGCACCCCCGCCGCGATTGCGCCCGCCTATGCCAAGAGCCACAGCCAGGGCGAATATGTATTCGACCATAGCTGGGCCGACGCCTGGGAGCGCGCCGGCGGACGCTACTACCCCAAGCTGCAGGTAGCGGTGCCGTTCACCCCCGTTCCCGGCCCCCGCCTGCTGCTGCGCGATCCCGAACAGGCCCCCGCGCTGATCGCCGCCATCGAGGCGGTGGTGGACCAGCACGGCCTCTCCTCGGCCCACGCCACCTTCGTCGAGGAAGCGCAGGTCCCGCTGTTCGAAGCGGCAGGCTGGCTGATTCGCACGGGCACCCAGTTCCACTGGCAGAATGACGGCTATGGGAGCTTCGACGATTTCCTCGGCGCGCTCACCAGCCGCAAGCGCAAGGCGATCCGCAAGGAGCGCGCCGCCGCGGTCGAGGGGCTGACCATCCGCCGCCTCACCGGCGCCGAGATCACCGAAGCGCATTGGGACGCCTTCTGGGCCTTCTACCAGGATACCGGCAGCCGGAAGTGGGGCCGCCCCTATCTCACCCGGCCCTTCTTCTCGATGCTCGGCGAAGCGCTGGGCGACAAGGTGCTGCTGATCTTCGCAGAGCGCGACGGGCGGCCGATCGCCGGCGCGCTCAACCTGATCGGGAGCGATGCGCTCTACGGCCGCTATTGGGGCTGCACGGAAGACGTGCCGTTCCTTCACTTCGAGCTCTGCTACTACCAGGCGATCGACGCGGCGATCGAACGCGGCCTGCCCCGCGTCGAGGCCGGCGCGCAGGGCGAGCACAAGCTGGCGCGCGGCTATGTGCCGGTGACGACCTGGTCGGCGCATTACCTTCCCGACCCCGGCTTCCGCCGCGCCGTCGCCGACTTCCTCGTGCGCGAGCAGCAGGCGGTGGAGCGCGAACAGGAATATCTGGAAGAGCTGACGCCGTTCAAAAAGGCGGAGTAGGGCGACGGAGGATCGCCCTCAGGAGGGCGGTGCGGTGCCGTTGCCCGGCAGTTCGCCCGCCGCTTCGGCCTCGCGGATCAGCACCGCCTCGGGCCGCGGGATCGGCAGGTCGCCGGGGTTGAGCCCCGGCCCCGGCACATCATGGTCCACCCGGTAGAGCACGCTCGGTCCGTCGCGCCACACCGGGATCAGCCCCTGCTCGTAGCGCTTGTCGTACGCCGGCGGACGGATCAGCCAGACATAGTCGAACGCGTCGCGCGGGAAGAGCGCCAGGCTACGCGCGATCGGGCGCCACCATTCGCGCGGGCACTGGACGTTGGTCACCAGCTCCGACGGATCGTGGGCGAAGCGCTTGGCGGCGCGGTAGTGCACCGTCATCAGCTGGCCGCCGGGCATCGACCATTGGTCGTTGGTATAGGCCAGCCGCCGCTCGAGCGCGAGGCCGGGGACGTGCTGCAGCCGGGTCATCGCCCATTCGTTGTAGCAGGTCTCGCCGACGAAGCTCACCAGCCGCGCGCCGATCGGCACATGGTCCAGCGCCTTGAGCTCGCGGTCATAGGCCTTGTCGTAGAGGTAGAAGCTCGCCGTGGTCGCGCCGATGCGGGCGAGGAAGAAGGCGAGGCCGAGCACCGCCACCAGCGTCGCGCCGCGCATCGACAGGCCGGGCTTGGGCCGGATCGCCAGGATCGCGATCGCGATCAGGAACGGCACCATCCGCATGTCGGCATAGGCCGATCCGAACACCACGCGCGGTAGCAACAGATAGACCAACAGCAGCAACAGCGCCGACAGGCCCAGGTTGCGCGAATATTGAAGGTTCGGATCGCGCACCGCCTTGAGCATCAGCAGGAAGATCACGCCGACGCTGGCGAGGTCGAACAACTGCCAGCGGTCGCGGAACACCTGGGTGACCCACAGGGTCTTGGCGCGCCAGTTGAACCAGTCGAAGGTCTGGCCGGAGACATGCTCGCCGCCGCGCCAGATCACCATCAGCACCGCGGGCAGCGCCAGCACCAGGCATTGCAGCCCGGCGAAGAACAGGGGCGCGATCCAGCCGTCCTTCAGATCCTTGTACCAGGGCAGCGCGCGGTTGCGGCGCAGGTCGTGCTGGCGGACCAGCTCGGCCGAGAAGGCAAGCACGCCAAGCACGCCCCAGCCGAAAGTGTGGGTGATCCAGATGATCACAGACAGCGGCACGAACACCATCGAGCGGAACTGGAACTTGCCCAGCCGCGCCAGCCGCAGCCACCAGCCGAACGCCAGCATCGCCATGCCGAGCGACAGCGCGAAATTGACGAAGCCGAAATGGAAGGGGAAGGCATAGGCGAGCGGCAGCGCGAACAGCGCGGTCGCCGGAATGCGGCCATGCACCTCGCGCGCGATCATCAGGAAGCCGGCGACGGTCATCGCCGGGATCGTGATCACGATCAGCTTCACGCCCAGTTCGAGCCCGAAGATCTTGGACATCGGGAAGACCAGCAGGTCGACCCCCAGATTGCCCATCAGCTGCCAGCGGAAATCATACCATTCGTGCAGCCACGGCACCTCGTCATAGACCAGCTGCACCCGGTAGCGGCCCATATGGCCGGGCAGGTCGACGAGCGGCGGGATGTCCGGCCACAGCAGCGGCACCGTCGCCACCAGCGTCGCGAACAATACGAACCAGCGCGTCTGCCACCAGCGCAGCGAAACCCCGTTATCCATCGCGCCGCTTTAGTGTGCCAGCGGCCGGTACGGCAAGCGCTTGTCGGCGAGGCGCGGCGGCGGCTAGCGCGCGGCCGCGCCGCCTTGCGGTTCAAGCCGGTACAAGGCGTCCCTACCATCGCTCCAGACGCGGACGGCCCCGACGACGCGCATGCTGGCGGGCGGATCGATCAGCCAGACATGGTCGAAGGCGCCCCGCGGCAGCCGCGCAAGGGCCGCGCGGAGCGTCGGGATGCCCGCGGCGGCGGCGCAGCTTTCCTCGGCGACGATCTGCGAGGGATCGGTGGCGAACGCGCCGAACCCTTCGCGGCGCACCTGCATCAGGCCGGTGGACCCGAGATCGAACTCGTCGTTGGCGAAAGCCGAACGGCGAACGACGGCCATGCTCGGCAAGTGGTTCAGCCGCGCGATCGGCCATCCCGCCGCGCACCGGTTGTGCACGAAGGCGGCGACGCGTGCGCCGAAGGGCAGATGCTCCAGCGCGACCAGCCGCCGCTGCCAGTCGCGCCCCTCGATCGCGAGATCGGCGGTCACCGCCAGCGTGCGGACGAGCAGGAAGCCGAGGCCGACCCAGGCGAGCAGGCGGCGGTGGTCGGGCATCGTGCCTTCCGCCAGCAGCGCGAGGATCACCGCATAGGGCAGGATCCGCGCATCGACATAGGCGGTGCCGAACGGCAGCAGCAGGAACAGCGCGGCCATCGCCAGCGCCGCCGCGGCGAGGCTGGCCGAGCGCGGCTGCCCGCGCCGGCGCCAGCTGCCATAGAGCAGCAGCACGACCAGCAGCAGCGAGGCGAGGTCGAGCCATTGCCAGCGATCGCGCAGCAGCGTTACGAACCAGCCGAGCTTCATCGGAAAGCGGGTCCAGAGATCGCTGCCCCCTGCCCCGTCACCGGGATGCCAGCGCAGCAGCACCAGCGAAGGCGGCGCCAGCGGCAGGCAGGCAACGCCCGCCCCCAGAATCGCCCGGCTCCAGCCCGATCCTGCGGCGCGGTGTCGCGCAAGCTCGGAAGCGAAGACCATCACACCCAGCGTCAACCAACCGAGCAGATGGGCCGTCCACACCAGCCAGGCGATACCGAGGAACAGCCCGGCGCGCAGCCGGAAGCGGCCCTGCCGCGTCAGCCGCAGCCACAGCGCGAAGGCGTTGAGCGCCAGCGCCATTGCGAGCGTGTAGTTGAGAAAGCCGTAGAGAAAGGGAAGCGTGTAGGCGAGCGGCAGCGCGAACAGCGCCATCGGTTGCACCCGGCCATGCGCCTCGCGCGAAAGCCACAAGATGCCCGTCGCGGTCAGCATCGGGATCGCGACCGCGATCGCCTTGACCGTCGGCTCGAGGCCGAACCAGGGGGCCAGGGCAGCGACGAGCAGGTCCACGCCGAGATAGCCGACGAACCGCCAGTGGAAATCATACCATGTCGCCAGCACCGACGTGCCGCCGTCCAGCATCACCCGGTAGCGCGCCATGTGGCCCGGCAGGTCGAGCAGCGGGGGAAGTGCAGGCCAGAGCAGCGGCACCGCGCCGAGCAGCACCGCCGCCAGCGCGAACCAGCGCCGCTCCCACCAGCAGCGGTCGCTCACTGGGTGGTGCGCCGCGCCGGCTGGGTGAGGGTGTAGACGCGGGTGCTCGCGCCCGGCGGGGAGATCTGGCGGAGCCAGGGCGGCACCTGGCCCGCCATCAGGCTGTCAGCGAGCAACTGGCGATCCTTCGAACGCGCGCCCAGTTCGGCAAAGCCGTCCTTGCATAGGGCGACATAGTCCACCCCCCAGCGCCGCGCGAGCGCTTCCGCCTGGGGGGTGGGGCTGCGGAACAGGTCGTACATGGCACGATTTCCTTGCGTGTCGCGGTGATAGGGTCCGGCGAGGACATGATGGCGGGTGGTGGCGAGCAGCGTCGGGCCGAAATCGATCGGCGCAGCGACCATGCCGGGGGGCAGCGCGGCGAGGCGCGCCGCGGCGGCGGCAGCCGTACAGCCATGCCCGGCCGTGACAGGCGCGGCGGGGGTCAGCCGGTCGCCGAGCCCCGCATGGGCGATCCCGCTGGCGGCAAGCCAGGCGGCGACCAGCGCGAGCGGTCCCCGCGGCCGGGCGGCGGCGATCATCGCGGCGAGCGCCGGCACCGCGGTCAGCGCCGCCAGCGGCGCACCGCGCACCTGCACCAGCGTAACCGCGACCGCCGTCACCTGGAATCCAAGGATGATCCACGCTGCGGCCGTCCGCGTCGTCCAGGCGAACCAGATGCCGGCGCCGAGCCCGACCAGCGCCATGCCCGCGGCGGCGACCGCCTTGCCGAGCGGCAGCGCGAGGAGCGACTGCGCTTCGTTGACATGGGCGAGCCACAGCCGGGCGAGCAGCGGGTCGACCTGCCCATAGGGATGGAGGCACGCAGGCGCGCTCACGACGGCAGCCGCCAGCGCGAGCCCTCCGCCGACAATCAGCACCGCGGTGCGCCCCGCGACGGATTGGATCGTGAAGCCGCCCACGGCCATCGTCGCGGGCGCCAGCGCCGCCAGCATCGCCGCGCGCCACAGGATCGCGGTGAAGCCGTCGCAGGCGGCAACGTCCCAGCCGCTTGTCCGGAAGACCGCGGCGGCAGCGCTCAGGCCCAGCAGCAGCGCGGTCGCATAACCCGCCATCCGCGCCTGGCCCGCGGCGGCATCGAGCCGCCAGCGCAGCGCGATGGCGGCACCACCGGCGGCGAGCAGCGGCACCGTCTCCACGCCGACGATGAGTGACAGCACCGTCACCATGCCGGCGATCGCGCCTTGCCCCAGCGTGCCCCGCCCGACACAGGCATGGAGCAGCGCGAGCACGAGCACGATCTGCAGCGCGTGATGATCGATCCGCCCGGGCGTGAACAGGGTGATCGCGGGAAAGGCCAGCGCGCCGAGGATGACCGCGACGAATCCGGATTGGCCGAGGCGACGCGCGATCGCGGCAATCACGATCAGCATCGCCGCGAACAGCAGCAGCGGCGAGACGACCACGGCGACGACGCTCGCCGCGTGCGTTCCGAGCAAGTGCGTCAGCGCCAGGATCAGCGCCGCGGGCACCAGATCGGCCAGCCGCGACCAGTGCATCTGCAGCCCCGGCGCCGGGCCCAGCCGGTGCTGGGCGAGATCGGTGAACGCCTGCCCACCCAGCCAGTCGCGGATCTGCTGGAGGCGCATCAGATCGTCGGTATCGGGCAGCCGCAAGGCGCCCAGCGCAGCATGATCGCGCAGCGTCCAGGCGATTCCCATCAGCAACGCCATACCAATGGCGAGCAGCGAATCGCGTCGTACGTTGCGGAGGTGCCCTGGTCCCATGCAGACCAGCGCTAGGGCACCATGGTTAATCAGGCGTTTCGGACCGGCTCCGGGCGGTTACCCGCTATTGCGCAGCGCGGTGGCGATCGCGTTGATCGAAAGCAGGATGCCCTCGCCGATCCGCGGATCCGCCTCGCCCGCCCGGTGGCGCTTCATCAGTTCGATCTGGAGCAGGTTGAGCGGCTCGATATAGGGCAGCCGCAAGCGGATCGAGGTATCGAGCAGCGGGTGCTTCTCCAGCAGCCGCGTCTGGCGCGTCACCTGGAGCAGCCCGTCCTGCGTCTGCTGCCAGCCGTCCTTGATCCGGCCGAAGATGGCGTCGCGAAGCTCGGCATCCTCGACCAGCGCGGCATAATGGCTGGCGATGCCCATGTCGGACTTGGCGAGCACCTGCTCCATATTGTCGAGCGTCGCGCGGAACAGCGGCCAGGCGCTGGCCATCTCGCGCAGCAGCCCCTTGTCCTCGAACGCGTCGAGCGCCGCGCCGACGCCGTACCAGCCCGGCAGCATCACGCGCGCCTGCGCCCAGCTGAACACCCAGGGGATCGCGCGCAGATCCTCGATCGCGTCGCTCTTCTTGCGGCTAGCGGGACGCGAGCCGATCTTGAGGCCGGCGATCTCGGCGATCGGCGTCATCTGGCGGAAGAAGGTGGTGAAGCCAGACGTCTCGTAGACCAGCCCGCGATAGGCACGGAAAGCGTTGTCGGAGAGCTGGTCCATCGCCGCGGCGAAGCGCTCGGCATCGGCAGGTGCCAGCTGTTCGGGCTCCAGGCTGGCGAGCAGCGTTGCCGAAGTCATCGCCTCCAGATTGGTCATCGCGCTTTCGGGGCTGCCGTACTTGGCGGCGATCACTTCGCCCTGCTCGGTGATGCGGATGCGGCCCTGCACCGTACCCGGCGGCTGGGCGAGGATCGCCGAGAAGCTCGACCCGCCGCCGCGCCCCACCGCGCCGCCGCGGCCATGGAACAGCTGCATCGCGATGCCAGCTTTCTCGAACACCGGCTTGAGCGCGGTCGAACCGCGGCTGAGCTGCCAGGTGGAGGTGAGATAGCCGCCGTCCTTGTTCGAATCGGAATAGCCAATCATCACTTCCTGGTGCCCGCGGCCTGCGGCGATCGCGGCGACTTCGGGCAGGCCGAGCCAGGCTGCCATGATCGGCGGCGCGGCTTCGAGATCGGCGATCGTCTCGAACAGCGGGATCGCCATGATGTGCGCCTGCGGCGTGTCGCCCGGCACGTACAGCCCGGCTTCCTTGAGCAGGATGTGGACTTCGAGCAGGTCCGACACCGACTGCGCCATCGAGACGATGTAATGGCGGATGCAATCGCGTCCGTAGCGGGCATGCGCCGCCGCCGCCTCGCGCACGATGGCGAGCTCGGAGGCGGTTTCCTCCGAATAGACGGCATAGGGGCTGGTCAGCGGCCGGGCATTGGCGAGCTCGCCACGGAGCAGTTCGATGCGCGCCTGCTCGTCGAGCGCGGCATAGTCGTCGCACACGCCGGCGGACTTGAGCAGCTCCGCCACCACGCGCTCGTGGATCGCGCTGTTCTGGCGCATGTCGAGCGTGGCGAGGTGGAAGCCGAAGGTCTCCACCGCGCGGATCAGCCGGCCGAGCGCGCCGCCGGTGGCGAGCGGGCCGCCATCGGCCAGCCCGCGCGCGATGGCGACCAGGTCCTCGCGGAACTCGGCGGGATGGCCATAGGGCCAGGCCGGGATCGGCGATGGGCGACCCGGCTTCTTGCCGACCAGCTGCTCGTGCGTGGCGGAGAGGCGGGCGTAGATGCCGGTCAGCGCGCGGCGATAGGGTTCGTCGCTGCGGCTCTTGCCGGTGTCGCCGCTGGCCTCGGCAAGCTTCAACACCGCCTCGGGCACCTCGCTATGCTCGGTCGAGATCGACAGCTCGGCGCCGAGCGCGTGGACCGACTCGAGATAATGGTCGAGCACCGTCTCCGCCGCGCGGGCGAGCGCGAAGCGCATCGATTCGGCGGTGACGAAGGGATTGCCGTCGCGGTCGCCGCCGATCCAGCTGCCGGGGCGCAGGAAGCTCGGCGCGCGGTCGCCCAGCGCGCGGTCCCAGCGGGCGTAGAGCGCCGGCAGCACCGGCAGGAACACGTCGCGGAAATAGGAGAGCGCGGTCTCGACCTCGTCGGGCACGCCCAGCTTTTCGCGGCGCAGCACCCGCGTCTGCCAGAGCAGCGCGATCTGGCGGAGGATCGCTTCTTCCACCTGGTCGCCGTCGGGCGTCTCGGCGACGCCCTGGTCGCGCAGCCGCATCAGTTCGGCGATCCGGTTCTTGTGGTCGATCATCGACTTGCGCCGCACCTCGGTGGGGTGGGCGGTGAGCACCGGGCTGACCAGCGCATGCTCCAGCAGCGCCATCACCGGCTCGCGGCCGATCCCGGCCTTGGCCAGCCGCTCCAGCGCGGCGGCGACATCGGCATCCTTCTCGGTGGCGACGCCCTGGCGATCCTCGGCGAGGTTCGCGAGCATCGAGAACAGCATGAAGCCGCGGACGAAGTCGAGCGTCTCGTCCAGGCTCAGCCGGTCCAGTCCGGAATCGATCGCCCCCGCCCCCGCCACGCCGCGATGCCGGTCGACCGAGGTCGCGCGGATGTATTCGATCCGCTTGAACAATGCCTCGCCGCCATAGGCACGAATGACGTCGCCGAGCAGCCGTCCGAGGAAGCGGATGTCGGGGTTGTTGGTGATCGCGAGTGTGGCCATGGGCGCGATTGCTGCACTGCAAAGCGAACCCGGTCAACTTGTTCGCGCTACCAGAGTACCTAGCTTAGCAAGATGGATTTCGTTGCATTTGCAACCCACAGCGTACGGCGGGCGATGATCGGCCAAGTGCGTGCCGTGTTCAACGATGCCGCACGTGGCGAAGCGCCGGTACAGCCGAGCGACGACGCGCTGTTCCCCCGCGATTCGGTGCTGTGGCGGGTGCATGGCGACGTGACGACGATGATGGTCGGCGGGGTCGCGGCGCTGCTGCTCCAGATGCTGCATCCGGCGGTGCTGGCCGGGGTGTGGGATCACTCGAAGTTCCGCCACGACATGCTCGGTCGGCTGCGCGGCACCGCGCGCTTCATCGCCCAGACCAGCTATGCGGCGCGCGACGAGGCCGAGGCGGCGATCGCGCGGGTGCGCAACATCCACGCGCATATCCGCGGCACCCTGCCCGACGGCACGCCCTATCGTGCCGACGATCCGCGGCTGCTCGCCTGGGTGCACGTGACCGAGGCGGTGAGCTTCCTCGACAGCTGGATCCGCTATGCCGAGCCCGGCATGTCGCGCGCCGATCAGGATCGCTATTTCGCCGAGTTCGCACAAGTTGCCGAGGCGCTGGGTGCCGATCCGGTGCCGCACAGCCGCGCCGAGGCACTGGCGCTGATCGCCGCGATGCGGGGCGAGTTGCGCTACGACGCGCGGACCCGCGAGGTTGCCCGGCTGCTGCTCGACCAGCCCGCGCCCAATCTCGCGACCAAGCCCTTCCAGGCGATGACCTTCGCCGCCGCAATCGACCTGCTGCCTGGCTGGGCGCGGCAGATGCACCATCGCTCCACCCCGCCGCTCGCCGCGCCGGCCGTGCGGCTGGGCACCCGCGGCGTCGCGGAGACGCTGCGCTGGGCGTTTCGCTGACGGCTCAGCGCACCAGCGTGAGATCGGGCCGCCCGCGCGGCCGGGTCATGCTCGCCAGCAGCAGCGTCAGCACCGCAGCGAACAGCGGCGCCAGCCACAGCGCGTTCCAGCCCCAGCGGAACTGGCTCTCGGCGCCGATCACCACCCCGCTGACGAAGCCGAGCCACAGCGCCAGATAGCGCAGCCAGCCGAAGCGATCGGCATCGCCCATCAGCGCGCCGGCAAGCTTCTGCCCCATCTTGACCAGCGAGCCGGTCATGTAGGTGAGGCCGATCGTCACTTCGCCGTCGCGCTGGAACACGCCGTTCTCGGTGCCCATCGCGGCGGCGAGCAGCAGCAGCACGACGGGCCCCGGCATCAGCGTCGCGACGATCGCGGCAAGCGTCAGCAGCAGCGTCACCGCCGCCATCACCACCGGCTGCTGGCGATGCGGCCGGGCGCGGCCGATCACGCTCGACAGGATCACGCCCGCCACGAAGCTCATCACCAGCGACGCGGCGATCGCGGCATCATAGCTGGAGCCGCTGCCGAGGCCGACGCCCAGACGCGTCGAATTGCCGCTCATGAACGAGGCGAAGAAACCGCCCAGGCTGGTGAAGGCGAGCGCATCGACGAAGCCGGCGAGCGCCGCCAGGAGGATCGCGAGCTCTATCAGCGGGGACTCGGTACGTTGCATGGCCCCTCTCTGCCCCAAGCGGCGGCTCCTCGCCAAGGCCCGTGTTTGACTTGGGCGCAGGCCGCGCGGCAAAGCGAGGACATGAACAGTTCGGTCGCCGCCCAGATCGGTCCCTTCCTGCCCTGGCTCGACCTGTTCGGCATCGCGGTGTTTGCCGCCACCGGCGCGCTCGCCGCGACGCGGCACCAGCAGACCATCGTCACCGCCACCTTCTTCGCGCTGATCACCGGGGTCGGCGGCGGCACGGTGCGCGACCTGCTGATCGGCGCGCCGGTCTTCTGGGTACACGACGCCACCGTCGCCTCGCTGTGCCTGGGCATGTCGGCGATCGTGTGGATCACGCCGCAGTATTGGTGGAGCGATCGTACCTTCGCCTGGCTCGATGCACTGGGGCTGGCCGCCTATGCCGCGTTCGGCGCCGCCAAGTCGCTCGGCTATGGCATCCCGCCGGTGCCGGCGGCGGTGATGGGGGTGGTGACCGCCTGCGTCGGCGGCATCATCCGCGACGTGCTGGCCGGCGAGCCGTCAATCCTGATGCGCCCCGAACTCTATGTGACGGCGGCCGCGCTCACCGCATCGCTGTACGTGCTGCTCAGCCTGCTCGGGCTGCCGCCCTATGCGGCAGGACTCGCCTCCGCCACTGCGGGCTTCGCGCTGCGCGGCGCGGCGATGCTCTGGAAATGGGGACTGCCCGCCTATCGCGGCAGCAAGAACTGACGCCGCCCACACCGGACCGGTCGGCAACAGCACCACAACGGTTACAAATACCAGCGCACTTGTTGCAAATTGCCGAGCATATCTGCTACAACTACAGCGCTTTTACGCTTGTACTGCGTACGATCTCGCGGAAACAGATACTTAGTGGAGGTTTGCATGAAACGCACGCTCTTCTTGAGCGCTTGCTGTGCTGCAGCAATTGCAGCTACTTCACCCGCCAATGCGGCGCAGTACAGATTCTCGATCACCGGCAGCCAGACGATCAAGTTCGTTCTCGATGCCTCGCCGACTCCGCCGGTCGTCGATCCAGGGAATTTCTTCGTGCTCGCCGGAGTCAGCGGCACCATCGACAACGTCGCCGCGACGTTCGACCTGGGCTTCGGCAGCCCGAGCTATTTCTTCAATTTCGGCCTGATCAACACCCCCACCGGTTTCGTCTCGACGGGTCTCAGCCTCTACACGGGTACCGAGGCCGCGCCGACCTTCAAGCTGGGGACGTTCACCCTCACGCCGAACACGCCCGGTCCGGCCTACAGCCTCACCATCTCGGCGGTTCCCGAACCCGCGAGCTGGGCGATGCTGCTCGCGGGCTTCGGCGCGCTCGGTACGATGGTCCGCCGGCGCCGCGACGTGACCGTGCGAGTGCGCTTCGGCGGCTGACCGTCCGGATCCGATCGCAACGCAGCCGCTCCGCACGATCGGCTGCGTTGCGGTCAACGGCATCCGAAAGCGTCCTGCGGCCTGCGGGCCTGGCAGCCTCAGTCCTTCATCGCATCGATGAGCTTCTTCACATCCTGGCTGCGCCCGCGCGGCAGCACCAGCACATCGGCGCCCGAGACCACGACGATCAGGTCCTGAACCCCGACCAGCGCGACGCGCTTGCCGGGCTCGCTCTGCACCAGGCAGTTGGTCGCCTCGATCGCCACCACATCGCCGCGCACGACGTTGCCGCCGGCATCGGGGTTGCTGATCGCGTGCAGCGCATCCCAGCTGCCGACGTCGCTCCACCCCATCGCCACCGGCACCACCGCGACGCGCGGCGCCTTTTCCATCACCGCATAGTCGATCGAGTCGGACGGGCAGGCGGCGAAGCTTTCCGCATCGGGGAAGATCCGCACGCCTTCGCGCCGCGCCTTGTCCATGGCCTGCTGCGCCGCGACCAGCATCTCGGGCGCGAATACGCTGAGCGCGCCGAGATACATGTCCGCACGGAACAGGAAGATGCCACCGTTCCAGGCATGATCGCCCGAGGCGAGCATGGCTTCGGCGCGGTCGCGCGGCGGCTTCTCGACGAAGCGATCGACGCGGTGGACGCCAGGGGCGAGTTCCTCCTCGCCGATCTTGATCCAGCCATAGCCGGTCTCGGGCGAGTCCGGCGTGATGCCGAAGGTGACCAGCCAGCCCTCGTTGACCAGCGGCAGCGCCGAATCGATCGCGGCGTGGAAGGCGTCGACATCCGAGATCACGTGGTCGGACGGCATGACGAGCATCGGCTCGCTGCCGCTGCCCGCCGCCACCGCCGCCAGGGCGATCGCCGGCGCGGTGTTGCGGCCGATCGGTTCGAGGATCAGCGCGCGTACCGACAGGTCGACTTGGGCAAGCTGCTCCTCGACGAGATCGGCATGGAAGGCGTTGGCGACGACGATCGGCGCAGTGAACCGCGGTCCCGAAGCGCGCCGCGCGGTGAGCTGGAGCATGGTCTCCTCGGCAGTCAACGAGAGCAACTGCTTCGGGCGCTCGGGCCGCGACATCGGCCAGAGGCGCGTGCCCGAGCCGCCCGAGAGAATGACAGGCGTGATCGGCTTCGAATCCGGCATGCGGAAAAGGCTCCCTGGTTCGGTGCTGTGGAGAATAGCTGGGCGGTCTTGCCCTCTGAAACAAGGATGCGCCGAAACGGTTGCGATACGAAGCAAATTTGATGCGACGGCGCGGGCTTGGCCGTTCGTTTACCCTTCTGCGCTACACCCGGCGCCGCCATGATCCGCCTGTTCAAGCATTATGTCCCGAACACCGTGCTGCTGCTCGGCCTGCTGGACGTGCTTCTGCTGGTGACGGCAGGCGAGCTGGGCTGGCAGCTGCGCGCGCACCAAGCCGGCATCGACGTCGGCCCGATCGGCGAGCGCGTGCCCCAGCTGGCGAGCTTCGCGCTGGTGCTCGAAACCGCGCTGGTGGCGCTCGGCGCGTACGGCGCGGAGGCGCTGCAGTCGCTCCGCCACGCGCTGGTACGGCTGCTCGTGTCGATCGCACTGGGCGTGCTGGGTCTCGGTTTCCTCTATTTCCTGGTCCCGCCGATCGGCTTCTGGCGCTCCAACCTGCTCTATGCGGCGGTCAGCGCGTTCGTGCTCTTGCTGCTGATGCGGGTGCTGCTCGGCAAGACGCTGGGCGGCGCGGCGTTCAAGCGGCGCATCGTCGTGCTCGGCGCCGGCCCGCGTGCGGCGCGGCTCAAGCAGCTGTCCAAGGCGCCCGGCGCCAGCTTCGCCATCGTCGGCTATGTCGCGATGAGCGACGCCAACCGCGTGATCCCCGAGGCGATCGCCCGCGACGCGATCTACAACCTCGCCGATCATGTCGTGCTGCTCAACGCCAGCGAAGTGGTGCTGGCGCTCGAGGAGCGCCGCAACGCGCTGCCGCTGAAGGACCTGCTGCGGATCAAGACCACCGGCGTCCATGTCAACGAATTCTCGACCTTCCTCGAGCGCGTCACCGGCCGCGTCGATCTCGACAGCGTCAACCCGAGCTGGCTGATCTTCTCCGACGGCTTCTCGTCGGGGCGGATGATGTCGGGGCTGTTCAAGCGGCTGTTCGACGTGACCGCCAGCCTGATCCTGCTGGTGATCGCCTTCCCGCTGGTGATCGTCACCGCAGTGCTGATCAAGCTGGAGAGCCGCGGGCCCGCGCTCTATCGCCAGCAGCGCGTCGGCCTCTATGGCCAGGCGTTCGACGTGCTCAAGCTCCGCTCGATGCGCCAGGATGCCGAGGCGCCCGGCGAGGCGGTGTGGGCGGAGGAGAACGACCCGCGCATCACCCGCATCGGCCGGATCATCCGCAAGATCCGCATCGACGAGCTGCCGCAATGCTGGAGCGTACTCAAGGGCGAGATGAGCTTCGTCGGCCCCCGGCCCGAGCGGCCGAAGTTCGTCGAGGATCTGGAGCAGGCGCTGCCCTATTATGCCGAGCGACACATGGTGAAGCCGGGCATCACCGGCTGGGCGCAGATCAACTATCCCTACGGCGCCTCGATCGACGACGCCCGCCAGAAGCTCGAATATGACCTGTTCTACGCCAAGAACTATTCGCCCTTTCTCGACCTGCTGATCCTGCTGCAGACCGCCCGCGTCATCCTATTCCCCAGCGGGGCGCGCTGATGCTCACCGCCGCGCTGAGCCTGTGGCTGCACGCTCTGGCGGCGCTGCTGTTCGCGCTGCTGCCCTTCGCGGCATCGCGCACTGGCGGCGACCCGCTGCCGCGTCAGGCATTGGCGGCGGCGCTCGGACTGACCGCGCTCGCCGCGCTCGCCACCGCCGGGATCGGCGCGGAGGAGATCGCCACCCGCTTCGTCGAGACGCTGCGCACGCTCGCCTGGCTCGCCTTCCTGCTGTTGCTCCACCGCCGCGCGGGCGAGCCGCGCCCGCCGCTGGCGCTCGGCACCGTCTATGGCGTGGTCGCGCTGGTCACCGTGGCCGCCATGGCGCTCGACATGGTTGTGACCAGCCCGTCGCCGATCACCGCCGATGCCGCATCGGTGGCGCTGCTGCTGCACCTGCTGGTCGCGGTGGGCGTGCTGGTGATGGTGCAGGCGCTCCATTCGGCGCTCGCCCACACCGCGGGCGGGGGCTTGCGCTGGACGGTGGCGGCGCTCGGCGGCTTCTGGCTGATCGACTTCGCGGTGCTGACGCTCGCCTATCTCGGCGTGCCGATGAACGGCCTGCTGCTCGTCGCGCGGGGTGCGGCTTTGGTCTGCGTCGCCGCCGCGATGGGGCTCGGGCTGCAGCGGCGCGGCGACTGGCGGGTGCGGATGTCGCGCACCGTGGCCTATCAGTCGCTGACGCTGGTCGCGGTCGGCGCCTATTTCGTGCTGCTCGCGCTGGCGACGAGTGCCTTGGCGACGCTGGGCGGGGCGCATGCCCGGCTGCTCCAGACCGCCTTCGTGTTCGGCGCCACCGCCGCGATCCTGGCGCTGGTCTCCAATTCCAGACTGCGCGGCTGGGTGAAGGTGAAGCTGGCCAAGCATTTGTTCCGCCACCGCTATGACTATCGCGCCGAATGGCTGCGCTTCACCGAGACGCTGGGCGCGCCGGGCGCCGCGCCGCTCGACCAGCGCATCGTCCGCGCCCTCGCCGACCTCACCGCCTCGCCCTCCGGCCTGCTGCTCGTCGCCGAGGAGGGCGGGCTGGTGGCGGGTGCCGGCTGGCACTGGGACCGGGCGACGCTGCCGCTGTCCGCGGACCAGCCGCTCGCGACGCATCTGGAGACGACCGGCCGGATCATCGAGGTGGATGCGGTGCGCCTCGCCCAGGCCGATGCCGCCGATGCCGATGCGACCCCCGACTGGATGCGCGAGGTCGACGCTGCCTGGGTGGTGGTGCCGCTGCTCCACCGCGGCGCGCTGGTCGGCGCGATCCTGCTCGGCCGCCCGGCGCTGGCACGGCGGCTCGATTGGGAGGATTTCGACCTGCTCAAGGCCGCCGGGCGGCAGGTGGCGAGCTATCTCGCCGAGGCGCGGGCGCAGGAAGCGCTGGCCGAGGCGCAGCGCTTCGACGAGTTCAACCGCCGCTTCGCTTTCCTGCTCCACGACATCAAGAACCTGGTCAGCCAGCTGGCGCTCACCGCGCGCAACGCCGAGCGCCATGCCGACAACCCCGCCTTCCGCGCCGACATGATCGCGACGCTGCGCGATTCGTCCGACCGGCTTAACGCGCTGCTCGCCCGGCTGGGCCAGCACCATCGCGGGCGCAGCGAGCCGCCGCGTCCCACCCCGCTGCTGCCGCTGCTCGAACGACTCGTCGCGCGCCAGCCCAGGCAGGTGCGGCTGGTGTCGGGCGCCGAGCCGGCCATCGCGCTCGCCGAGCCCGCCGCGCTCGAGCAGCTGCTCGTCCATCTGATCCAGAACGCCATCGAGGCGAGCCCGGCCGACGCGCCGGTGACGCTCGCGCTCGCCACCGACGAGGAAAACGCCATCATCGACGTGATCGATCGCGGCTGCGGCATGTCGCCCGGCTTCGTCCGCAACCGCCTGTTCAAGCCGTTCACCTCCTCCAAGCCGGGCGGCTTCGGGCTCGGCACCTTCGAGGCGCAGCAGCTGGTGCAGGGCATGGGCGGGCGGATCGAGGTCAGCTCGCGCGAGGGCCAGGGCACGCGCTTCCGCGTCGTGCTGCGCGCGGCGCCCGCGGTGGAGGCGGCGGCATGAGCGAGGCGCTGCCCAAGCTGTTGATCGTCGAGGACGATGCCGGGCTCCAGCGCCAGCTGCGCTGGGCCTATGAGGGCTATACGATCCTCGCCGCCACCACCCGCGACGAGGCGATCACGATACTCCGCGCCGAGGAGCCGCCGGTGGTGACGCTCGACCTGGGCCTGCCGCCCGATCCCGACGGCACCAGCGAAGGCTTCGCGACGCTGGAGGCGATCCTCAAGCTCGCGCCCGCCACCAAGGTGATCGTCGCCTCGGGGCATTTCGAGCGCGAGTCGATGCGCCGCGCGATCGAACTCGGCGCCTGGGACTTCTACCAGAAGCCGATCGACATCGACGCGCTGGGGCTGATCGTCGCCCGCGCCTTCCACGTCCATGCGCTGGAGGCCGAGAATCGCCGCCTCGCCGAAAAGGCCGAAACCAAGGCGGTACTGGGCGGCATGCTCACCGGGGCGCCGGAGATGCTCAAGGTCACCCGCACGATCGAGCGGGTGGCGGGTGCTGATGTCTCGGTGATGCTGCTGGGGGCGAGCGGCACCGGCAAGGAACTGCTGGCGCGGGGGCTGCACGAGGCGAGCCCGCGCCACACCGGTACCTTCGTCGCGATCAACTGCGCGGCGATTCCCGAGACGCTGCTCGAATCGGAGCTGTTCGGCCATGAGAAGGGCGCGTTCACCGGCGCGGTGAAGACCACCGAGGGCAAGATCGAGCTCGCTCAGGGCGGCACCTTGTTCCTCGACGAAGTCGGCGACATCCCGCTGCCGCTCCAGGTCAAGCTGCTGCGCTTCCTGCAGGAGCGGGTGATCGAGCGGATCGGCGGGCGGAAACCGATTGCCGTGGACACGCGTATCGTCTGCGCCACCCACCGCGACCTCGACGCGATGGTGTCGGAGGGCCGCTTCCGCGAGGATCTCTATTACCGCCTGGCCGAGATCGTGGTGCGCATCCCCTCGCTCGCCGAGCGGCCGGGCGATGCGGGGCTGCTCGCGCGGCACTTCCTCACCCGTTATGCCGAGCAGATGAAAACCGGGCCGAAGAGCTTCGCCCCCGATGCGCTCGCCGCGATCGACGCCTGGGGCTGGCCCGGCAATGTCCGCGAGCTGGAGAACCGGATCAAGCGCGCGGTGATCATGGCCGAGGGCAAGACGGTGCACGCCGAAGACCTCGATCTGGCGCCGGGCGACGCCGCGGCGATCAACCTGCGCGCGGTGCGCGAGGCGGCCGACCGGCAGGCGATCCGCCATGCACTGGCGCGGAGCGATGGCAATGTGTCAGCGGCCGCGCGACTTCTCGGGATCAGCCGGCCGACGCTGTATGACTTGCTGAAGGCCTATGATCTGCAAGCCTGAGCCCCCCTCCCGCTTGCGGGAAGGGGGATTTGGAGCGGCGGGAGAGTAGGAAACGAAGCTTACTTCTTCTTCTCGGCCTGCACCGCCGCCTGCGGGTCCTTCGCCGGCGTGCCCTCGCCCGGCGTCGCCTGCTGCACGTTCACCGACACGTCGGCGCCTTCGACGGCGCTATTGCTCTGCACCCCGGCATTGTCGGGCTCGGACCCCGCGGCGGGCGCCGCCGGCAGCGGCAGGTTCGAGCCCTGCTTGTTGAGGTACAGGATCACGTCGGCGCGCAGCTGCGGGTCCGAGATGCCGGCGAAGGTCATCTTGGTGCCGGGCGCGAACTTGCGCGGATTGGCCAGCCAGGCGTCCATCTTGTCGAGGTCCCAGCTGCCGCCGACGCCCTTCAGCGCGTCGGAAAAGGCGAAGCCGCCCTTGCCCTGCGCGATGCCCTCGCCCAGCGTGGCGTAGAGGTTGGGGCCGATGCCGTTGGCGCCGCCCTGGGTGATGGTGTGGCACGAGGCGCACTGCTTGAAGCCGCTCTCGCCCTTGGCGACGTCGCCCTTGGCCAGGCGCACCGGCAGCGGCTCGGCCGCCGCGGCACCGCCGGCCGCATCTTCAACCGCCTCGACGACATAGCCGGGGCGTTCAGGCTTTTCGGAGTGGAAATACTTCGCGCTCGCGATCGAAAGTCCCAGGGCGGCGATACCACCCGCCAGCGCCCAACCTGCGATCGTATTGAAGCGATCTTGCATTCATCCGCTCCCACCTGTGCTTTGGTTCATCTTTAGAGCGCGCCCGGCTCCGAAGGCAAGCACACTTGCGGCGGAGTTCTACGGAGGCTAGCGCCGCCGCCCATGGAGAATTTCGCCGCCCCCGCCCGCCCGATCGTCGCCCGCATGCTCGCCGAGGCCGATGCGGCACCGGCGCGGGCGGTGGCGTTCCAGGGCGCACCCGGCGCCAATTCGCATGTCGCGGTGCGCGAAGCCTTCCCCGACGCGCTGCCGCTGCCCTGCTTCTCGTTCGACGACGCGATCGACGCCGTAAAGGAAGGCCGCGCCGACCGCGCGATGATCCCGATCGAGAATTCGCTCCACGGCCGCGTGGCGGACATCCATTTCCTGCTGCCCGAATCCGGCCTGTCGATCATCGGCGAGCATTTCCTCGCGATCCGCCACACGCTGATGGGCACCGGCCCCATCGACGGCGTGCGCGAGGCGATGAGCCATCCCCAGGCGCTCGGCCAGTGCCGCCACTGGCTGAAGGCGCACGGCATCGCCCAGGTCGCCTACCCCGACACTGCGGGTGCCGCAGCGATGGTGGCCGAGCTGGCCGATCCCAAGGTGGCCGCACTCGCCCCGGCGCATGCGGCCGAGCTGTACGGGCTCAACGTGCTGGCCAGCGACATCGCGGACGCCGCGCACAACATGACGCGCTTCGTGGTGCTGTCGCGCGACGCGCCGGGGGTCACCGGCGAAGGGCCGTTCATGACCTCGCTGATCTTCGAGGTGAAGAACATCCCCGCCGCGCTCTACAAGGCGCTGGGCGGGTTTGCGACCAACGGCGTCAACATGACCAAGCTGGAGAGCTACCAGCGCGAGGCGAGCTTCTCGGCGACCGAATTCTATGCCGACATCGTCGGCAGCCCCGAGGACGCGGGCGTGATCCGCGCGCTGGAGGAACTGGGCTTCCATTCCAAATGGGTGCGGCTGCTGGGGACCTACCCGCAGGCACGGCCGCGGCCGTAAAATCTTCCCGCATTCTTGCTCCCCTCCCGAAGGCGGGAGGGGGGATAGAAGGCTACACCCCCTCCGCCCAGGCCTTGAGCAGCGTATACGCGATCGCATAGCCCGGCGGCGCCAGGAATGGCGCGTTCGGATCGCGCGCCAACGCCTGCTGCACCTGCGCGCGATCGAACCAGGCGGCATGTTCCAGCTCGTGCGCGTCGATCGCGATCTCCTCGTCGAGCGCCTCGCCGATGCACGCGATCATCAGCTGCGACGGGAACGGCCAGGGCTGGCTGGCGACATAGCGGACCGCGCCGACATGTACGCCCGATTCCTCCAGCGTCTCGCGGCGCACCGCATCCTCGATGCTCTCGCCCACCTCCAAGAAGCCGGCGAGCGCCGAATAGCGCCCCGGCGGCCAGCTCGGCTGGCGGCCGAGCAGCACCCGGTCGCCATGCTCGGCGAGCATGATCACCACGGGATCGACGCGCGGATAATGCTCGGTCCCGCAGTTCGGGCAGAGCCGGCCCCAGCCCGCGCGGAAGATGTCGCTCGGCGTGCCGCAGCGCGCGCAGAAGCCGTGCCGGGCATGCCAGTCGATCAGGCTGCGCGCCGCGGCATAGTTGGCGGCATCCTCGGGCCGGAAGGCGTCGAGGATCGCCGACAGCTCGGGCGGGCGGCCCGGCGGCAGCGGCGTGCCGGGCGCCAGCGTCTCGACGTAGCGCGGCTCGCCGTCGAGGAAGCCGAGGAACAGCAAGGGCTGGGTCGCGGCGTCGAGCCCGGTCCAGACCAGCCGCCCGTCGCCATCCAGCGTCGGCACCAGCCCGTCCATCACCAGCAGCCGCGCCCGCGGATCGGCGAGCGCCGCCGCCAGCAGTTCGGGCTCGTGGCGGACGCGGTCGTCGCGGTCCAGCGTGCCGCCGGTGAAACCGGGCGCGATCACTTGTTCAGATCGGCGTAGACGGCGGTGCGCACCGGCACCTTGAGGCCGAGTTCGGCGAGCAGGATGTTGACCATCATCGTCGCGCGGACCTGGTTCTTGGGGTCCACCCAGGCGAAGGTGCCGGCAGCGCCCGACCAGCCGAACGTGCCCTTCCCCGCGCCGCCCGGCTGGTCGGCGAGGAACACCGATCCGCCCGCGCCGAAGCCCATCGGCACGCCGGTGTCGCGCGCCATCACCGCGAGCATCGTCTTGTCGACGCCCGCCGGCAGCAGGTCGGACATGGCGAGCGCCGCCGTCTCGGGCTTGAGGATGCGCACGCCGTCCAGCGTGCCGCCATTCTGCAGCATGTGGAGGAAGCGATCATAGTCGCGCGCCGACATCGCGAGGCCCGCGCCGCCATAGGGGAAGCTCGGCTTCTTGAGATAGACCGAGGTCGCGCCCGGATCGATCGGCAGGCGATTGCCCCCCGCGATCGCATATTCGGTCGCAAGCCGCCCCGCCTCGCCGGCCGGCACCGTCCAGTAGCTGGAGGTCATCTTGAGAGGGGCAAGGATGCGGGTGTTGACGAAGCTGTCGAACGGCATGCCGCTCGCCACCTCGATCACGCGGCCGAGCACGTCGAGACCGATCGAATAGCTGAACTTGGCGCCCGGCTCGGCGATCAGCGGCAGCGTCGCGGTGCGGTTGGCGAACTCCTCCAGCGTCGCGGGGCGCGCCGGCCGCGCTGTCGCCTCGAACGAATCGCTCACTTGCGCCGGGTTGATGCCGAGGCGGTTATATTCGTTGAGCAGCGGCCCCTTGGTGATGATGTTGTAGCCGAGCCCCGCCGTGTGCGTCAGCAGGTTGCGCACCGTGATCGGCCTGGTCGCGGGGCGGCTGGTCAGGTCCTTGTTCGGATCGACCAGCACCTTCATGTCCTTGAACGCCGGGATGAAGTCGCTGATCGGCTGGTCGAGCTTGAGCTTGCCTTCCTCGATCAGGATCATCGCCGCGATGCCGGTGATCGGCTTGGTCATCGAATAGACCCGCCACAGCGTGTCGCCATTGACCTTGGGCGACGTCGGCTCGTCGGACATGCGGCCATCGACGACGATCGTCGTCGGCGCCTGGCCCTTGGCATAGGCGACGACGATGCCGGGCACCTTGCCCGAGGCGACGGTCTGGCGCGCGAAGCTCTGGACCTGGCTGGGGGCCGTCTGGGCCTGCACCACAGGCGCCTGGAGCAGCAGTGCCGCCCCGAAAAGTCCGAACACTCGCTTGGCCGTCATCGCAGTCTCCGTATCGCTCTTGCCGCCTTGGCGAAGACGGTGGGCAGACCGGCCGACTCGATGTCGGCGATCGGCCACCACTCGCCGGGGGGTGCGCTTGCATGGCGAGGGATTGTTGCAGTCGCAAGCGCCACCTCGAGATCGAAATGGGTGAAGCCGTGGCGGACGGTTTCGTTCAACATCCGCCAGTGGGCGGCGGCGGGTGCGTCGACGGCGCCCGGCGGCGACTCGCCCCAGGGCCCGGTGGGCAGCGCCCGCATGCCGCCGAGCAGCCCCTTGTCCGGGCGGCGGACCAGCAGCACGGCATTGTCGCGCTCCAGCCAGAACATCGTGCCGTGGCGCTGCGGCTTGGGCGCCTTCTTTGCCTTGACCGGATAGGTCTCGGGATCGCCCTGTGTCCGCGCGGTGCAGCCGAAGGCGATCGGGCAGAGCAGGCATTTCGGCGCACGCGCCGTGCAGATGCCGCTGCCGAGGTCCATCATCGCCTGGGCGAAGTCCCCGGCGCGGGCATCGGGCGTGATCGTGTCGGTCAGCCGCCGGATCGCCGGGCGCGATCCCGGCAGGGGATCGGCGAGCGCGAACAGCCGCGTCACCACGCGCTCGACATTGGCGTCGACCACCACCGCCCGCCGGCCAAAGGCGATCGCGGCGATCGCGGCGGCGGTATAGTCGCCGATACCGGGAAGCGCGCGCAGCCCCGCCTCGGTGTCCGGCAACTCGCCCAATCGCGCGACTTCGCGGGCGCAGGCGAGCATGTTGCGGGCCCGGGCATAATAGCCGAGCCCCGCCCAGGCGGCCATCACATCGGCATCCTCGGCCGCCGCCATCGCTGCGAAGCTCGGCCAGCGCGACGTGAATTTCTCGAAGTACGGGATGACCGTCGCGACCTGCGTCTGCTGCAGCATCACCTCGGAAAGCCACACCCGGTACGGCTCCGTCGCATCGGTACCGGGCGGCGCGCGCCAGGGCAGGCGGCGGGCATTGGCGTCGTACCAAGCGAGAAGCGCGGGGGCGATCGATTCAGGAGCGTTGTCGGGCACGCCCCGCCTATGGCATGGGGGACCCAGTATGACGAAGCCCCCCCGTGCCACCACCCGCCAGCCGCGCCCCGAGCCGCAGCGCTCGAACCGCGTCCGTGCGGTGTCCGAGCTGCTGCCGGACGTGGGCGGCGCGGCTTTCCGCAAGTTCGGCTTCGTCCAGTCCGCCGTGGTCAGCCGCTGGGGCGAGATCGTAGGCGAGCGCTATGCCCGCGTCTCCGCACCCGAATCGATTCGCTTCCCGCGCGGCAAGCGCGAGGAAGGCGTGCTGGCGCTCACCGTCTCGGGTGCGTTCGCGCCGATGATGCAGCATATCTCACCCGAGATCATCGAGCGGGTGAACCGCTTCTTCGGCTATCCCGCCGTCGCCAAGCTGGCGATCCGCCACGGCGACCTGCGCGCGCCCAAGGCCAAGCCCGCGCCGCCGCCCAGCCTCAAGCCGATCCCGGAAGCGATGGGCGACAGCCTGCGCGGCATCGCCGATCCGGAGCTGCGCGCGGTGCTCGAATCGCTCGCGGCAGGCGTCGCGGCGCAGGACGAAACCCCGGTATTCGGCCGGATCGATTGAGATGATGCAGCGACTCCTTACCCTGATGCTCGCGCTGGTGCCGCTCTTCGCGCTCGGCGCCGCCCCCGCCCCGCAGGCCAACTGGCTCACCACCGTGGTGGAGACGCCCGAGGGCGGCTATCGCCAGGGCAACCCTAACGCGGCCGTGAAGCTGGTCGAATATGGCTCGCGCACCTGCCCGACCTGCGGTCGCTTCGCCGAAGAGGGCATGAAGCCGCTGCGCGACCAGTATATCGCCACCGGCAAGGTCAGCTACGAGTATCGCGACTTCCTCGTGCACGGCGCGCCCGATCTGGCGCTGGCGCTGCTCAACCAGTGCGTCGGCACCCAGCGCTTCTTCCCCGTGCTCGACGCGATCTACGCCAACCAGCCCCAGTTCGAGGAAAAGCTGATCGCGCTGGAGAAGACGCCCGCCACGCTGGAGGCGTGGCAGAAGCTGCCGCCGGCGCAGATGGCGACACGCTTCGCCGAGAATATGGGCATGATCGCCTTCCTCAAGACGCAGGGCCTGCCCGAGGCCAAGGCCCGCCAGTGCCTCGCCGATCCCAAGGCGATCGCCCGCATCGCCAAGACCCAGGCGGACGGCGCCAATCTCTACAAGGTGGATGGCACGCCCAGCTTCTTCGTCAACGGCCGCAAGGTGCGGGCCTATAGCTGGCCCTATCTCGAGCCCGAACTGCGCGCCGCCGGCGCCTGACCCTTTCGTAACCCGGAGACTTCCATGCGTTTCGCCCTCGCGCTTCTTCCCATCCTGGCGCTCGCCGCCTGCAACGGCGGTGACAAGGCCGCCGGCGGCAACGGCAGCGCGCCGGTCCAGGCCGCGGCGCCCGTCGCGGGCGTCCCCGCCCCCGCCGGCAAGCAATGGGCCGATGTAGTCGAGAAGACCAAGGACAACGGCTTCCGCCAGGGCAACCCCAACGCGCCGATCAAGCTGGTCGAATATGGCTCGCGCATGTGCCCGTTCTGCGCGCAGTTCGGCACGACCGGCGTCGGCCCCTTGCGCGAAAAGTACATCGCGACCGGCAAGGTCAGCTATGAATATCGCGACTTCCTGATCCACGGCGCCCCCGACCTCGCACTCGCGCTGCTGAACCAGTGCGTGCCCACCGACGCCTTCTTCCCGATGCTGGACCAGATCTATGCCGGCACGGACGCGTTCAACCAGAAGATCATGGCGCTCCAGCAGACCAACCCGCAGGTGCTCGACCAGATTCAGCAGATGCCGCCGCCCCAGGCCGCGGCCGGCTTCGCCCAGGCGCTGGGCATGGTCGACTATATGAAGCAGCGCGGCCTGCCCGAGGCCCAGGCCAAGGCGTGCCTCGCCGACCAGAAGCAGATCGAGACGATCGCCAAGGTCAATGCCGATGGCGCCAACGTCTACGGCGTCAACTCGACCCCGACCTTCTTCATCAACGGCCAGAAGACCGACGTGAACACCTGGGCCGATCTGGAGCCGCTGCTCCAGAAGGCCGGCGCACGCTGATCGACGACACCCCATGCAGATAAAGCGGCTGCGGCTGACGGGCTTCAAGAGCTTCGTCGACCCGGCCGATCTGCGGATCGAACCGGGGCTGACGGGAATCGTCGGCCCCAATGGCTGCGGCAAGTCCAACCTGCTCGAAGCGCTGCGCTGGGTGATGGGCGAAACCAGCGCCAAGTCGATGCGCGGCGCCGGCATGGAAGACGTGATCTTCGCCGGCACCGCGACTCGTCCCCAGCGCGACTTCGCCGAAGTGGCGGTGGTCGCGGACCTCGACGACCAGCAGGACGAGCTGGAGATCATCCGCCGCATCGAGCGCGGCGCCGGCTCCGCCTATCGCATCAACGGCCGCGACGTGCGCGCCAAGGACGTGGCGCTCGCCTTCGCAGACGCCGCGACCGGGGCGCATTCGCCCGCGCTGGTCAGCCAGGGGCGGATCGGCGCGATCATCGCCGCCAAGCCGGGCGAGCGCCGCGCGATGCTGGAGGAAGCCGCCGGGATCGCCGGTCTCCATGTCCGCCGCCGCGACGCCGAGCAAAAGCTGCGCGCGACCGAGACCAACCTCACCCGGCTCGACGAACTGATCGGCGAGCAGGAGCAGCGCGCCGCCGCGCTCAAGCGCCAGGCGCGGCAGGCCGAGCGCTATCGCGAGCTTTCCGACCGCATCCGGGTCGCCGAGGCACGGATGATCTTCGCCCGCTGGCGCGACGCGGCGCTGGCCGCCGATATCGCGCGCAAGGAGGCCGCCGAGGCCGAGTCGCTGGTCGCCGAGCGCACCGCCGCGCAGGCCGAGGCGGAGGCCGCGCAGATGGCGGCGGCCGAGGCGGTCGGCACGCTCCGCGCCGAGTCGCTGCGGTTGCGCGATGCCGCCAGCGACGCCCAGCACCGGCTGCAGACACTGCGCAGCGCCCGCCACGGCGTCGAGCGGCGGATCGCCGAGCTGGCCGAGGCGAGCCGTCGTCTGGAGGCCGACCGTGCGCGCGAAGCCTCCCTCGCGCGCGACGCCGCAGAGGCAATCGCGCGGCTGACCGACGAACAGGCGACGCTGGAGGCACGGATCGCCGAGACCGCCGCGCGCGTGCCCCTGCTCGACACAGCACTGGCCGATACCGAACGCGCCGCGCGCGATGCCGACGTCGCGCTGTCGCAGGCGCTGGCGCAGCAGGCCAGCGAAGCCGCCGAGGTGCGCGTCGCCGATGCCGCGCTGTCCGCTGCGCGTGGGCGGGTGGAACGCAGCCAGCGCGACCAGGCGCGGATCGAGGCCGAGGCCCGCGCGCTCGGCGATGCCGCACCGCTCCATGCCGAGCGCCAACGCGCTAGCGAAGCGCGTGCGGAGGCGCAGCGCCAGGCCGAAGCCGCCCGCGACGCGCTCACCCGCGCCGATGCCGAGGAGCGCGCCGCGATCGAGGCCCGCAACGGCGCCCAGGCCGCGCGCGCGGCGGCGCATGCCGAGCTCGCCCAGATCGACAGCGAGGCAACGGCGCTCGCCAAGGCGACCAGGCCCTCGGGCAAGGACCGGCTGCTCGACCGGGTAACCGTCGCCGCGGGCTATGAGCGCGCGCTCGCCGCCGCGCTGGGGGACGATCTCGAAGCGGGGCTCGATGCGAGCGCCGAGCGGCATTGGGGCGGGGCCGATACGCTGCCGACCGACCCCGCGCCGCCGCCCGGCACGACTCGGCTGGCACAGCACGTCACCGCGCCGCCCGAACTCGCCCGGCGGCTGGCGCAGGTGCTGGTGTGCGAGGCGGATGACGGTGCGCCGCTCGCGGTCGGCCAGCGGCTGGTGACGCTGCAGGGCGTGCTGCGCCGCTGGGACGGCTATCGCGCGCGCTCGGGCGGCGCGGCGGCGGCGGAGCGACTGGAGCGGGTCAACCGGCTCGCCGCGCTGGAACGGGCCCGCCCCGCGGCGCAGGCGGCGCTGGAAGCCGCCGCGGCGGAACTCAGCCGGATCGAGGCGAGCATCGCCGAAGCGCGCCGCAGCGCCGCCGAGAACCGCAAGCGGCTCGATCAGGCCGATCTCGCCGCGCGCGAGGCGACCCGTGCCGAGGATCGCGTCGCCAACCAGCTTGAACGGCTGGAGGCGCAGCGCGCCGATCTCGATACCCGCCGCGCCCGCATCGCCGCCGAGGCGGAGGAAGCCGCCGCCGAGTTCGCCCGCGCCGAGGCGGCCAAGGCCGCGCTGCCCGACGGGGCAGAAACCCGCGCCAAGGTCGCGGCACTGTCCCGCGAAGCCGACCATGCCCGCGCCGCCGTGGCCAGCGCCCGTGCCGAACGCGCCAGCCTCGACCGCGACCTCGCCCAGGCCCGCGAGCGGCTCGCCGCCGCCGGGGCCGAGGCCAGGAGCTGGTCGGCCCGCGCCGCCGATGCCACCCGCCGCTCCGCCGAGATGGACGAGCGCGCCGCCACGCTGGCGCAGGAGCGCGAGGCGATCGCCGCCCGTCCCGCCCAGATCGCCGCCCAGCTCGCCGATGCCGAGGCCGCCGACACCTGGATGCAGCAGGAATCCGCTGCTGCCCAGGTCGCCGAGCGCGAGGCCGACGCCCGGCTGCGCGCCAGCGAGGCGGCACTGCGCGCGGCAAGCGAGTCGCTCTCCGAAGCCCGCGAGCGCCGTGCCGGCGCCGCCGCACGCGCCGAGAACCAGGACGTGCGCCGGGTGGAGATGGGGCGCCTCTCGGGCGAACGGTTCGAATGCCCGCCGCCCTTGCTCCCTGCGCGGCTCAACTTCGACGCCGACAGCGTGCGAAGCCCGCAAGACGAATCCGCCGCGCTGGAAAAGCTCACCACCGATCGCGAGCGGCTAGGACCCGTCAACCTCGTCGCCGAGACCGAGCTGGCCGAGATAGAAGCCGCGTTCGGCACCAATGCCAAGGAGCGCGACGAGCTGCTCCAGGCGGTCAACCGGCTGCGCGGCTCGATCGGCACGCTCAACCGCGAGGGGCGGCAGCGGCTGCTCGCTGCGTTCGAGGCGGTCGACCAGCATTTCCGGCGGCTGTTCACCACGCTGTTCAACGGCGGCCAGGCGCATCTCGCGCTGATCGATTCGGACGACCCGCTGGAGGCCGGGCTGGAAATCCTGGCCCAGCCGCCGGGCAAGAAACTGCAGTCGCTTACCCTGCTCTCGGGCGGCGAGCAGGCGCTGACCGCGGTCGCGCTGATCTTCGCGCTGTTCCTCACCAAGCCGTCGCCGATCTGCGTCCTCGACGAAGTCGACGCGCCGCTCGACGACGCCAATGTGGATCGGTTTTGCGATCTGCTGGAGGCAATGACCCGCGAAACCGCGACCCGCTACCTGATCGTCACCCACAATGCCGCGACGATGGCGCGGATGCACCGGCTGTTCGGGGTGACGATGGTCGAGCGCGGGGTCAGCCGGCTGGTGTCAGTGGATCTGGGCGGCGCGACGAGTTTGCTGGCGGCGGAGTAGCGGAGCCCCCCCACGGGAGGCCGACCCTGTTCAAACAGATTCGCGGATGGCGGAGTTTGGTGGAAAGCGGACCTACAGCTTATCGCTTAGCTCAGAAACAAGCCGCCTGCTGCGAGAAGCATCAGTCCAACTACCGGTAGCGCCAGTATCAAAACCAGACCCCAGCCCATCGTCAAGCTTGCAACGCTCGCGACTGTTCGCCTGCTACCTGCCTGGCGGAACCAAATGAAGACACACAGAAGTGGGGGCAGAATTAGTAGAACGTAGAATATGGCGTCGACAGCCCCCCTGATCGGTGGAAAGCGGAACTGCTCCTCATCCTGAGCGGTCATCGCGGCGAGCAGTAGCACTGGCACGGCGTAAAAGATCCAGAGTGTAGCGAGAGCAGCAAAGAGGCGATTAGGCATTTTGAGATTTGCTTCGACAGGGGCAACTGCGCCTGAATGCGCCGCTGGCGGAGCGTCCGCAATGAGGATCGAGCGAAGAGAGAAAGAATGTCTTAAACTGGGGCGACAGCGGACCTAGCGCAAGCCGCCTATCCTAGTGCCTGGTCTGAAAACTCGGCTCGCCCTGCAGCGCGGCGGCGACCAGCAGGCTTTCCTCCAGCTTCACCCGGTTGCGCAGGCGCGGCAGCATTGCGCGGCTGGCGTCGGCGAAGCCCTTGCGGTCGGCGGCGATCTGTTCGGGGGTCCAGAACTGGAGATAGTCCTGCCAGTTGGCCTTGAGCCGCTCGAAATCCTCGCGGACCTGGTCGACCTTGGTGCGCGAGATGCCCGGCTGGGCGGACATGGCCAGCGTGTAGATGGTGGTGTCTTCACGGGCGAGATGCTCCGCGACGCAGTTGAGCAGATGATCGAGCGCGGTGGAAAGCTCGACGGGGGTCGCGTCGCTTTCGAGAAGACCCGACAGGCGCCGTGCGAGAATGTCGATCATCTCGTGATCGTGCCGTAATTCGGCGATCGTCGTCGTTGCCATCATCGGTCGGCCCTCACCCTTTAGCGTCGTCTGCTCCGTTCGATCCCCCGGCGACTGCATAGCGCGATTTTTCGCAAAGTGGAATGCGGGAATGGGTTAATGAAAAAGGGGCCCGGCAGTGCCGGAGCCCCCTTCATTTCTTGTGCGAAACGCCGGTGATCAGTCGCGATCGCCGGTCAGGAACGCGGGCAGGCCGATATCGCCGCCGTCGTCCTTGCCGCCTTCGCTGCGCTCGCCGCGCGGCTTGTCGCCACGGTCGCGGCGGGGGCCACGCTCGCCACCGCGCTCGCCGCCACGGCCGCCCTCGCGACGGCGGTCGCCGCCGCGGTCACCGCGGTCACCACGGTCGCCACGGTCGCCGCGCGGCTCGCGCGGTTCGCGGGCCGGACGCGAGTCTTCCAGCTCGGCACCGGTCTCCTGGTCGACGACGCGCATCGACAGGCGCACCTTGCCGCGCGGATCGATCTCGAGGACCTTGACCTTGACTTCCTGGCCTTCGCTCAGGACGTCCGAGACCTTCTCGACGCGCTCGTTCTTGATCTCCGAGACGTGGACGAGGCCGTCCTTGCCGCCCATGAAGTTCACGAACGCGCCGAAATCGACGAGGTTGACGACCTTGCCGGTGTAGATCTTGCCGACTTCAGCTTCCTCGACGAGGCCCTTGATCCACTTGATCGCGGCTTCGATCTGCGCCGGATCCGACGAGCTGACCTTGATAACGCCCTCGTCGTCGATGTCGACCTTGGCGCCGGTGGTGGCGACGATCTCGCGGATCACCTTGCCGCCGGTGCCGATCACTTCGCGGATCTTCGACTTGTCGATCGTGAAGGTCTCGATGCGCGGGGCGTGCGCCGAGAGCTCGGCACGGACTTCGCCCAGCGCCTTGTTCATCTCGCCCAGGATGTGCGCGCGGCCGGCCTTCGCCTGGTTGAGCGCCGCCTCGAAGATCTCCTTGGTGATGCCGGCGATCTTGATGTCCATCTGCATCGTGGTGATGCCCTCGGACGTGCCGGCGACCTTAAAGTCCATGTCGCCCAGGTGATCCTCATCGCCCAGGATGTCGGACAGGATCGCATACTCCTTGCCCTCGAGGATCAGGCCCATGGCGATGCCCGAGACCGGACGCTTGATCGGCACGCCGGCGTCCATCATCGCGAGGCTGCCGCCGCACACCGACGCCATCGACGACGAGCCGTTCGACTCGGTGATGTCGCTGGTCAGGCGGATCGTGTAGGGGAAGTCTTCCTTCGACGGCAGCACCGGGTGCAGCGCGCGCCATGCCAGCTTGCCATGGCCGACTTCACGACGGCCCGGCGCGCCGAAGCGGCCCACTTCGCCGACCGAATAGGGCGGGAAGTTATAGTGCAGCATGAAGCTCTGGTAGCTGAGGCCGTTCAGGCCATCGATCATCTGCTCGGCGTCCTTGGTGCCGAGGGTGCAGGTGGCGATGGTCTGGGTCTCGCCGCGCGTGAACAGCGCCGAACCGTGCGCACGCGGCAGGAAGTGCGTCTCCGCCTCGATCGGGCGGATCTGCGTGGTGGTGCGGCCGTCGATGCGCTTGCCCTCCTTGAGGATGGCGGTGCGGACGATCTCGGCTTCCAGCTTCTTGGTCAGCTTGATGCCGGCCATCACCTGCTGCGGGTCGAGGCCGTCCTCAACGAACTGCGCCTTGGCCTTGGCACGCGCCTCGTTGAGCGCGTTCGAGCGGGCCGACTTGTCGGTCAGCTTGTAGGCGGCGGCGATGTCCTTGCCGATCAGCTTCTTGATCTTGTCCTTGAGCTTCGCATTGTCGTTAGACGACGCGATTTCCCACGGATCCTTGGCGGCCTGCTCGGCGAGCTTGATGATCGCCTTGACGATTTCGCGGCAGGCATCGTGCGCGAACAGCACGGCACCGAGCATGACCTCTTCCGAAAGCTCCTTGGCCTCGGATTCGACCATCATCACCGCGTCATAGGTGGCGGCGACGACGAGATCGAGCTCGCCCTCGGCAACCTGCGCGTCAGTCGGGTTGAGGATGTACTCGCCGTTGACGTAGCCGACGCGGGCGGCGCCGATCGGGCCCATGAAGGGTACGCCCGACAGGGTGAGCGCGGCCGAGGCGGCGATCATCGAGAGGATGTCGGGCTCGTTCTCGCCGTCATAGCTCAGCACCTGAGCGATGGCGTTGATCTCGTTGTAGAAGCCTTCCGGGAACAGCGGGCGGATCGGGCGGTCGATGAGGCGGGAGACGAGCGTCTCCTTCTCGGTGGCGCCGCGCTCGCGCTTGAAGAAGCCACCCGGAATGCGACCGGCGGCCGAGAATTTTTCCTGGTAGTGGACGGTCAGCGGGAAGAAGTCCTGGCCTTCCTTCACCGACTTGGCGGCGGTGACCGCGCACAGCACCACGGTTTCGCCGAGGGTCGCGATCACCGCGCCGTCGGCCTGGCGGGCAACCTTGCCCGTTTCGAGAGTCAGCGTCTTGCCGCCCCACTCGATCGATACAGTCTTCTTGTCGAACATGTCGTTTCCTTCACTCCCCGGTGCCAATCACGCGGGGGGCCTATGCGTGAGCCGTATGTGGCTCGTGGGACCGACCGTATTGCCGGATCCCCCGTTCGTCCCCGGCGCCATTCGCCCGGGACCGCCGGTGCGTTATCGCACCGGAATGACAAAAAGGCGACCCGAAGGTCGCCTTTCCGTGTTACTTGCGAAGACCGAGCTTCGCGATGAGATCTGCGTAGCGCGCCTGGTCCTTCTTCTTCAGATAGTCCAGCAGGCTGCGGCGCTTGTTGACCAGCATCAGCAGACCGCGGCGCGAGTGGTTGTCCTTCGCGTGGGTCTTGAAGTGCTCGGTGAGGTTGGCGATGCGCTCCGAGAGGATCGCGACCTGCACTTCGGGGCTGCCGGTGTCACCCTCGTTGCGAGCGTGTTCCTTGACGAGCGCTTCCTTGCGCTCCTGCGTGATCGACATGGCGTTTCCTTCGACATCTAAGGCTACAGGTTGAAGCCGCGTACGACCCGGATGCTTCCGGTTTCCGCCTCTACCAGCGCGACAGGGGTGTCCCCGAGCAACGCGAAATACAGGCCATCGTCTTTGGCAATCCCGACCAAGACCCGCCCCTGGCGGAGCAGCCCTGCCTGATCGGGGGTGAGGGGTAGAGCCGGGATGTCGTCCAGCCCCGCCCTCAGCGGCAGGCAAATGTCTTCAAGGCGCCGCTCCTTAGCGGCATCCGCCAAAGAGTCCAGCGAAATCGCCTGATCCAGGGTGAAGGGCCCCGCCTTGATCCTACGGAGATAGGTGACGTGGCCGACGGTGCCAAGGGCATGCGCGATGTCGCGGGCGAGGCTGCGGATGTACGTGCCCTTGGAGACATGGGCGCGGAGGGTGATTTCTTCCAGACCCTCCCCGAGCTCCGCTCGGGGAGGGGGACCGCCGCGCAGCGACCGTGGAGGGGCCGCCGCGGCACGCGGCGGTTGCCCGCCGAGCCCCTCCACCATCGGCTGCGCCGATGGTCCCCCTCCCCCAGCAAGCTGGGGGAGGATTTCGAGAGCAAAGATCGTCACCGCCCGGCTCTTGAGCACAACCGTCTCGCCGGCACGCGCCAGGTCGTACGCCCGCTCGCCGTCCACCTTGAGCGCCGAATAGGCCGGCGGCACCTGCTCGATCGGCCCGGTGAAGCGCGGCAATACTGCCTCCAGCTCCGCCAGCGTCGGCCGCACCGCGGACTCCGCGATGCCCTTTCCCTCGGCATCGAGCGTATCCGTCTCCACGCCGAACCGGAGCGTGAAGTCATACACCTTATCGCTGTCGAGCATGCGGCCCGCCAGCTTGGTCGCCTCGCCCAGTGCGATCGGCAGTACGCCGCTCGCCAGCGGATCGAGCGTACCGCCATGGCCCACCTTCACCTTGGCATAGCCGCCATCGCGCAGCGCGCGCTTGACCGCGCTCACGCCCTGGGTGGAGCCGAGGCCCAAAGGTTTGTCGAGAAGGATCCAGCCATGCATCGCCGCGCCATAGGTGGGCTTCGCGGCCCGCGCAAATCACGACATAATTGCAACACACCGCAGCAATCCGTTCGGGCGTGGCCCGAAACGCTTGCCCGGGATGACGGTTCCGCTACAGGCGCGCGAAAAATCAGCGACATTGATAAGAATCAATCGCGACACCTCGCTGGAGAGGACGAGCCATCTTTTCACGGGGACTCGACTCAGCCATGACCACTTCCGCCCTTCTCCGCGGCCTGCTGCTCGCCAGCGCCGCGCTCACCACGCCTTCCGCGCTCGCCGCCGCCCACAGCAACGAGACACCCGCACCCGTCCAGGGCGCGCAGCCCGAAGACGCCGCGCCGCAGCAGACCGGCGAGATCGTCGTCACCGCGCAGCGCCGCACCGAAGCCGCCAAGGACGTGCCCGTCGCGGTCACCGCGATCAGCGGCGAGAAGCTCGACGTGCTCAATTCCTCGGGCCTCGACATCCGCTTCCTCTCGGCGCGCACGCCCAGCCTGCAGATCGAAAGCTCGTTCGGCCGCACCTTCCCGCGCTTCTACATCCGCGGCCTCGGCAACACCGATTTCGACCCCAACGCCGCGCAGCCGGTGTCGGTGGTGTACGATAACGTCGCGCTCGAAAACCCGATGCTGAAGGCGTTCCCGGCGTTCGATCTCGCGCGCGTCGAAGTGCTGCGCGGGCCGCAGGGCACGCTGTTCGGCCGCAACACGCCGGCCGGCGTGGTGAAGCTCGAATCGCAGCGTCCGACCGACACGTATGAAGCACAGGGCAGCGTCAGCTGGGCGACCTACAACACGATCAACGCCGATCTCGCGCTCAATGCGCCGCTCGGCAACGGCTTCGCGCTGCGCGTCTCGGGCCTGGTGCAGCACCGCGACAACTGGGTGGTGAACGACAGCACCAGCCTGCTCAGCGTCGCGAACCGCAAGCTCGAAGGCTATACCGATCGCGCCGGCCGCGTGCAGCTCAGCTACACCAGCGGCGACTTCAACGCGCTGATCAACGTTCACGGCCGCGACCTCGAAGGCACGCCGCGCGTGTTCCGCGCCGGCCTGTTCCAGCAGGGCTCGAACGACTTCTCGCCCGGTTTCGACCCCAAGCACGTCAAGCTCGACGGCTACACCAGCCAGTGGCTGGAACAGTGGGGCGGCAGCCTCCAGCTCGACTATCACTTCGAGGGCCTCGGCACGCTTTACTCGGTGACTGCCTATGAGCGTGCCAAGGTGCAGAGCACCGGCGACGTCGACGGCGGCGACAGCTATGGCTTCCCGGCGCTCGGGCTGAACAAGGCGCTGTTCCCGTCGAACACCGGCGGCATCACCAGCCCGAAGGAGTTCAGCCAGGAACTGCGCTTCGCGACCGACCAGTTCGGCGCGTTCCGCGGGCAGGCGGGCGTCTATTATTTCGACCAGAATCTCGACTATAGCGAATATGGCTATGACCTGGGCGGCGGCGCGCAGACCCAGAATATCGGCCACCGCAACATCAACGAGAATCTCGGCGTGTTCGCCTCGGGCGAATTCAAGGCGACCGACGCACTGACGCTGCGCGCCGGCGTGCGCTACTCGCACGATCGCAAGAACGACGTGATCTTCGGCTTCGGCCCGCTGACCGGCGGCCTCACCCTGCCGCTGCAGACCAAGGTGCAGGGCGAGGCGGTGACCTGGGATGCCAGCGCCACCTACGCGCTGACCCCCGATGTCAACGTCTATGCGCGCTTCGCCACGGGCTATCTCGGCCCGGCGATCCAGGACCGCGTGACCTTCGGCTCGGTGCCGACCACCGCGGGCAAGCAGTTCACCAAGTCGGCCGAAGCCGGCGTCAAGGGCGCGCTGCCGGCCAAGGGGCTCAACTATGCGCTGACGGGCTACTGGTTCCGCACCGACGACCTGCAGCTGACTGCGGTGGGCGGCGCGAGCAACGCCAACCAGCTGCTCTCGGCCGATCACGTCAACGGCTATGGCGTCGAGGCGGAGTTCAGCTACCGTCCTGTGCGCGGTCTCGATCTCACCGCCAGCGGCAGCTACAACTTCACCCAGATCCGCGATCCCAAGCTGGTCGTGGCGGCGTGCGGTTCGCTGTGCACGATGACCGATCCGACCTTCACCGTCGGCACCAGCACCTTCGCGCGGATCGACGGCAACCGCCTGCCCCAGGCGCCGCGCTTCGTGCTCAACGCCACCGCCCGCTACGGCGTGCCGCTGGCGAACGGCGGCGAGGTCTATGCCTATACTGACTGGGCGTATCGCAGCGAGATCAACTACTTCCTCTACGAGGCCAAGGAGTTCCGCGGGCGTTCACTGGTCGAGGGCGGGCTGCGCATCGGCTATCGCGCGCCGGAAGGCTATGAGGTGGCGGCGTTCGCCCGCAACATCCTCAACCAGATCCGCGCGCAAAGCGCGATCGACTTCAACAACCTGACCGGCATGATCAACGAGCCGCGCATCATCGGCGGCGAGATCCGGTTCCATTTCTGATCGGAGGCGCGGTGGTTGGCTCCCGGCCGCGCATTCGGTTCCAGGGGCGTCGCGAGGGATCCTCGCGGCGCCCTTTTGCTATGTCAGCCGATCGCGCCGCGTCGCTCGACGAAATGGCGGCGGCAGAGCGCGACATAGCGATCGTTGCCGCCGATCTCGCGCTGCGCGCCCTCGCGCACGGCGCGGCCCTCGGCATCGACGCGCAGGTTCATCGTCGCCTTGCGCCCGCATTCGCAGACCGACTTGATCTCCACGAGCGAGTCAGCGATCGCCAGTAGCGCCGCCGCGCCTTCGAACAGCAGCCCTCGAAAATCGGTGCGCAGGCCGTAGCAGAGCACGGGCACCTCGTCCTCGTCGCACACGGCGGCCAGTTGCCGCACTTGCGCAGCGGAGAGGAACTGGGCTTCATCGACCAGCACGCAGGCGAGCGGCGCCGCGAAATGCGCGTCCTGGACGATGGTGCGGAGGTCCGTCGCGGCTTCGAACGGAATGGCATCGGCGTGGATGCCGAGCCGCGAGTCGATCACGCCATGCCCGCCGCGATCGTGCACGCCGGCGGTTAACAGCAAGGTGCGCATGCCGCGCTCGCGATAGTTGAAATCGGCCTGCAGCAGCGTGGTCGATTTCCCCGCATTCATCGAGGCATAGTAGAAATAGAGCTTGGCCATGGCGGCATCACACCGAAAGTGCCGCCGATGTCCAGTGCGTCGCGGGTGCGGGCGGCCGGATCAGTCCTGCTCGCTGTCGCCCAGGTCGCGTGCCACGTTGGGCGCGCGCAGCAGCTGATCGATATGGCTGCCCTCGTCGAAGCTCTCGTCCGCCAGGAACTTGAGCTTTGCCGCGTACTTCATCTTCACCCGGTGCGCGACTTCGCGCTGGAGGAACGCGGTGTTGGTACGCAGCGCCTTGAGCACCGCTTCCTCGTCCTTGCCGAGCAGCGGTTTCACGAACACCGTCGCATGGCGCAGGTCCGGGGACATCCGAACCTCGGTCACCGAGACCATGTGCTTGGCCAGCACCTCGTCATGCACGTCACCGCGCTGGAGGATCTCGCTGAGGATATGACGCACCTGTTCGCCCACGCGCAGCACGCGGACGGAGCGGGTTTCATCGGTGTCGTTCTGGCGCATCTTGTGATTCTGACCGGTTTTCGCTATCTAAAGAGCACTGCAACTGTGACCGTTGGTACAACGTCACCTCCTGAGCCCGGGTGTTCCAGCGCCCGGGCTCAAAGCATTTTGGGCTCCCGGCGTTCCAGCACCGAGAGCCCGCACTGGGTTACTTGCGGCTTAGCTCAATGAGCTTCGCCACCAATCCGAGCAACGCGACGGTGAACGTCGCGAAACCCAGAACCAGACCTGCAACTGCTTCTATTGGCACATGAACCACCTCCTTTTCGGCCGCAGGTGCAGCCGAAAAGGAAGCGTATCACAGGCAAAGCTGTCGAGGAACAAAAGGTGTCCATCGACGGCCTGCCCGATTACAGCGTACGTTCGCGCAGCTCGACTTCGTAGGTTTCGAGGTAATCGCCGGCCTTGATGTCCACGAAGTTCTGCGTGAACGTCACGCCGCACTCGAGACCTGCGCGTACTTCGGCGACGTCGTCCTTGAACCTACGCAGCGAAGCGATCTCGCCGGTGTAGATGATGACGTCGTTGCGCGTGATGCGTGCCTTGAGCGCCTTGCGGATGAAGCCGTCGACGACCAGCAGACCGGCTGCCTTGCCGTGCTTGCCCGCCGAGAAGACTTCCTTGATCTCGGCACGGCCCACCACGGTCTCGAACGCTTCCGGACCCAGCTCGCCCGCCATGCCGGCGCGGATCTCGTCGGTCAGGTCGTAGATGACGTCGTAGTACTTCAACGCCACCTTGTTCCGCTCGGCGATCTCGCGCGCCTTGGCGTTGGCACGGACGTTGAAGCCGATGATCGGCGCACCGCTGGCCGCTGCCAGCGAAACGTCGCTCTCGGTGATGCCGCCCACGCCCGAGTGCAGGATGCGCACCCGGATGTCGTCGTTGCCCAGCTTGCTCAGCGCACCCACGATCGCCTCGGTCGACCCTTGCGTGTCGGCCTTGACCACTACCGGATACTCGATCGCCTGCTTGTCCTTGAGCGCGGAGAACATGCTCTCCAGGCTCGCCGGTGCCTGCGTCGTGCGCTTCTGGAGCAGCACGCCCTGGCGATATTCCGCAACCTCGCGGGCACGCGCTTCGCTCTCGACCACCTGCATCGGATCGCCGGCCGACGGCACGCCCGAGATGCCGAGCACCTCGACCGGCATCGCCGGGCCCGCTTCCTTGATCTGGCGCCCCTTGTCGTCGATCATCGCACGGACCTTGCCGCTCTCCGCGCCGACGACGAACACGTCGCCCACGCGCAGCGTGCCGCGGTTGACGAGGATCGTCGCGACCGGGCCGCGGCCCTTGTCGAGCTTCGCCTCGATCACGGTGCCCTCGGCCTCGCGATCGGGGTTGGCGCGCAGTTCGAGCAGTTCGGCCTGGAGCTGGATCTTCTCGATCAGCGCGTCGAGGCCGATCTTCTTCAGCGCCGAGACTTCGACGTTCTGGACGTCGCCGCCCATCTCCTCGACGATCACCTCGTGCTCGAGCAGGCGCTCGCGCACCTTTTGCGGGTTGGCGCTGTCGAGGTCGACCTTGTTGATCGCCACGATCATCGGCACGCCGGCCGCCTTGGTGTGATTGATCGCCTCGATCGTCTGCGGCATCAGCCCGTCGTTCGCGGCCACCACCAGCACCACAATGTCGGTGACGTTGGCACCGCGTGCGCGCATCTCCGAGAAGGCTTCGTGGCCCGGCGTGTCGAGGAAGGTGATCTTTGACTTGTCCTTCAGGGTGACCTGATAGGCGCCGATATGCTGGGTGATGCCACCGGCTTCGCCGCGGACCACATCGGTGCCGCGCAGCGCGTCGAGCAGCGAGGTCTTGCCGTGGTCGACGTGCCCCATGATCGTGACGACCGGCGGGCGCGGCTGCAGCTTGTCCTCGGGATCGAGCTCGGTATCGATCTGGAGATCAACGTCGCTCTCGCTGACGCGCTGCACGTTGTGACCGAAATCGGTGACCAGCAGTTCGGCGGTATCCTGGTCGATCGACTGATTGACCGTGACCATCATGCCCATCTTGAACAGGGCCTTCACCAGGTCCGCACCCTTTTCGGCCATGCGGTTGGCGAGTTCCTGCACGGTGATCGCCTCGGGCACCACCACGTCGCGGACCTGCTTGACCTGCGGCTCGCGCGGGCCGCCATAGGAGCGGCGATGCTCCTTCTCACGGGCGCGCTTCAGCGCCGCGAGGCTGCGCGCACGCGCACCATCGTCGCCACCGAGCGCACGCGTAACGGTGAGCTTGCCCGACTGGCGGCGATCGTCGCCCTTGCGGTCGCGCGACGGCTTGGCCGGATCGGCACCCGGGCGGCGCGGCGCGGCGCCGGGACCCGAAGGGGCCGGACGCGCGGCACCGGCGCCAGCGGCGGGACGCTGCTGGTTCTGGTTCTGCTGCGGTGCCTGCTGCGTCTGCTGGGTCGCGGCAGGGGCTGCCTGCTGCGGCTCGGGCTTGGGCTGCGGCTTGGGGATTTCCGGACGCACGACCGGCGTGAAGCGGCGCGGCGCGGGCAGCGACGCATCGAGCTGCAGCGTGATCGGCCCCTGCGGGATCGGACGGCGCGGCGGCTGCGCGGGCGCGGCCGGCTTGGGCGCTGCGGCCTGCGGCTGGGCCGGCTTGGGCGCCGCCGGCTGCTGCGGGGCAGCGGCCGGGGGTGCCGCCGGAGCAGGCGCGGCCGCGGGAGTCGGCTCCGGCGTCGGAGCGGGCGCGGGGGCCGGAGCCTCCGCTACCACGTCCGGCTTCGGTTCCGGGGCGGGCGCAGGAGCCGGCGTCGGCTCGGGTGCGGCGGCTTCGGCCGGGGCGGCTGCCGCCTCGGCCTGGGCACGCGCACGCTCTTCGGCGCGGCGACGTTCCTCTTCCTGCGCCTCGGCACGGAGGCGCTCGTCGCGACGACGCGCTTCCTCCAGCGCCTGCATGCGCTGTTCCTCGGCCTCGCGGAGCAGCTTGGCCTGACGCTCCTGGGGCGAGAGATTGTCCATCGGCTTGCGCGGCGGCTGGACAGCGGCGCGCGGCGCCTGCTGCTGCGGGGCAGCGGGACGGGGAGCCTGAGCAGCCGGAGCCTCGGGCGCAGCGGCAGGGGCCGGCGTCGACTCGTCGATCGGCGCACCCTGCGGGCCGAGAACACGGCGACGCTTGACCTCCACGACCACGGTGTTGGAACGGCCATGGCTGAAGCTCTGCTTCACCTTGCCGGTTTCCACCGTGCGCTTCAGACCCAGCGGTGCGCGCATGCCCAGTTTCGGCTTGTCGTTTTCGGTGTCGCTCATGCGGCTACTCAAGTTCCTCGATAATGTTCGTCGTCAATGGCACGGCGGACGGCAAAGCCGATGCGCCTTGCGATTCGGAATCGCAAGACACGGGATCAGGTTCGGGTCCGATAAAGTGCAGCCAGCGATCGAGCGCTTCGCTCGTCCGTTGCGCCGCCCGGGCGTCGATGAGTCCGGCGTGTACCACATTTTCGCGGCCTAACGCCAAGGACAATATGGTGCGCGAGACCGGCAATGTTAAGCCCTTGAGGGCAGAACCTTCCCGATCCGAGCCAACCCGCCACGCCTGGGCCAGCTTTCGGCTGCCGTCGTCGCGGGCGTCGGATGCGTGGAGCAGCAGATGGAGTCGGCCGCTGCGCGCGGCCTTTTCGATCCGCTCGGCGCCGATCACCACATAGCCAGCCTTCGCCTCCAGCCCCAGCCGGTCGAGCGCGGCGCGCTGCAGCTGGGCGGCGATCCGGTCTTCCAGATCGTCCGGAATGCGAATCTCGCCGGTGCGGAAGCTGCGCGAGAGCGCGCCCTTCAGCCTGCCCTTGTCGCGCGACGCCGCCAGCCCCGCCTTGTCGACGGAGATCCAGGCGCCGCGGCCGGGGGCCTTGGCACGGATGTCGGGCAGCACCTCGCCCTCGGGCGAAAGCACGAGTCGGATCAGCCCTTCCCGCGGCGATTCCTCGCGCGACAGGATGCAGGTGCGTACCGCGTCGGTCATCGTCCCCTCCCGTGGCCGAGAGGGGGGATGTCCAGTGCCAATGTCAGTCGGCGCGTATCATTGTTCGGAGTCCGCAATTGCGTCCTCCTCGCCTGCTTCCGCAGGTTCTTCATCGGCGAACCAATGGGCGCGGGCCGCCATGATGATCTCGTTGCCCTGTTCGTCGCTCAGGCCGTACTCCGCCAGGATGCCGCCCTTGGGCTCCTTGCGGGGGGTGTCGTCGCCGCGGCGACGCGGCTCGGCGCGCTTCTTCTCGACCAACTCGTCGGTCGCCAGGTCGGCGAGGTCGTCGAGCGTCTTGATGCCCGCCTTGCCGAGCGTGACCAGCATCGCTTCGGTGAGGTACGGCATGGTGGTGAGGTCGTCCTCGACACCGAGCGCGCGGCGTGCCTCGCGATTGGCTTCCTCGCGGCGCTCCAGCGCTTCCTGGGCGCGGTTCTGGAGTTCCTGCGCGAGGTCCTCGTCGAAGCCCTCGATCGTGGCCAGTTCCTCGATCTCGACATAGGCGACTTCTTCCAGCGCACCGAAGCCTTCGGCGACCAGCAGCTGGGCCAGCGTCTCGTCGACGTCGAGCTCGTTCTGGAACATCTCCGAACGCTCGACGAATTCCTTCTGGCGCTTCTCGCTCGCATCCGCCTCGGTGAGGATGTCGATCGCCTTGCCGGTCAGCTGCGACGCCAGGCGCACATTCTGGCCGCGACGGCCGATCGCCAGGCTCAGCTGATCGTCGGGGACGACCACTTCGATGCGGTCCTCTTCCTCGTCGATCACGACGCGGCTGACGTTCGCCGGCTGCAGCGCGTTGACGACGAAGGTGGCGGTGTCCGGCGACCAGGGGATGATGTCGATCTTCTCGCCCTGCATCTCCTGCACGACGGCCTGCACGCGGCTGCCCTTCATGCCGACGCAGGCGCCGACCGGATCGATCGAGCCGTCATGGCTGATCACGCCGATCTTGGCGCGGCTGCCCGGGTCGCGGGCGGCGGCCTTGATCTCGATGATGCCGTCGTAGATTTCAGGCACTTCCTGCGCGAACAGCTTCTTCATGAACTCGGGGTGCGCCCGGCTCAGGAAGATCTGCGGCCCGCGATTCTCGCGGCGGACGTTGAGCACCACCGAGCGGACGCGATCGCCGACGCGCACCACTTCGCGCGGGATCTGCTGGTCGCGGCGGATCACGCCTTCGGCGCGGCCCAGGTCGACGACGACATGGCCGAACTCGACGCGCTTCACCACACCGGTGATGATCTCGTTCACCCGGTCCTTGAACTCGTCATACTGGCGCTCGCGCTCGGCGTCGCGAACCTTCTGGAAGATGATCTGCTTCGAGGCCTGCGCCTGGATGCGGCCGAACTCGATCGGGGGCAGCGGATCGACGATGAAGTCGCCGACCTTCGCGCCCTTCTGGAGCTTCTCGGCACCCTTGAGGTCGACCTGCTTGAAATAATCGTCGACCTGCTCGACCACTTCGACGACGCGCCACAGGCGCAGATCGCCCGAAACCGGATCGAGCTTCGCGCGAATGTCGTTCTCGACGCCGTAGCGGTTCTTCGCGGCGCGCTGGATCGCGTCTTCCATCGCCTCGATGACGATGGCCTTGTCGATCAGCTTTTCCTTCGCGACCGAATCGGCGATCGCGAGCAGCTCGGCCTTGTTGGCAGAAATGGCGGTGGCCATCCGGGCTTATCCTTCTACTTCGATAATCTTGTCGGCGCCCTCGGCAGAGAGCGGCGCGGTGGCGGCGATCAGGCGATCGGTCATCGTCAGCTTGGCATCCTCGATCGCCGCGAACGGGAGCACATGGTGCGTCTCGTCCTGCGTCACGATCGTGATGGTGCCCGCGTCCTTGTCGATGCCGGCGAGATCGCCCTTGAACTGCTTGCGCCCGTCAAGCTTCTCGGCGAGCGTGATGCGGGCCTCATGGCCCTTCCAGTCCTCGAAATCCTGCAGCCGGGTGAGCGGCCGGTCGATGCCCGGCGAGCTGACTTCCAGCCGATAGGCATGGTCGATCGGATCGCGACCCTCGGCTTCCAGCCGGTCGAGCAGGTCCGAGATGCGGCGCGACAGATCGGCGCAATCGTCGATCGTCAGCTGGCGCGTATCCGGACGCTCGGCCATGATCTGCAGCGTGGGATCGCTCTGGCCGCCGAACATCTTCACGCGCACCAGGGCAAAGCCCAGCGCCTGCGCTTCGGTTTCGATCATCTTGGCCAGTTCGGCGAGATTCGCCACACACGTCTCCGGTTGAAATCAAGCAGCTTCGGTGCCGGTGCCTGGCGGCGCCGACCTCGATCATGTTTGACGATGTCCGAGAAAGCATCCGCGATATACGCAATCACGTGCGCCGGAGCAAGGGGGCGCCTCGCACCTTGCATCTTTTCGCGAACGAAAGTCGTTGCAACGCGCTGTAAAACCGGCTGCGTTCGCGACCGAACCATCGCCGGAGAGGATTCCCCATGCCCCGTTCGCTGTTGCTGATACCGATATTGTTCGCCACCGCCTGCTCGTCGCCCGGCTCCAATGCCCAGCAGCCGACCGGGACGGCCGACACGCCGACACCGTTGCCGGTGCCGAGCGGCACGCCCGCCCCGCTGCCGGAGGGCGTGCCGTTCACCGCGATCCGCGTCGCCGATTTCGATTCGCCCTTCGCGCTCGCCTTCCTGCCCGACGGCGCCGCACTCGTGACCGAGAAGGCCGGGCAGCTGCAAGTTTGGGAGGTCAACCAGAAGGCGCAGGCGGTGACCGGGGTGCCCAAGGTCGCCGCCGGCGGCCAGGGCGGCCTGCTCGACGTGGCGCCCGCACCGGACTTCGCCAGCAGCAACACCATCTACTTCACCTATTCGGAGCCGCGCGCCAACGGCAGCGCGCTCGCGCTCGCCCGCGCCAAGCTTACCCGCGGCAAGGCGATGGCGCCGCGACTCGACAATGTGGAGGTGCTGTTCCGCTCGGGCGCGGACGGCGACGGCGGCCAGTTCGGCGCGGTGATCGCCTTCGCACCCGACGGCAAGTCGCTGTTCCTCTCCTCGGGCGAGCGCCAGCGCTTCACCCCCGCGCAGGATCCCAACCAGGCGATCGGCAAGATCCTGCACCTGACGCTCGACGGCAAGCCCGCCTCGGACAATCCGGACGCCGGCAAGGTCGGCGCGACCAGCGTGCAGGTCATCGACCCGCCCGAGGACACCGAAGCCGCCAAGACCGCAAAGGGCCGCCCCTTCGCCTTCGACGGACCCAACCCGGCCCCGGCCTCGATCTGGAGCAGCGGACACCGCAACCCGTACGGCCTCGTCTTCGATGCGGCCGGCAATCTGTGGGAGCACGAGATGGGCCCGCAGGGCGGCGACGAGCTCAACCTGATCGTCAAGGGCCGCAACTATGGCTGGCCCAACGTCTCGTTCGGCGAGAATTACAACAACAAGCCCATTCCCAAGCCCAAGGCGGGCGACGGCTATGAGCTGCCCAAGCTGCACTGGGTGCCGTCGATCTCGCCCGCGGGTCTGATCTACTACACCGGCAACGAGTTCCCGCAGTGGAAGGGTTCGCTGCTGATGGGCGCGATGTCCGGCCAAGCGCTGATCCGCATCGCGCTCGACGGCACCAATGCCCGCAAGGCCGACCAGTGGAACCTCGACATGCGCATCCGCGACGTGGCGCAGGGGCCGGACGGCTCGCTCTGGCTGCTGCAGGACGGCGCCAAGGGCGATGGCGGCTGGCTGATGCGGGTGACTCCGAAGAAGTGAAGCCGTGACATTCCTCCCCGGGCGCAGCTCGGGGAGGGGGACCGCCGCCGCAGGCGGTGGTGGAGGGGCCGCCGCGCAAGCGGCGGTTTCCGCTCAATGCCAAGGCGAAGCGCGCCTGGCGGCGCGGCCCCTCCACCACGCTGCTGCGCAGCGCGGTCCCCCTCCCCCGTCGGGGGAGGATTTGCATTACCGCACGATCAAAAAGTTCATCCGCGCGGCGGCGATCGGGCGGTCTTCCTCGTCCTGCCACGCCACCGCGCTGACATTCGCCACCCTGTTGCCCAGCCGCGTCACCGTGCCCCTGGCCCGCGTCTCCTTCTCGCGCCCGCCGCGCATGTAATCGACGGTGACGTTGACCGGCTTCACCTTCGCCCCGCATTCCGCCTCCAGCGCCTGGAGCAGCGCGCCGACCGCGGCCATCTCGAGCAACCCGCCGATCGCACCGCCGTGCAGGAACCCCGGTCGCCCGACGACATCGCCGGAAAAGGGCATGACCAATACCGGCGCATCCGCGCCCGGCTCGACGGTAAGCCCCAGCAGCTCGGCATAAGGAGGCAGCTTCACCAGTATCCCTCCGCCGCCATGAAGGTGCCGGCGACATGCGCGAGCGGATCGGCCGGATCGCCGTCATGCGCCTGCCCGCGGACGAACGCGATCGAACGCGTCAGCCGATAGCATTCGCAGCGCCCGATCACCGTCTGGCCCGTCCGCGCCGGCCGCAGATAGTCGATCCGGAGGTCGAGCGTCGCATGCGGCAGGAACTTGCCGACCTTGAGCCACACGGCGACGCTGCTCGCCATGTCCATCAGCGCCAGGATCGGCCCCGAGGCGAGCACGCCGGTCTCCTCCTGCCCCACCAGGTCGGCGCGCCAGGGCAGCTCCAGCTCGGACCAGTCGTCGCCATGATCGCGGTGCGCGACACCCAGGCGGCTGCCATGGTTGGGAAAGCGGAGCGCGAAGAAGGCGCGCGGATCGAACCGGGGCGGCGCCGGGGGATCGCTGGACTGGGACATACCCGTTTTTCTAGCGCCACCATCTTGCCCGCGCAAATGCTTCGCCGCACATTGGCGGGCAACAAGAGAGGATGCCGGAATGAGCGAGCGCGTGACCTGGACCATCGAGGGCGGCGTCGCCGATGTGCGGCTGAACCGGCCGGAAAAGATGAACGCGCTCGATCCCGCCATGATCGAAGGACTGCTGACGGCGATCGACACGCTCGGCCAGACCGCCGGCCTGCGCGCGGTGGTCCTTTCCGGCGAAGGCCGCGCCTTCTGCGCGGGGCTGGACATGGCGAGCATGGCCAATGTCGGCGCGGACGTCGACATCGCGGCGCGGACGCACGGACTGGCCAACAGCTTCCAACAGGTCGCCTGGGGCTGGCGGACGCTGCCAGTGCCCGTGATCGCGGCGGTGCACGGCGTCGCATTCGGCGGCGGGCTTCAGATTGCGAGCGGTGCGGACATCCGGGTCGCCGCACCCGAGACTCGGCTGTCGGTGATGGAGCTGAAATGGGGCATCGTGCCGGACATGGCGGGCTTCGTGCTCTGGCGCGGCACCGTACGCGACGACGTGCTGCGCGAGCTCACCTATACCGCCCGCGAGTTCGATGCGGCGGACGCGCATACGTTCGGCTTCGTCACCCGGTTGGCGGAGGGTCCGCATGCCGAAGCAATGACGCTTGCCCATGCGATCGCCGCTCGCAATCCGGACGCGATCCGCGCCGCCAAGCGCCTCGCCAATCACGAAGGCGACGCAGCCGCGGTATTGCTGGCCGAGAGCGTCGAGCAGGCGGCGCTGCTCCGCACGCCGAACCAGATCGAGGCGGTGACAGCCAACCTGCAGAAGCGCAGCCCCCAGTTCCGCGACTAACACGCCCATACCGCAACTTCAAAAGCTCGCGCTGCTCGCCCCGCCCCCGCCGAACGGGTTGCAGCCGCACGCGACACCTGCGAAACGGCCCGCGGTTTCAACCCAGACGGAGGGCGTGCGCCGATGTCGTTCAACAGCTTCGGTCGCGTATTCCGCTTCACCACCTGGGGCGAGAGCCATGGCCCCGCGCTCGGCGCGGTGGTCGATGGCTGCCCCCCGGGGCTGAGCTTGAGCGAGGGCGACATCCAGCCCTTTCTCGATCGCCGCCGCCCCGGCCAGTCGCGCTTCACCACGCAGCGGCAGGAGCCGGACCAGGTCCGCATCCTCTCCGGCGTGTTCGGGGGGCGCACCACCGGTACCCCGATCGCGCTGCACATCGACAATGTCGACCAGCGCTCCAAGGACTATTCGGAGGTCGCCAGGGCCTATCGCCCCGGCCATGCCGACTTTGCCTATGACCAGAAATACGGCTTCCGCGACTATCGCGGCGGCGGCCGTTCCTCGGCGCGCGAGACCGCGGCGCGGGTAGCAGCGGGCGCGGTCGCGCGGCTGGTGATCCCGGAGGTGACGATCACCGCCTGGGTCGAAGCGATCGGCGGTGACGCGATCGACTATGCGAAGTTCGACGCGGCCGAGATCGCCAACAACCCCTTCTTCTGCCCCGATCCGGAGGCGGCCGCCCGCTGGGAAGCGCTGGTCGATGCCGCGCGCAAGGACGGCTCCTCGCTCGGCGCCGTCGTCACTTGCGAGGCCACCGGCGTGCCCGCCGGCTGGGGCGCGCCGCTCTACGCCAAGCTCGACAGCGAGCTGGCAGCGGCATGCATGTCGATCAACGCCGTGAAGGGCTTCGAGATCGGCGACGGCTTCGCGGCGGCAGGCTTGCGCGGCGAGGAGAATGCCGATGCGATGCGGCCGCGCGGCGATGGCGGCGTCGACTTCCTCGCCAACCATGCAGGCGGCATCGCAGGCGGCATCGCCACCGGCCAGCCGGTGCGGATGCGCGTCGCGTTCAAGCCGACCAGCTCGATCCTGATCCCGGTCGAGACCGTCACCCGCGAGGGCGAGGCCAGCGAGATCCGCACCAAGGGTCGCCACGACCCGTGCGTCGGCATTCGCGGCGTACCCGTGGTCGAAGCAATGGTCGCGCTTGTGCTGGCAGACCAGAAATTGCTGCATCGGGCGCAGGTCGGCTGATCTTGCGCTCGACTCGGCCCTGACACGTTCGCTTTTATCGGCTAATCGAAATCAACCGATGAGACTTCTTGGGCATTTGATGGTTAACCTTCCGTTGGCATAATCAACAGAAGGATGCCGTGTAATGTACATCAAGACCATTCTTGCCGCTGCCACGCTGATCGCCGCACCGGCCGCCTTCGCGCAGCAGACCACGCCGGGCCAGACGACGCCGGGCGGCTCGACCATGGACCAGAGCACCACGCCGGGCCAGCCGTCGACCTCGCCCACCGATCCGTCGATGAACCCGTCGACCACCACGACGCCGGGCGGCACGACAGGTTCGGGCACGATGGGTACACCGGATTCGTCGTCGACGACGACCACCTCGCCCACCGACCCGAGCGCGAGCACCACGGACTCGACCATGGGTGACCAGACCGGCGACAAGCCGAAGCGCAAGCGCCCGCGCTAACGCAGGGTAGTTCGGCGCGGGGCCTTTCCCCCTTTCAGCCCCGCGCCTCGAGCGCCGAAGCGCCCGGCCCTCCCCCCAAGGGCCGGGCGTTTTCGCGTCAATCGGCGAAGGGATCGCGGACGAGGATGGTATCCTCGCGCTCGGGGCTGGTCGAGACCAGCGCGACCGGGCACTGGATCAGCTCTTCCACCCGGCGGATGTACTTGATCGCCTGCGCCGGCAGATCGGCCCAGCTGCGCGCGCCGAAGGTCGATTCGGACCAGCCTTCCATCGTCTCGTAGATCGGCTCCACCGCCGCCTGGTCGGGCGCACTGGCGGGGTAGTAATCCAGCACCTCGCCATTGAGACGATAGCCGGTGCAGACCTGGATCTCCTCGAAGCCGTCGAGCACGTCGAGCTTGGTCAGCGCGATCCCGGTGATGCCGGAGACCGCGACCGACTGGCGCAGCAGCACCGCATCGAGCCAGCCGCAACGGCGCTTGCGGCCGGTGACGGTGCCGAACTCGTGGCCGCGCGTGCCGAGACGCTCGCCGATCTCATTCTCCTGCTCGCTCGGGAACGGGCCCGATCCGACGCGGGTGGTATAGGCCTTGGCGATGCCGAGCACGAAGCCGACGGCACCCGGCCCCATGCCGCTGCCGCTCGCCGCGGTCCCCGACACGGTGTTGGACGAGGTGACGAACGGATAGGTGCCATGGTCGATGTCGAGCAGCACACCCTGCGCGCCTTCGAACAGAATGCGGCGGCCGCGCGAGCGCGCCTCGTTGAGCATCTTCCACACCGGCTGGACGAAGGGCAGCACGAAGCCGGCGATCGCGCGCAGCTCGTTCAGCAAGCCCTCGCGATCGATCGGCGGCTGGCCGAAGCCGGCGCGCAGCGCATCATGGTGCGCGGCGAGGCGATCGACCTGCGGCCCGATCAAGTCGAGATTGGCGAGATCGCACACCCGAATCGCGCGGCGGCCGACCTTGTCCTCATAGGCGGGGCCGATGCCGCGGCGGGTGGTGCCGATCTTGCCGGCGCCGCTGGCATCTTCGCGCAGCGCATCGAGATCGCGGTGGAAGGGCAGGATCAGCGGGCAGGTATCCGCGATCTTGAGCGTGTCCGGGGTCACGTCGACCCCTTGCTCGCGCAGCTTCTCCACCTCGGCCTTGAGCGCCCAGGGATCGAGCACCACGCCGTTGCCGATCACGCTCGGCGTGCCGCGGACGATGCCCGAGGGGAGCAACGAGAGCTTGTAGACCTTTTCGCCGATCACCAGCGTATGGCCGGCATTGTGCCCGCCCTGGAAGCGGACGACCACGTCGGCGCGCTCGGCGAGCCAGTCGACGATCTTGCCCTTGCCTTCGTCACCCCATTGGGCGCCGATCACTGCCACATTTGCCATGGATACACGTCCTCCGCCTGCCGGGCGGACCCTGGCCGCCCTTCGACAGGACTCGGCGGCAGGGACTGGTCAACCGGACGCGTCGCCCGAAGCCGCGGCGCGAATGGCGAACGCACGCCCGAAGGTCAAGCCTTTCCTGCCGTCAGCCGTCCAGTGCGGCGCGGATCGCGGTGGCCAGCGCGGCGATGTCGAACGGCTTGGGCAGGATGTTCTCGTCGGCACCCGGATCGGGCGAATCGGGGGCATAGCCGCTGGTGAGCAGCACCTTCAACTCGGGCATGCGCTCGCGCACGCGCGTCGCCAGCTCGCGGCCGCTCATCTCGGGCATCACCACGTCGCTGAACAGCAGCGAGACCTTCTGCCCGCGCTCGAGGAGCCGCAGCGCCTCGATCCCGTCGCGCGCGAAGACCACGCCGTAGCCGAGCTCGCGCAGCGCCTCGACCGAATAGGTGCGCACGCGGTCCTCGTCCTCGACGACGAGGATCACTTCGCTGGACTGCCCGCGCGGAAGTTCGCGCGTGACGCCGCTTGCGGCGGGCGTAGGCACCGCCTCGGGCTGCGCCGGCAGCAGCACCCGCACGCAGGTACCCTTACCGGGTTCGCTCTCGATCGTCACATGCCCGCCCGACTGGCGGACGAAGCCGAACACCTGGCTGAGCCCCAGCCCGGTGCCCTTGCCGACGCCCTTGGTGGTGAAGAACGGATCGAAGGCGCGCGCCGCCACCTCGGGCGGCATGCCCACGCCCGTGTCCCGAATGCGGATCTCGACGAAATCGCCCGCGGCGATCTCGTAGCGGCCAGCCTCGTCGGCCCCGATCGCCACTTGCTCGGTCTCGATCGTCAGCGTGCCGCCCTCGGGCATCGCATCGCGGCCGTTGACCGCAAGGTTGAGCACGACATTTTCCAGCTGGTTGCGGTCTGCCACCACAGGATCGAGCCGACGGGCGAACTGCGTCTCGATCACCACGCCTTCGCCCAGCGTGCGCACCAGCAGCTCGATCATCCCGCCGAGCATGTCGTTGACGTCAAGCGCGGTCGGCGCCAGCGGCTGGCGGCGCGAAAAGGCGAGCAGCCGCTGGGTCAGCGCCGCCGCGCGGCTCGCCCCGTCGCGCGCCGCGACGAGATAGCGGTCGATATCGGTCCGCCCCTGCGCGACGCGGCGCTCCATCAGGTCGAGCGCGCCGATCACCACCGCGAGCATATTGTTGAAATCATGCGCGATGCCGCCGGTCAGCTGCCCCACCGCCTCCATCTTCTGCGCCTGGCGAAGCTGCGCCTCGGCGGCCATCAGCCGCTCGGTCCGCTCGCGCACGGCGGCCTCCAGTTCCTCGCGCGAGCGGGCGAGCACTTCGCGCGCGTCGACGATGTCCTGGATGTCGGTGCTGGTGCCGAACCAGCGCACGATGCGGCCGGTCTCGTCGCGCAGCGGCTGCGCGCGGCCCAGCGCCCAGCGATAGATGCCGCTATGGTGCCGCATGCGATATTCGATGCGATAGAGGTCGCCGGTTTGAACGCAATGCTGCCACGCCGCCGCCGCGCGGCGCTGGTCGCCGGGGTGAAGCACCGTCCCCCATGCATCGCCATCGGTGCTGCCGCGCTCGACGCCGGTATAATCGTACCAGCGATCATTGTAGAAATCGACCGCGCCTTCGGCATCGGCCGACCAGACCATGTGATCGATCGAATTGGTGATCGCGCGGAACTTCGCCTCGCTCTCGCGCAGCGCCAGCACCGCACCGGCGCGCTCGACCGAATCCCAGGTGGTCTCGACCACTGTCTCGACGAAGGCGATCTCCTCCGGCCGCCAAGCCCGCGGCCCCGCGCCATTGGCGTAGAAGGTCGCCACCCACTGCCCGCCGCGCAGCAACGGCACGCCGATCGCCGAGGGCGAAAGCTTGCTCAGCTCGGTATGCGGGAATTCGGTGCTGCTGTCGTCGAAGGTGATGGTGCGGCCCTGCCGATAGCGCTCGACCAGCGGCGCCACCGCATCCAGCCGCCACTGGCCCGCGAGCTTGGGCAGGCTGCCGTCGGTCCAGCACGGGCCCAGGTGGATCACTTCGCCCGCCACCCGGTAGAATCCGACACGCGCGAGGCCCAGCCTGGCCCCCAGTTCGGCCGCGGTGAGTTCCATGATCGCGTCGGGCATGTCGAGCGCGCGCTGACGCTCGGCCAGGCCGTGCAGGAAGGACTGCGACTCGGTTGCGGAGCGCAGATCGTCTGCGGCGTCCTGCGCGGCTTCCTCGGCAAGCTTGCGGTCGGTAATGTCGAAGCTGACGCCGGGGAAGCGGACCGGATGCCCCTCGGCATCGAAGGTGCAGCGCCCCTGGGTGAGCAGCCAGCGCACCTCGCCATCGGCCCGCAATACGCGGAATTCGAGCTTGAGCGGTGCGCGGTCGGCGATCGACTGGCGTACCTCCATCGCGATGCGCGCGCGATCGTCGGGATGGATGAAGTTGAGCACCGCATCGAACGCGCCGCCACGGGCGACGCGCTCCGGGTCGATGCCGAACAGCGCGGCGAAACGCTCGTCGCCGGTCACCCGGCCACTTTCCGCCGTCCAGTCCCAGGTACCGATCCCCGTCGATGCGTTGAGCGCGAGCTGCAGCCGCTCCTCGCTCCGCCGCAACGCTTCTTCGGCGGCGGCGCGCTCGGTGATGTCGGCGGCGGCGACGAAGATGCCGGTGCAGGCGCCGAGCGAATCCTTGATCGGCTGATAGGCGAAATCGAGTACGCGGCGCTCGGGCGGGCTGCCTTGCCGGCGCTGGAGCAAAATCTCGCGGCCGAGCGCGCGATAGGGCTCGCCACTGCGATAGACCTGGTCGAGGATCGCGACATAGCCCTGCTCGACCACCTCGGGCAGGGCCTCGGCAACCGATTGCCCCACCACCGCCTCGCGGCCGATCAGGTCCAGATATGCGGGATTGGCGAGGACGAAGCGATGCTCCGGCCCGTCGAGCAGCGCCACCGCGCCGGGCGCCTGCGCGAAATAGTCGCGCAGCCGCTCGATCTCGGCCTGCTGGGCGCGCTCGGCGAGCACCACCCGCGTTGTCTCGTTGCCCTGGTTGAGAATGCCGAGCACGCGGCCCTCGGCGTCGCGGATCGGCGTGAAGCTGTAGTTCCACCACGTATCGCACGGCACGCCGTCGCGTGCCATCCGCAGCAGCTGGTCGTAGACTGCGAAACCGCGACCGGTGGCGACCACGTCCTCCATCTGCGGGCCGACCACGTCCCAGATCTCCGCCCAGACCTCGCCTCCCGCACGCCCCAACGCCCAGGGATGGCGATCCGCCGCGATCGGCGCCCAGGCATCGTTGTAGAGCAGGCGGAACTCGGGCCCCCAATAGAGCGCTTTGGGGAAACGCGAGGCGAGCATCATGTCGACGGTGATGCGCAGCGGCTCGCACCAGGTGTCGGGCGCACCGAACGGATGGCGCGACCAGTCGAACGTGCGGAGGCGTTCGGCCATCTCGCCGCTATGATCCAAAAAGCGAAGCGGGGCGGCCATGTGCAATTCGTTGATCATGGCCCGCCCCTAAGTCAATGCGACTGGGCAAAATACGTAGCAACGGGGTACGGTTCCGTGGCGAGCGAAGTTGCCCTATGGCGACCGCCGAAGGAGATGGTGTCAAATGAAACTAGCCAGCCTCAAGCAGGGCCGCGACGGCAAGCTCGTCGTCGTCTCGAACGATCTCGCCTGGTGCGCCGACGCCAGCCACATCGCCCCGACGCTGCAGGCCGCGCTCGACGATTGGGCGCGGGTGGAAGGCGATCTGCGCAATCTCGCCACCGATCTCGAGCATGAGACCATCCCGATGATGCGCTTCCACGAGCGCCAGGCATCGGCACCCCTGCCCCGCGCCTATCAATGGGCGGACGGCTCGGCTTATGTGAACCATGTCGCGCTGGTGCGGCAGGCGCGCGGTGCCGAGCTGCCCGAGAGCTTCTGGCAGGATCCGCTGATGTACCAGGGCGGATCGGACGGCTTCCTGGGCCCGCGCGATTCGATTCCTCTGAAGGACGAGAGCTGGGGCTGCGACCTCGAAGCCGAAGTGGTGGTCGTGACCGGCGACGTGCCGCTGGGGGCCAGCCGTGAAGAGGCGCTGGCGGGGGTGCGGCTGATCGGCCTCACCAACGACGTGTCCCTGCGCAACCTCATCCCCGGCGAACTCGCCAAGGGCTTCGGCTTCTTCCAGTCCAAGCCGGCCAGCGCCTTCTCGCCGGTGTTCGTGACGCCCGACGCACTGGGCGACTGGTGGCAGGACGGCAAGCTCCACCGCACGCTGATGGTCGACCTCAACGGCAAGCCCTTCGGCCGTGTCGCGGCGGGCGAGGACATGACCTTCGATTTCGGCACGCTGATCGCCCATGCCGCCAAGACGCGCGCACTGGGCGCAGGCACGATCATAGGATCGGGCACCGTCTCCAACCGCGACGCCGATGGCGGCCCGGGCAAACCGATCGGCGAGGGCGGCAAGGGCTATTGCTGCCTCGCCGAGGTGCGCACCGTCGAGACGATCCTGCGCGGCGCGGCCGAGACGCCGTTCCTCAAGGCGGGCGACACGATCCGCATCTGGGCAGAGGACGACAAGCACCACCCGATCTTCGGCACGATCGAGCAGACGGTGGTGGCGGACTGATCTGCGCGGGAGCGGTCTCCAGCGGGAAAGCCGCTCCCGCCATCAGTGGAAATCGTGCGACTTGATGGGAATGAGGTCCTCGCGCCGCGATGGCCAGCTCTCTGGGGTCCGCTGCTTGGGATAGGCATGGGCGGGATCGGTGGCGCGGATGACCTTCCGATCACGCGAGTCGATCGTGCCGCCATGCGTCGCGCCGTCGCCCGGCATCGTCATCCGCGGCAGGTCGAGCGCACCGACGCTGCGCAGCAGGTCGGTCAGGTCGGTGATCGTCTCGGCGATCAGGTGCAGCACCTCGCCCTCACGCTGGAGCCGGCCGCGCACCGCAATCATCGGCGCGGCGAGGATGATCGGGCGGTAGAGCGCGAAGCGCGCCGGCCAGACGATCGCATTGGCGATTCCGCTCTCGTCCTCCAGCGTCAGGAAGATGCTCTTGGCGCTGCCCGGCTTCTGGCGGACGAGGACGATACCTGCAACTTCCACGCGCGCACCGTCCTTGAGCGTCCTGAGGTCGCCGCACGGCCGGATCCGCCGCGCGGCGAGCGTCCCTCGGAGGAAGTGCAGCGGGTGCGCGCGGAGACTCAGCTGGGTAGCGCGATAGTCCTCCACCACCTCGCGCCCGGCAGTGAGCGGGGTCAGCGTCACCGCGGGCTCGGCCGCCTGGATCGGGCCTTCGATCCCGGCGAACAGCGGCAGCGGCGTCTGGTCGAGGGCCTTGATCGCCCAGAGCGCCTGGCGGCGATCCTGGCCGAAGCAGCGGAAGCCATCGGCGCGCGCGAGCTTCTCCAGCGCGGCGGGGGAGACGCGGGCGCGGCGCCACACATCCTCGATCGAGGTGAAGGGCCGCTCGGCGCGCGCGACGAGGATCGCCTCGGCATCGCGGGCGGAGAGGCCCTGCACCACCCGCATGCCGAGGCGAAGGGGGAGCAACCCAAGATCCTCCCCCAGCTTGCTGGGGGAGGGGGACCGCTCGGCGGAGCCGAGGGGTGGAGGGGCCGCGCCGAAGGCGCGGGTCTCGCCGACCTCGTCGTCCCACCGCCGCTGGCGCGGCGGCCCCTCCACCATGTGCTGGCGCACATGGTCCCCCTCCCCGAGCTTCGCCCGGGGAGGAATGGTGGCCCCCAACACCCGCGTATCCCAGTCGCTGTCGTTGACGCATACCGCGCGCACCTCGACGCCATGCTCCCGCGCATCGCGGACGATCTGCGCCGGGGCATAGAAGCCCATCGGCTGCGCGTTGAGCAGCGCCGCGCAGAAGATGTCGGGATGGTGGCACTTCATCCAGCTCGACGCATAGGCGATCTTGGCGAAGCTCGCCGCATGGCTCTCGGGAAAGCCGTAGCTGCCAAAGCCCTCGATCTGCTTGAAGGTGCGCTCGGCGAAGTCCTGGGTATAGCCCTTCTCCAGCATCCCGCTGATCATCTTCTCCTTGAAATGCGTGACGCCGCCGGTTGACTTGAACGTCGCCATCGCGCGGCGCAGGGCATCGGCCTCGGCCGGCTTGAAGCCCGCGCCGACGATGGCGACCTTCATCGCCTGTTCCTGGAACAGCGGCACGCCGAAGGTCTTCTCCAACACGTCGCGCAGTTCCTCGCTCGGATACTCGACCGCTTCCTTGCCCTCGCGCCGGCGCAGATAGGGATGCACCATGTCGCCCTGAATCGGCCCCGGCCGCACGATCGCGACCTGGATGACGAGGTCATAGAACTCCTTGGGCTTCAACCGCGGCAGCATCGACATCTGCGCGCGGCTCTCGATCTGGAAGGTGCCGAGCGTGTCGGCCTTCTGGATCATCGCGAAGGTCGCGGGATCGTCCTCCTGCATCGCATCCGAAGCGAGCGTCAGCTTAACGCCCTTGTGCTGCTCGAGCAGATCGAACGCGCGCCGCATGCAGCCGAGCATGCCGAGCCCAAGAATGTCGACCTTCATCAGGCCGAGCTCCTCGATATCGTCCTTCTCCCATTCGATCACCCGCCGGTCGACCATCGCCGCCGGTTCGATTGGCACGATCTCGTCGAGATTGGCCTGGGCCAGCACGAAGCCGCCCGGATGCTGCGAACGGTGGCGCGGCGTACCGATCAGCTGGCGGGCAAGGTCGAGCGTCAGCGCGAGGCGCGGTTCGCTGGCGTCGAGGTTGAGCGCGGCGGCATCGGCCTCGCTCACGCCTTCGTTCGACCAGCCCCAGACCTGCCCCGCCAGCCCGGCGGTGACGTCCTCGGGCAACCCCAGCGCCTTGCCGACCTCGCGCACCGCCCCCCTCGTACGATAGCGGCTGACCACGGCGGTGAGCGCGGCATGGCGTTCGCCATAGGTCTCGTAGATCCACTGGATCACTTCCTCGCGCCGCTCATGCTCGAAATCGACGTCGATATCGGGGGGCTCGTCGCGGTCCTCGGAGATGAATCGCTCGAACAGCAATTTGTGCATCACCGGATCGATCGAGGTGACGCCGAGCAGGAAGCAGATCAGCGAATTGGCCGCGCTCCCGCGCCCCTGGCACAGAATCTCCTGCGCGCGGGCGAAGCGGACGATCGAGTGGACGGTGAGGAAATAGGGCGCGTAGCCGCATTTCTCGACCAGCCGCAGTTCCTTCTCCAGCAGTTCGGCATATTCGACCGGTGGCCCTTCCGGGAACTTCGCGGCGAGCGCATCGCGGGCGAGCTTGGCCAGCGCCGCCTGCGGGCTGCGGCCGGACATCACCACTTCGTCCGGGTAGCGATAGAGCTTGCCGAGCTCGCGGGGATTGAAGGCGCAGCGTTCGACTATCGCCTCCACCGCCTGCAGCGCCTCGGGCCAGGCGGCGAAGCGGCGTGCCATTTCGTGCGGGGGCTTGAGGTGCCGATCCGCACTGCGGGCGCGGCGGAAGCCGAGATCGTCGACCGTGCTGGTGTGGCGGATCGCGGTCATCACGTCGTGCAGCATCCGCCGGTCCGGATGATGATAGAGCACGTCGCCGGTGGCGAGCGGGGTAAGGCCATGCGCGGCGGCGGCCTCTGCCAGGCCATGCAGCCGCATCGCCTCCTGCGGCCGGCGATGGCGGGTGAGCGTGACATGGCCGCGCTCCCCGAACACATCCGCCATCCAGCGCAGCGCCGCCGGGTCGCCGCTATCCGCCATGCCGGGCACCAGCGCGGCGACAAGTCCGTCGGCATGCCCCGCGACATCCTCCCAATGGAGGAAGCACTGCCCCTTCTCGCCATGCTGCGCATCCGCCCGCGCCTTGCCGATGCTGAGCAGCCGGGTGAGCCGCGACCAGGCGGCGAGATCCTCGGGCCAGACCAGCACCCCGCTGCCGTCGGTCAGGTCCAGCCGGCAGCCGGTGACCAGCCGCACGCCGGTTGCCTCCGCCGCGACCAGCCCGCGGACGATGCCGCCGACGCTGTTGTGATCGGTAATGCCCAGCGCGGGCATGCCGAACGCCGCCGCCGCCTCGAACAGCTCCGAAGGCGCGGAGGCGCCGCGCAGGAAGGAATAATGGCTGGTGGCCTGGAGTTCGGAATACATGGCCGTGCTCACCCGAACAGGCCGTGGAGATACCAGCTGAGATCGCCAGTCACCGCGCGCTCGCCATCGCCCTGGCGGAACAGCCAGTAGCGGCGGCCGCGCTCGTCTTCGACGCGGAAATAGTCGCGCGTGGCATGGGTCTCCACCGCGCGCTTCCACCATTCGCCATGGATACGCTCGGGCCCGTCGGCGCGGACCACCTCGTGCCGCTCGCCGCGCCAGGTGAAGCGGCGCGGCGGCTGGTCGGGCAGCGCTGCGACGACATGGTCGAGCCGCTCGGGCCGGCGGAGCAGGCGGATCGGGCGCGGCCATTCGGGGTGCCAGGGCGGCAGCGGAGCGTGCCGATCCAGCTGGCGGACATCGTCGGCCTTGAGCGGCGGGGCTTCGCGCTCGGGCGGATCGAGCGGCGGGAGGGCGGCGGCCGAGCGTTCGGGCACATCGCTTTCCACCGGCCGCATCCGCCACAGCCGCGCCATGCCGATCCGCGTCGCCAGCGTGTCGATCAGCGGCGCGAGATCGGGCACCGTCTCGGCATCCAGCCGCTCGTCGACCGGCAGCGCGCCCAGCGGTTCGCTGCGCAGCAAATGCAGCGTCATCGCATCGAGGCCATAGCCGGGTTCGATGCTGTCGATGCGGCGGGCGAGCAGGCGGAGAAGATGCGCGGGATCGCGGCTGGCGCGGGCGAGGCCGATGCCGATCCGCTGCGGCACGCCGTCGACCCGGTCGGCGACCAGCCCGATTCGGCGCGCGCCCTGCCCGGCTTCCGCCAGCGCTTCGGCGAGGCGGCGGACGAGGTCGCCCAGCCAGTGCGCGATCGCCTCGGGGGTGGCGATCGGCTCGGCGAAGCGCTGGGTGACGGCGATCGGCTCGGGCGGGGTGACCGGGGCGACCGGTTCGGGAATACGGCCCAGCGCCTGGTCGAGCCGCGCGGCGATTGTGGTACCGAAGCGGCGGACCAGCGGCGCGCGGGGGAGCGCCGCGAGCTGGCCGATGCTGTCGACGCCAAGGCGGTGGAGCAGGTCCAGCGCATCGCCCTCCAGCCGCAGCGCCTCGACCGGCAGCGGGGCCAGCCACGCGCCATGCTCGCCGGGCGGGCAAAGGAGGAGCGTCTCGGGACGGAAGCGCGCAAAGGCCCAGGCGGCGCCGGGCGTGTCGGCGACGGCGATCCTGGCGGCAAAGCCCAGCCGAGCGAGCAGCGCGTGCAACCGGCGCAGCATCCTGGCTTCGCCGCCATGGAGATGGGCGACGCCGGTCAGGTCGAGGAACAGCAGGTCCTCGCCGGCGAGGGTGACGCTGGGCGACCAGCGCCGCGCGAGGCTGTGCGCCAGCCGTTCGAGATCGGCGCGGTCACCGTGCGGGTCGGCAGGGTCGACGCGGAGCGCGGGCACCAGCGCGCGGGCCTGGGTGAGCGCCATGCCGATGCGGATGCCCGCGGTCATTGCTGCGGGGCAGGCGGCGGCGACTTCGCTGCGGCTGCCGGTGCGGCGGGAGAGGACGCGGGGAGTCTCCACACCTCCTTCGTCATCCCGGCGAAAGCCGGGATCCATTCGCCTGGCGGTCTCGGCTTCTTCTTCGACGGAGAAGGCAATGGATCCCGGCTTTCGCCGGGATGACGATTGGGGGGGCGGCACAGGTGGAGCAGCGACCGAAACAACCCCACGTGATGTCAGCGCCAACCCCACCTCACCCGGCATCGCCCCGCCCTCGTCGGGCCGCATCCGCTTGAAGGCGTGGTCCGCCGCCTCGCTCCGCCGACCGAGCTCGCGCAGCGGCGGTCGCTGGTGCGGCGGCAGCGCAGCGATGGCAGCATCGCGCGCGGCCCGTGCCCAGCGCGCGCCCGGCCGCCAGCCGCCGCCGCGCTGGACGGAGCAGGCGGCCTCCTGCTCGGCTGAGGCGAGCGCCTGAACGGAAGCGAGATGCTCGCCACTTTCGCTCCCCTCCCGCTTGCGGGAGGGACTGACGTGGAGGGGGTGGACTATGCTGAGATCAGCCCCTCCCCCGCCCCCCCCCGCAAGCGGAAGGGGAGCGCAGGTGGCAATGGCATGCGCATGCGTGGCGTCAGCCTGTCTCGCATGCGGGGCAGGAACGGAAGCCGGGCGATCCTGAATAGTTGCGTCTTGGTGCGCCCGCTCAGGCGGCGGCAGCGCGCGCCGCTCGGCCCGCCGCGCGCGGTCGAGCGACCAGTGGGGCAGGAAGAGCGCAGCGACCCGTTGCATCGCAGGCCTCCACCAAGAGTTGGAACGATTCCCCCCCACGTTGCCGCGCCAGCGACAGCTCCCAGCGCGGCCGCCCGACCCCCTCCACCGGCAGCGGTGCCGACGGCGCGCAGCCGATCCGCCACCGCGTCACCGCGGCGGACGGCGCACCCAAGGGATCGCTCCCTTCGCGCGCATGGCGCTTGAGCAGCAAGGCGATCGTGCGCCCCCCCTCGGCCACCAGTTGCAGCCGCCGCGTCGCCGGCATGGCCAGCCGCTTCACTTCGCCGATCACCGCGCCGAGGCCGCGATGGCGCAGCCCCTCTTCCATGATCGCGAGCAGTTCGTCGTCGTCGCGCGCCTCGGCATAGATCACGCGCTTGGGATCGAGCCCGACCTGCGCCAGCCCCGGGGCGAACAGGTCGCGCCGTCGCACCACCCACAGCACCGGCCCCCAGCAGCGCGCGGCGATTCCGCCCAGGAAGGTGGTGGCGGCGCAATCGTCGGTCAGATCGGGCGTGGCGCCGGCAATCTCGTGCAGCGCATCGAGCCGCAGACCCCCGTCCGCCAGCTTCGCATCGAGCCGCTCCAGCCCGAAGGGCAGCACCGGGCGCCGACGGAATCCGGTGCCGTCGATGGCGCTGAGCATTGCGCGCAACTGGTCGAGAGTGGCAGGATCGGGCACGGCGACTCGCTCGGGGGTTGATGACAGGTCCGACTCGTTCGTTCCTATTTTGTTCCAATTCTACCGCGAGTCAATCGGACTCCGGACCTCAAATTTTTAGGCCAGCCCTGCTGCCCCATCTCGACAGGCCGATTGAAATTTTATAACAAGCTCGTGAAATCGAGTTCCGTGCGTTGTCCGTGGCGACACGGCCGAATTTATGGAGAGACCATGACGGTGGACGCCCCGCGCGCCAACCTGCCGCCCTTATCGCTGCACGTGCCCGAGCCGCGCTTTCGCCCCGGCGACGAGGCCGACTTCAGCGATCTTGCGATCCCGCCCGCCGGCGCAGCACGCCGCCCGGACACCGCCGAGCCGGCCGATCGATTCCACGAACTCGCCTATGGCCTGATCCGCGTCCTCGACGACGAAGGCAACGCCGTCGGCCCCTGGGATCCGCGGCTCGATGCAGAGGCGAAGCGGAAAATGCTGCGCAGCATGGCGCTCACCCGCGCCTTCGACGAACGCATGTTCCGCGCCCAGCGCCAAGGCAAGACCAGCTTCTACATGAAGTCGACCGGCGAGGAGGCGGTGTCGGTTTCCGCCGCACTGGCCATGGCCGGCGACGACATGTGCTTCCCCAGCTATCGCCAGCAGGGCATCCTCATCACCCGCGGCTATCCGCTGGTCGAGATGATGAACCAGATCTACTCGAACAAGGGCGATCCGCTGCAGGGCCGGCAGCTGCCGATCATGTATTCGTCGAAGGAGACCGGGTTCTTCTCGATCTCCGGCAACCTCGCCACCCAATATCCGCAGGCGGTGGGCTGGGCGATGGCGAGCGCGGCGCGCGGCGACACGCGCATCGCCGCCACCTGGTGCGGCGAAGGCTCGACCGCGGAAGGCGACTTCCACTCGGCGCTGACCTTCGCCACCGTCTACCGCGCCCCGGTGATCTTCAACGTCGTCAACAACCAGTGGGCGATCTCGAGCTTCTCCGGCTTCGCGGGTGCCGAGGCGACCACCTTCGCGGCACGCGCGATCGGCTATGGCATCGCGGGCTTGCGCGTCGACGGCAACGACGCGCTGGCGGTCTATGCGGCGACGGAGTGGGCGGCCGAGCGCGCGCGGACCAACCAGGGCCCGACGCTTATCGAGCATTTCACCTACCGCGCCGAGGGCCATTCGACCTCGGACGATCCCAGCGCCTATCGCTCGGCCGGCGAGTCCAATGCCTGGCCGCTCGGCGACCCGATCCGGCGGCTCAAGGACCATCTGATCGGCCTCGGCGAATGGGACGAGGAACGCCATGCGGCGATGGACCTCGAGCTCGCCGAGACGGTGAAGCGCGCGCAGAAGGAAGCCGAGAAGAACGGTATCCTCGGCCACGGCATGCACCAGCCGTTCGAGACGATGTTCGAGGGCGTGTTCGAAGACATGCCCTGGCACTTGAAGGAACAGAGCGACCAGATGATCGCCGAGCGCAAGGCGGCCGGGATTTGACCGCCCCCCGCATGAACATGATCCAGGCGATCAACTCCGCCATGGACGTGATGATGGAACGCGACGCCCAGGTCGTCGTGATGGGCGAGGATGTCGGCTATTTCGGCGGCGTGTTCCGCGCGACCGCCGGGCTCCAGGCCAAATACGGCAAGACCCGCGCGTTCGACACGCCGATCACCGAGATCGGCATCATCGGCGTGGCGATCGGGATGGGTGCCTATGGCCTGCGCCCCGTGCCCGAGATCCAGTTCGCCGATTACATCTACCCGGCGCTCGACCAGCTCGTCTCCGAGGCGGCGCGGCTGCGCTATCGCTCGAACGGCGACTTCACCGCGCCGATCACGGTGCGCTCGCCCTATGGCGGCGGGATCTTCGGCGGGCAGACGCACAGCCAGTCGCCCGAGGGCATCTTCACCCATGTCTCGGGCATCAAGACGGTGATCCCGTCGACCCCCTATGACGCCAAGGGCCTGCTGATCGCCGCGATCGAGGACAACGACCCCGTCCTCTTCCTCGAGCCCAAGCGCATCTATAATGGCCCGTTCGACGGCCATTATGATCGCCCGGCCAGGAACTGGACCGCCCACCCCGCGAGCGAGGTGCCCGAGGGCTATTACCGCGTCGAACTCGGCAAGGCCGCGACCGTCCGCGCTGGCGAGGCGGTGACCATCCTCTGCTACGGCACGATGGTGCATGTGGTCGCCGCGACGATCGAGGAGCTGGGCGTCGATGCCGAGATCCTCGACCTGCGCACGCTGGTGCCGCTCGACATCGAAGCGATCGAAGCCTCGGTCAAGAAGACCGGCCGCTGCATGATCGTCCATGAGGCGACGCGCACCTCCGGCTTCGGCGCCGAGCTTTCGGCCTTGGTGCAGGAGCGCTGCTTCTACCATCTCGAAGCGCCGATCGCCCGCGTCACCGGCTTCGACACGCCTTATCCCCACAGCCTCGAATGGGCCTATTTCCCGGGTCCGGTGCGGATCCGCGAGGCGCTCAACAAACTCCTCAAGGACTGACGCCCATGGCTCGTTTTACCTTTCGTCTGCCGGACATCGGCGAAGGCATTGCCGAGGCCGAGATCGTCGCCTGGCACGTGAAGATCGGCGACCGCGTCGAGGAAGACATGGCTGTCGCCGACATGATGACCGACAAGGCCACCGTGGAGATGGAATCGCCCGTCTCCGGCGTGGTGGTCGAGCTCGCCGGCGCGGTCGGCGACCAGGTGCCGATCGGCGCGGCGCTGATGGTGATCGAGGTTGAGGGTGAGGCTGCGGCCGAGACGGAGACGCCGGTCAAGGAGCAGGTCGAGGCCGAGAATCCGGGCGTGGAGGAAGTAGCGGACGCTGTCTCCAACGCTCCCCTCCCGCTTGCGGGAGGGGCCGGGGGTGGGCCCTCGCTCACCACCAGCGATGCGCCTGCGGATGCCGGGGGCCCACCCCCCAGCCCCCTCCCGCACGCGGGAGGGGGAGCGCAGGAGACGAAAGTCCTCGCCTCCCCGGCCGTGCGTGCCCGCGCGGCGGATCTCGGCATCGACCTGGCGAGCGTGAAGCCCGCCGAGGGCGACCGCATCCGCCACGCCGATCTCGATGCCTTCCTCCGCTATGGCAGCGCGCAGGGCTATCACGCGCCGCACGCCAGCCGTGCCCGCGAGGATCAGCCGGTGAAGGTGATCGGTATGCGCCGCCGCATCGCCGAGAACATGGCCGCGTCGAAGCGCGCCATCCCCCACTTCACCTATGTCGACGAGATCGACGTCACCGCGCTGGAAGCGATGCGCGCCGACCTCAACGACAATCGCGGCCAGCGCCCCAAGCTGACCATGCTGCCGTTCCTGATCGTCGCGCTGTGCCGCACGCTGCCCGACTTCCCGATGCTCAACGCGCGCTATGACGACGAGGCCGGCGTGGTCACCCGCCATGGCCGCGTCCATCTCGGCATGGCGACGCAGACCGATGCGGGGCTGATGGTGCCGGTGATCCGCGATGCGCAGGACAGGAATGTCTGGCAGCTGGCGAGCGAGATCACCCGCCTCGCCGAGGCGGCGCGCACCGGCAAGGCGAAGTCGGAGGAACTGAGCGGCTCCACCCTCACCGTCACCTCGCTTGGGCCCCTCGGCGGCATCGCGACGACGCCGGTGATCAACCGGCCCGAAGTGGCGATCATCGGCCCGAACAAGATCGTCGAGCGCCCCGTCTTCCACGGCGACGACATCGTTCGCGCCAAGCTGATGAACCTGTCGATCAGCTGCGACCACCGCGTCGTCGACGGCTGGGATGCGGCGAGCTTCGTCCAGGCGGTGAAGAAGCTGCTGGAAACGCCGGTCCTGCTGTTCGCCGACTGAGCATGGCGCATGTCCTGCTCCGCTAAACCCTGGCGCCCGACTATCTCGCGCGCCGGGGAACGCTGCGGGACGCGCATTTGGCGCTGGCCTGGGCGGCGGCGGATGCCGGCACGCTGCTGCTCGGCGGTGCGGTCGGCGATCCGCCGGAGCGCGCGCTGCTGCTGTTCGGCGATACGGATGCGGCGCGGGCCTTTGCCGAGCAGGATCCCTATGTGACGGCGGGTATCGTCACGCACTGGGATGTCGTTCCCTGGATCACCGTCGTCGGCGCCGAGGCAGCGACCCCGATCCGCCCTGCCTGACCTCGCCTCGGGTTGCGTTGCACCGCAACACGGCGCAACAACGCGACATGTCCAACGCTCAAGGCGCCGATCGCGCCGGCCTTTTCCTCGGCATCGCCGCTTACAGCCTGTGGGGGGTGCTGCCGCTCTATCTCCACCTGCTGCAATCGGTGCCCGCGCTGCAGGTGCTCTCGCACCGCGTGCTCTGGTCGCTGCTTTTGCTGGCGATGATCGTCGTGGCACTGCGCCGGGTGCGGAGCATCGCCGACGCTGCCAAGGGGCGCACCCTGCTGTTCCTCGTCGGCAGCGCGGCGCTGATCGGGGTCAACTGGCTGGTCTATATCTGGGCGGTCCAGCACGAACATGTGCTCGACGCGAGCCTGGGCTATTTCATCAACCCGTTGGTCAATGTCGCGCTCGGCATGCTGGTGCTGGGCGAACGGCTGCGGCGCTGGCAGGGCGTGGCGATCGGACTGGCGGCGCTGGGCGTGCTGCTGCTGACACTGCATGGCGGGGGCGGGCTGTGGATCCCGCTCGCGCTGGCGCTGAGCTTCGGCGGCTATGGCCTGCTCCGTAAGGTGGCCGCGATCGACGCATTGGGCGGGCTGACGGTGGAGACGCTGCTGCTGGGGCCGCCCGCGCTGGCGGTGCTGCTCTGGGCGAACCACACCGGCACGGCGGCGTTCGGCGGATCGACGCGGATCGACCTGCTACTGATCGCGGCCGGTGTCGTCACCGCCACACCGCTGCTGCTGTTCGCCGCCGCCGCCAAAAGGCTACCCTATGCGACCATGGGGCTGCTCCAGTACATCGCGCCGACGCTGCAATTCCTGGAGGCGGTGTGGCTGTTCGGCGAGCCGGTGCTGACGGTGCACCTCGCGACATTTGCGCTGATCTGGTCCGGCTGCGCGCTGTATGCGTGGGACAGCCTGCGGGCATACCGAACGGCGGTTCGGCGATAACTCCCCCTCCCGCTTGCGGGAGGGGGAATTCGGTTCAGCCCTCGCGGCGGCCGAGCAGGCGCAGGCGGAGTGCGTTGAGCTTGATGAAGCCCGCCGCGTCGCGCTGGTCGTACGCGCCCTGGTCGTCCTCGAAGGTCACAACCTTCTCGCTGTACAGCGTGTACGGCGACTTGCGGCCGGTGACGATCACGCTGCCCTTGTACAGCTTCAGCCGCACGGTACCGGTGACCTTCTCCTGGCTATAGTCGACCGCCGCCTGCAGCATCTCGCGCTCGGGCGAGAACCAGAAGCCGTTGTAGATCAGCTCGGCATAGCGCGGGGCGAGCTCGTCCTTGAGGTGCGCGGCGCCGCGATCGAGCGTGATCTGCTCGATGCCGCGATGCGCGAGGTGATAGATGGTGCCGCCCGGCGTCTCGTACATGCCGCGCGATTTCATGCCGACGAAGCGGTTCTCGACCAGGTCGAGCCGGCCGATGCCGTGCTTGCGGCCCAGTTCGTTGAGCGCAGTGAGCAGCGTGGCGGGCGACATCGCCTGGCCGTTGAGCGCCACGCCGTCGCCGCGCTCGAAATCGATCGTGATCGTTTCGGGCGTGTCGGGCGCGTCCTCGGGGTTCACCGTGCGCGAATAGACGTAATCGGGCACTTCCTCCCACGGATCCTCGAGCACCTTGCCCTCGGACGAGGTGTGGAGGAGGTTCGCGTCGGTGGAGAAGGGCGACTCGCCGCGCTTGTCCTTGGTCACCGGGATCTGGTGCGATTCCGCGAACTCGATCAGCTTGGTGCGGCTGGTCAGGTCCCATTCGCGCCACGGCGCGATCACCTTGATGTCGGGGTTCAGCGCATAATAGCCGAGTTCGAAGCGGACCTGGTCGTTGCCCTTGCCGGTGGCGCCGTGGCTCACCGCATCGGCGCCCACCAGCTTGGCGATCTCGATCTGGCGCTTGGCGATCAGCGGCCGCGCGATCGAGGTGCCGAGCAGGTACAGTCCTTCGTACAGCGCGTTGGCGCGCATCATCGGGAACACATAGTCCTTCACAAATTCCTCGCGCACGTCCTCGATGAAGATGTGCTCGGGCTTCACGCCGGCCATCTCGGCCTTCTTGCGCGCGGGCTCCAGCTCCTCGCCCTGGCCGAGGTCGGCGGTGAAGGTCACGACCTCGCAGTTATAGGTCTGCTGCAGCCATTTCAGGATCACGCTCGTGTCCAGGCCGCCCGAATAGGCGAGGACGACGCGATGGATCTTATCCGACATGGGGCAGGGACTCCGAAATGGGGAAACGCGCGCCCTGTACGGCCCGCGCGCCCGGGGTGCAACTCCAGCGGCGATTTGGCCACGCCGGGCGAGGACGGTGCACACCGAAACGGCATGCAATCGACACCAAGCGTAACGATTCACGTGGTGCAGTGCAACAATACACCGACAACTAGTTGATATAGCTATATACTTCCCGATTGACCCCGATTGACAAAGGTCAGACATATTATATTGTATACCATATCCGCATGATATTTCGAACGCGGATCTTGCCCGGGGGTCGGGCGAAAAAAGGGGTAGTCCATTATGAACAACGCTCGCCTGCGGCTCTGCCGCGGCCTCCTTCGTGCGTCCGTCGCAGGTGCGACGCTGATAGTCCTTCCACTCGTACCGTCACTGGCCCATGCGCAGGGCTATTCGACCGTCCGCGCCACCGGCCGCGTGGTCGATCCGGACGGCAAGCCGATCGTCGGGGCAACGGTATCGGCCAAGTCCGAGGACCAGGGCTTCACCCGCACCGCGACGACCGACAAGGAAGGCAATTTCAGCCTGCCCGAGATGCAGACGGGCGCGTACAGCTTTACCATCACCGCGGTCGGCTATCCCGGGTACGAGGAATCGGGCGTCCGGATCTCGGCCAACAACACCGGCAACATCTTTGCGCTCGCACCCGAGGGCAGCAACAACGAGATCGTGGTGAAGAGCTCGCGCGTCGCCACCGCCGATTTCGATCGCACCACCACCGGTCTCGTCCTCGACCTTGCCGATGTCAGCCAGCGCCTGCCGCTCGCGCGCAGCCTGCAGGCCGCGATCCAGCTGGCGCCGGGCGCCAGCGCGGGGTCGAGCGCCTTTTCGGGCCAGACCTCGTTCAACGGCGGCGCCGTCTCGGAAAACGCGTTCTTCATCAACGGCCTGAACATCACCGATTTCCGCAAGGGGCTGTCGCCGGTCGAAGTTCCCTACGACTTCTACAAGACGGTGGAGACCAAGACGGGCGGCTATTCCGCGGAATTCGGCCGGTCGACGGGCGGCTTCGTCAACGCCACCACCCAGTCCGGCAGCAACGAATTCCACGGCATGCTGCTGTACAACTGGAACCCCAATGCGCTGCGTTCGAAGACGCGCGACACCATCTATACCGACAACGGCAACGGCTCGGCCGATTCCAAGTCGCTCACCGCCACGCTGTCCGGGCCGATCTGGAAGGATCATCTGTTCTTCTTCGGCCTCTACCAGGCGCGCGACAACAACAGCGTCGGCGCCGGCACCGAATATGACCTGAAGACCAAGACCAAGCAGGGCACCTCCCGCTCCTTCTACCATACCGGCTCGCCCTTCTACGGCGCCAAGATCGACGGCTATATCAACGACCAGAACCACCTCGAATTCACTTATTTCAACACCAAGTCCGACAGCACCACCCAGACCTATGGCAGCACCTCGACGGTGCGGTTCGATCGAGTGCGCGGAATCGACGGGCCGTTCGCGGGGGCCTCGTTCGGCAAGGCCGGCGGCAGCAACTATGTCGCCCGCTACACCAGCATCCTCACCAAGTGGCTGACCGTCTCGGCCGCCTATGGCCGCGGCGAGAACAACAGCAGCTATCGCAGCGTCAACGCCGATTCGAAGATCGTCCCCGGGGTGACCGACGCGCGCACCGATCCGAGCAAGGCGCTCACCATCGCCGGCGGCGGGGTGGGCATCAACAACGACGTCCGCAAATTCTACCGCGCCGATGTCGACGTGACGGTGCACCTGTTCGGCGACCATCATTTCAAGTTCGGCTATGACCGCGAGGATCTCGCCTCCGAGAACCGCGCGGTGGGCGCCGGCCTGGGCTATAGCTACACCATCTACCGTGCCAAGCAGGGCGACCAGTTCGGCCTGCCGATCGGCACCGACTATGTCCGCCAGACCTATTATTCCAACATCGGCAGCTTCACCTCGCGCAACGAGGCCTTCTACATCCAGGATGCCTGGTCGCTGATCGACGGCCGGCTGAACTTCAACCTCGGCGTGCGCGGCGACCGCTTCACCAACAACAATTCGGCGGGCGCGCGTTTCTATGAGTCGGGTACGCAGTTCGGGCCGCGGCTCGGCTTCACCCTCGATCCGTTCGGGGCGCGGACCGACAAGGTCTATGGCAGCTTCTCGCGCATGTACCTGCCGGTCGCATCGAACACCAACATCCGCCTGACCGGCGGCGAAACCTATTACACCCGCACCAACCTGCTCGCCGGCATCGGCGCCGACGGCATCCCGCAGCTCGGCGCGCCGGTATCCTATGCCGGCGCGGCGGCCTGCCCCGACGACAAGGTGGCCAATTGCGACGTCACCGGATCGGGCCAGCCGGTCGCGGTCGGCGCGGCGGTGTCGCAGTCGCTCAAGCCCCAGTCGCAGGACGAGTTCATCCTGGGCTATGAGAAGCGGATCGGCCGCTGGCGGTTCAACGTCTACGGCATGTACACCAAGCTCAACGAAGTGCTGGAAGACGCCGCGATCGACCGCGCGGTGAACAATTATTGCACCCAGAACGGCATCAAGGGCTGCGACAAGACCTGGACCGGCTTCACGCAGTACGTGCTGCTCAATCCCGGTCGCCCGATTACCGTCCAGCTCGCCGCGCCGATCAACGGCGAATCCAAGGTACGCACCGTCACCTTCTCGGCGAAGGACCTAGGCTATCCCGAGGCCAAGCGCACCTACAAGGCGATCGCCTTCGAGGTCGGCCACGAGTTCGACGGCCGCTTCGAGCTCAACGGCTCCTATGTCCTGTCCTGGACCAAGGGCAATTACGAGGGCGGGGTGAAGACCGACAACGGCCAGAGCGACACCGGCCTGACGACGGACTTCGACCAGCCCGGCCTGACCAACGGCACCTATGGCTATTCGCCCAACGATCGCCGCCACGTGTTCAAGCTGTGGGGTTCCTATGCCCCCCTCGAGCACCTGACGATCGGCTTCAGCACCTCGGCTACCTCGCCGCGCCATTATGGCTGTATCGGCCAGGTGCCGGCGTCGGTCGATCCCTATGCCCGCGCCTATGGTGCGGCGGGGCTCTACTGCCGCGTGCTGGCGAACGGCCAGATCGCGACCGACCCGACGACCCCGGCCGCCGATGCGCCGGTGAAGCTGATCCCGCGCGGATCGGTGTTCACCAGCGACTGGGTGTTCGGCAACGACCTGTCGCTCGCCTGGGAAACCGAGATCGGCAAGTCGAAGGTCAACCTCAACCTCACCGTGTTCAACGTGCTCAACCTGCACGCCAAGACCGACTTCAACGAATATGGCACCGACGGCAACGGCGTCGCGAGCCCCTATTACCGGCAGGTGACCGGCTATCAGACGGCGCGCTCGGCCCGCCTGCAGGCCCGCTTCTCCTTCTGAGGCCCGCCGCCGGCAGCCAGGATCACTGGCTGCCGGCGGTCAGCTTCGCTTCGGCTTCGGCCATATAGTCGCGGGTCAGCGGCAGCGCGGTGCGCGAGCGCGAGAATTGCAGCTGATAGTTGACCAGCCCGCCGTTCATGAAGCTGACGTAGCAGCCGGCCAGATAGAAGGTCCACATCCGGTAGAAGCGCTCGTCATAGAGGTCGACGATCGCGTCGTGCGCCGCGACGGTGCGGTCGTACCAGGCCTTGAGCGTGTGGCCGTAATGCATCCGCAGCACTTCCACGTCGGTGAGGAAGTAGCGCAGGCCCTCATAGCCTTGCGCGATCTCCGACAGCGCCGGGATATAGCCGCCGGGGAAGATATATTTGAGCGTGAACGCGTCGGTATAGCCCGGCCCGCCGGCACGGCCGATCGTGTGGAGCAGCATCACGCCCTCGGGCGTCATCAGCTCGCGGCACTTGGTGAAGAAGGTGCGGTATTGCGGCGTGCCGACATGCTCGAACATGCCGACCGAGACGATCCGATCGAACTGGCCGGTGAGCGCGCGATAGTCGATCAGCTCGAACTTCACCTTGCCCGCCACGCCCGCCGCCTCAGCGCGCTCCCGCGCGATCTTCAGCTGTTCTTCGGACAGGGTGATGCCCAGCACCTCGGCGCCGGTCTTGGCGTGGATGTAGAGCGCCATGCCGCCCCAGCCGCAGCCGATGTCGAGCACGCGCATGCCGGGCTGAATCGCCAGCTTGGCGACAATATGCGCCTTCTTGTCGGCCTGGGCCTGCTCCAGGCTGTTCGCCGGATCGGTATAATAGGCGCAGCTATATTGCCGGTCGGCGTCGAGAAAGAGGTCGTAGAGCCGTGCCGACAGATCATAGTGATGCGCGACGTTCTGCTTGGACTTGCGCGCCATGTTCTTGCGGCCGAGCCAGTGCGCCACCTTCCCCGCGGCGAGGCTGAGCGCGCTCGGATTGAGCGCGGCGTTGCTCTTTTCCCAGGCGTTGTTGGACGTCACCAGATCGAGCAGGTCGAGAATGTCGCCCTGCTCGATAGTGAGGCTGCCGTCCATATAGGTTTCGGCCGCGCCCAGCGCGGGATCGCGGACGATGCGCCCCTCGGCGCCCTTGGACAGCCGGATCGTGACGGGCTTGAGGACCGCATCGGGGCTGCCGAAGCTGCGGGTGCTGCCGTCGGGTCGGATCAAGGTGAGTTCGCCGCGCTTCACGGCGCGGTCGAAGAAGCGGTCAATCAGGGCCATGGCGCTCCACTAGGCAGAGATTGTGTCGGGAATACGCGTATTACGTTTCGGGGTGCGCCAAACAACCTATCTCGGCGTAGGTTTCCCGCTACCGTTCATATTCCCGCATACCATTGGTAGCCGCTCGAATCTTCCCAGGTGCCGCCCTTGCCCTTGCCGATCCCGGCGAGCGAGGCGACCGCCTCGATCCCCACCAGATATTTGGCCTGCTTGTAGCCGAGCTGCCGCTCCACCCGCAGCCGCAGCGGCGCGCCGTGGCCGACATCGAGGCGCCGGTCGTTGAGCGCCCAGGCGAGGATCGTCTGGGGGTGGAAGGCGTCGATCAGGTCGATCGATTCATAATAGCCGCCGTCGCCGTAGCGGTCGGCGCAGTGGAAGACGATGTAGCGCGCCTGCGCGCTCAGCCCGGCGGCGTTGAGGATGGTCGCAAGCTGCGGCCCCTGCCACTTGCCGATCGCGCTCCAGCCCTCGACGCAATCGTGGCGGGTGATCTGCGCGCGCTGCGGCAGGTGCTGGAGTTGGGCGAGCGTCAGTTGCATCGGCCGGGCGACCATTCCGCCCACCTTCAGCCGCCAGTCGGCGAAGCCGGTACCCGCCCAGATATTATATTCGGGCGTATTGGGATTGTAGGTGCCGTTGACGCGGAAGATCGGGCTGCGCTGCTCCGGCCGGAACTCGGTGGCGAGCGCTCCGCGGCCGATCGCGCGCTGGAGGAAGCGATGCGCTTCCTCGGCGCTCGCCAGCACCGGGCTGTCGGTGAAGCGGTCACAGCCGGCGAGCAGCCCGGCGGCACCGCCGATCAGCAGATTGCGGCGCGCAAGGATCATGGCTGCTTCTCCGCGGGCACGCGCCACCAGCCGGTGATCATCGCGCGCAGTTCGTTGATCGGGCCGGCGAGCAGCACCAGCGTCAGGTGGACCAGCAGGAAGACGAGGATCGCTCCCATCGCGATAAAGTGCACCGAGCGCGCCGACTGCCGCCCGCCGAACATCGCGGTCAGCCACGGCCAGGCTGCGTCCATCCCCGGCGAGAGCGCGAGGCCCGAGAAGATCACCGCCGGCAGCAGCACGAACAGCGTGCCGACATAAGCGAGCTTCTGGAAGATATTGTAGGCGCGCGGATCCCTTGGATCGTGGAAGCGCAAGGCGAGATGGTCCTTGAAATCCTTCCACAGATGGCCGGGCGCCAGCTCCCGCACCCGGATCCGCAGGTCGCGCAGGATATGGCCGTTCGCCAGGCTCCACAGCAGATAGACCAGCAGCCCGAAAGCCAGCACCAGCGCGAAAAAGAAGTGCCAGTGCCGCGCGCCGGCAAGGCTGTAATAGGACGGAATCGTCACCCAGCCGGGGAAGCGCGGCAGCTCCAGCCAGGCATGGTCGAAATTCGCGCCATATTGCCCCCAATAGAGCCGGGGATGCGCGTTGAAGATCATCAGCCCGCTGCCGACCATGATCAGCAGCGCGATCGCGTTGATCCAGTGCCATAGCCGGGTGATCAGCCGGTGGCGGTAGATCAGGCGGGGCCTGTCCGGTAGACCTTCGGGCATCTGCACTTCCTTCGCTGTACGGGGCGAGTGTAGGAGATTCGGACGGCAGGCGGAATCGGTTTCACCGCCGCCACAAAAATCCGGAGCGTGCATTGCCGACCGACTTCCACTTCTACGAACCCGCCTCGGGCCACGGCCTTCCGCATGATCCGCTCAACGCCATCGTTGGCCCGCGCCCGATCGGCTGGGTCAGCACCATGTCGACCGGCGGCGTGCGCAACCTCGCGCCCTACAGCTTCTTCAACCTGTTCAACTATCGCCCGCCGATCCTCGGCTTCGCCTCGACCGGGTGGAAGGACAGCGTCGCCAATATCGCCGAGACCAGGGAGTTCGTCTGGAACCTCGCGACGCGGCCGCTGGCGGAAGTGATGAATGCCAGCGCGGCAATGGTCGACGCCGAGGTGGACGAGTTCACCCTTGCCGGCATCGACACCCTCCCTTCGCGCACCGTGCGCCCCGATCGCGTCGCGGGCAGCCCGGCGCAGTTCGAATGCCGGCTCACCCAGCTGATCCGGCTGGAGACCAAGGAAGGCGCGGAAGTCGACACCTGGCTGGTGCTCGGCGAGGCGACCGGCATCCATATCGATCGCGCGATGCTGGAGGACGGCGTCTACCAGACCGCCCGCGCCCGCCCGATCCTGCGCGGCGGCGGCCCGGCCGATTATTTCGAGATCGGCGAGGACGCGCTGTTCAGGATGTTCCGTCCGCGCTGACCCCCGGCTCGGGCAGGATCGGTGGAGTCGAATCCGGGTAGGTCAGCCAGGTCTTCCACAGCTGGTGGATGCGCGCCTCGGTCAGCGCGATCCGGCAGGTGAGCAGCGCGGCACCCCGGATCGTGCCGCCCTGCCAATGCGCATAGACCGCGTCGCACTCGCCCTTGCGCCAGGCGATCCAGCGGCCCTGCGCCTCGTCGAACGCCTTGACCACCGTCACCCCATCGGTCGCGGCGCGCTTGCGGGCGGCGACCAGGTAGCGGTTCATCTCCACCTCGGCGGCGTTGCTGGCGCGCGCGAGGCACAGGTTCATCTCCACCGTCGTCTTCGCGTCGGCGCAAGGGTCGGCGGGGGCGGCAAGCGCCAGGGCGAGCAGCAGCAGCGGCATGGCCGCATCCTACGCGCAGAAGTAGGCAGGGCTCAACCGAGTGCGGCGAACTTCTCTTCGGCCTCGCGATCGAGCTGCGCCCGGCTCTTCTTCTCCGACGCGGTCTTGAGCTGGCCGCACGCCGCATCGATGTCACGCCCGCGCGGGGTGCGCACCGGCGCCGAGATACCGCCCTCGAACACGATGTTCGAGAAGGACCGGATCCGCTCGGGGGTCGAGCATTCATAGGGCGCGCCGGGCCAGGGGTTGAACGGGATCAGGTTCACCTTGGCGGGCAGCTTGTACTTGCGCAGCAGGCGGACGAGCTCGTGCGCATCGGCGTCGCTGTCGTTCTTGTCCTTGAGCATCACATATTCGAACGTGATGCGGCGGGCATTGTTGGCGCCCGGATAATCGGCACAGGCCTGGAGCAGCTCCTCGATGCCGTATTTCTTGTTGAGCGGCACGATCTCGTCGCGCACCTCCTTGGTGACCGCGTGGAGCGACACCGCCAGGTTCACGCCGATCTCCTCGCCCGCGCGCGCCATGATCGGCACCACGCCCGAGGTCGACAAGGTGATGCGGCGCTTGGACAGCGCGAGGCCGTCGCCGTCCATCACGATCTGCAGGCCGGCCTTCACTTCGTCGAAATTGTACAACGGCTCGCCCATGCCCATCATCACGATGTTGGTGAGCAAGCGCCCCTCGGGCTGGCTCGGCCATTCGCCGAGCGAATCGCGCGCGAGCATCACCTGGCCGACAATCTCGCCGGCGGTGAGGTTGCGCACCAGCCGCATCGTGCCGGTGTGGCAGAAGCGGCAGTTGAGCGTGCAGCCCACCTGGCTCGAGACGCACAGCGTGCCCCGATCGGCATCGGGGATGAACACCATCTCGTAATCCTGCCCGTCGGGCGAGCGGAGCAGCCACTTGCGGGTGCCGTCGTTCGAGACCTGCGCTTCGACCACCTCCGGGCGGCCGATCACGAAGCGTTCGGCCAGCCACGGGTGCTGGGCCTTGGCGATGTCGGTCATCGCCGAGAAGTCGGTGGCGCCGCGATTGTAGATCCAGTGCCACAGCTGCTTGGCGCGCAGCTTGGCCTGCTTGGGCTCCAGACCCGCGGCGGCCAGCGCCTCGCGGATACCGTCGCGGGAGAGACCGATCAGGTCGGTACGCCCGTCCTCGCGCGCGGCGGGGGCACGCGGCACGGGCACGGGATCGATGTGCCCGGGGATGGGCATGGGAGCGGCCGACACTGTCTGCATCCGCCGCATATAGGCGAAAATCCCCGGCTTTTCCAGCGGTGTGATTCCGCGCGCGACCGTCCCTGCATGGGTCGTGCCATCCCGCCATGGCCACAGCCCATCGTGAATCGGGTGTGCAGCGGAAAACCCGAGCCCCACTGATACGTTACAGGGGTGCAAAAGAGTTTCACGATTGCGAGGAGTTGAGGATGAAGATGATGTTTTCGAGCTTGGCAATTGCCGGCACGCTGATGGCGTCGACCGCCTTCGCCCAGACCACGACCCCGGCCCAGACGACCCCGGCCGACGCCGCCCCGGCACAGACCACGCCGGCCACGCCCGACCAGGGCACCGCGGGTGCAGGCACCGCCGCGACGGCAACCGCCGGCGCGTCGACCTTTACCGACACCGAGGTCCAGCAGTATGCCAAGGCGGCGCTCGCGGTGAACAAGATCAACGCGGACGCCAGCATCCCGGCGGCAGAAAAGAACCCCAAGTTCGTCGCCGCGATCACCGCGTCGGGCCTGCAGCCGCAGCGCTTCAACGAGATCAGCCAGGCGATGGCCTCGGATACCGCACTTAACCAGCGCATCCAGGCGGCGGCAGCCCAGGCGCAGACCAGCGGCCAGTCGGCCCAGGCGAGTGCACCGGCCAGCCCGACCGGCAATTAAGCGGATAGCTCCCTCCGGCGGCGGCGGTCCCCAGCGGACCGCCGCCGTTTTTGTGCGCGCCACTGTCATCGATCCGGAACGAAAGCCCGCCAATGGCACCGCCTTGGGTTCGCTTCGCAAAAGGAAATGACGGGATGCGCAAAGGGATGATGGTCGCCGCGGCGGCGCTGCTGATGGCGATGGCACCGGGCGGGACGACGCCGCCGGACGCCGACACGAGCCTCGATTCGCTGCGGCTCGACCAGGTCCGCATGCTCGGCTCGCACAACAGCTACCGCCCCTATCCGCTGCCCGAGGTGGAAGCGCGCCTCCGCACGCTGCTGCCGAGCAGCTGGGAAGGCCTCGCCTATGGCCACCCGCCGCTGGAGAGCCAGCTCGCGCTCGGCCTGCGCCAGCTCGAGATCGACGTCGCCCCCGATCCCCAGGGCGGCGCCTATGCCGCGCCCTATGCGAACGGCACCGAGGAGATAAAGGCCGAGATGGCCGCGCCCGGCGCCAAGACGATCCACATCCCCGGCATCGACTGGCAGACGCATTGCCGCACCTTCCGCGGCTGCATGGCGCTGTTCCGTCGCTGGTCGGATGCCCATCCGGGCCATCTGCCGGTGATGATCCTGGTCAATGCCAGCGACGTGCGCCCGATCCCCGGCGTACGCACCACCGATATCGGCTTCGACGCCGCCACGCTCGATGCGCTCGATGCCGACATCGCCGCGACGATCGGCCGCGAGCGGGTGATCGCGCCGGACGACGTCCGCGGCACCCTCCCCACGCTGCGCGACGCGGTGACCGCGCATCGCTGGCCTACCATCGGCGCGTCGCGCGGCAAGTTCCTGTTCGTGCTCGATACCTCGGACGCGAACGAGGAACGCTACCGCACCGGCCATGCCAGCCTGAAGGGCCGGATGATGTTCGGCTGGTACCCCGAGGACGCGCCCGAAGCCGCCTTCTTCAACACCCAGAGCCCCACCGCCGACACCGCGACGATCACCCGCCGCGTGAAGGCCGGCTTCATGGTCCGCACCCGCGCCGATGCCGAGACGCTGGAGGCGCGCAAGCACGATCGCCGCCGGCTCGACACCGCGATCGCCTCGGGCGCGCAGCTGATCAGCACCGATTATTACGAAGGCGCGCCCGATCCGCGCGGGCTCAACTGGTCGGTGTCGCTGGGGAAGAGCACGGTGATCTGCAACAGCGTGACGGCAGCCTGCCCGAAGCGCTGAAGCGTCAGCGGCGGTCCGGCTCCGGGCCGCCGCGCAACAGCACGTCGCGCCGCGGCGCGGGCACGGTAATGCCGTGCTCGCCGAACAGCTTCCACAGCCGGTTGAGCACGTCGCTCTTCACATTGCCGACCCCGCTTTCGGGATCGCTGATCCAGACCAGAATGTCGTGCGCCGCGCCATTCTCGCCCAGCGCGGTCAGCCAGACATTGGGCGGCGGCGTGTCGAGGACGCGCGGGCTTTCGGTGGCGGCGCGCAGCATCAGGTCCTGCGCAAGGTCGAGGTCGCAGCCATAAGCGACCGTCACCGCGATCCGCACGCGCACGTTGCGATCGGTATAGGACCAGTTCTCGACTTCCTGGGTCATCAGATTCTCGTTCGGAATCAGATGCTCCTTGCCGTCGCGCGTGATCACGGAGACGGCGCGCACGCCGATCTTGTTCACCCAGCCGAAGCTGTCCCCCACCACGATCACGTCGCCCGGCTTGATCGAGCGGTCCATCAGCAGGATGATCCCGGCGATCAGATTGCCGACCGTCTTCTGCATGCCGAAACCAATGGCGAGACCGAACGCGCCCGAGAACACCGCGAAGGTCGTCAGGTCGATGCCGAGCAGGTCGATGCCGACGAAGAAGGCGGCGGTGACGATGGCGATGCTCGCCAGCTTCTGCCCGAGCAGCTGCTGGGTGGGGTCGAGCCCCTTGGCCCGCCCGATCCACTGCGCGAGCAGCCGGTTGGCGATCCGCACCAGCGCATAGATGATTGTGACGGTGACGAGGAAGGTGAGCAGCGACAACAGCGACAGTCGCCGTGTGCCGATGTCGAAGCCGATCCGGGCCAGCAGCGCCTCGATCACCCCCAGCCCGCCCATCGTCTTGCTGAGCAGCGAGGTGAAGGCGATCGCCCCCATCGGCCAGGTGGCGAGCCGCGGCAGGCCCAGCCCGCGCAGCACCTCGATCACGGCCAGTGCCATCGCCAGTCCGAGCGCGATGCCGAGCAGCAAGGTCGCCGGGGGATGCCAGCCATAGCCGTTCGCCACCGGCGAGAGCAGCAGCGCGACGGTAAAGTAGCGGGTGATCCGGCACAGCCGCGGCTGGATGCCGTTGATATGCTCGCCGGCGATGCGGTGCCACAGCGCGGCGACCTGCGCACCGATGCGCCGGCCGATCAGGATGCCGAGCGCCAGCGCCAGCGCAGACAGGGCCAGCGCCACCGCCAGCTCGCCCAGCTCGGCCGGCGACGGGAACCGCATCCCCATGCCGGCGAACCGGTCTAGCAGGTCGCGGATCATCCGCGCGCGGCGGCGAAGCGGGCGAGCCCTGCCTCGAGATCGGCGATCAGGTCGTCGGTATCCTCCAGCCCGACATAGAGCCGGATCATCGGCCCCTCGGCTTCCCAGCGCGATGCGGTGCGGATGCGCTGCGGATCGGCGGGGATGGCGAGGCTTTCATAGCCGCCCCAGCTGAAGCCGATGCCGAAATGGCGGAGCCCGTCGATCAGCGCGGTGCGCGCGCCATCGTTGCCGCCGTTCAGCACGAAGGAGAACAGACCGGCGCTCCCACGGAAATCGCGCACGAACACGTCGTGCCCCGGGCAGTCCGGCAGCGCCGGGTGGAGCACCCGCGCCACTTCGGGCCGGGTCTTCAGCCACGCGGCGATCCTGAGCCCGCTCGCGCCCGACTGGCGCAGCCGGACGTCCATCGTCCGCAGCCCGCGCGATCCGAGATAGGCATCGTCGGGGCTGGCGCAGAGGCCGAGCTGGTAGGTGGTCGCGCGCAGCTTCTCATAGTGTCCCGGCGCGGCGGTGACCGAGCCCAGCATCACGTCCGAATGGCCGACGACATATTTGGAGCAGGACAGGATCGTATAGTCGATGCCCTTCTCGATCGCCGGGAAGTAGAGCGGCCCCGCCCAGGTATTGTCGAGCAATGTCACGATCCCGCGCGCCTTGGCGACCGCGACGATCGCCGGCACGTCCTGCACTTCGAAGCTGAGGCTGCCGGGGCTCTCCATCAGGATCGCCTTGGTCCGCGCGCTGCACAGCGCGGCGATGCCCGCGCCGATCAGCGGGTCGTAATAGGTGGCGGTGATCCCCAGCCGCTTGAGCATGCCATTGCCGAACGCCCGCGTCGGCTCGTAGCTGCTGTCGGGCAGCAGCACCTCGTCGCCGGGCGACAGCACCGCCAGCAGCGCGGTGGTGATCGCCGACACGCCCGAGGGATAGAGAAGCGTCGCCTGCGCGCCGGGCTCCAGCTCGGTCAGTGCGTCCGCAAGCGACCACTGGGTCGGCGTGCCGCGGCGGCCATAATAGAGCTTGTGGTGCGTGTCGGCGCTGCCGCGTTCGCGCATCTCGGCGATATCGTCGTAGAGGATCGTGGAAGCGCGCCACACCGGCGGGTTGACGATGCCCTGCGTCCATTCGGGCCGGCGGCCGGCATGAACGACCTTGGTCGCGTCCCGATCGTTCTGCTTGTCCTCGCCGCTCATGCGCCGAGCGCCTTCGCGGTGTCGGGCTGCGCGCCCCATTCGGTCCAGCTGCCGTCGTAAAGCGCGATCTCATGCCCGAGCAGGTGCGCAGCGAAGACGATGATCGCGGCGGTGATACCCGATCCGCAGGTGGCGACCAGCGGCTTGGTGAGATCGACTCCCGCCTCGTCGAACAGCACACGGAGCGCATCCGGGCGCAGCCAATGCCCGTCCGGCTGGAAGAAGCGGCCCGAAGGGATGTTCTTCGATCCCGGGATATGGCCCGCGGCGCATTCGGGACGCGCATCGGGCTCGGCACCGGTGAAGCGCGCGGCGGAACGGGCATCGACGATCTGCTCGGTCGTCATACGCATGTCGTCCAGCGTACGAATCTGCGCGACGGGTGCGCCGGCGGTGAAGCTGGACGACGCGGTCGCGTGCGGCCCGGTTTCCACCGGCCGCCCCTCGGCGCGCCAATGGCCCATATTCCCGTCTAGGATCTCGGCATGCACGCCGAACATCCGCAGCACCCACCAGGCGCGACAGGCGGTATGGTGCGGGCTGTTGTCATAGAGGACGATGCGCGTGGTCCCCATCACCCCCAGCTGCGCCATGCGGTCCTCGAACACGCTGCGCCTGGGCAGCATCGAGGGCAGCGGGTTCTCGGCATCGACCAGCGTGTCGAGATCGAGCAGCCGCGCGCCGGGGATATGCCCCGCCTCGAACTCCGCGCGCGGATCCTGCTTCGCCGCGCCGGGAATGGTGGAGGTATAGGTCGCGTCGAGGACCAGCAGGTCGGGGGCGCCGAGCATGCCGGCCAGCGCTTCGGTGGTGATCAATCCGTCCATGCGGGTAGGTCCTAGCCCTATGGAAACCGCACGGCAAACGCCTACATGGCGGCCATGGACGCCAAGCATCTCGGTAAGCAATCCGCCCTGCCCGCCACCCCGGAGGAAGCGGAACTCGATTATGTACCCAATCCGCGCGCGGGCACGCGCTATCTGGTGCGCTTTGCGGCACCCGAATTCACCTCGCTGTGCCCGATCACCGGCGCGCCCGATTTCGCACACCTCGTGATCGACTACGTGCCGGGCGAGAAGATCGTCGAATCCAAATCGCTCAAGCTGTTCCTCGGCAGCTTCCGCAACCACGGCGCCTTCCACGAGGATTGCACCGTCGGCATCGGCGAGCGGCTGTTCCGCGAGATGCAGCCGCTCTGGCTGCGAATCGGTGGCTATTGGTACCCGCGCGGTGGTATTCCGATCGACGTGTTCTGGCAGTCGGGCAAGCCGCCCGAGGACGTCTGGATCCCCGATCAGGGGGTTCCCGGATACCGTGGCCGCGGCTGAACGGCAGGTTTACGGCACGGTTCATCAGGTATAGGGTTGTGCGTTGCAGCAGAACTGCAACTTATTCGAAAAACGGGAGTTTAGCAGGACATAAGGCCCAAATTTGGGCCGAGTCCATCATGCAGTAGCGAAAGGTCCGCCATGGCACGGTCTCCTATGGGTCCCAGGATCCGGCATCTTGCCCTGATCGGCAACTTCCTGCCGCGAAAGTGCGGCATCGCCACCTTTACTACCGACACCTTCACGGCACTGGCAGAGCGCTATCCGGGGATTCAGGTCGACGTCTATGCGATGGACGACCTGCCCGGGCATTACGCCTATCCGCCGCAGGTGACGGGTTCGATCGCGCAGAACGATCGCAGCGCCTATCTGGAAACCGCCCGCAAGATCGAGGCGAGCGGCGCCGAGGCGCTGTGGATCCAGCACGAATATGGCATCTTCGGCGGCGCGGCGGGCGAGCTGCTGCTCGCGCTGACCGATCGCGTCTCGGTGCCGGTGATCGTCACGCTCCATACCGTGCTCGAGCGGCCGAGCGCCGACGAGCGCCGGGTGATGGAGGCGCTGATCCGCCGCGCCTCGACGCTGATCGTGATGGCCGAGAAGGGCCGCGAGATCCTCAAGCGCGTCCACGGCGTCGAGGACGGCAAGATCGAGGTCATCCCGCACGGCGTGCCCGATCGCGCCTTTGCCGATACCGCCGCGTTCAAGCCGCAATATGGCTGGGAAGGCCGCGACGTCATCCTCACCTTCGGCCTGCTCGCCCCGAGCAAGGGCATCGAGACGATGATCGAGGCGATGCCGGCGGTCGCCGCCGCCCACCCTAATGCGCTGTACGTGATCCTGGGCGCGACACACCCGCATCTCGTCGCGCACGAGGGCGAGGCCTATCGCGACCGGCTGAAGGCGCAGATCGTCGCACTCGGCCTCCAGGACAATGTCGCCTTCGTCAATCGCTTCGTCGAGCAGAGCGACCTGCTCGACTATCTTCAGGCGGCCGACATCTATGCGACCCCCTATCCGAACCCGGCGCAGATCACCTCGGGCACGCTCTCCTATGCGGTGAGCATGGGCAAGCCGGTGGTCTCCACGCCGTACGTCCACGCGACCGAGATCCTCGACCAGGATCACGGCGTGCTCGTCGATTTCAGCGACAGTGCGGCGTTCTCGCGCGAGATCAACCGGCTGCTGGGCGACAAGGAGGCGCGACTGGCGCTGGCCAGGCGCGCCTATGATCGCGGCCGCACGATGCTCTGGACCCGTCTCGCCGAGCGCGCGATCGATGCGTTCGACGCGATTCTCGACGAGAAGCCGCACCGCATCCGCACCGCGGCGAACGAGCTGCCGACGCTCTCGCCGGTACTGACCGCGGTCGAGCGGATGAGCGACGCCACCGGCATGCTCCAGCACTCGATCTATTCGGTGCCCGATCGCCGCCACGGCTATTGCATCGACGACAATGCCCGCGCGCTGATCCTGATGAGCAAGATCGACGACGTCGACGAGACCGAGCGCGATCGCTGGACCGCCATTTATGGCGGCTTCGTCCAGCACGCCTGGAATCCCGATAAGCGCAAGTTTCGTAACTTTATGAACTTCGACCGCACCTGGTGCGAGGACGAAGGCTCGGAAGATTCGAACGGCCGCGCGATCTGGGCGCTGGGCGTCACCGCCCGCGACGCCCGCGCGCAGAAGCACCGCGACTGGGCGTCGGTGCTGTTCGACGAGACCGCGTCGATCGCCTTCGACCTCGGCAGCCCCCGCGCGCACGCCTTTGCCATGCTCGGCGCCGCGGCGATGGCGGAGGCGCATCCGGGCCACGCCTTGTCGCGCGAGATCCTCACCCGCTTCGGCGATGAGCTGGTCGCGCTGCTCGAGCGCACCCGCCGCCCGGCATGGAGCTGGTTCGAGATCGTGCTGGCGTACGACAATGCCCGCCTGCCCGAGGCGCTGCTGCGCGCCGGCAAGGTACTCGGCCGCCAGGACTTCCTCGATACCGGGCTGGAAACGCTCGCCTGGATCGCCGAGCGCCAGACCTCGCCCGAGGGCCGTTTCCGCGCCGTCGGCACCGAGAGCTTCGGCCGCGAATATGCCGAGCCGCTGCCTTTCGACCAGCAGCCGCTGGAAGCCCAGGCGACGATCGATGCCTGCCTGGCCGCGCATGAGGCAACCGGCGAAGGGCGCTGGGCGGAAGAGGCGATGCGGGCCTATCGCTGGTATCTGGGTGCCAACGATCTCGACACGCCGCTCGCCAGCGTGGCCGATGGCGGCTGCTTCGACGGGCTGATGCCCACCGGACTTAACCGTAATCAAGGTGCCGAGTCGATTCTCGCACTCCAACTGGCGAATTGCGCGATCTCGGCTCTTTCAAAGCGCAATAAAAGCGTGGCAGGACCGGAACTCGCCGTCGCCTGAAGCGATACCGGGGACGGCGCCGTAACGAGCGCGTTCCCCGGGGGTTGCCAATGCCGGAACTGTTTCACCATCCCTTGCGGCTTCGCGCCGATCCGTCGCGCGTCGTCGTGCGCCCGTTCCACATCGCCTGGGCGTCGACCAATGGCGGCGCGCCCAGCCGGACCGAACGGATCGTCAGCGAGGTACTGGCGCTTTCGCCGGGCCAGGCGCGCGCCGAACTCGAACTGGTCCTCAAGGACTTCGAGGCCCGCCACTGGCAGACGCGACGCGTGTTCATGACGCGCTATGACGAGATCGAGGCGATGCTCGGGCTCGACGGCGCGGCGATCGGCGACGAGAAGCGCCAGCTGCTCGGCGCCTATTTCTGCCACGAATACAGCTATGCCGCCGCCGCGCTGATGAACCCCAGCGCGGTCCCGCACTACGACCAGAGCGGCATGCCACCGGGCAGCATGCGCATCCTGATGTCGCTGCGTGCGGTGGGCGAAGGCCATATCTCCTCGGTCGCCTTCCGCGAGGGCATCATCACCGACGGCAACGAGCTGGTGCTGGCCCCCGAGCCGCCTTTCGCCACCGCGGCCGATGCGCGCGAGCCCGACGAGCGGGCGATGGAAGGCCCGGTCCGCATCTACCGCCACCGCGATTCGACCCTGTCGGGCACGGTGATCTTCCCGATCACCCGCGCCCAGTCGAACGGGCTGGAGGATCTGCGAATCTGCCACTTCACCCATGACGACGGCACGCCCGAATGGATCGGCACCTACACCGCCTATAACGGCTCGGTGATCCAGTCCGAACTGCTGCGCACCCGCGACTGGCGCGGGCTGGACCTGGTGCCGATGACCGGCAGCGCCGCGCGCAACAAGGGTATGGCGCTGTTCCCGCGCAAGGTGGGCGGCAAATACATGATGCTGGGGCGCCAGGACGGCGAGAACATCTTCCTGCATAGCTCGGACGACATCACCCATTGGGAAGGCGGCGATCTGATCATCAAGCCGCGCTTCCCCTGGGAGCTGGTACAGATGGGCAATTGCGGCCCGCCGATCGAGACCGATCAGGGCTGGCTGGTGCTCACCCACGGCGTCGGCGCGATGCGCAAATATTCGATCGGCGCGGCGCTGCTCGACAAGGACGATCCCTCGAAGGTGCTCGCCCGCTCGCGCGCGCCGCTGCTCGCGGCCGCCGACCAGGACCGCGAGGGCTATGTGCCCAACGTCGTCTATACCTGCGGCGCGATCCGCCACGGCGACAGCCTGTTCATCCCCTACGGGGTGGCGGACAGCTCGGTGGCGTTCGCCTTCGCGCCGATCCAGGCGCTGATCGACCAGATGGAATGAGGCGCATGCCGTCGCCCCTTCGCGGGGGCGACGGCGATGGCCTAGAGCGCGGTCGGCACCCCGCCGCGCAGCTCGTGGCTGCACAGCTGCGCCTCGGGCGTATCCTCCGCATCCAGTGCCGTGACCGTCACCCAGCCCTCGACTCGCAGCGCGGCGCCGATCGCCGCATCGGTGCCGAACGGCAGGAACAGCCGGCGGCGCGCGTCGCAGCCGATACCGGCATCAAGGATCGAATCCGCATAGAGCGAGAAGCCGACCGCGGGCTCTTCGCGGCCGCCGTCATGCACCACCGTATAGGTGCCGCCGCGGCCGATCTCACCGCGCACCCCGCGGGCGAAGATCGAGAAGCCGAGCCAGGTCTGGTATTCGAAGCCGTGCCGCTCGGTAGGATCGAGCGTCAGCGCGACGCCCTCGGGAATGCTCGCCGCGATGGCCGCGAGGCCGTCGATCCGGCTCGCCAGCGCGGTGCCGGCATCGGTCGCGCGCAGCTTCGCCATCGCGCCATCGAACGGGCCGGCCGCTTCGATCAGCGGCAGATATTTCGGATCGATCGCAGCGACGCCGCCCGCATCCTTGGCATCCAACCGTTCGCGCAGCGCCGTGAGCTTCTCCGGGGGCAGCGTAGCGCCGGCCAGCATGTCGACCAGATCGGGCAAGGTGAAATCGATCGCCAGCCCCTCGACGCCCGCCGATTGCAGCGCCTCGATCGCGACGCGGACGATCTCCATCGCGGCGCCCACGCTGTCGCGCCCGATCAGCTCGCAGCCAATCTGACGCATCGCCCGGCGCGGATCGAGCGCAGGCGCCTTGAGCTTGAGCACCTGCCCCGCGTAGCAGAGCCGCACCGGGCGCGGATGATGCCCCATGCGGGTCGCGGCGATGCGGCCGACCTGCGCGGTCAGATCGGGGCGAATGGCGAGGCTGCGCTGCGACACCGGATCGACGAAGCGCACCGCATTGTGCACCGCGCCGGTCTTCAGCCGCGTCGCCAGCTCGTCGGCAAACTCGGCGAGCGGCGGATCCACCTGTTCATAGCCATAGAGCCGCGCGAGCCCCAGCACGCGCGTCTCGAGCCGGGCCGCCGCATCGGCGGCAGGCGGCAGTCGATCGTGAAACCCTTCGGGGAGGAGACCAGTCAAAAGCCCTCTCCCCTCTGGGGAGAGGGTTGGGAGAGGGGCATGTCCGCGAGCGTAAGCGCAATCATTTGCGCCACGCCGCCCAAATTACTCCCGACCTCGTAGTTCGTGAACCGAATCACCCGATACCCCTGATGTTCCAACCACGCCGTGCGGCGCGCATCCTTAGCTTCGCAGAGCGCATGCGTATCGCCGTCGATCTCGACGACCAGCTTGCGCGAACGCGCGACGAAATCGGCGATATAGGGTGCGATCACGACTTGGCGAGCGAATTTGACGTGTTCAAAGCGCTTGGCGCGGAGGATGGACCACATCGCGGTTTCGGTAGGGGTGAGGTTGGCGCGCATCTGCTTGGCGCGTGCGAGTAGTTGCTCGTCGGTCCTCGGCATATCCGCACCGCCCCTCTCTCAACCCTCTCCCCGGAGGGGAGAGGGCTTTAGAGTAACAGCTTAAAAGCCGAGCGCCATGGCGGTCTTCACGCCTGGGAGCGCGCGGACCTTGCCGAGCAGCGCGTCGTCCACCGCTTCATCGACCGAGAGCAGCAGGATCGCCTCGCCGCCGGCCGAACGACGGCCGAGATGGAAGGTGCCGATGTTGACGCCCGCCTCGCCCAGCGTGGTGCCGAGGCGTCCGATGAAGCCCGGCGCGTCCTCGTTGACGATGTAGAGCATGTGCCCGGCGAGATCGGCCTCGACCTTGATGCCGAACAGCTCGACCAGCCGCGGCGCGGCGTTGCCGAACAGCGTGCCGGCCACCGAACGGTCGCCCGCCTGGGTGCCGACGGTCACGCGCACCAGCGTGTGATAGTCGCCCTCGCGATCATGACGAACCTCGCGCACATCGAGACCGCGCTCCTTGGCGAGAAACGGCGCGTTGACCATGTTCACCGTGTCCGAATGGACGCGCATCAGCCCGGCGAGCACCGCGCTGGTGATCGGCTTCTGGTTGAGCTCGGCCGCCGCACCCTCGACCTCGATCGCGATGCTGGTGAGCTCGCCATGCGCGAGCTGGCCGACCAGGCCGCCCAACTTCTCGGCCAGCGCCATGTACGGCTTCAGCCGCGGCGCTTCTTCGGCCGAGAGGCTCGGCACGTTGAGCGCATTGGTGACGCCGCCGGTGACCAGATAGTCGGCGAGCTGCTCGGCGACCTGGATCGCGACATTGACCTGCGCTTCGGTGGTCGACGCGCCGAGGTGCGGCGTCGCGACGAAGTTGGGCGTGCCGAACAGCGGGTGTTCCTTGGCCGGCTCCTGCACGAACACGTCGAGCGCCGCGCCGCCGATATGGCCCGAATCGAGACCGTCCTTCAGGGCTGCCTCGTCGATCAGCCCGCCGCGCGCGCAGTTGATGATCCGCACGCCCTTCTTGGTCTTGGCGAGATTCTCGCGGCTGAGGATGTTGCGGGTCTGGTCGGTCAGCGGCGTATGCAGCGTGATGAAGTCGGCGCGCAGCAGCAGATCGTCGAGCGTCATCTTCTCGACACCCATTTCCAGCGCACGCTCGGGCGTGAGGAACGGATCGTACGCGATCACGCGCATGCGGAGACCAATGGCGCGGTCCGCCACGATCGAGCCGATATTGCCCGCGCCGATCAGGCCCAGCGTCTTGCCGGTCAGCTCGACGCCCATGAAGCGGTTCTTCTCCCACTTGCCGGCCTGGGTCGAGACATCGGCCTCGGGCAGCTGACGGGCGAGCGCGAACATCAGCGCGATCGCGTGCTCGGCGGTGGTGATCGAGTTGCCGAACGGCGTGTTCATCACCACCACGCCCTTGGCCGAGGCGGCGGGGATGTCGACATTGTCGACGCCGATGCCGGCGCGGCCGATCACCTTGAGGTTGGTCGCGTGCTCGAGAATGTCCTTGGTGACCTTGGTCGAGCTGCGGATGGCGAGGCCGTCATACTGGCCGATGATCGCCTTCAATTCGTCCGGGGTCTTGCCGGTGATCTCGTCGACCTCGACGCCGCGCTCGCGGAAGATCTGCGCGGCCTTGGGGTCCATCTTGTCGGAAATCAGTACCTTGGGCATGGAATGCTCCTGTGCACGTCGGTGCTCCTGCGAAAGCAGGAGCCCAGAGTTTCTTAGGGAATCGCGCGTGGCCCTGGGCTCCTGCTTTCGCAGGAGCACCGAGATCAGCCCGCCTTGGCGGTGGCGTAGGCCCAGTCGAGCCAGGGGCCGAGCGCCTCGATATCGGCAGTGTCGACGGTGGCGCCGCACCAGATGCGCAGGCCCGCCGGGGCATCGCGATAGCCGGCGACGTCAAAGGCCGCGCCTTCCTTTTCGAGCAGGCCGGCGAACTTCTTGATGAAGTCGGCATCGGCGCCCTCGACCGTCAGGCACACGCTGGTGCGCGAGCGGATCGCCGGATCCTCGGCGAGATGGCCGAGCCAGTCGCGCTGCGCGACGATCTTATCGAGCGCCGCGGCATTGGCGTCCGAACGGGCGATCAGCCCCTCGGCACCGCCCAGGCCCTTGCCCCATTCGAGCGCGAAGATCGCATCTTCCACCGCGAGCATCGACGGCGTGTTGATCGTCTCGCCCTTGAACACGCCCTCGGCAAGCTTGCCCTTAGAGACGAGGCGGAACACCTTGGGCAGCGGCCAGGCGGGGGTGTAGGTTTCGAGACGCTCGACCGCGCGGGGTCCGAGGATCAGCACGCCATGCGCGCCCTCGCCGCCCAGCACCTTCTGCCAGGAGAAGGTGGCGACGTCGATCTTGTCCCAAGGCAGATCATAGGCGAACACCGCCGAGGTCGCGTCGGCGAAGCTCAGCCCTTCGCGATCGTCGGCGATCCAGTCGCCGTTCGGCACGCGCACGCCCGAGGTGGTACCGTTCCAGGTGAACAGCACGTCGTTCGACCAGTCGACGGCGCCCAGATCGGGCAGCTGGCCATAGTCGGCGCGCAGCACGGTCGGCTCGAGCTTGAGCTGCTTGACCGCATCGGTGACCCAACCCTCACCGAAGCTTTCCCAGGCGAGCGTGGTGACGGGGCGGGCACCCAGCATCGTCCACATCGCCATTTCGAAGGCGCCGGTATCCGAGCCCGGCACGATGCCGATGCGGTGCGTGTCCGGCAGGCGGAGCAGCTCGCGCATCAGGTCGATGCAATATTGGAGACGGGTCTTGCCCAGCTTCGAGCGGTGCGAGCGGCCGAGCGACTCGACAGCGAGCTTCTCGGGCGACCAGCCCGGAGGCTTGGCGCAGGGGCCAGAAGAAAAATAGGGACGCGCCGGTTTGGTGGTGGGCTTCGCAGGCGCAAGGGTGGCGTCGGCGGCAGTCAAATCAGTCATGTAGACTCTCCTCACAGAGAGCACGCGCGGCGTTGGGACCGCGTGGCCCGTCGACGGCCCTAGCGGCAGGTGACCGAAAGTCAATCATCGACATCGTTTCGGTGGAACAATGTTGTGCCCCTGCGACTTTTCCCGACAGCTTTGCAAAATATCTGGGAGATACGACATGCGGACGATTCTGGCGGCCGGGCTGGCCGGGATGCTGATTGCGGCCCCGGCGGTCGCGCAGCAGCAGAAGCAGAGCGTCGGCGACGGCGCGCAGGCGCCGCTGCGCGACCTGCGGATCAACGAAAAGAAGATCCCGGACGTGCTGCTGCTCGCCGCCTCCGCCCCCTATTCGTCGCAGGGGACCAGGAACTGCGCGCAGATTCGCGCGAGCATCGCCGATCTCAACGCGGTGCTCGGCACCGACGCCGATGCGCCCGCGGCCAAAGGGGGCAATGGCGGCGCGATCGCGGCAGCCGGCAGCCGCGCGATCGTCGGCGCGCTGATCCCCGGCTTCGGGCTGGTGCGGATGATCACCGGTGCCGACAAGCAGGAGAAGCGGGTCACCGCAGCGCTGTACGGCGGCACCATCCGCCGCGCCTATCTGAAGGGCCTCGGCCAGTCGAAGGGCTGCCGTCCGCCTGCGGCACCGACCGCAACCGCGCGCGCCGCGGTGCCGTCACTGCCGGTCGATAAGGACGAAAAGGACGACAAGAAGGATTGATCGCGGGCGGCGCGCCAAATCCCCTCCCGTTAGCGGGAGGGCGGGCGGGCGCGGGAGCCGCGAGCGACAGGTTCCAGGACCAACACGAAAAAGGGCCGGCGGATCGCTCCGCCGGCCCCTCTTTTTGCGTCGAGCGCGGACTTAGAAGTCCATGCCGCCCATGCCGCCCATGCCACCCGGCATCGCCGGAGCAGCAGCCTTGTCTTCCGGCAGCTCGGCAATGGTCGCCTCGGTGGTGATCAGCAGGCCGGCGACCGAAGCCGCGTTCTGCAGCGCGGTGCGCACCACCTTGGTCGGGTCGATCACGCCGGCAGCCACGAGGTTCTCGTAGGTGTCGGTCGCGGCGTTGAAGCCGAACGAGGTGTCGGTCTGGTCGAGCAGCTTGCCCGAGACGACGGCGCCGTCCTGGCCCGCGTTGCTGGCGATCTGGCGAACCAGCGCGGTCAGCGACTTGCGGACGATGTCGATGCCGCGGGTCTGGTCCTCGTTCGCACCCGACAGGCCTTCCAGGGCCTTGGTCGCGTACAGCAGGGCCGTGCCGCCGCCGGGAACGATGCCTTCTTCGACGGCTGCGCGGGTCGCGTGCAGCGCGTCGTCGACGCGGTCCTTGCGCTCCTTCACCTCGACTTCGGTCGCACCGCCGACCTTGATCACGGCCACGCCGCCGGCGAGCTTGGCGAGACGCTCCTGGAGCTTCTCACGGTCATAGTCGCTGGTGGTGACTTCGATCTGCTGGCGGATCTGCTCGGTGCGGGCCTTGATCGACTCGGCTTCACCGGCGCCATCGACGATGGTGGTGTTGTCCTTGTCGATGGTGACGCGCTTGGCGGTGCCGAGCATGCCGAGCGTGACGGTCTCGAGCTTGATGCCGAGGTCTTCGCTGATCACTTCACCCTTGGTGAGGACGGCGATGTCTTCCAGCATCGCCTTGCGACGATCGCCGAAGCCCGGTGCCTTGACCGCCGCGACCTTCAGGCCGCCGCGCAGCTTGTTGACGACCAGGGTCGCCAGCGCTTCGCCTTCGATGTCCTCGGCGATGATCAGCAGCGGACGACCCGACTGCACGACCGCTTCGAGGATCGGCAGCATCGACTGCAGGTTCGACAGCTTCTTCTCGTGGATCAGGATGTACGGGTCCGCGAGCTCGACCGCCATCTTTTCCGGGTTGGTGATGAAGTAGGGCGAGAGGTAGCCGCGGTCGAACTGCATGCCCTCGACGACGTCGAGCTCGAATTCGAGACCCTTCGCCTCTTCGACGGTGATCACGCCTTCCTTGCCGACCTTCTCCATCGCCTCGGCGATCTTCTCGCCGACTTCACGGTCGCCGTTCGCCGAGATGATGCCGACCTGGGCGACTTCCTGCGAACCCGAAACCGGCTTCGAGCGGGCCTTGACGTCCTCGACGACCTTGGCGACGGCGAGATCGATGCCGCGCTTCAGGTCCATCGGGTTCATGCCGGCGGCCACCGACTTCATGCCTTCACGGACGATCGCCTGCGCCAGAACGGTCGCGGTGGTCGTGCCGTCGCCGGCGATGTCGTTGGTCTTCGAGGCCACTTCGCGCACCATCTGCGCGCCCATGTTCTCGAACTTGTCCTTGAGCTCGATTTCCTTGGCGACCGACACACCGTCCTTGGTGATGCGGGGCGCGCCGAAGCTCTTCTCGATCACGACGTTGCGGCCCTTCGGGCCCAGCGTGACCTTCACCGCGTCGGCGAGGATGTCGACGCCGCGCAGGATGCGCTCACGAGCGTCGCGCGAAAACTTTACGTCCTTGGCTGCCATGGGACTGCCCTTTCAAATTTCGCTAAGTTTCAGGAAGTTCAGGAGAAAGCGAGGTCGCTCAGCCGACGATGCCGAGGATGTCGCTTTCCTTCATGATCAGCAGGTCTTCGCCGTTCACCTTCACTTCGGTGCCGGACCACTTGCCGAACAGGATGCGGTCACCGGCCTTGACGTCCAGCGCGGTCACCTTGCCATCTTCGGCCTTGGTGCCGGTGCCGACGGCGACGACTTCGCCTTCCTGCGGCTTTTCCTTGGCGGTATCGGGGATGATGATCCCGCCGGCGGTCTTTTCCTCGGCTTCGACGCGGCGGACGAGCACGCGGTCGTGCAACGGACGGAAGTTCATTGCCTGATCCTCTTTCAGGTGGATTTCGGTGTTTAGCACTCGGTCCCCCAAAGTGCTAACAAACGGGATATGTGAACGGGAATTTGCTTCGTCAACGGGTGCGCCGGGAACTTTTTTCGGCGTGTTGGATCGATAAGACGGGTCGTTGCCTCGCCTGCCCGCATCCGGTAGCACCGCTGGTGGAATACCCTTTGAGGAGCCGCCGGTGAAGCTGGTTCGTACCGCCTGGAAGATACTCGTCGGAATCAAGGACCTGCTCGTCCTGGTTCTGCTCCTCCTGTTCTTTTCCGCGCTATTCGCGGCGCTTTCGCACCGCCCGACCCCCGCGACGATTCGCGACGGTGCGCTGATCGTCGCGTTCAACGGCGCGCTGGTCGAGCATCCGAGCGAGGCCGATCCGCTGTCCAGCGTCAGCGGTGCGCGCGCCGTCGGCCAGGTGGGCGCGCGCGACGTGATCCGCGCGCTCGATGCCGCCAGGACCGACTCCCGCGTCAAGGCGGTGGTGCTCGATCTCGACAGCTTCCTCGGCGGTTATCCCGCGACGGTGAGCGAAGTCGCCGCCGCGGTCGGCCGCGTCCGCGCCGCCGGCAAGCCGGTGCTCGCCTATGCCACCGCCTATACCGACAGCGGCTATCAGATCGCGGCCAATGCCAGCGAAATCTGGGTCCACCCGATGGGCGGTTCGCTGTTCATGGGGCCGGGCGGCCGCCAGCTCTATTACAAGGGGCTGACCGAGAAGCTCGGCATCAACGTCCATGTCTACAAGGTCGGCAAGTTCAAGTCGGCGGTGGAGCCCTATATCCGCGCCGACATGTCGCCCGAGGCGCGCGAGGCGAACACCGCGCTCTATGGCGGACTGCTCGACCAGTGGCGCGAGGGCGTCCTGAAGGCGCGGCCCAAGGCCCGCATCGCCGAGTTCCTGACGAAGCCCGACGTGGCGATCACCGCCGCCAAGGGCGACATCGCCGCCGCCAACAAGGCCTATGGCCTGGTCGACGAGCTCGGCGACCGCATCGCCTTCGGCCAGCATGTCGCGAAGCTGGTGGGGGCACCGAACGGCGCCCGCGCGGGCAATTTCAACGCGATCAAGCTCGCCGACTGGCTTCAGGCCAACCCGGTGCCGACCAGCGGCGACGCGATCGGCGTGATCACCGTCGCGGGCGAGATCGTCGACGGCAAGGGCGGCGCGGGGACCGCGGGCGGCGACACGATAGCCAAGCTGGTGCTCGACGGGCTGAAGGACGGCAAGCTCAAGGCGCTGGTCGTCCGCGTCGATTCGCCGGGCGGCTCGGCGATGGCCTCGGAGCAGATGCGCCAGGCGATCCTCCAGGCCAAGGCGAAGAAGCTGCCGGTCGTCGTCTCGATGGGCGGCCTCGCGGCGAGCGGCGGCTATTGGGTGTCGACCGCGGGCGACGTGATCTTCGCCGAGCCCAACACCATCACCGGATCGATCGGCATCTTCGGCATCATCCCCACCTTCGAGAACAGCCTCGCCAAGATCGGCGTGACCACCGACGGGGTGGAGAGCACGCCGCTCACCGGCCAGCCGAGCATCTATGGCGGCACCAACGCCACGGTCGACACGATCCTGCAATCGGCGATCGAAGCGGGCTATGGCCGCTTCGTCGGGTTGGTCGCGGCCTCGCGCAAGCTCACCCCGCAGCGGGTGGACGAGATCGGCCAGGGCCGGGTGTGGATCGGCGGCATCGCCCGGCAGATCGGCCTGGTCGATCGCTTCGGCGGGCTGAACGACGCCATCGCCGAGGCCGCCAAGCGCGCCAAGCTCGATCCCGCCAAGGTGCGGCCGGTCTATCTCGCCAAGAAGCCCAACGCGCTGACTGCCGCGCTGGCCGGCTTCCTCGGCACGCTGGGCGGGGATGACGAGGATGACGGCAACTGGGCCGATGCCCCCGCCGGCAGCGACGCCTATGCCCGGATCGGCGAGGAGCGCCGCATGCTGCTCGCCCAGGCGCTGGGCGACGCCAAGCGGCTGACCGCGAGCGGCTCGGTGCAGGCGCGCTGCCTCGAATGCATGGCGCTGGGCGTGCCGAGCGCGCAGCCGAGCGACCTTGCCCTTCTCCAATTCGCCATGGGAGCCCTGAAATGATCGGCATTCGCGCCGCCACGCCGGATGACGCCGCCGCGATCGCCGCCATCTATGCGCCGAACGTTCTGACCGGTACCGCCTCGTTCGAAATCGAGCCGCCCGACGCCGCCACGATGGCAGCGCGGATGGCATCGAGCGAGGGCTATTACCCGTGGATCGTCGCCACCAATGGCGACGGCGCCGATGGCGGGGTGATCGGCTATGCCTATGCCAGCAAGTTCCGCGACCGGCCGGCCTATCGCTACGTCGTCGAAAGCTCGATCTACATGGCCGACACCGCGCAGCGTCGCGGCGCCGGGCGGCTGCTCTACGAGGCGCTGGTCGATACGCTCCGCGCGCAGGGCTTCGTCCACGCCTTCGGGATGATCACCCTGCCCAACGACAGCTCGATCGCGCTGCACGAGGCGGTGGGCTTCCGCCGCACCGGCGTGTTTCGCGAGGCGGGGTACAAGCACGGCCAGTGGATCGACGTCGGCATCTGGCAGTGCGAGCTCAACGAGCCCGCCCGCCCGCCGGAAGAGCCCAAGCCCTTCCACGAACTCGGCGTCGTCCGCGTCTGAGCGGGGGCACTCAAAAGGCTTCCCCACCAGACAGTTGACCCGCAACGGCGATTGGCCGAGGTTCATCGCAATGGATCCGACTTCGCCGTATGCGGTCGATTTCACGATCGATGTCGAGCGTGAGACCCGCCTGATCGCCGTCCGCGTCACCGGCGTGCCCTCGCCGGAGGATGTCGGCTGGATCGCCGAAGAGGTGCGCGCGGCGATCCTCACGCTCGGCGCCGACGCGGGCCGGCACCGCACGCTCTATGACGCGCGCGGCGTCCATGTGCTGCCGCAGGCGACCGCCGATTTCGTGCTCAAGAATTTCACCGATATCGAGGGGACGCAGTGGGCGCATCGGCTCGCTTTCGTCGCCTCGACGATGCTGACGCGGCTGCAGGTCCGCCGGATCGTGGAGGTGCGGCCGGGCGCGATGCTGTTCGACGATGTCGAGGCTGCCCGCGCCTGGTTGCTGGGCAGCGGCTGAGCGGGGCGGCGCGCGGCCGCCCCGGTTCGTGTCAGGCCAGCGCGATGTCCGGCGCGTCCTCGGCCTTCATGCCGATCACGTTGTAGCCGGCGTCGACATGGTGGGTCTCGCCGGTGACGCCCGATGCCAGGTCCGACAGCAGATACAGGCCGGCGCCGCCGACATCCTCGATCGTCACGTTGCGGCGGAGCGGCGAGTTCAGCTGGTTCCATTTGAGGATATAGTTGAAGTCGCCAATGCCGCGTGCCGCCAGCGTCTGGATCGGGCCCGCCGAGATGGCGTTGACGCGGATATTCTCCGGCCCGAGGTCCATCGCCAGATACTTGACCGAGGTTTCCAGCGCCGACTTGGCGACACCCATCACGTTATAGTGCGGTACCACCTTCTCGGCGCCGTAATAGCTCAGCGTCAGCAGGCTGCCGCCGTTCGGCATCATCCGCTGCGCGCGCTGCGCCACCGCAGTGAAGCTGTACACCGAGATGTTCATCGTCATCAGGAAGTTGTCGAGCGTGGTGTCGTAATAATGGCCGCGCAGCTGGTTCTTGTCCGAGAACCCGATCGCGTGGACGACGAAGTCGATCGTCGGCCAGCGCGCCGCCAGCGTCTCGAAGGTGGTGTCGAGCGCGGCCATGTCCGCCACGTCGCAATCGATCAGGAAATCGGAGCCCACCTGCTCGGCCAGCGGCTTCACCCGCTTGAGCAGCGCTTCGCCCTGATAGGAAAAGGCCAGCTCCGCACCCTGGGCGTGCAGTGCCTTGGCGATTCCCCATGCCAGCGATTTGTCGTTGGCGAGGCCCATGATGAGCCCGCGCTTCCCTTGCATCAATCCGGTCACGTCTTCTGAATCTCCTGTGCTTGATCCCCCTCTAGACCGGGATCGGGCACTTCCGCCAGAGCGGCGTTGAGCTCCGCCCCGACGACGAGGCCGAGTCCCACCAGGAAAAAGAAGATCAGCGCGACCATCACCCCCGCCAGGCTGCCATAGGTGGCGCCATAGCCGCCCATCGTCGCCAGCACCCAGGGCAGCACGCCGGTGACCGCCAGCCACCAGGCGGTGGTGAACAGCGCACCGGGCCATTTGGGATAGCAGCGGGCGCGATACTGCGACGGGGTGAGCGAGTAGAACAGCACGAACAGTGCCCCGAACAGGGCGAAGGCCGGCACCGCCTTGCTCGCCGAGGCGAAGCGCTGCGCTTCGGTCGCCCAGGGCAGGATGCGGTAGAGAAACTGCTCGATGCCGGTGAGGATCACCTGGAAGGTGAAGGCCAGCATCACCAGCACGACCGCGCCGACGATCATCCCGATCGATGCGATGCGGTAGCGCCAGAAGGGTGTGCTGGAGCTGACGCCATAGGCCTGGCGCAGGATGCCGCGGATCGTTTCGATGAAGCCGGTGGTGGTCCACAGGCCCACCGCCGCGCCCAGCCACAGCAAGCCGCCGGTGCGGCCGTTGAGCACCTCCACCACCGGGCCGCGCAGCAGCTCCGCCACGTCCGGCGGTACGGTCTGCAGGAAGGCCTCCAGCGCATGGACGCCGGTGCCGGTGCGGCCGACCAGGCTCGCGAGTGCCGTAGCGACGATGAAGAAGGGGAACAGCGTTACCAGCGACAGATAGGCGAGGTTGCCCGCATAGGTGAAGCCGTCGTTGAAGGTGCCGATCGCGACGCGCTTGACGATCTCGAACATGCGTTCGGTGACGCCGAGCTCGGCCAGCCGCCGCGGCACCTTTCCGCCGACCTGCAGCCGCCGTCCTTCGGGCGACTGGGGCGAGATCGAGGCGCGCGTCGGATCGTCCACCAGCTTCAGACGCCCATGCGTCCCCGCGGGTTCCCCTTGTTCTTCCATCCTTGGGCGAATTCGATGAGGGCGTCGTCGTCGACCGGCAGCTCGACCATCAGCGTGACGAACAGATCGCCGCGCGCGCCGCCCCGCTTGTGGAAGCCGCGGCCCTTGAGGCGGAGGACCTTGCCCGAGCTCGAGCCCTTGGGCACCGTCAGCATCACCGGGCCGTCGGGGGTGGGCACGCGCACCTGTGCGCCAAGCACCGCCTCGGCCAGCGTCACCGGCAGGTCGAGCTTGATGTCGTCACCGTCGCGCACATAGAAACGATGCGGCTGGATCTCGATCGTGACGATCGCGTCGCCGGCGCCGCCCGGGCCTTCCTCGCCCTTGCCGGCCAGGCGCATCTGGGTGCCTTCCTCGACGCCGGGGGGGAGCTTGAGGTCGATCGTCTTGCCGTCCTTGAGCGTGATCCGCTGCGGCGCGAGCCTGGCGGCGTCCTCGAATGACACCGCCAGGCGATAGGCGATGTTGGCGCCCTTGGGCTGGGGACGCCGGCCGAAGCCGCCGAACCCGCCGCTGAAGCCCCCCCCGCCGCCGCGCTTGCCGCCGCCGAACAGCCCTTCGAAAATGTCGCCGATGTCAGCCTCGCCGCCGCCGAAATCGAACTGGCCGCCGCCGGGACGGAAGCCGCCCCCGCCGCCGCCCGCGCCTGCGCCGAAGCCGAACGGCGCGATCGGGTTGCCGTCGCCGTCGATTTCGCCGCGATCGAAGCGGGCGCGCTTGTCCTTGTCGGTCAGCAGGTCATAGGCTTGGGTGACCTGGCTGAACTTCTCCGACGCCTTGGGATTGTCCTTGTTGCGATCGGGGTGCAGCTCCTTGGCGAGCTTGCGATAGGCCTTCTTGATCTCGTCCTCGCTCGCGCTTCGCGCCACCCCGAGCGTTACGTATGGATCTGCCACCAAAATCCCCAATGCGTCCAATGCCGATCGCCCGCCCCTTACAGGACAGGTGTTAAAGCCCAAACATCGGCGTGCGGATCGTTTCGCGCAAGGGGTGCGATCAGCCGAGCAGCGCCTGGGCGCCGCGCAGGTCGGCGACAAAGTCCGTATAGGCCTGCGCCGCCGCGTCGGCATCGGGGAGGCGGAGCAGGTAGCTCGGGTGCACCGTCACCCAGCCGGTGCCGCCTTCGGGCAGCGCGAGCTTCTGGCCACGCAGCCTGGAGATGGTCGCCGCCTTGCCGGTAATCTGGCGGGCGGCGGTGGCGCCGAGCGCCACGACGAGCTTGGGGCGGACCAGCGCCAGCTCCTGCTCGTACCACCAGCGGCAGGCAGTGATCTCGCCGGCATCGGGCTTGGCGTGGATGCGCCGCTTGCCGCGCGGCTCGAACTTGAAGTGCTTGACCGCATTGGTGACGTAGACGCGGGCGCGGTCGATCCCCGCCTCTTCGAGCGCGCGGTCGAGCATCTGTCCGGCAGGGCCGACAAAGGCGCGGCCGGCGAGGTCCTCCTGGTCGCCCGGCTGCTCGCCGACCAGCATCATGTCGGCGTCGAGCGGTCCTTCGCCGAACACGGTCTGCGTGGCGGGCTTGTAGAGCGGGCAGCGGGTGCACGCCGCCGCCTCGTCGCGCAGCGCTTCCCAGGCGCCTTCGACATTGCCGCCGACCGAGCTGCGCGCCGTTTCCACCATCGCCGTCTCCCGCGCCCGGGCACCGGCCACGAGCTCCTTGACCAACGCGGTTTCAGGCATGTTTTTCCAGTATTTTCGCGGCATTTCCTTCAGCATCGCGCCGGTCTTCAAGCGGGCGGGATTGAAGATGGAGGCATAATAGGTCTTCCACACCGCCTCGACCGGATCGTCGGCCAGCGCGTCGCCGCGGGTCGCGGCGGGGCCTTCGCTGAGCGTGGTGCCGTCCCAGTGGAGCGAGACTTCGGGGGTGAGGATCGACCAGCGCATGCTCGCGAACCGTTCGACGAAGAAGCGGGCATTGGCCCGGACGATGTGATGCTCGGGTTCGAACCAGGCGATGAAGCGCGGGCCGCTCTCGTCCACCAGTTCGCGGAAGCGGACGAAGGCGCGCATCTTGTGGATGTCGCGGCGCACCGCCTTGGCCATCAGCTCCAAGCGGCGGACCAGCGGATCGGCGCGATCCTCGATGCGGTGCGGATCGGTGGCGAGCAGCGTATAGAGCAGCGAGAAGCGCTGCGGGTCGGCGTGGAGGATGACGGCTTGGGCGAGGTCGAGGAAGGCTTTCGGGACCCGCAGGCGGCGGTCACCCTCACCCTCCCCACCGCCTTCGGCGGCGGGTCCCCTCCCTTTCCCGAGGGGAGAGGGCTCTAAGCTCCCTCTCCCCTCGGGAAAGGGAGGGAGCGGCGAAGCCGCGAAAGGGTGAGGGTGATCGAGGGCGAAAAGGTCCCCCGGCGCGTCCCCAACCCGCCACACAACCTCGGGCGGCGCGACATGCGCCTGGGCCAGCGCCCGCGCCGCATCGCGCCAGCCCTCGAAATCATCCTCGGCGGCAAGCGTTACGGCGCGCAACGCTTACTCGCGCTCGTCGCCCGGCGGATGGGCTTCGGCGCGCTCCAGTTCCTTGGGCTTGCGCTTCTCGAAGATCTTGCCGAGCCGCTCTTCCTCTTCCGCCGAGAGTTCCTTCTCGGCGGTCGGGAACATCTCTTCCTCCTCCTCGTCGATATGGTGGAGGTAGCGGTCCTTCATAGCGCGGAACTTGGACAGCCAGGCGGAGGAGGACATTTCGATGTCCATCAGCTCGCCGAGCAGATCGTCGACTTCCTTGTGCTCGGACACCGAATGGCGCGCATCCTCGCGCAGCTCCGGATTGGCGAGCATCGTCGCGTAGAGCGACTCTTCCTCGGCCGCGGCGTGCGACTGGAGCTCGAGGCGGAGCTGCTCGAAAAGGTCGCGACGCTCGGGGCTGTCGCCCGACGTGGCGTCGATCTGCGCGATCAGCTCGCGCTGGCGGTCGTGATCGGCGATGAGGTCGGCGAAGATGCGGGGCTGGTCGGCCATGTAGGTGTCTCCCTGGTTTCCCAGCCCCAACCGGCGGCCTTGCGCTAGGTTGCTCCCGCGAGTCGTTCGCAAGGTTTCGCTCACGCCGCAAACAGCTCCAGCTGCTCCTTCTTGGGCGCGATCCAGGCGCGCAGATCGGCCTTGTCGGTCAGCGCCACCGGGCGCCAGTCGGCGGTGACGATGAACGGGCGGATCTTGGCCAGCGAGACGGTGAGCCGCGCGACGTCCTCCAGCCGCAGCCGCCGCCATTTGCGCGCGGCGAGGATCGAGGCAACCGCCTTGGTCCCCAGCCCCGGCACGCGCAGCAGCGCCTCGCGCGGAGCACGGTTGAGGTCAACGGGGAAGCGATCGCGGAAGCGCAGCGCCCAAGCGAGCTTGGGATCGATGTCGAGCGGCAGCATGCCCGTCGCCGGGTCCACCGCCTGCGCCACTTCGTCGGGCCGATACTCGTAGAAGCGCATCAGCCAGTCCGACTGATACAGCCGATGCTCGCGCATCAGCGGCGGGCGCTGGAGCGGCAGCACCGTGCTCGCATCGGGAATCGGGCTGAACGCCGAATAATAGACGCGCCGCAGCCCGAAGCGGCCGTACAGCCCGGCCGCGCGATCGATGATGTCGCCATCGGTCGCGGCATCGGCGCCGATGATCATCTGGGTCGACTGGCCGGCGGGCGCGAACTTGGGCGCCGAGCGATAGCGTTTCCGCGCATCCGCCCCATCCAGAATCGCGCTGCGCATCCCCAGCATCGCGCCTTCGATCCGCGGCGCGGATTTTTCAGGCGCCAGGCGCTTAAGCCCCACCACGGTCGGCAGCTCAACGTTGATCGATACGCGATCGGCGTACAGGCCGGCTTGGTGGATCAGCTCGGGGTCAGCGTCGGGAATTGTCTTGAGATGAATATAGCCGCGGAAATGATGGTCTTGGCGCAGGCTCCGCGCCACCTCCACCATCTGCTCCATCGTATAGTCGGACGAGCGGATGATGCCCGAGGAGAGAAACAGCCCCTCGATATAGTTGCGCCGGTAGAAGTTCAGCGTGAGCTCGACCACCTCGGCCGGCGTGAACCGCGCGCGGCGCACGTTCGAGCTCTTGCGGTTGATGCAGTAATGGCAGTCGAAAATGCAGCTGTTGGTCAGCAGAATCTTGAGCAGGCTGATGCAGCGGCCGTCGGGCGCATAGGCATGGCAGATGCCGTTGCCGGTGGTGGACCCGAGCCCCTTGCCGTCCCTCGACGTGCGCTTGGCCGTCCCCGACGACGCGCAGGACGCGTCGTATTTCGCGGCATCGGCGAGGATCGCCAGCTTTGCACGGGTGTCGAGTTGCGCCATCGCGTTCCTTCTATGTTCTCAAACACCTGCTGTCCAGATGGACGCTCGGCTATCGGCCCTGTACCAGCGCCGACCGGAGGGTTTCGGGCATGATTCAGCGGATCGACGGGCGCGCGCGGGCGCTGGCACTCGGCATGGCGCTCACCTGCCTGCTCGGCTGGGTGTTCAAGGCGCATTGCATGCCGCACGGCTGGAGCGGCGCGATCCAGTATATCAGCGGCTGCTACAGCGACGCCCCGCCCTTCTGGGTCGAGCGCCATGTCGGCGAGGGGCGGATCCCCTATTTCCAGACGCCGATGGAATATCCGGTGCTCACTGGGCTGCAGATATGGATCGAAGGCGTGCTCGCCCGCGGGCTGTTCGGTGCGGGCGCAGACGGCGCGACCTTCCTCGCCATGGTGTCGCTCGGCAATGCGCTGCTCGCCGGGCTGATCCTGGCGATGTTCGTCCGCGGCGGCATGGATCGGGTGCGGCTGTGGCTCTGGGCCTGCGCGCCACCGCTGATCCTCTATCTCGGGCATAACTGGGACCTGGGCGCGGTGACGCTGGCGGTGGCGGCGATGCTCGCTGCGCGGCGGCAGCGGCTGGTGCTGGCAGCCGCCTTCGCCGCGCTGGGGGCGGCGGCGAAGCTGTTCCCGGTGCTGCTGTTGCCGCTGATCGAACTGGCGGCGCTCACCGCGCCGGGGCAGGCCTGGCGCACGCGGATGACGACGGCCGTGCGGTGCGTGCTGGCCGCAATCGGCGCCTGGGCGGCGGTGAACCTGCCGGTAGCACTCGCCGCGCCGGAGAACTGGTCCGAATTCTACCGCTTCTCCGAAGCGCGCGCCGGCACGGTCGCCTCCACCTGGTCGGTCCTGTCGGATCAGGGCGTGTGGGTGAGCGACACCGCACAGCGCAACCTGGCAGCGTCGATCGCCTTCCTGCTCGGCGCAGCGGCGATCGTCGTGATCGGCTGGCGCAAGCATCGCGAACGGCCTTGGGTATTGTTCACCCCGGTGCTCGCCTGGTTCCTGCTCACCAACAAGGTCTGGTCGCCGCAGTTCGATCTGTGGCTGTACCCGCTGCTGGTGATGACGAGTCCGCGGCTGGCGCCGATCGCACTGTTCGTGATCGGCGACATCGCGGCCTATGTGACGGAGTTCTGGTGGCTGGCGGGACTTGCCAATGCATGGCCCTATGCCACCCAGCACGACATATTCCTGGCCACGAGCCTGCGCGGCGTGGCGATGCTGTGGCTGATCGCCGATGCCGTGCGGCTGCCGGCGCCCGCGTGGATCACCCGCGCGCCGGTCTGAACCCGATCAGGGCAGCGGCAGGTCGGTCTCGGCCTTCTTCTGCGCCCGGCGCTCGGCGCGCGCGGCGGTCGCGCGCTGGACGAAGCAGCCGGTGCCGCCGTTGGCGCCGACGGTCGAGCAGCTGCCGGTACCGAAATTGCCGGTGGTCAGCGCATCCTGCGATCGCACCGCCCAGGACTGGCCCTTCTGGGGGTCGGTCGGCGTGGTCTCGCGGATGTTCTTGGGGATACGGAAGCGCTCGCCCTCGTCCAGCCGCTGGCAGACGACGATCTCCTCGCCATTCTTGTTGGTCGGGCACTTGTCGTTGCCGTAGATGATCAGCACGCCGTTCTGGACGGCATTCTGCGCATGCGCCGGCGCGGCGGCGAGCAGCGGCGCCGCCGCGGCCGCGGTGATGATGGCGATCCTCTTGAGCACCTGCGTTCCTCCTGTTGTGCGCGCCACCCTGCCGCGGCGCGCCTGAATAGCCGCTGTCAGATCCGCTTCGATACGCCGATCGCGAACCGGCATCCGGCACGGATCAGCGCCGAAAGCACCGGATAGCCGGGGGTGCTTTCCGCGCCCGAGGCGATCGCGGTGTCGCGGTGCTCGATCTCCTCCTCCCGGAATCGCGCGACGGCGTCGCGCAGTTCCGGATCCTCGTCGCCCAACTGCGCGAGCTGCTGCTGATAATGGAGGTCGATCTCGGTCTCGATCGCGGCGGTGCACGCCATCGCCGCCTGCGGGCCGAGCGCGGCAGTGACGACGCCGAGCCCGAAGCCCGCCACGTCCCAGAACGGCTGGAGCGCCGTCGGGCGCACGCCGCGCCGCGCGATCAGCGCGTCGAAAAAGGCACGGTGATGCTCTTCCTGGTTGGCCATGCCGGCGATGGTGCGCGCGGTGGGCGTGCGATCGCCCATCACCGCGAGCTGCCCCGCATAGATCCGCGTCGCGCCATATTCGCCGGCCTGGTCCACCCGGACCATGGCGTCATGCGCTTCCCGACGATCCCCCGGCTTCCAGCTCATCGCACTGCCTTTCGCGTTGCGAGCAGCGCGATCAGCACCGCGCCGCCTAGCGAGAAGATCGCGTTATAGCCGGCCAGGCTGATTCCGAACATCGTCCATTGGGCCACGTCGCAGCGGACGATCGGCGCACGGAGCGCCTGGGTCAGCATCTCCATCGGTGAGCCCTGCCGCGGCGCGGCCGTGCATTCGGTGATGCCCTGCCACCAATGATATTCGGCACCGGCATGATAGACGCCGATCGCCCCGCTCACCGCGATCAGCAGCGCGGCGAGCAGCACCAGCGCTGCCACCTGCCGCCGCCCGCGCACGAAGAAGGCGAGCGCTGCGACGATGATCGCCGCCAGATGCGGCCAGCGCTGCCACACGCACATCTCGCACGGCACCAGGCCGCCGATGAACTGCGATCCCAGCGCGCCGCCGAGCAGCGCCAGCGGCAGCAGCAGCGCCAGCCAGCGCGCGAGCACCGGTACGTTGCGCGGCATGCGGCTCAGGTTGCGGCTCACTTGGCGGCGCTCGCAGCCGGCGCCTTGCCCAGCCGGGCTAGCGTCTGCACCGCATAGTTCAGCTGGAAGTCGGTGATGCCCTTCTTCTTCAGCTCGTCGGCGGTGGCGGTGAAGCGCGGATCGGGGGTGTCGTCCGATTCCAGCACGCTGTCGTCCACCTTCTCCATGTTGATCAGGTGGCGGCGCAGATCCGCCTCACGCAGCTCGGGGCGCGACTTGTAGTCGGGGTCGCTCAGCTGCGGCACGGCGATGTCGGGCTTGATGCCGCCTTCCTGCACCGAATGGCCTGAGGGGGTGAAATAGCGCGCGGTGGTGAGGCGCAGCGCGGCATGCGGGCCCATCGGCAGGATCGTCTGCACCGATCCCTTGCCAAAGCTGCGCACGCCCAGCACCAGCGCGCGGTGATGGTCCTGCAGCGCGCCGGCGACGATCTCGGAGGCGGAGGCGGTGCCGGCATCGGTCAGCACGATCACCGGCAGCCCCTTGGCGAGGTCGCCCGGGAACACGCTCTCGGCATAATAGCGCTCGATATCGGTCTTCTCGCGGCCGCGCTGCGAGACGATCTCGCCATGGTTGAGAAACACGTCGGAGACGCCGATCGCCTCGGTCAGCAGACCGCCGCCATTGTTGCGCAGATCGAGGATGTAGCCGAGCGGCTTGTGGCCGAGCTTCTTCTCGATCTCCTGGATCGCGAGCGCCGTGTCGCCGCCCGTGTGCGCGGTGAAGGTGCTGATGCGGATGACGCCGATGCCGTCCTTGACGTCCGCCTTCACCGATTTCTGGGTGATGATCTCGCGCGTCAGGGTGAATTGCAGCGGCTTGTCGGCGCCCGGGCGCACGATGGTGAGCGCGATCTTGGTGCCGGGCTTGCCGCGCATCTGGGTGATCGCCTCGTCGAGGCTGCCGCCGACGATGAACTTGCCGTCGAGATGGGTGATGTAATCGCCCGCCTTGATGCCGGCGCGCGCGGCGGGGCCGTCGTCATTGGGCGCGATCACCTTCACCGCGCCGTCCTGCTGGGTGACGGTGAGGCCGAGGCCGCCGTAATTGCCTTCGGTCTGGATCTTGAGATTGTCGAAATCGAGCCCGTCGGCATAGCTGCTGTGCGGATCGAGCGCCGCGAGCATGCCTTCGATCGCGCCCTTGACCAGCGTCTTGTCGTCGACCTTCTCGACGTAATTCGCCTTCACGGTGTTGTAGACTTCCATGAAGGTGTCGAGCTCGCGATAGCTGCTGGTATCGACTCCCGCCATGGCACCGGATGTGATGGGAATGATCGCAAGTGCGCCGACAGCGGCGGAAACCTGTAGAAACGAACGCAGCATCAAGAGACTTTCCGGAAGGGCGACCCTGGTAATGTAGGCGAGGATAACGGGATTTGCACGCGGTGTCAGTCGAGCAATTGGGTCAGGTCCAGCGGCTGGCCCCGGCGGCGTAGTTCGACCGTAATGCGCGGGCCGGCGGTGCCGAGGGTTGCACCCGGCGCCACCTCCGCGCCGGGGCGCACCGCGAGCGTGGAAATGCCGGAAATCAGGCTGGTCCAGCCCTTGCCGTGATCGACGATCACGACCTTGCCATAGCCAGCAAAGGGGGCGGCATAGGCGATGGTGCCCGCGGCGGGTGCGACGACGGCAGACCCCGGCTGCACTGCGAAGCTCGGGCCGCGAGCGCGGACGCCGGCGGGGGAAATCTCGCCGAAGCCGGTGACGAGCTGGCCGGTGACGGGGAGGCGATAGGGTGCGGGGCCGGTCACACGTTCCGCCGAGGTGCCTGGGCGGGGCAGCGGACCATTCAGGACGAGCAGGTCCGATTGCACCTGTGCGGCGCTCTGGCTGCGATCCTGCTCGGAGGCAAGGTCGCGCGCCTTCTCGCCCAGCGCGAGCGCACGGTCCGATTCCACCAGCGCGTCACGGCCGAGCGTCATCGCGCGCAATCGGTGCTCGGATTCGAGCTGGAGCGCGGCAAGGCGGCGGGATTCGAGCGCGGCGCGGCGGATCCGCACGTCGGCGACTGCCTTGCCGGCAGCAACACGCAGTGCGCGGGAGCGGGCCAGGTCCGCCCGCACACCGGCACTCCGCGCCTCGATCGCAGGGAGCAGGCTGGCGAGCGTCGCGCGGACATGGACCAGGTCCTGCGCCGATCCCGGCTGGGCGAGCGCCAGCACCGCCGGGCGCCGCGCCATCGCCTGCAGCGCGGCGACGAGCTCGAGTGCCGGCCGCTGGCGTTCGGCGAGGGCCGTGCGCTGGCGGGCGAGCAGCCGGTCGAGCAGCGCCACGCGCGCCTCGGCCGCGGCCTGCTCGGCTTCGGCCGCCTTGATCCGCTGCGCCGCCGCCGCCTGTTCGGCGCGGGCGCGGGCTTCGCTATCGCGTTCGCCGGCCGCGGCGCGGTCGAGTTCGGCGGCCCGCCGCTCGGCCGCCCGCGCCGCCTGGGAGGCTTCCGTCACCACACGCGCGGTCTGTTGGGTGGGATCAGACTGCGGTTGGGCGAGCACGCCGGTCGCGCCGATCGCGACCAGCGCCGCCGCGATGCCAAGGCCGCGCGCCGGCGTCATCAGCCTTCGCGGTGATAGGGATGGTTGGCGAGGATCGAGACCGCGCGCCAGAGCTGCTCGGCGAGCATCGCGCGGGCCATCATGTGCGGCCAGGTCGCCTTGCCGAAACTGAGCAGCATGTCCGCCGCCTGGCGATCGGCATCGTCGAATCCGTCGGCAGCGCCGATCAGGAAACGCGTCTCGCGCACCCCGTCGTCCCGCCACGCGCCGAGCCGGGTCGCCAGCGTCTTGGAGGGCAGGTTCTCGCCCAGTTCGTCGAGCATCACCACGCGCGTGCCGGGGCTAAGCACCGGCATCTTGCCGCCGGTATCGGGCAGTTCGGTGACGCGGGTGCCCCAGGTCACCCGCTTCAGATAGCGGTCGACCAGTTCGGCCTCGGGGCTGCGCCCGATCCGGCCGCGCGCGACGATGTGCAGCAGCATTGCGCGCGGACCTTCGGGATCAGATCAGGCCTGGCCCTCGAACGACCACATCCGCTCGAGATTGTAGAAGCTGCGCACTTCCGGGCGGAACAGGTGGACGATCACGTCGCCCGCGTCGATCAGCACCCAGTCGGCGGCGGGCAGGCCTTCGACGCGGGGCGTTCGGCCCTGCTCGGCCTTGATCTTGTCGGCCAGCTTCATCGCCATCGAGGCGACCTGCCGGGTCGAGCGACCCGATGCGATCACCATGTAATCGGCGATGCTGCTCTTGCCGGCGAGCGGGATCGAGACGGTTTCCACCGCCTGATCGTCCTCCAGCGAGGTGAGCACGAGCCTATGCAGCGCTTCGACGCTGTCGGCGTCGTTCGAACGCTGCATATTGGGGGAAGTGGCCAAGGTTGCTCCTAGTCTAGCGACGGTTTGTGCAGAGTGGGTGGAGACGGCGCCGGGCTCTCCTGTTCCAACTGCGGAGAAGACCCGAGGAATCGCCGGTGCCAGGCAGGATCGGCAGCCCGAAGGCGTGTTGCCGACGTCGGATCGGGGCGGAAGCGCAACAGCACAAGTGCCGGCAATCTCCATCGCGTCCAATGTTTCGCCTGGCCTGCGGGCCGCACAGCGCGCCGCAGCCAACCCATTGCAGGACTTGCATGGGCGCCCCTGTCATACCCCGGACGCGCGATAACCGCAATCGGAACCTGACGGGCGATGTGCCGCCACCGTTCCCAGCGATGGAACTGCGCCAGATTGTCCGCGCCCATCAGCCAGATGAAGCGATGATTCGGATAGAGCCGGGGCAGCTTGGTGAGCGTATCGGCGGTGTAGCGGGTCTTCATCCGCTTCTCGATCGCGGTAGGGCGGATCGGCGCATGCCGCGCCATCGCCCGTGCCGAGGCCATACGCGCCTGGAACGGCGCCATGCCGGCCTTGTCCTTGAGCGGATTGCCCGGTGAGACCATCCACCACACCTCGTCGAGATCGAGCGCGCGAAGGGCATGCAGCGAGAGCCGCCGATGCCCGCGATGTGCCGGATTGAACGAGCCCCCGAGAAGTCCGATGCGTTTCAACGGATGACGAGCCAGTATGCCCCGGCCGTCAACGGCAGCGAGCCCGATGCCGGGCAATCATGGCATCCAACTCGGCCATCACTTGCGCATGAGGAACAACATCCCCACGCTCTACCGCGTCGAGCCCTTCCTGTAAAAAGGCACGAAACGCGGCCTCCGTTTCCACGACGCGGGGCATCGCATCGGCGGTGATCTTCCGTGGCTCGGTCATCGCGGGACTCTATGCGGACCGGGAAATTGCATCAAGCTGCTAGGAAGTCGGAGCGTTTTGCTCAGGGAAGCTGCGCACCACTTCAATGGGCCCCAGGATCGCCGCGTTGAACGCCTCCAGATCCTCCGCGGGAATCCAGTACTCGCGATGCGCACGACCACCCGCTTCCTCCACCCGGTATCTCGCCAGGAAAGCAGCGTCGACGGCAAAGCGGGTTACGAAGCCAGCGCCGCTTTCGGGCACGTTCCAATCCCGTGCGATCTTCACCGCATATTCTTCCGTCGTAACCGGATAGAAACTGGGTTGCTCCGGGAGCCGTGGCGGGAAAGCAGACATGCCACTGTCTTGGATCAAGGCCAGTTCGGCAGGCCCGACGGGGCGCCAGAGGATAACCGTATCGCTCAAGGCCGCGCCTGACCGGTGCCGAGCACCAGCCATTTGTAGGTGGTGAGCCCCTCAAGCGCCACCGGGCCGCGCGCGTGCAGTCGGCCGGTAGAGATGCCGATCTCGGCGCCCAGCCCGAACTCGCCGCCATCGGCGAACTGGGTCGAGGCGTTCCACATCACGATCGCGCTGTCGACGCCGTTCAGGAACCGCGTCGCCGTTTCCGCATCCTCGGTAATGATGGCGTCGGTGTGGTGCGAGCTGTGCGCGGCGATATGCGCCATGGCGGCCTCGACGCCGTCGACCAGCTTCACCGACAGAATCGCCTCGAGATATTCGGTGTCCCAGTCTTCCTCCGTCGCCGGCTGTACGCGCGGGTCGAGCGCCTGCACCTCGGCATCGCCGCGCAGTTCGCAGCCGGCGTCGGCCAGCGCGGCGAGAATCGGCTTGGGATCGGTGAAGCCGCGGTCGATCAGCAGCGTCTCGGTCGCGCCGCAGATGCCGGTGCGGCGCATCTTGGCGTTGACCACCAGCGCCTGCGCCATCGCCGGATCGGCGGCGCGATCGACATAGCTGTGGTTGATCCCGTCGAGATGCGCGAGCACCGGCACGCGCGCCTCGGCCTGCACCCGCGCGACCAGGCTCTTGCCGCCGCGCGGCACCACCATGTCGATCAACCCCTCGGCGGTGAGCATCGCGCCCACGGCGGCGCGATCGGTCACCGGCACCAGCTGAATCGAATCGGCGGGCAGGTCTGCCTGGGTGAGCCCCTGCACCAGCGCGGCATGGATCGCGCGGTTACTGCGGATCGCCTCGGAGCCGCCGCGCAGGACAGCCGCATTGCCCGACATCAGGCACAACGCCCCAGCATCGGCGGTCACGTTGGGACGGCTTTCGTAGATGATGCCGATCACGCCGATCGGCACGCGCACGCGGCGGAGCACCAGGCCGTTGGGCCGGGTCCGCTCGTCGAGCGCGCTGCCGACGGGATCCTCCAGCCCGGCCACCGCCTCGATGCCCGAGGCCATGCCCTCGATCCGCTTGGCATCGAGCAGCAGCCGATCAAGCATTGCATCGGACAACCCGTTGGCCTTGCCCGCCACCATGTCCTCGGCATTGGCGGCGAGGATCGCTTCCTGCGAGTCGCGGATCGCGGCGGCGGCGGACCGCAGCGCAGCGGCCTTGGCCGCGCTTGGCAACGCCGCCAGCACCGTGGCGGCGGCGCGGGCGCGGCTGCCCATGTCGGCGATCAGCATCTGGGTGTCGGGCGTGTCGATATCGGCCATGCTGCAGATGCTAGCATGCGCTTCGCGAAGCTGATAGCCTCGGGCGCCATGGGGGAAATCGACGCAGCCGGCGAACTGGTGATGGGGGGCATGCTCGGCCGTGCGGTGGAGCCGCATGCCGGGGAACGCCATGGGCATGGGCATGGCACGATCTGCCTCAATTGCGGGACCGCACTGGTCGGTCCACATTGCCATGAATGCGGGCAATCGGGGCACGTTCACCGCTCGCTGGGTGCGATCGGGCATGAACTGCTGCACGGGGTCGCGCATTTCGAAGGCAAGATGTGGCGCACGCTGCCGCTGCTCGCCTGGCGGCCGGGCGACCTGACCCGCCGCTACATCGCCGGCGAGCGCGCGCGCTTCGTCTCGCCCATGGCGATGTTCCTCTTCTCGATCTTCACGATGTTCGCGATCTTCCAGATCCTCGGCATCTCGACGCCGACCGATCTGGATACGGCGATGATGAAGCCCGCCGCCGCGATCCAGCAATCGATCAAGAAGCAGGAAGACAAGCGCGCCAGCAAGGCGGCGAAGCTGGCCAAGCTGGATGCGGGCGACAGCGATCGCGCCGAATTGCAGGACGACATCGCCAAGGCGGATCGCGAGATCGCTTCCCTCAAATCCGCCGCCGCCCAGATCGGCCATGGATCCGCCGACGCCGAAGCCGAGGAGGCGGAGGTCCATACCGGCTGGCACACGCTCGACCACGGCATCGAGAAGTGGCGGAAGAACCCGTCGCTGATGCTCTACAAGCTGCAGTCGAGCATCTACAAATTCTCGTGGCTGCTGATCCCGTTGTCGCTGCCGTTCGTGTGGCTGCTGTTCTTCTGGAAGCGGCAGTACAAGCTCTACGATCACGCGGTGTTCGTGACCTATTCGATCGCGGCGATGTCGTTGCTGTTCATCGTCGTCACGCTGGGCAGCGCCGTACATGTGCCGGGCAACGTCCTCGGCACCCTGGCCTTCGTGGTGCCGCCGGTGCACATGTGCCGCCAGCTCAAGCAGGCCTATCAGCTGCGCTGGCGCTCGGCCATCCTCCGCACGGTCGTGCTGCTGTGGTTCATTGCCATCATCGCCACGCTGTTCCTGCTGATCCTCGCGCTGCTCGGCATCATGGGCTGAGCGGCGTCAGGGGAATCCGTGCATCTGCCGGCCCATCGGCATCATGTTGTGGTCGAGATGGGCGAGGATCCACACCGACCCGCCGATCAGCAGCAGCACGACGAGCGTGCCGAAGGCAAGCGCCAGCACATTGTTGGTATTGTCCGGCCCGGTAGTCACGTGGAGGAAGAAGACGAGGTGGATGCCCATCTGCGCGATGGCGAGCACCACCAGCGCCATCGGGATGGCGGGCCGCCAGACGAGCGGCAGGTTGACCATCGCGAAGGCCGCCGCGGTCAGCAGCGCGGCGAGGCCCAGCCCGACCACATAGCCGCTGGTGCCGCCGGCGAATTCCTCGCCCTCGGCGGCTTCATCGCCGGGCGCGGTATCGCCGCTGTCGGTTTCGCGCTCGCTCATGGCGCCACTCCCATCAGATAGACCATGGTGAAGATGCCAACCCAGACGATGTCGAGCGCATGCCAGAACAGGTTGAAGCACATCAGCCGCCGCAGCACCTGCGGCCGGAAGCCCTTCACCCAAAGCTGCGCCATCATCGTGCCGAGCCACAGCAGCCCCACCGCGATGTGCAGCCCGTGCAAGCCCACCAGCCCATAGAAGGCCGAGAGGAAGGCGCTGCGCTGGGGCCCGGCGCCCTTGCCGATCATCTCGGCGAACTCGCTCAACTCCAGCCCCAGGAACACCGCGCCGAGCAGGCCGGTGGCCAGCAGCCAGAACTGCGCGGGCACCAGCTTCCGCTTCTCCGCGGCGACGCCCGCCAGCCCGCAGGTGAAGCTGGAAAGGAGCAGTGCCGCCGTCTCCAGCGCGACGCGCCCCTGGCCGAACAGTTCGTGCGGGGAAGGCCCGCCCGCGGTCTGCTTGGCGAGCACCGCATAGGCGGCGAAGAAGCCCGAGAAGAGGATGATGTCGCTGAGCAGGTAGATCCAGAAACCATAGCCCACCGTCGTGCGCTTGCTCGCCGGGCCGCCCTCGCCGCGGCCGGTATTGTGGTCCCCGCCACCGCCGCGACCCATGCGATAGGGATCCTGCGCCTTTGCGGTCATGCCGGCTGCTCCCGGTTCTCCTCGAGCCACTTGCGGCGCGCGGCGCGGCGGGCACGATCGATCCGCGCGACCTCTTCGGCAGGGATCTCCTTCTCCTCCTCGTCCCGCCAGGCGAAGACCACGAAGGTGGCGTACGCGCCGACAAAGCCGAGCGCTGCCAGCCACCAGATGCTCCAGATCATCGCGAAGCCGATCAGCGTGGCGAAGAAGGCGGTGACGACGCCGGTCGCACTGTCACGCGGCATCTCGATCGCCTCGTACTCGGGCTCGTCGGCAAGGCCCTGACTCTCGATCGCCTGGCGCTTGATCGTCCAATAGGGCTCCTCGCCGTGCACGCGTGGCAGCACCGCGAAGTTGAACGCCGGCGGCGGCGAGCTCGTCGCCCATTCGAGCGAGCGGCCGTCCCAGGGATCGCCGGTATCGTCGCGCAATTGGTCGCGGTTGCGGATGCTGACCACGATCTGGATAATCTGCGAGGCGACGCCGAGGATCATCACGCCAACGCCCGCCACCGAGACGTAGAGCCAGGGCGCCCATTCGGTGAAGTCGATATGCTGCAGCCGCCGGGTCATGCCCTCCAGTCCGAGCACGTAGAGCGCGCCGAACACGATCAGGAACCCGGCTAGCGTCAGCCAGAAGGCCATCTTCCCCCAGAATTCGTCGAGCCGGAAGCCGAACGCCTTGGGGAACCAGTAGGTGATGCCGGCGAACGCGCCGAAGATCACCCCCGAGTTGATCACATTGTGGAAGTGCGCGACCAGGAACATCGAATTGTGCAGCATGAAGTCGGCCGGCGGCACCGCCAGCAGCACCCCGGTCATCCCGCCGATGACGAAGGTGGTCATGAAGGCGAGTGACCACAGCATCGGCGTGGGGAAGCGCAGACGCCCGCCATACATGGTGAACAGCCAGTTATAGATCTTCACCCCCGTGCCGACCGCGATGATGCTGGTGGCGATGCCGAAGGCGGCGTTGACGTCCGCGCCCGCCCCCATCGTGAAGAAATGGTGCAGCCACACCGTGAACGACACGACGACGATGAACAACGTCGCCGCCACCATCGAGCGATAGCCGAACAGCGGCTTGGACGAGAAGGTGGAGAAGATTTCGGAGAAGATGCCGAAGGCGGGCAGGATGAGGATATAGACCTCCGGATGCCCCCAGGCCCAGATGAGGTTGACGAACATCATCATGTTGCCGCCGGCTTCGTTGGTGAAGAAGTGAAAGCCGAGATACCGGTCGAGCGTCAGCATCGCGAGCGTGGCGGTGAGGATCGGGAAGGCGGCGACGATCAGCATGTTGGCGCCGAGCGCCGTCCAGCAGAACATCGGCATCCGCAGATAGCCCATGCCGGGCGCGCGCAGCTTGAGGATCGTCGTCACCAGGTTGATGCCGGACATCAACGTGCCGACGCCCGAGATCTGGATCGCCCAGACATAATAGTCGACGCCGACGCCGGGCGAGTAGGTCGTCTCGCTGAGCGGCGCATAGGGCAGCCAGCCGGTGCGGGCGAACTCGCCGATCACCAGGCTCATGTTGACGAGCAGCGCGCCTGAGGCGGTGAGCCAGAAGCTGGTCGAGTTGAGCGTCGGGAAGGCGACGTCGCGCACGCCGAGCTGGAGCGGCACGACGAAGTTCATCAGCCCGATCACCACCGGCATCGCGCCGAAGAAGATCATGATCGTGCCGTGCGCCGAGAAGATCTGGTCGTAATGCTCGGGCGGCAGATAGCCCTGGGCATGGCCGATCGCGCTCGCCTGCTGGGTCCGCATCATGATCGCGTCGACAAAGCCGCGCAGCAGCATGACGAGGCCGAGCAGCACGTACATCACCCCGATCCGCTTGTGATCGACCGAGGTGATCCATTCCTTCCACAGATAGGGCCAATGCCCCTTCACCGTGATCCAGCCGAGCACCGCCAGCAGCGCGAGCCCGACGCCCCCCGCGGCGATCAGCGGGATCGGCTGGCTGAAGGGGATCGCGGACCAGGAGAGCTTACCGAGCATCGTCACTCCGCCGTTCCGGGGGAAACTTGAGGCTCGCCGCCGCGGCCCTGTTCGGGCCCGGGGGCCGGCGGCAAATGCTGCGCCACCACCATGTCGAACAGCCCCGGCTGCACCGCGCCCCAGTGCTTGGGCGGCTCGTGCTGACTCTGGCGGGCGAGCACGCGATAGGCGCGCCCGTCGAGCAGGCCGCCGGCCGCCTGCACGCCCGCCACCCAGCGGGTGAAGTCTGCCGCGGGCACCGCCTGCAGCCGGAAGTTCATGTCCGAAAAGCCGTCGCCGCTATAATGGGCGCTCTGGCCGTAATAGCTGCCTGGCTGGTCCGCCTGCAGGTGCAGCGTCGTCGCCATGCCGTTCATCGTGTAGATCTGGCTGCCCAGTCGCGGCACGAAGAAGCTGTTCATCACGCTCGCCGAGGTGAGCCGGAAGCGGATCGGCACGCCCGCGGGCACCACCGCGCCGTTCAGCGTGGCGACGCCTTGCGCGGGATAGACGAACAGCCATTTCCAATCGAGCGACACCACCTGCACCTCGAGCGGCGGCGTCTTCTCCGCGAGAGGCTTGGCGGGATCGAGTTCGTGGCTGCCGATCCAGATCAGCCCGCTGAGAAACAGGATGGTCAGCAGCGGGATCGACCAGACGATCAGCTCGATGCGCCCCGAATAGACGAACTCCGGCCGATACTTCGCCTTGCCGTTGCCGGCGCGGAACCACCAGGCGAAGACCAGCGTGGCGATCATCGTGGGGATGACGATCGCCAGCATGATCACCAGCGAATCGAGCAGGATCGTTCGATTGTTCGCCCCGATCGGTCCGCCCGGACGGAGGATGCTCGCGCCGCTGCAGCCGCTGAGCAACAGCAGCAGCGGGAGAAGACGCGCGCCGCGTTCAGGCATGCTCCGCCTCGGCGAGCCATTCGTCGGGCGACCGGGCGTGGGTGGCAGCAATGTCGGCGCCCATGCTCTGGGCGATGATCTCCAGCGCCCAGCGGCCACGATCGTCATCCTGCGTCGCTACCGCGTCCTCGGGCACCCACAGCGCATAGTCGCGCATGTGCGCGTCGCCCGCGGTGAACAGCACGCAGATGTCGGTCGCAACCCCGGTCAGCACCAGCCGCCGCGCGCCCAGCTTGGGCAGCAGCACCGGCAGGTTGGTCGCGTAGAAGCCGGAGAATTGGGGCTTGAGCACGAAATAGTCGCAGTCGCGCGGCTTGAGCTTCGCCAGCCTGTCGGGCGCGCCGTCGAACGCCTGTTCGATCAGCCGCGACTTTTCCGAATGCCATTCGCCGAAATTGTCGTTGACGTAGACCGTCGGCAGATCGGCAGCATCGAACGCGTCGCGCAGCTGGAGGATCGGGCCAGCGATTGCCTCGGCACGCGCGCGCAGTTCCTCGCCGCCCTCGAAGTCAAAGTTGTTGATCATGTCGATGATCAGCAGCGCCGCAGCGGCCCCGCCCTGGTCGCGCGCAGGTGCGGTGGCGCCCGTTTCGGGTTCTTCCACGGTCTTCCCCTTCGGTACGCCTCAGCGGTCGGTCTGGCCGCGGTCAAGCGTGTCGCCGGGATGACGTGCATCGCCTTCCTGCTGATGCTCGGTCGAGATGTTGGGCCGTGGCTGGGTGCCGGTGCCGCCGGTATCGCCCTTCTCGCCGGGTTCGGTCGAGAGATTGGTGCGCGGCTGGGTGCGGGTATGGTCGTCCGGATCGGGCATGACGCTTCTCCTGATGCTCAGGCTAACGACACGCAGCGGCCGCTGTTCCCCGCGGGCTCAGCGCTTTTGACGATTCATGACCTGGAGCAGTGCAGCAGCAAGCGACAGTCCGCCGCCGAGCAGCGCGACCCCGGTCCAGCCGCCCGTTTCCCAGGCGAACGTCGCCGTCGCCGAGCCCGCGGACGCGCCGAGGAACATCGACCCCATCAGCACGGTGTTGAGCCGCGCCCGCGCCTCGGGCCGCAGCGCGAAGATGATGTGCTGGTTGGAAACGAGCGCACTCTGCACCGCGAAATCGAGCACGACGACGCCGATCACCAGCGCGGCGATGCCGGCCCACAGCCCGAACAGCAGCCAGCTTGCCACCGCGAGCAGCGCGCCGATCAGCACCACAAGGTGCGGACCGCGCTTGTCGGCGATCCGGCCGGCGAGCGGCGCGCCCAGGATTCCCGCCGCACCGACGACGCCGAACAGCCCCGCAACGTCTGCGCCGAGGCTGAAGCGCGGCGTCTGCAGGTAGACCGCCAGAATCGTCCAGAAGGCGGTAAAGCCGGCGAACAGCAGCGCCTGGGTGATCGCCGCCAGCCGCAGCGCGGGAAACTCGCGCCACAGGCTTCCAAGCGACCCGAGCAGCGCGCCATAGCCGAGCGTCGCTTCGGGCTCGCTGCGCGGTAGCCGCCACGCCATCACGGCCGCGGTACCCAGCGCCAGCGGCACGCCGAGCCAGAACATCTCGCGCCAGCCCCAATGCGTGCCGACGAAGCCCGACAGCGTCCGGCTGAGCAGGATGCCGCAGAGCAGCCCGGCCATCACCGTGCCCACCGTCTGCCCGCGCCGTGCCGGATCGGCGAGATGCGCGGCAAAGGGCACGATCTGCTGCGCCACGCTCGCCGCGGCACCCACCAGCAGCGAGGCGCCGATCAGCATCCAGGCATTGGGCGCCAGCGCCGCTGCGACCAGCGCCGCCGCCAGCACCAGGAACTGGAGTATGATCAGCCGCTTGCGCTCGTGCAGGTCGCCCAGTGGCACGAGCAGGAACAGGCCGGCCGCGTAGCCGAGCTGCGTCGCCGTCGGCACGAGCCCCGCAGGTTGGCCCGGCAGGTCGCGCTCGATGATGCCCAGCAGCGGCTGGTTGTAATAGATATTGGCAACCGCAATGCCCGCCGCCGCCGCCATGGCGAAGGTCAGGCCGCGGCCGAGCCGGGCGGTGGGTTGGGGGGCATGCAAGACGGCGACTCCTTGGGCATTGGGCCGCACAGATAGGAAGCCCGGGGGCCGGTTGTTACTGTCCGATGGTTTGGGCGCCGTTGTCATCGAGCAGGTTCGTCTCCGCCATCGCGTTGTCGGGCTCGTCGACATGACCGTCCGGATCGACATGGATCAGGATTTCGGTATCCGGAAACGCCTCGCCCAGCGCAGCTTCCAGCCGCTCCACCACATCATGCGCTTCGGCGATCGTCATGCAGGCGCGCATCGCGACGTGGAACTGGACGAAATCGCGGTTGCCGCTGGTACGGGTGCGCAGGTCGTGGAGGCTCTTGAGCTCGGGATGCGTGGCCGCGATCTCGACGAAACGACGGCGCTTCTCCTCGGGCCATTCGCGGTCCATCAGCTGGTCGATCGCCGCGACCGAGGCACGCCACGCGCCCCAGAGCAGCCACAGCGCGATGGCGATGCCGAACACCGGATCGGCGCCGGCAATCCCGGCATAGCTTTCCAGCACGAGCGCGCCGATCACGGCGGCGTTGAGGAACAGGTCCGAACTGTAATGGATGCTGTCGGTGGTGATCGCGATCGAGCCGGTCTGCCGGACGACCCAGCGCTGATATTGGGTGAGCGCGAGCGTCACCAGGATCGCGATCACGGACACGACGATGCCCGCCTCGGGATCGGCGCTGACCTGGTTCTGGAGCAGCCGCTGCACGGCGCGCAGCAGGATGGCGAAGCCCGAGATGGCGATGATGACCACCTGGAACAGCGCCGCCAGCGCCTCCGCCTTGCCATGGCCGAAGCGGTGCTCGTCGTCCGCCGGCTGCGACGCCCAATGCACCCCGCCCAGCGTCACCAGCGAGGCGACGAGATCAAGCCCCGAATCGGCGAGGCTGGCCAGCACCGCCACCGACCCCGTCTTCACCGCCGCATAGGATTTGAGCGCGCCGAGGAAGAGCGCGCTGCACACGCTGGCGATCGCCGCGCGGCGGGCGAGGTTGCTCATGGGTAGAGCATGCCCTCGCTCCAGCCGTCGCCGGTACGCGTGAACACGCGGCGCTCGTGCAGGCGATGTTCGCGGTCGAGCCAGAATTCGATTCGCTCGGGCGTGACGCGATAGCCGCCCCAGTGCGGCGGGCGCGGCACCGGCTGCCCCTCGAAGCGCGCCTGCACCTCGGCGAAGCGATCCTCGAAGGTGGCGCGGCTATCGAGCGGGCGCGACTGGTCCGAGGCCCAGGCGCCGAGCTGCGAATCGCGGCTGCGGCTGGCGAAATAGGCGTCGGACTCCGCGTCGCTGGCGAAGGCGATCGGCCCCTCGATGCGGATCTGGCGGCGCAGCGACTTCCAGTGGAAGAGCAGCGCGACATGGCCGTTGGCGGCAAGGTCGCCGGCCTTGCGGCTCTCGCGGTTGGTGTAGAAGACGAAGCCGCGCTCGTCATAGCCCTTGAGCAGCACCATCCGGACCGAGGGGCGCCCCTCGGCATCCGCCGTGGCCAGCGCCATCGCGTTGGAATCGTTGATCTCGGTGGTACGCGCCTCGGTGTACCAGGTGTGGAAAAGCGCGAAGGGGTCGGTGCTCATGGGGTCTGCCTCTACAGCCTAAACGCCGCCGTTGCGATGGGCGGAACATGACGGACTTTGGGGAATTGAATCGGGCCTGCAACGAGGAGACTTCCGCATGGCCGCGCGCGCCTATTGGCAGGGACAGATACGGCTGGCCCTCGTTTCGATTCCCGTCGAGATCTACACTGCCACCAAATCCGGCGCGCAGATCGCGTTCCACCAGATCCATGAGCCGAGCGGCCAGCGGATCAAGTATGAGAAGGTCGCGCCCGGCGTCGGCGCGGTCGAGCCCGACGAGATCGTCAAGGGCTATGAGATCGAGAAGGGCGAATATGTCCTGCTCGAGCAGGACGAGATCGACGCGGTGAAGCTCGAATCGCGCAAGACGCTGGAGCTGACCCAGTTCGTCGATGCCGACGAGATCGACGTGCTCTATTACGAACGGCCCTATTTCGTCGTGCCCGCCGACGACCTCGCCGAGGAGGCGTTCATCGTGCTGCGCGAAGCACTGCGGCGGGCGCGCAAGGTGGGCCTGGGCCAGCTGGCGATGCGCGGCCGCGAATATGTCGTGAGCCTCAAGCCCTGCGGGCGCGGCATGATCCTCGAGACGCTGCGCTACGCCGACGAGGTGCAGAAGGCGCAGGGCTATTTCCGCGAAATCCCGGATAGCGAGCCGGACCCCGAGTTGCTCGACCTCGCCCAGACGCTGATCGAGAAGAAGGCGCGCAAATTCGATCCGAAGGGTTTCCACGACCGCTATGTCGACGCGCTGCGGGAGCTGATCGAGAAGAAGAAAAAGGCCAAGGGCGCCAAGATCCTGGAGGATCCGGACAAGCCGGAGAGCCGCGGATCGAACGTCGTCGACCTGATGGCGGCGCTGAAGAAATCGCTGAACACCGGCGACGCCAAGGCGGCACCCAAGGCCAAAGCACCGGCGAAGAAGGCAGCGCCCAAGAAGCCGGCGGCGAAGAAGCGTGCCTGACGCCGACAGCCTCGCCCGCTACAACGCCAAGCGCGACTTCGCCAAGACGGCGGAGCCCGCCGGCACGGTGGCGAAGACCGGCGGCAACCGCTTCATCGTCCAGAAGCACGATGCGACCCGACTTCACTGGGACTTCCGGCTGGAGGTGGACGGGGTGCTCAAGAGCTGGGCGGTGACGCGCGGGCCCAGCCTCGACCCCGACGAGAAGCGGCTCGCGGTGCGCACCGAGGACCATCCGCTCTCCTATGCCGATTTCGAGGGGACCATTCCCAAGGGCGAATATGGCGGCGGCACGGTGATGCTGTGGGACAGCGGCACCTGGGAGCCGATTCCGGGCAAGAGCGCCAAGGATCTTGCGAAAGGCCATCTCCACTTCGTCCTCCACGGGGAGCGGATGCAGGGCGAATGGCTGCTGATCCGCCTCAAGCCGCGCGGCAAGGAGAAGGCCGAGAACTGGCTGCTCCGCAAGATCGATGACGAGTTTGCCGGGGCCACGGACGAGTTGGTCGAGACGGGGCTGACCAGCGTCACCACCGGGCGGACGATGCAGGAGATCGCCGAGGGGAAGAAGCCTCCCTCTAGCAAGGGGAAGCGCTCTCCCCGCGCGCTCCCCTCCCGCTTACGGGAGGGGTCGGGGGAGGGGCTGAAATCTAGCAGCGCTTCTTCCACATCAGCCCCTAACCCAGCCCCTCCCGCAAGCGGGAGGGGAGCGAAAGCGAAACGCACTTCCCGTAAAGGATCGAAGGCCCCACCGTTCCAGCAACCCCAGCTCGCCACGCTGGTCGATACCGTGCCCACCGGCAACCAGTGGCTCCACGAGATCAAATATGACGGCTACCGCGCGCTGATCGCGACGGGCAGCGGCGGGCCCAAGATCTACACCCGCTCGGGCCTCGATTGGACCGAAAAATTCCCCGGCATCGCCGAAGCCGCCGCGACCCTGCCGCCCGGCGCGCTGATCGACGGCGAGATCGTCGCGATGAAAGGCGACAAGCCCGATTTCTCCACGCTGCAGGAGGCGATCTCCACAGGCGGCGAGGGGCTGCTCTGCTTCGCCTTCGATCTGCTCGCCGAGGGCGGCGAGGACCTGACCGCCCTCCCCCAGATCGACCGCAAGGAACGGCTGCGCGCACTGCTCGACGGCGCCGACGATCGCATCCGCTTCTCCGAACACATTATCGGCCAGGGCGAAAAGCTGTTCGAGAGCATGTGCCGCGAAGGCTTCGAAGGCGTGGTCTCGAAGCGCGCCGATGCGCCCTATCGCGGCACCCGCAGCAAGGCGTGGCTCAAGATCAAGTGCACGCACCGCCAGGAATTCGTGATCCTCGGCTGGAGCGCCTCCAGCGCGAAGGGTCGTGGCTTCAAGTCGCTGCTGCTCGGGCTGAACGGACCGGAGGGGTTGGTCTATGCCGGCAAGGTGGGCACGGGGTTCAACACCGAGACGCTACTCTCGGTGCGCGAACGCCTCGACGCGCTCGCCACCGATAAGCCCGCAGCGAAGGTCCCCCGCCCTGAAGCGCGCGGCGCGCATTGGGTGAAGCCCGAGCTGGTCGCCGAAATCGCCTTCGCCGGGTTCACCGCCGATAAGGTCGTCCGCCACGCGAGCTTTCTCGGCCTGCGCGAGGACAAGGCCGCCGACACGGTCGTCGCGGAAGAGCCGGCCGCGCTCCCCGACACCGCGCCCTCCTCGATCAAGATCAGCAGCCGCGACCGCGTGATCTTCCCCGAATCGAAGCTCACCAAGGGCGACCTCGCCGACTATTACGCCGCGGTCGCGCCGATCGCGCTGCCCTGGCTCGCCGATCGCCCGATCAGCCTGGTCCGCTGCCCCCAGGGCCGCGCCAAGCAATGCTTCTTCCAGAAGCATGATGCCGGCAGCTTCGGCGAGCAGGTTCATCATGTCGAGATCCGCGAGAAGGACGGCTCGACCGAACCCTATCTCTACGTCTCCGATGCCGACGGCATGCTCGCCTGCGTGCAGATGGGGACGATCGAGTTCCATGGCTGGGGCTCGCGCATCGCCGATGTCGAGAAACCCGACCGGCTGGTGTTCGACCTCGATCCCGACGAGGGCCTCGATTTCGAGGTGGTGAAGAAGGCGGCGGACTATCTGAAGGAGCAGCTCGCCGAGATCGGGCTGACCAGCTGGCCGATGCTGTCCGGCGGCAAGGGCGTGCACGTGGTGGTGCCGCTGGTGCCGCAGGCCGAGTGGCCGGCCGCCAAGAGCTTCTGCGAGCGCTTCGCCCGCGCGCTCGCCCAGGCCGAGCCCGAGCGCTTCACCGCCAATCTGAAAAAGGCGAGCCGGACGGGGCGCATCTTCATCGACTATCTGCGCAACCAGCGCGGATCGACCGCGGTGCTCCCCTATGTCGCCCGCGCCCGGGCCAACGCACCCGTCGCCACCCCCGTCACTTGGACCGAGCTCAGATCCATCGACAGCGCCCATGCCTTCACCATCCAGGACGCCGCGACGCTGATCGAGCGCGCGGGCAGCCGGGCGCTGCGGGGCTGGGGCACGGCCGACCAGACGCTCCCCGATCTGTAACCGCTTCGTCACGAGACTTTCGCACGACCGGCCTAGCAGGGCCTGCGGGAAGGCGGGTTCGTGCGCACAGCTTCGTCCGAGATCATTCGCTGGGTGGCGCTGCACGTGGTGCCGCAGGAGCCGCAGGTGCGCGGTGCGCTGCGCCGTGCCGGCGTCGCCGAGGCGGATATCGACGATCTGATCCAGGAAGCCTATTGCCGCTTCGCCGCGATGAACAGCATCGCCCATGTTGATCGGCCGGGCGCCTATTTCATGCAGGTGGTGAAGAACCTCTGGCGCGACCAGCTGCGCCGCGCGCGCGTAGTGCGATTCGAGGAAGTTACGGAAATCGCTCAGTGGCTCGTCGAGGCAGAGGAACTGGGCGTGGAAGCGGCGGTGGCGGCGCGCGAGCAGGTGCGGATGGTGGAGCGATTGCTCGCCGACCTCCCCGAGAGGTGCCGCACCATCTTCACGCTCAAGCGGATCGAGGGGCTCCCGCAAAGAGAGATTGCGCGGCGGCTTGGGGTGAGTGAAAGCATCGTCGAGAACGATGTGCAGAAGGCGCTGCGGAGCATCCAGCGCGCGGTACGGACCGAAGGGTTCGAGAAGGAAGCATTGGGCGTTGGCGAATCGCGGCGACACCGCATCCCGGCTTGAAGACGAGGCTGCCCGCTGGGCGGCCCGTATCGACGCATCGCCCGACATAGCACCCGCCGGCCTCGATCGCTGGCTGGCCGCGGATCCCGCGCATGCCGGCGCCCTGCTCCGCGCGCAGGCCACGCTGGTGATGCTGGGGGGCGCGGTGCCGGAAACCCTGGTCGCGGAAGATCCAGGACGCTCCCGCCGATTCTGGTGGCTGGGCGGGGCGAGTGCCACCCTCGCCGCCGCGCTCGCCGCCGCCGCGCTGCTGTTGCCCGCGCGCGGCGAGGCGATCCGCACCGGCATCGGCGAGGTGCGATCGGTGGCGCTGCACGACGGCTCCTCGCTCGCGGTCGATGCGCGCAGCGACCTCGTCACCCGCATCGGCAGCACCGCCCGCACCGTCGCGCTCAACGACGGCAAGGCGCTGTTCCGCGTCCGCCACGACGCCGCCGCGCCGTTCCGCGTCACCGTCGGCGACGTGACGATCACCGATATCGGCACGATCTTCCAGGTCGAAGCCGACCGCGACGGCGGCACCGTGGAGGTACTGGTGAGCGAGGGCGTGGTCGAGGTCGCCGCCGCCGGACGCACGCTGCGCCTCGCCGCGGGCCAGCGTGGGCGCTTCGCGATCGACGGCGGCACGCCTGCAAAGGTCGAGCATGTCGACGCCCCCCGCATCGAGCGCGCGCTCGGCTGGACCAGCGGGCGGCTCGATCTCGACGGCGAGACATTGGGCGAGGCCATCGCCGAGCTCAACCGTCACAACCAGCTGCAGATCGCGCTCGCCAACCCGGCGCTCGCCCGCGAGAAGCTGTACGGCGCCTTCCGCATCGACGATCCCGCCGGCTTCGCCCAGACCGCCGCCCTCGGTCTCGGCACCCGCGCCCGCATCGGCCCGGATGCGATCCTGATCGGCACGCCCCAAAAAAAACCGGCTCCGCGATAAGGAAATCGCCGCCCCCACCGTCGGGCCCATGAGAACCGCGCCATTCCGGCGCCTTGGGGTGGAAGACATGATCTCGAAGAATCGCTGGCTCGGCGCGACGGCAGTCGTGGCGGTGAGCACGCTCGCCCAGCCGGCGCTGGCGCAGGAGCGGAGCTTCAACATTCCCGCGCAGGAGGTGACCCGCGCGGTGCAGCAGTTCGCCCGCCAAAGCGGCGTGCAGATCATCGTGGCCAACAATGTGGGCGCAGGCCACCGCACCAACGCCGTGACCGGCAAGCTGCCTGTTAGCGACGCGCTGGAGCGCATGCTGGCCAAGACCGGCCTGATCGCGATCAGCACCGGCGCGAATCGCTACGTCATCGTTCCCGGCGAGTACCGCGCGAAGGTTAGCCAGGCCGAGCCGGACACGGTCGAGGTGCCGGCGGACATCGTCGTCACCGGCTTCCGCGCCTCGCAGCGCGAAGCCGTCGCCGAGAAGCGCGCCGCCGACAATGTGATCGAGACGCTCCACGCCAATGACGTGGGCAAGCTGCCCGACCAGAATGTCGCCGAGGCGATCAAGCGCCTGCCCGGCCTGTCGGTCGCCAACGACCAGGGCGAGGGCCGCTATGCGATCGTCCGCGGCATCGATCCCAGCCTGCTCAACGTCACGCTCAACGGCCAGACGCTGCCCGCGCCCGAGCCCGCCGGCCGCCAGGTGAAGCTGGACGACCTGCCCTCGGCGATGATCCAGTCGATCGCGGTCACCAAGTCGCTGCTCGCCAGCCAGGACGCCAATGCCATCGCCGGCGAAGTCGCGATCCGCACCCGCACCGGCTTCGACAGCGTGAGACCCTTCTTCCTCGACGCACGCGCCGCGCAGGGCTGGTATTCGCTCAACCACAAGGTGCCGTACGAGCTCGACGCAACCGTGGGCGGCCGCTTCGGCGCGCAGCAGCAGTTCGGCGCGGTGGTCTCGGTCAACTATTCGGAGCGGCCGATCCAGAGCGAGAACTATCAGGGCTCGACCGCCTTCAACGCCGCCGGCGTGCCCGACGGCAACGGCCTGCGCGAATACAACCTCACCCGCAAGCGGCTGGGCGTGGTCGGCAATTTCGACTGGCATGCCAGCGACACGGTGAAGCTGTACCTGCGCTCCAGCTATTCGAAGTTCCAGGACCACGAGACCCGCGACCAGAACCGGATCGCGATCACCAGTTTCGGCACGACGCTCAAGGGCACCGGCACCATCCTGGTCCGCCGCCGCAACGAGGACGACAATACCAAGTCGGTGACGCTGGGCGGCGAATTCGGCGAAGTCGCCGGCGGCACGCTGGAAGCCTCGGGCAACTGGACCCGCGCCGAGAAGAAGGACCCGCTGCGCAGCGAGTTCACCTTCACCACCGCCAAGGGCGCGCTGACGCTCAACTATGATCCGTCGACCTACCCCTACACGCTGGCACCGACCACGGCGGCGTTCGCGAATCCCTCGCTGTTCACCTACAGCAAGGTCAATTTCGATCAGCGCAGCACGTACGAGGCGCTGTGGCAGGGCCGGTTCGACTATACCCACGACCTCGAAATTGGCGATGGCTCGACCTTCAAGCTCGGCGGCAAATATCTCAGCCGCGAGAAGGTCAACGATCAGAACAAGACGAATTACAAGGCCGGCAGCGCGAAATGGACGCTGGCCAACCCGGTCGGCTATCCGGGCGAGAACGATTTCTACGACAGCATGTTCGGCTTCGGCACGCGGATCAACTATGACGCGGCCAAGGCGTATCTCGACGCCAACCCGAATGCGGCGGCGATCGACAAGAGCGGCACGATCAGCGACACGCTCGCCAACGATTTCGCGGTGAAGGAAAAGATCGCCGCGGGCTATGTGATGGCGACGCTCACCTTCGGCGGGATCACGGTGGTGCCGGGCGTGCGGGTCGAGCATACCGAGGACGACGTGAAGGCCAAGCTGGTCAACGCCGCCTCGACGCGGACCGACGGCTACAACAGCTTCGGCCATACCAGCTACACGGACGTGTTCCCCGGCGTGAACGCCAAGTATGCGCTTGCCCGCAACCTGCTGCTGCGCGGGGCGGTGACCACCTCGATCGGTCGGCCCAACTATGCCAATCTGGCGCCCTATGTACTGGTCGACACCAGCGACCCGGCGGTGGCGGCGCTCTCGCTCGGCAACCCCGGCCTCAAGCCCTATCGCGCGGTGAACTACGACGCGGCGCTGGAATATTATCCGGCCCCGGGGTCGATCCTGTCGGCCGGCTTCTTCCACAAGCAGATCGACAACCCGATCTACAGCAACACCAGCCGCCAGACCAACGTCACCGCCGCCAACGTCACCTATGCGACAGCGAACGTCACCAGCCTGCTCAATGCGGACTCGGAGCAGGTGACCGGTGTCGAGGGTAACGTGCAGGTACAGTTCACCTTCCTGCCGGGCGTGCTGAGTGGCTTCGGCGTTTCGGCCAACTTCACCCATGTGTGGGGCCATGCCAATGCCGGCGCGATCCGCGCGGGCGACGTGCCGCTGGCCTATCAATCGAAGAATGTCGGCAATGCGCAGATCTTCTTCGAGAAATACGGGCTGAATGCGCGCGTCGCGTTCAACTACCGCTCCTCCTATCTCGACACGATCGCGAGCACCGCGGCCGCCGACCAGTACACCGACGGCAACGGCCAGCTCGATGTGCATTTGGGCTATCAGGTGACGCCGCAGTTCACGCTGTTCGGCGATGCGATCAACCTCACCGATGCGCCGTGGCGGCGCTACATCGGCACCAAGAACCTGCTGGTGGAGCGCGAGCGCTACGGCACGCAGCTGCGCGGCGGCGTGCAGATCCACTTCTAAGGGAAGACCGGACGATGAAACTGCGGATCGGATTGGGGCTCGCCCTCGCCCTCGGTGCCCCGGCCGTCGCCGGCACCCGCCCTGCCGATCCGTTGGTGGTGGACCGCGTCGTGCTGCTGATGCGGCACGGCGTGCGTCCGCCCACCAAGGTCCCGGCGATGCCGCCCGAAGTGACGCCCGAGCGCTGGCCCGACTGGCCGACCAAGCCGGGCTGGCTCACGCCGCACGGCGCGGCGGCAGTGGCGCGGCTCGGCGCGGCGGACGGTACCGGCTTGCGCGCCCGCAGCCTGCTCCCGGCCAGGGGCTGCCCGGCTCCGGCCGCGATCCGCATCGTCGCCGATAGCGACCAGCGGACGATCGAAACCGCCAAGGCCTGGGCGGCGACGCTCGCGCCCGGCTGCGCCCTCGCCATCGACCACTATGCGCAGGACGTGCCGGACCCGCGCTTCAATGCGATCGAATCGGGCAAGGCACCGCTCGATCCCGCCAAGGCCGATGCGGCGGTGGCGGCCGAAGTCGGTCCCGGCGGGTTCGCCGCGCTCGATGCGCGCTACCGGCCGCTGCTGGCGCGGATCGACATCATCCTGTGCGGCACGCCGCGTCCCGGTTGCGGCGTCTCCGGCACGCCCACCGGCCTCGCCCCCGCCCGCGCCGACAAGCGCCCCAAGCTGACCGGCGCGATCGACCGCGCCTCCACCGCCGCGCAGATCCTGCTGCTCGAGGCGGCAGAGGGCATGAAGCTGGCACAGATCGGCTGGGGCCGCGCGACGCTGGCGGACGTGACCGCATTGGGCGCATTCCACGCGCTCGAATTCCGCATCCTCGCCCGGCCGAGGCCGATCGCGGCGGCGAATTTCGCCGGGTTGGCGGCGATCGTCCGCGCAGGGCTCGCCGACAGCGGTCCGCGGGTGACGATGATCTCCGGCCACGACACCAACATCGCCAATCTCGGCGGGCTGTTCGACGTGCACTGGCAGGTCCCCGGCTTCGCCGCCGACGATCCCGTGCCCGGCGGCGCGCTGGTGCTGGAGCGGCTGCACGACCGCGCCGGCAAGCGCTATGTCCGCCTCCGCTACCGCGCGCAGACGCTGGAACAGCTCCGCACCGCGGCACCGCTCGGTCTCAAAGGCCCGCACGATCGGATTCTTCGCGTGCCCGGGTGCAACGCACGCGGCATTGCCGGGTTGTGTACCCTGGACGAGGCGCTCGCCAAGCTCGGCTGAGACAGTCCCGCATATCTCCCGTGTTGCATGGCACCATCGTTTCGCCCATCACCGCGGCCGAGAAAGGGAAGCAGCTGTGGCCAGCCTTGCCGAGGCGGGATTGTTCGATGCGGGCACGATCGCCGATCGTTGGATCGCCGACTATTGCGGCCATGCACCCGCCGGCGACGTGCTGTGCGCGGAATCCGGCGCGCCCTGGAGCGCGCTGTTCGAAGAACTGGCGGGGCTTTCCGGCGACGGGCTGACGATCGCCCGCGAACGCGCGCATCGCCATGCCGAGGATATCGGCACCGGCTACCGGATCGGCGACGAGGGCGACGAGCGCCCCTGGCCGCTCTCCCCCGTGCCGCTGCTGATCGACCAGCAGGCATGGCGCGGCATCGCGGCCGGCGTCGCCCAGCGCGCCGAGCTGATGGAGCGGCTGCTCCAGGACCTGTACGGCCCGAACCAGCTGATCGCCGATGGCCACCTGCCCGCCGCGCTGCTCACCGGCAGCCCCTTCTTCCTCCGCCCGCTGACCCACCTGACTCCGCCCGGCGGGCATCATCTGCACTTCGTCGCGTTCGACCTGTGCCGCAGCCCGGACGGGCATTGGCGGGTGCTCGCCGACCATCTCCGCGCCCCCGCCGGCGCCGGCTATGCGCTGGAGAACCGGCTGGCGATGGCGCGGACGCTGGGGGGCCTGCAGGGCCGGCTCAACATCGAGCGCCACGCCCCCTTCTTCGCCGCCTTCCGCGACGGCATCGCCGCCGCCTGCCGCCGCGCCGAGCCGCGCATGGCGCTGCTCACCCCCGGCCGCTTCACCGCCAGCTATGCCGAGCAGGCGCATCTCGCCCGCTATCTCGGCTTCCTGCTGGTCGAGGGCGCCGATCTCGCGGTGCTCGACGACCGCGTCTATGTCCGCACGATTGCCGGGCTGAAGCGGGTGGATGCGCTGTGGCACCGGTTCGATCCCCGCTATCTTGATCCGCTCGCGCTCGATTCGCATTCGAAGATCGGCGTCGCCGGGCTGATCGACGCGACGGTGGCGGGCAATGTGGTGATCGCCAATGCGCCGGGCGCCGGCCTGCTCGAGGCGCCCGCCTTCGCCGCCTTCCTGCCGCGGCTCAGCGAGCTCCTGCTCGGCGAACCGCTGCGCCTGCCCAACATCGCCACCTGGTGGTGCGGGCAATCGGCCGAGGCGGCGCATGTCGCGGCCAATCTCGACCAGATGGTCGTCGCCCCCGCCTTCGGCACCCCGCCGCTCGGCCTGCCGGAGGGCAAGGCGGTGCTCGGCGCGCATCTGAACGAGGCCGCCCGCGCGGCGCTCCGCGACGATATGACCCGCCGGCCGCAGGATTATGTCGGGCAGGAAGTCGTCTGCCTCTCGACCATGCCCTTCGTCGCCGAGGACCGGCTGGCGCCCCGCCCCTTCACGCTGCGCGTCTTCGCCGCGCGCGATGCGGCGGGCAACTGGACGGTGCTGCCCGGCGGCTTCGCGCGAATCGGCGAACATGCCGATGCCCGCGCCGCCGTGATGGGCGAGGGGAGCTGGTCGGCCGACGTGTGCATCCACGGGCCCGATCCGGTGGCGCCGGTGTCGCTGCTCCCCTCGGGCGATTCGACCCAGCTGCGCCGCAACCCCGGCACGCTGCCCAGCCGGGTGGCGGACAACATGTTCTGGCTCGGCCGCTATCTGGAACGCGGCGAGGCGTTGCTGTCGGTGCTGCGCGTGCTGCTCGGCCATTCGATCAGCGCGGATACCGGCGCGGCGCTCTCGGCGGAGACGGTGGATCGCCTCGCCCAGCTGGTGGTGGGCGCGGGTGCCGCCCCCGCCCCGCGCGGCCTCAAGCGGCAGGACCTCACTCAGCTCGCCCGCACCGCGCTCGAATCGACCGAGGGCTGGACCAGCGTCCGCGCGATCAATTGCCAGGCGCGCGCGATCGGCGCGGTCTCGCGCGACCGGCTCTCGGCCGACATGATCCGCCTGCTCGACGCGCCCTTCCCCGAGCGCGGCGTGCTGCTCGACCGCGCCGGATCGCTGCAGCGCCGCTATTCGGCGCTGGCGGGGCAGGCGGGCGAGCATATGGGCCGCACCGATGCGTGGCGCTTCCACGATCTCGGCCGCCGCATCGAGCGCGCGCTGGCGACGATCGGCTTTCTCCGTGCACTCGGCGGCCCGCAAGCAACGGCGGACGATCTTTCGACCCTGCTCGACCTCGCCGACAGCCAGATCAGCTATCGCCAGCGCTATCTGACCGGCATCGCCCGGGTGCCGGTGCTCGACCTGCTTGCGCTCGATCCCGGCAATCCGCGTGGGCTGGCCTTCCAGGCGGCGGCGCTCTCGACGCACCTCAATGCGCTGCCGGTACTGTCGGACGACGGTTTGGCCGAGCCGCAGCAGGAACAGGCGCGCAGCATCGCCGCGACCCTGGTCACCGCCCGCGCCACCGCGATCGACGATGCCTGGCTCGCCGATCTCCAGGCGCGGCTGTGGAGCCTCTCCGAGGCGATCGCCCGTCGCTATTTCCTCCACGGCGCCGAGCCGCTGCGCGCGGCGGGGCTCGTCCTCGCATGATGCTCTACGGCATCCGCCATGTGACGCGGTTCGATTACGACCAGCCGGTCGCCTTCGCGCGCTGCAACCTGCGGCTGAAGCCGATTCTCTGGTCCGGCCAGAGTATCGAGGAATATGCGCTGAGCGTGCAGCCCGGCGGCCGCACCTATCCGGCGCGCGCCGAGGCCGGGCTCGCCAATGTCGTGCGGCTGGTGGTGGAGCATGCGGCCAGCAGCCTGACGATCGAGAGCAGCGCGCGCGTCCGCGTCGACCGCCAGATCCCGTTTCCCATGCCCGGCGACGCGACCATCGCACAGGTCTCCGCCTGGGCACGCGCAAGCCGCGATCCCACGCCCGCGGGACCCGCCGCCTATCTCTTCCCCTCGCCGCTGATCCCGCTCGACCGCGACATCGCCGCCTGGTGCGCCGAGGAACTGCAGCCGGAGCGCGGCATCCTCGAAGCGGGAATCGCACTCGCCCGGCGCATCCAGCGCGACTTCGCGTTCGATCCCACCGCCACTTTGGTCGACACGCCGCCGCACGAGGCGTTCGCGAAGCGCGGCGGCGTGTGCCAGGATTTCGCCCAGATCATGCTCTCCGGCCTGCGCGCCGCGGGGCTGCCCGCCGCCTATGTCTCGGGCTATCTGCGCACGCTGCCGCCGCCGGGCCAGCCGCGGCTGGTCGGCGCCGACGCGACCCATGCCTGGGTGCTTTTGTGGTGCGGGCCGGATCTCGGCTGGGTGGGCGTCGATCCCACCAACGGCATCTGGATGGCCGAGGACCACATCGTCATGGCGATCGGCCGCGATTATGCCGACATCGCGCCGATCGACGGCATCGTGCTCGGCTCGGGCGCGCAGGCGATGCACGTCTCGGTCGATGTCGAGCCGCTGGAAGTGACGGCGGGGTAGACCGCTATCCCCGCGATCAATGCTCCATCGGGCCCTTGTCGCCGAAGTTCAGCCGCCGCGTGACGTTATAGTCGAGCACCGCCATCACGAAATAGGCGGCAAACTGCTTCACCCGCGTCCACCAGCCGGTCCGCGCCTTGTAGAGCGCGGGCGTGATCCGCTCGGACTGCGCGATCTCGCCATCGACATAGCCGCGGACATGCGCGGCGAAGGCCCGGTCCTGCACCCGCAGCATCAGCTCGAGGTTCAGGAACATGCTGCGGATGTCGAAATTGGCCGAGCCGATATGGACGACGTCGTCGATCACATAGAGCTTCGTATGCAGCTTGGTCGGCTGATATTCGTAGATCTCCACCTGCTTGCGCAGCAGCCCGGCATAGGTGAAGCGCGCCGCCCAGATCGCGGCGGTATGGTCGAGCTTCGACGGCAGCACCAGCCGCACCTGCCCGCGCCGCCCGGCCTTGTCGAGCCGCCGCAGCATCGCCGGGCTCGGCGCGAAATAGGCCGCGATCAGGTCGAGCCGATTCGCCCGCTCCATGTCGTGCTTCACCACCCGCGCCCAGGGCGACAGCCGCCGCATCGGCCCGCCGAGCAGCCAGCGGGTCTCGCCCTCGGGCTCGCTCCACGCCTTCAGCATACGCCCGAGCGAGCGCAGCGTCGCGCGCGGCCGCTTGGCCCAGGCGGCGAGCGAATCGAAATAGCCGGTCAGCCGCTCGGCCGCCGGGCCCTCGACCAGCAACCCCATGTCGCGCCAGGCATGGTCGGCGGCGGTGCCGAAATAGCTCGATTCGATATTGAATCCGCCGACGATCACCCGCGCCTCGTCGGCCAGCGCCAGCTTCTGGTGGTTGCGCAACAGATAGCGCCGCCCCCAGCGCGGCACGAATCGGCATACCTCGACGCCCGCGGCGTGGAGCGGATCGAAGAAATCGTTGCTCTCGGCATGCTCGCTGCCGAGCCCGTCGACGATCAGATAGACCCGAACCCCGCGCGCCGCCGCATCGATCAGCGCCTGGCGCACCGCGGCGCCGGCCGCGTCGTCGAGATAGATGTAATAGAGCACCCGCAGCGTCCGCTCGGCACTCGCGATCAGTGCCAGCAGCGCGCGCATCCGCTCGGGCCCCTCGGGCAGCAGCGTCAGCCGGTTGCCGTCGACGGTAAAGCTGGGCTGGGCGAGCGGCGGCATCATCGGGGCATGCCCGGCGGCCATGCCCTCGGCAAGCGGTTCGGGATCGGCATAGGGTGCCATCGAGCGGGAAGCCTCCGGTAGGTGAACCTGCGTAACGATCGAAGCCGCATCGCGCTCCCTCGCGCAGGCATGGCGGCTTTTCTTGACATTTGCGGGCTCGGCCCCTAACTGGCCGGTCTTTCCCGGCCCTGACATCTAAGGAAGAACAGGATGGCGCGCGTCACTGTCGAAGATTGCGTCGACAAGATTCCGAACCGGTTCGACCTGGTGCTGTTCGCTGCGCAGCGCGCGCGGCAGATCTCCGGCGGTGCCGACCTGACCCTCGATCGCGATCGCGACAAGAACCCGGTTGTCGCGCTCCGCGAAATCGCCGAAGAGACCGTGCGCCCGGACCATCTGCAGGAAGCGGTGGTGGCGAGCCTGCAGCGCGTCCGCGTCGACGACGAGGATGCGCCCGACGAGATCGGCTCGATCCAGGCCCAGGCCGAGGCGCTCCGCCTCACCGCCGCAGCCCCGCCGCGCAACCAGAATCTGGGCGGCGACTACGAGGGCTGATCGCCTTCGAATCGAACGACCGACAAAGGGGCTGGCGGAAACGCCGGCCCTTTTTGTTTCAGGCACCGATCCGGGCGCGCAGCGTGTCGTCGTCGAGCCCCTCGAGCGTGAGCAGCGCGGCATAGGGATCGCCCGCGAGCCCCAGCACCTGCGCGAAGGCGGGTTCGGTCTTGGCGCCTGCGTGCCGGCGCGCCATCACGACGGTGCGGAGCGGTTCGCCGCCCAATGCGAGCAGCCGACGCTCGATCGCGAAATGCCGCCAGCCGAGCTGCTCGGCAACGGGACGGGCCTGGCCGAACAGCTCGAACAGCCAGCCGGCGCAATGGAAGCGCGCGACCACGGGGCGATCGCTGCCCTGCCACTGCCACATCGCGAAGCCGGGGCGGTCGCGATAGGATTCCCATAGCGCCACGGCGAAGGCCTGGGGATCGGGGGCATGGCAGAGGATGTCGATGTCGCTATCAGGCAGGTCGAGGCCGAGCGGCGGCGTGCCTGCGACATGCGGGTCGAAGGCGGCGAGACGCGTTAGAACACCGCTTTGCGCGAGCGCTTCGGCATAGGACGGACGGCTGTGGGAATGGCGCATGGGCGTCGCTACCGTATCCTCCCCCTGGCGGGCAGGGCTCTCGCATTTGAACCCGAAGGATATCGGTGCATCGAAAACCATCGTCATCCCGGCGGAAGCCGGGATCCATTGCCCTGTGCGCTGGGGGAAAGAACCGTGGCATCAGCGCCAATGGATCCCGGCTTCCGCCGGGATGACGGGAGTCCTTGGCCATATGCGATTGCCCTCCCCCTCGAGGGGGAGGATAGGCTATTGCTGTTCCTGCTCGGGCTCGCCGGCCGGTTCCGCCCGTCCCTTGAACCCCTGCGCCACGACATACCATTCCACCGAGCCCTTGCGGCTGGCCGGCGGCTTGGCGTGCTTCACCGTCGCGAAGGCGCGCTTCATTTCGGCGATCAGCGCCGAATCGGCCCCGCCCGCGAACACCTTGGCGACGAAATCACCGCCCGGGGCCAGCGTCTTGAGCGCGAAATCGAACGCGGTCTCGACCAGCGCCATGGTGCGCAGCGCATCGGTCTGCGGATGGCCGACGGTGTTTGCCGCCATGTCCGACAGGATCAGGTCGGGCGCGCCGCCCAGCGCCTCGATCAGCCGGTCGGGCGCGGCATCGTCCATGAAGTCCATCTGGAGCAGCGTCGCGCCCTCGATCGGGTCGACCGGCAGCAGGTCGATGCCGACCACCGCCGCCTTGGGCAGCACGCGCCGCACCACCTGGGTCCAGCCGCCCGGCGCGACACCGAGATCGACCACCCGCCTGGCCCCCTTCAGGAACCCGAACTTCTCGTCCAGCTCGGTCAGCTTGTACGCCGCGCGGCTGCGATAGCCCTCGGCCTTGGCGCGCCGGACATAGGGGTCGTTCAGCTGGCGCTCCAGCCAGCGCGTCGATTGCGCCGTCCGGCCGCGCGCCGTGCGCACGCGAACATGGCCGCGGCCACCGCCCCTGCTCATCGCTACTTCCTCACAACCTTATAGGGGCGCGCCGCCGATCAGCCGCCGCAAGATGCCTTCGCGAATGCCGCGATCGGCGATGCCTAGCCGCTCGGCAGGCCAGATGTCGAGGATCGTCTCCAGGATCGCGCAGCCGGCCGAGACGAGATCGGCGCGTTCGTTGCCGATGCACGGCACCTGGGCGCGCTCCTTGACGCTCATCGCGGCGATTCGCGCGCTCACCGCGCGCATCGCCGCGCTCGGCACGATCAGCCCGTCGACCGCCGAGCGATCGTACGAGGCCAGCCCCAGATGCACGCTGGCCAGCGTCGTCACCGTGCCGCTGGTGCCGAGCAGCCGCGGCGTACCCTTGGGCGGGCGCAGCCGGGCGACGAAAGGCGCGAAGCTCTCCCGCACCCGCGCGCGCATGTCGGCATAGGCCGCGGCGCGGGCATCGGCGTCCACTGCCTTGCTCTGTCCGGTCGCCTCGCTGAGCGATACCACGCCCCAGGGCGCGCTGTGCCAGTCGAGGATACGCGGGACCGGCGCGTGCGAATCGACCAGCACCAGCTCGGTCGAGCCGCCGCCGATGTCGAACACCAAGGCCGGCCCGTCCCCGGGCTCGAGCAGCGCATGGCAGCCGAGCACCGCCAGCCGCGCCTCTTCCTCGGCGGTGATGATGTCGAGCGCGATTCCGGTCTCGCGATAGGCGCGCTCGATGAACTCGGCGCCGTTCTCGGCCTGGCGGCAGGCCTGGGTCGCCACCGATCGGGCGAGGGCCACGTTGCGGCGCTTGAGCTTGTCCGCGCAGATGCGCAGCGCGGCCAGCGTGCGCTCGATCGCGGCGTCGGACAGGCGGCCGGTCGTCGCCAGCCCCTCGCCCAGGCGGACGATTCGCGAAAACGCATCGATCACCGCGAAGCCCGATCCTTGCGGACGCGCGATCAGCAGCCGGCAATTATTGGTACCCAGATCCAGCGCGGCATAATGGCGCGCTTCGGGCCAACGCGGTGCCGGCCCTTTCGCGGCCGGCGGCGGCGCAGGGCGGGCGGCGGAAACGCGCCTCCCGCGGGGCATTCTGGCGGAGCCATCCCCCATATCATCAACTCACTTATCTTCTTCCGTCACCGAACCAGAACGGCTCGGCCGGTGCTTGGATGCGAGGCTAGACGAGCAAGGATGACAGCGCAAGGCGAGCGCGCGATTGCGCGTTGACAGGGCCGCCGCATCCCCCTATCTGGCGCGACCTGTCTGGTGCCCCGTCGTCTAAAGGTAAGACTACGGACTCTGACTCCGTCAATTGAGGTTCGAATCCTCACGGGGCATCCAAACAGCCTTCCCACATCGTGACATGCGGCAATCGGGGCAGTTCGCCTCGTGCCGAACGGGCGTCCCTGCGACGCGCGAATCAGCCTCGGTCGCGCCGGCGCGTCGCGATCCAGCCATAGCCGAACAGCAGCACCAGCGCGCCCGCGGCGACGAGATAGGGCAGCGCGCCCCAGAGCTCGTACATCGCCACGCCGATCGACGGGCCCAGCACGAAGGCCGCGCCGTTGATCGAGGTGACCCGCCCCGCCACGGACCCTTGCGCATGCGGCCCCACCGCGAGCGAGGCGCCGGCGGTGAAGCCGGGCCGCGCGAAGCCCATGCCGAGCGCGATCGTCGCATAGCCGAGCGCGATGCCGTACAGCGATCCCGCCATCGCGGTCATGCCGCAGCCCAGCGCGCCGAGCGCAGCCCCGGCCAGGATCAGCGCGCGCGGCTTGAGCTCGAGCAGCGGGATGAGCCCCCATTGGACGAGCAGCGAGGCGCCCGCGCCGATCATCAGCACCAGCCCGGTCGGCTCCAGCGCGGCGGCAGGCGCGAGCGCCAGCCGGTCGATGATCAGGAAGCCGATCGCCTGGCCGGTCATCGCCTGGGCATGGCCGGTGACCAGCCCGGCGATCATCCAGGGGCGCACGCGCGCGTCGAAGGTGCGGATGTGCTCGACATGCTCGCCCATCGCGGCCGTCACATTGGCGCCGGTCCCCTGGCCGCCGATCGAGGGATAGCTGGGCGCGGCGCCATGCTCGATCGCACCCGAATCGGCGGGCAGCAGCCGCAACACCGCGACCAGCAGCACCAGCCCCACCGCGCTGGCGGCGAAGGCCGGGCCGGACAGGCCGATCAGCGGGCCGCCGGGCCAGAGATGCCCCATCACCAGATAGGGCGCGACCGCGGGCCCCAGGATCGTCCCCAGCCCGAAGGCCGAGGCGAGCAGGGTCAGCGCCTTGGTCCGCTCCTCGCGGCTGGTGCGCGCGGCGACGATCGCCTGCACCGCCGGCGGCGCCGCCGATCCGAAGCCGCCATAGAGCATGCGGCCGACGACGAAGGCGGCGAAGGTGGCGAACGGGCTCAGCACACCGTTGATGCCGAGCGCGAGGCACAGCCCGCACAGCCCCAGCGAGGCGGTGAAGCCGAGGATGCCGAGCAGCACCATGGCACGCCGCCCCGCGCGCTCGGACCGGTTCGCCCAGAAGGGCGCGGTGAGCATCCACAGCAGCGCCGAGACCGAGAACACCGCCGCCACCGCGCTGTCGGCGGCGTGCAGCGAGCGGCCGAGCGCCGGCAGGATCGATTGGAGCGCGGTATTGCCGGCGGCGATCATCAGCATCACGCCGAACAGCAGCGCGAAATCGCGATCGATCGCTCGGCTCATGCGCGATGCCACCGATAGCCGCGCTCGACCCGCGTGACGATCACCTCATACCATTCGTACCAGCGCGCGCGGCCCTTGGCGCGAATGGCGGCGTGTTCGGGATGGTCGCGCCACGCGGCGGCGCTGGCATCATCGGCCCAATAGCTGATCGTGATCCCCACGCCCGCAGGCCCGCGCTGCGATTCGACGCCGCGATAGCCTGGCTGCTGCGCCGCGAGCACGTCCATCGCCATCGCTGCCTCGGCATAGCCTGCATCGTCGTCGGCGGTGCGCTTCGATACGAACAGCACCGCGGTTTGGCCGGTACGATCCTCTCCCATGCGGAAATCGTAGAGGGGACTCGACGCTTTGCAATCCGTACGCGCCCTGCGAGAGCATGCCGCATGATCACCGACTGGCATTTCTATGCGCTCGCCGTGCCCGCCGTGCTGCTGCTCGGCCTCTCCAAGGGCGGGTTCGCCGGCATGGGCGCGCTGTCGCTGCCGCTGCTGGCGCTCGCGATCGATCCGGTGCGCGCCGCCGCGATCACGCTGCCGATCCTGATCCTGCAGGACGTGGTGAGCGTCTGGGCGTTCCGCCGCACCGTCGACTGGCGGCTGCTGGGCTGGATGCTGCCCGGATCGATGGCGGGGATCGCGCTCGGCTATGGCTTCGCCGCGAGCGTCTCGCCGGTGCTGGTGCTGGCGGCGGTGGGGGCGATCTCGATCCTGTTCGGGATCTACCGGCTGTGGGCGAGCGGCCGGTCGACGCCGGCGATGGCCGCGCGCTGGCCCGAATGGGTGGGCAGCCTGTTCGGGGTCGCGTCGGGGTTCACCAGCCAGATCGCCCATGCCGGCCAGCCGCCCTTCCAGCTCTGGGTGCTGCCGCGCAGGCTGCCGCGCGACCGGCTGGTGGGGACGACGGCGATCTTCTTCGCCGCCACCAACTGGATCAAGGTGCCGGCCTATTGGGCGCTGGGGCAGTTCACACCCGCGAACCTGCTGACCTCGGCGGCGCTGTTCCCGCTGGCGCTGGTGTCGACGCTGGCGGGGGTGTGGCTGGTGCGGCGGGTGTCGCCCGAGCGATTCTACACCGCGATCTATGTGCTGATGATCGCGGTGGGCGGGGCGCTGATCTGGGAGGCAGTGGGGAAGGCAGCTTCTTAAACGCCTCCTCCTTGGAGGAGGGGTTTGGGGGTGGAGGGATTCCAGAACCTCCGTTGCTCTCGGTGAGACACCGCCCCACCCCAACCCCTCCCCTGAAGGGGAGGGGCTTAGGAGAGAATTAGTCGAACAGGCTCGACACCGAGCTTTCGTCGGCGATGCGGCGGATCGCCTCGGCGATCAGCGGCGCGATGGTGAGGTGGCGGACCTTCTCGCCGGCCGCGACGATCTCGTGGTTGCCGATCGAATCGGTGATCACCAGCTCGCGCAGCTCGGACTTGGCGACGCGCGCCATCGCCGCGCCGGAGAGCACGCCGTGCGTACAATAGGCCACCACGTCCTCGGCCCCCGCCGCCTTGAGCGCCGCGGCGGCGTTGCACAGCGTGCCGGCCGAATCGACGATGTCGTCGATCAGGATGCAGAAACGGCCCTTCACCTCGCCGATGATGTTCATCACTTCCGACTCACCGGGACGCTCGCGCCGCTTGTCGACGATCGCCAGCGGGGCGTTGTCGAGCCGCTTGGCGAGCTGGCGCGCGCGCACCACGCCGCCGACGTCGGGCGAGACGACCATCCACTGCTTGTCGATGAAGCGCGTCTGGATGTCGGCCGACATCACCGGCGCCGCGAACAGATTGTCGGTCGGGATGTCGAAGAAGCCCTGGATCTGACCGGCGTGGAGGTCGACCGAGAGCACGCGGTTGGCGCCCGCGGTGGTGATCAGGTTGGCGACCAGCTTGGCCGAGATCGGCGTGCGGGGGCCCGGCTTCCGGTCCTGGCGGGCATAGCCGAAATAGGGGAGCACCGCGGTGATCCGCTTGGCCGACGCGCGGCGGAGCGCGTCGATCATGATCAGCAGCTCCATGAGGTTGTCGTTCGCCGGATAGCTGGTCGACTGGAGCACGAACACGTCCTCGCCGCGGACATTCTCGAGGATCTCGACGAAGATCTCTTCATCCGCGAAGCGGCGGACGTTCGCCTGGGTGAGCGGAATTTCCAGATAATCGGCGATGGCGCTCGCCAGCGGCAGGTTCGAATTGCCGGCCATGAGTTTCATTGGTGCGTGGCCTCCCGTGCCGCGTCGCGATGTCCCGATGCTCGCGCCCTTTAGTGCGACGTTTCCGTGACGCAAAGAGGGCATCGACGCCCCGCCTGTGCCAGCGCTGCACCGCGGATGCTTTACGAGGACGATACGACGTTATACCATCTCTTTCACCCGGCGTTCAGAGACCGGTGTTGGAGAAGGAGTGCAAGGTGATGCATGCCGATACCCGCTATCATGCCAGTGCACCGCGTTCGGTCAGCTTCGGGGCCGCGCTCGCCATCAATGGGGCGATCCTCGCGGGGGTGATCTTCGCCGCGCCGAATATCGTGGTGCTCGAGGACCCGCCGGTGGTGATGGACCCGGTGGACGTGCGCGACCGTCCGCCGCCCCCGCCGGAGGACGAGACGAAGCCGGTTGAAAACGTGCAGCCGCGCACGTCCGCGCCGCCGGTCGCGCCGAAGCCGCTGGTGGACACGGACAGCACGACAAGCATCGAAACCACGACGAAGATCCCCGATGCGCTTCCGCCGATCGGGAAGCCGGCCGATCCCGGCCCCACGACGACGATCGATCCGCCCAAGCCCGTCCCCGCACTGATCGGCGCGACCGCCGATCCGCGCTATGCGCAGGATTTCCAGCCCGAATATCCGGCGCAGGAGATGCGCGCCCAGCGCGACGGGCTGGTCACCCTGCGCGTGCTGATCGGCGCCGACGGGCGGGTGAAGGCGGTGGAGCCGGTCAGCGCCACCAGCGACGCCTTCTTCGCCGTCACCAGACGCCAGGCGCTCGGCAAATGGCGCTTCCGTGCCGCCACCCGCGGCGGTGTGCCTGAGGAAAGCTGGAAGACCATGACCGTCCGTTTCCGGATCGAAGACGCCCGCTGATCGCCCTCCGATCCCAGCGGCGTGGACGCGGGGGCTGGCCCTGGAGCCCCCGCGTCCCTATCTTCGGCCACCGATGACCTTCCTCAAGTACATCTCGCCGCTCAAGGCACTGCGCGACCTTCGCGGCTATCTGGCGACGCGCAAGAAGCACGAGCTCTGGTTCATGATGCTCGCACTGGCGATCACCTTCGGCATCATCGTGATGTTCGTGAAGGATTCGCACGTGCCGGTGCCGTACAAGAAGAACATCATCTACGTCGACAGCTGGCCGATCACCCGCACCGAGGAAGAGATCCGCGCCAAGCAGCGCGTCGACGAGGCGAAGCGCAAGGAAGAGGAAGCGGCCTTCCTCGAGCGGCAGAAAAAGCGCCAGGCCGAGTTCAAGAAATATGACGACTGGCTGAAGAAGCACGGGATTTGAACGACGCGCGCTGGATGGCGGTGGCGCTCGGCCTGGCCGAGCGGGGCAAGGGGCGGACGGCGCCCAATCCCAATGTCGGCTGCGTGCTGGTGCGCGATGGCCGGATCGTCGGCCGCGGCTGGACCCAGCCGGGCGGGCGTCCCCATGCCGAGGCGATGGCGCTGGCGGAAGCCGGCGAGGCTGCGCGTGGTGCCACCGCCTATGTCACGCTGGAGCCCTGCGCGCATGTCTCGCCGCGCGGCCCGGCCTGCAGCGACCTGCTGGTCGCGGCTGGTGTCGCCCGCGTCGTCGCCGCGCTGCGCGATCCCGATCCCCGCACCGACGGCACCGGCTTCGCCCGGCTGGAAGAGGCTGGCATCGCGGTCGAATCGGGCCTGATGGCGGCCGAGGCACGCCGCAGCATGGCCGGCTTCCTCACCCGTCTCGCCAAGCGCCGCCCGCACGTCACGCTCAAGCTCGCCACCTCGCTCGACGGCCGCATCGCGCTCTCGACCGGCGAGAGCAAGTGGATCACCGGCCCCCAGGCCCGCGCCCACGCCCATCTCGAACGCGCCCGGCACGACGGCATCCTGGTCGGCCGCGGCACCTTCCTCGCCGATGTCCCGAAGCTGGACGTGCGGCTGCCCGGCCTTGCCGATCGCGCGCCGCGCCGCATCCTGCTCTCCGCCACCGGCCCCACCCCGCCTGACTGGGAGCGGATCGCCGACATCGCCGATATTCGCCACCTGGCGGGCATCGACACGCTGATGGTGGAAGGCGGCGCCAAGGCGGCTACCGCGTTCCTGCGCGCCGACATGGTCGACCGGCTCCTCCTCTACCGCGCGCCGATCCTGCTCGGCGGCGGCAAACCCGCGGTCGAGGCATTCGGCCTCGCCGCATTGTCCGAGGCGCATGATCGCTGGCGCCTGCTGGACTCTCGACTGCTTGGCAGCGATCGGTTCGAGGTCTACGAGCGCAACTGATGTTCACCGGAATCGTAAGCGATGTCGGCACGATCGACGCGGTAGCGCGCCAGGGCGACCTGCGCGTGCGCGTGGCGACGGCCTATCCCACCCATGAGATCGATCTCGGCGCCTCGGTCGCCTGCTCGGGCGTGTGCCTGACGGTGGTCGACAAGGGACCCGGCTGGCTCGACTTCGACGTGTCGGGCGAGACCGTCTCGCGCACCGCCGACGACCAGTGGACCGCCGGCCGCAAGCTCAACCTCGAGCGTGCACTGCGCCTCGGCGACGAGTTGGGCGGACATATCGTCACCGGCCATGTCGACGGCATCGGGCGGGTGAAGCTGATCGAGGCGATCGATGGCTCGCACCATGTCGTGATCGCGGCGGGGCCGGAGATCGCGCCGTACGTTGCGCCCAAGGGCTCGATCACCGTCGACGGCGTGTCGCTGACGGTCAACGCGGTGGACGATACGCCCGAGGGCGTCGAATTCCACCTCAACATCATTCCGCACACCGCCGCCGTCACCACCTTCGGTGCGCTGAAGCCCGGCCAGGCGGTCAATCTGGAGATCGACGTGCTGGCGCGCTATCTTCAGCGCATGGAGGCATTGCGTGCCAAAGGCTGAACTCGCCGCGCTCAAGCACGGCTTCCTCTCCTCGCCCGAGGAACTGATCGACGAGGCCCGCAACGGCCGGATGTTCATCCTGGTCGATGACGAGGATCGCGAGAATGAAGGCGATCTGGTCATCCCGGCGCAGATGGCGACGCCCGACGCGATCAACTTCATGGCCAAGTACGGCCGCGGGCTGATCTGCCTCGCCATGACCAAGACGCGGGTCGACCAGCTCGGGCTCGAGCTGATGAGCCGTGCCAACGGTACCCGCCACGAAACCGCCTTCACCGTCTCGATCGAGGCCAAGGAAGGCGTGACCACCGGCATCTCCGCCGCCGACCGGGCCCGCACCATCTCGGTCGCGATCGACGCGAGCAAGGACCGGGCGGACATCGTCACCCCGGGCCATGTCTTCCCGCTGGTCGCGCGCGACGGCGGCGTGCTGGTCCGCGCCGGGCATACCGAGGCGGCGGTCGACGTTGCCCGCCTCGCCGGGCTCAACCCCGCCGGCGTGATCTGCGAGATCATGAAGGACGACGGCACGATGGCGCGGCTCGACGATCTCGTCGGCTTCGCCCAGCTCCACAATCTCAAGATCGGCACGATCCGCGACCTGATCGCCTATCGCCGTCGCTACGACCATCTCGTCGAGCAGCGCGCCGAGGCGAGCTTCACCAGCGAATGGGGCGGCGAGTGGCGCGCCCTCACCTTCTGGAACAAGGCGACGGGCAGCGAGCAGGTCGCGCTGGTCAAGGGCCGGATCGATCCCGACAAGCCTACCTTGGTGCGGATGCACGCACTGTCGCCCTTTGCCGATGTGTTCGGCGAGGGGGGCCCGCGCGGCGGGCTGCTGCGCAAGTCGATGGAGATCATCGGCAAGGAAGGTGCGGGCGTGATCGTGGTGATCAACCGCCCCCGCCCCGACGGCTATACCGTGGCGCTGCAGACCCGCAGCGGCGCGATTCCGCCCAAGGACATGGACGAGCTGCGCGACTACGGCGTCGGCGCGACCATCCTTACCGAGCTCGGCGTGCAGGAGATGATCCTGCTCTCCAACACCCATCACACGCTGATCGGGCTCGACGGCTACGGCCTGTCGATCGCCGGCACGCGCCCCATCGATTCGGAGCAATAATGGCCAACGTCCTCATCGTCGAAGCGCGCTTCTACGAGCATCTCAACGACCTGCTGATCGCCGGCGCCAAGGCCGCGATCGAGGCGGCGGGCCACAAGGCCGAGGTGATCACCGTGCCGGGCGCGCTGGAGATCCCGGGCGCGGTCGCGCTGGCGGCGGACAGCGGCCGTTACGACGCCTTCGTCGCGATCGGCGTGGTGATCCGCGGCGAGACCTATCATTTCGAGATCGTCGCGGGCGAGAGCGCACGCGGGCTGATGGCGCTGTCGATGGACGGCGTCGCGATCGGCAACGGCATCCTGACGGTGGAGAATGAGGCGCAGGCGCTGGTCCGCGCCGATCCGAAGCAGAAGGACAAGGGCGGCGAGGCGGCCAAGGCGGCGCTGGCGATGCTGGCGCTCAAGGCCAAGTTCGGCTGATCCCATGGACATGCCGCCCTCCCGCTACCGAGTAGAAGAGCGGGGGCGGCGGCTGGTCGTGGTGGATCGCACCACCGGGCGCGAAGTGTCCCAAAGCAAATCTCCCCTTCCGCTTGCGGGAGGGGTCGGGGGAGGGGGTGGCCGTACCGGCCGACGGCGTGTCGGGGGAGATCCTCCCCCTGCCCCTCCCGCAAGCGGAAGGGGTGCGCAAGGCTGGCGGTTCGGGATCCAACGGCCGAGAACCACACCCGATAGTTTCGTTACGCGCAGCTGGTTCGACGCCAAGGCGCCGCGCACGATCAAGCTCAACTATACCGCGCATTCGCGGCTGGCGGCGCTGCGCTTCGGCGGCGCGATCCTGATCGCGCTGCTGGTGACGGGCAGCTTCCTGTTCTGGCCCTGGTTTCCCTTCCTGATCGGCATGGTGCTGGCCCCACCAAAAATGCGTGCGCATTTCCGCGCGGCCAGCACCCGCTGGATCGACGGCTTCGATCAGGCCGACTGAAGCGCGAGCTCGTCGGCGGTCGGGTAGTCGGTATAGCCCTCGGCCCCGCCGACGTAGAACAGTTCCTCGCGCTGCGGATTGAGCGGCAGCCCCTCGCGCAGGCGACGCGGCAGATCCGGATTGGCGAGGAAGGTCCGGCCGAAGGCGATCGCATCAGCCTCGCCTGCATCGAGCGCCGCCTGGGCGCTGGCCGCATCATAGTCCGAGTTGAGCGCGAGCACGCCGCGATACACTTTGCGCATCGCCGGATGGACCGGCGGCTGGTCGGGCTCGCCCCGGGTTCCGCCGGCCCGCGGCTCACGCATCTCGAGGAACGCCACGCCGATATCGTCGAGCGCCGCGGCGGCAGCTTCGAACAGCGGCACCGGGTTGCTGTCGTTGACGCCCTGCACCTCGCCGTTGGGCGACAGGCGCACGCCGGTGCGGTCGGCACCGATCGTGTCGACGACGCGCTGGCTCACCTCGCGCAGGAGGCGAATGCGGTTATCGATAGACCCGCCATAGTCGTCCTCGCGGAAGTTGGCATTGTCGCGGAGGAACTGGTCGATCAGATAGCCATTGGCGGCGTGGATCTGCACCCCGTCGAAGCCGGCGCGGATCGCGTTTTCCGCCGCGCGGGCATAATCGTCGAGGATGCCGGGGATCTCGTCGGTGCGCAGCGGGCGGGCCTGGCTGTAGGGGCGCTTGATCTCGCCGGCGTCCTCGGCCGGATAGGTGCGGACCTCCCCGGGTGCCGTGGTCGCCGAGGCCGAGACCGGCGGCTCGCCGCCGAGAAAGTCCGAATGGACCAGTCGGCCCATGTGCCAGAGCTGCGAGACGATCTTGCCGCCGGCTTCATGGACGGCGGCGGTGATCGGCTTCCACGCCTCGACCTGCTCGTCGCTCCAGATGCCGGGCGCATAGGCCCAGCCGAGCCCCTGCTGGCTGATCCCGGTCGCCTCGGTGATGATCAGCCCGGCGCTGGCGCGCTGGCGGTAATAGTCGACCATGACCGGCGTCGGCACATGGCCGCGCGTGGAGCGGCCGCGGGTGAGCGGCGACATCCACACGCGATTGGCGGCATGGATCGCGCCGAGCTGAATCGGATCGAACAGGCTGGGCATCGAAATTCCTTTGGAAGCTTGTGACTTCGCACAGATAGGGCGTTAGAGGGCGCCATGCAGGGCAACGCACCGACAACAAAAACTTCCCCGGCACGAAGCCATGTTGCGACCGCGCTCGTCGCGGCGTTGATCGCAAATACCGCGCTGGCCACGGGGCCGCTGTTCGTGCGGATGGCGGATGTGGGGCCGGTTTCGGCGGCGTTCTGGCGGCTGATCATCGCCACGCCGATCCTGTTCTCCGCCGCTGCCGCGATGGGCGAAAAGCCGATCGCCGCGGGCCGCGGGCGCTGGTGGATCCTCGCCATCGCCGGGGTGGTGTTCGCGCTGGACCTGGCGAGCTGGCATATCGGCATCGTCCGCACCACGCTGGCCAACTCCACCCTGTTCGGCAACTCGGCGTCGCTGATCTTCCCGATCTACGGCTTCGTCGTCGCGCGTGCCTGGCCGAGCAGGATGCAGGGCGCGGCGCTGCTGCTGGCGGCGATCGGCGGCGCGCTGCTGCTCGGGCGCTCGGCCGAACTCTCCTCGCGGCATCTGGCGGGCGACCTGTTCTGCCTCGCCGCCGGCGTGTTCTACGCCGTCTATTTCGCGCTGATGGCGCGGGTGCGGGTGTCGCTCGGCCCGGTGCCGGCGCTGGCCCTGTCCTCGCTCGCCACCATCCCGCCGCTGCTGGTGATCGCGCTGGCGATGGGCGAGCAGATCGTGCCGCACCTCTGGTGGCCGCTGCTCGCGCTCGCCATCGTCAGCCAGCTGATCGGGCAGGGCTGCATGATCTATGCGCTCGGCCATCTCTCGCCGCTGGTGATCGGCATCGCGCTGCTGGTGCAGCCGGCAGTGGGCGCGGCGCTGGGCTGGATCATCTTCGACGAGCGGCTCGCCACCGCCGACCTGTTCGGCGCGGTGCTGGTCGCGGCGGCGCTGGTGCTGGTGCGGCAAGGCGCGGTACGGCCCAAGGGGTAGGCGGTTGCCGGGCGGCGGCTTCGGGCCTAGATCAGCAGTCATGGATCTCGCCGACGCCACCCTCGATGAACTGCGCGCGGCGCTCGCGCCGTCGCTTGCCGCCAATGCCGCCTTTGACGGCTGGAACCAGCGGGCGCTGGACGCCACCGCCGACGGCATGGGCGTCGACCGCGACGTGGCGCGACTCGCCTTCTCGGACGGCCCGCTGGCGATGATCGACGCCTGGTTCGCGCATATCGACCGCGCAATGCTCGACGAACTCTCGCCCGAGACGCTGGCGGGGATGAAGATCCGCGCGCGTGTCACCGCGCTGGTCGAGGCGCGACTAGCGCTGCTCGCACCCTATCGCGACGCGCTGCGCCGGGCGCTGGCGATCCTCGCCATGCCGCATAACCTCGCGCGGGCAAGCAAGCTCGGCTGGCGCGCGGCGGATGCGATGTGGCGCGCGGCGGGCGATACCGCGACCGATTACAACCATTATACCAAGCGGATGACGCTCGGCAGCGTCTATGCCGCAACCATCGCGGTATTCGTGCAGGACGAGAGCGAGGAGTGGGCCGATACCCGCGCCTTCCTCGCTCGCCGGATCGAGGGAATCATGCGGTTCGAGAAGGCCAAGGCGGGGTTCGTCAACCGCACGACCAACCGGCCGAGCCTCTCCCGCTTCATAGGCCGCTTGCGCTACCCGGCGATCTGACTCCCCCCGCCGTCACCCCGGCGAAAGCCGGGGTCCATTGGGGTATCCGTACCGGCTCCTGCTTCCAGCGAGTGGCGAATGGATCCCGGCTTCCGCCGGGATGACGGATTGTGGGACGCGATTGCTCAGGGCCGGGCGGGGCTCGCGCGCTCGGCGACCATACGCTCGCCATCGATCGTGATCGGGCTGGCCAGGCCCGGCAGCCCCTCGCGGACGATCGCCATGCCGCGCGCGATCACCTGCGGGTCGGCGAACACCTCGTCGATGCGGTTGATCGGTCCCGCCGGCACGCCCTGCGCCTCCAGCGCTTCGTACAGGTCCGCCTTGGCCCAATCGAGGATCGCGCGGGCGAGCCGCGGGATCAGCGCATCGCGATTCGTCACCCGCGCCGGATTGGTCGCAAACCGCGGATCGCGCGCCAGATCGAGCCCGAGGATGGCGCAGAGCCTGGCGAACTGCGAATCATTGCCCACCGCCACGATCAGCTCGCCGTCGCGGCAGGCAAAGGCCTGGTAGGGCACCAGATTCGCATGCCCGTTGCCCATGCGGTGCGGCACCGTGCCGCTCGCCATCCAGTTGAGCGCCTGGTTGGCCAGCACCGCCACCTGGGTGTCGAGCAGCGCCATGTCGATATGCGCGCCCGTCCCCTCGACATCCCGCCGACGCAGCGCGGCGAGGATCGCGACCGCCGAATAGACCCCGGTGAAGATGTCGGCATAAGCGACGCCCGCCTTTTGCGGCGCGCCATCGGGCTCGCCGGTGAGGCTCATCGCCCCACCCATGCCCTGGATGATGAAGTCATAGCCGGCGCGGGTCGCATAGGGCCCGGTCTGGCCGAAGCCGGTAATCGAGCAGACGATCAGCCGCGGATGGGCGGCGCGCAGGGTGGCGGCATCGAGCCCATATTTCACCAGCCCGCCGACCTTGTAGTTCTCGATCACCACATCGGCATCGGCGATCAGCGCCTTTACGGACGCCTGGCCCTCCGGGGTGGCGATGTCGATGCCGATGCTGGTCTTGCCGCGGTTGCAGGCGTGGAAATAGGCGGCATCGCGGTGCACGCCCTCGGCATCGTGGAGGAAGGGCGGGCCCCAGTGGCGGGTATCGTCCCCCGCCCCCGGCCGCTCGACCTTCACCACCTCGGCGCCCAGATCGGCGAGCAGCTGCCCGCACCAGGGCCCCGCCAGGATGCGGGCGAGCTCGACCACCTTGATGCCGGCGAGCGGCTTCACGGGCGCCGGATCGCGTAGACGACGTGGTCGGAGAAGACCTGCCCGCCGCCGCGATGATGGCGCCCGGGAACCAGTTCCCCGCCGATCTTCGCCATGGCGCCGCGCGAGCGGAGATTGTCCTTGCCGACCAGAAACACGACCGTGCCCACAGTGCGATGGATATGGTCGAGCATCAGCCGCTTGACCTCGCGATTGTAGGTGCCGCCCCAATAGGCACGGGCGAGGAAGGTCCAGCCGATCTCGATCTCGTCTTCTTCGGGCACGTGATAGTCGTAGCGGCTGGAGCCGATGATCGCGCCGGTCGCCTTGTCCTCGATCGCCAGCCCGCCGCCGCAGGCCAGCGCCTCGGCGAAGAACTGCCGGAATACCGGCTCCTGCCAGCGGTCAGGCCGGGGATGGACTTCCCAGATCAGCGGATCGGAGGCGACCGCATAGAGCGCCTCCCAATCCTCTGCGAGCAGCGGCCGGATGCGGACAAGGTCGCCCTCCAGCACCGGCTGCCGATCGGGCGCCATCAGAACGCCGCGATGCCGGTGATCGCCCGGCCGAGGATCAGCCCGTGCACGTCGTGCGTGCCCTCATAGGTGTTCACCGTCTCGAGGTTGATCGCGTGGCGGATCACGTGGAATTCGGCCGAGATGCCGTTGCCGCCGTGCATGTCGCGCGCGACCCGCGCAATCTCCAGCGCCTTGCCGCAATTGTTGCGCTTGATGATGCTGATCGCCTCGGGGCTCAGCGTGCCGGCGTCGAACATCCGCCCGCAGCGCAGCGCCGCCTGCAGCCCGAGCGCGATCTCGGTCTCCATATTGGCGAGCTTGAGCTGGACCAGCTGGGTCGCAGCGAGCGGCCGGCCGAACTGGTGGCGATCGAGCGTGTACTGCCGCGCGGCATGGAAGCAGGCCTCGGCCGCACCCATCGTGCCCCAGGCGATGCCGTAGCGCGCGCGGTTGAGGCAGCCGAACGGGCCCTTCAGCCCCTGGACGTTCGGAAGCAGCGCGTCTTCGCCGACTTCCACGCCGTCCATCACGATCTCGCCGGTCACCGAGGCGCGTAAGGACAGCTTGCCCTCGATCTTGGGGCTGGTGAGCCCCTTCATGCCCCGCTCCAGCACGAAGCCGCGGATCGCGCCATCATGCGCATCGCTCTTCGCCCAGACTACGAAGACGTCGGCGATGGGCGAGTTGGTGATCCACATCTTGGCGCCGGTGATCCGGTAGCCGCCGTCTATCTTCTCGGCGCGGGTGCGCATGCCGGCGGGATCGGAGCCCGCATCCGGCTCGGTAAGGCCGAAGCAGCCGACCCACTCGCCGCTCGCCAGCTTGGGCAGGTATTTCCGCCGCTGCTCCTCGCTGCCATAGGCATGGATCGGGTGCATGACGAGCGAGCTCTGCACGCTCATCGCCGAGCGATAGCCTGAATCGACTCGCTCCACCTCGCGCGCCACCAGGCCATAGGCGACATAGCCGAGCCCTGCCCCGCCATAGGTTTCGGGAATCGTCGGCCCGAGCAGGCCCAGCGTGCCCATCTCGGCCATGATCTCGCGGTCGAAGCGTTCCTCCAGATAGGCGGAGGTGACGCGCGGGAGCAGCTCGCCCTGCGCATAGTCGCGTGCGGCGTCGCGCACCATCCGCTCTTCGTCGGTAAGCTCGCCGTCGAGCCCGAACGGATCCTGCCAGTCGAACCGGCCCATGTCTGCCATTTCAGTCGTTCCTCGGTGTCTCCGGTGCCGGGGCGGGGGCGGCTGCCGGCGCCACGACCGGGGGTTTGGGCGGCGTTGCAGCTGCCGCCTTCTCTATTTCGTCCAGTGCCTTGCGGGCATTCACATAGCGCGAGGCGGCGCTGGTCCAGCCCTCCGCCACCGACGCGCCGGGCATGTGCGCCACTTCGGCGATCGCGGTTTCGACATTGCCGGCGGCCAGCGCGCTGCGGGCGCGGCGCAGGCGCTCGGCCGGGCGCGGGCTCGGCATGCCGGCCTGGTGCAACACGAACAGGTCGCCCACGAAGCTGCGGAAGCGCACCCACAGGCTGTCGTCCGGCCCGGTGCCCAGCCGCGGCGCGATCGTATCCAGCGCGATGCGGAGATCCTCGATCGTCAGCGGATCACCGGCAGCGGCCACGATCGCCGCCACCGCCTGCGGATGCCGCTCGCCGAAGCGGGCGCGGAGCTGTTGCTCCAGGCTGCCCAGCGGCTGGCCGCGCTCGACCGCACGGCGCACTGCGGCGGCGACCATCAGCCGCTCGGCCTGGGTGGAATATTGCGCCGCGTTGCGCGCGCTCTCATCGGCCTGGCGCAGCTCCAGCTCCAGCGCATCGAGCCGCGCGGCGAGCTGGCTTTCGCGCGCGTCGAGCGTCGCCACGTCGGTAGCAGGCGCCAGCACCGGCGGCGGCACCTTGAGCGGCGGGACCGCGGGCGATGCCGAGGCTGCCGGCTTGTTCGGATCGTCCGTCGTGGTCTTGAGATGCGGGCCGGCCAGCTCGATCGCACCCGCGGTGAGCGCGACGCCGGCAAGGAAGCCCAGCCCAACGGGGATCATTCGATTACGGCGCGGACTCAGGGTTCGGACCGGCTCGGGCGCCAGGGGCTCGTCGCTCATGGCCGCCCTTTTCGCCGCGCGGGCTTCCCGGGTCAACCAGCCCCGCGGGTCAATCCGCGAGCGCAACGGCAAGGTCGAGCAGCGTTTCGGTCTCGGGGCGGGCCGCGACGGCGGTCACCGCCCAGCCCGGCCCCGCCCCGGCGGCGGCCGCTTCGCTGACGGCCGCGAGCCGTACGGTGCCGCGGTCGGGCACGATCTCCGCCAACCGCGCGCCGGCGCGCGCGGACTGGACCAAGGCCACGCAGCCCGTCAGCGCTGCGGCGTCCGTGGCGGCAATCGGCAGGATCTCGCTGGCATAGACCGGGACAACCGCCGCGACGATGCCGCCGACGTGCAACGTCCGCTCCTGACCCGCGAGGTGCAGGGCACGCCGCACCCCCGCCGCCTCGGCCTCCGCGACCAGCGCCGCCGCCCCCGCACCGCCCACCGCGACGACATCGAAATGCGCGCGCCGGGCGGCGGACGCGGTTGCTTCGCCCACGGCGTGGACGGGCAGGCCCCGCAGCCTCGACATGCCCTCCCCTGCTAGCCGGACGGCGTTCGCGCTGGTCAGGATCAGCGCATCGAAGCCGCTCGGATCGGCGACCTCCCATGCCAGCGGCCGCGTGGCGAACAGCGGCAGGCGGATCGCGGTGCGACCGCGTCCCTCCACGGCAGCGGCGGTGATGCGGTTGCCAGGCTCGGGCCGCAGCACCGCGATCGGCCGGCTCATCCGGCGAACAGCGCGCGTACCGCCTCGGGCGCGCGGTCGAGCAGGTCGCGGGCGAGCGTCGCGGGCAGCATCGCATCCTCGGGCGCGCCTTCGATCATGCCGTGGACATGCGCGCTGCCGTCGGCCGCATAGAGTTCGGCCTCGATGGTGAGGATCGCGCCTTCGATCGTCGCCAGCGCGGCGACCGGCGAATGGCAGTCGGCCATCAGCGCGGCGAGCAGCGCCCGCTCGGCCAGCACGCAGCCGCGGGTCTTCGGGTGGTCGATCGCGGCAAGCAGCCCGAGCATCCGCGAATCGTCGGCACGCGCCTCGATCCCCACCGCCCCCTGCGCCGGGGCCGGCAGCATCACGTTGGTGGGCAGCACATGGCCGACATCGAAGCGCCCCAGCCGCTCCAGCCCCGCCGACGCGAGCAAGGTCGCATCCGCCTCGCCCGCCGCGAGCTTGGCGAGCCGCGTATCGACATTGCCGCGGAACAGCACGGTGGTCACGTCCGGTCGGTGGCGCTTCACCTGCGCGGCGCGGCGCGGCGAGGCGGTGCCGATCACCGCACCGGGCTTGAGCGCGGCGAGCGATTCGGCGCCGACCAGCCGGTCGCGCACATCGGCGCGGGGCAGCATCGCGGCGATCGCGATCGTCTCGGGGCGGACGGTCTCGACGTCCTTCATCGAATGCACCGCGCAGTCGATCTCGCCCGCCAGCAGCGCGCGATCCAGCTCCTTGGTCCACAGCGCCTTGCCGCCGATCTCGGCGAGCGGGCGGTCCTGCACCTTGTCGCCGGTGGTGCGGACGATAACGATCTCGCCCTCGATGCCGTGCGCGGCCTTGAGCGCGTCGCGCACCATATGGGCCTGGGTAAGGGCGAGCGGCGAGCCGCGCGTGCCGATGCGAAGTGCAGTCATGGGCGTGGTGCTAGGGTCGTGCGGAGAGGACGGCAATGGGGGTAATCGCGGAGCCAAACGCCCCCGGCCTCTGGACCCTGCCGCCAAGCGGCTTAGATGGGATGCATGGCACTCATCCTCGGACTTGAATCGAGCTGCGACGAAACCGCGGCGGCTCTGGTGACCAGCGACGGCACGATCCGCGCGCACAAGCTGGCGCGCCAGGAAGAGGCGCACCGGCCCTATGGCGGCGTGGTGCCCGAGATCGCCGCGCGCGCGCATGTCGAGATGCTGGGGCCGCTGATCGAGGCGGCGCTGGAAGAGGCAGGCGTGACGCTGGCCGATGTCGACGCGATCGCCGCCACGGCGGGGCCGGGGCTGATCGGTGGGGTGATGGTGGGCCTGGTCACCGGCAAGGCGCTGGCGCTCGCCGCGGGCAAGCCGCTGGTCGCGGTGAATCATCTCGAGGGCCATGCGCTCTCCCCACGCCTCGGCGACCGGAGCCTGGAATTCCCGTACCTGCTGCTGCTCGTCTCGGGCGGGCATTGCCAGCTGCTGCTGGTCGAGGGCGTGAGCCGCTACCGACGGCTCGCCACCACGATCGACGATGCGGCGGGCGAAGCCTTCGACAAGACCGCCAAGCTGCTCGGCCTCGGCTTTCCCGGCGGTCCGGCAGTGGAGAAGGCCGCCGAGCGCGGCAACCCCAAGGCGGTGCCGCTGCCGCGCCCGCTGGTCGGGTCGGGCGAGCCGCATTTCTCCTTTGCGGGCCTCAAGAGCGCGGTCGCGCGCGCGGTCAACGACTATAGCGCCGAGGACCTCGCCGCGTCGTTCCAGCAGGCGGTGGTCGACTGCCTGGTCGATCGCACCCGGCTGGCGCTGGCGGTGACCCGGCCCACCGCGCTGGTCGTGGCAGGCGGTGTCGCGGCCAATACCGCGGTGCGGACGGCGCTGGAGGCGCTGGCAGCCGAGCATGCCCTGCCCTTCGTCGCGCCGCCCTTGTGGCTGTGCACCGACAATGCCGCGATGATCGCCTGGGCCGGCGCCGAACGTTTCGCGCAGGGCCTTACCGATCCGCTCGACGTACCCGCGCGGCCCCGCTGGCCGCTCGATCCGGATGCGGAAAAGGTGCGCGGCGCGGGAGTGAAGGCATGAAGATCGGGGTGATCGGCGGCGGCGCCTGGGGCACCGCGCTCGCGCAGGTGGCGGCGCGCGGCGATGCGCCGGTGCTGCTTTGGGCGCGGGAGGCCGAGGTGGTGGCGAGCATCAACGCGGACCACGAGAACCGCCAGTTCCTCGCCGGGGTGCCGCTTTCGCCCAGCATCCGCGCAACCGGCAGCCTGGGCGATCTTGCCGGCTGCGACGCACTGCTGGTGGTGGCGCCGGCGCAGCATGTCCGCGCGGTGCTGGCCGAGATGACCGTGGGCACGACGCCGCTGGTGCTGTGCGCCAAGGGCATCGAGGCGGGCACCCGGCTGCTGGTCGGCGAAGTGGCGCGCAGCGTCGCGCCGGATGCGCCGATCGCGGTGCTCTCCGGCCCCACCTTCGCGCACGAGGTCGCGGCGGGAAAGCCGACGGCGGTGACGCTGGCGTGCGAGGATGCCGACCTGCGCACGCGGCTGAGCGATCGGCTCGGCGCGCCCGCCTTCCGCCCCTATGCCTCGGCCGACGTGATCGGCGCGGAGATCGGCGGGGCGGTGAAGAACGTGCTGGCCATCGCCTGCGGGGTGGTGGAGGGCGCCGGGCTGGGCCTCAACGCGCGCGCGGCGCTGATCGCGCGGGGCTTTGCCGAGATGACCCGCTTCGGGCTGGCGCGCGGCGCGCAGGCGGAGACGCTGACCGGGCTTTCGGGGCTAGGCGATCTGGTGCTGACCTGCTCGTCGACCAATTCGCGCAACTTCTCGCTGGGCGTGGGCCTTGGCCAGGGTCGCAGCGCCGCCGAGCTGCTGTCGGATCGCAAGACGGTGGCCGAAGGTGCCTTCACCGCCCCGGTGCTGCGCGAGGCGGCGGCGGAAGCTGGGGTGGAGATGCCGGTCACGCTGGCAGTCAACGCCCTGCTCGAAGGCGCGCCGGTGGCCGAAGTGATCGACGCACTGCTCAGCCGCCCGCTGCGGGCGGAGGCGGTTTGAGCGTCGCTTAAAGGGGAGAGGCTTAAAGCAGCCCCAGCCCGGCAAGCTCGCCCATCAGCGACGGCGGCAGCTCGTCCGCCCCGCCGTCCAGATCGCCCAGATCGCGCGGCGCATCGGCATCTTCCAGATAGCGCCACCCCTGATGCGCGCGCTTGGGCCGCGCCTGGACCAGCACCAGCTTGGGCTCCAGCAGGATCGCGGTGCGCCCGCCCTCGGCCTCGCCGAAGCCGAGGATCGGCGAGCGGCCGACCAGCTGGTGCTTGAGGATCCAGAACAGCGAGCCGCCGTCGATCTCCGCGTGCCGCTTGGGCAGATAACGCGTGGTCAGCGCGACGCCGCCTGCGGCCGCGCGCGCCTCGAGCCGGGACCGCAGGAAATCGACGCTGTCGCAGGCAAAGGCGACCTTGGTGAGATGGAGTGGCACGCCGCCGATTTGGGCAATCCCCGCCCCGCGATCAAGTCAGCCGCCCAGCCCCACCAATGTCGCGAGACCGAGGAACGAGAAGAATCCCATCACGTCGGTCATCATCGTGACGAACACCGCCGAGGATACCGCGGGGTCGACGCGCAGCCGGTCCAGCGTCACCGGGATCAGCACCCCCGAAAGCCCCGCGATCACGTTGTTGATCACCATCGCCGCCGCGATCACGACCGCCAGCCACGGAATGCCATAGACCAGCATCGTCCCCGCCCCGATCGCCAGCCCCAGCGTCGCACCATTGGCCGCGGCGATGCGCAGTTCGCGCCAGATCATCCGCAAGGTGTTCGATTCGGTGAGCTGGTTGGTGGCAATCGCGCGGACCACCACCGCCAGCGTCTGGGTGCCGGCATTGCCGCCCATGCCCGAGACGATCGGCATCAGCACCGCGAGCAGCGCGAACTTGGCGATCTCGCCCTGGAACAGCCCGACCACCGAGGCGGCCAGCATCGCCGTGCCGAGATTGACGAACAGCCAGGTCAGCCGGGTGCGCACCGTCAGCAGCACCGGCTCGTTGATGTCGCCTTCGCCCGCGCCCGACAGGCGGAGAATGTCCTCGCCCGCTTCCTGCGAGATGATGTGGACGATGTCGTCCACCGTGATCATCCCGACCAACCGCCCGCTGAGATCGACCACGGCGGCCGAGATCAGCGCGTATTTCTGGAAGCGCAGCGCCACTTCCTCCTGGTCCATGTCGATCGGGATCAGCGTCTGCTCGCGCTTCATCACGTCGCTGATCGCGATCGCGCGCGGGGTGCGCAGGATCCAGGAGAGCTCGCAGGTGCCGATCGGCTTGTGCGAGGGATCGACGACGAAGATTTCCCAGAAATCGGTGGTCAGCTCGTCATTGCCGCGCAGATAGTCGAGCACGTCGCCGACGGTCCAATGCTCGGGCACCGCGATCAGCTCGCGCTGCATCAGGCGGCCGGCGGATTCCTCGGGGTAGGACAGCGCCTCCTCGATCGCGGCGCGGTCATCGGGGTCGAGCGCGCGGAGCACCTCGCGCTGGTCTTCGACGTCCATGTCCTCGATGATCGCGACCGCATCGTCGGTATCGAGCTCGGCGGCGAGGTTCGCCACCTGGTGCGGTTCGAGCGCGTCGACCAGCGCCTCGCGCACCCAGTCGTTCATCTCGGCGAGCACGTCGCCGTCGATCAGGTCGGAGATGGCGGTGACGACGTCGGCGCGCCGCTCCGACGGCACCAGCTCGATCAGGTCGGCGATGTCGGCGGGATGGAGCGGCGCGACCAGCACATGCGCGGCCTCGTCGTCGCCCTCGTCCACCGCATCGAGCACCGCGCTGACGAATTCGGGCTTGAGCCGATCGTCCTCGTCGAGCTGGCTCTCGGGCGCGGCGGCCTCTTCGTGCAGTTCGGTCTCGCTCACCGTCCGACCTCCCGTGCTGCGGCCCCGTTCGAGGGGCGCTGCCATCCCCGGCGGGGATTTGCAAGTCGGCAGCGCACCGCTTAGGGCTTCGTTCCAGTTTTAGAGAAGAGGTGCCCCATGGCCGAACCCACTACGCTCGTACTCACGCTCGACACCGGCGACGTCCGCATCCGCCTGCGCCCCGATCTCGCGCCGAACCATGTCGCGCGCATCGCCGGCCTGGCCGACGAAGGCTTCTACGACGGCGTGATCTTCCACCGCGTGATCAACGGCTTCATGGCGCAGGGCGGCGATCCCTCGGGCACCGGCATGGGCGGTTCGGACAAGCCGGACCTGGCGCAGGAATTCTCGAAGGAGCCGCATGTCCGCGGGGTCTGCTCGATGGCGCGCACCAACAATCCGAACAGCGCCAACTCGCAGTTCTTCATCTGCCTCGACGACGCGACCTTCCTCGACGGCCAGTATACCGTCTGGGGCGAAGTGATCGACGGCATGGACCATGTCGACGCGCTGCCCAAGGGCGAGCCGCCCGCGAACCCGGGCAAGATCGTCAAGGCCCGCACCGAGGCGTGATGCGTGCTCCCCCTCCCGCTTCGCTGAGGCGGGAGGGGCGTTTGAGCACGAGGCGAAGATGCCCGGGCGGGGTTGCACCGCCATTCTCACTACCCACCGTCATCGCCGCGAAGGCTGGGATCCATTGGCGCGGATGCCCCGGTTCTGTCCCCCAGCGTCCTTGCGAATGGATTCTCGCCTTCGCGGGAATGACGATGGTGTGAGGAGGGCGAATGCCCCCCTTCCCGCTTCACGAGATGGTAATCGGGCTGGTTCTATGAATCCGAGCTCCATCCGGATGATGCGCCATGTTGCAAGCAATTCGCAATCGCAATAATCCCTAAAAGGGTGGATTTCACGCGCGCGCTGTGCTTAGGCGGGCGCGATCCTTTCCCCGTTCCCTTGAAAAGGCGGACTGCTCCCATGAACATCCACGAATATCAGGCCAAGGAACTGCTCGCGAAGTTCGGCGTGCCCGTGCCGGCCGGCTTTGCCGCGATGAGCGTCGAAGAGGCCGTCGAAGCCTCCAAGAAGCTGCCCGGGCCGCTCTATGTCGTGAAGGCGCAGATCCATGCCGGCGGCCGCGGCAAGGGCAAGTTCAAGGAACTGCCGGCCGAAGCCAAGGGCGGCGTCCGCCTCGCCAAGACCGAGGACGAAGTCCGCCACGCCGCGACCGAGATGCTCGGCAACACGCTGGTGACGATCCAGACCGGCGCTGCCGGCAAGCAGGTCAACCGCCTGTACGTCACCGACGGCGTCGACATCGCCAAGGAATTCTACCTCGCGCTGCTGGTCGATCGCGCCACCGGCCGAGTCGCGTTCGTCGTCTCGACCGAAGGCGGCATGGACATCGAAACCGTCGCGCACGACACGCCCGAGAAGATCCACACCTTCGACGTCGATCCCGCGACCGGCTTCATGCCGCACCACGGCCGCGCCGTCGCCAAGGCGCTCGGCCTCGAGGGCGATCTCGCCAAGCAGGCGCAGAGCCTGGCCGGCAAGGTGTACAACGCCTTCCTCGGCACCGACGCCTCGCAGATCGAGATCAACCCGCTCGCCGTCACCGAGGACAACAAGCTGATGGTGCTCGACGCCAAGGTCGGCTTCGATTCGAACTCGATGTTCCGTCACAAGGACCTGATGGAACTGCGCGACGAGACCGAAGAGGATCCGATGGAGCTCGAGGCGTCGAAGTACGACCTCGCCTATATCAAGCTCGACGGCGACATCGGCTGCATGGTCAACGGCGCCGGCCTGGCGATGGCCACGATGGACATCATCAAGCTGAACGGCATGTTCCCGGCCAACTTCCTCGACGTCGGCGGCGGCGCGAACAAGGAGAAGGTCACCGCGGCGTTCAAGATCATCCTGAGCGATCCGGCGGTGAAGGGCATCCTGGTCAATATCTTCGGCGGCATCATGCGCTGCGACATCATCGCGGAAGGCATCGTCGCGGCCGCCAAGGAAGTGAACCTCGCGGTGCCGCTGGTCGTCCGCCTCGAAGGCACCAACGTGCAGCAGGGCAAGGACATCCTGGCCAATTCGGGCCTCGCCATCGTTCCCGCCAACGACCTGGGCGACGCCGCCCAGAAGATCGTGGCGGAGGTCAAGAAGGTCGCGTGAGCGATACGGCCGCCCCGACTGGCAAGTCGGTCGAGGGCGGCTGCCGCTGCGGCCGCGTGCGGTTCCGGGTGACGGGCGATGCGCTCGTCACCATGGCCTGCCACTGCACCGGCTGCCAGCGCATGACCGCCAGCGCCTATTCGCTGAGCGGCCTCTACCCGGCGGAACGCTTCGCAGTGATCGAAGGCGTGCCGGTGATCGGCGGCCTTCACGGCGCCACTCGGCATTTCCACTGCGAGCATTGCAAGAGCTGGCTGTTCACGCGGCCCGAGGGTCTCGACGCCTTCGTGAACATCCGCACGACGATGCTCGATGCGCCGATGTCCACCCCGCCCTTCTTCGAGACCTGGACCGAGGAGGCGCTGCCCTGGGCCGCGACGGGCGCTTCGTACAGCTATCCAAAATTTCCGCCCCCGGAATCCTTCGGCACGCTGATGCAGGCGTACGCCGAATCGCTTGCGAGCGGTTGACGTTCGCGTAAACGTAACCCAATTGTCAGGGGGAGAGCCCCGGCAGACAGGAAGGATGCGATGAAGGTCCTGGTACCAGTCAAGCGTGTGCTTGACTATAACGTGAAGCCCCGCGTGAAAGCGGACGGGACGGGCGTCGATCTGGCGAACGTCAAGATGAGCATGAACCCCTTCGACGAGATCGCGATCGAGGAAGCGGTACGGCTGAAGGAGAAGGGCGCCGCGACCGAGATCGTCGTCGTCACCATCGGCGTCGCCAAGGCGGAGACCGATGTGCTGCTCACCGCGCGCGCCATGGGTGCCGATCGCGGCATCCTGATCCAGACCGATGACGAGATCGAGCCGCTGGCCGTCGCCAAGCTGCTCGCCAAGGTCGCCGAAGAGGAGCAGCCCGGGCTGATCATCCTCGGCAAGCAGGCGATCGACGACGATTCGAACCAGACCGGCCAGATGCTCGCCGCGCTGCTCGGCTGGGCGCAGGGCACCTTCGCCTCCAAGGTCGAGATCGCCGGTGACCGTGTGCACGTGACCCGCGAGATCGACGGCGGCCTCGAGACCGTGGACCTCAAGCTGCCGGCGATCGTCACCACCGATCTCCGCCTCAACGAGCCGCGCTACGCCACGCTGCCGAACATCATGAAGGCGAAGACCAAGCCGGTCGCGAAGAAGACCGTCGCCGACTACGGCGTCGACGTCACCCCGCGCCTCAAGACGCTGAAGGTCGTCGAGCCGGCCAAGCGCCAGGCGGGCATCAAGGTGGGTTCGGTCGACGAACTGGTCGAGAAGCTCAAGGGCATGGGAGTCGCGTGATGAAGACGCTGGTTTGGGTCGAACACGACAATCAGAGCGTCAAGGACGCGACGCTCTCCACCGTCACCGCGGCGGCAAAGCTGGGTGAGGTGCATCTGCTCGTCGCCGGCAAAGGCGTCTCGGCGGTGGCCGAGGCGGCCGCGCAGATCGCCGGCGTGGGCAAGGTCCATGTCGCCGACGACGCGGCCTATGAGCATTTCCTTGCCGAGAATGTCGCGCCGCTGGTGGTCCAGCTGATGGATAGCCATGACGCGGTGCTGTTCCCGGCGACCACCACGGGCAAGAACGTGGCGCCGCGCGTCGCCGCCGCGCTCGACGTGATGCAGCTGTCGGACATCCTCTCGGTCGAGGGGCCGGACACCTTCACCCGGCCGATCTATGCCGGCAACGCGATCGCCACCGTGCAGACCAGCGATAAGAAGCTGGTGATCACCGTGCGCGGCACCGCGTTCGACAAGGCGGCGGCGACCGGCGGCAGCGGCACGGTGGAAGCCGTCGCGGCGGCGGGCGACAAGGGTCTCTCGGCCTTCGTCGGCGCCGAGATTGCCGCCTCGGAGCGTCCGGAGCTGACCAGCGCCAAGGTGATCGTCTCGGGCGGCCGCGCGCTGGGCTCGCAGGAGCAGTTCCACGCGCTGATCGATCCGCTCGCCGACAAGCTGGGTGCCGCGGTCGGCGCCAGCCGCGCGGCGGTGGACGCAGGCTATGCGCCCAACGACTATCAGGTCGGCCAGACCGGCAAGATCGTCGCGCCGATGGTCTATGTCGCCGTCGGCATCTCGGGGGCGATCCAGCACCTCGCCGGCATGAAGGATTCGAAGACGATCGTCGCGATCAACAAGGACGAGGACGCGCCGATCTTCCAGGTGGCGGACATCGGCCTGGTCGGCGACCTGTTCACGCTGGTGCCGGAGCTGACCGAGAAGCTCTGAACCACGTGCCGCTCGATTTCGAACGCGATGGGGCGGCGCACCTTGCCGGTGCAGCCGCCCCTTTTCTCACAAGGTTGCGCGCACTGGCAGGGATATTGCCGGCCGACAGGGCCGGGCTGCGGCTGCACGGCGTGGATGGTCTGGCCGAGCTACTCGCACCGGATGCGTTGGGCGCAACGGCAGCCGACTATCTGGGACCGACTGCCCGGCCCGTGCGCGCGATCTGCTTCGACAAGAGCGCGGCGAACAACTGGGCGCTCGGCTGGCATCAGGATCGCACAATCGCCGTTCGCCGGCGGGCCGATGTTCCGGGCTACGGCCCCTGGTCGACCAAGCAGGGCCTGCTCCATGTCGAGCCGCCTTTTGATGTCATCGAAGCCATGGTGACGTTGCGCATCCATCTCGATCCGGTGCCGGAGGATAACGCGCCACTGCTCATCGCGCCCGGTTCGCACCGACTGGGAAGGATTCCGGAGGGTGAAATCGCCGCGGCGGTGGCGGCATGCGGCACCGCGATGTGCCTCGCCGAAGCTGGCGACGTCTGGGCCTATCGCACACCTATCCTCCATGCCTCGGCGGCGAGCACCGCAACCGGTCATCGCCGCGTGCTGCAAGTGGACTACACGACCTTCGGCCTGCCCGCGCCGCTGCAATGGCTCGGCGTCTGAAGGCGTAAGCCCGCCGGCAAGGAGGTTCGCCGGCGGGCCGGGCCTCGCCCAAAGGGGGGAGCGCGCGAGGCCCTCGACAGCCTCAGGGCATGAGGACGCTGTCGATCACGTGGATCACGCCGTTCGACTGGTTGACGTCGGCGATGGTGATCTTGGCCTTGCCGCCCTTGGCATCCTCGATCCACCAGCCGCCGCTCGGGCCCTTCATGACGGTGATCGGCGCACCCTCGACCGTGGTGAGCGTCGCCTTGCCGCCATGCGCCTTGGCATTGGCCGCGATGTCGGCAGCGTTCAGCTTGCCGGCGACGACATGGTAGGTGAGGATCTTGGTGAGCGTCGCCTTGTTCTCGGGCTTCACCAGCGTGTCGACGGTGCCGGCGGGGAGCTTGGCGAAGGCGGCGTTGGTCGGCGCGAAGACGGTGAACGGGCCCGGGCCCGACAGCGTATCGACCAGCCCGGCGGCCTTCACGGCGGCGACCAGCGTGGTGTGATCCTTCGAGTTCACCGCATTCTCGACGATGTTCTTGGTCGGGTACATCGCGGCACCGCCGACCATCGGGAAATTCTGCACGGCGGCGACGGCGCCGGTAGCGAGCAGCGCGGCACCGACGATTCCGGTGAGCGAGGCGAGACGGATCTTGCGCATCTTCTAGCTTCCTCTTGCTACGCACCCCTCTTTGCGGAGATGCGCGGCAGCTACGGGGCGGCCGACGCCCCGGATGCAGCGATCATTAAAGAATCGTGATTTTTCCTGCCGCGACCGGCGGGCCGCTGGGGCCGGCGTGCGGCGCGGTGGCGGCGTCTTCCATCGTCACCGCCAGCGTCGCGCCCTCGGCGAGCAGCGTGCGATGGGCGGGAGCCACCGCCATGTCACGGTCGCCCTGTGCGGCGACCAGGCCGAGCGACACCGGCTTGCCGCCCGCCGGGATCACCCACAGCTCGGGCGCTCGGCGGCTGGCGGGCATCGCCTCGGTGCGGACGTGGAGCATGCCCTGCTCGGCATCGTAGCGCGCCGCAAATGCAGCACCTGCGGTACCGGTGATCTGCGCGACGACGACCGGCGGCGGCGGCAGCACCACCGGTTGCGGCACCGGACGCAGCAGCAGGATGGCGAGCAGCACCGCGGCGGCCGCGCTGGTCGCGATCGCGATCGCCCGCCAGCGGCGCAGCGCGACCACGGTGCCAGGTTCCGCGCCGGGAAGCCGCGCCTCGATCCGCTGCCACAGCCCGGCCGAGACGGCCACGTCGACACCGCCGAGCGCCAGCGGGGCGAAATCGAGCACCCAGCGCTCCACCGCCGCGGCGAAGCCGGGGTCGGCCAACTGCCGGCGGCGCGCGGCGGCGAGGTCGTCGCCTTCCAGCAGCCCCAGCGCCAGTTCGGCGGCGAGCGCAATGTCTTCGTCTTCGGGCCGCAGCGGCTCAGCCATCGCCGAGACACCCCCGCAATTGCAGCAGCCCGCGCCGGATCCAGCTCTTCATCGTGCCGAGCGGCACCGCGGCGGCGGCGGCGAGTTCGGGATAGGTGCGGCCGTGGAAGAAGGCAGCTCGGATCGCCCCGCGCGGCTTTTCCTCCAGCGCCTCCAGGCAATCGAAGATGCGCGCCTGCGTCTCTCCTGCTTCGAGCATCGCCTCGGCCGAAGGGCGGCCATCGGGCAGTTCCAGCGCGGCTTCGACCGGGGCGGTCTCGCCCAGCCCGCGTGCGCGGCGCCAGTCGATCGCGGTGTTGCGGGCGATCGTGCACAGCCAGGTGATCGGGCTGGCACGCGACGCATCGAAGCGCCCTGCCTTGTCCCACACCTTCAGATACACGTCCTGCATCACATCCTCTGCGGCCTCGCGGTCCTGGCAGATACGCAGGCAGACGCCCATCAGCTTCGCCGCCGTCAGATCATAGACGGTTTTGAGCGCCTTGCGGTCACCGCCCGCGACTTCGCCGAGCGCATGGACGAGCCGGGCGCGGGCGCCGTCGCCGGCCGAAGGGGTGGGAGAAGCCACGCGCGCAACCTAGCGAATAGCACGGGCAGGGCAAGCCGGGGTGATTGACGTGCCTGCACGCGGTCGCCACGCTGCCCCGCATCTCGGGGGGCCGATGCCGCAAACGAACGCACGACTGGACCGCAGCCTGGGCACCGCGGGCGTGCTGCTCCTCACCCTGTCGATCACCACCCCGGCATCGTCGCTGTTCGTGATCGTGCCGGGCAGCCTGCAGATCGCCGGCACCGGCACGCTGCTGGCGCTGGCGATCGCCGGCGTGGTGTGCCTCGCCACGGCGCTGATCTATGCCGAGCTCTCGTCCGCCTTCCCGGTGGCCGGGGGCGAATATGTGATGGTAGGGCAGACACTGGGGCCGGCGGCCGGGTTCATGATGCTGGGCGTCAATGCCTGCAACAACCTGCTCTTCCCGCCGGTAGCGGCGCTGGGGATCGCATCCGTGGGGTCGACGGTCGTGCCGGGACTGCCGCCGGTGCCGGTTGCCGTCGGCGTGCTGCTGGCCTCGACCCTGGTCGGCATCCTCAACATCCGCTTCAACGCGCTGTTGACCGGCGCCTTCCTCGCCGCGGAAGTGGCGGCGGTGCTGGTGATTCTGGCGCTGGGCCTGGCGGCGCCGGTGCGGGACGTGCTGCCGCTGCTGCTGCACCCGGTGGCGCCCGGTACCGACGGGCTGGTGCCGGCGAGCGCCGCGAATATCGGGCTGGCGACCTCGGTCGCGATCTTCGCGCTCAACGGCTATGGCGCAGCCGTCTATTTCGGCGAAGAGATGCATGGCGCCTCCCATCGCATCGCCCGCGCGATCCTGCTGGCCCTTGCTGGCGCCCTGCTGCTGGAGGCGGTGCCGGTCGTCGCGGCGTTGGTCGCCACGCCCGATCTTGCGGCGTTCCTGTCCGCCGAAGACCCGTTCGGCGCCTTTGTGCGGATGCGCGGGGGATCGGCGCTCGCCCTGTGGGTCGCGGCGGGCATCGTCGTCGCGATCGTCAATGCGGTGATTGCCTGCATCCTTGCCAATGGACGGTTCTTCTACGCCACCGCGCGCGACGAAAGCTGGGGCAGACCGCTGGATGCCTGGCTCGAGGCGATTCACCCGCGCTTCGGATCGCCCGCGCGGGCGACGCTCGCCTCGGGGGCGATCGGCATCGCCGCCTGCTTCCTGCCGCTGCGGCTGCTGCTGGTGCTGAGCGGCACGGGGCTGATCGCCATCTATGCCGGACTCGCACTGGCGGCGATCGTCGGACGGCATCGGGGCAGCACCGCGCATGGACCCTATCGCATGCCGCTCCACCCCTTGGCCGCGGTGGTGACGCTGCTGGTGCTGGCGGCGATCGCCGGGCTCAACTGGCTCGACCCGGCGGAGGGAAGGCCGGCGCTGCTCGCTACCTTGGCGCAGTTGCTCGCGTCCGCGCTCTATTACCGGCTGGTGCTGCGGCGGCGCGGCTGGAACGCCGCGTTGCCCGCCTGTCCTTGATTGCGCGCAAAGCAGTTGCGGTTGCACGGTTTTTGAATTGACGCTGCACTGCAGCAAATCCATTTGCGAGCCGTGCACGCCCCCGTTCAACGCTCCGCCGCCCGCTCGCCGGGCCTGGTCCACTTCGCGCTCGCCATGGGCGGATTCGCGATCGGCACCACCGAATTCGCGACGATGAGCCTCGTGCCCTATTTCTCCAAGGGCCTCGGCATCGACGAGCCGACCGCGGGCCATGTGATCAGCGCCTATGCGCTGGGGGTGGTGGTGGGGGCGCCGCTGCTCGCGGTGGCGGCGGCGAAATGGTCGCGGCGGACGCTGCTGATCGCGCTGATGGCGAGCTTCGCGCTGTTCAACGCGCTGAGCGCGCTGGCGCCGACCTATCACTGGATGCTGCTGTTCCGCTTCCTCAGCGGGCTGCCGCACGGCGCCTATTTCGGGATCGCCGCACTCGTGGCGGCATCGCTGGTGCCGTATGACCAGCGCTCGCAGGCGGTTGGTCGCATCATGCTCGGGCTGTCCGTCGCCACCGTGCTGGGCGTGCCGGCAGCCAACTGGCTGGGGCAGGCAGTGGGCTGGCGCTGGGGCTTTGCGGTGGTCGCGGCGCTGGCGATGCTCACGGTAGCGCTGGTCGTGTGGCTGGCGCCGAAAGACCGTCCGGAGCAAGGCGCGAGCCCGTTGCGGGAGCTCAGTGCCCTGGCGAACGGACAGGTGTGGCTGACGCTCGGTGTCAGTGCAATCGGCTTTGGCGGGCTATTCTGCGTCTACACCTATGTCGCCTCGACGCTGATGCACGTCACCGGCACCCCGCCCTGGGGCGTGCCGCTGGTGCTGGCGATCTTTGGGCTCGGGATGATCGCGGGCAACATCGTCGTGCCGCGCTTCGCCGATCGTGCGCTGATGCCGACCGGTGCGGCGCTGCTGATCGCGAGCGCCGTTGCGCTGTCGCTCTATCCGCTGGCGGCGCATTCGCTGCCGCTGGTGGCGATCGATGTGTTCGCGATCGGCTTTGCCGGGGCGCTCGGCCCGGTGCTCCAGACCCGGCTGATGGACGTGGCCGGCGACGCGCAGGCGCTGGCCGCCGCGCTCAACCACTCGGCGTTCAACACCGCCAACGCGCTCGGCCCCTGGCTGGGCGGGCTGGCGATCGCCGCCGGTTACGGCTGGACGTCGACCGGCTGGGTCGGCGCGCTGCTGGCGCTGGGCGGGTTGGCGATTTTGGGCGTGGCGGTGCTGGCGGACCGCAGGACCGCGTAACCCGCCACCGCCGACAGGATCGAGCCGAGCAGCACGCCGATCTTCACCTCGTCGACGAACAGCGCGTTGCCCGGGAAGGCGAGGCCGCCGATGAACAGGCTCATCGTGAAGCCGATGCCCGCGAGCAGCGACACGCCGTAGATCTGCCGCCAGCCGGCATTGCCGGGGCGCTTGGCGATGCCGGTCTTCACCGCCAGCCAGATGCTGCCGAAGATGCCGAGCTGCTTGCCGAGGAACAGGCCCGCAGCGATGCCCAGCGGCAGCGGCTCGAGCAGGATCGCCGGCGACAGCCCCTCGAACGAGACGCCGGCATTGGCGAAGCCGAACAGCGGCACGATCAGGAACGCAGACCAGGGATGCAGCGCATGCTCCAGCCGGTGGAGCGGCGAGTCCACGGCATCGGGCGCGGCCGGGGACTTGACCAGCGGGATCGTCATCGCCGCGGCGACGCCCGCGATGGTCGCATGCACGCCCGACTGGAACACCAGCACCCACAGCACCACTGCCAGCGCGAGGTACACGGCGAGGTGGCGCACGCCGAGGCGGTTGCAGGCGATCATCACGCCAAGCACCACCGCCGCGCCGACGAGCGCTATCAGGTCGATATGCGCGGTGTACGCCACCGCGATGATCGCCACCGCGCCCATGTCGTCGACGATCGCCACCGTGGTCAGGAACAGCTTGAGCGCGGCGGGCGCGCGGCTGCCGAGAATCGCCAGCACGCCGATCGCGAAGGCGATGTCGGTGGCGGCGGGGATCGCCCAGCCGCTGGTGACGCCCGGCGTGCGGCCGGCGATCAGCAGATAGACGGCGGCAGGCACCACCATGCCGGCAGCGGCGGCGATCACCGGCAGGCGGCGCCGGTCCCAGCTCGCCAGCCGCCCGTCGACGAACTCGCGCTTGATCTCGAGCCCGACGAGCAGGAAGAACACCGCCATCAGCCCGTCGTTGATCCAGAGATGCACCGTCATCGGGCCATAGAGCGGCGAAATCACCGGGCCGGTCTCTTGGTGCAGCGTGTGGAAATAGGTCTCGGAAATGCCCGGCAGGTTCGCCGCGAGCATCGCCAGCGCGGCCGCGGCGATCAGGAAGATGCCACCGGCCGCCTCGCCATGGAGGAAGGCACGCGCAGCCGAACGAACAGTGCGGATACGGCGTTGCATGGTCTTCTCCCTTGTCAGTAGCCGTATCCTCCCCCGGGCGGGGGAGGATACGCTAGAGCTACCTACGCCAGCTTCGCCAGCGCTTCCGCGATCAGCTTGCGGCTGTTCGCGATGCCGTACAGCGCGATGAAGCTGCCCATGCGGGGCCCCTGTTCGGAGCCGAGCAGCGTCTCGTACAGCGCCTTGAACCAGTCGCGCAGATTCTCGAAGCCGCCGGTCTTGCCGATCTCATAGACCTGGTCCTGGATCGCCTCGGCGGTCGCGTCGGCGGGCAGGACAGCGAGTTCGGCGTCGAGCCGCCGGAGCGCCTCGATCTCCACGCCCACCGGCGCACGCTTCTTGAGCGTCGGGGCGACGAAATCGCGGGCATAGGCGAGCGCATAGCCGATCAGACGGTCGAGCGCCGGATAGGTTGCCGGGTTCGCGTCCGGGACATAATTCGTAAGATAGCCCCAGACCTGTTCCTTGGTCGCCTCGCCCATCACGCCGACCAGGTTGAGCAGCAGCCCGAAAGTGACCGGCAGCGTCTCCGCCGGCGGCTCGCCATTGTGGATATGGTGGACCGGGTTGCCCAGCTTCTGCTCGATCGGCTGACCGGCATAGTTGCCGCGGAACTGCCAATATTCGTCGATCGCGCGCGGGATCACGCCCAGATGCAGCTGCTTGGCCTTTTTGGGCTCGCGATAGGCGTAGAAGGCGATGCTCTCCTCGGGGCCATAGGTCAGCCACTGTTCGAGGCTGAGCCCGTTACCCTTGGACTTGGAGATCTTCTCGCCCTTCTCGTCGAGGAACATCTCGTAGTTGAAGCCCTCGGGCGGGCGGCCGCCGAGCACGCGCGCGATCTTGCCCGACTGGGTGACCGAGTCGATCAGATCCTTGCCGGCCATCTCGTAGTCGACGTCGAGCGCGACCCAGCGCATCGCCCAGTCGACCTTCCACTGGAGCTTGGCCTTGCCGCCCAGCACGCTCTGGACGATCCGCTCGCCCTCATCCTCGAAGGCGATCAGGCCTGCCTCGGCATCGACCACCTCGACCGGCACCTGCAGCACGATGCCCGACTTGGGGCTGATCGGCAGGACCGGCGAATAGGTCGCCTGGCGCTCGGCGCGCAGCGTCGGCAGCATCACGTCCATGATGCCCTGATAGTGGCGCAGCACCTTCCGCAGCGCGTCGTCGAAACGGCCGCCGGTGTAATAGTCGGTCGAGGAGGCGAACTCGTACTCAAAGCCGAACTGGTCGAGGAATTCGCGCAGCCGCGCATTGTTGTGGTGGGCGAAGCTTTCATATTTCCCGAACGGATCGGGCACCTGGGTCAGCGGCTTGCCGAGATGCTCGCGCAGCATCTCCTGGTTCGGCACATTGTCCGGCACCTTGCGCAGGCCGTCCATGTCGTCGCTGAACGCGATCAGCCGGGTGGGCACGTCGCACAGGCTCTCGAAGGCGCGGCGGACCATGGTGGTGCGCAGCACTTCGTTGAACGTGCCGATATGCGGCAGCCCCGAGGGGCCATAGCCGGTCTCGAACAGCACATGGCCTTTCTCCGGCGCGCCACCCGTAGCGATCTGCGGATAGCGTTTGAGCAGCTTGCGCGCCTCTTCATAGGGCCAGGCCTTGGAGACGAGCGCGGCTGCGCGGAGTTCGGGGGGTACAGTGCTCATAGTCCCCTGCCTCTGCCGTTTTCGCGCACGCGATGCAATTGCTAGAGGCCGAGGCCCACCGCGCTCCAATAGGTGATGCCGGCCGCAACATAGGCGAGCGCGAACAGATAGCCGATCATGAAGGCCGGCCATTTCCACCCGTTCGTCTCGCGCCGCGTCACCGCGATCGTCGAGATGCATTGCGGCGCGAAGACGAACCACATCAGGAAGGCAAGCGCGCTCGGCAGGCTCCAATGCTTCTGGAGCTGCTCGCGGATCGACTCTTCGCCCGACGCATCATCGGGATTGTCGACCGCATAGACGGTGCCGATCGCCGCGACCGCCACCTCGCGCGCCGCCATCGCCGGGATCACCGCCAGCGCCATGTCGCGGTTGAAGCCGATCGGCGCCACGATCTTCTCCAGCCCGCTGCCGATGCGGCCCGCGATCGAGTAATCGACCTTGGAGATACCGCTGCCCTCGGGCGGCTTGGGGAAGCTCAAGAGCGCCCACAGGATCACCGTGGTGTAGAGGATGATCGTGCCGGCGCGCTTGAGGAAGATCAGCGCGCGCTGCCAGAGCCCGAGCAGCACGTCGCGCGCGCTGGGCCACTGATATTTGGGCATCTCCATCATGAAGCCCGAGGTCGCGCCCTTGGTGACCGTCCGCCGCAGCACCAGCGCGACAACGAACGCGCCGAGGATGCCGAGAATATAGAGCGCGAACAGCACCAGCCCCTGCAACCCCACGCCGGGCAGCACCGCGCGATCGGGGATCAGCGCGCCGATGATGATCGCGTAGACCGGCAGCCGCGCCGAGCAGGTCATCAGCGGCGCGATCAGGATAGTTGTCAGCCTATCCTTCTCGTCGGAGATGGTACGCGTCGCCATGATCCCGGGCACCGCGCAGGCGAAGCTGGAGAGCAGCGGGATGAAGGCACGGCCCGAAAGCCCGACGCTCGCCATCACCCGGTCCATCAGGAAGGCGGCGCGGACCATGTAGCCGGTCGCCTCCAGCACCAGGATGAAGGCGAACAGGATCAAAATCTGCGGCAGGAACACCACGACCGCGCCGACGCCCGCGATCACCCCGTCGACGATCAGCGAGCGGAACACCCCGTCGGGCAGCGCGCTGCCGACCTCGGCGCCGAGCCACTTCATCCCGTCCTCGATCCAGCCGATCGGGACCTCCGACCAGGCGAATACCGCCTGGAACATGACGAACATCGTCCCGAGCAGGATCAGCGGTCCCGCAACCGGATGGAGGAACAGCGCATCCAGCCGATGCGTCCAGCGCCGCGCGGCGGTTTCGGAAACGGTGACGGCGGTGGCGATCTGGCGGGCGCGACGCTGGAGCAGGACGATGTCGTGCTGCACGCCCGCAGAGGGACGGATCTTGGTCACGCCCTTCACCATCTCGCCCATCCGTTCCTTGAGCGCATCGAGCCCGCGGCGGCGGACCGCGACGGTGGCGACGACGGGAACGCCGAGCTCGCGCTCCAGCGCTTCCGCGTCGAGCTTCAGCCCGTCGCGCTCGGCGAGGTCGACCATGTTGAGCGCCACCACGATCGGCAGGCCCAGCGCGATCAGCTGGAGGGTGAAGCGGAGATGGTTGTCGAGATTGGAGGCGTCGACCACGGTGAGGATCGCGTCGGGCAGGCGCTCGCCCTGCCGGCGGCCGAGCAGCACGTCGCGCGTCACCTGCTCGTCGGGGCTGCCGGGATCGAGGCTATAGGCGCCAGGCAGGTCGACCAGCTCGATCGGGCGGCCATCGGGCAGCGCCATGCGACCCGAATGGCGCTCGACGGTGACGCCAGGATAATTGCCGACCTTCTGCCGCGCGCCGGTCAGCGCATTGAACAACGCGCTCTTGCCGGCATTGGGATTGCCGACCAGCGCAACCAATGGCGTGGCGTTCATGCGTGCTGGGCCAGCGGCGTCACATGAATCGCGGCGGCGACATGGCGGCGGAGCGCCACGGTCATCCGGCCGATGCGGCAGGCGAGGGGGCCGCCGAACAGGCCCGAGCGGTGGAGCAGCTCGACTTCCACGCCCTCGTCCAGGCCCAGTTCGCGCAGGCGGCGCGCCTCGGGCTCGGCAAGGCGATCCCACTCGACTCCGGCCACGGTGCCGGGGGCATGGCGATGCAACTGGGCGAGGCGTACAGGCACGGGGATCGCAGCGGGGGCGTTCATGCTGCGAGTGATTATCAATTACCCGGGGGTTTGGCTAGGCCTTGAACGACGTTTGGAAACGCACGACATTCGGGGGCAGGGCGCAGCGTACGGTGTCCCGCCGCCACGCCCCACGCCTCATTGATAGCCGCCTTCTTCCTCGCGTTCCTCGGCGGCGTCCTTCTGCGCCTCTTCCATCGCTTCGGCTTCGTCGTCCTGCGGCTTCTGCTGTTCGGGATCGTGAATCATGATGGGCCTCCTGGGGTTGCCGGGACTAAACGAAGCGCCGCCGCAAAGGGTTCGCCGCTCAGCCCAGCCGGCGGAGGAACGCCTGGGCACCCGCGGGTGCGCGCACCTTCCCGCCATGGATGAAGAACACGAAGGTCTCGCGGGGCTGCACCGGCGCGGGCTCGGCCGCGAAGGTCGGCAGCCCCTCGGGCTGGCCGCCCGCCGCCCAGGTCCTGGCCGCCTCCACCCAATGCGGCAGATCGGCCTCGGGATAGCAGAAGGGGTTGTCGTCCTCGCCCGCTTCCAGCCGCGCATAGACGAAATCGCCGCTCACGTCGGCGATCGCCGGATATTGCGGCGAATCGGCAAAGACGATTCCCACGCCCGCCGCGCGGCACAGCGCCACGAACTCGGGCGTCTGGAAGCTGTCGTGCCGCACCTGCACGGCGTGGCGGAGCTTCACGCCGTCCTGCGCGGCAGGCAGCAGCTTGAGGAAGGCGCCGAAATCCTCCGCGTCGAACTTCTTGGTCGCCATGAACTGCCAGAAGATCGGGCCGAGCTTGTCGCCCAGTTCGGTCAGCCCCTGCCCGCAGAAGCGCGCGATCGATTCGCCTGCCTCCGCCAGCACCTTGCGGTTGGTGACGAAACGCGACCCCTTCACCGTATAGACGAAGCCCTCGGGCGCCGCGGCCGCCCAGCCGGCGAAGCTCGCCGGCTTGAAGGTGGAATAATAAGTGCCGTTGATCTCGATCGCGGTGAGCGCGGCGGCGGCATATTCCAGCTCGCGCTTCTGCGGCAGCTTGTCCGGATAGAAGGTGCCGCGCCAGGGCTCGAAGGTCCAGCCACCGATGCCGACGCGGATGGGGGCGGGGGTGGCGGGCATCGGCTTCTCCTAAGACCATGGCACGACTCGCCATTTCCAAACGGCTTAGTATCGTGGCGCATCATGCTGCGAAACCACGCACCCTCCGACCAGCGCCTCGCCGACCAGGCCTATTCGCGAATCGTCGAGATCATCCTGGGCGGGCTGAACGTCGGCGATCGGCTTCCCTCCGAATCGCGGCTGGCGGAGAGCTTCGGCATGTCACGCACCGTGGTGCGCGAAGCGCTGGTGCGGCTGGCGGCCGACGGCATCACCGAAGCGCGGCGCGGGGCGGGCTCCTATGTGATGCGCCGCCCGTCGCTGCGGCTCGGCGCGCACATGGCGTTCGACGAGCTTTCCGCGACGCTCGGCACCTATGAAGTGCGATTCGCGCTCGAATCGGACGCCGCGCGGCTGGCCGCGCGCCGGCGCTCGCCCGAGCAGCTGGCCGAGATCGAATCGGCGATGGCCGATCTGCGCAAGGCGCTGCTCTCGAGCGACCCGGCGCATGACGAGGATTGGCGACTGCACCGCGCGATCTTCCGCGCGACCTCCAATCCTGCCTTCGAAAAGGCGTTCGAGCATCTCCACGAGGAGACGATGCGAATCATGCGCGCCGGCGTCGACATCGCTCGCCTCCGCGAAGCCGAGCCGATCGCGGCGATGGTCCGCGAGCATGCGACCATCGTCGAGGCGATCCGCGCACAGGATGCGGACGGCGCGGCGCTGGCGATGCGCTGGCATCTGTCGGAGGGGCGAAAGCGGCTGATGCCCTGAGCCGGTCAGGGCCGCACGCGCGTCCAGGTCTGGGCCTTGCACACCGCCCCAAGCAGCGCGCAGCCCTTGCCGACAATGGTGTTCTCGTCGACCACCGTCACGGTACTGCTGAAACGCTGGTTGATATCGGGGACGAACACCGTGCCCTTCCACAGGCCTGCGCGCACGATCTTGAAATTCTGGAACAATTGCGTGCCGATCAGCTGCTTGGTGCCGCCCCGCTGGGCATCGGTCTTGGCCTTGTCGCTTGCCCAGATCACCGTTGCACACATGCTGTCGGCGCCACAGGGCTCGGCGCGGACATGGACGCTGTTGCTGGGGTTGCGCCACACCGAGGGCTGCGGCCGCTCGTCGGCGCCGGTCACCAGGGTGGCGAGTATCAGCGCGATAGGCAGGGAATGCATGCGAGGTCTCCGAATAGCCGGAGGCTGCCAGTAGCAGGGAATGCCCGCCGATCCATGTCGGGAGGCAAACGATATCGTGTCGGCAGCGGAACGGCGTGATCGCCGGAAACGCTGGAGCGGGCGAAGGGATTCGAACCCTCGACCCCAACCTTGGCAAGGTTGTGCTCTACCCCTGAGCTACGCCCGCTCTGGCGTCGTGGCCGGGAGCGTTTCGAAGCGCTCTCGGCGGGTGAGGCGGGCCAACTAACAGCGGGTTTCAGACTGCGCAACCCCCCTTTTGCACTTTTTGGAAAAGACTTGGCGGTTCGGCCCCGAACGCCCAAATAGGAGCCGACCCGCCCGCGCGCCCATCCGAGGCGCCGGCACCCGCAGATTGCTGAAGGAGCGCATTTTGGCCACGCTTGGTATGAGCCCCGCCGACAAACAGGCCGTCGACGCCTTCCGCAAGGACGTCGTCGAGCCGTCGATGTCGAAGCTCGTCGTCATCGATTTCTGGGCCGAATGGTGCGGCCCGTGCAAGGCGCTGGGCCCGGTGATCGAGAAGGTCACCGACGACTATGCCCCCAAGGGCGTGCTGCTGGCCAAGATCGACGTCGACAAGAACAACTTCATCGCCAGCCAATTCCAGGTCCGCTCGATCCCGACCGTCTATGCGATGTTCCAGGGCCAGCTGGTTGCCGACCTGACCAGCGCGCGCACCGAATCGCAGCTGCGCGCGATGCTCGACCAGATTCTCCGCCAGCTGCCGATCTCGGGCGAAGCGGCAGATGCCGAAGCCGAGCTCGAACCGCTGATCGCGATGGGCGAGCAGGTGCTGGCCGATGGCGATGCCGAGCGCGCGCTCGCGATCTTCGACCAGATCGCCGAAATGGCACCCGATCACGCCGTAGTCGCCGCCGGCCGCGTCCGTGCGCTGACCACGCTGGGTCGCCACGACGAGGCGCAGGGCGCGCTCGACGCGATCCAGGGCGACGCCGCCAAGGCGCCCGAAGTCGAGCGTGCCCGCGCCGCGCTGAGCCTCGCCCGCGAAGCCCAGCCGGTCGGCGACCTCGCCGGGCTTGCCGCGCGTGCGGCCGCGAACCCCGAGGACATGGACGCGCGCTACGAGCTCGCCGGCGGCCAGATGGCGGCGGGCGACCGCGAGGGTGCGGCCGAGACGCTGCTCGCCATGGTCCGTGACGATCGCGCCTGGAACGAGGGCGCCGCTCGCCAGCGGCTGCTCAAGCTGTTCGAGGTCGTCGGGCTGGAGGACCCTTGGGTCGCCGGCCAGCGTCGCAAGCTGTCGCAGATCCTGTTCGGATGAAGACGACGCGGCTCTCGGTGTTTCCGCTGGCGGGTGCGCTGCTGTTTCCGCGCATGCACCTGCCGCTCCACATCTTCGAGCCGCGCTACCGCGCAATGGTCTCCGAGGCGCTCGCGCGCGACCGGCGGATCGGCATGGTCCAGCCGCGCGACGAGCGTGATCCGCCGACGCTGTTCGACGTCGGCTGTGTCGGCCGGATCGCCGATGTCGAGGCGCTCGACGACGGGCGCTTCAACATCGTGCTCGAAGGGCTGAGCCGCTTCACCATCGTCCGCGAGCTCGAGGTGACCACGCCGTTCCGCCAGGTCGAGGCGGCGCTGGAGGCTGCGGGCGAATCGGAATCGCTGTCGCTGGCCGGCCGCGCCTCGATCGAGATGGAATCGCGCCGCTTCGCCGATGGCCTGGGCTATATGGTCGATTGGGAGGCGGTTACCCGGCTCGACGACGAATCGCTGGTCAATGGCATCGCCCAGATCGCGCCGTTCGATGCCGCGTCGAAGCAGGCGCTGCTCGAAGCACCCCGCCTGGAAGAACGCGCCGAGCTGATCGTGCAGCTGATGCAATTCTTCGGCCGTCACGGCGAGGACAGCGCGACGCTGCAATGATCTGCCCGTTTTTCGGGCAGCCGCGCGTCGCAAAATTCACCAGTTCGTAATATTTGGCGTCTCGAAACGCGCATCCTCTCTGTGCGTTCCATTTGGCACGCCCCTTGCGACGTTGCTCCCCGGGACAACCGCCAGAGGGGGCGACATGAAGCTCATCATCGCCATCATCAAACCCTTCAAACTCGATGAGGTGCGCGAGGCGCTCACCACCGTCGGGGTGACGGGCATGACCGTCACCGAAGTGAAGGGGTTCGGCCGCCAGAAGGGCCAGACCGAGATCTATCGCGGCGCCGAGTACAGCACGAACATGGTGCCGAAGATCAAGATCGAGGTCGCCGTGGGCAGCGATCTTGCCGACCGCGCCGTGGAGGCGATCCAGGCGGCGGCGAGCACCGGGGCGATCGGTGACGGCAAGATCTTCGTCCTCGACATGGGCCAGGCCGTGCGCATCCGCACCGGCGAGACCGACGAGACGGCGCTGTGAGCAAGGGGGTAGCAATGAAGCAAGGATGGAAGACCGCCGGGCTCGCGCTCGGCGCGGCCGCGCTGGTCGCGGCGATGCCCGCCTGGGCGCAGACCGCACTGATCAAGGCACCCGATGCCGCGCAGCAGGCGACGATGGTCAACAAGGGTGACACCGCCTGGATGCTGATCTCCTCGGCGCTGGTGCTGATGATGTCGGTGCCGGCGCTGGCGCTGTTCTATGGCGGCCTGGTGCGCACCAAGAACATGCTCTCGGTGCTGATGCAGGTGTTCATGATCGTCTCGGTCGCCGCCCTTGTGTGGTGCACCTGGGGCTATTCGATCGCCTTCACCAGCGGCGGCGACAACCACTTCTTCGGCGGCCTCTCCAAGGCGTTCCTGGTCGGCGTGAGCGCGAGCACCTATGCCGCGACCTTCTCGAACAACGTCTATATCCCTGAATTCGCCTTCGTCTGCTTCCAGATGACCTTCGCCTGCATCACGCCGGCGCTGATCGTCGGTGCCTTCGCCGAGCGGGTGAAGTTCACCCCGCTGATCATCTTCACCGTGCTGTGGATGACGCTGGCCTATTTCCCGATCGCGCACATGGTCTGGTACTGGGCGGGCCCGGACTTCCTCGTCGATGCACCGACCGACTATGGCTATCTGTGGGGCCTGGGCGCGCTCGATTTTGCGGGGGGCACCGTCGTCCACATCAATGCGGGCATCGCCGGCCTGGTCGGCTGCCTCGTGATCGGCAAGCGCGTGGGTTTCAAGAGCGAGCCGATGCCGCCGCACTCGCTGACCATGACCATGATCGGCGCCTCGCTGCTGTGGGTGGGCTGGTTCGGCTTCAACGCTGGTTCCAACCTCGAATCGAACGGCGTCACCGCGGTTGCCTTCATCAACACCTTCGTCGCCACCGCCGCTGCCGCGGTGAGCTGGGCGGTGATCGAGCAGGTGGTGCACAAGAAGCCGTCGCTGCTGGGCGGGGTGACCGGTGCGGTCGCCGGTCTGGTCGCGATCACCCCGGCCTCGGGCTTCGCCGCGCCGATGACCTCGATCCTGCTCGGTCTGATCGTCTCGCCGATCTGCTTCTTCTTCGTCACCACGGTGAAGAACAAGCTCAAGTATGACGACTCGCTCGACGTGTTCGGCGTCCACTGCGTCGGCGGCATCATCGGCGCGCTCGGCACCGCGATCGTCGCGGACCCCGCGCTCGGCGGCCAGGGCGTGATCGACTACACCCAGTTCCCGGCAGTCGCCGCGTCCAGCTACAACATCGCCACCCAGCTGCTGGTGCAGGCGAAGGCCGTCGGCATCACGCTGGTCTGGTCGGGCGTGGTCTCGGCGATCCTCTTCTACGGCCTGAAGCTCACCATAGGCATCCGCCCCTCGAAGGAAGTCGAAGTCGAAGGGCTCGACATCAACGAGCATGGCGAGCGCGCCTACAACTACTGACAAGTTCGGGCGCCGCGGGATCCTCTCCTGCCGCGGCGCCCCACCGAGGTTCCTCCTGCGGACAACTGGGCTGGTGGGCAACCACCGGCCCATTTTTTGTTCGTGGGGAAAGCGCCGCGCGTGAAGCAGGCGTACCCCTCCCGCAAGCGGGAGGGGAGCGCTAGAATGGATGGCTCAGCGCGCCGCCAGCTGCTCCAGCGCCGGACGGATGCCGGACAGGTCGTAGCCCGCCCCCGCGCCCTTCGCGACCAGCGCGTCGGGCGCGCCGCCCTTGTAGGCAGTGGCGAGCGCCCAGAGGTTGCAGGAGCGGGTGCCGGAGCGGCAATAGGCCAGCACCGGCCCGTCCACCGAGCCCAGCGCCTCGGCCATCGCCTCGACCTGCGCCATCGAGAAGCCGCCCGGGGTCACCGGAATCTCGGTATAGCCGAGCCCTGCCGCCTCGGCGGCCTCGGCAATCTGCGCGCCGGTCGGCTGGCCGAATTCCTCGCCTTCGGGGCGGTTGTTGATGATGTGCACGAACCCGGCGGCGGCGAGCGCCGGCACGTCCTCCGGCCGGATCTGCGGGGCCACCGAGATGCTGTCGTCGATCTTGTTCGGCATGGCAGGTCCTCCTTTGATTCCAGCGCGAGGCTGTAGCGCGGGGCGTCCTCCCAAGAAAGTCGATCAGAACTGGCGAAGGACGTTCAGAAAGTCCTGCCCATAGGCATCGAGCTTGCGCGCGCCGACGCCCAAGAGCTGCCCCATCTCCGCCAGCGAAGACGGCCGCACCATCGCCATGTCGCGCAGCACCGAATCGTGGAAGATCACATAAGGCGGAAGGCCCGTCTCCTGCGCGATCTCACGGCGCTTCGCCCGCAGCGCCTCGAACAGCGGGTTGCCGACCGGGTTGGGCACCGAACCCTTAGCGCCGCGACGCCGCCGCTCGCGCTTGGGCGGCAGCACCAGCTCCAGCTTCGCCTCGCCCTTGAGGATCGCCCGCGCTTCGGGGCCGAATTCCAACCCACCATGCTCGTTGGTGCGCAGCGCGTCGCGCAGCAGCAGCGCGCGCGACACGGGCTTCAGCATCGCCACTTCGTCGCCATCGACGATGCCGAACACCGACAGCTTCTCGTGCCCGTTCATCAGGCTGCGCTCGGTCGAGACGCCGGTGAGGATGCCCTCGATATAGCCGATGCCGTACAGCATGCCGGTGCGGAATACCGCCGAGAGGAATTTCTGCGCGGTCACGCTGACGTCGATCGCGGCGGGCGGATTCAGGCAATTGTCGCAATTGCCGCAGGTCTCGGGCGCGTCCTCGCCGAAATGCTTGAGCAGGATCCGGCGGCGGCAGCCCGCCGTCTCGACCAGCGCGCCGAGCGCGGTCAGCCGGGTGCGCTCGCCCGCTTGGCGCGAGGGCTCGACCTCGCCGATCCGCTGGCGGGCGCGAGCGAAATCGTCGGCGCCCCAGAAGAGATGCGCGACCGAGGGATCGCCGTCGCGGCCGGCGCGGCCGGTTTCCTGGTAATAGGCCTCGATCGACTTGGGCAGTCCGGCATGGGCGACGAAGCGGACGTCGGGCTTGTCGATGCCCATGCCGAACGCGACGGTGGCGACCACCACCATGTCCTCGCTGGCGACGAACTGCGCCTGGTTGCGGCGGCGCACCTCGGGATCGAGCCCGGCATGATAGGGGAGCACCGGCCGCCCGGTCTCGGCCGCCAGCTTCTCGGCGAGCTGCTCCACGCCCTTGCGGGTCTGGGCATAGACGATGCCGGGACCGGGATTCTCCGAAACCACGTCGATGATCTGCCGCGTCGTGTTCTCGCGCGGGGCGATATGGTAGCGGATGTTCGGCCGATCGAAGCCGGCGACGATCAGCCCGTCTTCCGGAATCCCCAGCTGTTCGAGGATGTCCGCGCGGGTATGCGCGTCCGCCGTGGCGGTCAGCGCGAGGCGCGGCACCTCCGGGAAGCGATCGAGCAACGGGCGCAGCAGCCGGTAATCGGGGCGGAAATCATGCCCCCATTCGGAAACGCAATGCGCTTCGTCGATCGCGAACAGGCTGAGCGGCGCCTGGGTCAGCAGGTTGCGGAAGCCCTCGCCCGAGGCACGCTCCGGCGCGATGTAGAGCAGGTCGAGCTGGCCGGCGCGGAAACGCTCGATCGTCTCGGCGCGATTGTCGTCGACCGAGGTAAGGGTGGCGGCACGGATGCCCACCGCCTCGGCAGCGCGCAGCTGGTCGTGCATCAGCGCGATCAGCGGGCTGACGACGACGCAGGTCCCCTCCAGCATCACCGAGGGCAGCTGATAGGTCAGCGACTTGCCCGCGCCGGTGGGCATCACCGCGAGCGTGCGCTGCCCCGCCATGACGCGGTCGACCACCGCGCCCTGCACGCCGCGAAAGGCGTCATAGCCGAAAACCCGGCGGAGATGTTCAATGGGATCGGGACGCATGGCTGCCATCAGACTGCCCGGCAGGTGCTTGCGCTGTCGAGCAAATGTTAACTTGTGGCTCGGTAGTAGACCGAATGTGCTGGGGGGCGCAAACGCAGGAAGACGAACGATGCCGCTTGATCCCTCGGATGAACCCGCCCGCCTCGCCGAGCTCAAGGGCTATGGCGTGCTCGACACCCCCAACGAGGCCGAATTCGATGCCATCGTGCGCGAAGCCGCGACCGCGCTGGGCGTGCCGATCGCGCTGATTTCGCTGATCGACGAGAACCGGCAATGGTTCAAGGCGCGCGTCGGGCTCGCGCCGCAGGAGACGCCGCGCTCGATCTCCTTCTGCACCCACGCGATCCGCGGTCCGGACGTGTTCGTGGTCAACGACGCCAAGGCCGATCCGCGCTTCTCGGAGAACCCGCTGGTCACCGGCGATCCCAATATCCGCTTCTATGCCGGCGCCCCCTTGCGTACCACCAGCGGCAAGCGGATCGGCACGCTCTGCGTGATCGACAGAACCGCGCGCGCGCAGCTCACCGAGCAGGATACCGCGCGCCTCACGCTCCTCGCCGAGAAGACGATGCAGGCGCTCGAACGCCGCCGCCAGCGCCTGAATGCCGCCGACGCGGCCTGAAGCGAAACGAAGACCCACAGTTTTCATGGCGCCAGCCCTTGCCGCTGCCCCCCATGATCCGGCAAAGCGGCCGGGATGACCGTCAGCGTGGACATGGGCGTCGACGGCACGGGCAGCCCCGTGCCGGTCGATCTGGAGGAGTTGCTTGCAACCCGATTGCTGGTCCAGGGCAATTCGGGTTCGGGCAAGTCGCACCTGCTCCGCCGCCTGCTCGAACAGTCCGCAGGCCATGTGCAGCAGGTGGTGATCGATCCCGAGGGCGACTTCGTCACCCTCTCGGATCGCTACGGCCATCTCGCGATCGAGGCGGTCGACCATAGCGAGCGCGACGTCGCCCGCTTCGCCGCGCGCATCCGCGAGCATCGGGCTTCGGTGGTGCTCAGCCTCGAAGGGCTGGAGGCGGAAGGGCAGATGCGCTGCGCCGCCACCTTCCTCAACGGCCTGTTCGATGCGCCGCGCGATCATTGGTATCCGGCGCTCGTCGTCGTCGACGAGGCGCAGCTGTTCGCACCTGCCGGCGGCGGTGAAGTGGCGGAGGAAGTCCGCCGCGCCTCGCTGTCGGCGATGACCAACCTGATGTGCCGCGGCCGCAAGCGCGGGCTCGCCGGCGTGATCGCGACGCAGCGGCTGGCCAAGCTCGCCAAGAACGTGGCGGCGGAAGCGTCCAACTTCCTGATGGGCCGCACCTTTCTCGACATCGACATGCAGCGCGCCGCCGACCTGCTCGGCATGGAGCGGCGCCAGGCCGAGGCGATCCGCGACTTGGCCCGCGGGCATTTCCTGGGCCTCGGCCCAGCGATCACCCGGCGGCCGGTCGCGATCCGCATCGGCGCGGTGGAGACCAGCGCGCGCAGCTCGTCGCCGAAGCTGACCCCGCTGCCCCAGGCGCCGACCGAGGACATCAAGGACCTGCTGCTCGCCCCCGCCGAGCCCGAATGGGTGCCGCCGGCCCCACCGCCCGCGCATGCCTATTCCCAGCCGGAAACGGTGCTCGAGCAGCTTGCCCGTTCGGCGCCATCGCCGATGGAGATCGAACCCGATCGCGATCCCGAGGAAGTCGCCGGCCTGGTCGCCGACGTGCTGCGCGCGATCGTCGAGGACGAACAGTCGACGCTGCGCTCGCCCGCGGTGCTCTACCAGGATTTCCAGGTGCGCTGCCGGATGGTGGGGCTGAACCGGCCACCGCTGGATCTGTCGGGATTCGTCCGCCGGTTATCGGCGGCGCGCGCGGGCATTCACGGCGATCCCGACGATGACTGGGCGCAGGCGCTGGAAGCGGCACGCGCGCTGCCCGACGACATGCTCGGGCCGTTCCTGCTCGTCGCCAGGGCGGCGCGCGAGGGACTGCCGTGCCCGAGCGATACCGATATCGCGACCAGCTACGGCACCAGCTCGCTCGGCCGCGTGCGGCGGCTGATGCAGTATATCGAGAGCAAGGGGCTGTTCGTCACCCGCGTCGACCTGTCGGGCAAGCGCTCGATCACGATTCCCCGGCTCGGCTGGACGACCCAGGCCTCGGACGGCTGAGCCTTAGCGCCCGAAATCCTGGCGCCGGTGCAGCCGCGCGTTGAGCGCGAACATGCACAACGCCCAGATCGCGCCGAAGCACCAGCCGGCCAGCACGTCCGACGGCCAGTGCACGCCCAGAAACACCCGGCTGCAGCCGATCAGCAGCACCAGCAGCACCGCAAAGCTCAGGATATAGGCCCGGGCCCAGCGGCTCGCCTGGGTCTGCGCGACCATGATGCCGAGGGTAAGATAGACGGCCGCCGAGATCATCGCATGGCCGCTGGGGAAGCTGGCGCTCGACACCTCCGCGAGATGCGGCACCACATCGGGGCGAGGGCGGTGCAGGAAGAGCTTGAGCAGCGCGTTGATCATCGATGCACCGATCAGTGATCCGCCAAGCAGCAGCGCCTCGGCGCGCCTGCCGAAGGCGAACAGGAAGATCAGCGTCGCCGCACCCGCCAGCCACAGCACCGTATAGCCGGCTAGCGCACTGATATCGATCGCCGACTGGAGCAGCCAGGGTGGGCCGATCGGCGTCGCGAGGTCGCCGGGCGTGCGGAAGGCCAGCAGCAGCGCGGGATCGAAGGCGAACCCGCTGGCGAAGCGCAGGCAGAGGAATGCGGCAAGTCCCGCCAGCGACAGGCCCAGCAGGGCGAGCGCCGGCCAGAGCCACTGGCGGTTGGAATATTGAAGCGGGTTGGAATCGGTCATGCTGCTCGCTGAAAAAAGAAAAGGCCGCCGACAACGCCTTGGTCGCCGGCGGCCCTGGATGCGGCAGCTTAGCCCTTCGGCCCGCGACCTTCCAGCATGCCGGGCGCGATGAAGCCGATCGGCTGGATCGACGAGGCCTGCTGCTTCAGCCTGCCCTGCATCGCCTCATACTCGTTCTCCATCTCCGGCGTAACCGTCGCCCGCGAGTCCTTCAGCGCTGCCTCGAAATGCGCCATCGTCACTTCGCGGGTCGCCAGCGACTGGCGCAGCGCGACCAGGCCGGCGCGACGGACCACGTCTTCCAGATCGGCGCCGGTGTAGCGCTGGGTCTGCTCGGCAATCGACCCCAGATCGACATCCGCCGCGAGGGGCATCTTCTCGGTCTGGATGCGCAGGATGCGCTCGCGCCCGGCCTTGTCGGGCACGCCGACATAGACCAGCTCGTCGAACCGGCCCGGGCGGAGCAGGGCGGGGTCGATCAGGTTCGGCCGGTTGGTCGCGCCGATCACCACCACCGACTGGAGCTCCTCGAGCCCGTCCATCTCGGCGAGGATGGTGTTGACCACGCGCTCGGTCACCTGCGGCTCGCCCATCGAACCGCCCCGGGCCGGCACCAGCGAGTCGAGCTCGTCGATGAAGATCACGCAGGGTGCTACCTGGCGGGCGCGGGCGAACAGCCGGGCGATCTGCTGCTCGCTCTCGCCATACCACTTCGAGAGCAGGTCGCTCGACTTGGTGGCGATGAAGTTCGCCTCCGCCTCGCGCGCCACCGCCTTGGCGAGCAGCGTCTTGCCGGTGCCGGGCGGGCCATAGAGCAGGAAGCCCTTGGCCGGCCGGATGCCCAGGCGCCGGAACGCGTCGGGATCCTTGAGCGGCAGTTCGACGCCTTCCTTGAGCCGCATCTGCGCGTCGTCGAGCCCGCCGACATCTTCCCAGCGGACGGTGGGTGCCTGCACCATCACTTCGCGCATCGCCGAAGGCTGGACGCGCTTGAGGGCCTCCAGGAAATCGTCGCGGGTGACCGACAGCGTGTCGAGCACCTCGGGCGGAATGGTGCCTTCCTCGAGATTGAGCCGTGGCATGATCCGGCGGACGGCTTCGATCGCCGCCTCGCGGGTGAGCGCGGCGAGATCGGCGCCGACGAACCCATAGGTGGTACGCGCCAGCTCGGGCAGGTCGACATCGTCGGCCAGCGGCATGCCGCGGGTGTGGATGCCCAGGATCTCGCGGCGGCCGCGATCGTCCGGCACGCCGACGACGATCTCGCGATCGAACCGGCCGGGACGGCGCAGCGCCTCGTCGATCGCCTCGGGGCGATTGGTCGCGGCGATCACGACGATGTTGGCGCGGGCCTCCAGCCCGTCCATCAGCGTGAGCAACTGGGCGACGAGGCGCTTCTCCGCCTCGCCGGTCACCTGGCCGCGCTTCGGCGCGATCGAATCGATCTCGTCGATGAACACGATCGAGGGCGCGTTCTTGGACGCTTCCTCGAACACCTGGCGCAGCCGCTGCTCGGATTCGCCATAGGCCGAGCCCATGATCTCCGGCCCGTTGATCAGATGGAAGCTGGCGTCGCTCTCATTGGCGACCGCACGGGCGAGGCGCGTCTTGCCGGTGCCGGGAGGCCCGTGCAGAATCACGCCCTTGGGCGGATCGACGCCCAGGCGCTGGAATAGCTCGGGATAGCGCAGCGGCAGCTCGACCATCTCGCGCAGCTGGTCGATCGTGCCGGCCATGCCGCCGATATCGTCATAGGTGACGTCGGCCCGGCGGCTTTCCTTGGCCTCCTCATACTCGGTGCGGAGCTCGACCTCGGTATTCTCGTCGATATGCACCACGCCGCGGGGCACGGTGGAGAGCACCGTCAGGCGAATCTCCTGCAGCGCATAGGCGGGCGCCCGCACGAACTGCTGGACGTTGGGCGGCACGTCGGCGCGCTGGTGCCCCACGGTGGCGATCGTGTCGCCGGAGGTGAGGGGCCGCGTGAAGAAAGTGCGCTTCAGCGCCTCGCCGGTGCCGCGCAGCCGCAGATTCGCCTGGGCCGGGCCGAACACCACGCGCGTCGCCGGCTTCGAATCGGCGCGGCGCACCTCGACGAAGTCGCCCGAGCCGACGCCGGCATTGGCGCGCTGGAGCCCGTCTATGCGGAGCAGCTCCAGGCCTTCGTCTTCGGAATAGGGGAGCACGGCACGCGCCGGGGTGCTGCGCTTGCCGACGATCTCGATCACATCACCCTCGGTGATGCCGAGCGCGGCCATCAGGCTGCGCGGGATATGGGCCAGTCCGCGGCCGCTGTCCTCGGGCCGCGCATTGGCGACCTGCAGGCGGCGGGTGCGGGATTCGTCATCGGCCATTCTGGGTTCCTTCGTGGCGGTAGGCCCGAAAGCTAAGAACGGCGGACGCAAAAAAAAGGGCCGCCTCAAAAAGGGCGGCCTTGGAAAGTTTTAGGAGAGGATGCCTGAAAGGCACCCCCTATGTGCAGTGCGGCACGTTTTTGTGCAAGTGCGAAAATTACACCGCGTACATGCACGGCTTGCAATCGCGATTGTCCGGAGCGATATTCGCTCCAGCGGGAAAAAGTTGTGCGGGCGGGTATCGTTCGCACAAACCCATTGCTGCACCGCACCAAAGAAGAGAGACGGATCGATGCGACGCCTCCCGCCGCTCACCGCGATCGAGGCCTTTGTCCAGGTCGCCCGCCTGGGCTCGATCAAGGCCGCCGCCGAGGAACTGGCGCTGTCCTCGCCCGCGCTCAGCCGGCGGGTGCAGGCGCTCGAGCGCTTCATCGGCAAGCCCTTGTTCGAGCGACGCCACCAGTCGCTACGGCTCAACGACGATGGCGACCGGCTGCTCAGCCTGATCGCGCCGGCGCTCGACACGATGACCGATGCGATCGAGACGATGACCAGCGGCAGCGAGTTGCTGCGGCTCCGGCTCGGCGTGCTGCCGCTCTATGCGACGCAACAGCTGCTGCCGCGCCTGCCCGAGCTGAAGAAGCGGCACCCCGAGCTGCATCTCGACGTCGATACCGGCAGCCACGGCATGGCGCGGCTCGGCGACGGGCTAGATGCGGCGATCGTCATCGCCCGGGACATCGACCCCGGCTATTATTCGCGTCGGCTGGACCGCAACCGGGTCCACGTGATCGGCGCGCGCAGCCTGGTGGAGGGCCCCAATCCGGTGCGCGACCCGATGGACCTGTCGCGGCTCACCGCATTGGTCCACCGCGAAATGCCCGAGACCTTCACCGCCTGGCGCATGGCGGCGGGTTATCCCGACCTCGAACCGGCGGCGATCGACCTGTTCGATTCGGGCAACCTGATGCTGGAGGCCGCCGCGCAGGGTCTCGGCGTCGCCTTCATGCTCGAATCGCACTACCAGTCCGCCCGCGACGAGCGGCTGGTGCAGCTGTTCGACCTGACGGTGGAGAGCCATTACAGCTACTGGTTCGTCTGCCGCCCCCGCGCGCTGACGCTGCGGCCGGTGCAGATCTTCCACGACTGGCTGATCTCGGCGATGGGCGCGGACCTCCTAGACGTAGCACCGGACTGACCCTGCCTCTTTGGGCAAAGTCAATGGAATGGCGCGGCGGGATCGCCTACATGGGGACCATGTCGCCGCTCAACGCCGTCCTGATCTTCCTCGCCACCGTGCTCGGCATGGAGCTGTTCGCCTATGCCGCGCATCGCTGGATCATGCACGGGCCGGGCTGGTTCCTCCATAAGAGCCACCACCGCCCGCGCACCGGCAATTGGGAGCTCAACGACCTCTATGCCGTGATCTTCGCGGTGCCCTCCTTCGTGCTGCTGCTCGGCGGCGTGCAGCTCGGCTGGTGGCCGGGCTTCACCTGGATCGGCGCGGGAATCGCGGCGTATGGCGCGATCTATTTCGGCTTCCACGACCTGATCGTCCACAAGCGGATCCGCCACCGCTACATTCCGCGCTCCAGCTACATGAAGCGGATCGTCCAGGCGCACCGGCTCCACCACGCCGTGCGCACCCGCAAGGGCACGGTGAGCTTCGGCTTCCTTTACGCCCCCAAGCCCGAAGTGCTGAAGGCGCAGCTGCGCGAGAGCGGCGCGGTGGTGCAGCGGATCACCATCCCGGACTGAGCGCTTCGGCGGATTGACGGCACGGCCCGCCGAACCCACATTTCGGGCCTATGGAACAGCTGAATCTCTCCGAATCCGAATGGCGCAAGCGCCTCACCCCCGAGCAGTTCCACGTGCTGCGCGAGGCGGGCACCGAGCGCGCCTTTTCGGGCCGCTACAACGACAACAAGGCCGACGGCATCTATCGCTGCGCCGGCTGCCAGCTCGAGCTGTTCGACAGCATCGACAAATATGACTCCGGCTCGGGCTGGCCCAGCTTCACCCAGCCGGTGGCGCCCGACCATGTCAGCGAGCATGCCGATACCAGCCACGGCATGCGCCGCATCGAGGCGCGCTGCGCCCGCTGCGACGGCCATCTCGGCCATGTCTTCCCCGACGGCCCGCCGCCAACCGGACTGCGCTACTGCATGAATTCGGTCAGCCTCGAGTTCCGGCCGCGCGCTGCTGGGGCTTCCGCCGCCTGATCCTTGTGGGAAGCCCCGCAAGCCTGTAATCGACCACGCCGTACATGGCCGTGAAATCGAAAACCGCAGCTGCGCCCTGGTGGCGCCGGGGCTCCTTCTGGAAGAAGTTCTTCCTCTGGTCGCTGATCAGCGGCGTGGCGTTGGCGCTGATCGCCTGCATCGCGCTGGTGATCGCGGTCTATTCGGCGCGCTCGACGCTGCCGAGCTTCGACCAGATGAAGTCCTCGCCCAACGGCCAGATGATCCGCGTCCACGCGGTCGACGGCACCGTGCTGGTCTCGCTCGGGCCGAGCTATGGCGAATGGATCAAATACGACCAGATCCCGCAGGCGATGAAGGACGCGATCATCGCGACTGAGGATCGCCGCTTCGAATCGCACTGGGGTGTCGATCCGGTCGGCGTGGCGCGCATCTTCTGGGTCGCCAAGCGGCTGCATGACGAAGGGCGGCGCCTGCAGGGCGGCTCGACCATCACCCAGCAGGTGGCGCGCACCATCTTCCTGTCAAACAAGTACAGCGTCACCCGCAAGATTCGCGAGGCGATCCTGGCACTGGCGCTCGAACGCAAATTCTCCAAGCAGGAGATCCTCGAGCTTTACCTGAACAAGGTCTATTTCGGCGGCGGCGCCTATGGCATCGACGCGGCGAGCCGCAAGTTCTTCGGCCATCCCGCGACCAACCTGTCGCTCGGCGAATCCGCGATCATCGCCGGCCTGGTAAAGGCGCCGTCGCATTATTCGCCGACCGCCGACGCCGAGGCCGCGGTCGACCGCGCGACGGTGGTGCTCAAGCTGATGGCCGAAGCCGGCAAGATCAGCGAGGCCCAGGCCAACAGCACCGACCCGCACGCCGTGCAGCTGGCGCCCGAGCCCAAGCAGAACAGCGTCCGCTACTTCACCGACTGGGCACTGCCCCAGCTGGAGACGCTGATCGACGAGACCGACGCGCCGCTCGACGTGTGGACGACGCTCGACCTCAACATGCAGCGCAGCGCCGACCAGGCGATCCGCGTCAACGCACCCGACGGGGCGCAGGGCGCGCTGGTCTCGATCGACCGGGACGGCGCGGTGCGGGCAATGGTCGGCGGCAAGGACTATGTGTCCTCGATCTACAACCGCGCGACCCAGGCCCAGCGCCAGCCGGGCTCGTCGTTCAAGCTGTTCGTCTATCTCGCGGCGCTCGAAGCCGGGCACAAGCCCGACGACGTGGTGGTCGACGAACCGGTGACGATCGACGGCTGGACCCCGCGCAACGATTCGCGCCGAAACAGCGGCCCGATCACGATCCGCACCGCCTTCGCCTATTCGGTCAACACGATCGCGGCGAAGCTCGGCCAGGAGGTGGGCTTCACCACCGTGGCCGACATGGCGAAGCGCTTCGGCATCACCACCCCGATCAACACCCAGCCGGCGATGGTGCTCGGCACCTCCAACGTTCGCCTGATCGACATGACGCGCGCCTTCGCCTCGGTGGGCAATAACGGCGTGGCGGTAACGCCCTATGGCATCACCCGTGTGACCGCCAACAACCGCGTGATCTACCAGCATGAGGTGGATACCAGCCACGTGCTGGTCGCCAATTACGTCGCGGCGCAGATGATCGACCTGATGCAGACCGCCGTCGCCACCGGCACCGGCCGCGCCGCGCAGATCGGACGTCCTGTCGCGGGCAAGACCGGCACGACCAGCTCGAACAAGGACGGCTGGTTCATCGGCTTCTCCAGCGGCCTCACCACCGGCGTGTGGATGGGCCGCGACGATGCCAAGGTGGTGCCGGGCCTGCAGGGCGGCCGTGCGCCTGCGCGGGCGTTCCACGACTTCATGATCCAGGCGGTTGCCAACCGGCCGGTCGAGCAGTTCGAGACCCAGCTGACGCCACCGGACAACATGCTCGAGCCCGACGAGGACGCCTATGGCGCACCCGACAACGGCATGATGGTCGATCCGGACGGCAATCCGATCGCTCCGCCGCCGCAGGTGCCGATCGAGCCGCAGGACGACGAGGGCATGGACGGCACCGATCCGGTCCAGCAGGGGGGACGCCCGGCGCCCGTCCAGCAGCAGGGCGAGCGGCTCGACCGCGACTGGATCAACCGCATGACCGGCCGCCCGCCGGCGCAGCAGCAGCAGCAACCCCGCCAGCCGCAGCGCCAGCCCGCTCCGCAGGATCGCCAGCGGCCCAACGACGAATATTGAGGACGAGGGCACTGCTCTAATCGCCCCGCCCGCAGGCGGGAGGGGGACTGGCAGGCGGGAGGCTATTCGCGCCCGATCCAGTGCAGGCCGGCGCCATGTTTGCGCAGCCAGTGCCGATGCGGCGAAGGGTCGGCGCCGTAGAGCTGCTCGACCAACGCGTGGAAATCGGGGCCGTGGTTCATATGGACCCGGTGCGCGACTTCATGCGCCACCGTCGCCCGGCGGACCTCGCTGGGCGCCAGGATCAGCCGCCAGCTGTAGCGGATCACCCCCGTCGAGGCGCAGCTTCCCCAGCGGCTGCGCGCATCGCCGATCGCCACCTTGGTGACCCGCACCCCGGCAAGCGCTGCATAGTGCGCAGTCTCCTCGCTCAGCACCCGCAGCGCCTCGGCTTGCAGCCAGCGCTCGACGCGGCGGCCGAGGCCTTCCGCCGTCCCGCCGCAGAGCAGCTGGTCCCCCTCGCGCCGTACGCCGCGGACACCGGCGACCGGCCAGACGATCGCCAGTTCGCCGTCGCCAAACGGCACACGCGCTCCCGGCACGAACGGGCGGCCACCCGGCAGCCGCTCACGCTGCGCGTCGATCCAGCCCTGCTGCTCGCCCACCCATTGCATCGCCTTGGCGAGACTCGCGCGCGGCGGGATGGTCAGCCGAATTTTGCCGTCGCGGGGATCGATCGCGAGCCGCATCCGCCGCGCGCGGGGATGGCGGATCACTTCGAGCCCCTCGATCAAAGGCGGCGGTCCGTCATGTGGTGTTCGAGATCGCCGGCATCCTCCTCGGAGATGGTCCAGCCCCGGGTCGATTCGCCGGCCTGGTGCACCGCCTCGCGGTCGCCCGAGACGAGATAGTGCCAGTCGGGCAGCTTCTCGCCATTGGCGCGCAGGCGATAGGCGCAGGTGGTGGGCAGCCATTCGATGTCGGCCACGTTGCGCGTCGTCAGCCGCACGCATTCGGGCACATAGGCGCGGCGGTGCTTGTAATCCTTGCACAGTCCCATCCGCCGATCGAGCAGCTTGCAGGCGACGTTGGTCGCGAACAGCTCACCGGTCTCCTCGTCCTCGAGCTTGTGCAGGCAGCACTTGCCGCAGCCGTCGCACAGGGCTTCCCATTGCGCGCGGTCCAGGGCCTCCAGCGGCAGATCTTCCCAGAATTTGATGGTCAACGCACCCAATGCTCAAGCTCGGCGACGATCGCCGGGGGATCCTTCTCCAGCGGCAGGCTGGTGATCGGCTTGCTGTCCGGCCCCATCAGATAGGCCACTTGGGTGTGGCCCATCAGATAGCCCGACGGCGTCGGCTGCTTCATATAGGCGACCGCATATGCCTTCGCCACCTGCGCGATCGCTTGCGGCGATCCGGTGAGGCCGACGAGGCGCGGATGAAAGTTCGCGACATATTGCTTGAGCTGCGCCGGCGTATCGCGCTCTGGGTCGACCGTGATGAACAGCGGTACGATCTTCTGCGCGGTGCGCGGCGCCTGCTTGTCGAGCACACGCAACGCTGCGCCGATCTTGGTCAGGTCGGTCGGGCAAACATCGGGACAATAGGTGTAGCCGAAATAGACGATGCGGTATTTGCCCGCGAAATCGGCATCGGTGACGGTCTTGCCGTTCTGGTCGGTGAGGGTGAACGGCCCGCCGATCCGCGCCCCGGCCAGCGGGGGTTCGCCGGGGCTGCCGCCTCCGCAGGCCGCCAGCGCCAATATTGCGGAAGCTATCAATGCGCGAAACATCCAGTTCATGGTATCCACCGCCAGTCTTTGCTAGGAACGCCGCTGCATCCGTCGCCAGTATCGAAGGTACCGATCCAGCAATGACGTTCCGTCTCGCCTCTGCCGCCGCCGCGGCGCTTCTCCTCCTGCCGCTTCCGGCGCTCGCCCAGGGCATGGGCCAGCCGCGCGAGAGCATCCAGTTCCTCGACGCGATCCGTAAGGCGGATGGGAACAAGGTCAACGAGTTCCTGCGCGACAAGGCAGCCTCGATGATCAACGTCAAGGATCCCTATGGCACCGGGGAAGCCGCGCTGCACATCGTCGTCAAGCGCCAGGATCCGACCTACCTGACCGTGCTGATCAACCAGCCCGGCATCAACGTGAACATCCAGGATCGCGACGGCAACACGCCGCTGATCTTCGCTGCCGGTCTCGGCTGGGCACCGGGGGTCGATGCGCTGCTCGCCAAGAAGGCCAACGTCAACCTGGCGAACAATGGCGGCGTCACCCCGCTGATCCGCGCGGTGCTTTCGCACGACGCCGAGGTGGTCAAGAAGCTGCTCGATGCCGGGGCGGACCCCGATCGCAGCGATTTCGGCGGCGGCCTCTCGGCCCGCGAATATGCCAAGCGCGAGACCCGCTATCCGTCGATCGCCAAGCTGCTCGCCGATGCGCCCAAGGTCGGTCGTGCTGCGACGGCGGCGGGCCCCAAGCTCTAACCTAGGATCAGAACCCGTCGGCGACGTCGGGATCGAGCATCCCCAGCAGCCTTCGTCCCGCCCGGCGGGCGAAGGCGAGCGTGGCCTTGCGGCGGGCGGGCGCGGCCAGCGGCACCGTTGCCGCCTCGCGCGCCACCGCCGCGTCATAGCGATCGGCGACGATCAGCCCGGTGCGTTCGGGCAGGAAATGGGGCTGGTCGAGCGGACGCAGGTCGAATCCCTGCGGCACCGCCCAGAAGAAACGGTCGCAATGGCCTAGATATTCCGGCCATTTCGCATCGCCGAGCAGGTCGGCGCGCGACACCTTGATCTCGACGATGACGATGTTGCCGCGCGCATCCAGCGCCATCAGGTCGACCCGCCGGCCGCCCTCCAGCGGCACCTCGCTGATCGCCACGCAATCGTGGCGCAGCAGCATCCTGCACACGCCGCGGACCACGTCCGCAGCGACCAGCGCCTCGGCTTCGGGGGTGAGGCTAGCGGGCAGGGGGGTGTGCGCATTCATCGCCAGAACATAGAACATTCAGCGAACACAGAAAAGCCGCCGAATCGCTTCGGCGGCTTTTCAAGCGAATGGACGAGGTCCGATCAGCGATAGAAGATGTGGTTCCCCACGGTCGCGACGGTGGCGCGGCCCTGCGCGCCGTTGACGTAGCGCGCATGGAAATAGAGCGCGTCGCCGGCGGGGCTTTCCCACAGATTCTTGCGGGCGACCTGGGCGACGGCAAGCGCGCGGCGCCAATGCGCATTCGCCGGCGGCGTCGGCAGCTTGCCGCCGCGGACGAACGAGAACTGGCCCTTCTGGGTCACCACCGAGCAGACCGAACCGGGGAAGCGGCCCGAGGTGCTGCGGTTGAGGATCACGTCGGCAACCGCGAGCTGGCCCGACAGCGGCTCGCTGCGCGCTTCGAAATAGACGCCGGTGGCGAGGCAGCGGAGTTCGCGATCCTCTTCGAGCGCGGCGATGTCTTCCTGCGCGGCGACCGCGTCGGAAAGGGTGGCGTATTCCGGGGTGGCATCGTCCTCGGCGTCGGTCCCGTGCTGCTCGACCGCAGCCTGGGGCGCGGGAACCTGCTGGGAAGCAAGGACGTTCTGAATCTGTGCCGGTGCCAGCTGCACCGTCGCCTGAGTCTTCGCTTCCTGCTGGGGGAGCGGGCTCAGGTTGAGCGTGGCGGCATTCGCAAGTGCGCCAGCGCAAAAAGTCACAGCTGCGAAAGTTGCAGCCCGTGGCAGAAACTTCATTTCATATCTGTATTGTGCGGTTGGCGTGCGATCGGCCGCTGCTCCCGAGGAGACTGGACCGTCGGACTTACCCCCCGACTGCGTAACCGATCGACTTCACACCCCGAACGGCACAACGCGAATTGACGTGGTGAACCCTTTCGCGGGCGAGGGCCGGACTGTCAACAAAGGTTCATCGTTTCAGCGGCGAACCGTTCGCCGCCTGCGATATCCAGTTCGACGACCCATAGATCGCCGTCGCGCTCCCGCCGCCGTCGCCAATAGGCGCCGGCCTCCGCCTCGTCCGCCAGTTCCTTGGGGCCGGAGGGGAGCAGCGCGCGCTCGCCGTCGGGGCCGATCCCCCCCTCCACAAAGCGCGGGTTGGCGCCGCGTTCGAGCAGCAGCAGCAGGATCGCACCCGACGTCGCGTCGCCCCTGGCCAGCACCATCGCCGATCCGCCCGCGGCATCTGCCCGCCGCACGAGCGCGCTCACCAGCATCGCGCTGGTCAGCCGCGGGGTCATGTGGTGCGATAGCCGGGCAGGGTGGCGAGCGCGATCCGCGAGCGCATGAAGGTGCCCGTGCCCCGCGCGGCTTCCTCGCCCTGCGCGTCGATCAGCCGCGCCTCGGCGACGAACACCCGCCGCTGGCCGCTCACCCAGCGGCCCTCGGCGATCACCGGCCCTTCGGGCAGCGGCCTGGTCAGCAGCAGGTTGAAGGCGGTGGTGAGCAGGAAGCGATCGGTGACCAGGCTGTTCGCCGCATAGAAGGCGGCATCGTCGAGCATCTTGAAGTAGCTGGTGCCGTGCGTCGCCCCGGCGGCGTGGAAATAGCGCGAGTCCACGTCGAAGCGGATCCGCGCGATTCCCGCCTCCGGAATCTCGAGCACCGAGGGAAACAGCTGGTTGATCGGGGCGGCGGCGTAGAGCGATTCGAGCGCCCGGTAATGCGCCTCGGCCCCGGTCGGCGCCGATTCAGGCGGCGTCACGCGCCTCGACTCCGGTGAGCAGCACGTAGAGCGCGTCCTTCGAGCCCGCGCCGCGCAGCTTCTCGGCAAAGGGCCGCTCGCGCAGCCGCCGCGATACCGAGGCGAGCGCCTTCAGATGCTCGGTGCCGGCATTGGTCGGCGAGAGCAGCATGAACACCAGATCCACCGGCAGCTCGTCGACCGCGCCGAAATCGAGCGGCTGCTCCAGCCGGGCGAACACGCCGCACACGTGCGGCAAGTCGTCGAGCCGGGCGTGCGGGATCGCGATGCCGCCGCCGAAGCCGGTCGAGCCCAGCCGCTCGCGCTCGGCCAGCCGCTCGGCCACCAGCTTGGCGTCGACCCCGTAGGTCGCCGTCGCACTGGCACCAAGCTGCTGGAACAGCGCCTTCTTGTTACCCGCCGTAACGCCGGCGAGCACCGCCTCCGGCACGAGCAAATCGCTCAGATCAGTCATGAAATCGTTCCAAAGAAGCGGTGCTGCCCATCGGGCAGGCCGGCCTTACGCCGGTGCGCGGTTGGGCTCAACCCAGCCAATCGTTCCGTCGCCGCGGCGATAGACCATATTATAGGCGCCTGTACCGCTGTTGCGGAACAGCAATGCGTTGGTATTGCGCAAGTCGAGCATCATCACTGCGTCCGAAACCGTGGCGTCCGGTACGTCGACGCGCGTCTCCGCGATCACCAGCGGTGCATCGGCGACTTCTTCCTCGGCAGCCGGTTCCTGGAACAAGGTATAGCCGGCATTGTCGAAACCATTGTCATAGGCGCCGCCCTCGGCCAGCGCGATCACTTCGGTCGGACGTCGATCCTTGAGCCGTCGGACATAGCGTCGCAGCTGCTTGTCGATCCGGTCGGCCGCGCCATCGAACGCGCCATGCGCTTCCATGCCGCTGTTGGTCGCCTTGAGCACCAGGCCTTGCGTCACGTGCATCACGATGTCGCAGGTGAAGCCGTTGTCGTGCGGGCCCTTGCCGAAGGTGATCTGCGAGGAGATGGCGCGGGAGAAATATTTGTCGGCGATACCCTGGACCCGATCCGTCACCTGCGTCTTGAGCGCTGCGCCCGTATCGACCTGATGCCCCGAGATCCGGATATCCATAATGTACCTCCACTTCGCAATTAGGGACGAGCGACCTAGGGCTGCGCCGGAACCGCGTCGATTGTGGGAACACCCCATAGCGGCTCGTCCAGGGACTTCAGAAACGCTGCGTGCCGTTCAAGTTCCACCGCACTCGCGGTAAACCGTCGCGCCGGCCGGATATGTACCCTGCTCGGCGCCTCGGCGGCGGTCTCGGGCACCACCGGGACTTCTTCCGCCAGGCCCAGCGTGATCTGGCGGCCGCCAGTCAGCTCGACATAGACCTGGGCCAGCAGCTGCGCGTCGAGCAGCGCGCCGTGCAGGGTACGCGCGCTGAGATCGATGCCGTAGCGGCTGCACAGCGCGTCGAGCGTGTGCTTGGCACCGGGATGCCGGGTGCGCGCGAGCACCAGCGTGTCGACCATGCGGCTGAGGTCGACGATCGGACGGCTGCAGCGGCCGAGTTCCCCGTTGAGGAAGCTGAAGTCGAACCCTGCATTGTGCGCGACCATCGGCGAGTCGCCGATAAACGCCAGCAGATCCTCGACGACATCCTCGAACACCGGCTTGTCGGAAAGAAATCGCTCGGACAGGCCGTGGACGTTGAACGCCTCCACCGGCATGGCGCGCTGCGGATTGATATAGGCGTGGAAGTGGTTGCCGGTGGCAACCCGGTTCACCAGCTCGACACAGCCGATTTCGACGAGGCGGTCGCCGCCTGAGAAGCTGAGTCCCGTCGTTTCGGTGTCAAACACGATTTCCCGCATGGAGCGCTTATCCACCCGCAGGCGGCGCGAGGCAAGCGATGACGTTCCGTACGCAATCTTCCGTAACCTGCAGGCCTTCGCCGGTGGGGATGACGAAATCGGCGCGGGCGCGTTTCTCGGCGTCGGGCATTTGCCGCGCGAGGATGGCGTCGAAGCGTTCCGCGGTCATGCCGGGGCGGGCGAGGACGCGGTTACGCTGCACCTCAGGCGGAGCGGAGACGACGGCGATCTTGTCGACATGCCGCCAGCCGCCGGCCTCGAACAGCAATGGTACGTCAAGAACGACCAGCGGCGCATCGGCGTGGGCCGCCAGGAACGACTCGCGCGCCTCGGCGACGGCGGGGTGCAGGATCGCTTCGAGTCGGGCGAAGGCGGTGGGGTCGGCCATCACCGCCTCGCGCAGCAGCGTGCGATTCACCCCGAGTTCTGTGGTCGTGTCCGGAAACTCGGCTTCGATCGCCGCGACCGCCGCGCCGCTCGGGCCCTGGAGGTGGTGGACGGTCGCATCGGCGTCGAACACCGGCACGCCGTCGGCGGCGAACATCGCCGCGACGGTCGACTTGCCCATGCCGATCGAGCCGGTGAGCCCGAGCACGATCGGCCGCCTGCTCATGCAGTGAGCAGCGCGCGCAGTTCCTCGTCGCGATCGCGCGGGGGTTCGGCGCCGAAGAAGAGCTCGAAGGCGAGCGCGGCCTGGCCGACCAGCATCTCGAGGCCGTCCACCGTGTCCAGCTCGCGGTCGCGCGCCTGGGCGAGCAGCGGCGTCTCGAGCGGGGCGTAGACGATGTCGTAGACCACGGCATGTTCGGGCAGCGGATCGAGATCGAGGTCGAGCGGCGGCTGGCCGCCCATACCGAGCGGGCTGGCGTTCACCAGCAGATCGGCCGCGGGCAGGGGCGCGCCGATCGGAAGCGCGTCGCCCTTCACCCCGAAACTGGAGAGCAGCGCCGCCGCCTTGAGGACATTGCGGTTGAGGACCGTCACCCGGCCGATGCCAACGCGAGACAATGCGAACAGCACCGCACGCGCGCCGCCGCCCGCGCCGACCACCACCGCGTGGCGGCCTTCGAGTTCCAGCCCGGCGATCGGCGAGAAGAAGCCGCCGGCATCGGTGTTGGTGCCGATCAGCGCGCCGTCCTCACCGCGAATCACCGTATTCATCGCGCCGATCGTGCTGCGCACGCCCCCGGGATCGCCGACCAGGTCCATCACCGCCAGCTTGTGCGGAATCGTGACGTTGCAACCGCGCCAGTCGGCGTCGTCCCTGGCGCGGGCGAAATAGCCGGCGAGGTCGTCGCCCAGCACATGGGTGCGGCGATAATCGCCCTCGATCCCCAGCGCATCGAGCCAGAACTTGTGGATGATCGGCGATTTGGAATGGGAGATCGGATCGCCGATCACCTCGGCATAGCGAGTCACTTGGGCATCACTCCCCGGGTGCGCAGATAGTCGAGAATCGGCAGCAGCGGCATGCCGAGGATGGTGAAATGGCTGCCGTCGGTCCGGCTGAAGAGCTGCACGCCGGGCCCCTCGATCCGGAAGCAGCCGACGCAACCGGCGATCGCCGGCCATTCGACATCGAGGTAGGATTCGATGAACGCCTCGCTCAGCGGGCGGACGTGGAGCCGGGCGCGATCGACATGCCGCCACACCGGTCGGCCGCCCTCGGCGATCACCGCCGCGCTGTAGATGTCGTGGGTCTTGCCCGACATGCGCTGGAGATGGTCGCGCGCCTGTTCGCGGGTCTCGGGCTTGTCGAGCAGGCTGCCATCGTCGAGCGCGACGAGCGAGTCGCCCCCCAGCACCAGGGCCTGCGGGGCCATGCGCGAAACCTTGAGCGCCTTCAGCTCGGCGAGCGCATCGGCGAGGTCGCGCGGGGACGTACCCTCGGCGAGCAGCGATTGCTTCGCGCTGGCCTCATCGACCAGCGCCGGCAGCGCCTCGTGCGCCACGCCTGCGGCATCGAGCATTGCCCGGCGCGAGGCGCTCTGGGAGGCAAGGACTAGAGTCGGCATTATCGGCGGTCCATTTCACGGTCGTTGCACAGCTGGATGATCGCGGCCGCGGTCTCCTCGATCGAGCGGCGGGTGACGTCGATCACCGGCCAGCCGTTGTCGGCGAACATCCGGCGGGCAAAGGCGATCTCGCGCTGCACCGCTTCCTGGTCGACATAGTCGGTCTCGGGCGCCTGGTTGAGCGAGAGCAGCCGGTTGCGGCGGATCTGCACCAGCCGGTCGGCGCTGGTGGTGAGCCCGACGATCAGCGGCCGCTGGAGCTGGAACAGCTTGGCCGGGGGCGGGGACTCGACCACGATCGGGATGTTCGACACCTTGTAACCGCGATTGGCGAGATAGATCGAGGTCGGCGTCTTCGACGAACGCGACACGCCGGCGAGCAAAATGTCGCTTTCCTCCCAATCCTCCCAGCCGATGCCGTCGTCATGCGCGATGGTGAACTGGATCGCGTCGACGCGAGCGAAATAGGCGGCATCGAGCATGTGCTGGCGGCCCGGCCGCGCCTTGGCTTCCTGGCCGAGGAGATTGGACAGCGCATGGCTCACCTGGTCGAGCGGCGCGATCGCCGGGAGCCCCAGCGCGCGGCAGCGCGTCTCGAGCATGCGGCGGATGTCGCGATTGACCAATGTGTAGATCACCAGCCCGGGGTTCTGCGCGATCTCCTGCAGGATGCGTTCCAGATGCGCCTCGCTGCGCACCATCGGCCAGAAATGGCGCAGCGGCTCGACATCGTCGAACTGCGCCAGCGCCGCCTTGGCGATGTTTTCCAGGGTCTCGCCGGTGGAGTCCGAGAGCAGGTGCAGGTGCAGCCGCATCAGGCTGGGGACCGATCTGTGCATAACATGGCGAACAAGCGGTAGCGTAACCGCGGCATCCGGCCAACCCGCCCGATTCCGCGATTCAGCTGGTGATTCGTCCACAGCCGCATCCCCAGCTTGTGCTTTCCATGCACAGCCTGTGAGTCTTGTGGACAGTTTTTCCGAATCCGTGCGATTCCGCATGGCAGCAGGAGTCAAATTGTTGGCAACTGACTCACATCGCCATAAGCCCCGGCTTTCACCGGCCAACAGACTCCAACATCCTGAGAATCGAATCTTCTAGTAGTGGGATCCCGGCTCTGACTCTTCGCGCATCCAAGCCGCTGCTCGCGACCCTTCGAGGGACTCGCCAGCCCATTCCGCCCGTCTGGCTCATGCGCCAGGCCGGCCGATACCTGCCCGAATATCGTGCGCTCCGTGCCGAGAAGGGGGGATTCCTCGCGCTCGCGATGGATTCCGACGCGGCGGCCGAAATCACGCTGCAGCCGATCCGCCGCTTCGGCATGGACGGCGCGATCTTGTTTTCCGACATCCTCGTGGTGCCGATGGCGCTGGGCCAGAAGCTGTGGTTCGAGACCGGCGAAGGCCCCAGACTCGCCCCGACGGTGACCGCGAGGGACGTGCTCGACAGCTTCGATGCAGATTCCAGCGTCCTGGAGCCCATCTACGGCACGATTCGACGCGTGAAGGCCTCCCTGGACCCCTCGACCACCCTCCTGGGCTTTGCGGGCTCCCCCTGGACCGTGGCGACGTACATGATTGCCGGCCAAGGCAGCCGCGAGCAGGCCGAGGCCCGCCGCCTTGCCTATCGCGACGAGGGCCTGATGCAGGCGCTAGTCGATCGCATCGCCGACCAGACCATCGCCTATCTGCGGGCCCAGGCCGAAGCCGGGGTCGAGGCGGTGCAGCTGTTCGACAGCTGGGCCGGCAGTCTCAGCCCCGCCCAGTTCGAACGCTGGGTGATCGCCCCCAACGCGCGGATCGTGGCCGCCGTTCGGGATCTGGTGCCCGTGATTGGATTCCCGAAGGGGGCAGGGGGCAAGCTCGCCGCCTATGCTCGCGAAACCGGAGTCGATGCGATCGGACTCGATGAGACGGTCGACCCTGCATGGGCGAACGCAGTGTTGCCGGAAGGACTGCCGGTACAGGGCAACCTCGATCCGCTGGCGCTGATCACCGGCGGCACGGTGCTCGATCATGCGATCGATCGGATCCTCGCGGCCTTTCCGGAGCGGCCCCATGTGTTCAATCTGGGCCACGGTATCCTGCCCGACACGCCGATCGCGCATGTCGAGCAGCTGCTGGGCCGCGTACGAGGAACCGCAGCATGATCGGCTGGCTGGGCAGTGCCTATCTCTGGGTGAAGGCGTTCCACGTCATCTTCGTGATATTCTGGATGGCGGGGCTGTTCCTGTTCCCGCGCTACCTGATCCACCACCAGGAGGCGCTCGGCACGCCCGAGGCGGCGGCCTGGGCGAAGCGCGAGGCGCTGCTCAAGCGGATGATCCTCACGCCTTCGATGCTGATCGTCTGGGTGCTCGGGCTGGCGCTCTCGGCCAATATCGGGCTGTTCGACGGCCAGGCGGGAATCGGCTGGCTCCATGCCAAGCTGCTGCTCGTCGTGCTGCTCAGCGGCTATCATGGCTGGGCGGTGGGCTATGCGCGGAAGCTGGGCCGGGGGGAGGCGCCGATCGCGACGCGCACGCTGCGTTTCCTCAACGAAGTACCGGCGCTGGCGCTCGTCTTCATCGTCATCCTCGCCGAGGTGAAGCCGTTCTGAGAAGTACTGCGATTCGGCGAGGTAATCTGCGCCGAATCGCAGTTGACTTGGGGCAACCCGCTACCTAATTTTGTTGGCGTGTGCCGAGCCCGGTGCATCCTTCCTTCAAGCATCGACTCCTGCGCGTACACATCGCCGATCGACGCTCTCCCCCCTTAGAATTTCCGGACCTTCCATGCATCTCAAGGACCTCAAGAAAACCGCCCCCGCCGAGCTGGTCACCATGGCCGAGGCACTGGGCGTCGAGAGCGCGTCGACGCTGCGCAAGCAGGACCTGCTCTTCGCCATCCTCAAGGCCCAGGCCGAGCAGGGTGACCAGATCATGGGCGAAGGCACGATCGAAGTGCTGCCCGACGGCTTCGGTTTCCTCCGCTCGCCCGAAGCGAACTATCTCGCCGGCCCCGACGACATCTATGTCAGCCCCAACCAGGTCCGGAAGTTCGGCCTGCGCACCGGCGACACGGTGGAAGGCGAGATCCGCGGGCCGAAGGACGGCGAACGCTATTTCGCGCTCACCAAGCTGGTGAAGGTCAATTTCGACGATCCCGATGCGGTGCGCCACCGCGTCAACTTCGACAACCTGACCCCGCTCTATCCAGAGCAGAAGCTGCGCCTCGACACGCTCGACCCCACGGTCAAGGACAAGTCGGCCCGCGTGATCGACATCGTCGCACCGCAGGGCAAGGGCCAGCGCGCGCTGATCGTCGCGCCGCCGCGCGTCGGTAAGACCGTGCTGCTGCAGAACATCGCCAAGGCGATCACCGACAACCATCCCGAAGTCTTCCTCATCGTGCTGCTCATTGACGAGCGCCCGGAAGAAGTCACCGACATGCAGCGTTCGGTGAAGGGCGAAGTGATCAGCTCGACCTTCGACGAGCCGGCCACGCGCCACGTGCAGGTCGCCGAAATGGTGATCGAAAAGGCCAAGCGCCTGGTCGAGCACAAGAAGGACGTGGTGATCCTGCTTGACTCGATCACCCGCCTCGGCCGCGCCTACAACACCGTGGTGCCGAGCTCGGGCAAGGTGCTGACCGGCGGTGTCGACGCCAACGCACTGCAGCGTCCGAAGCGCTTCTTCGGTGCTGCCCGCAACATCGAGGAAGGCGGCTCGCTTTCGATCATCGCCACCGCGCTGATCGATACCGGCAGCCGCATGGACGAAGTGATCTTCGAAGAGTTCAAGGGCACCGGCAACTCGGAAATCGTCCTCGACCGCAAGGTGGCGGACAAGCGCATCTTCCCGGCGCTCGACGTCGGCAAGTCGGGCACCCGCAAGGAAGAGTTGCTGGTCGAAAAGGCCAAGCTCACCAAGATGTGGGTGCTGCGCCGCATCCTGATGCAGATGGGCACCATCGACGCGATGGAATTCCTGCTCGACAAGATGAAGGACTCGAAGACCAACGAGGACTTCTTCGACAGCATGAATCAGTAACGCACGGGTTTCCGACCGCTATTTTGGAGGGGCCGGGCCGTGCTGCCCGGCCTTTTTGCGTTAGGGGTAATGGAACGTCTCGGCTCGGGCATGCGTAGGCGTTGCGTACGCCGATCAGGGCGCTAGGGTTTTTGGCATGATCGATCTTCTTCTCAGCGCCGCCGCGGGCGGTATCGGCTCCCCGCTCGACATCTGGCAGCACATCGTCGCCGATTTCTCCAACCTCGGCGATCCGGCGGCACTCGCCGCCTTTGGCTCGGTTCTGATGATCGACCTGGTGCTGGCGGGCGACAATGCCATTGTCGTCGGCGCGCTGGCGGCGGGGCTGCCGGCGGACCAGCGCAAGAAGGTGATCCTGATCGGCATCGGCGCGGCGCTGGTGCTGCGCATCGCCTTCGCGCTGATCGTCAGCTGGCTCATGGGCATCGTCGGGCTGATCTTCGCGGGCGGGCTGCTGCTGCTCTGGGTCAGCTGGAAGTTCTGGCGTGAGATCCGCCATGGCGGTGAAAGCGCCGGCTCGGAGGAGATCGAAGGCGACGAGCATTCGGGCGTGCGTTCGGCGCGCAGCTTTGCCGGGGCCGCCTGGGCGGTTGCGGTCGCGGACGTCTCGATGAGCCTCGACAATGTCTTGGCCGTTGCGGGCGCCGCGCGCGAGCATCCGGGGATTCTGGTGGTCGGGCTGCTGCTGTCGGTGGCGCTGATGGGGCTCGCGGCGAACCTGATCGCCAAGCTGATCGATCGCCACCGCTGGATCGCCTATTTCGGCCTGGCGGTGATCGTCTTCGTCGCGTGCAAGATGATCTACGAAGGCTGGGTGGGCACGCCTGGCACCGCGGGCATCACCAGCTTATTCTGATGCCCAGGACCCCTCCCTGCTCGGCAGGGAGGGGTGAGCAAGGCCTCAGCCCAGGTTGGCGGCGAAGAACTCCGCAGTGCGCTTGTCGGCGAGCTGCGCGGCCTCTTCCGACCGGCGTTTGCCGAGCTCGGCGGCGAAGCCATGGTCCTCGCCCGGATAGTCGAACAGCGTGACCTTGGGGTGACCGTCCAGACCCTCGTGCATCTTCGCTTGTACCTCAGGCGGAACGAAATGGTCGGCGACCGGGATATGTAGCATCAGTGGCTTGGCGATGGCGTGCTTCTCGTCGAGCAGCCCGTCGATCCCCACCGCATAATAGGCGACGCTCGCATCGATGTCGGTTCGTGCCGCGGTCATATAGGCGAGGCGGCCGCCAAGGCAAAAGCCGACGGCACCGACCTTGCCGCCGCCGAGTTCGGCACGCGCGACCTGGATGGTCGATTCGATGTCGGCGATGCCCTTGTCCTGGTCGAACTTGCCGAACAGGTCCAGCGCCTGCTGGAATTGCTCCGGCACATCGGCGTCGAGCTCGATACCGGGCTCGAGGCGCCAGAACAGGTCGGGCGCGATAGCCAGATAGCCCTCTTGCGCGAAGTCCTCGCACTTCTGGCGGATGCCGTCGTTCACGCCGAAGATTTCCTGGATCACGATGATCGCCGCGCGTGGGGTGCCCTCGGGACGCGCGACATAGGCGGAGAAGCTGCCGGTCTCGTCCAGGGCGTCGATCGTCAGAGTGCTCATAGCAGATAGTCTCCGGTTAGGCGCCGCTCATGCTCGAGCAGCCAGGATTTGGTGATCGGTCCTTGCCCGGCCGAATAGGCGCCGAGCCCGCCGCCCTGATTCACCACGCGGTGGCAGGGCACAACGAGCGGGAAGGGATTTCGGGCACATAGCTGACCGATTGCGCGGGCGCTTGAGCCCAGCGCGCGTGAAAGTTCGCCATAGCTGATAACCTTTCCGAACGGCACAGCGATCAGGCCGTCGCGCAGAAACGCGCCGCGCGGTGTGGACGCTGGCGCCAGCGCCACGTCGAAGTCGCGCCGTTCACCGGCGAACCATTGTTCGAGCTGCTCCGCGGCCGCCCGCACGGCTGCCGCACTGCCGTGGCTGGCGGGGCCTTCGACGCCGATGGTGATGCGCTCCAGATACCCCTCCTTGCCTTCGATCCGGATCGGGCCGATGGGCGTTGCGATCAGGGCATGGTCGCGCGCATACATGGCCATGGCCTAGCAGGCGGCCGGGGATGCGCTCAAGCGCGGAAGGGTTCACATGAAGATCAACGTCGAAGTCGAGTGCACGCCGGAAGAAGCGCGCCGCGCCATGGGACTGCCCGACCTGACCCCGGTCCATGATCGCTATGTGCAGCTAATGGTGAAGGCGATCGAGAATCACGGCACCCCCGAAGGCTTCGAGCAGATGATGCGCAGCTGGGCGCCGATGGGCGAGGCGGGGATGAACTTCTGGCGCGGCATGTTTGACGCCGCGACCAAGAAGCCCGGGAGCTGACCACGGCCCGTATGGACACGATCTTCGCGGTCTCGAGTGGCGCGCCGCCCGCGGCGATCGCAGTGCTGCGCATCAGCGGCGCCCGAGCCTTTGCTGCGGTGCAGCAGCTTGCGGGCAACGTCCCCGCACCGCGGCATGCTGTGCTGCGCACCTTGCGTGATGCGGCCGGCGAGCCGCTCGACCAGGCATTGGTGCTATGCTTCCCGGGGCCGCGATCGGCGACCGGTGAGGATCTTGCCGAGTTGCACCTGCATGGCGGCCGCGCCGTGGTGCGCGCGGTGGAGGCGGCGCTCGCCGAACTTCCCGAACTTCGCGCAGCGGAGGCAGGGGAGTTCACGCGGCGGGCGCTGCTCCACGGCCGGCTGGACCTGAGCGAGGCCGAGGGGCTGGGCGACCTGCTGATGGCCGAGACCGAGGCGCAGCGCCGCGCGGCGATCCGCAGTGCGGGCGGCGCGGTGCGGCGGCATGCCGAGGACTGGACGAACCGGTTGCTCGGGCTCGCCGCCCGCATCGAAGCCGAACTCGATCATGGCGACGAGGATGACGTCGCCGGTGCCGACCCGCTGCCGGCGCTGCGGACCGCCGCCGCCGCGCTGGGCAGCGACATCGCCGCCGTCGCAGCGCGGCCGCCGGTGGAGCGGCTGCGGGACGGGTTATGCGTCGCGCTGGGCGGCCCGCCCAATGCCGGCAAGTCGACCCTGTTCAACGCGCTGGCCGAGCGCGACGCCGCGATCGTGTCGCCCATCGCCGGCACGACGCGCGACCGCATCGAAATACCCGTGGTCCGCGAAGGCATCGCCTGGCTGCTGATCGACACCGCAGGGCTCGCAGAGGAAACCGACGATCCGATCGAAGCCATCGGTGTGGCACGCGCCCGCGATGCGCTGGCCGAAGCCGATCTGTTGCTGTGGCTGGGCGACGATGCGCCGCCGTTACATCCCTGCGCCCTGTGGGTGCATGCCCGTGCCGATGTCGAAGGTCGCGCGCCGGCGCAGGCCGACCAGCTGGTCGTGTCGGTGCGCGAGGGCAGGGGCCTCGACACGCTCTGGCGACGCATGGCGGACGCCGCGTCCGAGCTGCTGCCACCGCCCGATCTCGTCGCGCTCAATGCTCGCCAGCGCAGCTGGTGCAACGCGGCAGCCGATGCGCTGGCGCGAGCGTCGCTGCTCGACGACCCGCTGCTGTTCGCCGAGGAGCTCCGCGCCGCCCGCCGTGCGCTCGATGCGATTACCGGACGCGCTGGCGTCGAAGATGTACTCGATGCGCTATTCGGAAAGTTCTGCATCGGTAAATAATGTGTTCCACGTGGAACACGGATGAGGCGTTCCGCCGCACCCCTCTGGACAAGCGCGCGCCGAAGGCGTTTAGCGGTGCCATGCAATTCGACGTGATCGTGATCGGCGGCGGCCATGCCGGTACCGAGGCAGCGGCTGCGGCCGCGCGCCGCGGCGCCCGTACCGCGCTGCTCAGCTTCGATCTGGAAAAGCTCGGCGCGATGTCGTGCAACCCGGCGATCGGCGGCCTCGGCAAGGGCCATCTCGTCCGCGAGATCGACGCGCTCGACGGGCTGATGGCGCGCGCGGCGGACGCGGCGGGCATTCACTACCGTATGCTCAACCGCTCCAAGGGCACTGCCGTGCAGGGACCAAGGGTACAGGCGGACCGCATGCGTTACGCCGCAGCGGTCCAGGCGATGCTGCGTGCGCAGGACCATCTGACGCTCGTCGAGGGCGAGGCGGAAGCGCTGGTCCTGGAAGGCAGCAAGGTCGCTGGCGTGCAGCTCCGCGATGGCAGTCGCCTGGCCGCGCCAGCCGTCGTGCTCGCAACCGGCACCTTCCTCGGCGGCCGGCTGTTCCGCGGCGAGGAGCGGTTCGAAGGCGGGCGGGTAGGGGAGGCCTCCGCGCTTCGCCTCGCGGCGCAGCTGCGCGAGCTGGCGCTGCCGATGGGGCGGCTCAAGACCGGCACGCCCCCGCGGCTCGACGGTCGGACGATCGATTGGGCGCGCACCGAAGAGCAGGCCTCCGATGTCGAGCCGTGGACGATGTCGCCCATGAATGCGACGCGGCCGCTGCCGCAGCTCCACTGCGCCGTCACCCGCACTACCCAAGCGACGCACGATGCCATCCGCAGCGGGCTCGATCGCTCGCCGCTGTTCACCGGCGCGATCGAGGCGCAGGGCCCGCGCTACTGCCCGTCGATCGAGGACAAGGTCCATCGCTTCGGCGATCGCGACGGGCACCAAGTGTTCCTCGAGCCCGAGGCGCTCGACCATCACTGGGTCTACCCCAACGGGCTTTCGACGTCGTTGCCGGTTGATGTGCAGGCAGCAATGATTGCCTCGATCCCGGGGCTGGAGCAGGCGGTCATCACCGTGCCCGGCTATGCGGTCGAATATGATTATATCGATCCGCGCGCGCTGGAATCCACGCTGGCGCTGCCGCAGATCCCCGGCCTGTTTTTCGCCGGTCAGATCAACGGCACGACCGGCTATGAGGAAGCAGGCGGGCAGGGGCTCGCCGCGGGCGCCAATGCGGCGGCACTGGCGCTCGGCATTGCGCCCTTGGTGCTCGATCGTGCCACCTCCTATCTCGGCGTGATGATCGACGACCTGGTGCTGCAGGGGGTGACCGAGCCCTACCGCATGCTCACCGCCCGCGCCGAGTTCCGGCTTCGCCTGCGGGCCGACAATGCCGAGACACGGCTGGGTCCGATCGGCGAGGCGCTGGGGCTGCTCGGTGCGGAACGCCAGGTGCGGCTCGACCGTAGCCGGGAAGGCAGAGAGAAGCTCGACGCGATCTTCGCGGTCGAGCGTACCGCGCACCAGCTCGCCACCCGCGGCGCGCCCGTGGCGCAGGACGGCGCGAAGCGGCCGGCGCGGGAGTGGCTGCGCTTTCCCGGCGTCGCGCTTGAGCATGTGCTGGATTCGGTCCCCGAAACGGATGCTGCCCTGCTCGCCGAATATGTCGAGGACGCGCGCTACGCACCCTATCTCGAACGGCAGGATGCCGAAGTCGCCCAGCTGCGCGCCAACGATGCGGTGCGGCTACGGGGCGACATGGACTATGCCGCCATCCCCGGCCTGTCGAACGAGATGGTCGAGCGCCTGACCGTCGCTGCGCCCGAAACGCTGGGTGCGGCAGCGCGTATTCGCGGCATCACCCCCGCGGCCCTTTCCGCCATTTTGTTGCACGCGCGAAAGGCCGTGGCATGAACGAAGACGAAGCCAAAGCCTGGATGCGGAACCGCTTCGGTGTTTCACGTGAAACACTGGTCGCCAAGTTCGGCGACATCCTCGTCGCCGAAGCGGCGCATCAGAACCTGATTGCTCGCTCGACCCTGGACAGCCTCTGGGGCCGTCACCTTACCGATTCGGCCCAGCTGGTGCCGCTTGCTGAAAAGGCCGGGGAGGGGGCATGGCTCGATGTCGGTAGCGGCGCGGGACTGCCCGGTATCGTGGTGGCGCTGCTTACCGATCGCCCGGTGGTGCTGGTCGAGCCGCGCACCAAGCGCGTCCAGTTTCTCCGCGACGCCGCCGACCGGCTCGGCATCGGCGATCGCGTGACGGTGATTGGTAGCAAGGTTGAATCCTTTCGTCCGGACCAGCCCGTGGCCGTGGTGTCCGCCCGTGCCGTCGCCGAATTGTCCGCGCTGATGTTATCCACAGTCCATTGCACCGATTCGTCCACAGTCTGGTTGCTGCCCAAGGGGCGGAGTGCGCAATCGGAGGTGGATGCCGCGCGCGCGAAATGGCAAGGTCGGTTTCACGTGGAACCCAGCATCACGCAGCCGGACTCGGGCATCGTGGTCGCAACACAGATAGGCGCCAGATGATCACCATCACGATCGCCAATCAGAAGGGCGGGGTGGGCAAGACCACGACCGCCATCAATGTCGGTACTGCCCTCGCCGCCACCGGCAAGCGTGTGCTTCTGATCGATTTCGATCCCCAGGGCAATGCCTCGACCGGGCTCGGCATCGGCCGCGGGGATCGTGAGCATTCGAGCTATGACCTGCTCGTTTCCGATGCCGATCTCGAAGACGTGGCGGTGCCGACCACCGTGCCCGGACTCGACGTGGTGCCGGCGACGCAGGACCTGTCGGGCGCCGAGATCGAGCTGATCGAGTTCGATGCGCGCACCCACCGGCTGGACGCGGCGATCAAGCGCCATCGGGCCGAGCGCTGGGATGTGATCCTGGTCGACTGCCCGCCCTCGCTGGGGCTGCTGACGGTCAATGCGATGGTGGCGGCGCATGCGTTGCTGGTCCCGCTCCAATGCGAGTTCTTCGCGCTGGAAGGGCTCAGCCAGCTGCTCAATACCGTCGAGCGGATCCGCAGCCGGTTCAACCCGGGCCTGTCGATCCTCGGCGTCGCGCTGACCATGTATGATCGCCGCAACCGGCTGACCGACCAGGTCTCGGACGATGTCCGTGCGGTGCTGGGCAGGGTGGTGTTCGATACCGTCATCCCACGCAACGTCCGCCTGTCCGAAGCGCCGAGCCACGGGGTGCCCGCGCTGATCTACGATCATCGCTGCGCCGGCTCCGAAGCCTATATCGCGCTCGCCCGCGAAGTGATCGACCGCCTTCCCAAATTGCAGAAAGCCGCATGACCGATTCTCCCGCCGCCGCCCGCAAGCCCCGCCCTGGCCTCGGCCGCGGGCTTTCCGCGTTGCTGGGGGACAGCATCCCCGAAGAGCCGATCAAGGGCAATCCGACGAGCAGCTCGGGCGTGCGGATGCTGCCGACCAGCTCGCTGGTCGCCGATCCCAACCAGCCGCGTCGCCATTTCGACGAGGAGGCGCTGGATACGCTGGCCGAGTCGATCCGCACCCGCGGGCTGATCCAGCCGATCTTCGTGCGTCCACACGGACAGAGTTTCCAGATCGTCGCCGGCGAGCGCCGCTGGCGGGCGGCACAGCGGGCGCGGCTCCACGAGGTGCCGGTGATTGTCCGCGAGCTGAGCGACGCCGAGACGCTCGAGATTGCGCTGATCGAGAATATCCAGCGCCAAGACCTCAACGCGATCGAAGAAGCCGAGGGCTATGCCCGGCTGATCCGAGAGTTCGGCCATACCCAGGAAGCGCTGGGCAAGATCGTCCACAAGTCGCGCAGCCACATCGCCAATCTGCTGCGCCTGCTCGACCTGCCGGTGCCGGTGCGCGAGATGGTGGTCGATCGCTCGCTGGAGATGGGCCATGCCCGTGCGCTGATCGGCGCGCCCGATCCCGAGAAGCTGGCGCGCGAAGTCGTCGCCAAGGGGCTGTCGGTGCGCGACACCGAGAAGCTGGCGCGCACCGCCAAGCCGGCGCCGAAGCGCAAGGCAAGCGACAGCCGCAGCGAAGGGGACCCCGATATTTCCGCCTTGGAGCGGCATTTGGGCGACGTGCTCGGTCTCAACGTGCGCATTGCCCATGGCGATAAGGGCGGTACGCTGACCGTTGGCTATTCGACGCTTGATCAGCTCGACATGATCTGTCAGCGACTGAGCGGGGAACGTATCTGATTTGGTGGCACTGTCCTTATTGGCAGGGTTGACCTTCACGAGTGGCATGGCAACTTATCGTCATGTTGCTCTCTGCTCCGGGCCGTGGGCCAATCCTGTCGTTCGACTTCCCCTTGTCGCGCAGTGCGGCTCAGGCGCGCCTGGCCGCCTTTCTGCCGCATGCGGGTGCGGCGTACACCCAGCATCGCAATGAGGACCGGGGGCAGGGGCAGCATCATGCGGTGTCTCGGCTCTCCGCAGCGGTACGGCGGCGGCTGATCAGCGAAGCGGAAATTGCCGAGCTGGTTCTGGGCATGCATGGCTATGCGCCGGCCGCCAAGTTCATCGCTGAGCTGTATTGGCGGACCTATTGGAAGGGCTGGCTGGAGCAGCATCCGTCGGTCTGGCACGATTGGCGCGCCGAATGTGCGCGGCTGACTGAACAGGGGTTGCCGGAGGGCTATGCCGCGGCGGTCGAAGGGCGGACCGGGATCGACGCCTTCGACGCATGGGCACGGGAATTGTTCGAGACGGGCTATCTGCACAATTGGGCGCGGATGCAGTTCGCGTCGATCTGGATCTTCACGCTTGGACTTCCTTGGGCACTCGGCGCGGCATTTACCTTCCGACATTTGGTCGATGCGGACCCTGCCTCCAATACGCTGTCCTGGCGCTGGGTGGCGGGATTGCACACGCCCGGGAAAGTGTATCTCGCGAATGCGGAGCGCATTCAGGTGCAGACCGGCGGGCGCTTTCGCGCGCAGGGCCTCACGAAGACGGCGGATGTTCCACGTGAAACATCGGTGCCGGATCTTTGCCGCATCCGCGAGCCGGCGGTGCCGGACCTGCAGGCACCATCCCTATTGCTGCTGACTCCCGAGGACCTGTCGCTGGAGACGGAGGTGCGCCTGCAGGGCTTGGACGTGCGGCGTGTCGTAGCGTGTCGTCGGCATTGCAGCGGTGCGGCGGATATTGCCGCGGTGGCGGACGGGCTGCAGCGTGCTACCGGCCACTGGGGCGTGGCCGCGCGCTGGGTCGACGATGTCGATGCTGCCGTGGCTGTCGCGCAGGAGGACGGGGTCGCGCAGATCGTGACGGGCTATGCCCCCGTTGGGCAGGTCGCGGACTCGCTGGCAGCGCACCGCGAAGCGATCCCCATCGCCGAACATCGCCGTGCCTGGGACGAGCAGGCATGGCCCTATTGCCGCAAGGGCTATTTCGCCTTGGCCCAGCATATTCCGGCGCTGCTCGGAACCGCGGCGCTGGCACCATTACCCGCGTAACCAGGGAGCGCTGGATCATGATAAGGAAATGATGAACACCCTGCTGCAGTGCAGCGTTGGTGCAGGGCGAAGGTGAGGCATGATCGAGCAGCTGCACGACGACCAATGGCGGGGTCTCGGCTCCGAGGCGCTGCGTCCGACCTGGCATGACGCTGTCCGCGACGCGATTCGCCATCGGCTCGCGTCGCCTCCGAAACGGCCTCAGCGCTGGTTCGGGAAAACCAGATTCTTGCTGAAGAAGGGCAGGACGTAGTTCTGGAATCGGTCGGCCACCGCGCTGGTGTGGTCGCCGGAATAGACGGTGAAGCTGTTGGGCACGCCGTAGCGGTCCAGCGTCTCGTGCAGCGCCTGCGCATCGGTGCGTAGACCGTCCTTGTCCCCGACATCGATCGCGATTGCCCGGTAGCGGCGTAGTTCCCCGATATACTGGTCGACGAACGCCAGCGGGGCGTTGGCAGCCCATTTCGCCAGCACCTCGGGCCGCTGCTTGCCGTCCTCGATCGGCAGGTCGAGATAGAGCGGCGGCGCCTTGGGATCGGGCGACCAGGCCGCGGCCGCCGCCAGGGTGGCGCGCAGCCCCCAGGAGAGCTTGGTCGCGTCCTCGCGGGTCTTGATCGCGGCGATCTGGGCGAGCCCATTGGAATCGAGCAGGCTGGCGTCGCGCGCCGAGAGGCAGCAGGGGCTCATCATATAGACCGCGCCGAACACATCGGCATGCTTCATCCCGATGCGGCTGGCGCCATAGCCGCCCATCGAATGGCCGACCAGGCCGCGGCTCTCGCGCGTCGCGATGGTGCGGTAATGCGCATCGATATAGGCGACGAGATCGTGCGCGACGAAGCGCTCGAAATCGCCCGTGGTCGGCGAGCTCGAATACATCGATCCGTTGTGCAGCGTCTTGCTGTCCGGCAGCACCAGGATCACCGGCCTGGCGCCGAGCGCATAGGCACCCTCGACGACCTGGGGGACATGGATCTCCTTGATCCACTGCTCGGCGCCGATCGAATAGCCGTGGAGCGCATAGACGACGGGGTAGCGCTTGGCGCGTGCCCGCGCATAGTCGGGCGGCAGCACGACGATCACGTCGCGATTGGCGCTCTCGCCCTCGAGATTGCCCTGAATCGCGGACGAATGGACCTTGATCCGCTGCACCGTGACCGGCTTCGCGCCGGCCACCACCGGCGGGATCTGCGTCTGCACCTGCGCCATTACCGGTGCACCGCAGAGGCTCGCCAGCAATGCTGCGCGCGTCACCCAAGTCCGTTTGCCCATCGCTCTCTCTCCCATGCACGGCCGGCTCGGCCTTCTATTCTTGTCGGCGCAGTTCTGCCGCCGCCAGTCTGCGCTTTTTGTCAAGTAAGCCGTCAACACCCCGATATACGGTAGCGTTAACATCTCCCTTCGGATACAACAGCTCGGAGTAAATAAAAAGAGGGAGAGGAATATGGCACGGTTGCGCACCGGCATGTCTGCCTTGTTGTTCGCGTGCACCATTTCGCCGGCAGGTGCACAGACCCTGCAGGCGACGATCGATGCGGGCCGCGCCTCGGCGCCCGTCACCCGATATGAATATGGCATGTTCATCGAACCGATCGGCGGCCTGGTCGCGCGGACGCTGTGGGCCGAGATGCTCGACGACCGCAAATTCTACTATCCGGTGGTACCCGCCGCGCGCGACGTGCCGCCGCCGCCCAATGCCGAGGGGCGGCCCGGGGTCGCCTATCGCAAATGGCGCCCGGTCGGCGGCGACGACGCCGTCACCATGGACACGCACGACCCCTATGTCGGTACGCAAAGCCCCAGCGTCGCCCTTGATGCGACGACCCCGCGCGGCCTCTCGCAAGACGGCATCGGCATCGCCAAGGGCAAGCGCTATGTCGGTTCGCTGTGGCTGAACGGCGATGCCGGTGCGCGCGTGCAGGTGCGGCTCGCCTGGGGGCAGGGGCGCGGCGATGGCGAAACCGTGGCGCTGCCGGCCCCGGCGCCGGGCTGGCAGCGGGTGACCTTCGCCTTCACCCCCCAGGCCGACAGCACGGATGCCCGCTTCGCGATCACCGGCACGGGCAGCGGCCGCTTCCGCGTGGCGGCGGTATCGCTGATGCCCGAGGACAATATCGACGGCTGGCGGGCGGACACCACCGCGCTCGCCAGGACGCTCAACTCGGGCTTCTGGCGGCTCCCCGGCGGCAATTTCCTCTCCGACTGGGACTGGCACGAGGCGATCGGCCCGCGCGACAAGCGTCCGCCGATGTTCGACCACGCCTGGAGCGCAATGCAGACCAACGACCAGGGCATGGACGAGTGGATGACGCTGGCGAAACTGGTCGGCGTCGAGCCCTATGTCACGGTCAATGCCGGGCTGGGCGATGCCAACTCCGCAGCCGAGGAGGTCGAGTATCTCAACGGCCCGGCGACCAGCGAATGGGGCGCCAAGCGCGCCGCCAACGGTCATCCGGCGCCGTACGGCGTGCGCTTCTGGAACATCGGCAACGAGCCCTATGGCTGGTGGCAGATCGGCCGCACGACGCTCGATTATTTCATGATCAAGCACAACGAGTTCGCCCGGGCGATGCGCGCCAAGGATCCGGGCATCGTGCTGATCGGATCGGGCGCGATGCCCGACCAGATGCATCCCAAGGGCACCAAGGAGAACCCGACGCTGGCCAGTATCCAGCACAAGTTCGGCACCGACGAGGATTGGACCGGCGGGCTGTTCGCCAAGGCCTGGGGCAATTTCGCCGGGGTGAGCGAGCATTGGTACGACCGCGCCGAGCAGCGCCCCGATGCCCCCGCCGATGCCGAACTGCTCGAATATGTCCGTTCGCCTTCCAACCAGGTGCGGATGAAGGCCGAGGAGTGGAAGATCTACGAGCAGCGCTTCCCGGCGCTGCGCCGCGACAAGATCTTCCTGTCGATGGACGAGTACGCCTATTTCGGCCCGCCGACGCTCAAGAACGCGCTCGCCTATTCGATGGTGCTGCAGGAAATGCTGCGCCACACCGATTTCCTGACGATGAGCGCTTTCACCACCGGCGCCTCGACGATGGACATCACGCCCACTGCCTCGACGCTCAACGCCACCGGCATGGTGTTCAAGCTGTACGGCGCGCATTTCGGTGCGGGCACGGTGCCGATCGCGCTCGACGGCAACGTGCCGCAGCCGGATCCCAAATATGTCGTCGGCTACAGCCACCCGCAGGTGAAGGCGGGCAGCGCGACCTGGCCGCTCGACATGATCGCCGCGCTCAGCGCCGACGGGCGGACGCTCAAGATCGCCATCGTCAACGCGACGGTGAAGCCCCAGACCGTCGCCATCGCGCTGCAGGGCGTGCGCACGCGCGGGGCGGGGCGGCGCTGGTTGCTCACCGGCGCGTCGCTCGCGGCGGAGAACAAGGTCGGCGCGGCACCCGGCGTGACGATCGGCGAGGCGCGGGTGCCGGCGCTCGGCCGTTCTCTCACCGTGCCGGCGATCGCGACCGCGGTGTACGAGTTCCCGGTCGTTCGCTGATCGCGTGCACCGCCGGCTTGCATGCCGGCGGTGCATCGCGCACCACCCGGCCATGGCCGAACCCGATATCGCCGGGCTGACGATCGTCGCCCACCCGCTGGTCCAGCACCGCCTCACCCGGCTGCGCGACCGGACCACGCCGCCCGAGCGCTTCCGCGCCGAATTGCGCGCGGTGGCGACCCTGGTCGGCGCAGCGGCGCTGGCCGACCTGCCGCTGGCGCCGCTGGCGATCGAGACGCCGGTGGCGGCGATGGAATCGCCGGTGCTGGGCTGCGCGCCGCCGGTGGTCGTGCCGGTACTGCGCGCGGGACTCGCCATGGCCGAGGGCCTGCTCGATCTGCTCCCCGAGGCGGCGGTGGCGCATCTCGGCCTGTATCGCGATCCGCAGACGCTCGAGGCGATCGAATATTATTTCAAGGCGCCTGCGGACATCGCGGCGCGACCCGTGCTGATGGTCGATCCGATGCTGGCGACCGGCAACAGCGCGGTGGCGGCGCTCGATCGGCTGAAGGCGGCGGGCGCGCGCGACCTGCGCTTCGTGTGCCTGCTTGCCGCACGCCCGGGCGTGGCGGCGGTGCGGGCGGCGCATCCCGATGTCGCGATCTGGACGGCGGGGCTCGATGCCGAGCTCAACGCGCACAGCTATATCGTGCCGGGCCTCGGCGACGCGGGCGACCGCGCCTTCGGCACCGAGCACAGCTGAGCGTCAGCCGCCGCGCAGCAGCTGCATCACGAAGGCGCGGATCCGCCCGCGATTCTCGCGGCTGTCGGCGAGGATGCCGTGCCGCTCGGGCGGCAGATGGGCGAGCGGGTGGCCGTCGCGGCGGAAGGCGTAGTGGTCGAAAAAGGCGCGCCACGCCGCGCGCTCGGGCGGAGGGCGTTCGGCAAGCGTCGTCATTGCCAGCAGCAGCGCGGTATAGGGGGAATCGGGGCCGCTGGCGAAATCGTCCCACCAATAGTTCATCAGCAGGTTGAACGGCGCGGTCGCTTCGACCTGGTGCCACCAGAGCTTGGGTAGGTAGAGCGCATCGCCGGGGTGGAGCGTCACCGTCAGCGCGCGCGCCTGGGCGGCGGCGAAGCGGGGGTAACGGGGATCCTGCGGGGCTGCGGTGGCGGCGAGGCTCACCGGCTGGCCCGCCATCGTATGGTCGATCGGGCCGATATAGAGATCGCCGATCGCATCGGGTGGATAGAGCGTGAAGCGGCGCTCGCCGGCGATCACGCAGGCGAGATTGTCGAACCGGTCATAATGGCAGGCGATCGTCGAGGCGTTGCCGATCCACAGGCGCGGCAGCACGCCTTGCGGCACCAGCGGCAGGGGATTGGCCTCGGCGAAGCCAGGCAGATGATCCTCGGCGGGGAGCGAGCCGCAATAGACGCTGGGCTGGTCGGATGCGGCGGCGGCGCGGGCGATGCGGTCCAGCGCCGCGGCGAGGCCGAGCGTTTCGCGCGCAAAGTTGAAGCCGTCGGGCTGCTCGCCATAGGCATAGCGCCCGCCGATCGCCGGATCGCCGACGAACGCCTGCGCCGTCCGCCCGCTGTCGAAGTGGCACAGATAGCGGCACAGGCCTTCGATACTGGCCGCCGCCCGGGTGACGGGAAGGGCCGCCGCCGCGCCCCGCAGCATGATCGGCTGGCAGGCGCGGCGTGCCTCGGCGAAGTCGGCGGGAGGAATGTCGGCGGCGATCTCGCGGAGCATCGTCAGGCCGCGAGCCGGCGGTTGCGCCGCGCCGCGAGCACCGCAATCTGCCGCAGCGACCCGGCAAGCGCATAGGCGAGCTGGAGATGCCCGGCGCGGAACAGCGCGAGCACCGCGCCGTCGTCCAGCGCGTGGAGCGAATCCAGGCTCACCGTGTAGAGCCCGGTCAGGTCGAGCGACGTGCCGTCGTCGAAGCGCAGTGTCACGTCGATCGGCTCGAGCAGCTTGTGGGCGAGCAGCGCGTCAACAAAGGCCTGGGTCTCGTCCACGCCGCGGTGCAGCTGGGCCAGCGTCTGCTGGATGCCGCGCAAGGCCGGGGCGGGGGCGCCGTCGTCGCCGAACAGCGGCTCGCCCGCTTCTCCGCCGAAGCGGCTATCCTTGGGGTCGATCGCGATCGAATCGCCGGCGATGAAGAAGCCCTGGCGCTCGACATGGAGCGGCCAGAAGCCTTCGCCGGCGCGGAGCTCGACCAGCGATTCCCCCGGCTGGAAGCCCAGCATCGCGCCGACATAGAAGCGCCCGGTCTCGGCGTCCTTGGTGAGCAGCACCGGGCAGGCGGCGGCCGCGGCGGCGAACTCGGACGCCACGACCGGGACGAAATAGGGCAGGGGCCCGGTGGCGGGACGGATCCGCAGATCGCGATGCTCCACCGAATCGAGCAACGTCACGCCTTCAGCCATTCCTGTCCTCTCCATCCGCGCGTGGTGCGCCCCGGTCTGCATATCGGCTCGCGCCGCCGACGCCAATGGCCTGACTAAAGGACAAGAATACCCCGACAAAAACCAGTTGATAGCGCTAACGCTAACGGCTACACTTCATTACAGATTCGCAGAAGAAGAATGAATCGGGGAGGATGTTGTGCCGCTATTTGTGCGGATGCGAAGGCTTGCGCCTAATCTCCGAGCATATGTTGCGTTGCACTGCGGTGTAGCGCGTGCGGGTCTGTATCGATCCCAACAATAACACGGAGGGGGTAAGCACATGCCGAACATCGTCGGAATGGGTTCTTCGCAGCGGCGCGCGCGTCTTGCGCGGCATGTACTGGCGGGGGCCACGAGCGTGATGGCGCTCAGCCTGATCACGCCGGCACAGGCGCAGACGACGGCACCGTCGACCAGCCAGGCGCAGGACGAAGAGATCATCGTCACCGGTATTCGCGGTTCGTTGCAACGCAATCTGGATGCGAAACGTAATGCCTCCGGGGTGATCGAGCAGATCTCGTCCGAGGATATCGGCAAGTTTCCGGATTCGAACGTCGCGGCCTCGCTGCAGCGCCTGCCGGGCATCTCGATCCAGCGCGACGGGCCGCGCGGCGAGCCCAACGGCGTCACCGTCCGTGGTTTCGGCGGCGACTTCAACGAGACGCTGGTCGACGGGCGGCGCCTGTCGACCGCCACCGGCGGCCGTTCGATCGACTTCTCCACCGTCGGCTCGGACTTTGTCGGCGGGCTGACCGTGCTCAAGACGCCCGACGTCTCGCTGTCATCGAGCTCGATCGGCGCGACGATCAACGTCGCCTATCCCAAGCCGTTCGACCGGCCGGGATTCCATCTCGCCGCGTCGGTATCGGGGTCGATCCAGGACGATGCGGGGAAGGTGGTGCCCACGGGCGGCCTGCTGATCAGCAAGACCTTCGCCGACGACACCTTCGGCATCCTCGCCAACGCGATCTACACGCGGCACGACACACAGACCAACAACGTGTTCGTCCATGGCTGGCCGGGCGGCCGCTATGCGCCGTGCCAGCTGGCGGGCAGCACCGCGACGAGCTGCAACCCGACCAGCGATACCACTTCGGCGGCCTATGCCACGCCCAGCAACCGCCAGACCGTGGTCGGCTGGTTCGAGCAGCAGTTCGGCGCGACGCAGAACTATACGCGCGACGAGCGGATCGACGGGCGGATCGCGCTGCAGTGGAAGCCGGCGGACGGCGTGCTGCTGACGCTCGACAACAATTTCTCGGACCAGCGGGTCAACACCGATAATTTCGGCTTCGGCATCTGGTTCAACCAGGGCAGCCTGCGCAACGTCAAGCTCGACGCGAACGGGACGACCACCGACTTCACCCAGGCCAACTCGCAGACCGACTTTACCGCGGGCACCGACAGCAACCTGCGCCGCACCAACCAGACCGGCCTCAACGTCAAATGGGATGCGACCGACAATCTGCAGGTCGAGGCCGATGGCAGCTGGTCGAAGAGCTGGCTCAATCCCGATGGCCGGATCAGCTCCAAGGGGGCGGACGTCGGCTACGGCTTCGGCATCGGCCCGTCGCTGGGCATTTCGATCAACGGCGACAGCAAGGACGTGATCCCGGTCCTCCACGATTACGGCGTCAACGGCACGGGCAGCCGCTGGGCCGACCTTGCGGCGATCGGCAGCCACGTCACCGTCAACATCGCCAACAAGAATACCGACGAGATCAAGCAGGCCCGGCTGGGGCTGAAGTGGCAGCAGGACGACCTGACGCTGCGCTTCGGCGGCTCCTATCTCGACGACAAGTTCCGGTTCCGCAGCGCCAATACCTTCGCCAACAACTATTGGCAGGCCTATTCGGGCTATGGCCCCGCCTCGGGCACCAATGGCGGCGTCGCGATCCCGGCGAGCCTGTTCAAGGGCACGGTGAGCACGACCAATTTCCTGCCGGGCTATACCGGCGCGCTGCCGCCGGTGCTGCTCAACTTCACGGCGGCCGATTATCAGGCCTATCTCACCGGTCTCGGCAATCCCCAGACCCAGACGATTCCGGGCTACAACACCAGCTGCTGCACCGGTTTCAACGGCCAGTTCGCGGTGGCGAACGATGTCGGCAGCACCCGCGACATCGGCGAGCAGACCTGGGCGCTCTACGTCTCGGCGAACTTCAAGAGTGAAATCGCCGGCATGCCGTTCTTCTTCAACGCCGGCGTGCGCGAGGAAGTGACCCATGTCTCCTCCACCGGCATCGGCCGCCTGCCGACCTCGATCACGCCGAGCACCACCGACCCGACGCTGCTGACGGTCAATTTCGGCGACCAGCAGGCGATCACCACCAAGTCGAACTATTCCTACCTGCTGCCGTCGATGGACCTGAAGCTCGAGCTCACCGATGCGCTGCACCTGCGCCTCGATGCCTCGCGCACGCTGACCCGGCCGACGCTCAACCTGCTGACGCCGGCGCTGAACATCGGCGTCGGCCAGCGCATCGGCGCACTGACCGCGGACGGCGGCAACCCCACGCTGCAGCCCTATCTCGCGGACAATTTCGACGCCGCGCTCGAATGGTATTACCAGCGCAACTCGTACGCTGCTGTGAATTTCTTCCTGAAGGACGTGCGCAACTTCATCGTCCAGGGCGTGCAGCGCCAGTCGATCAACGGCGTGGTCGATCCGTCGACCGGCACCACGGCGCAGTTCGCGGTGTCGCAGCGGGTCAACGGCCCCAAGGCGACGGTGAAGGGCGTCGAGCTCGCCTGGCAGAACACCTTCGGCAACAGCGGCTTCGGCTTCATCGCCAACGCCACCTTCGTCGACACCAACCGGCCCTATGACCCAACCGACATCAGCCAGAGCGGCTTCGCGGTGACCGGCCTCGCCAATTCGGCCAACTTCGTCGGCTTCTACGACAAGAATGGCGTGGAATTCCGCGCGGCGGCCAACTGGCGCGACAAATATCTGCTCGCCTTCGGCCAGGCGCAGAACACGGGCTCGTTCGGCGCCGAGCCGACCTTCGTCAACTCCAGCCTGCAGATCGATCTGAGCGCGAGCTACCAGATCAACGAGCGGATCAACATCTTCGGCGAAGCGCTCAACATCACCGACGAAGTGCAGAGCACCCATGGCCGCTTCGCCAACCAGCTGCTCGACGTGTGGGCCTATGGCCGGCGCTTCACCGCGGGCGTGCGCTATCGCTTCTGAAGTCTCTTCCCACGACTGGGGATGTCGGTATCGTCCGGCATCCCCTTCTTTTTCCACGGGTCGGCGCGGGTGAAACGGGTCCAGAACATCGTCATCGTCGGCGGCGGCACCGCCGGTTGGCTCACTGCGGGGGTGATCGCCGCGCGGCACCAGAGCCGGATGCCTGGCGGCTTCACCGTCACGCTGGTGGAGTCCCCCAATATCCCGATCATCGGGGTGGGCGAGGGGACCTGGCCCACGCTACGGACGACGCTCGCCAAGATCGGCGTCTCCGAAACCGAGTTCTTCCGCGAGTGCGACGCCGCCTTCAAGCAGGGCGCGCTGTTCGCCCGCTGGACCACCGGCGCCGAGGACGACGCCTATTACCACCCGCTGATGCTCCCCCAGGGCTTCCACCAGCTGAGCCTGGTGCCGCACTGGATCGCCAACGCCAATGGCCGCAGCTTCTGCGACACGGTCACCCCGCAGGGCCGGATCTGCGATGCGGGCCTCGCCCCCAAGACCATCGCCACCCCCGAATATGACGGGCAGGCCAACTATGCCTATCACCTCGATGCGGGAAAGTTCGCGCCCTTCCTGACGCGCCACTGCACCACCAGGCTGGGCGTCCGCCACGTCCTCGCCGATGTCCGCGCGGTCGAGCGGGCCGAGAATGGCGACATCGTCGCGATCGATACCGAACAGGCCGGGCGGATCGAAGGCGATCTGTTCGTCGACTGCACCGGCTTCCGTTCGCTGCTGCTCGGCGAGACGATGGGCGTCAGGTTCAAGGATTGCGGCGACATCCTCTTCTGCGACGCGGCGCTCGCCGCGCAGATTCCCTATCCGGAAGAGAACGCTCCGATCGCCACGCATACCCTCTCCACGGCGCAAGGAGCGGGCTGGATCTGGGACATCGGCCTGCCGACCCGGCGCGGCACCGGCTATGTCTATTCCACGGCCCACACCAGCGACGACCAGGCCGAGGCGACGCTGCGCGCCTATCTCGGCCCCGCCGGTGCCGACATGGCCGTCCGCCGCATCCCGATCCGCTCGGGGCATCGCGAGATCTTCTGGAAGAACAATGTCGTCGCGGTCGGCCTCGCCGCCGGCTTCCTCGAGCCGCTGGAAGCCTCGGCGATTGTGCTGATCGAGCTTTCCGCCAAGCTGATCGCCGAGCAGATGCCGGCGGTGCGCGAGGTGATGGACGTGGTCGCCAAGCGCTTCAACGCCACCACCCTCTATCGCTGGGGCCGGATCATCGACTTCCTCAAGCTCCATTATGTCCTGACCAAGCGCACCGACACCGAATTCTGGCGCGACAATCTGCTGCCCGAGACCATCCCCGAGCGGCTCCAGGAGCTGCTCACCTTGTGGCGCTACCAGCCGCCCTGGTTCCATGACGAGTTCGACCGGGTGGAGGAGGTCTTCCCGCCCGCCAGCTACCAATATGTCCTCTACGGCATGGGCTTCCGCAGCGAAGTCGAGCCCGAGGCGCTGTCGGGCGACCAGCGGCTCGCCGAGCGCGCGATGCGCGAGAATGCGGCGCAGACCGAACGGCTCTGCGCCGGGCTGCCGCGCCACCGCGACCTGATCCGCAAGATTCACGAACACGGGCTGCAACCGGTCTGACCGACCGCAAAGGGGAAACCAGATGAACCGCACCGTCCGCGCCGCGCTGCTGGCCGCCGCGCTATTGCCGCTGCCCGCGCTCGCCCAGACCGCCGCCGATCCGCGCGCCGAGGCGGATGCCAAGGCGGCGGCGATCGTCGCGCAGCTCACGCCCGAGGAAAAGTTCGCCCAGCTGCTCAACGTCGCGCCGGCGATCCCGCGGCTGAACATCCCGCGCTACAATTGGTGGACCGAGTCGCTCCATGGCGCGCTCGGCACGCTGCCGACCACCAATTTCCCCGAGCCGGTCGGCCTCGCCGCGACCTTCGATGCGCCGCTGGTGTACGACGTCGCCGCCGCGATCAGCAGCGAGGTGCAGGGGCTCCATGCGCTCGCCCGCCAGACCGGCCGGATGGGGCGGATCGGCACCGGGCTCGATACCTGGTCGCCCAACATCAACATCTTCCGCGATCCGCGCTGGGGGCGGGGGCAGGAGACCTATGGCGAGGATCCGTACCTCACCGCGAAGATCGGCGTCGCCTTCATCCAGGGCATGCAGGGGCCCAACCCGGACCTGCCGAACGTGGTCGCCACGCCCAAGCATTTCGCCGTCCATAGCGGCCCGGAATCGACCCGCCACGAAGCCAATGTGTTCGTCTCGCGCCACGACCTGGAGGACACCTATCTGCCCGCGTTCCGCGCTGCGATCGTCGAGGGCAAGGCGGGGTCGGTGATGTGCGCCTATAACCGCATCGACGGCCAGCCCGCCTGCGCCAGCGACGAACTGCTCAAGGAGCATCTACGCGGCGCGTGGGGCTTCAAGGGCTATGTCGTCTCCGATTGCGATGCGGTGAAGGACATCGGCGACAACCATCATTATGCGCCCGACGGCCCCAGCGCGGTGGCGGCGGCGATCCGCGCGGGCGTCGACAATGAATGCAACGGCGCAACGCTGACCGACACGGCGGGGCTGGGCGATCGCTATCGCGATGCGCTCGCCAAGGGGCTGATCACGCAAGGCGAGATCGATGCCGCGCTGGTGCGGCTGTTCTCCGCCCGGCTCCGCAACGGTGACCTGCCGGGCATCCGTACCACCACGGGCAAGCCCAGCGATGTCGGCGCCCCGGCGCACCGCGCGCTGGCGCTCGATGCGGCCGAGAAGAGCCTGGTACTGCTCAAGAACGATGGTCTGTTGCCCTTGAAGCGCGGTAGCCGCATCGCCGTGATCGGCCCGCTCGGCGACGCAACGCGGGTGCTGCGCGGCAATTACTCCTCGTCGCTCTCGGGACCGCCGATCTCGGTGGTCGAGGGCCTGCGCCGTGCCTTCCCGCGCGCGAACGTCAGCTATGCCCCCTTCGGCGCCTCGGTGACCGATGGCGACCGGGTGCCGGGATCGGCGCTGCGCACCCCCAGCGGCAAGCCGGGGCTGCTGGCGCGCTACTTCAATCCGGTGACCCCGGCGCCCACCGAGTACGCCCCCGGCACCTTCCGCGACGCGGTCGCCAAGATGCAGTTCGCCGACACGCCGGTGGTGACCCGCGTCGAGGCCGATGTCTCGGCGCGCAGCCTCGGTTTGCCGACCGTCTCCGAGCATCACCGCACGATCTGGACCGGCTTCCTCGTGCCCCCGGAGTCCGGCACCTACCGGCTGGGCCTGACCGGCTTTGGCGGGGCGATGATGTTCGACGGCAAGCCGTTCGTGGACTTGACCAAGTCCGGCTGGGGCAGCCTGCCGACGCTGCGGGAGGTGCAGCTGGTCAAGGGCAAGCGCTACCCGATCGAGGTGCGCACCGACGAGCATGTGCTTTCGGGCATCGATCTCGTCTGGAAGCGGATCAGCACCGATCCGGTGGCGGCGATGCAGGCGGCTGCCGCCAAGGCCGATGTGCTGGTCGCGGTGGTGGGGATCACCTCGGACTTGGAGGCCGAGGAATCGCCGGTGCAGATCCCCGGCTTCAAGGGCGGCGACAAGACCAGCCTCGATCTGCTCCCCGACCAGCAGGCGCTGCTCGACGCCGCCAAGGCGACCGGCAAGCCGCTGGTCGTCGTCGCGATGAACGGCAGCCCGATCAACCTCAGCTGGGCCAAGGACCATGCCGCGGCGATCCTCGAGGCCTGGTATCCGGGCGAGGTGGGCGGCACCGCGATCGCCAATATCCTCTCGGGCAAGACCAGCCCTTCGGGCCGCCTGCCGCTGACCTTCTACCGCAGCGTCGACGACCTGCCGCCCTTCGGCGACTACAGCATGAAGGGGCGGACCTATCGCTACTTCACCGGCACGCCGGTCTATCCGTTCGGGTATGGCCTTAGCTATACCAGCTTCGCCTACGCCGCGCCGGTGGTGGAAAAGGCCGAAGGGGCGGGGCTGACCGTCACCGCCGAGCTGCGCAACACCGGGGCGCGGGCAGGCGACGAGGTGGCGCAGCTCTACCTCAACTTCCCCGAGGATCCCGGCGCGCCCAGGCTTGCGTTGCGTGGCTTCCAGCGCGTGTCGCTCAAGCCGGGCGAGGTGCAGAAGGTCACGTTCACGCTGTCGCCGCGCGACCTCAGCACGGTGACGGTGGAAGGGCAGCACCGGGTGCTCGCCGGTACCTATCGCGCCACCGTCGGCGGCGGGCAGCCGGGCAGCGGCGCGGCGGGGGCGTCGGTGCAGTTCAAGATCGAGAAGGCCATCGACCTGCCGAACTGAACGGGCGATGCGAGGAGGGCTGGAACCCTGCCCAAACCACCCTTCGTCATTCCCGCGAAAGCGGGAATCCATTCTCCGTGCCGCTGGGGGAAAGAACCTCGGCTTCAGCGCCAATGGATCCCCGCCTGCGCGGGGATGACGGCTGTTTTGTGGCGCCTGCGCAGCGCACCGCCGGGAGCTTTGGCCATCCGCGTGCATTTCCGCTTCATCTCGGCTAGCCCGAGCGAAACATGAGGGGGATTTGATGGCGGGTGGCCTGGTCGCATTGCTGGACGATATCGCGGCGCTGGCGAAACTGGCGGCGGCGTCGATCGACGACGTGGGGGCTGCGGCCGGCCGCGCGGGGGTGAAGGCCGCGGGCGTGGTGATCGACGATACCGCGGTGACGCCGCGCTATGTCGTCGGCCTCACGCCCGATCGCGAGCTGCCGATCATCGGCAAGATCGCGCTCGGCTCGATCGCCAACAAGCTGGTCGTGATCCTGCCGCTCGCTTTGCTGCTCAGCGCCTTCGCGCCCTGGGCGCTGACGCCGATCCTGATGCTGGGCGGCGCCTATCTCTGCTTCGAGGCGGCGGAAAAGATCCTCGAGGCGCTGCTCGGCGAGCATCACGCCGACGAGGTGGCGGCGATCACCGATGCCAAGGCGCTGGAGAAGCGCCAGGTGCTCGGTGCGATCCGAACCGACCTGATCCTCTCGGCCGAGATCATGGTGATCGCGCTGTCGCAGCTCCCCGCCGACATGTCGTTCGTGACCCGCGCGGGCGCGCTGGTGCTGGTGGCGTTCGCGATCACCATCGGCGTCTACGGCGTCGTGGCGCTGATCGTGAAGATGGACGATATCGGCCTGCACCTCAGCCGCGGCGGGGCCACCGGCGCGGTGGCGGGCTTCGGGCGCGGGCTGGTGACGGCGATGCCGGTGCTGCTCACCGCGCTGTCGCATATCGGCGTGGCGGCGATGGCCTGGGTCGGCGGCGGCATCCTGCTCCACGGGCTGGAGGAGTTTGGGCTGGGCGCGATCCCGCACGCGCTGCACCATGGTTCCGAGGTGGCCGGTGCTGCGACCGGTGCACTGGGCAGCGTGGTCGAATGGCTGGTCTATGCGCTCGGATCGGCGGTGGCCGGCCTGATCGTGGGCGGCGCGATCGCCGGGCTGCTCCACCTGCTCCCCCGCAAGGGGCATTGATCGGCTCCCATTCTTGTTAACCCTGATCGGGACCGATCCCGATGCCTGCGCGTTCGCCCCCCAGACCAGGGAGGCCGTGCATGCCCATCACCATCAACGGCGTCGATCACGAACTCGACGTCGACCCCCGTACCAGTCTGCTCGATTTTCTCCGCGGTGACGCGGGCCTCACCGGCACCAAGAAGGGGTGCGATCACGGCCAATGCGGCGCGTGCACGGTGCTGCTCAACGGCCAGCGGATCAACAGCTGCCTAACCCTCGCGGTGATGCATGACGGCGACAGCGTCACCACGATCGAGGGGCTCGGCACGCCCGATGCGCCGCACCCGCTCCAGGCGGCGTTCGTGCGGCACGACGGCTATCAGTGCGGATACTGCACGCCGGGCCAGATCTGCTCGGCCAAGGCGATGCTCGACGAGATCGCGGCGGGCTGGACCAGCTATGTCAGCGACGATGTCGCCGGGAGCCCCAAGCTTTCCGAGGAGGAGATCCGCGAGCGGATGAGCGGCAATCTCTGCCGCTGTGGCGCGTACTCCAACATCGTCGCGGCGATTGCGGAAGTGGCGGAGGCGCAGGCATGAAACCGTTCGAATATCAGCAGGCCCATGGCCTGGGCGAGGCGCACCAGCTGCTCGTCGCCGACGGTGGCAAGCCGATCGCCGGCGGAACCAATCTGCTCGACCTGATGAAGCTGGAGGTGGAAACACCCAGCGCGCTGGTCGACGTCAACCGCCTGCCGCTCGGCGGGATCGTGGAGCATGGCGAGGGGCTACATATCGGCGCGCTGGTGTCGAACAGCGCCTGCGCGGCCGATCCGCGCATCCGTGGCCAGTATCCGGTGCTGGCGCGCGCGATTCTGGCAGGGGCCACCTTCCAGCTGCGCAACAAGGCGACCACCGGCGGCAATCTCTGCCAGCGGACGCGCTGCTATTATTTCTACGACCTCAGCCAGGCGTGCAACAAGCGCGAACCCGGCACCGGCTGCGCTGCGATCGGCGGGTTCAACCGGATCCACGCCATCCTCGGCGCGAGCGACGCCTGCATCGCCACCTATCCGGGCGACATGGCGGTGGCGCTCTCCGCGCTGGACGCCACGGTCGAGATCCACGACGCGAAGGGCGAGAAGCGCATGGTGCCCGTGCGCGAGTTCCATCGCCTGCCCGGCGACACGCCCGAGCGCGACAATGTCCTTGAAGCCGGCGACGTGATCACCGGCGTGGTGCTGCCGGCACCCTCGGGCGGGACTCAACTGTACCGAAAGGTCCGTGACCGCGCCTCCTATGCCTTCGCGCTCGTCTCGGTGGCGGCGGTGCTCCAGGTCGAGGACGGCGTGATCGCCAAGGCGCGGCTCGCCTTTGGCGGCCTGGCGCACAAGCCGTGGCATGACCCGCGCGTCGAGGCGCTGCTCGAAGGCGAGGCGCCCTCCGACGCGCTGTTCGACCAGGCGGCCGCGCTGCTGCTCGACGAGGCCCGCGAGCAGGGCAGCAACGATTTCAAGATTCCGCTCACCCGCCGCACGCTCAAGGCCGTGCTGCGCGAAGCGACGGGAGGTACGCTGTGACTCGCCTGTACACTATGGACAAGCCGGATGAGCGCAACCGGCTCGATGCGATGGCGCAGGGCATCATCGGTCGCCCGCTCGACAGGCCCGATGGCAGCGCCAAGACGGCGGGCGTCGCGCCCTATGCGGCGGAATATGTGATTCCCGAGTGCGCGGAGGGCGTGCTCGTCCTCGCGACGATCAGCCGCGGCGAGGTGGTCGAGATCGAGTCCGGCCCCGTGCTCGCCATGCCCGGCGTGCTGGCGGTGATCGCCGATCCGCGGATGATCACCCGCTCGGCGCAGGGCGGCGCGGGCAAGTCGCCGGTGCGCGAGATCCACAAGGTCGACTATTACGGCCAGCCGGTAGCCCTTGTCGTCGCCGAGACCTTCGAGCAGGCGCGCGATGCCGCCACGCGGCTGCGGATCGCCTATCGCACCGATGATCCCGCCAAGGTGCCGCTCGATTCCGAGGATAGCCACGCTTCCCACGAATCGTTCGGCGAGCCGGTGCAGCAGGGCAATCTCGACGCGGCGATGCGCGATGCCGCCCACGCAGTCGACGTCACCTACACCACCGAGGGCCATGCGAGCGCCGCGATGGAGCCGCATGCCAGCATCGCCGAATGGGACGGCAACACGCTCACCGCCCATTCGAGCCTGCAGATGCTCAAATACAACCAGAAGGAACTGGCTGACGCGCTGGGCCTCCAGCCCGAGCAGGTGCGGCTGATCTCCCCCTATGTCGGCGGCGGCTTCGGCTCCAAGCTTGGCATCAGCGCGGAGCTGACCGCGGCGGCGGTGGCGGCAATCGAGCTCGGGCGGCCGGTGCGGGTGGTGATGAGCCGCCAGCAAGTGTTCCAGTGCGTGATGCGCCGCTCCGAGACGCGCCAGCGCATCCGCCTCGCCGCAGATGCCGAGGGGCGGCTGGACGGCTTCGGGCACGAGGCCTGGGTTTCCAACCTGCCGGGCGAGAAGTTCGCCGAGCCGGTGACGCAGGCGAGCGAGTTCCTCTATCGCGGCGCGCACCGCACGCTGCGCATCGACCTCGCCCGCATTCACCGGATGACCGCCGGCTCGGTCCGTGCGCCGGGCGAGGCGGTGGGCATGCAGTGCCTCGAAGCGGCGATGGACGAGCTGGCGCTCGCCAGCGGCATCGATCCCGTCGAGCTGCGGCTGCGCAACATCCCCGAGCAGCATCCGAGCGAAGGGCTGCCCTACAGCTCGCGGCGGCTGGCGGAATGCCTCAAGGTCGGCGCCGAGCGCTTCGGCTGGGACGGCAGCGATCGCCGTCCGCTCCAGCGCCGCGAGAGCGAATGGTGGATCGGCACCGGCATGGCCAGCGCCAGCCGCGTCCACAATCTCAACGAAGCCCAGGCCAGGGTAACGCTGTCGACCGACGGCACGGCCGTGGTCGAAAGCGACATGACCGATATCGGCACCGGCACCTATGCCATTCTCGGCCAGATCGCCGGCGAGATGCTCGGCCTGCCGCCGGAGAAGATCCTCGTGCAGCTCGGCGACACCCGCTTCCCGCCGGGCTCGGGGTCGGGCGGCAGCTGGGGGGCGGCATCGACCGGTTCGGCGGTGATGGTCGCCTGCGAGGCGATCCGAGAACAACTCGCCCAGCAGCTCGGCGTCGAGGAATCCGATCTCACGCTCAAGGACGGCGAGGCGATCGCCGGCAACCGCCGCATCCCCTTTACCGAGCTGCTCAAGACCGACCTTGCCGAGACGGGCCATTTCAAGAATGGCGGGATCGACGAGAAATTCGCCATCGCGATGTACGGCGCCTTCTTCGTCGAGGTCGGCGTCAACGCCTATACCGGCGAGACGCGGGTGCGGCGGATGACCGGCGCGTTCGGGCTGGGCCGCGCGCTCAACGCGAAGACCGCGACCTCGCAGTGCCTGGGCGGCATGGTGTGGGGGATCGGCAGCGCGCTGACCGAGGAGCTCGTGTTCGATCCGCGCGACGGCCACCTCGTCAACCACGACCTCGCCGAATATCATGTGCCGGTGAATGCCGACGTGCCCGCGCTCGACGTCGTGCTGGTCGACGAGCGCGATTCCGCCGGCAGCCCGCTCCAGGCCAAGGGCGTCGGCGAGCTCGGAATCTGCGGCGCGGCGGGGGCGATCGCCAATGCGATCCACCATGCCTGCGGGGTGCGCGTGCGGAGTTTCCCGATCACCCCGGACAAGCTGCTCGAGCAGCTGCCGGAGGTGTGAGCCAAGCAAAGGCTTCACGGATGAAAGGTCAAACCTTATAACAGGTTAAGGCGAATACTACCCAGGATGGAATTGTCAGTGGGACCCCCGCCCGCTAGGCATTGTTTCGCGAGCGGCGCGGCCCCGGACAGCGGGCCGCCCCTCCATTCGCCGTCGTTCTGCCGGCAGGGGACACATCCAGGACAGGGGAGCATCCGGGGTGCCGAACTACCCGTTGACGCGATTTCACGAACAGGCGTCGCTCACGCAAGCGGAAGCCGAAGCCCTGCGCGGGATGGGCGATCCGGAGATCGTCGTGCGTCGGGGCGGCACGATCCGCCGCGAACGCGATCCGGTGCAGGCGATCTACCTGCTGCTCGAAGGCTGGGCCACCGCGGCGATCCGGCTGCCGGCCGGCCAGCGGCAGATCGTCAAGATCCACATCACCGGCGACATGATGGGCACGCCCAGCATGGTGCTGGACACCGCCGCCGACACGCTGGCGGCGGTGACCGAATGTCGGGTCGCGGCGGTACCGCTGGAACGACTCCGCGACGTGTTGATCGCCTCTCCGCGACTGGGTCCGCTGCTGTTGATGTCGGTCCAGGTCGAACGGCTGGCGCTGATGGATAGCGTCGCGGCGATGGGTAAGTCGTCGGCGCGCGAGCGGATGGTGCGGCTGCTGCTCGACCTGCACGACCGGCTGGCGAAGATCGGCGCGGCGGAGGAAGGCCGCTTCGACATGCCGTTGACCCAGGAATTGCTGGGCGACGTGCTGGGGCTCACCGCCGTGCACGTCAACCGGACGATGCGGCTGCTTGAGCGCGAAGGCTTGATCGCCCGGCATGGCCAGAGGGTCGTGCTCGGCAATATCGAGGCGCTGCGGAAACTGTCGCCGGTGCCGCCGCGGCGAATCCGCTTCGATCCCGCCTGGCTGCCCGCCCCCGGCGCGATGTGACCGCTCAGCCGAGCAGCGCGTCCACCGCGTCGAGCAGCTCGCGCTCGCGGAAGGGCTTGCGCAGCTGGGGCACGTCGCCCGGCAGATCCTCCGCCGCGTCGGTATAGCCGGTCAGCAGCAGGAAGGGCTGGGGCAGCCCGGCGTCGCGGGCACGGGTGATGAACTCGCCGCCGGTGCCGCCCGGCATCATGTAGTCGGTGATGACCAGCGCGGTCTGGGGCGCGCCGGAAAGGGCCGCCATGCCCTGGCTCAGCGATTCCGCCTCGGCAACAACGTGGCCGTGCGCGCGGAGCACTTCGGCCGCCGCTTCGCGGACGGCGGGATCGTCGTCGACCAGCAGGATCTCGGCGGTGCGAGTCGGCCGCTCGCGCAGCGTGTCGAGCGCGGGGGCGGGGGAGTCGGTCGCGGGCAGGATCAGGGTTGCGCTGGTGCCCTGGCCCGGCGCGCTTTCCAGCAGCAGTCGCCCGGCCGATTGCTCGGCAAAGCCATGGACCATCGACAGACCCAGCCCGGTGCCACGGTCGCCTGCCTTGGTGGTGAAGAAGGGCTCCAGCGCGCGGCGCAGCGTGGCCGCGTCCATGCCGCAGCCGTCATCGTGCACGACCAGCGCCAGATAGTCGCCGCGGGCGAGGCCGCGTACCTCGTCGCGGCGGGGCAGGCGGGTCTCGACGATGATCGTGCCGCTGACGCGGCCATCGGTCTTGATCGCATCGCGCGCGTTGATCACCAGGTTGAGCACCGCCAGCTCCAGCTGGTTGCGATCGGCGCGGACGGGGGGAAGGTCGGGCGCGCTGCGGATCGTGCAGATGATCGTCGGCCCCACCGAGCGCTGGAGCAGCTCGTGCAGGTCGGCGAGCAGCGCGACGACGTCGATCGCCTCGGGCGTCAGCGCCTGGCGCTTGGCATAGGCGAGCAGCCGCGCGACCAGGGCGCGGGCACGCTCGGCGCTGCTCGTCGCGCTGTCGATATAGCGGCGTGCCTTGGCATCCTCGCCGATCCGCGCGCGCAGCAGGTCCAGCCCGCCCAGGATGGGGGTCAGCAGGTTGTTGAGATCATGCGCGACGCCGCCGGTCAGCCGCCCAAGCGCTTCCAGCCGCTGCGCCTGCAGCGTCGCGGCCTGGCGCTGGCGGAAGCGGCGGAGTTCGCGCGTGAGGGCGAAGGCCAGTGCCGCGAACAGCGCCAGCGCGACGATGCTCCCGCCGATCAGCACGATCCGCGCCTGGCGAGTGAGCGCGGCGAAGCTGCCCCGCGGCACCGCCACTTCCACCTGCCAGCCGGATTCGGGCACCGGCGCCACGGCGGACTGCATCGCTTCCGTTCCGCTCGCGCCGGACTGGGCGATCACCGCGCCGCGCTTGTCGAAGATCCGCAGCCGCCAGCCGGGGGAAATCTCCTCGGCGAACAGCAGGTGCTGCATGGCGGTGATCGGCACGATGGCGGAGACGACATAGGGCGCCGCGCCATGGTTCAGCACGGGGGCGCGCACCGCGAACGCAGTCAGGCGGGGACCCCGGATGACATGGCCGACCTGCGGCTGGCGGGTGCGCACCGCGCGGGCGAGGCTGACCGGATCGATCACCTTGCCCAGCTTGCCGCCGATCGGCGCGGGCAGGTCGAGCAGGCGGTTGCCCTCGGAATCGGCAACGCTCAGCGTCGCCCAACCAGGATGGTCCGTCAGCAGCCGGCGCGCGAGCTCGGCGAAGCGGGGGCGATCGATGCCGCCGTCGAGCGTCGGCGAGCGGCTGATCATCTTCACCGCGTCCACCGTCGCGGCGATCTCGCGGCCGACGAGCCGCGCGGTCGATCGGCTGGCGAGCGCCGCCTGGCGATCGAGCGCGGCGCGCTGCTCGCGCAGGGTGACTGCGCCATAGGCCGAGCCGAGGACGACGATCGGCAGCAGACCGGTAAGACCCATCAGGATCAGCGAGCGTCGCAAAGTGACCCGTCCCCGTTCTCCGGGCCGATCATGCCCGTTTCGGATCAGGCATGTATTTCAAGGGGAAAGTCAAACCTATATCCTGGATCAACATATAACGAGCAACGATCCGGGATCCTTATTGCGCCCCCTTGGGCAGGGCATAGGCGACGATCGAATCGCCCCGCTTGGTGCCCAGCGAACCATGGCCGCCGGCTGCGATGACAACGAACTGGCGGCCGCTCTTCGCAGACCAATAGCTCATCGGCGTCGCCTGGCCGCCGGCCGGCAGCCGGCCGCGCCACAGCACCTTGCCGGTCGTCACGTCATAGGCGCGCAGATAATAATCGAGCGCCGAGCCCATGAACGCCACGCCGCCCGCGGTCAGCATCGGCCCGCCCAGCGAGGGCACGCCCAGCTTGAACGGCAGCGGGACCGGGGTCTGGTCGCGCGAGGTGCCGTTGCGGTGCTGCCACACGGTCTTGCCGCTCACCAGATCGATGCCGGCGACATAGCCCCAGGGCGGCGCCTGGCAGGGCAGGCCGAGCGCGGAGAGGAACGGGTTGAGCGCCACTGCGAACGGCGCGCCGGTATTGGGATTGAACCCCTTGATGTCGGAGCCGCTGAAGTCCGAGCCGCCGGCGGGTCCGCGCTGCCCGCGCGGCGCCGCGTCCGATTCCTTGCGCGGGACCAGCCGGTCGACGAACGCCATGTAGTTCGGGTGCGCGAAGGCGACCATGCGGACGGGATCGATCGCCATGCCGCCCCAGTCCATCACGCCGAAATTGCCGGGGAAGACCAGCGTGCCCTGCTGCGAGGGCGGGGTGTAGGGCCCCTCGTAGCGCAGTTGCTTGAACTTGATGCGGCAGGCGAGCTGGTCGAACATCGTCGCGCCCCACATATCCGCATCGGTGACGCGCTTCTTCGACATCAGGCTGAGCGCGGATTCGGGCTGAGTGGGGGCGGTACGGTCGCCGGGCGCGGCGCTCTGCGGCACCGGGATCTCGCGCACCGGCACCACCGGCTGGCCGGTGCGGCGGTCGAGCACGAAGATGTTGCCGGTCTTGGTCGACTGGATCAGCGCGGGCACCCGGCCGCGGCCCGGCAGGTTGAGGTCGACCAGCGCGGGCTGGGCGGGCACGTCCATGTCCCACAGGTCGTGGTGGACGGTCTGGAAGGTCCAGCGCACCTTGCCGGTCGCCGCCTCGAGCGCGATCACCGAGGTGGCGAAGCGCTCGGTCTCCGGCGTGCGGCGGCCGCCCCATTGGTCGATCGCGGCCATGCCGGTGGGGATGTAGACCAGGCCCAGCGCCGGATCGGCGGCGGCGATCGTCCAGCTGTTCGGGCTGGAGGGGAGGTAGCGGCCGGTGCCCGGTGCCTTTGGCGCGGTGTCGTTCGGGTTGGCCGGATCGAACGCCCATACCGCACGGCCGGTGTTCACGTCGTACGCGCGCACCACGCCCGAGGGCATGAAGGTCGTCTTGTTGTCGTAGACCGCGCCGCCGAACACCGCGAGGTTGCCGATGATCACCGGCGGCGAGGTGATCTGCCACCAGCCGCGCTGCTGGCCGGGCAGGCCGGGCCAGACATCGACCTGGCCACCCGTGCCGAAGCCGGGGCAGGGGCGGCCGCTCGCCGCGTCGAGCGCGATCAGCCGAGCGTCGTTGGTGCCCATGATCAGCCGGTTATCGCATATGCCGCCGGTTCCGGGCGCGGCGCCGTTGCTGTGGTACGACACGCCGCGGCAGGTGAGGTGCTGCATCTCCTGCGAGGCGCGGATCTGTGGATCGTAGCGCCACACCTGCTTGCCGCTCTCCGCATCGAGCGCGAAGACGATGTTGTGCGGCGAACAGAGATAGACGAGGTTGCCGACCTTGATCGGCGTTACCTCATAGGTGAATTCGTCCGGATCGGCGCCGGTCTTGAGATCGCCGGTGTGGAATTCCCAGGCCTTCTCCAGCCTGGCGACGTTTCCGGGGGTGATCTGGTCGATCGGCGACCAGCGATCGCCGCGCCACGAGCGGCCATAGGCGTTCCAGTCCTCCTTGGGCGTACCGCCCAGCACGCTGGCGGGCGCGATGCCACGGGCACCGGGCAGTGCGCCGGAAAGGTCGTGCGGGTTGGTGAAGGCGGTGGCGAGCAGCACGAGGGCTGCGATGCCGAGGCTGCCGACCAAGGGCCAGGCGCGGCCCGGCCAGCGCGGCGAGCCCAGGCGTCGCGTCACGAAGGGCAACGCCAGCACGATGCCGAGCGGCACCAGGATGTCGCCGCGCGGGGCGAGCGCCCAGAAGTCCCACCCGGCCTCGGCCACCGCCCACACCATCGTCGCGACCAGCAGCGCTGCATAGAGCGTCAGCGCCGCCGCGCGCCGCCGGTGCAGCAGCCAGGCGGTGGCGAGCAGCGCCAGCCCGGCGAGCAGATAGTAGATCGATCCCCCGAGCAGCGCGAGCCATAGCCCGCCGCCGCCGATCGCCAGCCCGATCAGCGCCACGATCACGGCAAGGATGGTGAGCGAGCGCGAGGATCGTTGCTGGTCGGCCATGGGCGCGCTCCGAAATCGGATCGAGGGGAGATGTCCGCCCAACCGGTGCGCGGCACCGCGGTTCCGGCGCCGTCGCGCACTAGGCAAGTTTTTCCTAGCGTCGCGCCCGGCCGGGGTACGGCTGTTTCTATAAGAGACACAAAGGGGCGGTTGGCCCCCGGTTCGTGACGGAGCAGGCATTGGCGGGCATCATCCATCCTCGACGCGCAGCGCAGCCGGCGACGCGCCGCCAAGGCAGTGCGGCATGAGGGTCCTCTTCTACCTTCCGGTGGTGACGCCCTGGTGGTTCGAGCAGGTGATCGAGCCCCTGATCCGCCGCGTTGCCGATGTGGCCGAGGTGCACGTGCTCGCGCCCGCCCCCTGGTGCAACACCGGGCTCGGTGCCCCGGAGCTCGAGCGTGTCGCCGATCTGGCGAACGTCCGCTGGGCGATCGTCGACGATGCCGGGCATCCCAGCCTGCGCACGGTACCGAGCGACCCGCAGGGGCTGATCGACTATGTCCGCGGCCTCGCGCCCGACCTTACGCTGTGCCGCAGCGCCGATTTCGAGACGCCGCGCCATTTCCCGGGCCAGGTCCGCTACATCATGGAGGCGGTGACCACGCCGTTCCAGCCGGTGTCGCCGGCGAACACCGTCCATTTCACCGAAGAGCCCTTCGTCAACGGCGCGATGCCCGTGCTCTCGGAGGCGGATGCCGCCCGGCTCGACGCGCTGATCGCGCCGTTCTGGCCGGACATGGAGGCGCATTGGCAGGCCGCCGCGCGCGATCGCGATTCGGTCTATCGCGCGATCGGCATTCCCGGCGATCGGCCGGTGGTCGTGCTCCCGCTCGAATATGAGCATGCGGAGAATTTCTTCCTGCAGCACCGGCCCGACCGGCTCAGCAACCAGGCGCTGGTCGCGCAGGCGGCGGCCGCGGCCGAGGCGGCGGGGGTGACGCTGGCCGTCACCGATCATCCGCTCAACACGCTGCACGTCGATCGCGACGCGCTGTACGACTTCATCTTCGATCTCGGCGGACCGATCCTCGCCGATCAGCCGGTGTTCGGCGTCTCGGCGACCACGGCGCTGCTCCGCCACGGCGACGGCGTGCTGCTGAACGATTCGAAGAGCTTCGCCGTCGCTGCTGCCTTCGGCGTGCCGATGTTCCGCCAGTCGCGCTTCCCCAGCGCAGCCTGGCTGCACGCCGAGACAGATCTGGCCGCCTATTTCGCCGCAGTGCGCGCGGGCAAGGCGCAGCGGCCGGACATGGACGCCGTCCGCCGCTGGTTCGCCTATCACAACGCCAACGAGGCCTTTTACCCGACCGATCCGCTGCTCACCGGGGCGATGGTGATCGAGCGCGCGCTGAACCCGGTCGATCCGGCGCGCTGGGAAGCCGGCGTAGCGCGGCTCCAGCGCTATGCGGCGCTGGAGACCGTCGCATGAAGCATGCAGCGATCGTGCAGGCCGCAGAGTCGACCCCGGTCCCCGCGCTCGCCTGGGCAGGCGAGGTGATCGCGGGCGAACGCCGTGCGCTCGAAGCCTTCGAGGCCGCCTTGCCGCCCGCGCTCGCCGATGCCGTGGCGGTGATCGCGGGGCGGGCGAGCCCGCTCACCTGCCTGGGCATGGGCAAGTCGGGGCTGATCGCCGCCAAGGTCGCGGCCACCTTCTCCAGCCTCGGCACCCCGGCCTATGCGCTCAACGCCGCGGAAGCGGCGCACGGCGACCTGGGCGCGGTGCAGGACGGCGACGTCGTGCTGCTCTTCTCGAACAGCGGCACCACCGACGAGATCCTGCGCATCCTGCCCGTGCTGAAGGGCCGCGCCTGCGTGCTGATCGGCGTGGTCGGCCGCCCCGATTCGCCGCTCGGCCGCGCGGTCGACATCCTGATTCCCGCCTGCGTCGCGTGCGAGGCCGATCATATCGGTATGGCACCCACGTCGAGCACGACGCTCCAGCTCGCGATCGGCGACGCGCTGGCGGTGGCGGTCAGCCGCAGCCTGGGCTTCACCCGCGCCGATTTCCTCCGCCACCATCCCGCCGGGCTGCTCGGCCGCCAGTCGCTGCCGCTGCGCACGCTGATGCGCACGGGCGACGAGCTGCCGGTGGTGGGCCCCCATGCGCCAGTCGCCGACCTGCTCGCCGCCATGTCGCGCGGGCGGATGGGCGCCGCCTGCGTGGTGGGCGAGGACGGCAGGCTGCTCGGCCTGGTCGTCGACGGCGACATCCGCCGGCACTTCCAGTCCCGCCGCGACGTCTACGACACCCCCGCCAGCGCGCTGATGCAGCCGCGACCGCGCGTGATCGACGTGGCTGCCACGCTCGGCGACGCGCTGCTGCTGCTGCGCGAGCGCGAAGGCGGCTATTCGGTCCTGCCCGTGGTCGACGGTGCGGGGCTTTTGCACGGCATGCTGCATGCCAAGGACATGTTGAATGGCTAAGCCCCTGAAGATCGTTGCCTTCGTTCCCGCCAAGGGCAGCAGCGAGCGCGTGTCGGACAAGAATACCCGGATCCTCGACGGCGAGCATCTGTTCCGCCGCAAGCTGCTCCAGGCGCTCGACTGCCCGGCAATCAGCGAAGTCTGCCTCGATACCGAGAGCGCGGCGATGGCCGCGCTGGCGAGCGATCTGCCGGTCACCTGGCTCCAGCGCCCGAGCGAACTGGCGACCAACGCCACCGACGGGCACGGCATGTTCGCCTGGGAATGTGCGCAGCGCCCCGATGCCGATATCTGGGTCCAGCTGCTCTGTACCGCGCCCTTCGTCACCGCCGACACGATCGGCCGGGCGATCGAACGGCTGCTCGCCGATCCGGAGGCGGACAGCCTCGTCGCGGTCACCCGCGCCAAGCAATATTGCTGGGACGGGCAGCTGCCCGCCTATGGCACCGGCCGCATCCCGAACAGCGTCGAACTGCCGGAGACGATCGTCGAGGCGATGAGCCTCTACATCGTCCGCCGCACCGGCGAGGGCCCGGCGACGCGCCGCTTCGGCACGCGGCCGATCCTGTTCGATCTCGATCCCATCGAGCAGATCGACATCAACCATCACCACGACCTGCTGATCGCCGAGACGGTTGCCGCCGGCTTCCGCCAGGCCGAGGTCACCCGCTTCCGCGCGATGCTGCCGCATCTCTCCTCCCCGGTGCTGTCGGATATCCTCAAGGAGCGCGGCCACCGGGTGGTGCTGCCCAAGGCGCTGCGCCCGACCACGGGGGGCAAGTTCCTCGGCCGCGCCAAGACGCTCGAGCTCGCCGCGCTGCCCGACCGGCCCGATCGCGAACCCGGCGGCGCATGGAACGGCATCTATGGCGCGTTGCAATCCTATCGCTTCGTGCGGCCCGGCGACGTGATCATGGTCGCGACCGAGCTGCCCGACTTCGCCTATTTCGGCGACCTCAACGCCAATCTCGCGATCCGGTCGGGCGCGGTCGGCGCGGTGATCGACGGCGCGACGCGCGACACGGCGGACGTGCGCGCGCTGGGCCTGCCGGTCTATGCCCGCAGCCAGACCTGCGACGACATCAAGTACGAGGGCACGGTCAAGGCGATGAACCGTCCGATCACCATGGGCGAGGTGCGCATCGCCAATGGCGACGTGATCTTCGCCGACCAGGACGGCATCGTCGCGGTGCCGCGGGCATTGTGGCCCGAGATCGAAGCGGCGGCGTGGGACGTGCTGTCCAACGAAGCCACCATTCGCATGCAGGCCGCGCGCGGCCGCGACGTGGATGCCATTCTCGCCGATTGCGGCGCGTTCTGAAGGATTTTCGCATGAAGACGGTCAAGGTCGGTGCCCTGGAGATTGCCAACGACAAGCCGTTCGTGCTGGTCGCCGGGCCGTGCGCGATGGAGAGCCGCGACCATGCCTTCTTCATGGCCGAGGCACTGACGACGCTGTGCGCCGATCTCGGCATCGGCTTCCTCTACAAGAGCTCGTTCGACAAGGGGAACCGCACCTCGATCGACGCACCGCGCGGCATCGGCATGGACGCGGCGCTCAAGGTGTTCGCCGAGCTGAAGGCCGCGTTCGGCTGCCCGGTGCTGACCGACGTGCACGATGCCGGCCAGTGCGCGCCGGTGGCCGAGGTGGTCGACGTGCTGCAGATCCCGGCCTTCCTCTGCCGCCAGACCGACCTGCTGATCGCCGCTGCCCGGACCGGTCGCGCGGTGAACGTCAAGAAGGGCCAGTTTCTCGCGCCCTGGGACATGAAGAATGTCGCCAACAAGCTGGCGTCCACGGGCAACGAGAAGATCATCCTGTGCGAGCGCGGCGCCAGCTTCGGCTACAACACGCTGGTCAGCGACATGCGCGCGCTGCCGATCCTGGCGGAAACCGGCTATCCGGTGATGTTCGACGCCACCCATTCGGTGCAGCAGCCGGGCGGGCAGGGCACCAGCTCGGGCGGGCAGCGCGAATTCGTGCCGGTGCTCGCGCGCGCCGCGGTGGCGGTGGGCGTCGCGGCGGTGTTCATCGAGACGCACCAGGCGCCCGATACCGCCCCCAGCGACGGCCCCAACATGGTGCCGCTCGACCAGCTGCGCGGCCTGCTCACCCGCCTGAAGGCGTTCGACACGCTCGCCAAGGCGGGCTGAGCCGACGCCGCTCAGCGGCCGAGCTGTTCCTTCAGCGCATCGATCCGCTTCGAGGCCTCGGCCTTGTTGAGATCGCCCTCGATCGGCGGCTCGCCCGCTTCCTCGAGCAGGGTGGTGAGGTAGGAGGCCTGGGCGCCGGTCATCGGATCGTCGCCCGAGACCCAGTCGTCGGGGTCCTTTTCGGTGTTCGAGCCGGGATGCTCGTCGAGCTTCGGGTTGTGCAGCGTTTCAGCCATGATCGCCTCGCGGGTTGTTCCTGTTACGTTCGATAACGGGCGGCGCAATGGGCTGGTTCCACGGCATTTCTTCTGAACCCTCGCGGCTTCGGTCCGTTAGGGGAGGACCGATGCCGGCCAGCAAGGAGCCATGCCATGTCCCTCGAGAAGATGATCGCGCTGCACCCCGATGTGGGGGCCGATGCCAACGAAGCGCTCGCCAAGGCGGCGCGCCACGCCATGCTCTGCTCGCTGATGTGCACCAGCTGCGCCGATGCCTGCGTCGCCGAGGAAATGGACATGCGGCAATGCGTGCGGACCTGCCTCGATTGCGCCGATGTCTGCGCCGCCACCGCCCGGTTGGCGACACGGCGGACCGGGCAGAACATCGCGATGCTGCGGACGATGCTGGAGACCTGCATTCGCGCCTGCGAACTTTGTGCCGAGGAATGCGCCAGGCACGACCACGAGCATTGCACGCTCTGCGCGACGATGTGCCGCGAGTGCGCCGGGGATTGCCGCGCCGTGCTGCCCAGCGTGCAGTAACGCCGGGTAGCAGGGGCGGGAGGGCGCGCAGACCCTCCCGCCCGCGCCGTCACTGCTGCCAGACGGTGACGTTGGAATTGCCGACGCTGCCGAAGCCCTCGGTCGCCATGACCTGATAGTTCATCGTGCCCAGGTTCATGCCGACATTGGCCCAGGCATTGACATGGTTGCGGAAGGTGATTGTGTTGTTGACGCCGGTGGCGCGCTTGGCGGTACGCACGCTCCAATATTGGTAGAAGGTGGCGTTGCCGATGATCGACGGCGCGTTGACCCGCTGGGTACGGTAGATGCGGTAGGTGCCGCCGTCGCTGTTCACCGTGCCGAGCTGCTGCGCATTGCCCGGCGGGGTGAAGTTGCCCCAATTGTCGACGACATAATATTCGACCAGCGGATTGGTCGACCAGCCGTACAGCGTCAGATACCCGTTGTTGCCGGGTACGAACACGCCTGCATTATAGCCGACGACGCGGTTGATCGATCCCGTTGCCCAGCCCTTGCCGACGACGAGATTGCCGCTGCCGCCGAGGCTCCAATTGACGCTGTAGTTGCCGCCGCTGCCGAGCGTCATGCAACCCGAGCCCGAATCGCGGAAGAACGTATAGAAAAAGCCGTTGTTGGTGCCGGTCTGGTTCGAGCAGATTGTCTGCGCATGTGCGCTGCCGATCGATGCCGCTACGGCGAGCAGCGATGGTAGCGCTATCATTTTTAGAGCCTTGGCGATCATGATTCCTCCTCCTTCGACGGTCGTTACCGAACATTGTCACATATCTACGTCGTGACGTGCGCCAACATGATCGATGCGAAGGTGAGTCGTCAATGTGCTCCAAAGATACTTTGATTCACTTGGGAGGTGCTACGCGTGCCACCGCGTCCGGCGCGTCGTGCAGGCGCAGATAGAGCGTATTCCCTGCCGGTGCGGGGAGGGAGATCGTGGCGCCGACGAAGCCGAGCGGCACCGTGGTCGGCCGCGCGAAATCGGGCGAATCGCTCAATGCCGCGACGACGAACAGGTCCTGGCCGGCAAGCGTGCAGGGCGCGCCGTCTCCCGGGCAGGTCAGCCCGGTCAGCACCGGCAGCCGCGCGAGCGTGACCAAAGGCTGCCAGTCGCCGGGCGTGCCGTCCTGTACCAGCCGGTAGCGCAGCGGGCCGGCGATACCGGCACCGAGCAGCGCGCGGGGCGTGAAATGCGCGACCACCACCTCGGCACCGACCCGCTGCAGCGCGCCGTCGCGAAAACCGAGCCGGGCGCTAGGGCCCTCGGCGCCGGCGATCTCGACCGTGCCGCCATCGCCGAGCGAGCCGCGGGTGACCTTGAACGAGAAATCGATCGCGGCATCGGCGGGCAGCACGCCGTCGGGCAGGGTGATAGGCAGCGCGCCGGTGGCGGGCTTACCGCTCGATGCGCGGCTGAGCAGCGTCGCCGCGGGGCGCGGCGCGGTCGCGCGCACCGCCAGCTTGACGCTGCGCCCGTCGCGGAGCCGCACCACCGCCTCGCCGTCGCCGGCGGGGATCGGGCCCGGCGCGGTCATCGCCAGCCGGTCGCCGTCGTTACCGCGCGACAGGGCCCCGGCGGTGAAGTGCAGCCCGCGCCAGTCGAGCCCCGCGACCTGGTCGAGCCGGGCGCCTTCCAGCACGCCCTCGGCATCGCCCTCGTGCACCACGAAGCGATCGAGCCGGCTCGCCTCCAGCCGCGCGACCAGCGGGATCGTGTCCGGCGGGGCGCTGCCGAAGCGGGCGATGTTGAGCGTGAATGCGCCGGGCTTGGCGCCCTTGAGCGGCAGCGTCATGGTCAGCTCGTCCTGGCCGGTGACCTTGAACGGCACCGGGGTGCGGGTGCCCGCGGCATCGCTGAGCGCGATCTGGCTGACGCAGAAGGCCGCGCCGCCGCGCAGCACCAGCGGATGCTCGCGCCCGACGACGACGTTGCTGTCCGGCACTGCGCGCCACGCGCCCATCTTGTCGAGCTGCACCGGCAGTCGCGGCCCGGTGAAGGGGTCGAACCCCCAGCGGCCCTGCAGCGCCGCGTTGGAGACGGTGCCGAGGTCCGCCGGCACCGCGCCGTCCAGCTTCACGCCGCCCTTCTCGACATCGGGCAGCACGGGGAAGTCGCGCGCAGCACCTTCGTTGCTGGTCACCCGCACCGAGAGCGATCGGCCGAAATCGGTGGCGTAGAGGAGCGGCGCATCCTCCAGCGGCAGCACCAGATCGGGCTTGGCGAGGCACACCGGCGTCGGCCCGCCCGCCTGCCAGATCGGCGGGGTCGCGGGCCCGATCGGCGGCAGCGGCGCGGCGAGCACCGAGCGTGGGCTCTGGAAGGAGGGCGCGGCGTTGAGCAGCAGCTTCAGCGTGTCGCCGCGGCCCAGCGCCAGCGCCGGCAGATACTGATATTGCGGGCTGCGGAACGCGCCGAACAGCTTGGCCACGTCGCGCGCCAGCCCGATGTACGAGCTGTAATAGCCGCCGCCCGCCTGGGGTGTCGCGGCGATGCTGTAGGCGAGGTCGGCGGTCGATCCGGTCAGCGTCTCGGCCAGGGTCGTGCCGCGCTGGGTCTGCAGCACCAGCGAATCGCGATTCTGGGTGAGGCACGCCGCCTGCAGCCCGCGCGGGCGCGCCAGGCATTCGGCGTTGAGCTTGATCCGCAGCGCATTGGCGAGCACCGGCGCGGCGGTGGCGAGGCGTTCGGGGGCAGTATCGCCGATGCGGGCAATTTCGGTGACGAACGCATCGAGCCGCGCGCGGTCGAGCGAGGCCTGGAACAGGTCCTGCGCCACGCGCACGAACACGCCGGGGCGGCCTCGAACGGCGTCGCGCACCGCATCGAACCCGCCGCCGGTATCGGGCGCGAGCAGCAGCACGGCCTGTTCGGCGCCGTCGGGCACGGTCAGTTCGAGCTTGTTCTTCTTCTTGCGCCAGGTCTCGGCGACGAAGAACCAGTCCTTGGGCGGCGGGTTGGTCGCGCCGCGCAGGAAGGCGACGACCAGCAGATAATGCGCCGACTGGTCGGGCGGCAGCGCCGCCTCCGCCGTCACCTTGTCGCCCGGCTGGAGCGAAGGCACCGCGCCGATCGGCAGCGTCGTGCTGCCGCGCGTTACCGTCAGCTTCAGGTCCGGCCCGACCAGGTCGAAGGCGTTCTGCTGGGCCTGGGCAGGGAAGGCGGCGCAGAGCAGCGCCAGCAGCAGCGGGATCAGGGGAAGGCGAGGCATCGCGCCGCTATAGGGGAAGCGGGCAGGGCAGGGCCACCGCCTGCGCGACGAGCCGTTGTATCGTGTCACTCAGCCACGTTGTCCGCCACCCAGGCGCGGCGCTGGCCGAGCGGCTGGGGCGCGCCGGTGGTGGTGTCGTGCTCGGTCTGGTGCTCGAGCTCCGAATTGAGTTCGGCGCCGAACAGCAGCACATAGGACGACAGATAGAGCCAGGTGAGCAGCGCGACGATCGCGCCGAGCGAGCCATAGGTCGCATCGAAACGCCCGATATAGCGGACATAGGCGCCGAAGCCGAGCGTCAGCCCCAGCCAGAGCAAGGCGGCGAGCAGCGATCCGGGCGTGATCCACGTCCAGCGCGGCTTCCCGCGCGACGGGCCAAAGCGGTAGAGCGCCGCCGCGCCCGCCGCTCCGGCCAGCGTCAGCAGTACATGGCTGACGATCTTGCCGAGCACGAGCAGCGCGTCGGGGGCGAAGGGCAGCAGGCGATCGAGCGCGCCGAGTGCGGTCATCGCGCCGGCTGCGAGCACCGCCGCGATCACGGCGCCGAGCGTGATCGTCAGCGCGGTGAGGTTCACCCACACGAAGTTGCGCTTCTCCTTCTCCTCATAGGCAATGTTGAGCGCGGCGATGATCGCCCCGGCGCCGTTGCGCGCGCCGAACAGCGCGATGGCGAGCGCAATCAGGATGCCGAAGCCCTTCCGGCTATCCGGGCTGTCGACGAGGCCGAGCAGCTGGTCGCCCACCACCGCGGCGATGTCGCGCGGCAGGATGGTGGAAAGCGCGCGGACATCGTGCAGCACGGTAGCCGGATCGGCGATCAGCCCATAGCTCAGCACCACCGCGCCGAGCAGCGGCACCAGCGCGAGGAATCCGTAAAAGGCGACGCCGGCGGCGATCAGCCCAATATTGTCGTCGCTTGCCTCGTTCCAGCTGCGCCACAGCACGGACTTCCAGCCGGCCCAGGGCATTGCCCATGGGCTGCGCGCGTCGCGCCCTTTCGGATCCATCCTGCTTCCCCTGTTTCTTGTGGCGGGAAAGCGCGCGACCCGCGGAGCGGGTTCCTTGCGCACCAAGGTGCAGGGTGTTGAAATCGCGTCGGTTAGGCCATGTCGGCATGGCCGAACAGCGGCAACGGCTCGGCCAGCCCGCGTTCGAAGTTGGAGACGGTCACCCCCACCAGCCTGATGCCCTTGGGCGTCGGCAGCACCGAGCGCAGCAGCGCGATGCTGGCGGCGTGGAGCTGCTCGCGGCTGGTGATCGGCGCGGTGTGGCTGCGGCTGCGGGTGATGATCTGGAAGTCGGCGTACTTGATCTTCACCGTGGCGGTGCGGCCGAACCCCTGGGTGCGCTCGCACCATTCCCACACGTCGTCGGCCTGGCCCAGCACCGCCGCCTCGATCTCGGCGTCCTCGGTGAGGTCGCGGCTGAAGGTGGTCTCCGAGCCCGAGGACTTGCGCTCGCGGTTGGGGTTCACCGGCCGCTCGTCGATACCGCGGACGATCTGGTGATACCATTCGGCGCTGCTGCCGAAATGCTGCTGGAGGAAGTCGAGCGACTTGGCGCGCAGATCCGCGCCCGTCTCGATCCCCAGCCGCTGCATCTTGGCCGCGGTCACCGGTCCCACGCCGTGGAAGCGCGAGACGGGCAGCGTCTCCACCCAGGCCGCGCCCATGTCCGGGGTGACGGCGAACTGGCCATTGGGCTTGCGATGGTCCGAGGCGAGCTTGGCGAGGAACTTGTTGTAGGAAACGCCGGCCGAGGCGGTGAGGCCGGTCTCCGCCAGGATGCGCGCGCGGATCTCCTTGGCGGTCGCCCAGGCGGTGCCGAGCCCGCGGCGGTCCTCGGTCACGTCGAGATAGGCTTCGTCGAGCGACAGCGGCTGGATCAGGTCGGTATAGTCGGCGAAGATCGCATGGATCTGCTGCGACACCGCCTTGTACACGTCGAACCTGGGCCGCACGAAGATCAGGTCGGGGCAGCGCCTGAGCGCGGTGACCGAGGGCAGGGCCGAGCGTACCCCGAAGGTGCGCGCCTCGTAGCTCGCCGCCGCGACCACGCCGCGCGCCGCCGCCGATCCCACCGCCACCGGCTTGCCGCGCAGCGACGGATCGTCGCGCTGCTCGACCGAGGCGTAGAACGCATCCATGTCGATATGCAGGATTTTCCGAGTGGGCGGCGGGGCCATGGCGGGGATATACCGCCGGATGAACGAATAGGGAACAGCGTTTCCGCCCCAAGTCATTGTGGAACGGACGGGCGGGCGGCTAAGGAAGCGTCATGCCAACCTTTGCTCGCCGCCTTGCCCTCCTGCTGGCCTGTTTCCTCTGGACGCTGCCCGCGGCGGCGAAGACGATCCTGTTCGTCGGCAACAGCTTCACCTTCGGTGCCAATTCGCCGGTGATGCGCTACCGCCCCGATCGCGTGACCGACCTCAACCGCGAGGGTATCGGCGGGGTGCCCGCGCTGTTCCGCACCTTCACCATCGAAGCGGGGCTCGACTGGCAGGTGAGCCTCGAGACCTCGCCCGGCAAGGATCTCGCCTGGCATTTCGCCAATCGCCGCGCGCTGATCGACCGGCGCTGGGACGTGGTGGTGCTGCAGGGGTACAGCACGCTCGATGCGGAGCGGCCGGGCGATCCCACCCGGCATCTGGCGGCAGCGCGCGAACTGGCGGCGCTGTTCCATGCGCGCAACCCGGCGGCGCAGGTCAACCTGGTCGCGACCTGGTCGCGCGCAGACCAGACCTATCGCCCCGGCGGGCATTGGCACGGCGCGTCGATCTATCGCATGGCCGAGGATCTGCTCGCCGCCAATCGGCTGGCGCTGATGCCGGGCTCGGGCATCTTCGGCGTGCTGCCGGTCGGCACCGCCTGGAACCGAGCGATCCGCGACGGCTATGCGGATCCCAATCCCTACGACGGCGTGGCGTTCGGCCAGGTGAGCCTGTGGACCTGGGACCAGTATCACGCCAGCGCCGAGGGCTATTATCTGGAGGCGCTGGTCGCATTCGGCGCGATCACCGGCCGCGATCCGCGCAGCCTGGGCCCGCGCGAGCGCGCCGCCGAGGATCTGGGGATCAACCCCGAGGTCGCCCGGCGGTTGCGCGACGTCGCCGCCGCCGAGCTGGCGGCTCAGCGGGTCGGCGGCGCCCCGTAATAGTCGGGCGCGCCGTCGAGGCGCACATCGATCCGGTCGAGCAGGAAACCCGGGTCCATCGCGAAGACCTCGATCCTGTGCGCGCCGGCGGCCAGCAGGCCGAGCTTGAGCGAGCGGGTCGCGGTGTTGGAAAGGACGTTGACCTTCCACTCGTCGCTGCGGCCATGGGTTTCATAGTCCAGCACGGTGATCGCGCCGCCATCCACCCGCACGCCGATGCGGAGCTTGTTGGCGGAGGTGAGGGCGTGGACGGGCAGCGCGACGATCCTGAGCTCGGCATCGCCCTTGTTGCCCAGCACGAAGGGCAGGGCGAGCGGGGCGGCAGCGTCGGCCTTGTCGCTGGAGGGCAGGTCGAGCTTGCTGCGCAGCACGGCGCCGCGTGAGCCCAGTTCGGCGATCCGCTCCCACGGCGTGCCGGCCAGCTTCAGGTCTGCCGGGGTGAGCGAGATGATGTGGTTCACCTCGGGGGTGGCGTCGCCGGCGGGGAAGGGCTGGAGCACCGGTTCCAGATAGACCATCGCGCCGTTGCAGCGGATCTTGCCCGCGGCGATCGGGCCCTTGCCGTCATAGTGCACCGCGACGCGCATCTCGTAGCCGTTGCTGGCATCGAGCCGGCCGGCGCGGGCGGAGAGTTCGACGCCTTCCAGCCCCTCGACCGTCCAGTCGCTCACCGCGCCCTTGCCGTACACGGTCATGTACCGCGTCTCCGCCTTGCCGGGGGCGAAGGCGAGCGCGCGGGCATCGGCGCCACATGGTGCGACGGGCGTGAGATCGATCTTGGGATAGGGCGGTTCGGCGAACACGGCGAGCTGGCGCGGGGCCATGTCCATGATGCCGCGCCACTTGCCGCCATTCTGGGCATTATAGGCGGCGGTATCGGCGACGATGGTCTGGTGCGCGGCGCGGGCTTGCTCCGCGAGCGCATTGGTACTGGCACGGCCCTGGCGGGCATAGAGCGCGGCGAGATCGAGCTTGAGGTTGCGCTCGTTGAGCTTGGCCGCGCCGCGCACCGGGTAGAGGACCAGCTGGAAGAAGGCGTCGCGGCGATCGGCGGGCATGGTCGCGGCCAGCGCTTCGGCCTTGGCGAGCAGCGCCTGGTAGCGGGCGATCCGCGCCTCTGCCTCGCCGCCGCCGGAACGGACATAGTCGCCGATGCGGATCGGGGTCTCGGGCTCGACGGTGCTAAAGCCCATGAACTCGGGCTTCCGCTCCCAGGCGAGGTCGTAAAATTCCATCAGCACATCGGCCACCGCCGGACCTTGCTGCGGCCCGAACTGCTCGGCCGCCCAATCCGCCAGCTGCGCGCGTACCGGCTTGGCCAGCAGCTTCGTGTCGAAGGCGATATCGAGGAAATAGCTGGTCAGCACCTCGCCCGGCTTGATGTCGCCGACATTCACCACCCACAATTTCCGGGTGCCGGTCTGCCATGCGCGGTCGAGCTGTTCGCGGATCAGCCCTGGATGAGTGGTCGCCAGCCACAGATAGTCGTGCGGCCGCCCCCAATAGCTGATGTGGTAATAGAGGCCCGAGCCGCCCTTGCGCGCGCGCTCGGCGGCGGTGGGCAGTTGGCCGAGATAGCCGTAATTGTCCTCGGGCCAGACGAGCGTCACGTCCTCGGGCACCTTCAGCCCGCTGCGATAGACGTCCAGCACCTCCTTGTAGAGCGTCAGCACCTGCGGCACCTGGTCGGCCGGCTTGCCCTGCGCGGTGGCGAGCAGGCCGCGCTGCAGGTCGATCGCCTGGCTGGTGGCGGCGAGCGCCTGTTCGGGGCTCCTGGCGCCTTCCAGTGCGGAGTCGTGCTTGCCGCGCAGGCCGATCGTGTAGACGTTCTCGAAGCCCTTCACGTCGTCCACGCGGCGGCGCCAATAGTCGACCATGCGGTCGCGGTTGGTGAAGAAGTTGAACGGCCCCTCGGTCTTCTCGTCCCACTCGCGGACATTGTTGCGCAGCATCGGCTCGGCATGCGAGGTGCCGACGACGATGCCGTAGGCCTTGGCCATCTCGGCATTGCCGGGGATCTGGTAGAAGGGCTTGGTGCTTTCGTGCATCGCCGGCCAGATCAGATTCGCCTTGAGCCGCCACATCAGCTCGAAGACTCTCGCGTAGGTCTTGGGGCCGATATCGCCGGTCTCGGGCTCATAGGTCTTGGCCGCCCAGGGCTGGAGGCCCCAATCCTCGTCGTTGAGGAAGATGCCGCGATACTGGACCGACGGCGCGTCGGAGAGCAGCCGGCGGCCGTCGACCACCAGCCGGTCGGCATGGCGCGGGGTGACGTCCGCCCACCATTCCCAGGCCGAGATTCCGATCGCGCGGCTGAGGTCCACCGTGCCCCAGATCGCACCGCGCGGGTCCGAGCCGGCGATCAGCAGGTAGGAGCGGCCGGGGTGCTGCTTGGAGGGGGCGAGAACGCGGATATAGCGTTCCCACTGGCCGTTCAGCGCGGCGAGATCGACCTTCGCGTCGGCCGCCACGGCGCGGACCAAGGCGGAATCCTTTTGCCCGATGACGATGCAGAGCTTGGCGCAGGCGGCGAGGTCGCTTGCTACGAGGGGCGTCTTCCCCGCACGCTTGCCGATGTCGCGGGCGAGCAGTTCGCCCGCGAGCTTGGCCGAGGTCGCGTCGTCATGGACGATGGTCGCGGTGGTGTGGCCGTCGAACAGCACCGCCTGCTGGGCGTGTACGGCGGTTGGAAGGGCGAGGAGAGCGGGCAGGGCGAGATGACGCATGCTGGGGCTTGAAGCATGGCGAAGGCCGGAAGGGAATCCCCAGATCCTCCCCGGAACGGGGAGGGGGACCAAGGCGCGCAGCGGCTTGGTGGAGGGGCCGCGCCGTTAGGCGCGGGTGGGCTGAAGCGTGGGGATACCGCCGCGTGCCGCGGCGGCCCCTCCACCACCGCCTTCGGCGGCGGTCCCCCTCCCCGCGCCGGGGAGGATCGAGTCAGCCCTTCGCCCGTGCCGCAGCTCGCGCGATCGCGACGCACTCCACTTCCGCCAGCAACTCCCCCGCGCTGCCCGAACTCATCATCGTCCGCTCGGCCGTCCGCACCCGCTCGATCGCCCGCGCGATCTGCGGCGCGGACCAGCGGCGGAGTGCGCGACCGGTGGCGGGGCGTTCCTTGAAGAAGACGCGGTGGCGTTCCATCGCGTCGTCGACGCTGGCGCCCTGGTCCATCTCGGCGCGCAGTTCGGCCAGCGTCATCAGCCGGCGGACCAGCTGGCGCAGCAGCGGAATCGCCGAGCCGCCGCCTTCGCCCAGCTTGGCCAGCTCCTCGCCGACTTCGGCCACGCGCCCGTCGAGCACCGCCTCGATCGCGCCGAACAGCTCGCCTTCGCCGAGGTCCGCGCCGATCGCATCCAGCGCCGCGCCATCCGCATCGCGCGGATGTTCGGGATCGGCATCGAGGAACAGCGCCAGCTTCTCGATCTCGCGAGTCAGCACCGCGCGGTCGCCGGCCGAGGCCAGCGCCAGCCGGTGCGGCACGTCGCCGGTGAGGCGCAGCCCGTGCTCGCGCGCGATCGTGCCCGCCAGCTGGGCCGCGCCCGCGCCTTCGGGCACGTAGCAGGCGAACGCCATGGCGGTCGGCGCGGCGATCGCCGCCTTGACCAGCTTGCCGCTGGTCTTGAGGTTCGGCCCGATCGCGACCACCGGATTGCCCGCGCGCTCGGCGCCGAGCAGCAGCGCGATCGCCTCGGCCGCGCCTTCCTCGATATTGGAAACCCGGATGTAGCGCGGTCCCCCGAACAGCGAGAGCGACGCCGCCTCGTCCGCAAGCAGCCCGGGCTGGTCGCGCAGCATCTTCATGTCGATGTCGATGCGCTCGACGTCCGGCCCCAGCGCCTTGCCGAGCCGCTGCGCGAGATCGGCGGCACCCGCTTCGTCGGGGCCGTGGAGCAGATAGAGCCGGGTACCGGGCCTGGGCGAATCTACCGCCGCGCGGATCTGGCCCGCATTGGCCTTCACTTGGGCCGCGCGCCGCCTTCGCGGACCGTCCGCGCCAGACGCGCGACGATCTGGTCGGCGACGATGCCCGAGAGCCGCTCCAGCGCCGACTTCTCGGCGGCGATCGTGGCATATTCGGAGCCGACCACGTCGATGCCCGCGTCCGACCCGGCGGTGGCATCGAGCACCACCTGGCCATTGCGGAGGTCGATCAGCTGGTAGCGCGCGCGCAGTGTCCGCCGCTCGCGCGAGACCGAGTCGTCGCGTCGCACGCCCAGGCCGATGATCTGGTCGTCGAGCTTCACTTCGAGACGGTACGCCGCCGCACCGCCGTTGTTCGCCAGCCGGTCCTTGAGCGCGTTGGACACCAGCCAGCCCGACTGGCCCTGGATCGGCGCGACCTCGATCGCCGACAGCGTCGTCGCGACCGCGCCGCCGCTGCCCCCCTGGTACATCGGATGCAGCCCGCACCCGGAGAGCGCGAAGGCGAAGGGGGCGAGCAGGGCGACGGTCTTGTTCATGCGACGATGTTCACCAATCGATCGGGCACCACGATGATCTTGCGCGGTGCGTTGCCTTCGAGCAGCCGAACGATCTTGTCCGACGCAAGTGCCGCGGCCTCGACGACGTCCTTCGCCGCGCCCTTCGGCATCACCAGCGTATCGCGCAGCTTGCCGTTGACCTGCACCGCGATCGTCACTTCGTCGTCGACCAGCAGCGCCGGATCGACCGCCGGCCATGCGGCATCGGCGATCATGCCGGTCTCGCCCATCGCGGCCCAGGCCTCTTCGGCGATGTGCGGCACCATCGGCGCCACGACGCGGACCAGCGCGCGGATCGCGGCGGTGCGCGAGGCGGAGGGCTTGGCCTTCTCGATCGCCGCGGTCAGCTCGTAGAGCTTGGCGACGGCCTTGTTGAAGGTCAGCGCCTCGATGTCCTCGGCGACGCCCGCGATGGTGCGGTGGAGCTTACGGTCGAGATCCTTGTCCTCGCCCTCTGCTGCTTCCAGGCCATCGAACAGGCGCCACAGCCGGTTGACGAAGCGCCAGGCGCCCTCGATGCCGCTCTCGCTCCATTCGAGGTCGCGCTCGGGCGGGCTGTCGGAGAGCACGAACCAGCGGGTCGCGTCCGCGCCATACTGGTCGACGATCTCGGTCGGATCGACGGTGTTCTTCTTCGACTTCGACATCTTCTCGACGCGGCCGACGGTAACCTCGGCGCCGGTGTCGGTCAGATAGGCGGAGCCATCGGCGCGGAACGAGACCTGGGTCGGCTCGAAATACACCTTCCGCTCCAGCCCCTCATGCTCTTCGAGCTGATAGTAGCTGGCGTGGGTGACCATGCCCTGGGTGAACAGCCCGGCGAACGGCTCGGCCACGTCGATACGGCCGATATGGCGCAGCGCGCGGGTGAAGAAGCGGGCGTAGAGCAGGTGCAGGATCGCATGCTCGACGCCGCCGATATACTGGCCGACCGGCAGCCACTGCTCGGCCACCGCCTTGTCGAACGGCTTGTCCGCAGGCTGGCTGGCGAAGCGCAGGAAATACCAGCTCGAATCGACGAAGGTATCGAGCGTGTCGGTCTCGCGCCGCGCGGGCTTGCCGCACTTGGGGCAATCGACATGCTTCCAGGTCGGGTGCCGATCCAGCGGGTTGCCGGGCACGTCGAACGACACGTCCTCGGGGAGCGAGACCGGCAGCTGGTCCTTGGGCACGCCGACGGGGCCGCAATCCTCGCAATGGATGATCGGGATCGGGGTGCCCCAGTAACGCTGGCGGCTGACGCCCCAGTCGCGCAGGCGCCACACGGTGCTGCCGGTGCCCCAATTGCCTTCCTCGGCGCGGCGGATCACCTCGCGCTTGGCGTCGACCACGTCGAGGCCGTCGAGGAAGTGCGAGTTCACCAGCGTGCCGGGGCCGGTATAGGCCTCGGTGCCGTCGAACCTGGGATCGGTCTTGTCGCCTTCGGAGACGACGCGGCGGATCGGCAGGTCGTACTTGGTCGCGAATTCGAAGTCGCGCTGGTCATGCGCCGGCACGCCGAACACGGCGCCGGTGCCATAGTCCATCAGCACGAAGTTCGCGATATAGACCGGCACCTGCCAGCTGGCGTCGAACGGATGCTGTGCGGTGAGCCCGGTGTTCCAGCCGAGCTTTTCCTGCGTCTCCAGCTCGGCGGCAGTGGTGCCGCCCTGCTTGCAGCGCTCGATGAACGCCTGCACCTCGGGGTTGCCGGCCGCGAGCTGCTGCGCGATCGGATGGTCCGCCGCGATCGCGACGAAGCTCGCGCCGAAGATCGTGTCCGGCCGCGTGGTGTAGACGGTCAGCCCTTCGCCGTTGGACAACTCCCACGTGAACTGCAGGCCTTCCGACTTGCCGATCCAGTTTTCCTGCATCAGCTTCACCTTGTCCGGCCAATGCTCGAGGCCCTTCAGCCCTTCGAGCAGGTCGTCGGCGAAATCGGTGATCTTGAGGAACCACTGGTTGAGCTTGCGCCGCTCGACCAGCGCGCCCGAGCGCCAGCCGCGCCCGTCGATCACCTGCTCGTTGGCGAGCACGGTCATGTCGACCGGATCCCAGTTGACCGCGCTTTCCTTGCGATAGACCAGGCCCGCCTCGTACAGGTCGAGGAACAGCGCCTGTTCCTGGCCGTAATAGTCGGGCTCGCAGGTGGCGAACTCGCGCGTCCAGTCGAGCGCGAAGCCGAGGCGCTTGAGCTGCGCCTTCATCGTCGCGATGTTCTGGCGGGTCCAGGCGCCGGGATGGACCTTCTTTTCCATCGCGGCATTTTCGGCCGGCATGCCGAAGGCGTCCCAGCCCATCGGATGGAGCACTTCCATGCCCTTCATCCGGCGGAAGCGCGCCAGCACGTCGCCCATCGTGTAGTTGCGCACATGGCCCATATGGATGCGCCCCGAAGGATAGGGGAACATCTCGAGCACGTAGGACTTCGGCTTGGGCGAATCGTCGCGGGCGGCGAAGGTGCGGTTTTCCTCCCACGCCTTCTGCCACGTCGCGTCCGCCTTCAAGGGATTGAAGCGTGACGCCATTATGAACTTCCGGTTAGTTGGCGACGGCCGCGCGGCGCAGGTCGCGTGCACGGGTCAGGATGATGTCCTCGAGCTTCTGGACGGTGGCGGCCTGCACGGGGGCCGAGACCCAGGCGCCGTTGCGGTTGACTTCGCGCAGCGCCGCGACCCGCAGCGCATCGGCGCGCAGATCCTGGTCGAGCACGGTCACCGTCACCTTCATCCGCTCGGTCGGGACGTTGGGATTCACATACCAGTCGGTGACGATTACGCCGCCGTTCGAATCGGTCTGGAGCAGCGGCATGAAGCTCAGCGTGTCCAGCGTGGCGCGCCACAGATAGGCGTTGACGCCGATCGTCGTCACCTTCGACGCTGCGAGGTCGGCATTGGGGCGCGACTTGTGGCTGCAGGCGGCGGCGGAAACAGCGAGCGACCCCAGGATCGCAAAGCGCAACAGGCGGTTCATGGACGTCGTACTTCCTACCGGGCAAGGGAATGAGTGCCCGCATCTATAGGGCGGGATGTGGCGGGAGCAAGGCCGACGCGCTGGTATCCGATTGGTCGCAGATGGTACGATTCTGTGGGTTGCGTGCAACACTCCGGGAAAATTGCTGCCACCGGTGGAACGTCGCTTTGATTCCATGGTAGGGGCAACCATTAGAGAGGTATGCAAATGCGCTTGGTACGTTGGATGTCGGGACTTGGGCTGGGGGCGCTCTGCGCCGCCGGGCTCCTCGTCGCGCCCACGCTCCAGGCACAGGAACGAGACCGCGCATTGAAGGCGGCCGTTCGCCCCGCACCCCTGGCGCTGCAGGGCGCTGGCGGGTTCACTCCCGCATCCGCGGATCCCAAGCTCGCCGCCGTGTTGGCGCGCAGCGGGATGAACGGCGCGGGCTTCCGCTTCACCCCGGCCGAGTCGCGCACCGCTTCGGCGCGCGGCGTCGATGTCGCGGTTCGCGCCAGCACGAATCGTGCGGTGGAGTTTGCGAGCCGTTCCGCGACCGCAAAGCCCGCCTCGGTCAGCCTTGCGCCGATCGCCTATAATCTGGGCGTCGCGGTGGGCTGGCGTCGCTTCGCCGTTTCGGGCGACGTGACCCATATCGACATGGCGAACACCCAGCCGGGCAGCCGCGATCGTTCCGAAGTGGCGCTCAGCTATGCCGGCAAGCGCCTGAGCGGCCGGATCGCCGCGAGCGAGGATCGCCCGTTGGCGGGCACGCCGGTGCTGATCGGCGACAAGCCCAGCTATTCGTTCGATCTGGGCGGTTCCTATGCGGTGTCGCGTCGCCTCGATGTGACCGCGGGCGTGCGCTACAAGAGCGAGCGCGATCGCCTGACGCAGTTCAACGAAGATACGCGTCGCGACAGCCAGTCGATCTATATCGGCACCGCCTTCCACTTCTGATCCTTCGGGCCCGGCTAGCGGGTCCAGCCATCGATCGCCGCCCAGCCATGGATGCCCAGCGGCTTGAGTCGCCTGGCCTTGTGCGTGTCCATGCCGCCGAGGGCGATGACGGGTACGCTGAGGCCGCGGACCAGCAAGCCGAATCGTACGGGGCCTAGTAACGGCGCGCCAGGGTGCGAGCGGGTAGGGAAGACGGGCGAGACCAGCAGCGCATCGGCGCCCGCGCGCATCGCCGCGATGGCCTCGCGGCGCGAATGCACCGGCCAGGTGGTAAGTCCGCGCCCGTGCCGCCCATGGGTGCCCCTCTCGCCGCGCATCGGTTCCGCCCCCGCACGGAGCAGTACGAGCCCCCGCCGCCGGGCGACCTTAGCGATGCGCGCGAACAGCGCGCGCCGCTCGGCGGGCGGCAGTTGATAATGCCGGAAGATCACGCCGCTGCCGCGCGGCAACCGCGCCAGTGCGCCCCACAGCCCGTCGCCGAGCCGCGGGTCGGTCATCAGCCACAGGCGCGGGATTGGGGGGTGGCGGGTCGGCATTCGGGTGCCTATAGCCCGCCCCATGCTTCAAGACGATGCCAGCCAGCGGCTCGCCGCGGTGCAGACCGCGATCGCCCGCGCCGCCAAGATCGCCGGCCGCAAGCCCGCCGACATCACCCTGATCGCGGTTTCCAAGACCCACGACGCCGCGACGATCCAGCCGCTGATCACCGCCGGCCAGCGCGTGTTCGGCGAGAACCGCGTCCAGGAAGCGCAGGGCAAATGGCCGCAGCTGCGCGCGGCGACGCCGGGCATCGAACTCCACCTCGTCGGCCAGCTCCAGTCGAACAAGGCCGACGAAGCCGTCGCGCTGTTCGATGCGATCCACGGCGTCGACCGGCCGTCGTTGGTCACGGCGCTCGCCAAGGCGATGGACAAGGCCGATCGCCGCCCGGCCTGCTTCCTCCAGGTCAATATCGGCGACGAGCCGCAAAAGGGCGGCTGCCCGGTGGCCGAGCTGCCGGCGCTGCTCGCCGAGGCACAGGCGGCCAGCCTGCCGGTCGTCGGGCTGATGTGCGTGCCGCCCGCGGGTCTGGAAGCCGCACCCTATTTCGCGCTGCTCGCCAAGCTGGCGCGCGACCATGGGCTTGGCGGGCTCAGCATGGGCATGTCGAGCGACTACGAGACCGCGGTGACGCTCGGCGCCACCCATATCCGCGTCGGCACGGCGCTGTTCGGAGACCGCGCATGAATGAGATGCGCCGCCTGCCCAGCATGATTCCGGTGCGCTTCGCCGGTATTCTCTTCGACTTCGACGGCGTGCTGCTGGAGAGCGAATATGCCGGCAACAAGCAGATCGCCAAGTATCTGACCAGCATCGGCCACCCGACCACGCCCGAACACTCGATGGCGAACTTCATGGGGCTGGCGGGGGATGATTTCCTTGCCGCGATCGAGCACTGGATCGGCCGCGCGATTCCCGAAGGCTTCCATGAAGCCCGTGCGGAGGAAGATGCCCGCGCCTTGGCGGAGGGGTTGCCGGCGGTGGCCGGTGCGCTGCGCTTCCTGGAGAGCCTGCCCACCGATCTGCCCAAGGCAATTGCGTCGTCTAGCCCGACCCATTGGCTCGACACGCATCTTCGCCATCTGGGGGTGCGCGACCTGTTCGGCGACAAGCTGTTCAGCGGCCGCGAGCATGTCGCCAACGGCAAGCCCGCCCCGGACCTCTACCTTCACGCGGCCGCCGCGCTGGGCGTGCCGATCGCGGAGTGCGTGATCCTGGAGGATTCGCCGGTAGGCGTGAAGGGGGCGGTCGCCTCGGGCGCGACGGTGATCGGGCTGTGCGCGGGTTCGCACTGCGCCGCGGACCATGGCGCGCGGCTCAAGGCGCTGGGCGTGCACCATATCGCGCACGATTTCGACGAGGTCGCGCGGCTGATAGCCTGACGATGTCGCCGAGCTCCTGCTTTCGCAGGAGCACGGGAGGCTCAGAACTCGTGCCCGGTCCGGTCGCGCTTGGTCGCGAGATAACGCGCATTGTGCGGGTTTGCCGGTAGCACGTGCGGCACCCGCTCCAGCACATCGACACCTGCGGCGCGCAGCGTCTCCACCTTCTGGGGATTGTTGGTGAGCAGCCGGATGCGCGGCTGGCCGAGCAGGCTCAGCATCCGCGCCGCCACCCGGAAGTTGCGCGCGTCGATCGCAAAGCCGAGCCGGGTGTTGGCGTCGACCGTGTCGAACCCTTGGTCCTGCAGCGCATAGGCGCGCAGCTTGTTGATCAGGCCGATGCCGCGGCCTTCCTGGCGCAGATAGAGCAGGATGCCCCAGCCGCTCTTGGCAATCTCGGCGATCGCTGCCTTGAGCTGCGGGCCGCAATCGCATTTGAGGCTGCCGAGCATGTCGCCGGTCAGGCATTCGCTGTGGAGCCGCACCAAGGGCGCCTCGCCGTTCGGCTGGCCGATCAGCAGCGCGATATGCTCGCCCGGCATCTCGTCGGTGCGGAAGGCGACGATCTCGGCGTCTTCGGCCGCCTCCACCGGCAGCCGCGCGCGGCCGACGATGCGCAGGCGATCGGCATCCTCATGCGCGTCGATATCGGCAAGGGTGATGGCGTGCTCGGCATCGCCTTCGAGCACGAAGAAGGCCGGCAGCAGCCCCGCGATTCGGGCCAGCCGCAGCGCTGCCGTCGCGGCATCGGTCTGCACCACCGGAATCGCGCGGAACGGGCCCTTGAGCGGCGTCGCGAGGTCGAATTGCGGATCGGCGAGCGCCGTCGCCGCGTCGAAGTCGAGCCACGCCACGCGCTCGACCAGCACCGGCGCATCGGGTGTCGCCGCATCGCGCTGGTTGGCGAGCTTGAGCGTCGCCGCGCGGCCTGCCGAGAGCAGCACCGGCGCGGTGCCGGCGGGATCGAACGACGCCAGCCGCGTGCCATCGCCGGTCTCGATCGCCAGCAGCCTTAGCGTGCCTTCCGTCCCCCGGATGGCGATCGGCCAGCCGCGACGCAGCGCGTCCACGGCTTCGGCGGCGGCGCGGGCGTTGTTCAAAAGTCGAACTCCGTCACGATCGGCACATGGTCCGAGGGCTTGAGCCACGAGCGGCACGGCTCGCATACCTTGTGTGCGACGGCCTTCTCCGCAACCTCGGGGCTGGCCCACATATGGTCGAGTCGGCGCCCGCGATCGGAGGCGGCCCAGTCCTTCGCCCGGTAGCTCCACCAGCTGTAATAGCGCGCCGGCGCCGGGATGAACTTGCGGCCGAGGTCGACCCAGCCATGCGCCGCCTGCAGCCGGCCCAGCGCTTCGACCTCGATCGGCGTATGGCTGACCACGTCGAGCAGCTGCTTGTGGCTCCACACGTCCGATTCGAGCGGGGCGATGTTGAAGTCGCCGGTGAGGATCGTCGGCACCGACAGCGCCTCGGACCATTCGGTCATCCGCTGGACGAAATCGAGCTTCTGGCCGAATTTGGGGTTCACTGCCCGATCGGGCACGTCGCCGCCGGCGGGGACATAGACATTCTCGAGTCGCACGCCATTGGGCAGCCGCACGCCGACGTGCCGCGCTTCCTGGTTGGCCTGCCAGTCGAGCCGGTCGTCCTCGACCAGCGGCACGCGGGAGACGATCGCGACGCCGTGGTGCATCCGCTGGCCGTGCTTGATGACGTGGCCATAGCCGAGCGCATGGAACGGCGCCTCGGGAAAATCGCCGTCGATCACCTTGGTCTCCTGGAGACACAATATGTCGGGGGCTTCCTCGCGCAGAAACTGCTCGACGATGGCGATGCGGAAGCGGACGGAGTTGATGTTCCAGGAGGCGATCTTCACGCGCGCCGATGTAGCGATTCTTCGCGCCAGCGCCAGACCAGCCGGAAAAGGAAAGGCCCCCGCTCCGGGGGCAATGGAGCGAGGGCCGACCTAGCGTTCGTCACGCAGGCGGGAAGGGGTACCAGGCCCAGGCAACAGGGGGAAAAATCCCGGGCAAAAACCCCATCCGCGCTACGCTCTTAGACCGGCGAACCTGTCGCTTGGATGAACGATTGCACGGAAAACGAAATTAGTGCGTGCGGCCCTGCGGTCGCGGATCGGTCCAGCGGAAGCTCGAATCAGCGACGGGCACGTTGAAGCGCTGGTTGCTCAGCCGGATCGTGGTGCGGTTGTTCTGCGCGTCGAGCGCGACCCAGCCCTGGAGCTTGAGACCCGCGGGCGCTGCCGCATCCTTCTGGAAGACGAGGGTGATCCGGCCATATTCGGGATGCTTGTTGTCGTGCACCTCGACCGAGACGACGCGCGGATCGGCGGTGGGCTTCACCGTCGCATAGCCGCTGATGTCGCGATTCGGATCGAGCAGCACGCGGAGCGGCGAGTTGCCGATCGGCCAGCGCTGCACCTGCCGCACCTGGTAGTCGATGAAATAAAGGCTGCTGCCGTCCGCGACGATCAGCTGCGGGATGCCCTTTTCATATTGGAAGCGGATCTTGCCGGGGCGCTTGAGCGTCATCGTGCCGGCGACGACACGACCGTTGCGGTCTTCCTGGGTGAAGTCCGCGGTCATGCTGGTGACCGCCTTGAGATGCTGCTGGACCTGGGCGAACTCGGGCGCCGGCGCGGCCGCGACGAGCAGCGGCGCGGCGAGCAAGGACAGGGCCAAGGGACGGGAAAACACGGGGATAGTCTCCGAATTGCTGGTCGCCCGGGTAGCGGGCGGGGCTTGAACGGGCTGTGAACCCGGTACCGCCCCGATTCGATCCCGTTACGGCTTGCCTTAGAGCGGCCGACCGTCGGTATCCATCAGCACCTCGCGGCGGCCGACATGGTCCGGCTTGGAGACGAAATTCTCGCGCTCCATGCGCTCGATCAGCCGTGCCGCCGAGTTGTAGCCGACGCGGAGCTGGCGCTGCAGCCACGAGGTCGAAGCCTTCTGGCTTTCCGCCACCAGCTGCACCGCGCGGCGATAGGTCTGCTCCTCGGGGCTGTCCTCGCCGTCGGGCGCGCCTTCCAGGGTGAAGCCGCCGTCCTCGGGCTCCTCGGTGACCGCCGAGATGTAATCCGGCGCGCCCTGCGATCGCCAGAAATCGGTGACCGCCTGGACCTCGTCGTCGCTGACGAAGGGCCCGTGGACGCGGGTGATGCCCTTGCCGCCGGACATGTAGAGCATGTCGCCCTTGCCCAGCAGCTGCTCGGCGCCCTGCTCGCCGAGGATGGTACGCGAATCGATCTTCGAGGTGACGTGGAAGCTGATTCGGGTCGGCAGGTTCGCCTTGATCACGCCGGTGATGACGTCGACCGACGGGCGCTGCGTCGCCATGATCAGGTGGATGCCCGCGGCGCGTGCCTTCTGCGCCAGCCGCTGGATCAGGAATTCGACTTCCTTGCCCGCGGTCATCATCAGGTCGGCCAGCTCGTCGACGATGACGACGATCAGCGGCAGCACCTGCAGGTCGAGCGTCTCTTCCTCGTAGATCGGCTTGCCGGTCTCCGGATCATAGCCGACCTGCACCTTGCGGCCGAGCGTCTGGCCCTTGGCCTTGGCGGTGCGCACCTTGTCGTTGTAGCTCGCCAGGCTGCGGACGTTGACCGAGGCCATCATCCGGTAGCGATCCTCCATCTGCTCCACCGCCCATTTGAGCGCGCGGACCGCCTTGGGCGGATCGGTCACCACATCGGCGAGGAGGTGAGGGATGTCCTTGTACATGCTGAGTTCCAGCATCTTCGGATCGATCATGATCAGCCGGCACTGCTCGGGCGTGAGCCGGTAGAGCAGCGACAGGATCATGCAGTTGAGCCCCACCGACTTGCCCGAGCCGGTGGTACCGGCAACGAGCAGATGCGGCATCGGCGCCAGATCGGCGATCACCGGCTCGCCGGCGATGTTCTTGCCGAGCACCACCGGCAGGGTGGCGCCCTGTTCCTCGAACTGCTGACTGCCGATCAGCTCGTGCAGGCTCACGCTCTCACGCGTCGCATTGGGCAGCTCGATGCCCATCACGGTGCGGCCGGGGATGGTGGCGACACGGGCGGAAATCGCGCTCATGTTGCGGGCGATATCGTCGGCCAGCTGGATGACCCGGCTGGCCTTGATGCCGCTCGCCGGCTCCAGCTCGTACATGGTGACGACCGGCCCGGGGCGGACCTCGACGATCTCGCCCTTCACGTGGAAGTCCTCGAGCACGCTTTCGAGCAGCCGGGCGTTGCGCTCCAGCGCGGCCTTGTCGACCGTCGCGGTGCGGTTGGCCGGCGGCGGGGTGAGCAGGTCGAGCGGGGGCAGCTGGTAGCTGTCCTTGAAGTCGAGCGCGGCCTGCACCGGCGGCTTGGCGCGGGCAGGCGCCGTGGAGACGGTGCGATCGGCGATCACCGGGCCGGGGCGATTGTCCGGCACCACGACGCGGCGCGGTTCGGCGGCGCGGGGCGGGTCGCGATCGAAGGGCAGGTCGTCGTCCTCGTCCGGACCTTCGTCGAACACCAGCGCGGTCTGCGGCCGGGCGCGGAAGCCGGTGCCCTCCGGGACCGCGACGATCCGCTCCTCACCGCTGGAGCGGGTGAAGCGCGGCAGGCGGAACAGGCGCAGGGGCGAGGTAAACTCCAGCCGTATCCACCACAGCCACAGCCCGCCGAGCAGCAGCAGCAAACCGATGCCGCGGCCGACCCAGAAGGACACCGCCGGATCGCCGGCGAGCCCGATCAGCCAGTCGATGCCGCCGGCGATCGACAGCCCGATCAGCCCGCCCATGCCGGCGGGCAGGCGCCAGTCGAGCGGCAGCGACCAATCGAAATGGAGCAGCCCCAGCCCGATCGCGGCGAGCGCGGCGGCGGCGAGCGCGCTGCCGATCATCCGGCGCGGGTGCTCGATCGGGCGGTCGATCATCATCCGGTGGGCGGCAAGCAGGCCGACGGGGGCGAGCAGCAGCACCGGCAGGCCGACCAGCGTGTAGAGGATGTCTGCGATCCACGCGCCAACCGGGCCCAGCCAGTTGCGTGCTGGGCCGCCGGCGGCGGTGTTCAGCGCCGGATCGGAGGCGTGATAGCTCAGCAGCGCCAGCACGAGCGCGACCGTCAGCACGAACAGCGCCGTGCCCGCCAGGACGAATCCGCCGCGACGGACGCCCGCCTTCATCGTGTCGCGCCAATGCGGCGCCTCTGCGCGGGACGCCATCGCCCAGCCTCCGGATCTGTAAGGAAAAACGTTGCGGAATCATCGCGCCTGCGGACTCCGGCGTCAAGGCGCGGCGCTGTACGGCACGCGTACCATCGCATCCGGGACTCGACTCGTCGAACATTTTGCAGCGCAGCAAGTTCATCCCTGCTATGCCGTTAACGAACCGCGCATCGGAATCGGTGCGCCTGTGGAACGTATCCGCGGTGGCTGCTTTTGGTGGAAACCGCGAGCATTATCAGCAACGGAGCCGGGATTCCCTGGCTACCGGCACGACGCGGCAAGGACCTTGGGGGATTCAGTGGTGGATACACGTTGGGCGATATTCGGCACCGGCGGGATTTCGGCGAAGTTCGTCTCCGGGCTTCGCCATGCCAAGGGCGCCAAGCCGCAGCTGGTGGTGTCGCGCAGCGCGGAATCGGGCCGGCGTTTCGCCCAGGCTTTCGGCATTCCCGAGGTGGCCGAGGGCTATGACAGCGTTACCGCGGCGTCGCCCTTCGATGTGGCCTATATCGCCACGCCGCCCTCCGAACATGCGCGGCACGCGATCGCCTGCATCGAGGCGGGCAAGGCGGTGCTGATCGAGAAGCCGTTCGCGTCCTCGGTGGCGGAGGCGCGGCGGATCGCCGACGCGGCGCGCGCGCAGGGCGTGTTCTGCATGGAAGCGATGTGGACGCGCTTCAATCCCGCCGCCCGCCGCCTGCGCGACCTGATCCGCGACGGCGCGATCGGCGAGGTGCGCCAGGCGCATGGCGCCTTCTGCTTCACCAACAAACCCGATGCCGCGAATACCAGCTTCGATCCGCAGCGCGGCGGCGGGGCGCTCGCCCAGCTCGGCGTCTATCCGATCTCGCTGCTCCACTGGCTGTTCGGCGCGCCCGAGGGCGTGGAGGCGTTCGGCCGGATCGGCGACACCGGCGTCGAGGAAGACGCGGCGATCAGCCTGCGCTTCGCCGGCGGGGCGGTGGCGACGGTCAACACCAGCCTGCGCGCGCTCGGCGACAACGGCCTTCGGATCGGCGGGACGCATGGCAGCATCGCGTTCGAGGGCCCGATCTTCCGTCCCTATGGCGTGCGGGTCCAGCGGATGGCACCGCGGCGAAAGGGGAGCGACACCGGGCTCGGCCGCAAGGCGTTGCTCCGCGAGCAGGGGCTGCCGCAGAAGCTGTCGCAGTGGCACGGCCTGCTGACGCGCTCCGGCAAGGTCGACCGGCAGTTGTTCGCCGGCAACGGCTATCACTATCAGGTCGAGGAAGTCGGCCGCTGCCTCGCCGCGGGGCTCCAGGAGAGCCCCGAGATGACGTTGGCGGACAGCATCGCGGTGATGGAAACCATGGATACAGTGCGCGAACGGATCGGGGGACAGGGCAAATGAAGATGCAGGGTGAAAGCACGGGCAAGACGGGCGTGGCCATCATCGGCTGCGGCTATGTGTTCGACCATTACATGACCACCGCCTGGGCGCACCCCGAGATCGACGTGCGCGGCGTGTACGACATCGATCTGGCCCGCTCGGCCAAGGTCTCGGACTATTACGGCTTCTCGGTCTATCCCGATCTCCAGGCGATCCTCGACGATCCCGAAGTGACCCTGGTGCTCAACCTCACCAGCATCGAGGCCCATTTCGAGCTGACCCGGGCGCTGCTCGAAGGCGGCAAGAACGTCTATTCGGAAAAGCCGCTCACCACCGACCTCGAAGAAGCGCGCACGCTGTTCCGCATCGCCGAAGAGCGCGGGCTGGTGCTGTCGAGCGCGCCGTGCAACTTCCTCAGCGACAGCGTGCAGACGATGTGGAAGGCCGTGCGCGACGGCGCGATCGGCAAGCCGCTGCTGATCTATGCCGAGTTCGACGACAACCCCATCTACCTGATGAAGCCCGAGACCTGGCGCAGCCGCACCGGCGCGCCCTGGCCCTATATCCACGAATATGAGATGGGCTGCACCTTCGAGCATGTCGGCTACCATCTGGTGTGGATGCTGGCGATGTTCGGCCCGGTGCGCTCGGTCACCGCCTTCTCGAAGGTAGTGGTGCCGCACAAGACCGACCAGCCGATGCACCCGGCGGACACGCCCGACTTTTCGGTCGCGACGCTCGATTTTGTCAGCGGCGTCACCGCGCGCGTCACCTGCAGCATCGCGGCGCCGGCCGACCACCGCATGCGCGTGATCGGCGACGAGGGCGAGCTGAGCACCGACACCTATCGGCATTACCAGTCGCCGGTGTTCCTCGAGCGCTTCTCGCAGCTCAGCCTCAACGCCCGCAAGGCGCGCAGCCTTCGCCTCCAGCCGCTGTTCGGCCGCGGCTTCGGCGTGGGCGGACGGGTGCTGCCCTTCGTGCGCCACTGGAAATCGTTCGCGACGATGCGCGCCAACGCCGCGGGCAAGACCTCATTCTTCAAGAAGCTGGTCGCCGGCGCCAAGCGCCGCGAGGTGGGCGCGCAGGACAAGATGCTCGGCGTGGCCGAGACCGCGCGCGCGCTGCGGATGGGCGAGCCGTGCCCGATCCCGCCCGATTTCATCCTCCATGTGACCGAGCTGACGCTGGCGATCCAGGGCGCAGGCACGATGGGCGGTGCCGTCGCGCTGACCACGAGCTTCGTGCCCTTCGAGCCGATGGCTTCGACCAAGGCCGATCCGCGCAACTATCGCGACAGCTATTCGCCCGGCTTCCTTGCCAAGCGGATGGACGGGATGATCGAGCGGCTGCACCAGCATTGAGGTCGCGCAGGTGCAGGGGTTTGCCGCCCCTGCACCTGTTGACGGCTGGCAGGCGCGTGCGAACCTGCTAGGGCAGGCGCATGGACCAGGCGGACATTCTCATCCTCGGCGGCGGGCTGGTCGGCAGCGCGCTCGCAACGGCGCTCGATGCGCATGGCATCAGCTCGATCGTGATCGATCCGGCAAACCCGGAAACCATCCTTGCCGCGACCTTCGACGGCCGCGCCTCCGCTATCGCGAGCGCGCCGATGCGGATGTTCGAGGCGATCGGCGTTGCCGGACGGCTGGCGGGGAAGGGGTGCCCGATCGAAGGCATCCGCGTCTCCGACGGGCTGGCGCCGGGCAAGCTCGATTTCGCGCCGGAGGACGATGACGGCGCGCTCGGCCATATGTTCGAAAACCGCGTGCTGCGCACCGCGCTCTACGAGGCGGCGCAGGCCGCGCCGTTGGCGGACGTGCGGATGCAGACCCGCGCGGTCTCGGTCGAGCGCGGGGCCCACGGCGTGGTCGCGACGCTCGATTCGGGCGCGACGGTGCGCGCGCAGCTGCTGATCGCGGCGGAGGGGCGCAACTCGCCGACCCGCGATTCGGCCGGCTTCAAGGTCGCGCGCTGGACCTACAACCACGCCGCGATGATCGCGACGCTGGGCCACGAGCGCAGCCACGAAAACATCGCCTACGAGATCTTCTATCCCCAGGGCCCGTTCGCGATCCTGCCGCTGCTCGACGACGCAAACGGCCATCGCTCGGCGGTGGTGTGGACGGTGCACGCCCGCGACGCGGCGGCAATGCACAAGATTTCCGATCGCGCCTATCTGGCCGAGGCGGAGAAGAAGATGGGCGGGTTCCTCGGCAAGCTGGGGCCGCTGTCGTCGCGCTCTTCCTACCCGCTCGGCTTCCACCACGCCGCCTGGATCACCGCCGAGCGGCTGGCGCTGGTCGGCGACGCGGCGCACGGCATCCATCCGATCGCGGGGCAGGGCGTCAATGTCGGCTTCCGCGACGTGGCGACCTTGGTCGAGGTGCTGGTCGACGGCAAAAGGCTCGGGCTCGATATGGGCGATCCCGAGCTGCTCGCGCGCTACCAGCGCTGGCGCGGGCTCGACACCTTCATGGTGGCGCTGGCGACCGACGGGCTCACCCGGCTGTTCGGCATCCCCGGCGCGATGCCCAATGCCGTGCGGCGCTTCGGCCTGTCGGCGGTGGATCGGATCCCGCCGCTCAAGTCCTGGTTCATGGGCGAGGCGCGCGGCGAGAGCGGCGACGTGCCCAAGCTGCTCCAGGGGATTACGGCGTAGCGCCACCCGCAGCGTCGACGATGGTGCGCGCGGCGGCGAGATCCTCGTCGTCGACCATCACGCGTACCGGGATCAGCAGATAGCTGCCGTCGGCAATGTTGACCCTGCGTCGAACACGAAGCTGGGGATGTCCTCATCTTCCAGCCGGCCCTGGACGATAAAGGCTTCCTGCCGGTTGAACCGGCCGAGTTCGACGAGCGCCATGCCGGCCTCCGATGATTGACGCGCATGGGGCATGCGCATAGCTTATCCGCATGAAGCACGATCCGATCGCATCCGGCAAGCGCAAGGCGGTGAACCTGTCGCTCGATACGGGCGTGGTGGCTGCAGGGCGTGAAGTGGGCCTCAATCTCTCCCAGGTCTGCGAAGCCGCTATACGCGCGGCCGCCAAGGCAGAGCGTGACCGGCGTTGGGCGGAGGAAAATCGCGAATGGGCGGAAGCCCATAATCGCTGGGTCGAAGAGAACGGATTGCCGCTCGAGCGCTATCGTCTGTTCTAATGGCGCAGTTCGACGTGCATCGGCTGGCAGCCGGCGGCTTGGTGATCGACTGTCAGGCCGATGATCTCGCAACGATCGGTACGCGCTTCGTCATCCCGCTCGCGAAGCCCGGCGAAAGCGCCCCGACGACGCCGCGCCTTCACCCGCAATTCGACATCAACGGCGAGACGTGGGTCCTGATGACGGAATTCGCCGCCGCGATCCGCACTGCGGAACTCCGCGAGCGGGTCGGATCGCTGGCCGAGGAGCGTTTCCGTATCCTCGGCGCGATCGACGTGCTTACCGGCAGCGGCTGATCACGCCGCCGTCCCGCCCACCGTCAGCCCTTCCACCAGCAGCGTCGGCTGGCCGACGCCCGCAGGCACCGACTGCCCGCCCTTGCCGCACATGCCGATGCCCTCGTCGAGCGCGAAGTCGTTGCCGATGCCGGTCACGCGGTGGAGCACGGTCGGCCCGTCGCCGATCAGCGTCGCGCCCTTGATCGGGGCGCCCAGCTTGCCGTTCTCGATCAGATAGGCCTCGGTGCAGGAGAAGACGAACTTGCCTGACACGATGTCGACCTGCCCGCCGCCGAAGCTCTTGGCGTAGATGCCCTTCTTCACGCGCGCGAGCAGCTCGGCGGGATCGTCCTTGCCGCCCTTCATGAAGGTATTGGTCATCCGCGGCATTGGCGCGTGCTGGAACGACTCACGACGCCCGTTGCCGGTCGGCTCGACCCCCATCAGCCGGGCGTTCAAGCGGTCCTGCATATAACCCTTGAGGATGCCGTCCTCGATCAGCACCGTCTCGCGCGTCGGCGTGCCTTCGTCGTCGATCGAGAGCGAGCCGCGGCGATCGTGGAGCGAGCCGTCGTCGACCACGGTCACGCCCGGCGCCGCGACGCGCTCGCCGATCCGGCCGGAAAAGGCGCTGGTGCCCTTGCGGTTGAAGTCGCCCTCGAGGCCATGGCCCACCGCCTCGTGGAGCAGCACGCCCGGCCAGCCGGGGCCGCACAGCACGGTCATGTCGCCGGCCGGGGCCGCGACGGCGTCGAGATTGACCAGCGCCTGGGCCAGCGCCTCGTCGATCGCGCGGTTCCAGGTCTCGGGCTGGAACAGCCGGTCATAGACCATGCGCCCGCCGGTGCCGAAGCTGCCCGTCTCGCGCCTTCCGTTCTGCTCGACCACCACCGAGACGTTGAGCCGCACCAGCGGTCGCACATCGGTGGCGACGAAGCCGTCGGCGCGCACCACTTCCACGACGCTCCACTGGCCGGTGAGGCTGACCGACACCTGCTTCACCCGCGGATCGCGCGCGCGGGCGGCGGCGTCGATCGTCTGGCACAAATTCACCTTGTCGGCGAAGGGCACCAGGTCGAGCGGATCGGCATCGGTGTAGAGGTGGCGGTTGTTGCCCTGCGGCGGCGGCGCCTTGCCCTGCTTGGCCGGATCGATCAGCGCCATCGTCTCGGCGGCGCGGCGGATCGCGGCGGCGCTGATCTCGTTGGCATGGGCGAAGGCCGTCGTCTCGCCCGAGACCGCGCGCAGGCCAAAGCCCGACTGCGTGTCATAGGCGGCGGTCTTCAGCCGGCCGTCGTCGAAGCCGAACGCCTCGGACTTGCGATATTGCAGATAGAGCTCGCCATCCTCGGCCTGGCCCAGCGCATAGGCGGTCAGGCGAATGGCGGCATCGGGATCGAGCCCGTCGCGATAGAGGAAAGCGCGGGGATCGGTGGGAATGCTCATCCTACCGATATAGGAGGCGCGTGCGCAGAGTCACGCGCTCCCGCGACGATCAGATGCTGGCGCCTGCCGGATGGTCGGGCAGCTGGCTCTGGTCGGCGCCGTCGGCGGGGCCGCCGATCAGCACGAAGCGGCGGTCGCAATAGCCGCAATCGACATAGCCGGACTCGTCGATCTGCAGATAGACGCGCGGATGGCCGAGCGCGGCGGGCAGGCCGGGGCCGGTGCCGTCGCAGGCAACGCGGGCGTGGGCGGTACGGATGACTTCGGGCGGGGCGATCATGTCCCGCGCCTTAGCAAAGCGCGCGGGGGCTCGCAATCGGATGCGCAGGGTCTTAAAGCTGCCGGCCATGACCCAGGCTGCGATCGCGATCGACACTCTCTGCAAGACCTATTCCGGCGGCAAGCGCGCGCTGGACGGGGTGAGCTTCGAGGTGCCGCGCGGGCAGATCTTCGGGCTGCTCGGCCCCAACGGCGCGGGCAAGTCGACGCTGATCAACATCCTGGCGGGGCTGGTCAACAAGACCGACGGCAGGGTGTCGATCTGGGGCTTCGACATCGATGCGCACCCCCGCAACGCCAAGGCGAGCATCGGCATCGTCAACCAGGAGATCCTGTTCGATCCCTTCTTCACGCCCAAGGAGACGCTGGAGATCCAGGCGGGGCTGTACGGCGTGACCAAGGACAGGTTCGATGCGATGGCGCTGCTCCGCGCGGTGCATCTGGAAGACAAGGCCAACGCCTATTCGCGGACGCTTTCGGGCGGCATGAAGCGGCGGCTGATGGTCGCCAAGGCGATGGTCCATTCGCCACCGATCATCGTGCTCGACGAGCCGACCGCCGGCGTTGACGTGGAACTGCGCCAGCAGCTCTGGGCCTATGTGAAGCAGCTCAACCAGCGCGGCGTGACCGTGGTGCTGACGACGCACTATCTCGAAGAGGCCGAGGAGCTGTGCGATCGCATCGCGATCATCAACCACGGCCAGCTGATCGCCAACAAGCCCACGCGCGAGCTGGTCGGCATGGCGCAGGAAAAGGTGGTCGAGGTGACGGTGGACCGCGACATCGCGGCGGCACCCGACAATGCCTGCTTCCAGAAGGTGGAGCTGAAGGGCGAGCGGGTGCTGGTGATCACCTATCGCAAGGACCAGGCGAACGCCGGCGAAGTGCTGGGCGCGGTGCAGGCGGCGGGGCTGGGGATCGTCGACGTCTCGACGCGCGAGGCGGACCTCGAGGATGTGTTCCTGAACCTGACGCGGGCGGCGTAGGGGGAACGAATTGCCGCGTTACCTTGACCGGTCCCGCTTCTGATACGGCCGCAGACGTCTAATTTTTCGAGCCGCTCCGTGCCACAGGCGCGTTTCAAAGCTTCGTAACTCCGCCGCAGCCTCTGTACCGCCAGCGTTGGCCGCATGGTGTAGCCACCTGCGATAGTTCAACATGTCGTTGCGATTGAAGCTGCTCACGGCGGCGTTCGCCGCAGCTCTGGCGTTCCCGCTTGCCCAAGCTCGCCGATACAGGCCGGCAGGGCTGAACGGGTCTGCGGCCTTGCCGAATGCGCCCAGGTCGTCGCCCTCGGCAAGCAAGTCAGCTATTTCTATCATGGCATCTGGATAATGGCGCAAGGCAAGATGCCAAACTATCGGCCGCCACACCCCGATCTTTCGTTCATGACGGATTCTAAGGGCTTTTTCGAAGAGGCGGTCGAAGCGCGCGCGGTCAGATGGAGTGGTCACGAAGCCACCTTGGCATTTGGTCCGAACGCGCACAACGCAACCGATGTCAGGAGGGCGCTGCCAGTTTCCCCACCATCGGCGGTTGCTTAGAGCCATCCGCCCGCGACGAGGTTGGGCTCGGCGTCCCGTTTAATATCAGACCTGCTCACCGCCGGTGCTTCGCGAAGAAGCTCCACATCGCCTCATTGTCCGCTACCCAAACATGGCCCGCGCCCTGCTTCACCCGGCCGGCCGCGTCCGCGCCGCCCGAGCAGCGGCTGAATCGTTCCTCCTTCACGTCGGTCGAAACTTCGCGCTCCACCGGCCCAACTCGGCACCCGTTCAGGTCCGCCCAGCGGACCAGCGCGGTGTGCATCGTGTACTGCCAATAGCCCGCGCCGCCGCCCTGCACGGGGTTGGTGGTGTCGGCATCGCCGGCGAAGGCCAGCACCGGGATCGGCCGCGATGGCGTGCAGGTCGCCGGATCGGGGACGCGGGGCAGGTCCTTGCGCGGATTGCCGGCGCGCAGGCCCACCACCGGGGCGATCGCGGCGAAGCGGTCGGCCGCGACGCAGCCGAGCCAGGAGGTCATCCGCCCGCCGCCCGAATAGCCCGTGGCGTAGATGCGCGCGCGATCCACGCAGCCCTTGGTCGCCAGCTGGTCGATCGCGGTCTGCACGAAGGCGACGTCGTCGGCATCGTCGGGGCCGGGGATCTTGCCGGTCACCGTCGGCACGCCCGGGATGTTCCACACGAAACCGCCTTCCGCCGGAATGCCGCCATCGGGCGCGGCGAGGAGGAAGCCGTGGCGGTCCGCGGTCGCCTCCAGCTTCGATTGGTCGAGGATGTCGCGGCCCTTGCCGGTGCTGCCGTGGAACACGAACACCAAAGGCAGCCGGGCGGCGCTGCGACCGGCAGGCACATGCACCAGCATCGAGCGCCCGGTGCCTTCGATCGCCACCGGCACCGTCGTCCCCGCTGGCCCAAGCCGACACGTCGCCGCCTGCGCCGAGCCGCTGCCGAACAGCGCCGCCACTCCGATCCACCAGCCTAACCGCATGCATCTCTCCTCTTCGCTAACCCCTATGGTCCAAGGGTAGGGATTGCGGAACCCGCCCCATGCGGGCTTAAAGCGCCGCAAAGGAGTGCCTCTTTGTCCGACACCACCCACGAAAGCGATGTCCTGGTCCTCGGTTCCGGCGCGGCGGGGCTTACCACCGCGCTCCATCTGGCGGACAGGTTCAAGGTGACGGTGCTGGCCAAGGGCGGCTTTGCCGAGGGCTCGACCGCCTGGGCGCAGGGCGGCATCGCCGCGGTGCTGGAAGACGGCGACACCTTCGAGAGCCATATCGAGGACACGATGGTCGCCGGCGCCGGCCTCAACGATCGCGCGACGGTGGAGATGGTGGTCGAGAATGCGCCCGCCGCGATCGAGCGGCTGGTCCAGCTCGGGGTGCCGTTCAATACCGAGGGCAATGCGCTGCACCTCACCCGCGAGGGCGGCCACAGCCATCGCCGCATCGCGCATGTCGACGACGCGACCGGCCTCGCCGTGCAGACCGCTTTGCTCCGCGCCGCGCAGGCGCATCCGAACATCACGCTCGTGCCCGACATGGTGGTGATCGACCTCGCCACCAGCCGGCACGAACTCCGCTATTCGGGCGCGGGCAATGTCTGGGGCGTCTATGCCTTCAACCGCGCGACCAACCGGGTCGAGCTGTTCACCGCCCGGGCGACCGTGCTGGCGACGGGCGGGGCGGGGCGCACCTATCTCTTCTCCACCGCCCCGCGCGGCGCGACCGGGGACGGCATTGCGATGGCGTGGCGCGCGGGCTGCCGCATCTCGAACATGGAGATGATGCAGTTCCATCCGACCTGCCTGTACAATCTCGACGTCAAGAACTTCCTGATCACCGAGGCGGTGCGCGGCGAGGGCGGCCACCTGCTGCTGCCCCCCGATGCCGGCGAGGAAGCGGGGCACCGCTTCATGCCCGATTTCGACGCGCGGCTGGAGCTGGCGCCGCGCGACATCGTGGCGCGGGCGATCGACCATGAGATCAAGCGGCTCGGCCTCGACTATGTCCATCTCGACATCAGCCATATGGGCGCGGACTTCGTCCAGCACCATTTCCCGACCATCTACCACCGCCTGCTCGACCTCGACATCGACATGACGAAGGAGCCCATCCCGGTGGTCCCCGCCCAGCATTACACCTGCGGCGGCGTGGTGATCGATCGCGACGGGCGGACCGACCTGCCGGGCCTCTATGCCGCGGGCGAGGTCAGCCAGTCGGGGCTGCACGGCGCCAATCGCCTGGCGTCCAACTCGCTGCTCGAATGCTTCGTGTTCGGCGAGGCGGTGGCGAATCACATCAGTGCGCATTGGGGCGAGCTCGCGCCGCCGCCGGCGATCCGGCCCTGGGACGAGAGCCGCGTGACCGATTCCGACGAGGAAGTCGTCATCAAGCAGAACTGGACCGAGATTCGCCGCTTCATGTGGAACTATGTCGGCATCGTCCGCACCACCAAGCGGCTGGAGCGCGCCGCGCACCGCATCAAGCTGCTGCGCGAGGAAGTCGCCGACTATTACGGCCATTTTCGCGTCACCCCCGACCTGATTGAGCTGCGCAACCTGCTGGAAAGCGCTGATCTGATCGTCCGCTCGGCGCTCCACCGCAAGGAGAGCCGGGGCCTGCACTATACGCTCGACTATCCGGAGACGCTGGCGGAGGCGGTGGACACGGTGCTGGTGCCTTGATTGCGATTCCGGGAGGTCCACGCCTCGTCGCTCCTCCGACTCGCTTCGTCGCATTGCGGGAATCCCGCGCTTTGCCGCCCTTAGGGGCCGTCACATGATGGAGGTGGGCAAGAGGTTGGTTGCGGTGCGTAAGATCCGGTTTTCGAAAGTCGAGCGTGCGCTGACCGTTGCGGGGCTTGGCCCTGCGATGCTGCTGGGCTGCGCCGTCCACGAACACCCCGAACTCGCCGCCTATCTGCCTGCGCCCAATTACGGCGTGCTGATGCCGATCCCGCGTGCCCAGGCCGCGCCCCGCCCCGAAGTGCCGCCGCCCCCGGGCCTGGTGAATCGTCTCTCGGACATCGCGCATGATTTCGACGGCGTCGTCGGCATCGCGGTGACCAGCGTCGATCGCAACTGGACCGCCTCGCAGGGCGGCGCGCGCAAGCTGCCGCAGCAGAGCGTCTCCAAGCTGTGGGTGGCGATGACCGTGCTCGACCAGGTCGACCAGGGCCGCATCCGGCTGAACGACCCGCTCGTCATCACCCGCGCCGATTTCACCCTGTTCCACCAGCCCGTCGCGTCGCTGGTGAAGGGCGATCAGGGCTATCAGAGCACCGTGGGCGAGATCCTGCGGCGCGCGCTGACGATGAGCGACAATACCTGCAACGACAAGCTGCTGCGTCTTGTCGGCGGGCCGCCGGCGGTGCGATCGTTCATCGCGCGCAATGCGCTCGGCTCGATCCGCTTCGGGCCGGGCGAGAAACTGCTCCAGCTCGGCACCTCGGGGCTGCCCGCCTGGAAGCCCGAATATTCGATGGGCAACAGCTTCTCCGTCGCCCGCGCCCAGCTGCCCCGCGCGACGCGCGTCGCCGCCTTCCAGCGCTACGTCGCCGATCCGCCCGACGGCGCGGCGCCGCTCGCCATCGCGGGCGCGCTCGCGCGGCTGAAGCGCGGCGAGCTGCTTTCGCCCGTCTCCACCCAGTGGCTGATCGCGACCATGCAGGCCTCGCACACCGGCAAGTACCGCCTGCGCGGCGCGCTGCCGCCGGGCTGGCAGCTCGCCCACAAGACCGGCACCGGGCAGGACCTGTTTGGGCGCACCGCGGGCTATAACGACGTCGCGCTGCTTACCGCGCCCGACGGTCGTTCCTATGCGCTGGCGGTGATGATCGGCGACACGCCGCGGCCGATCAACGAGCGCCAGCTGCTGATGCAGGGCGTGGTGCGCGCGGTCGTCGCCGAGCATCAGCTGGGCGCCTGAAACAGAGCCTAAAACTGGGGCCTAAAACAGAGGCATCGGCGGGATGACGGCGGCGCACCGCGCTGCTATCTCCCGCCCATGCCCCATCTCTATCTCGTCGACGGCTCCAGCTACATCTTCCGCGCCTATCACCGGCTGCCGCCGCTGACCAACAAGCATGGCGAGCCGGTGGGGGCGGTGTACGGCTACACCAGCATGCTGTGGAAGCTCGCCGACGAGCTCCACAAGGCCGATGGGCCCACCCATATGGCGGTGATTCTCGACAAGTCCGAGCATACCTTCCGCAACGAGCTCTACGACCAGTACAAGGCGCACCGCCCGCCGGCGCCGGAAGATCTGGTCCCGCAGTTTCCAATGATCCGCGACGCGACGCGCGCCTTCAGCCTGCCCTGCATCGAGGAGCTGGGCTGGGAGGCCGACGACCTGATCGCCAGCTACACCAAGGCGGCGCTGGCGCAGGGCTGGCAGGTGACGATCGTCAGCTCCGACAAGGACCTGATGCAGCTGATGACGGACCCTTCCGTCGACATGCTCGACACGATGAACAATCGGCGGATGGGGCCCGACGACACGCGCGAAAAGTTCGGCGTCGGCCCGGAGAAGCTCGGCGAAGTGCTCGCGCTGATGGGCGACAGCGTCGACAACGTCCCCGGCGTGCCGGGCGTCGGCCCCAAGACCGCCGCCAAGCTGATCCTCGAACATGGCGATCTCGAATCGGTGCTCGCCGCAGCACCGGGCATGAAGAAGGGCAAGCTGCGCGACAATCTGATCGAGCATGCCGACCTCGCCCGGCTGAGCCACAAGCTTGTCACGCTTGCCTGCGACGTGCCGCTGCCCGAGCCGCTGGAGGCGCTGGAGCTGCAGGGCATCCCCGATGCACCGCTCCGCGCGTTCCTCGAGCATCACGGCTTCAAGACCTTGCTCTCGCGCCTGTCCTCGGTCGCCGATGCGCCGGTGGAGGTGCACGCGGCGCCGGGCGTCGAGGAAGACCCGCCCTGCAACCATGACGGCTACGAGACCGTGACCGACATGGACGCGCTCGATCGCTGGATCACCGCCGCGCGCCACCAGGGCTGGGTGGCGATCGATACCGAGACGAGCGGGCTCGATGCGACCCAGGCTGATCTGGTCGGGGTCAGCATGGCGCTGGCGCCCAACCTCGCCTGCTATGTCCCGCTCGGCCATGGCGGGACGGACATGTTCGCCGAAAAGCCGGTGCAGCTCGACCGCGCCGAGGCGATCGCCCGGCTCAAGCCGCTGCTGGAGGACCCCGCCGTCCTCAAGATCGGCCATAACCTCAAGTACGACATGATCGTGCTCGGCCGCGCCGGCATCCGCGTCGCGCCCTATGACGATACGATCGTGATGAGCTTCGATCTCGATGCCGGGCTGCACGGCCACGGCATGGACGAGCTCGCCGCCACCCATCTCGCGCACAGCTGCATCGCCTATAAGGACGTCGTCGGCACGGGGAAGAGCCAGCTCAGCTTCGGCCAGGTCGATCTCAAGGCCGCGACCCGCTACGCCGCCGAGGATGCCGACGTCACGCTGCGGCTGTGGCGCCGATTGAAGCCCCGGCTCGCCTATGAGAGCGTGACCCGGGTCTATGAGAGCGTCGATCGCCCGCTCGTCGCGGTGCTCGCCGAGATGGAAAGCACCGGCATCAAGGTCGATGCCGGGGTGTTGTCGAAACTCTCCTCCGATTTCGCGCAGCAGATCGCCGCGCTGGAGGAAGAGATTCACGTCATCGCGGGCTTCAAGTTCACCATCGGCAGCCCCAAGCAGCTGGGCGACGTGCTGTTCGACAAGATGGGGATCAAGGGTGGCCGCAAGGGCAAGTCGGGCGTCTATTCGACAGATGTCAACGAGCTGGAGCGCATCGCCGCCGACAAGGATTCTCCCGGCCGCGAGATGGTGCTGAAGGTGCTCGACTGGCGCCAGCTCTCCAAGCTCAAATCGACCTATACCGATGCGCTGCAGGCGCAGATCAACCCGCATACCGGCCGCGTCCACACCAGCTACAGCCTGACCGGCGCGCAGACCGGGCGGCTCTCCTCGACCGATCCCAACCTGCAGAACATTCCGGTGCGCACCGAGACCGGCCGCCAGATTCGCGACGCGTTCGTGGCGGAGCCGGGCAACGTCATCCTCTCGGCCGACTATTCGCAGATCGAGCTGCGGCTGGCTGCGCACATCGCCGACGTGCCGGCGCTGCGCACCGCCTTTGCGAACGGGGACGACATCCACAGCCTGACCGCGATGGAGCTGTTCGGCGAGGTGAACCGCGACACCCGCGGCCGCGCCAAGACGATCAACTTCGCGATCCTGTACGGCATCTCACGCTGGGGCCTCGCGGGCCGGCTCGACGTGACGCCGGACGAGGCGCAGGCGATGATCAACCGCTATTTCGAGCGCTTCCCGGGCATCAACCGCTACATCGCCGACACGCTACGCGAGGCGAAGGAGCGCGGCTACACCACCACCTTGTTCGGCCGGAAGACGCACTTCCCGCGGCTCAAGGCCTCCAACCCCAACGAGCGCGCGGGCAGCGAGCGCGCCGCGATCAACGCGCCGATCCAGGGCACCAGCGCCGACATCATCAAGCGCGCGATGGCGCGGATGGTCCCGGCACTGCGCGAGGCAGGGCTCACCCAAGTCCGCATGCTCCTCCAGGTGCACGACGAACTGGTGTTCGAGCTGCCCGAGGGCGATGTCGAGGCCGCGCGGCCGATCATCGAGCGGGTGATGGCCACCGCTGCCGAACCTGCGATCCAGCTCACCGTGCCGCTGGGCGTGGAGATCGGCGTCGGCCCCAGCTGGGGCGCCGCGCATTGAGCCAGGGGGACGCGTCCAGGGATATCAACGCGCTCGCCAAGGGCGGGCGCACCAACATGCTCGGCTTCATCATCCGGCTGGTCGCCCGGCTGCCGTTCCTGTTCATCGCCGGGCGCTCCTATGGCCCGGAGATCGTCGGGCGGTACGCCATCGCGGTGCTGGTCATCGAGTTCGTCGCGCTGGTGGCGACGCTCGGCCTCAAGCGCGGGCTGGCGCAGGCGCTCTCGAGCACCGACCGCCCGCACACCCATGTCGTATGGGACGCGATGGTCGTTGCCTTTGTCGCGGCGTTGATCGCGAGCGGCGTGATGATCCTGTTCCCACAGGCGCTGTTCCCCAACAGCCCGGTGATGGGGCTCGAGCGGTTCCTGCCGGTGGTGGTGATTGCGATCGCGCTGTCCGACGTGTCGCTGTCCGCGCTTGCCTATCGCCACAATATCGGCGCCTCGGTGACCGCGCGCGCGATCATCGAGCCCTGGACGATCAGCATCGCCGCCTGGGTATTCTCCTTCGTCTCGGCGCGCGACGGGCTGCTGATGGCCTATGTGCTGTCGATGAGCGCGGCGCTGGTTGCCTCGATCGTGCCGTTCGTGCGCGAATATGGCCTGCCGGTGGGCTGGCGGCCGCGGCTGGCGGAGATCTGGGGACTGGCGCGGCGCAACGCGCCGCTGGCGGGGGCCGACGCCATCGAATGGGCGACGCGCAACGTCGATCGCTTCATCCTGGGGCTGCTGTTCGCGCCGTCGGTGGTCGGCATCTACTACATGGCGCAGCAGGTCGCCTCGGTGCCGCAGCGGCTGAAATCGAGCTTCGACCCGATCCTGGGGCCGGTGATCACCCAGAGCCTCGCCGCGGGCGACCGGCCGGCGGTGGCGCGGCAGGTGCGCCAGGTGGGCTTCTGGATCCTCTGCGCGCAGGCGGGGCTTGCGGTAATGTTCTCGATTCCCGCCGAGGGGATTATGGGGCTGCTCGGCCGCGAGTTCGTGATCGGCTCGGCGGTGCTGTGCATCCTGCTGTTCTCGGAAGTGCTCGCCTCGCCCGGCGCGGTGTGCGAGACGGCGTTGGTATATATTGCCAGGCATACCAATTTGGCGATCTCGATCGGCGTTTTGATGCTGCAGATCGCCTTGAGCTTCGTGCTGATCTTCGTGGCGCGGGGACAGGGCTGGTCGGTGCCGGTGCAATCGGCCGCGCCGGCGGTAGCGCTGGCGCTCTCGCTGACGATCGGCTCGGTGGCCAAGGGCCTGCTGCTCCAGGCCAAGCTCGGCGCGCCGGTGGTAAGCATCCGCCCCAGCTTCTTTGCGGCGATGGCAATCGCGGGGCTGGTCGGCGCCGCCTTCACCTCGCTCCCGCACCGCTTTGAATGGGCGGAGATGAGCCTCGGCATGCCGGCGATGCTGCTCACCTTCCTGTTCGTGATCATCCGCTTCGGCTTCGGCCCGGAAGACCGCGCGCTGTTCCGCAAGGTGCCAGCGGCGGAGGCGATGGCCGGCGAGGCGGCGTAAGCGTTTCCTGCCTCGGCGAAGCAGGCGGCGGGAATCCATTCGCCCGAACGTCTGGGGAAAGGACCGCCGCCCCAGCGCCAATGGCCCCCCCGCCTTCGTGGGGGTGACGGGTAGGTGTCGCAACGCCGCGCCCCCATCGGAGGCGCGGCGCGTGCGCCTCAGTGCCGGAAGTGGCGCATGCCGGTGAACACCATCGCCAGCCCGGCTTCGTCGGCTGCGGCGATGACTTCGTCGTCGCGGATCGACCCGCCCGGCTGGATCACCGCGGTCGCGCCCGCTTCCACCGCCGCCAGCAGGCCGTCGGCGAAGGGGAAGAAGGCGTCCGACGCCACGGCCGAGCCGATCGTGCGCGGGGTTGCCCAGCCGGCTTTGTCGGCGGCGTCCTTGGCCTTCCAAGCGGCGATGCGGGCGCTTTCCAGCCGGTTCATCTGGCCGGCGCCGATGCCTGCGGTGCTGCCGTCCTTGGCATAGACGATCGCGTTCGACTTCACGTGCTTGGCCACCGTCCAGGCGAACAGGCAGTCGGCCAGTTCCTGCTCGGTCGGCTGGCGCTGGGTGACGACCTTGAGCTGGTCGCGCGTAACGATGCCGTTGTCGCGAGACTGGGCCAGCATGCCCCCGGCGATCGACTTGAGCATCAGGCCGCCGCGTGCCGGATCGGGCAGTTCCCCGGTCAGCAGCAGGCGCAGGTTCTTCTTGGCGGCGAAGATCGCGCGTGCTTCGTCGTCGGCGTCGGGCGCGCAGACCACTTCGGTGAAGATGCCGCTGATCGCCTCCGCCGTGGCGCGATCGAGGGGGCGGTTCACGGCGATGATGCCGCCGAACGCCGAGACGGTGTCGCAGGCGAACGCCGCCGCATAGGCTTCGGCCAGCGTCGCGCCGCTCGCCACGCCGCAGGGGTTGGCGTGCTTGACGATCACCACGGTCGGCGGGCCGTCGCGGAATTCGCTGACCAGCTCGAGCGCGGCGTCGGCGTCGTTGTAATTGTTGTAGCTCAGTTCCTTGCCCTGGAGCTGCCGCGCCTGGGCAATCCCGTCGCCGACGACGCGCTGGGGCACGTACAGGGCCGCCGACTGATGCGGGTTCTCACCATAGCGCAGATCGGCCTGCTTCACGAGCGCGAGCGGCAGCGTTTCGGGCAGAGTCTCGCCCTGGTCGACCGTCGCGAACCAGCGCGCGATGCCCGCATCGTACGCCGCGGTGGCGGCATAGGCCTTGGCGGCGAACTTGCGGCGCTGATCGAGCGTGGTCGTGCCGCCCATCACCAGCGCGTAATCGGCCGGATCGGTGACGATGGCCACCGACTCATGATTCTTCGCGGCCGAGCGCACCATCGACGGGCCGCCGATATCGATATTCTCGATGATCTCGTCGCGATCCGCGCCCTTGGCGACGGTCTGGGCGAAGGGGTAGAGGTTGACCACGACGAGGTCGATCGGCGCGATGTCATGCTCGGCCATCGAGGCCTGGTGCTCGGGATTGTTGCGAACCGAGAGCAGGCCGCCATGCACCTTGGGGTGCAGCGTCTTCACCCGGCCGTCCATCATTTCCGGGAAGCCGGTCAGGTCCGAGATGTCGCGGACCGTGAGGCCTGCGTTACGCAGGGCGGTAGCGGTGCCGCCGGTCGAGACGAGCTCGACGCCCTGGGCAGCCAGAGCCTGGCCGAGTTCGACGATCCCGGTCTTGTCGGAGACCGAGAGGAGCGCGCGGGTGATCTTGATGTCCATGGCCCGCCCCTCTCCTCAATCGGGCGCGCCGGGGCAAGCCCTATTTGGAGCGGTGGAACACCCAGTTGAGGCTGGCGCCGCCGGCGGGCGTCTCGCCGTGGATCACCAGCTGCTGGGTGCCATGCGGACGGCCGCGCGCGTCGATCCACAGGCTCTCCTCGATCGCCAGCGTGCCGCCCTTGGCGCGGAACTGCCAGAGCATGCCCGAGGCGGTGCGCAGGATCGCGCCATGCCCGTCGGCGGTGGGCGAGGCCTCGACCTGCGGGGCGAGGTGGAAGCGCACCGCAAAGGGCTTGGAGTCGATGCGGCGTTTGCCCGCGGGGAGCAATAGATCCTCGCCGCGCAGGTCGCGCCCGTCGTGCGACAGGGTCAGCTCGCGGCGGTGGAGCAGGCCGAAGCGGCGGACATAGCCGTCTTGCGCCGCTTCGATGCGGCTAGCGTGTTCGGTCTCCTGGCGCACCAGCTCGACTTCACTCACCCCGCGGCCGAGCGTGCCGTCGGCATGGATCGCGGTGGAGTTGCTGTCGTCGAGCGTCAGCGTCGAATGCGCTGCGGTGGTGCGCAGGCCTTGGACCAGCTCGGCGGGCAGGCGGGCATCGGCGGCGCGGCTGCCGCCGCAATTGACGACGATCCGGTCCGCGCCGTCCGAAAGCTCGAAGGCCAGGGTGGAGGCGCAGCCGGTCTGGGCGACACGGGCGTCAGGCGGGGGCGCGGCGTCGAGGATCAGCACCGTGCCGGCACACGAAAGGCGCTGATAGCCCCAGTCGCGCGCCTGCTTCAGCGGGCGGGTGCGCACGCCGGTCGCCTCGATCACCTGCTCGATCCACTCGCCGCTTACCGGCGCGCAGCCCTGCCAGCTGGAGAGCCCGCCATCGCCGTGGCAGACGCCGAGCAGCGCCGCGACCATCCGGTTGAGCGCGCCGAGCACGAAGGCGGGCGGTTCGATGCGGCGGGCGGCATAGGTCTCGCACAGCAGAGTGATCAGCTGGATCGCGTCGAGCTGGCCGTCCGGCGAGCGGCCGACGGTGCCGCCATCCTCATAGACCGAGGCGGTGATCGCGCGGTTGAGCCCCGCCTCAGCAAAGGCGCGGCGCGGATCGCCGCCCGGCAGCACCAGCCCCGCGACGGTCAGGCCTGCCCAGGCCGCCAGCCGGGGGACACCCGCCGGCACCTTGTCGGCACTACGGTCGAGATGGCGGGCACCGCGCGCCAGCGCGTGCATCACGCCCGAGCGATAGACCTGGTCGGTGGAGGAGAGGATCAGCGGCGCATGCGCCACCCAGGCGAGGATGCGCCGCCCGACCAGATCGGGGCGCCAGGCGGGGTCCGCGACCTGTTCGCCATGCACCTTGAGCCAGCGGCGCATCAGGTCTTCGGCGATCGGCGCGCCCTGCTGCCGTGTGGCGACGCTGGACAGGTCGCGCAGCCAGGCGAATCCCTGGAGATGCTGGGTGAAGGCGGGCGACCAGTCGGGCTTGGCGAAATCGAGCGTCTCGATTGGCCGCACCTCCCCGCAGAGCCGCAGTTCGCCGTCGAGCAGCGCGTTGCCGCGCTGCGGATCGCCGAAGAACGGATCGTCGGCGGCGGTGAGCAGCTTGAGCGGGTGCCGGCCCTTCAGCCGCATCGCATAAAAGGGGGAGCGCCAGGCGAGCCGCTGGAAGCGATCGGCGATCCGGTCAGCCAGCGAAAGGCCGCGGTCGCCGCCTACCCGGATCAGCCGCTTGCCTTCCTCGACTCCGTCGGCCGCGGAGTCCGGCGTCAGGTCGTTCAAGCCCCGCGCAGCGCCGCGATATTGGCGGCGTATTGGGTCGGACCGCCGGTGAAGGTCGCGGTGCCCGCGACCAGCGCGTTGGCGCCGGCGGCGATCGCCTTGGGCGCGGTTTCGCGGTCGATGCCGCCATCGACTTCGAGGTCGATGGCGCGGCCGCTCGCCTCGATCCGGCGGCGCAGCTCGGTGATCTTGGGCAGCTGGCTCTCGATGAACTTCTGCCCGCCAAAGCCCGGGTTGACGCTCATCACCAGGATCAGGTCGACCAGGTCCATCACATAATCGACCGCGTCCACCGGCGTGGACGGGTTGAGCACCACGCCGGCGCGCTTGCCGAGCGCCTTGATCGTCTGGAGCGTGCGGTGGAGATGCGGGCCCGCCTCGGGGTGCACCGAGATCGTGTCTGCACCGGCCTCGGCGAAAGCGGCGAGCATCGGATCGACGGGCGTGATCATCAGGTGCACGTCGAAGTTCTTCGCCGAGTGCGGGCGCAGCGCCTTCACCACGGCGGGGCCGATGGTGATGTTGGGCACGAAATGCCCGTCCATCACGTCGACATGGATCCAGTCGGCGCCGGCGGCGTCGATGGCGCGGACTTCCTCGCCGAGCCGTGCGAAATCGGCCGAGAGGATCGAGGGGGCGATGCGGACGGACATGATCGTCTCCTAGGGAAAGGGCGAGTCGGGTGCAACCGGAGGGGGCGGGTGCCCACGGGTTGCGCACCGCTTCTCCACAGACTTATCCACAGCTTGCTGCGCAACCGGGACGAAGGGCGCCGGACGTGCGATCAGCGGCGGCGGAAGCGGGCGATGAAGAAGCCGTCGAGCCCGCCTTGCTCGGCCAGCATGCCCGGCAGGACGCGCACCGAGCCGTCCTCGCGCGGCGAAATACCGGCGGGAAGCTCGTCCGCGGTCGCGGGCACCAGCGTGTACTCGGGATGGGCGGCGAGGAAGGGGGCGAGATGGGCTTCGCCTTCCTTCGCCTCGAGCGAGCAGGTGGCGAAGACCAGCGTGCCGCCCGGCTTCACCCAGCCCGCGGCGCGGTCTAGCAGCTTGGCCTGGAGCTCGGCCATCTCGGCGATCAGCGAAGGCCGAACGCGGTGGAGCACGTCCGGATGGCGGCGGAAGATGCCGGTGGCGCTGCACGGCGCGTCGAGCAGCACCGCATCGGCGGGGGCGGCGGGGCTCCAGGTGAGCAGATCGGCGGTGACGATCTGCGCCGACAGCCCGGTGCGCTCCAGATTTTCGCGGAGACGGGCGAGGCGGTTCTCGGCGACGTCGACCGCGGTCACCTGCCAGCCGGCGGCAGCGAGCTGGAGCGTCTTGCCGCCGGGGGCGGCGCAGAGGTCGAGCGCGGTGCCTTCCCCCTTGCCGATCAACCGGGCGGGGATCGAGGCGGCGAGGTCCTGCACCCACCAGTCGCCCTCGGCGAAGCCGGGCAGCTCGGGGACGCTGGTGCCGGGCTCGAGCCGGGCGTGGCGCGGCGCGAGGCTGGTCGCGCCGGGGACGGTCACGCCATCGGTCTTGAGGCTGAGGTCGAGCGGCGGCGGGGAGGCGATGGCTTCGCAGGCGGCCTGCACCATCGCATCGCCCCAGAGCGCCTGCCAGCGCAGCGCCACCGGATCGGGGAGCATCGGCAGGTCGGGCAGCGTGGCGTTGCCGCGCATCAGCGTGCCGAACACGCCATGGACCAGCTTGCGCGGGCCGCCATCGACCAGCGGCAGCACCGTCGAAATGGCGGCATGGCCGGGGGTGCCGAGCGCGATGGCCTGGACCAGCGCGATGCGCAGCGCAAAGCGCGCCTTGGCGTCGTCGGGCAGGCGCTGGCGGGTGGCGGAATCGATCAGCGCATCGAGATCGGGCAGGCGGCGCAGCGCCTCGGCGGCGATGGCATGGGCTAGGCCGCGGTCGTTGGGTGCCAGGCCTTGCGCGGCGGAGTCGAGCGCCTGTTCGAGCGCGAGGCCGCGGCGCAGCACGGCGTCGAGCAGCTTGAGCGCGGCGCGGCGAGCGGGGACGCCGGGGGCGTCGGGCTCGCGCTCGGCGAAGCGGCGGGTGTTCGGGCGGGTCATGGTCAGCGCACGCCCTTTGAAAGTTCTGCTCGTTCGTACGCTACCCAAGGGTTCACTTGACCATGCTCCTTCGCGGGCCGACATGGGCCGGGCAACCAAGGAAGGCAATCCCGATGGGCAAGCGACCCGACCATGTGCAGCCCCCGGCCTATCTCTCCAAGAGCCCGCCGGTGCCCAAGCCCGAACCGATGCAGCGGCCCGACAAGGACCCGCTGGAGAAGGATCCCGTCCGCTATGGCGACTGGGAGCTGAAGGGCATCGCGATCGATTTTTGAGGGCGGCGCGGGCTGCGAAGTTTAGGAAGTTTAGGTTCGTGCGGGTTTTCAGCCGGGCTGAAGTTTACGAAGTTTAGGCCTGTGCGCGATTCCCGCTCGGGAATTTCTGGCCAAGTGTGGCGCTGAAGAAGCTGCCTCGTCAACCGGCCGTCATCCCGGCGAAAGCCGGGATCCATTCGCCGCTCGCTAGGAGCAAGAGCCGCTGCGTAGACCCCAATGGATCCCGGCTTTCGCCGGGATGACGATGCTGTTCGCGACAGCGCCGTGAATCCGACACTTCAAAGAGCCTGCCGAACATAGCAGGAACTTTGCCTGTAGGGCAGATGCCCGATCAGTGCGCCAGCTGGGGGTAGGTCGAGCGGAACGCGGCGACCTTGGGCTGGTCCCAGCGCATGATGTACGGGTGCGTCGGGTGCTTCCAGAAGAAGTCCTGGTGGTACTCCTCGGCCGGATAGAAGCCGCCGGTCTCCAGCTTGGTCGTGATCGGCTTGGCGAACGCCTTGGCCTGGCTCAGCTGGGCGATATAGGCCCCGGCGATGCGACGCTGCTCGGCGGTCTGCGGGAAGATCGCGCTGCGATAGCTGGGGCCGCGATCGGGGCCTTGTCCGCCCTTCTGGGTGGGATCGTGCGCCACCGAGAAGAAGACGCGGAGCAGCGTGCCGTAGCTGACGCGGGTGGGATCATAGACCACCTTCACCGCCTCGGCGTGCCCCGTATTCTCGTTCTTGACCTGGTCGTAGGTGGCGGTCGCCGCGGTGCCGCCGGCATAGCCGTTGGTGACGGACTGGACACCCTTCACCGACTGGAACACGGCTTCCATGCCCCAGAAGCAGCCGCCGGCGAATATCGCGGTCTGCGGCTTCTTCGCCTTGGCAACGTCGACGGCGGGCACTGGCACCGCGACCGCCTTTACCTTCTCGATGGGGATGCCACCTGCGGCGACCAGCAGCAGGGCGCCGCCGGCGAGGCCGGCGAGGGAGAGCGGGAGCTTCAACGTGCTTCGGATCATGATACCCCCATATAGGGAAGAAGAAGCCCCCGCGTTACAGGTCCCTTAGCGCAGCTCGGCGCAGGCCGTCTGGATGCGGGTGCAGGCTTCCCGGAGCAGCGCCTCGGAGGTCGCATAGCTGATCCGCATCGCCGGCGACAGGCCGAAGGCCGCGCCGTGCACCGCCGCCACGCGGGCGTCGTCGAGGAAATAGCCGATCATGTCCTCGTCGGTGGCGATCACCTTGCCCTTGGGCGTGGTCTTGCCGATCAGCGCGCTGAATTCCGGGTAGACATAGAAGGCGCCTTCCGGTGTCGGGCAGTGCATGCCGTCGATCGCGTTGAGCATGCCGACGACGAGGTCACGGCGCGTCTGGAAGGCGGCGGCGCGGTCCTTGAGGAAGCTCTGGTCGCCGGTCAGCGCCGCGACGGCCGCCGCCTGGGCGATCGAGCATGGGTTCGAGGTCGACTGCGACTGGAGCTTGGCGATCGCCTTGATCAGCGGCGCCGGGCCGCCGGCGAAGCCGATGCGCCAGCCGGTCATCGCATAGGCCTTGGAGCAGCCGTTGACGGTGAGCGTGCGCTCGTAGAGCGACGGGCAGACCTGCGCGATCGTGGCGAATTCGAAGCCATCGTACAGGATGTGCTCGTACATGTCGTCGGCGAACACCCAGACGTGGGGGTGACGCTCGATCACTTCGCCCAGCGCCTTGAGCTCGGCGGCCGAATAGGCGGCGCCGGTGGGGTTGGACGGCGAGTTGAGGATGACCCACTTGGTCTTGGGCGTGATCGCGGCCTCGAGCTGCTCGGGCGTGATCTTGTAGTTCTGCTCGGCACCGGCAGCGATGAAGACGGGCGTGCCGCCCGCGAACTGGATTACGTCAGGATAGCTGACCCAATAGGGCGCCGGCACGATCACCTCGTCGCCGGCTTCCACGGTGGCGACGATCGCGTTGAACAGCGTGTGCTTGCCGCCGACGTTGATCGTGATCTGCTGCGCGGTATAGTCCAGGCCGTTGTCGCGCTTGAACTTCTGGATCACCGCGTCCTTCAGCTCGGGCGTGCCGTCGACGTTCGTATACTTGGTCTTGCCGTCGCGGATTGCCTGGATCGCGGCTTCCTTGACGAAGTCGGGCGTGTCGAAATCGGGCTCGCCGGCGCCCAGGCCGATCACGTCGACACCGGCACGCTTCAGCTCGAACACGCGGCTGGTCATGGCGAGCGTGGCGGAGGGCTGGATGCGCTGGAGCGCGGCGGAGGTCTGCATGAGTCTAGACGCCTTTTCCGGGGAAGATGCGCGCCTATAGGTCCGCTTCGGCGCCTTCCGCAACTGTAACGGCTGCAACCAGTCCGCGCAGCGCATTGCCGAGCAGGAAGCCGCCTGCGAGATCCTCGGGACGGAGGTCGCCTTCCACCGCGCGGCCGCTGGCGAGCAGTTCGGCGCGGAGCACGCCGGGGAGCAGCCCGCGGGAGAGGGGCGGGGTGACCAGCACGCCGTCGCGTTCGACGAAGATCGCGGTGAAGCTACCTTCGGTCAGATAGCCCTCGGCATCGGTGAACACCACTTCCCAGGTGCCGGCGGCGCGGCGAGGTTCGTCGTAGAGCTTGCGGCGGGTGGTCTTGTGGGCGAGGCGGAAATCGTCGCGCGGCACCGAATGGGGTACGATCCGGACCTTTACCGGCTCGGCGGGCGGGGCCGGGGGCGGGGAGATGCCAATCGCCACCGCGCCCGAGGGGCCGAGCAGCAGCCGCACCTTGGCGGCATCGCGCAGGCGGAAGGTGGCGGCCTGCAGTTCGTTGCGGACAACATGGCGGTCGAACGGGAAGCCGAAGGTCGCGGCGCTGTCGCGGATTCGCTCGAGATGGCGCTCGAGCAGGAGGATGCCGTCCTCGGGATCGAAGCGCATCGTCTCGATCAGGTCGAAGCCCGGTTCGCCCATCGTCACGAACGCCCCCTTGGCGCGGCATTCCGCCCATTCGCTGTCGGCGCGGGAGTCGGCGACGATTCCCGAACCGAGGCCGAGGCGCGCTCGCCCGGCCGCATCGACGGCCAAAGTGCGGATCGCGACGTTGAATTCGGCCCCACCATCGGCATCGATCCTCCCTATCGAACCCGTATAGACGCCACGCGCGCTGGGTTCGACTTCGGCGATTACCTGCATTGCACGGATCTTCGGCGCGCCGGTCACCGATCCGCAGGGGAACAACGCGGCAAGGGCGTCGACGGCTCCGAGGCCTTGGGCGAGGCGGGCGGTGACCGTCGAGGTCATCTGGTGGACGGTGGGATAGGTCTCGACCTGGAAGAGCTGGGGCACCGCGACGCTGCCGGGCTGCGCGACGCGACCGAGATCGTTGCGCATCAGATCGACGATCATCAGGTTTTCGGCGCGCTGCTTGGGGTCTTCCGCCAGTTCCCGGGCGAGGGCGGCGTCGATCGCGAGATCGGGGTCGCGCGGTGCGGTGCCCTTCATCGGGCGCGCGGTGAGGATGCCGTCCTGCAGCGTGAAGAAGAGTTCGGGCGAGAGGCTGAGCAGCCATTGCTCCCCTGTCGCGACCAGCGCGCCGTGCCCGGCGGCGGCGCGGGCGCGGAGCAGGGCGTAGAGCGCGGCGGGGTGGCCGGCGACCGGCGCTTCGGCGCGGAAGGTGAGGTTGGCCTGATAGATGTCGCCGGCTTCTATATAAGAGAGCACGCGCGCGAGGGCGGCATCATAGGCGGCGCGGTCGAGCAGCGGGCGGGGGCGCCCGGCCCAGGCGCCGGCGGAATCGGGGAGCAGCGCGGGCACCTCTTCAGCGCGCAGTCGGTGGTGGCCGCGGAACAGGCCGAGCCAGAGCAGCGGACCTTCCATCGCGCGCGCGGGCGCGGCGGGTTCGAGCGCGGCGCCGGCTTCATAAGCGAGCCAGCCGGCGGCATCGAGACCCTCCGCCGCCGCGCTGCGCAGCCGGTCGAGCGCGGGGGCGACGTCTTCCAGCCGGTGGGCGACGACGATCTCGACGGGATTCGCATAGAGTCTTGCGCCGCGCCCGTCGGCGCGCGCGTCGTCGAGCAGGACGAAGGGGGGACGCAGAACCATCAGTCCGCTGAAATGCAGAGCCGCGCCGCGAAGGGCAAGCCTTGGTTGCCGCGCGCGCGCCTGCGCGGTAGCGAAGGGGCATGGCTTCCGATCCCAACGCCGCCCAGCCGCCGCTTCGTGCGGCGATCGTGCCCGTCACCCCGCTCCAGCAGAACTGCACCCTGCTGTGGTGCACCAGGACGATGCGCGGTGCCTTCGTCGATCCGGGCGGCGATCTCGACCGGCTGCGCGCGGCGGCGACCCAGCACGGCGTCACGATCGAGAAGCTGCTGATCACCCATGGCCATATCGACCATTGCGGCTCGGCCGGCATCTTCGCCGAGGAACTGGGCGTGCCGATCGAAGGGCCGCACGAGGCCGACCGCTACTGGATCGCGCGGCTGGAGGATGACGGCCGCGCCTATCGCGTCCCCGGCAAGCCGTTCGAGCCGGATCGCTGGCTGGAGCAGGGCGACCAGGTGACGGTGGGCGAGCTGGTGCTCGACGTCTACCACTGCCCTGGGCACACGCCGGGGCATGTCGTGTTCCACCATCCCGAATCGCGGCTGGCAATTGTCGGCGACGTGCTGTTCCAGGGATCGATCGGGCGGACCGACTTTCCGCTTGGGAATCATCAGGACCTGATCGACGCGATCACCACCCGGCTCTGGCCGCTGGGGGACGAGACGGTGTTCGTCCCCGGCCACGGCCAGCCGAGCAATTTCGGCCAGGAACGGCGCACCAACCCGTTCGTCGCCGATTCGGTGCTGGCGCAGGCGTGAATCGACGCACCTGTTAAATGGTCGTCATCCCGGCGGAAGCCGGGATCCAGTCGCCACGCGGTCGCAGCAGGAGCCGGAACGGAAACCCCAATGGATCCCGGCTTTCGCCGGGATGACGGCGAAGGGTGCGGTCAATGCAGCGGGTTCGACCCCGTGTAGCCGAGCCATGCTGCGTAGAGGCCGAGACCGGCGAGGGTGAGGAAGGTGATTCCCGCACCGATCGCGCGGCCGGGCTTCCAGCCGTCCATGCCGAAGCCGTGCAGCACGCGGCCGAGCAGATACACCGCGGCGATCACCCACAGATAGAGTCGCGTGCCCTGCGCCAGCTCGATCAGGCCGATCAGGATCAGGATGAAGGGCGTATATTCGACGAAATTCATCTGCGCGCGCATGCGCGCGAGGAGGCGGGGGCTGCCGCCGTCGCCGGTCAGCACCTTGTCGGCATGGCGCAGCTGGATGACGCGAATCGCCAGCCACAGGTTGAGCAGCGCCGCGGCGCCCGCGCTGGTGAGTGTAACCGGCAGAAAAAACATGCGTGTCCCCCTGAAACCAAGGTGGCAAGCCCTGCCACGTGCGGCTTCTGCTTGCAACGCGGACGAGAATCGCTATACGCGCGGGCTCGCTTCGTGACCTGTCCGCTGGTCCGGCGAGCGGCCGGCCTAGCCGTCGCTTGCCTGAACTACCCTGTGGGCGTATCGCGACTTATTGATTCATTAGCTTGTTGAAGGTGCCGAAATGGCCGTTCCTAAGAGAAAGACCTCGCCGTCGAAGCGCGGCATGCGTCGGTCGCACGATTCGCTGACCGTCGAATCGTTCCAGGAGTGCCCGAACTGCGGCGAACTCAAGCGTCCGCACAACCTGTGCAACGCGTGCGGCCACTATAACGGCCGCGAAATCGTTTCGGTCGAGGGCTGAACGACGTTTCGCAACGAGGGCCGCAACGGGGGGTTGCCGGTATGACTGTTCCCTCGCGGATCGCCGTCGATGCAATGGGCGGCGATGAGGGGGTCGCCGTCATGCTCGCCGGCGCCGCACGTGCACGTCGCCGCTTCGAGGGGATGGAGTTCCTTCTCGTCGGCGACGAGTCGCGCATTCGCGACGGCCTGAAGGCGCATCCGAATCTGGCAGCCGCGTCGGAGATCGTCCACGCGGCCGAAATCGTTGCGTCCGATGCCAAGCCGAGCCAGGCGATCCGCCGCGCCAAAACCACCTCGATGGGAATCGCCATCGATCTGGTGAAGCAGGGGCGTGCCGGTGCGGCCGTGTCCTCGGGCAATACCGGCGCGCTGATGGCGATGGCCAAGCTGTCGCTCCGCACCATGGCGGGGATCGACCGTCCCGCGCTCGCCGCTTTGCTGCCGTCGCTCGGCGACAACGACACGGTGATGCTCGATCTCGGCGCCAACACCGAGGTGGACGAGCGCAATCTCGTCCAGTTCGCGGTGATGGGTGCGGCGTATGCGCGCACCGCGCTCGATCTCGCGCGCCCGCGCGTGGCGCTGCTCAACATCGGCACCGAAGAGATGAAGGGCACCGACAGCATCCGCGATGCTGCCGCCCAGCTCCGCGCGGCCAAGCATCTCCCGCTCGACTTCACCGGCTTCATTGAAGGCAACCGGCTGTCGCGCGGCGATGTCGACGTGATCGTCTGCGACGGTTTCTCGGGCAATATCGCGCTCAAGACGGCCGAAGGCACCGCGCGCTTCGTCGCTGACCTGCTCCGCCGCGCGTTCAGTTCCTCGCTGCGCTCCAAGGTCGGTTTCCTGATCTCGAAGCCAGCGACCGACCTGCTGCGCCACCATCTCGACCCGAACAACCATAATGGTGCCGTTTTCCTAGGGCTGAACGGCATCGTCGTGAAGAGCCATGGCGGCGCGAACGAAGTCGGCGTGGATACCGCGATCGGCTTCGCCGCCAAGATGGTGCGCGACGAACTGACCCGGCGTATTGCCGAGGATCTGGGGAACTTCGAGGCCAAGGCCGCGTAGGAAGACGGGATAAGAAGGGGTCGCATGACCGTACGTTCGGTGATTCTCGGTACGGGTTCGGCCCTGCCGGCGCAGCGTGTTTCCAACGCGGAGCTGGCGGAGCGCGTCGATACCAGCGACGAATGGATCGTCGAGCGGACCGGCATCCGCTTCCGCCACATTGCGGGACCGGACGAGACCACCGGCACGCTGGCCACCGATGCCGCGCGCGCGGCGCTGGAATCGTCGGGTGTCCAGGCGTCCTCGATCGATCTGATCGTGCTGGCCACCGCCACGCCGGACCAGACCTTCCCCGCCACCGCCACGCGCGTGCAAAACGCGCTCGGCATCCTCGATTGCGTCGCCTTCGACGTGGCGGCGGTGTGCTCGGGTTTCCTCTACGCGGTGCAGGTCGCCGATTCGATGTTGCGCGCGGGCGTGCACCGCCGCGCATTGGTGATCGGCGCCGAGACGTTCAGCCGACTGCTCGATTGGGAAGACCGCACCACCTGCGTGCTGTTCGGTGACGGCGCCGGCGCGATCGTGCTGGAGGCGCAGGATACGGAGGGCGAGACGCCGCAAGGTATCCTCTCCACCAAGCTCCACGCCGACGGCCGCTACAACGACCTTCTCTATGTGGATGGCGGCGTGTCGACCACCGGCACCGTCGGCAAGCTGCGGATGAAGGGGCGCGAGGTGTTCCGCCACGCCGTCGTCAATCTTGCCTCCGTGATGAACGAATCGCTGGCGATGGCCGGCCTGCAGCCCAGCGATGTCGACTGGGTGGTGCCGCACCAGGCCAACGCCCGCATCCTCGATGCGACCGCGCGCAAGCTCGACCTGGCGCCCGAGAAGGTGATCGTGACGGTCGATCGCCATGCCAATACTTCGGCCGCTTCGGTGCCGCTAGCACTTGATGCTGCGGTGCGGGACGGACGCATCCAACGCGGTGACCTACTCGTTTTGGAAGCGATGGGCGGCGGGTTCACCTGGGGTGCAGCCGTCGTCCGCTTCTAGGTGGTACGGGCGGTATCCCCATTTTGGACGAATTACGTGTTTTTCCAGAATATGTCTGAGGCGTTACCAGCGCTTCAAGATCATTCTTGATAGCGCGTAACAATCTGATACGGGTACCCCAGTACACGAAAGGAATTGCCGGAATGAATGCTGCGGGAACGCTGACCAGGGCAGACTTGGCCGAGTCGCTGCATCGCGAAGTGGGGCTGTCGCGCGCCGACGCCTCGCGGATCGTCGAGCAGATCCTGAAGCACATGTGCGAGGCACTGGCGAAGGGCGAGAATGTGAAGATCTCGGGCTTCGGCAGCTTCGTGCTGCGGGACAAGGGCGAGCGGGTCGGCCGCAATCCCAAGACCGGGGTCGAGGTGCCGATCGCACCGCGCCGCGTGCTCACCTTCCGTGCCAGCCAGATGATGCGCGACCGCATCGTCTCAGCCCGCTGAGGCCCGCGATGCCGGCGACCGAAAAGGCCGCCGGTGCGTTGCGGACCATAGGTGAGCTCGCCGCTGAAATCGGCAGGCCGCAGCATATCTTGCGCTATTGGGAAACGCGGTTTCCCCAGCTGAAGCCACTCACCCGTGCGGGCAACCGCCGGTATTACCGACCCGATGACGTGGCGCTCGTGCGCCGCATCCACCATCTCCTCAGCGAGGAGGGCTACACCATCCGCGGCGTGCAGAAGCTGCTGGCGGAAGAGAAAGCGGCACGCGGCCGAAGCAAGGCCGCCGAGCTGCAGGCGATCCGGGACTCGCTGTCCGACGCCCTGGAAGAAGATCGCTGAGATCGAGGGTGCGTCGAAGGCGGCGTACCCTTTTCCCCGCACGTCATCCCGGCGAAAGCCGGGATCCAGTCGCCTCTAGCTATCCGCAAGCGCCGATCGGGAGGCCCCAATGGATCCCGGCTTTCGCCGGGATGACCGATGGGGGGTATCATCGGCCGCTGTCGAGTGATGTGACCGGTTCGTCAGGCGTCGGGCCCGAGGCTGGGATCGAGATCGCGCGGACGCACGAACCGGACGAGTTCGGCGTCCGCGCGGGACGCCTCGGCCCAGTGCGCGATATCGAAGCGTAGTTCGGCGAGCGTCGCGGTGGGGTATTTCTGCTCGACCGCGTCGCGCAACGGGCCGGGCGCGGACACGCGATCGAGCACCAGCTCCTCCAGCCCGGGGTTGTGCCCGGAAAGCAGCACCACATCGGCGGTATCGGGCAGCGCTTCGATCGCATCGAGCAGCGTGCCGAGCGAGGCGAGATAGAGGCGCTTGTCCCAGGCGGGCGCGATCGTCTCGCCATAGCCGTTGGCGACCTGCGCCAGCGTTTCCTCCACCCGCACCGCCGGCGAAGCGATGGCATGGTCGAAGCGCAGGCCCTGGTCGCGGAGATAGCGCCCCATCGCCACCGCGGCGCGCTGGCCCTTGGGATTGAGCGGCCGATCGAAATCGCGCGCGACCGGATCGTCCCAACCGGACTTGGCGTGGCGGAGGACGAGAAGGGTCTTCATGCTTCCCCGATACTTGCGCTGGCGGCTTCGCCCGCCTCATGCCGCAAGCGGGGCCCCAAGGAAAGCCGAACCCGCTCGACCGCCGCATCCAGCGTCGTGCGGGTGATCCGCGTGCCGGGCGGGAAGGCGTCGAGCAGCCGCGACGGGGTGGCGGCGGAGAGCAGCACGAAGGCGCCGCGATCATCGGCGCGGCGGATCAGCCGGCCGAACGCCTGGGCGAGCCGGGCGCGGACGATGCGGTCGTCATAGGCCGAGCCGCCGCCCGCCAGCCGTCGGGCGGCGTGGAGCACGCTCGGCTTGGGCCAGGGCACGCCCTCCATCACCACCAGCCGCAGCGAATCGCCGGGCACGTCGACCCCGTCGCGAAGGGCATCGGTGCCGATCAGCGAGGCGCGCGGATCGTCGCGGAAGATGTCCACCAAAGTCCCGGTGTCGATCGGATCGACATGCTGGGCGAGGAGCGGCAGCCCGTCGCGCGCCAGCCGGTCGGCGATGCGGGCATGGACCGCGCGCAGCCGGCGGATCGCGGTGAACAGTCCCAGCGTGCCGCCCCCCGCCGCCGCGATCAGCCGGGCATAGGCATTGGCCAGTGCGGGCATGTCGCCGCGCTTGACGTCGGTGACGATCAGCACCTCGGCCTGGTTGGGATAGTCGAACGGGCTCTTCGCCTCGAAGCGCTGGGCGGGGCGGAGCAGATGGACGCTGCCCGAGCGCGCCTCGGCCACGTCCCAGTCGCCGCCCGCGCGCAGCGTCGCCGAGGTGACGAGCACGCCGTGCGCGGGCTCCAGCACCGTCTTGGCGAGCGGCTTGGCGGGATCGAGCCAGTGGCGGTGGAGGCCGATATCGAACTCGCGGCCCTCGACGCGGTCGACCGCCAGCCAGTCGACGAATTCCGGGTCGGCGGGGCCGCCGATCCGGGCGATCAGCGCCAGCCAGGCGCCGACCGTATCCACCCGCCAGCCAAGCGAGGCGATCGCGCCTTCGATGCGGGCGCGCGCCGGCCCGTCCATCCAGTCGGGCGCTTCGGCCAGCACCGCTTCGAGCCGGCGGCCGAGGACGACCATCGGGCGGAGCAGCGCATCGAGCGCGGCGGTGGCGACGCCGGCGGCCTCGACCAGCGCGGCATCGGGCTCGGTGAGTTCGGTTTCCAGCCCATAGCCGGCATCGGCCGAGCCGTTGGCGTCGCGGGCATAGACCAGACCGCGCACGGCGGCGAGCAGCGCCTCGATCGGTCCGAAGGGCTCGCCTTCGTTGAGGCGCTGGAGCCAGCCATCGCTCGGCAGCGCGCGGGCGGCATCGACGGCTTCGGCAATGGCGCGGCCGCCGGCATCGTCATAGCTGGCGACATCGGACAGGCGGGCTGCAAGGCCCCGGCGGCGTCCGCGCGAGCCGGATTCGGGGCCGGTCAGCCAGCGGCGCAGCTCGATCGATTCCTGGCCGGTGAGCGCGACCGAGAACATCGCGTCGGCGGCGTCGAACAGGTGGTGGCCCTCGTCGAACACATAGCGGGTGGGGCGCGTCTGGTTCTCGCGCCCCCGTGCGGCATTGACCATCACCAGCGCATGGTTGGCGATGACGATGTCGGCATCGGCGCTGGCGCGGGCGGCGCGCTCGATGAAGCATTTCCGGTAATGCGGGCAGCCGGCATAGATGCACTCGCCGCGGCGATCGGTGAGCGCGGTGGAGCCGTTGCGGCGGAACAGCGTCGGCAGCCAGCCGGGCAGATCGCCGCCGACCATGTCGCCATCCGCGGTGTACGCCGCCCAGCGCGCGACCAGCTGGGCGAGGATCGCCGCGCGCCCCGCGAACCCGCCCTGCAGCGCGTCCTCCAGGTTGAGCAGGCAGACATAATTTTCGCGGCCCTTGCGGGTGACGATGCGGGCCCGCCGCTGCGCGGCATCGGGGAACAGCCGCTCGCCTTCGTTGCCGAGCTGGCGCTGCAGCGCCTTGGTGAAGGTGGAGACCCAGACCGGCCCGCCCGACTTCTCCGCCCAGAGCGAGGCGGGTGCCAGATAGCCGAGCGTCTTGCCGATCCCCGTGCCCGCCTCGGCCAGCACCAGATTGGGCGTATCGGGCACGCTGCGCGGGGCGAAGGCCTGCGCGGCCGCCTCGGCATAGTCGCGCTGGCCCTGGCGACGCTCGGCGCTGGCGCCGGTGAGGCGGGCGAGGCGTTCGGCGACCTCTGTGGGATCGAGCGTGATCGTGCGCGGGGCGGGGCGGGGAGCGCCCTCCTCCCATTCGGGCAGCTTGGAGAACAGCCAGCGCTCGGCGCGCTCGGGCTTGGCGATGCGCTGGCCGAGCGCCGCGCTCCACGGCCAGCGCAGCCGGCCGAGCGACTGCAGCCCGTGCCACGCACCCTCGCGCTCGGGCCAGTCGCCCTCGGCGAGCGCCAGCAGCGCGGCGGCGGCGTCGCGGAGCAGGGCGGCGACCTGGGCGTCGTCGGTCGGCGGTTCGAGGCCGCAGGCACGAGCGAGGCCCTTGGGCGTCGGCACCATGAAGCGGGCGGGGCGGAGAAAGGCGAACAGCTCGAGCAGGTCGAGTCCGTTCAGCTCCGGGTGCCCCAGCCGCTGCCCGACCAAGGGCGCGTTGAGCAGCAGAACCGGCGTATCCGCGGCGATGCGGATCGCCTCGCCCCGGCTCAGCCCGCGCGTGCCTTCGGCCGTGGCGATCCACACGCCCGAATGGCTGGCGTGGAGGGCAGGATAGGGGAGCGGCGGCAGCATCGGACTAGGCGTGTTGTACACGATGCGTTCCGCTTTGACAGCGACAATGCGCCGAGACGAAGGCTCAGTCCCCCGGCGTCTCGCGCTTCGCCTGGTCGAGCGTGCGCATCTTGCGCTCGGCCTCCGCCGCGTCGCGCGCCTTTTCCGCCTTGGTGCGGCCGAAGCGGGCGCGATTGGCCTCGGCTTGCGACTGGGCGGTCGCTTTCGCTCTCGCTTTTCTCGCTTTGTTCAGGTTAAGGATGTCGGCCATAGCTGAGTCTTTCTAGCGCCCCTTCGCGCGGGCGCACCATCGTATATCGGAGTTTTTGCGGCATGGCGGGCAGCGTCAACAAGGTGATCCTCGTCGGCAATCTGGGGCGCGACCCCGAGAGCCGGGCATTCCAGAACGGCGGCAAGGTGGTCGAGCTGCGCATCGCCACCTCGGAAAGCTGGAAGGATCGCAACAGCGGCGAGCGCAAGGAAAAGACCGAGTGGCACACGGTGAAGATCTTCTCCGAAGGTCTCGCCAACGTCGCCGAGCGCTATCTGCGCAAGGGCAGCAAGGTCTATCTCGAAGGCCAGCTGCAGACCCGCAAATGGCAGGACCAGAGCGGCGCCGACCGCTATTCGACCGAGATCGTGCTGCAGGGCTTCAATGCGCAGATGGTGCTGCTCGACGGTCCCGGCGGCGGCCAGGGTGGCGGCCGTAGCAGTGGCAGCAGCGGCGGCGACGATTGGGGTGCGGACGACTCGTTCGGCGGTGGCGCTGGCGGCGGCTTCGGCGGCGGCGCACCGGCCGGTCGCGGCGGCGGCAACTTCAACGGCGGCGGCCAGCGCAGCGGCGGTGCCAACAACAGTGGCGGCGGTTTCGGCGGGGGCTTCCCGGACGATCTCGACGACGACGTGCCGTTCTGATCGACGGCCAGCGATCCGAACACAAGATTGGAAGGGTTCGCGGTGTACAGCTGCGGGCCCTTTTTTCCATTCACGATAGATGGCATGCTGTGCCCTGCTTGCGAAAGGGGCGCGGGCAGGGGGATCAACCATGCAAGAGATCATCGACTCGCCGTATAATGTCGGCGACTATGCTGCGCGCTTGTTTCAGGAGGGCGTGCGCACCGTCATCCGTTACTACAACATCAAGAATTCCAGCACTTTCCTGTCCAAGTGCCTGACGGCGGCGGAATATGGGAAGCTGGTTGCCGCCGGGCTCGACGTGGCGGTCGTCTTCCAGCAGCGCGGCGGTGCCGGCGGCGCGATCGAAGATTTCGGCAGCGGCAAGGGGGCGCGGGATGCGAAGCGTGCGCTCGAACTCGCCGGAACCATCGGCCAGCCCAAGGGCTCGGCGATCTATTTCGCGGTCGACCATGACTTCGCCAGGCCTGCAGAGCTGGTCCGGATCGAGCAGTATTTCCAGGAAATCCACGCGGCGCTGAACGGCGATTTCCGCGTTGGCGTCTATGGGTCGGGGGCCGTTTGTGCGCACCTCAAGGCCAAGGAACTGGCAAGCCTGTTCTGGCTGCCCGCTTCGATGGGGTGGACGGGGTCCAGGGCATTCCTGGCCTCGCAGCAATGGACGCTGTTTCAGAAATTCCAGGACCTGCGGGCGCCCTTCGGCAATTTCGACTATGACGGCAATCTCGCCAATCCGGCCTTTGCCGATTTCGGGCAGTTCGGGGCGGCGTCCGCCGCGCCAGGGCGGCGGCCGGCCGACTCCGTCGCGGTGTTCGAGGTCGCGGCGCGGAGCGGCCTGCGTGTCCGCGGCGGCGCGGGCGAGCAGTTCGACGTCCTGCGGAGCCTGCCGCTCGGCGCCCTGGTGCACGGGCTCGGCACGGAAGCGGACTGGGTGCAGGTCGACGTCAACGGCGATGGCGTGGCCGATGGCTATATGGCTCGGCAGTTCCTGAAGCCGCTGTCCGGCGGCCTGCCGCTGCCGACTCCGTCGGCCGCGCCGACGACACCCTATGCGGTCGCGCAGGCCGAGCTTGCGCTGGGCGTCAAGGAAACCCCGGGTCGGCAGGACAATCCGCGGATCGTCCTCTACCACGGTTCGACCAAGGGCGGCGAGGCGTCCGACGAGACGGCATGGTGCTCCTCCTTCGTCAATTACTGCGTCGAGAAGGCCGGGATGAAGGGCACCGACAGCAAATGGGCACGCAGCTGGCACGACAGCGGCTGGGGACACGACGTCACCAGCAGCCCGCAGCCCGGCGACATCGTGGTGTGGAGCCGCAAGTCGCCATCGGTCGATGGCGGCCATGTCGGCTTCTTCGTCGGCCATGACGGCAAGGACCGCATCCGGGTGCTCGGCGGCAACCAGGGCAACCGGGTGGGCATCACCAGCTATCCCGCCGACGGAACGGTGGGGCAGACCAGGTACAAGCTGCTGTCGATCCGCCGCTGAGCCGTGACCGCACGGCCGCGCGCTCAGCCTTGGGGATGGGCGCGGGAGGCCGGGCAGGGCCGCCAGAGCTCAAGCGACCGCGCTTCCCACCAGAAGGTCATGCGCGGCAGCGGTGTGCGGCAATAGCTGGCGCGATGCGCCGTAAACCAGCGCGCCGGGGCGGAGGGGGCGAACAGCGGCAGTACCGGGGCGACGAACCAGGCGCGTCTCCGCGCCTGCTCGGTGAGGCGCGACCATACCACGTCGGGCCAGGTCGCCGTCGCCGGGTTGAGCCAGAGCAGCACCGGCGCCTTCGCTCCGAGCGCAGCGGCAACGCCGGGGCCGGTGCCGGACAGGTCGACCAGCAGCGCGCCGGTGGCCTTGCCCCGGGCGCCGTTGAGGAAGTCGGCGGTCTCCTCGTCGACCAGCAAGGCGCTGCCGGTGAGCGGGTGGCGCACCGCAATGGCCTGCGCGAAGATCGAGTCGGGCAGGCTGTAGGGCGCCATTGCGGCTGCGAGCAGCAGCAGCGGCGGCGCGGCGATCGCCACCAGGGTCGCGGCGGTCCGACGCCAGGGGAGGGGGTCGTCGGCCGCGAGGCGGAACAGCGCGAGCAGCGGGAAGACCATGCTGAAATCGAGCTGCGCCCATTGGTTGTTGAAGGTGCCCAGCGCGACGGCGAAGGGCGCGACCAGGAGCAGCGCCAGCAGCAGCCCGTCGCGGCGGGCGACGAGCGCGGCATAGCCCATCGCGATCAGCAGCAGCGCGAGCCCCGGGAATTCGGGGATGCCGCCGTCGAGCGTGTCCGGCACCGTCGACGCCAGGTAGAGCAGGCCAAACGCGATGGCGCCATGGCCGAGCCAGCCGCCCCAGCGGGTGCGTCGCAACGCCAGTGCGCCGATTGCAGCAAGCGCCGCCGCCGTGAGGAGCGGCGGCACCGCGGCCCCGTCGCCCAGCACCTTGATCGGCAGGCGGAGCGGGGTGTTGGGCAGCGCGAGGATGTGCTGGCTCGCCGCGATCCGCGCGAGCAGGCCGGGCACGCGGGACAGCGGCAGGAACAGCGCGATCAGCAGCATGGTCAGCGCCATCGCGCCGAGCAGCGCGATGCTCCGCCCTCGATTCCCCCGGAACGACCATGTGGCCAGGGCGACGACCAGCACGCTGCCCAATGCGAACAGCGGGGGCTTGGCGAAGGCGGCGGCGCACAGGCCGCAGGCAATCGCCAGGGCAGCGGTTAGGCGCGCGGGAGCGCCTTCCGTTCGCAGCAGCGTCGCCACCCCGGCCAGCACCAGCATCGCGCCGACATTGGCGGCGGAATTGTAGCTCGGGGTGACGATCCAGGGGAAATAGATGACCAGCGCCGCCGCCGCGCCGAACACGGCGAAGGCAAGGCGCCGTGCCGGTTCCGGCGCGAGCTGGCGTCCGAGCAGCACCCCCGCCGCCGCGGTGATCGCGAATCCTGCCAGCCGGTAGTGCGCGATGTCGCCGCCGAGCAGCGCGTAGAGCGGGTGGAGCAGATAGCCAAAGGGCTGGTAGAGCAGCGCATAGGCCTCGGGGTCGCGCGCCCAGACGAGGTAGAAAATCTCGTCGGTCAGATCGATGCCGCGGCCGGCACCATAGGCCAGCAGGCCGCCGCAGAAGAGCAAGGCCAGCACGGCACCGGCCAGCGCCAGCCCGGCGGACGACAATCGAACCATTCGCGTGGCAATCCCCCATGGGCCCTGGCGGCCCGGCCCCATGGCTAGCAGCGCCGATCCGTCGTACCAAGGGGGAGCAAAGCGTTGGCCGGACCGTTCCTAGCAGCTAGCGCCGGCGCTACGGTCGACCGGGCGAAAAAGGGGTCAGGATGCAACGTCGTCACACCATCGCGCGCGCCATGCTGCTCGGGGGCTTCGTGCTGCTCGCGGGTTGCGGCAGAGGCGGCGAGCAGACCACCGACGACCCGGTGGCGCAGAATGTCGCATCGGCAGCAGCAGCGGGCGTGCCGGCGAACGTCACGGCGGCGATCGATTGCAGCAACAAGCCCGATTTCGTGCCGGTCTATGCCAATGCGACGATTCTCAGCTGCACCGCCGCGCCCGATGGGCTGCCCGGGCGGCATGTCAGCGGCAATCTGGTCTACGAGACCGATGCGCCGGAGAAGGAAGTGCTCGGCTGGTCGCGCGCCCAGGCCAATGCCTCGGGCCTGAAATATCGCCGCGAGACAGGCTTCAGCTACGAAGCCGGCGAGGAAGGCGAACGCAGCCTGCGCGTGGTGGTGGAGGGCCATCGCGGCCGCACCCGTGTGTCGGTCAATTGGGGCCAGAAGGCGCCGTGAACTGGCTCAGGCGGCGCGGCTTTCCAGGCCCCGCAGCCAGGCACGCGCAGCCTTTTGCGCGTCGATGATCTCGCGGGCGGTCATGTCCTCGGCGATGTCGGCGCGGCAGGCCTGGGCCTCGACGCTGCCGGTCATCGCGGCGATGTTGAACCATTTGTGCGCCTCGACCAAGTCGATCGTCACGCCCTCGGCGCCGCTCGAATAGACCACGCCAAGATCGAAACAGGCATCGGCACTACCGCGCGCGGCATCGCGCAGCCGGCTCTCGATCAGAAATCGCGCACTCTTCTCACTACTCGCCATTGTCGTACCGCCCCAGATTCGGTGCCCTTGTTGACTCCGAATCTGGGGGGGTAAGGACAATAAAAGGTTAAGCCGCTTAACCGTAATAGTTCATAGTACGGGGATATTGTCGATCAGCCGGGTCCCGCCGATCCGCGCCGCGGCGAGCAGCCGCATTGGCCGGCCGTCGATCGGCGCGGCGAGCGACTCGGCATCGACCAGCGCGACATAATCGACCTCGAACCCGGCGGCGGTCAGCGAGTCCTGCGCCTGGGCGAGCGCCGCCGCGCGGTCGCCGCCCTCGCCGATCGTCTTGGCAGCGGCGCCGAGCGCGCGCGGCAGCGCCACCGCACGGGCGCGATCCTCGGGCATCAGATAGGCGTTGCGCGAGGAGAGGGCGAGGCCGTCATCCTCGCGCTGGGTCGGCACGCCCTGGATCTCGATGGGCATGTCGAGGTCGGCGACCATGCGGCGGATCACCTGGAGCTGCTGCCAGTCCTTTTCGCCGAACAGCGCGACATGCGGCTGGACCTGGTGGAACAGCTTGCTGACGACGGTGGCGACACCGTCGAAATGGCCGGGGCGGTGCGCGCCGTCGAGCGGCTCGCTCACGCCCGAGACGCGCACGCTGGTGGCGAAGCCCTCCGGGTACATGATCTCGGGTGTCGGCATCCACAGCAGGTCGACGCCGGCGTTGGCGAGCAGCCGCGAATCGGCCTGTTCGCGGCGCGGATATTTCGCCAAGTCCTCGTTCGGCCCGAACTGGATCGGATTGACGAAGATCGACACGATCACGCGATTGCCGGCGCGTTTTGCCGCTTCGACGAGCGCCATATGCCCGTCATGCAGCGCGCCCATGGTGGGCACGAAGGCCAGCCGGGCGCCTTCGCTGCGGAAGGCGTCCAGCGCCTGGCGAAGATCGTCGATCTGGCGAACGGTTTGCACGCTTGGGCACTTTCGATATGAACGGAAGCGGGGCCTTCTATGGGGGGGAGGCCGCCCGATCAAGTGAAGGAATAGCTGCATTGAATCAGCCCGCTAAACGACTGCATGTGCTGGTTTTTGCCAATGAAAAGGGCGGCACGGGCAAGTCGACCACCGCGGTGCACGCGGCGATCGCGCTGGCGGCGAAGGGCGCGCGCGTCGCCTGTTTCGATTTGGATCACCGCCAGCGGACCATGGGCCGCTATCTCGACAATCGCCGCGCGACGATGCGCCGGATGGGCCGCGAGCTGCCGATGCCGGTCTACGAGACGCATGACGGCGAGAGCATGGACTTCTTCACCGATACGCTGGACCGGCTCGGCGAGGGCGCCGACTTCCTGGTGATCGACACCCCGGGCCGCGACGACAAGTTCGCCCGCATTTCGGTCACCAATGCCGACACGCTGGTCACCCCGATGAACGACAGCTTCGTCGATTTCGACCTGATCGGCCAGGTCGATCCGGACAGCTTCCGGGTGACGCGGCCGAGCTTCTATTCGGAGATGATCTGGGAATCGCGCAAGCGCCGCGCCAAGGCGGACGGCGAGACGATCGACTGGGTGGTACTGCGCAACCGCATGCAGCACATCGAAGCCCGCAACATGAAGCGCGTGTCCGAAGCGATCGACCAGCTTTCCAAGCGCGTCGGCTTTCGGGTGATCTCGGGCCTGTCCGAGCGCGTGATCTATCGCGAGTTGTTCCCCCAGGGGCTGACCATGCTCGACTCGCGCGAGTTCGGCGAGATGGGGCTCAGCCATGTCGCGGCGCGGCAGGAGCTGCGCGAGATGATGGCGGGCCTGGCGCTTCCCGACGTCAACGCGCCGCTGTTCGCCTGATGGCGAAGTTGCTGATCGCTGCGGCGTTGCTCTACATCCTGTGGCGCTGGCTGCAGCCGAAGAAGAAGGCGCCTGCGGCACCGCCGCCCCGCCTCGGCGAGAGCGAGGCGCGGGCGATTCTCGGCGTCGATGCGGCGGCAGGGCCCGCCGAAATCCGGGCGGCGCACCGCCGGCTCGTCTCGGCGCTGCACCCCGACAAGGGCGGCTCGGCCGAGCTGACACGCCGGATCAATCTGGCCCGCGACACGTTGCTGCGGGGCTGAGGTCCGTCCTCGTCACGTAACATTTGCCTGCGACGATGTTGCAGTGCAAAATATTAACCTATTCGTGTCTCGGGCGGCTTGAAACTTCGTTTCGACTCGCGGAAGAGGCGCGCATCTTTACCTTCGGGAGGGCTTACATGACGCACCGTTTCGATCCGACGTCGTTGCGCGAATACGACATCCGCGGAATCGTGGGAAAGACGCTGGGTCCGGACGACGCGCGGGCGATCGGCCGCGGCTTCGCGACGCTGCTGCGCCGCGCCGGCGGCCGCCGGGTGGCGGTGGGCCGCGACGGCCGCATCTCCTCGCCGATGCTCGAGGCGGCGCTGATCGAGGGCCTGACCGCCTCGGGCTGCGACGTGGTACGCACCGGCATGGGCCCGACGCCGATGCTATATTATGCCGAGGCAACGCTGGAGGTGGATGGCGGCATCCAGATTACCGGCAGCCACAATCCCGGCAACTATAACGGCTTCAAGATGGTGTTCCAGCACCGCTCGTTCTTCGGCCAGGACATCCAGACGCTGGGCAAGATGGCGGCGGAAGGCGATTGGGACGAGGGCGACGGCACCGAGACGGTGACCGATGCTGACATCGAGGACCTGTATGTCAGCCGTCTCGTCGCGGGCTATGCCGGCGGTTCGTTCAAGATCGGCTGGGACGCGGGCAACGGCGCCGCCGGCCCGGTGATCGAGAAGCTCGTCAAGCTGCTGCCGGGTGAGCACCATACGCTGTTCACCGATGTGGACGGTAATTTCCCCAACCATCATCCCGATCCTACCGAAGAGAAGAATCTCGCGGATCTGAAGAAGCTCGTCGCCGAGAAGAACCTCGATTTCGGTCTGGCTTTCGACGGCGACGGCGACCGTCTGGGCGCGATCGACGGCCAGGGCCGGGTGGTGTGGGGCGACCAGCTGCTCGCCATCCTCGCCGAGCCGGTGCTGCGCATCGATCCGGGCGCGACGATCATCGCGGACGTGAAGGCCAGCCAGGCGCTCTATGACCGGATCGCGGAGCTCGGCGGCAAGCCGGTGATGTGGAAGACCGGCCACAGCCTGATCAAGACCAAGATGAAGGAAACCGGCGCCCCGCTCGCGGGCGAGATGAGCGGCCACATCTTCTTCGCGCAGGATTATTACGGCTTCGACGACGCCCAGTACGCGGCGATCCGCCTGATCCAGGCGGTGCACGTGATCGGCAAGTCGCTCACCCAGATCAAGGACGAGATGCCGGCGATGGTCAACACGCCGGAGATGCGCTTCCAGGTCGACGAGAGCCGCAAGTTCCCGGTCGTCGAGGAAGTGCTCGATCGGCTCGAGGCGGACGGCGCCCAGGTCGACCGCACCGACGGTGCGCGGGTCAACACCGATGACGGCTGGTGGCTGCTGCGTGCGTCGAACACCCAGGACGTGCTGGTGGCGCGCGCCGAGGCGAAGGACCAGGCGGGTCTCGATCGCCTGATGGCGCAGATCGACGACCAGTTGGCCAAGAGCGGCATCGTCCGCGGCGAGCAAGCGGCGCATTGAGGCGAGGGGGCTGCGCTCCGCCGCGGGCGGAGGGCGGCCCCTTCCTTTGCCGTCATCCCGGCGGAAGCCGGGATCCAGACACCTTTCCGTCACGGCGCTTGCTTCAGCGGTGACCCCAATGGATTCCGGCTTTCGCCGGAATGACAAGCATTGGGAAAGCGGTGCCTCAGCCCGCCACGATCTCCGCCACGCCGAAAAGCCCACGCTGGTAATCGGCATAGGCCTGGTGGATTTCCTGCACGCTGTTCATCACGAACGGGCCATGCGCGACCACCGGCTCGGGGATCGGCGCAGCGTGGCCGAACAGGACCAGCGCAGGCGCGTCGGCGGTGAGCGTCAGCGTGTCGCCCGCCGAGAGGCTGGCGAGGTGCCAGTTCGGCAGCGCGCGCTCGCCCACGCGGACGCTACCGCGCACCGCGTAGAGGAACAGGTCCCGGCCCGCGAGGCCATCGAAAGTCAGCGTCGCTCCTGCCGCCAGCTCCGCCCAGCACAGGAACACGCCGGTCAGCGACTCGATGGGACCGGTGCGCCCTTCGAACGCGCCCGAGACGAGGTGCACCGTCGCGCCGTCGCCTGCGGCCACGCCCGGAAACGCCTCCGCCTGCAGCCCGACATAGCGCGGCGCGGTCATCTTGAGCCGGCTGGGCAGGTTCACCCAGAGCTGGAGAATCTCCATCGGCCCGCCGTCGCGCTTGAACTCGGCCGGCGAGACCTCGGCATGCACGATCCCGCGCCCGGCGGTCATCCACTGGACGCCTCCGGCGCGGATGATGCTTTCGTGCCCGGCCGAATCGGTGTGCGCCAGCGAGCCCTCCAGGATGAAGGTCACCGTCTCGAAGCCGCGATGCGGATGCGGGCCGAAGGGCAGGCCGCGATTATTCTGCGGGTAGGTCTGCGGCCCGTGATGGTTGAGGAACAGGAAGGCGCCGATCTGCTCCAGCCCCGGTCCCGGCACCGGTCGGCGGGTGACGAGATCGCCGATATCGTCGCGATAGGCCGCGTGGGTGGCGCGCAGGGTGACGTCGGTCATCGGTCGTGTCTCAACAGGAAGACGGCGTGTTCCGCCAATAGGTTGGCCATGCCCGATCCGGTCTGCTGGTCGCCCGAGAGGAACCAGGCGCCTTCGATGGCGATACCGCGTTCCTTCACCAGCGCGCGGAAATCGTCGACGGTGACATGGTGGATGTTGGGCGTCGCATACCAGGCGATCGGCAGCAGCCGCGTGACCGGCATGCGGCCCCCGAACAGCAGCGAGGCGCGTACTCGCCAATGCGCGAAATTGGGGAAGGAGACGAAGGCGTGGCGGCCGATCCGCAGCAACTGCTCGAGCACCCAATCGGGCCGCCGCGTGGTTTGCAGCGTCTGGCTGAGAATGGCATAGTCGAAGCTGTCGTCGGGATAATCGGCAAGATCGCTGTCGGCGTCCCCCTGGATCACCGACAGGCCGCGCCCCACCGCCGCGGCGACGTTGGTCGGCTCCAGCTCCAGCCCCCGCGCGTCGCAGCCGCGATCGTCGCGGAGCGCCGCCATCAGCGCGCCGTCGCCGCAACCGACATCGAGGATGCGCGCGCCGCGGTTCACGTGGCTGGCGATGATCGCGAGGTCGGGGCGCAGAGTCATCGCGAATAGATCTCCGGGTCTTCGCGTACCATCAGCCGCTCGGGCGGGTGCGGGTAGGGTGTCCAGCCGAGCCTGGCATAGACCGGCTGCATGTCGCGGGTGAACAGCGCCCAGCGGCGCAGGCCCTGCAACTCGGGATGGGCATGGAGCGCCTCGATCATCCGTCGCGCCAGCCCGGCGCCGCGATGCGGCTCCAGCACGAACACATCGGCCAGATAGGCGAAGGTCGCGCGGTCGCTGACCACCCGGGCGAAGCCGATCTGTTCGCCGGTGACGGCAAAGGCGCCGACGCAGATCGAGTTGGCGATCGCGCGGGCGACGATCGCCCGCGGAATGCCCGGCGACCAGTAGCTGGTGGTCAGATAGCCATGCACCACATCCAGCTGCTGGGCTTCGGACCCGATCGCGATGCGATACGCCATCACGCGCCTCCCGCCGTGAGGAAGCCGCCGATCACGCGGTCCAGCTCCGGGCTCTCCAGCAGGAAGGCGTCGTGGCCGAAGGGCGAGCTCAGTTCGACGAAGCTGGCCGGCGCGCCGGCGGCGTTGAGCGCATGGGCGATGCTGCGCGATTCCGCGGTGGGGTAGAGCCAGTCGGTATCGAAGCTCACCACGCAGAATCGCGCCTGGGATCCCCGGAAGGCGTTGGCGAGCAGCCCGCCATGTTCTTCGGCCAGATCGAAATAATCCAGCGCACGCGTGATGTAGAGATAGGAATTGGCGTCGAACCGGTCGACGAACGCCAAGCCCTGGTGGCGCAGATAGCTCTCCACCTGGAAATCGGCGTCGAAGCCGAAGGTCTTGGCCCCGTTTGGATTATCAGGGCGTCCCTGCAGCTTGCGGCCGAACTTGGCGGTGAGGCCCGCCTCGGACAAATAGGTGATGTGCGCCGCCATCCGCGCCACGGCGAGCCCGGCGGCGGGCGGATCCTGTGCCGCGTAATAGGCGCCGCCGCGCCACTTGGGGTCGGCCATGATCGCCTGGCGGCCGACCTCGTGGAAGGCGATGTTCTGCGCGGAGTGCCTAGCCGCAGAGGCGATCACCACCGCCGCGCGCACCCGCTCGGGGAAGGTCGCCGCCCAGCTCAGCGCCTGCATGCCGCCCATCGATCCGCCGACCACCGCGAACAGGCGGTCGATGCCGAGATGGTCGAGCAGCATGGCCTGCGCGCGCACCATGTCGCGGATGGTGATCACTGGGAACTGCATCCCCCAGGGCTGGCCGGTCGCCGGGTTGATCGTCGCGGGACCCGAGGAGCCAAGGCAGCTGCCGAGCACGTTCGAGCAGATCACGAACCAGCGACTGGTATCGACCGGCTTGCCGGGGCCGACCATGCGTGCCCACCAGCCGGGCTTGCCGGTGACGGGATGTTCGGAGGCAAGGTGCTGGTCGCCGGTCAGCGCATGGCAGACGAGGATGGCGTTGCTCGCGTCCGGGGCGAGGGTGCCATAGGTTTCGTAGGCGATGTCGACGGGCGAGAACAGCACGCCGCCGTCGAGGCGCAGCGGCCCCGGCAGCGTTACCGAGCGGCGAAGGCCGAAACGCGGATCATCGGACATGCCGCAGGCGGTTAAGCCGGGGAGGGCCGGTGTTCAAGCTTCCCATTCCTCCCCGGCACGGGGAGGAATTGCCGTACCGCTTGCCAATCCGCCCCCGTTCCTCCAATCCCCGGCCCCATGAACGCACCCGTCCCCAAGCCCTGGGTGATGGCCATCGCCCCCTATGTCCCGGGCCGCGCCACCACCGATTCGGGCAAGCCCGCCGCCAAGCTTTCGTCGAACGAGAATCCGTTCGGCACGCCTCAGGCCGCGCGCGATGCCTATGCCGCCGCCGCGACCGAGCTGGAGCGCTATCCCGATGCCGGCGCCGTCGCGCTGCGCGAGGCGCTGGGTTCGCATTACGGGGTGGAGCCCGAGCGGATCGTCTACGGCACGGGTTCGGACGAAGTGCTGCACCTCGCCGCCGGGGCCTTTGCCGGGGTGGGCGACGAGATCATCTATGTCCGCTACGGCTTCGCGGTGTACGACATCGCCGCTAGGCGGGTCGGCGCGACGCCGGTGGTGGCGCCCGATCGCGACTATGCGACCGATGTCGACGCGATCCTCGCCTGCGTGACCGACAAGACCCGGATCGTCTTCCTCGCCAACCCGAACAATCCGACCGGCACCTACACGGCGCGCGAGGAGATCGCCCGCCTGCACGCCGCGCTCCCCAAGACCGTGCTGTTGGTGCTTGACCAGGCGTACACCGAATATCTCGACCCCGAGGACGATGACGGCGGCCTCGAGCTCGCCCGCACCCAGCCCAACGTGCTGGTGACGCGCACCTTCTCCAAGATCTTCGGCCTGGCTTCCGAGCGGGTCGGCTGGGGCTATGCGCACCCCGACATCATCGCCGCGATGCACCGCATCCGCGCGCCCTTCGCGTTCAGCATCGGTGCCGGCCGGGCGGCGATCGCCGCGCTGGGCGACAAGGATTTCGTCGAGCACAGCCGTGCGCACAATGCCAAGTGGCGCGCATGGTTCGCCGACGAGATCGCGAGCATGGGCAACAAGGGCGTCCGCGCGGTGCCCTCCAAGGCCAACTTCCAGCTCGTCCTGTTCGAAGGCGCGGTGAACGCCGAGGCGGCGTACAAGCACCTGATGGAAGACGGCTATATCGTCCGCTGGCTGCCCGGCCAGGGCCTGCCGCACGGGCTGCGCATCACCATCGGCACCGAGGAAGAGATCAAGGGCGTGGCCGCCTCGCTGCGCCGCTTGCTCGGCGCCTGATGCTGCCCTTCGCGCGCGTCACCATCCTCGGCCTCGGGCTGATCGGCTCGTCGATCGCCCGCGGCATCCGCCAGCACATGCCGAGCGTGCGCGTGACCGGCTATGACGCCGATCCGTCCGTGCGCGAGACTGCAGTGGCGATCGAGCTGTGCGACGACGTGGCGGACAGCGCCGGCACCTCGGTGATCGATGCGGACCTGGTGATCCTCTGCGTGCCGGTGGGTGCGATGGGCGCGGTCGCGGCGGAATTCGCCGCCGACCTGCCCGCCGAGGCGATCGTCAGCGATGTCGGCTCGTCCAAGCTGAGCGTGATCGAGGCGGTGCGGGAAGCATTGCCGAACGCGACCTTCATCCCGGCGCATCCGGTAGCCGGCACCGAGAATAGCGGCCCGACCGCCGGCTTCGCCTCGCTGTTCCACCATCGCTGGTGCATCGTCACGCCCCCCGAGGGCAGCGATCCGCTCGCGGTGGAGCGGGTGAGCGAGTTCTGGCGGCGGCTGGGCGCGATGGTCGAGACGATGGAGCCCGGGCACCATGACCGGGTGCTCGCGGTGACCAGCCATCTGCCGCACCTGATCGCCTATACGATCGTCGGCACCGCCTCGGACCTCGAGGAAGTCACCCAGTCCGAGGTGATCAAATATTCGGCAGGCGGTTTCCGCGACTTCACCCGCATCGCCGCGTCCGATCCGACGATGTGGCGTGACGTGTTCCTCAGCAATCGCGAGGCGGTGCTGGACATGCTCCAGCGGTTCACCGAGGACCTGACCGCGCTGCAGCGCGCGATCCGCTGGGGCAAGGGTGACGAGCTGTTCGAGCTGTTCAGCCGCACCCGCGCGATCCGTCGCTCGATCATCGACCAGGGGCAGGACGACGCGCGGCCGGACTTCGGGCGCTCGCACGAATAGTCCCGGTGGGCTGTCATTCCGGCGAAAGCCGGAATCCATTGGGGTCTCCGCAACCATTCTTGCTGCGGCGTAGTGGCGAATGGATCCCGGCTTTCGCCGGGATGACGGTTCCGGGTTGGGGCGTCAGCCCCCCGTCACCGGCCGCCGCTGCTCCCGCGCGACCATCTGCTCGCTCTGCCGCTGGCAGGCAGCCTGCACGACGGGATAGTCGACATCGGTGGCGCGACGAAGCGCTGCCTCCATGGCTTCCTGGCAGGCGACCTGCGACGTATAGCGCGCGGGTTCCAGTCGGACCTGGCGGCAGGCCTGCGCATCGTCGGTGCAGCCCATGATCGCCAGCACGTAGAGCAGTTGGTCCATGGCAGATGACCTCCTGCCGCAATCAACGGACGGACCTCCGGGCTGTTCCCGTGGTTGCGTCGCGTGGCCTTGCGTCCCAGATTAGGGCGGATGCCTCCCGAAACCTCGTCCTCCAAGCTCGACCGGCCCATGTTCGGCACGATGAAGCGCTTCCTGCCGTACCTATGGCCGCGCCATGCGCCGGGGCTGCGGGTGCGGATCGTGCTCGCGCTGCTGCTCGTGCTCTGCTCGAAGCTGGTGCAGGTTTACGGCGCCCCCTTCGCGCTGCAGGGCGCGATCGACCGGATGGCCTCGGGCCCGCGCGACGCGGTGTGGCTGATCGTCGCGCTCGTCACCGGCTATGCTGCCGCGCGGCTGGGCACGGTGCTGTTCGACAACCTCCGCAACGCGGTGTTCGAGCGGGTGGGGCAGGATGCGACCCGCCGGCTTGCCTCCGACGTGTTCCGCCACCTCCACCAGCTGAGCCTGCGCTTTCACCTCAACCGCCGCACCGGCGCGGTGACCAAGGTGGTCGAGCGCGGCACCAAGAGCATCGACACGATGCTCTACTTCCTGCTGTTCAACATCGCGCCGACGATCCTCGAGCTCGGCATGGTGCTGGGCATTTTCGGCACGCGCTTCGGCTGGTGGCTGGTCGCGGGCACGCTGGCGATGGTGGTGGTCTATATCGCCTTCACCCGCTGGGTGACCGACTGGCGCTCCAAGCTGCGCGAGCAGATGAACGACCTCGACACGGGCGCGGTCGCGCATGCGGTCGATTCGCTGCTCAACTTCGAGACGGTGAAGTACTTCAACGCCGAAGCCCGCGAGAGCGCGCGATACGATAAGGCGATGACCGCGTACATGAACGCCGCCGTCACCAGCGAGAATTCGCTCGCCTGGCTCAATATCGGCCAGGCGGTGATCACCAACCTGATGCTCGCGGCCGGCATGGCGCTGGTGGTGTTCGGCTGGTCCACCGGCCGCTTCACGCCGGGCGACGTGGTGCTGGTGTCGACGCTGCTCAGCCAGCTGTTCCGTCCGCTCGACATGCTCGGCTGGGTCTATCGCACGATCCGCCAGGGCGTGATCGACATGGGCGCGATGTTCGACCTGCTCGATACCGGCGCCGAGGTGAAGGACGCCGCCGATGCCCAGCCGCTGGCCGTGCAGCAGGGCCATGTGCGGTTCGAGGGCGTGCAGTTCGGCTATGACGCCGATCGTCAGATCCTGAAGGGGATCGACCTCGACATTCCGGCAGGCGCCACCGTCGCGGTGGTCGGCCCCTCGGGCGCGGGCAAGTCGACGCTCGCGCGGCTGATGTACCGCTTCTACGACGTCACCGGCGGCCGCATCACCATCGACGGGCAGGACATCCGCGAGGTCACCCAGACCAGCCTGCGTGCCGCGATCGGAATCGTGCCGCAGGACACGGTGCTGTTCAACGAGACGATCGGCTACAACATCGCCTATGGCCGCGAGGGCGCGACCCCCGAGCAGATCGCCGAGGCGGTGCGCGGCGCCTCGATCGCGGGCTTCATCCAGGCGCTGCCCGATGGGCTCGACACGCGGGTGGGCGAACGCGGGCTCAAGCTTTCCGGCGGCGAGAAGCAGCGCGTGGCGATCGCCCGCACGCTGGTGAAGAACCCGCCGATCCTGATCCTCGACGAAGCCACCAGCGCGCTCGACAGCCGCACCGAGGCGGACATCCAGGCGACGCTCGAATCGATCGAGCAGGGCCGCACCACGATCGTCATCGCCCACCGCCTGTCGACGGTGGTACATGCCGACCGGATCATCGTGCTGGAGGCCGGCCGCGTGGTCGAGCAGGGCACCCATGCCGAACTGCTGCGCGAAGGCGGGATCTATGCCGAAATGTGGGCGCGGCAGGCGCAGGAGCGCGAGGAAGGCGAGGCGCCGGTCGCAGAATAAATCTGCGACGAAGCGTTGTTTAACAGCGATGGACGGAGGAGGGCGGGTGCGATAGTTTCGTGCGGTTCCTCGAATCGGAGCCTTGTCGATGCGCGTACTCACCCTCGCCGCGATCGCGGCGGTACTTGGCTGCGTTGCTTCCGCCTCTGCCCAACCCACCACTCCCGAACCGCGCAATCTGCCGTGGCGCAGCCTGCTCGCGTGGCAGCCCAAGCAGGGTAGCGTCACCTATGGCAATGACGATCTCCAGCTGACCGTCTCGGCGAGCGAAGCTGCGTCGCCGGATCAGCGGGTTCCGGTCGTCACCGTCCGGCGGACCGGCATGGCACCGGTCACGCTCCGCGGCGAACCCGGGATCGGCTGGCGATTCGGTATCGGCCGGATCGATTCGAAAGTCCGCGCGCCGGCGGTGCTGCTCGAGAGCTTCACCGGGGGCGCGCATTGCTGCAGCGTGATCGACGTCGCGGCGCCCGACGCAGCGGCCTATCGCGTCGTGCGGCTCAGCCATCGCGGTGTCGACGGCAAGACGAGCCATATGTTCGATGCCGCGCTGGACGAATTCCCGATCGATCTGTCAGGCGACGGCATTGCCGACTTCGTGCTGACCGACGATGCGTTTCTCTATCGCTTCTCCAGCTATGCCGGCAGCATGCCGCCGCCGCTGGTGTTGAACATCGTCGGTACCCGCACGGTGGATGTGTCGAAGGCGCCGGGGCTACGGCCGCTGTTCGCCATGAAGATGGCCGAGGCGCGCGCCTATTGCGCCGCGCCGGCATGGGCCGGGAACGAGCGCAATGGTGCTTGCGCGGGCTATGTCGCCGATGCCGCTCGGATCGGGCAGTTCGACGCAGCGTGGAAGCAGATGCTCGCGCAATACGACCCGCGCTCGACCTGGAACAAGAAGCCATTTCCGGCCGACCTTCGCGACTTTCTGCGCAGCCACGGCTATATCCGCTAAGGGCACGCCGCGGAGTCCGAGGCGTCGGCGCGGGTGAGGAGACGAGCAGATGCGGATAGCGTTCGGATTGGCAGGCATGGGCGTGCTCGGGCTGGTCGGCTGGTCCGCCTGGGCGAGCCGCAAGGCCGAGGCGATGGTGCCGGCGGACGGTCGCTTTGTCGACGTCGACGGCGCGCGGTTGCACATCGTCGAGCTGGGGCCAAAGGACGCGGCGGGGCCGGCGATCGTGATGATCCACGGCGTGATGGCGCAGCTGCGCAACTTCAGCCATTCGCTCGCCGGCCGGCTGGCGAAGGACCACCGGGTGATCCTGGTCGACCGCCCCGGCTGGGGCCATTCGCGGCTCACCGGCCCGCGCCCCGATCTCGCGCGCCAGGGGCGGATCATCGCGGCGCTCATCGAGAAGCTGGGGCTCGAAAAGCCGCTGGTCGTCGGCCATTCAATGGGCGGCGCGGTGGCGCTGGCGCTCGCCACCGAGCGGCCCGAGGTGCCCGGTGCGCTGGCGCTGATCGCACCGCTCACCCAGATGGTCGACCAGCCGCCGCCGGTGTTTCGCGGGCTGATGGCGCCGCCGGGCCTCCGCGAGGTGCTCGCCTGGACGGTTGCGGTGCCGATGGCCGTGGCATTCGGCAAGCAGGGGGCGGAGGCGGTTTTCGCGCCCGATCCGGTGCCGGCGGACTTCGCCACGGCGGGTGGCGGGGCGCTGTCGGCGCGCGCGTCCGCCTATCAGATGGGCAGCTTCGAGATCCGCATGGCGCAGCATGCGATGCCGCCGCTGATTGCGCGCTACGGCGAGATCCGGGTGCCGGTGTCGATCCTCTATGGACGGCAGGATGCGCTGCTCGATCCTGCGCTGCACGGCGAGCGGACGGCGACAGAGATTGCGAAGGGCCAGGTCACGCTTATCGAGGGCGGGCACATGCTGCCGCTGACGCGTGCCGACGAGACGGAGGCGTGGCTGCGCGAGGTGTTGGCTAATTTGTGATCCTCCCCGGGGCGAAGCGCCGGGGAGGGGGACCATTCGCGGAAGCGAATGGTGGAGGGGCCGTAGCGTAGCGGAGGGACGGTCAACCGCCTGCGGCGGCCCCTCCACCCCGCCGCTGCGCAGCGCGGTCCCCCTCCCCCAGCGAGCTGGGGGAGGATTTGCTTACTTCGCTTCGGCGATCAGCTTGGCGGCAGCGTCACCCGCCCAGTCGAACTCGCCCGAGACGCGCCACACTTCCTTGCCCGCCGAATCATACAGGATCGTCGTCGGCAGGTTGACGCCGAGCTGCACGCTGAACGCCGTGTCGGTGTCCAGATAGGGCTTCAGATTCTTGTAGCCGTTCTTCTGGAAGAAGGGGCCGACGACCTCCATTCCCTTCAGGTCCTGGCTGAGCGGGAGCACCACCAGCTTGTCGCCCGCCTTGCCTGCGAGCGTATCGAGCGTCGGCATCTCCTTGATGCACGGCGCGCACCAGGTCGCCCACAGGTTGAGCAGCACCGGCTTGCCCTTGAACGCGGCCAGCGTGGTCTTCTTGCCCGCGGCATCGGTGAACGGAATCGTCGGTGCTGCCTCGCCCTTGTGGCTGCGGTCGACGGTGCCGCCCGGCGCGGGCGCAGTCGCGTTTGGCGGGGCCGAAGTTTCGTTCGCTTGCTGAGAAGGCTGCGATTGCTTATCGCACCCCGCAACTGCGAGGGCGCCCAGAAGGAGAAGACCGATCACCGAGCGCAAGGACAGCTCCAATTCCATGTGGGGAGGGCGCTTCGCCGAAGGCCCGTCCGCGGTGATGCGCGAGATAAACGCCTCCATCCCCTTCGACAAGCGGATGTGGCAGCAGGATCTGCGCGGCTCCAAGGCGCATGTCGCGATGCTGGGCCGGCAAGGGATCGTGGGCGCCGACGATGCCGCCACGATCAGCGCGGGACTCGACCAGGTCGCCGAGGAGTTCGCCGCGAACGGCGTGCCCGAGGATCTGGCGCTGGAAGACATCCACATGCTCTCCGAAAGCCGGCTGGCTGCGACGATCGGCCCCGTCGCGGGCCGTCTCCACACCGCGCGCTCGCGCAACGACCAGGTCGCGACCGACTTCCGCCTCTGGGTGCGCGACGCGATCGACCAGGCCGATGCGGCGCTGGGCGCGCTGCAGGACGCGCTGCTGGCGCGTGCCGAGCAGCATGCCGACAGCGTGATGCCGGGCTTCACCCATCTCCAGGTCGCGCAGCCGGTAACCTTGGGCCACCATCTGATGGCCTATTTCGAGATGTTCGCGCGCGATCGCTCCCGGCTCAAGGATGCCCGCGCCCGCATGAACCTGTGTCCGCTCGGCTCGGCGGCGCTGGCCGGCACCGGCTTCAACCTCGATCGCGAAGCGACGGCACATGCGCTGGGCTTCGACGGGCCGACCCGCAATTCGCTCGATTCGGTGTCGGACCGCGACTTCGCGCTCGATTACCTGACGGCCGCCGCGCAGTGCAGCCTCCACCTCAGCCGGCTGGCCGAGGAGTTCGTGATCTGGGCGAGCCAGCCCTTCGGCTTCGTCGCCCTGTCCGACCAATGGTCGACCGGCAGCTCGATCATGCCGCAGAAGCGCAACCCCGACGCGGCCGAGCTGGTCCGCGGGCATTCGGGCCGGATCAGCGGCGCGCTGGTCAGTCTGATGATGACGATGAAGGGGCTGCCGCTCGCCTATTCGAAGGACATGCAGGACGACAAGCCGCCGGTGTTCGAGGCGCACGACCTGCTCGGCCTCAGCATCGCGGCAATGACCGGCATGGTCGAGAGCGCGACCTTCCGGCTGGAGCGGATGCGCGCGGCGGCCGAGGCCGGCTTCTCGACCGCGACGGATCTGGCCGACTGGCTGGTGCGTGAGGGCGGCATCCCGTTCCGCGAGGCGCACCACATCACTGGCCGTGCGGTGGCGAAGGCCGAGGCGGACGGTATCCGGCTCGACCAGCTGCCGATCGCGGCGCTCCAGGAAATCGATGCACGGATCGATGAACGCGTGTACGGCGTTCTCAGCGTCGACGCATCGGTGAACAGCCGGACCAGCTTCGGCGGCACGGCACCGTCGCGCGTTCGCGCGGCGATAGCGGCGGCGCGCAAGGGCCGTGAGGAGGAAGCATGAGGAAGCGACTGCTGCTCACCGTACCGGCCCTGGGCTTGGTGCTGAGCGGTTGCGGCGTGCGCGAGGCCCTGGCCCCGCCGCCGGGGGCATCGCTGCCGGTGGCGCCGTATGGCGCCGCGGCGACGCCCACGCCTCCCGATCTTCTCAAACCCACGGCGCAGACCCGCCCTTCGCGCAGCGACGACCTGATCCAGGCGTCCGAGGCGCGGCGGAGCGACGAGTTCGACCTGCCACCCAACTGATTTTGGCGGCCAATCGCGCCGCACCCAGAGGCCCATGACCGATTTCTCGATGATCGACGGCGAACTGCACGTCGAATCGCTGCCCCTCGCGCGCATCGCCGCCGAGGTGGGTACGCCCGTCTATGTCTATTCCACCGAGCGCTTCCAGGCCAATGCCCGTGCCTTCCGCGACGCGCTGAAGCCGCTGGGGCGGATCCACCTCGCCTTCGCGATCAAGGCCAATCCCAACCTCGCGGTGCTCAAGCTGCTGGCGAACGAGGGCTTCGGCGCCGATGTCGTCTCGGGCGGCGAGATGGCGCGCGCGCTGGCCGCGGGCGTGGCGCCCAAGGACATTGTCTTCTCGGGCGTCGGCAAGACCCGCCGCGAGCTGGTCAAGGGGCTGGAGGCCGGGATCGGCCAGTTCAACCTCGAGCTGGTCGAGGAAGGCGAAGTTCTGGCGGCACTTGCGGCCGAGCGCGGGCTCACCGCGCGCGCGGCGCTGCGCGTGAACCCGGACGTCGATGCCGGCACGCACGAGAAGATCTCCACCGGCAAGGCCGAGAACAAGTTCGGCCTGCCGATCGGCGAGGCGCCCGAGATCTTCGACCGGCTCGGCAAGCTGCCGGGCCTCGATCTGCACGGCATCGCGGTGCATATCGGCAGCCAACTGCTCGGCCTCGCGCCGCTGGAAGCCGCGTTCGAGCGCGTCGGCCGGCTGCTCGCCGAGCTGCGCGCGAATGGGCACACCATCACCCATGTCGATCTCGGCGGCGGGCTGGGCGTCGCCTATCGCCCCGGTGAGGTGCCGCCGACGCCGGAAGCCTATGCGGAGATGGTCGCGCGGGTGACGAAGGACTGGGACGTCGAGCTGATGTTCGAGCCCGGCCGCACCATCGCCGGCAGCGCGGGCGTGCTGGTCACCGAAGTGCTGTGGGTGAAGCCGGGGCAGGTCCATCCCTGGGTGGTGGTCGACGCCGCGATGAACGACCTCGCCCGTGTGGCGCTGTACGATGCCTATCACGGATTCGCGGCGGTGAAGCCCAGCGGCGAGCGCTTCGTCGCCAACGTCGCCGGGCCGGTGTGCGAAAGCACCGACGTGTTCGTCAAGGCGCGCGAGATCGACGCCGTGCAGGCCGGCGACCTCGCGGTGCTGGAGACGGCCGGCGCGTACGGCGCGACCATGGCCAGCACCTATAATAGCCGCCCGCTGGTGCCCGAGGTGCTGGTCTCGGGCGACCGCTACGCCATCGTCGCCGGCCGCATCTCCGCTGAGGAGATCATGGCCGCCGAGCAGGTGCCGGACTGGCTGAAGTGACGCTCGCCGCGCTGCCCCTGTTCGTGAAGCTGGCGGGGCGGCCGGTGATTCTGGTCGGCGAAGGCGAGCCGGCCGACGCCAAGCGCCGCCTGCTCGACCGCGCCGGCGCGCGGGTGGTGGGCGAGGGCGATGCCGCCGCGCTCGCCATCGTTGCACTGGAGGAACCCGAGGACGTTGTCGCCCGGCTCAAGGCGCGAGGCGTGCTGGTCAATTGCGTCGACCGGCCCGAGCTGTGCGACTTCACCCTGCCGGCGATCGTCGACCGCGATCCGGTACTGATCGCCATCGGCACCGGCGGGGTTTCCGCCGGGCTCGCCGCGGCGCTGCGGCAACGGCTGGAGGCCTTGCTGCCGACGAGCCTCGGCGCGCTGGCCAAGGGGCTGGGCCGCAGCCGGGCGGCGATGAAGGCGCGCTGGCCCGATGCAGGTGCTCGCCGGCGCGCGTTGGCCGATGCGCTCGGCGAGGGCGGCATGCTCGACCTGCTCGCAAGCGACGGCGATGTCGATCGCTGGCTGGCCCAGGGCGCCGCACCCCAAGCCGAGCTCGTCACCCTGCGGCTGACCTCGCCCGATCCCGAGGATCTCACGCTGCGGCAGGCGCGGCTGCTTGCGCAGGCCGACCGGCTTTTCCATTGTGGCGACGTGCCCGACGCCATCCTCAACCGCGCGCGTGCCGATGCCGCGCGCATCCTCGCCCGTCCCCCCGCCGATCCCGGCGAAGGCCTGTCGCTCTTTCTGGAGATGGCGGGTTGAGCGGCTTTGCCTATGTCGTGAAGGACGGCAAGGTCGAGCAGCCGACGATGCGCGCGGCGCTCGGGCAGAATGGCGGCCTCACCTGGATCCATCTGACCACCAATGACGAGCGCGCCCAGCTCTGGCTCGGCGGCGAGGCGCAGCTGTCGCAATATGTGATCGACGCGCTGACCGCGACCGAAACGCGCCCGCGCTGCGACGCGGTCGGCGAGGGCGCGGTGATCAACCTGCGCGGGTTGTCGTCCGAGGCGACGACCGCCTCCGATCCGCTCGCCTCGATCCGCATCTACGCGATGGGCGGCTGCGTCTTTTCGGTGACGCGCAAGCATCTGAGCGCGCTGCAATCGGTGCGCGACGAGGTGGAGTCGCACAAGATCCTCGATCCCGGCGACCTGATCGCCGCGATCGCCTCGGCAATCACCGAGGAACTCGACCCGGTGGTGGCCGAGCTCGGCGACTCGCTCGACGATTGCGAGGAGCAGATTTCCGGGCACCGCGCCTTCGAGCTGCGGCGGATGGTGAACAAGGTGCGGGTGCAGGCGATCGGCTATCGCCGCTTCCTCAATCCGCAGCGCGCTGCGATCGAGAAGCTGGCCGGCCTGCCTGGCGAATGGCTGCGTGAGGACGACCGGCTCCACCTTGCCGCCGCTGCCGACCGCGCCGCGCGCATGGCGGAGGAAGTCGAGAGCATCCGCGAGCGCGCCGCGCTTACCCACGAAACGCTCACCGACCTGCGCGGCGAGTTGCTCGACCAGCGCTCGCTGGTGATCGCCATCGTCGCGATGGTGTTCCTGCCGCTGACCTTCCTTACCGGCCTGCTCGGCATGAATGTCGACGGCATTCCCTGGGCGCACGAGCCCTGGGCCTTCTGGGGCGTGGTGGCGGTGTGCCTAACGATGGCGCTGGGGATCGCCGGCTATTTCGCCCACCGGCACTGGTTCGAATAGACGCCCAAGCCCGTCATTCCGGCGAAAGCCGGAATCCATTGGGGTCACCGTCTCGGCTCTAGTCCTAACGTAGCGGCGAATGGATCCCGGCTTTCGCCGGGATGACGGCTGGTGGGGGGCGCCTCAGCGCTTCAGGAAGTCGAAGATCTGCCCGACCATCACGTCGAGCGATGCCTGGCAGTGCGATTCCACGTCCGGCGTCTCGACCGTGTTTACCGCAATCCCCATCGGCGTCGGCCAGCCGCGCAGCGCGTGGGTGATGGTGCGCAGCGCCTGCAGTGTCGAGACCGACGCTTGCCAACCCGCGGCGGTGGCGATCAGGCCCACCGGCATGCCGTCGAAATAGACGCGATCGTCGCGGCTGAGCAGCTCGACATAGTCGAGCGCGGTCTTCACCAGCCCGGAAATCGTGCCGTGATAGCCCGGCGAGCCGATGAGCACCGCATCGGCACTGCGCAGCGTCTCGACGAACCGCATCACCTTGGCATCGCTGTCGCCATGCTCGGGTTCGAAATGCGGGAAGACGATGTCGGGCCCGGTGAGCAACGTGGTGCGCGCGCCGCGCGCCTCCGCGCGGGCGAGCGCGGCGCTGAGCAGGCGGGCGGTGCTCGATTGCGCGCGAAGCGTGCCGCCGAGCGCGACGATATGGGGGGTGGTCATGCTACCTCGTTCGGTCATTCGGGCTTGCCGCCCGGCTTCCATTCCGGCTTGGCGTCGCTGTTGGCCAGCGCATGCAGCGGCTCGACCAGCGACTGGATCGCGCGGGTCATGAAGGCGATGTCGATATTGGCGAGCGTGTCGTCCTTGCTGTGATAGGTCGGCACCACCGCCCAGCCGGAGATGGTGTGGGCGACGACGCCCTTCCTCGCGAGCGAGTAATTGTCCGAACGCTGGAAGAAGTTCTGCTCCGGATAGGGATCGGCGGCGACCAGCGCGCCGTGGCTTTTCAGCGTCTCGCCCAGCGTCGAGCGCTCGAAGCCGGTCATCATCATCGTCCCGGCGGGGAGCTTGGGGTCCTGCGCGCCGATCATCTCGACTTCGACATTGGCGACGATCTGGTCGAGCGGCACCGGCGGGTGGGCACCGAAATAGGTCGAGCCATAGCCGCCGATCTCTTCCGCACCATACGCGACGAACAGGATGCCGCGCTTGGTGCGGCCCTTGGCGGCCAGCGTCCGGGCGAGTTCGAGCACCGCAGTGGTGCCTGAGGCGTCGTCATTGGCACCGTGCAGGATCGTGCCGTCCGCCTGGACGCCGAGGTGATCGAGATGCGCGCTGAGCAGCAACACGCCCGCCTTGGGGTCGGCACCCGGCAGCCAGCCGATCGCGTTGGTGGTGGTGGCGACCTTCTCTTCCACCGGCACGGTGAGCGAAACCTTGGGATCTTTCTGCGCCGCGAGTGCATCGAAGGCGGCTGCGGGCAGCACTACGATCGAGGGTGCGGGTTCGCGCGGCTCGCTGCGCAGCCCGCCGGGCAGGCGCGGTTCGCCGTGCAGGCCCTTGATCATCGCCTGCGTCTCGGCGCTCTCGCGGACGAGCAGCAGGCGGGGAGTCTTGAACGAGCGTGCCAGCCGGTAGAGCTGCATGACGGGCATCTCGCCGGTGATCAGCATCACCGGGGCGGGTGCCATGCGCGACATCGCCTTGGCGGGGGTGAGCCTGGCGACGCCCTCGCTGCCCGTGCCGTCGCCGACCAGCAGCACTGCGCCCGGCACCGTCTGGCCGTTGGCGGTCAGCGTGATCGGCGCCTTGAGCTTCAGCCGGACGATATCGGCCTTTTGCAGATAGCCGTCCATCCCCGGCGCGGGCTGGAGCCCGAAGCCGCGGAACTGGGCGGCGACATAGGCGGCGGCGATCGCCTCGTCGGGCGTGGCGCTGCCGCGGCCGCGCAGCTCGTCGCCGGCGAGAAAGGTCTCGTGCGCGCGAACCCAGTCTGCGCTGACCTGCGCGCTCGCCGGTACTGCCAGCACGCTTGCGGCGGCCCATGCCGCCAGCAGCAACCCACGCTTCATTCGCCATCCCCCGTTCGGTTCGTGCCGGGTGATGGGGCAAGCGGGCGCGGCGCGCAACCGGTGCCGCGCCCGCTGACCGTCAGAAGAACAGCTTGCGGATGCTGAGGGTCACCGCGCGGCCAGTGGGATCGAGCAGATCGGGCTGGTAGTTGAGCGGCACCGCGCCGGTCTGGTCGGTCACGCGCTGGCGGCTGTTGAGGAGGTTGGTCACCCCCAGACTCACCCGCGTGCCGCGCAGCCAGGGATGCGCGCGCACCAGCTTGAACTGGCGACCGAGGTCCGCGAACACGCGCAGGTTGAACGTGCCGAGATCGCCGAAGTTGAGCTGGTTGGTGTTGTTCAGCCCGGTATAGACGCTGGTGCTGCTCTGCCACTTGAAGCCGAGCCGCATGCCGACACCGTCCTTGGTGAAGCCCGCCTGCGCATCGATCTGATGCGCCGGCTGGCCGCCCGCATTGCCGGCGGCATCGCCGTGCAACAGGTCGAGGATCGGCACGCCGTCGCGGATCTTGATCTGATTCTTGAAGTACCAGGTGTGGTAGAGGCTGAACTGCAGCCGGCCCGCCAACGCGCCATTGGGCCCGCCGAAGCCGCCACGTGCCCGCGCGGCGCCGCCGCCTTGGCCACCGCCGCCGGGCGCTGCGCCGGCCGGGGGGGCGGGGGGCGGACCGAACAGGCTGCCGCCGAACGGCGGACGCTGGCCGTTCTGGCCCTGGCCGAACAGCCGCGCCTGGCCTTCCGCCGGCAGCGGCTTGCCCGCGGCGATCGCGTCGGCGCGCTCCTTCTCGCGCTGGGCGCGCATTGCGGCGATCTTCTTCTCGAGCGACGACTTGATCGGCACCGAAAGGTTGAAGCCCCAGCGCAGCTGCTGGGTGTTGTTTTCGGCGAAGTTCACCGCGCGATTGTCGATGCTCACCAGATCGCCGTCGGGATCACGGACGAAGCGATCGGGGAACGCCGCCTCGATCGCCGCGGTGGCAGCGGGGAAGGTGGCGATGTCGTTGCGGATGCGGCTGGTCACATAATCGGCGCGGATCGACAGGTCGGTCTTCTCCGACGGCCGCAATTCCAACCCCAGCTTCATCACATGGCGCTTTTCCGCCTGAAGCGCGGGATTGCCGCCGGTGATGGTGGTGATCGTCACCGTCTGGCCGGTGCGATAGTCGAACACGCGGGTGTTCGGGCTGGCGACGACGGGGCCGCCGAGCTGGCTGGTGCTCGGCGCATCCTCGGCATCGGTCCAGGAGGCGAGCAGCCGCACCGGCTTGAACGGTGACCAGTTCACCCCATAGCCCGTGGTGGTCAGCGTGCCGAAGTCCGAGAGGTGCTGGACGGCGACGTTGCCGTTGATCGTCAGGTCGCCGAGCGGCTGGAGCACGTCGCGGCGGCGGCTGGCGATCGGCAGGTCGATGTTGAGCTGGCTGCTGCCGATGTTGCGCGAGAGCGAGGCATCGGTCGTCAGGCCATTGCGGAAGGCGGTACTGTCGAACCCGCTGAGGCTGCCGCCGATCCGCAACGAGGTCGAGACATCGCCGGCCGGCAGCTTGAACAGGGGCCCGCGCAGCAGTGCGTCGACCGTGCCGGTGTTCGAGGTCGAATTGCCGCGATCGGCTGGGCGCGCCGCGCCGAGCGAATCGAAGCCGCGATCGGTGATCGTCTTGCTCTCGACGCGATCGTAATTGCCGGTGAGCGACCAACTCCAGCTGTTGCTCCACGGCAGTTCATCTCCGTTGAGCGTAGTGCCGAAATGCGAGGTGATCGTGCGGCTGCTGGCGGTGAGCGGGCTGGGTTCGGCGGTGAGCGCCAGCGGCGCCGCGCTCTGCGACAATGCGAGTCCCCGCAGCGCTTCGCTCTGCTGCACTTCCAGCGTGCCGTTGACCGTCGCGCCGACCTTTTCGCTGAGGTTGCGGGCATAGCTGCCGTTGACGGTGAGGTCCTGGCTGGGGGCGACCAGCGTGCGATAGGGCGCTTGGTTGACGCCGCTGCCGTCGTTGAACGTCGCCTGCACGTTGCGCTCGCTCTCCAGCAGCGCCGAAGTGCCCTGGTACTTCACGTCGAGATTGACGCGGCGATCGCGGTTGATCTTGAGGATGTCCGCCTGCACCTCCTGGGTGCTGTTGCCGCCCTCGGTCGGCACGCCGCCTTCGAGTTCGGTGGTGAGCGCGCGGAAGCGTTCGCGCAGCACGAAATTCACCACGCGCTGGTCGGCCGAATAGCCGAACTTGAGCGCGACCTCCTCGGGCAGGATGTCGACCCGCTCGATCGCCTCGGTCGGCAGGTCGCGAATCTCGGCGAAGCTGGAGATGCGGCGGCCGTTGAGCAGCACCACCGGCCGGCCGCTGCCGCGCGCGCTGCCGGTTTGCGGCGCGAGTTCGTTGAGCAGGTCGGCGACCGAGGAGACGGCATAGGCGCGGATGTCCGCCTGGTTGAGCTGGATCTCGGGCGGAATGTCGCCCTTCACCGCGCCGCGCGGCTCGCTGGCGGTGACGACGATCTCGTCGGTATAGGGATCTTCCTGTACGGGCGCGGCGGGCTGGGTCTGGGCGGGGCGGCCGCCCGCCTGCTGCATCGGCGTCGTTGTCTGTGCCTGCGCCGCCAGCGGCGATACGCCTGCCAACAGTCCTGCCAGGGTGGTCCCCAGTCGCTTCATCGTTGCTCCGTCCCTTGTTCCGAATCAGAAGCGGGCCCGCAGGCCCGCTCGTCCTTGTTCGGCGGGTACGACGCACATGTCGCAAAACTGTGCCCGATTATCCGATAAATTGTCGCGCTTGTTGCGCAGATGCGAAAATGGGGGCCGTAGCCCCCATCCTCTGAATTCATGGTGCGGTCGAGAAGACTCGAACTTCCACGGCCTTTCGGCCACAACGACCTCAACGTTGCGCGTCTACCAGTTCCGCCACGACCGCACGTGAATTTCCGCCGGCATTTCCATACCAGCGGCTGGTAAGGCAGCGGCCCCTAGCAAAGCGAAATCGGGCTGGCAACCCGCTTTGTGCGGGTTTCTTGCGTTGTCGCTTCCGCCTATGCCTCCGGCCATGTCCGTTGCCACCCCGCTCGCCGCCGAAACGCGCCGCCTTCTCGCGCTGGCCTGGCCGGTGATGCTGACCGGGCTCAACTGGACGATTCTGCATGTGACGGACGTGGTGGTGGTGGGCATGGCCGGCACCCACCAGGTCGCGGCGCTGGGCGCGAGCCGGACGATTACCTTCCCAGGAATCGTGATGGGGTTGGGCGCGCTGACCGGCATCCTCGTCCACGTCTCGCGCGCCGACGGCGCCGGCGAACTGCGCCAGACCGGCCGCGTGCTCCACGAAGGCCTGCTGCTCGCGCTGCTGCTCGGCTTGGCGAGCATGGCCATCCTGTTCGGCTTCGCGGCGCCTTTGCTCGCTGGGGTGGGCGTCGCGCCGGACCTGGTCGCGGCGAGTACGCCGGTGGTGCGGGTGATGGCGCTCGCCTATCCGTTCCAGCTGCTCACCATTGCAACGAGTTTCTTCCTCGAAGGCGTCAGCCGGCCGGCGCGGGTGACGGTGGTCAACCTCGCCGTGCTGCCGATCAACGCGCTGCTCGCCTGGCTGCTCGCGACCGGCGCCTGGGGGCTGCCGGCACTCGGCGCGGTCGGCGCGGCGACCGCCACGGCCATCGCGTCGGCGCTCGGCGCGATCGGCATGCTCGCCGCCGCCTGGACGCTGCCGCGTGCCGAGCCGCGCGGGGTGCGGCTGCTCGGCGACTGGGGGCGGGCGGAGACGTGGCGCGGCGCTTGGGCGCTCGCCCGATTCGGCGTGGTGCCGGCAGTGGCATCGGGGCTGGAGCTGGTCGGCTTCTCGATCCTGATCGCGCTCTCCACCCAATTGGGCGAGACCACCGCGCATGCCTTCCAGATCGTCTTCTCGATCCACAACGTCACCTTTGCGGTGGCGCTGGGACTTGGGTCGGCGGCGGGGGTGCGCGCCGGCAATGCGGTGGGCGAGGGGGTGCCGCAGGCGGCAGCAGGGCGGGCCGGCATCGCCGCGCTGCTCGCCGCGCTTGCCACCGGGCTGCTGGCCGCCTGCCTGATGCTGGTGCCGATGCTGGTCGTGGCGCGCTTTCCCGCGCCGGGCGAGGTCCATGCGATGGCGGCGACGATGCTGCTGCTGTGGGCGCCGTTCATCCTCTTCGATGGCGTCCAGGTGGTGTTCGTCTATGCGCTGCGCTCGCTGGGCGACCAGGTCGCCGCGGGCATCAACGGCATCCTCGCCTTCTTCCTGGTGACCGGCGGGCTGGGGCTGTGGCTGGTCCAGGCCGGCCTCGGCGCACAGGCGCTGGTGCTCGCCTCGGGGCTCGGCATGGTGGCGGCGGCCCTGCTCGACGGCGGCCGCCTGCTCGTCGTCACCCGTCGAATTCGCTCACAAAGCTGAGCTTCACCGATTTGGCACCGCTGGGCACGTCGACCTTGGCCCCGTTGAAGTCGAAGCCGGCCTTGGGCTCCAGCGTGCGGACCGGCGGGGTAATCCGCCAGCTATAGACCTCGCGGCGCTCGCCATCGAGCAGCTGGATGCGGATGTCGGGCACATGCTGGGCCGTGGCGCTGTCGTTGAGCACCTTGCCCGAGACGATGAACAGCTTGCTGCCGTCCGTCCGTGCCTGCAGCGCGACGTTCTTCTCGCTGAACACCAGCTGCGCATTCGCGCCCCCGATCGGCAGGCCGAGTTGGGTCAGCACCTGCGGGGCCTTCCAGTAGAGCAGGGCCGCGCCGCCGAGCAGCACCGAGACGAGCGCGACCAGCGCCGCGATCGTCCAGCGGATGCCGCTGCGCTGCTTCGGGGCGGGTTCGTCGAACGGATCGTAGCTGGGCTCCGGCACGGGCTCGGCCGCGGCAAAGCTGCGCGGGGGGAGCGGTGCGGGCTCGGGCTCCGGCGCGAGGGCCGCGGCCGGGGCAGGCGGCGGGGCGGCGGGTGCCGGCGAAGCGCCCGACTGGAACCAGCTATGCTTGCAATTGGCGCAGCGTACCGTGCGGCCGTCCGGGCCGATCGCCGAATCCGGCACCTCGTAGCGCGATCCGCACTGGCTGCACTCCAAGATCATGCCCACACCCCCTGGTACCCGTCCGAAACGCGACGGACGTGCGAGTCTAGCGGGGCCGATTCGGGCCAGCAAGCGGCTTGGGACGGACGGCGGCTTGAGCGGAATCCGGGGCTGTGCGATGGCGGCCTAAGACCACCGCGAACAGGAGGCCGGGCCGCACGGCGCATGGGCAACATCGTGCACTTCGAAAATGTCGGCCTGCGCTATGGGACCGGACCGGAAACGCTGTCGGACGTGAGCTTCACGCTGGCGACGGGCGGCTTCTATTTCCTCACCGGCGCGTCCGGTGCCGGCAAGACCTCGCTGCTCAAGCTGCTCTACCTCGCCCAGCGCCCGACGCGCGGCGCGGTGCGGCTGTTCGGCGAGGATGCGGGGTCGCTGCCGCGCGCGCGGCTGCCCGGCTTCCGCCGCCGGATCGGCGTGGTGTTCCAGGACTTCCGGCTGCTGCCGCAGCTTTCCGCCTATGACAATGTCGCCCTTCCGCTGCGCGTGGCGGGGGTGCGCGAAAGCGAGATCGAGGCGCCGGTAATGGAGATGCTTGCCTGGGTGGGGCTGAGCGCGCGCGTCACCGCCAAGCCGCCGACGCTGTCGGGCGGCGAGCAGCAGCGCATCGCGATTGCGCGCGCGGTGATCGCCCGGCCCGAGATCCTCGTCGCCGACGAACCGACCGGCAACGTCGATCCCGACATGGCGGACCGGCTGCTGCACCTGTTCGAGGCGCTCAACCGGCTGGGCACCACCATCGTCGTCGCGACGCACGATCTCCACCTGATCGGCCGCATTCCGCACGCGCAGCTGATGCGCGTCGAGAAGGGCAAGCTGGTCGATCCCAGCGGCCTGCTCCGCCATCCGCCGGGGGGCGCATGAACGGCTTCCGGCATCGCGCCGCGATCGACCTGCGACTGCTCGGCGAAGGCCAGCGCGGCTGGGTGATGGCGGGCATCATGGGGATCATGCTGTTTCTCACCGTGCTGGCCGGGGCGCTGGGGCTGGGCGTGGCGCGTTCGGCCATCGGGCTCGATCGCCAGCTCGCCGGGCAGCTGACGGTGCAGCTGGTCGAACCCGATGCCGGGCTGCGTGACGTGCGGGCCAAGGCACTGGTTGCAGCTGTCGCCAAAGTGCCTGGCGTCACGCGCGTGCGCGAGGCCGATCGTGCCGAGCTGGCGGCGCTGCTCAAGCCGTGGCTCGGCGATGTCGGGCTCGATCCCGAGCTGCCGATGCCCGTGCTGATCGACGTGACCGCCACGGAGGGATCGACCGCGCAGGTGTCCGCCGCCGCCCGCCGCGTCGCCCCCCAGGCGCGGGTGGACAGCAGCGCGCGATGGCTGTCGCCGGTACGCGGGCTGCTCGGCGCACTGGGGCTCGTCGCGATCGGGCTGGTGCTGGTCATCGCCGCGGCGACGGCCGGGGTCGCGCTGCTCGTTGCGCGCGCGGGGCTGGACACGCACCGCGATACGATCGACGTGCTCCACATGCTCGGATCGACCGATCTCCAGGTGGCGCGCCTTCTCCAGCGCCGAATCGCGCGCGACACGCTGCTCGGCGGCGCGATCGGCACCCTGGCGGCGCTGGCACTGGTCGCGCTGTTCCAGACCAAGCTGGCGCTGACCGGATCGGAAGTGCTGGGCGGCGCGACGCTGGCGCCGGTCGACTGGACGCTGCTCCTGCTGCTACCGATCGGCTTCGCCTTGCTCGCCACCGTGGCGACACGGCTGACCGTACTCCACACGCTGGGGCGCAAGCTGTGATCCGGCGGCTGTTCTTCCTGCTGGTGCTGCTCGCGCTCGGCTGGGGCGCGGGCTTCGCGCTGTTCCTGTTCAGCCTCGGCAAGCCGCTGGGCGCGCATCGCACCGATGCGGTGGTGGTGCTGACCGGCGGGCCGGGGCGGATCCAGCGCGGGCTCGATGCGCTGCGCCGCGAAGATGCCAGGCGGATGCTGGTCAGCGGGGTGAATCCCGACGTGCGTCCGCGCGAGCTGGCGGCGCAATTCTCCGCTGACCGTGCGCTGTTCGGATGCTGCGTGGATCTGGGGCACGAGGCGGTCGACACCCGCTCCAACGCCGACGAGACCGGGCGCTGGGTGCACGATCACGACTATCACTCCATCAGGCTGGTCACCTCGGACTGGCACATGGCGCGCGCCCGGCTGGAGCTCGCCCATGTCCTGCAGGGCGTGACGATCGTCGGCGACGGCGTACCGAGCCGCCCCGGCTGGCGGATGCTGCTGCGCGAATATCACAAATATCTGGTGCGCCGGGGGGCGCTGTTGCTGGGGGTCGATTGATGGACGCGGTGCGTACGGTTCTCTTCCGCATCTTCTTCTACGGCGTGTCGATCATCCTGGTGCTGTGCGTCCCGTTCGCGGCGCTATTTGGCGGGCGCTTCCTGCGCGCCTATTCCAATTTCTGGGCGTGGACGATGCAATGGTCGTTGCACGCCATCGTCGGTGCGCGGCTGCGGATCGAGGGCACGGTGCCCGAGGGACAGCTGCTGTTCGCCGGCAAGCATGAAAGCTACTTCGAGGCGCTGGAACTGACCCGGATCCTGCACAGCCCAGCAACGGTGATGAAGCGCGAACTGGCCAGCATCCCGCTCTGGGGCTGGGCGGCGCAGCGTTACGGCACGATCGTGGTCGATCGCGAGGCCAATGCAACCGCGCTACGCTCGATGATGCGGGCGGCGCAGGCGGCGCGGGCGAGCGGGCGTTCGGTGCTGATCTTCCCGGAGGGGACGCGGGTGCTGCCGGGGGAGGCGCCGCCGCTGCGCTCGGGCTTTGCCGGACTCTACCGCGCGCTCGACCTGCCGGTGGTGCCGGTGGCGGTGCGCAGCGGAAGTGTCTGGCCGCGCAAGGGACTGATGCGCCCAGGCGAGATCGTCTTCCGCTTTGGCGAGCCGATCCCGCCCGGGCTGCCCCGCCGCGAGATCGAGGCGCGGGTGCATGCGGCGATCAACGCGCTGAACGGGTAGGCCCAGGAGGCCTGTTGTTCTGTCACCCCGGCGAAAGCCGGGACCCATTGAGGCCTACATCAAGGCTCCGGCTTTTAGCGAGAGGCGATTGGATCCCGGCCTTCGCCGGGATGTCGTCTGTTGGGGCGGCCGCGGAGCCGGCTTCAGCGCGGCCGCGTCCACAACCCTGCCGGACGCGGCGTCGGCGCACGGCGATAGGCCGAACCCCAGGCCTTCACGATCGCACCGAGCTTCTCGCCGCCTGAGGTGGTGGTGCGGCTGTCCCAGGCCCGCGGGCCCTGTGCCCGCACCTTGCGCGCGATCCCGCCATAGATGTCGGCCGCCGCCAGCACCGCCCAGGCCGAGCGGAACGACAGCGCCGCCGCACCGCCGCGCGCGCTGATCTCATAGCCTTCCGCGCGATCGGCGAGCCGCGTCCCCAGAATGGCGAGCGCATTGAGGTCGGCCATCGGATCGGCGGCGGTGAGCCCCACTTCGGCAAGCCAGTCGGCGGGCAGATAGCAGCGCCCTGCTTCGGCATCCTCGCCGATGTCGCGGGCGATGTTGGCGAGCTGGAAGGCGAGGCCGAGATCGCAGGCGCGGTCGAGCACTGCTGCGTCGTCGGGCGCGACCCCCATCACCACCGCCATCATGCAGCCGACCACGCCGGCGACATGGTAGCAATAGCGCAGCAGATCGTCCTCGGTCTGCGGGCGCCAGTCCTCGGCGTCGAGCGCGAAGCCTTCGATCAGGTCCCAGGCGAAGCGGTGCGGCATGCCGGTCTCCGCCGCGACGATGCGCAGCGCGTCGAACGCGGCGTCGCCGACCCATTCCCCTGCCAGCGCCGCCGCGGTGCGTTCGCGAACCTCCGCCAGTCGGGCCGCGGGGGCGGCGACGCGGGTCATGCCATGGCCATGGTCCTGGCCGTCGACGATATCGTCGCAGCGGCGGCACCAGGCATAGAGCAGCCAGGCGCGCTCGCGAGTCTCGGGATCGAACAGCTTGCTTGCGGCGGCGAAGCTGCGCGAGCCGCGGGCAATCGACTCGCCCGCGGTCGCGACGATCGCATCGCGGCCGGGAAAGCGCATTACAGCTGTTCGCGGCGCAGCTGCGCGATCGGCACCACTGGCTGAGCCTCAGCCATCTTGGTCAGCAGCCCGTCGATGGTGCTGTCGACCAGCAGCAGCCCCTGGTGCTGCGGGCGAACGAAACCCACGGTGCCCATATGCTCCCAGAACTCGACCAACTTGTCGTAATAGCCCGCGATGTTGAGCAGCCCGATCGGATCGGTGTGATAGCCGAGCTGCGCCCAGCTCATCGCCTCCCACAATTCATCCATCGTCCCCGTGCCGCCGGGCAGGTTGATGAACCCGTCCGCCAACTCGGTGAAGCGCGCCTTGCGCTCGTGCATCGTCTCGCAGACTTCGAGGGCCGTGAGCCCGCGATGCGCGACTTCGGCATTGACGAGCAGGGTGGGGATCACGCCGATCACCTCGCCGCCGGCCTCCAGCGCCGCATCGGCGACCGCGCCCATCAGCCCCAGCCGGCCACCGCCATAGACGACGCCGATGCCGCGCTCGGCGAGCGTGCGGCCGAGGGTGCGGGCAGCTTCGATATAGACCGGGTCGGCCGGGCTGGCCGAACCGCAATAGACGGCGATACGCTTCATTCTGTGCTCCTGTGGCGGGGCTGATAGCGTGTTTTGGCGGGGAGGGAGAGGGGTTTCGCGACACGAGCGAGAGGGGTTTTCACGCTTAAGCCCCTTCCCTTCAGGGGAGGGGGGGTGGGGCGCTGTCTCACCGAGACCTGCGTTCTGGAATCCCTCCACCCCAACCCCTCCTCCAAGGAGGAGGGGCTTAAGATGGTTCAGGCCATCTCGCCCAGCATCAGCTCCGCCGTCGCCTTGGCGCTCCCCACCACGCCGGGAATCCCCGCGCCCGGATGCGTCCCCGCCCCCACGAAATACAGGTTCGAGATCGCGTCATCGCGGTTGTGCACGCGGAACCAGGCGCTCTGCGTCAGGATCGGCTCCAGGCTGAAGCCCGAGCCATGATGCGCGGCGAGGTCGTCGCGGAAGTCGGTCGGCGCATAGTGGAACTTGGTGACGATCCGCTCGGCCAGATCGGGGATCAGCCGGCGCTGGACCTCCGCCAGGATCCGCGATTCCAGGATCGGCCCCACCTCGTTCCAGTCGGCCGGGAACTTGCCCAGATGCGGCACCGGCGCCAGCGCGTAGAAGGTCGAATGGCCTTCGGGCGCCATGCTCAGGTCCGAAGCGCTCGGATGGTGGAGGTAGAGCGAGAAGTCCTCGCTCACCACGCCGTGGGTATAGATGTCGTCGAGCAGCCCCTTATAGCGCGGGCCGAAAAGGATCATGTGGTGCGGGATGTCGGGAAAAGTCCCGCGCAGCCCGAAATGCACCACGAACAGCGAGGGCGAGAAGCGCTTGTTGACCAGGCGGTTCGCCGTCCGCCGCGCGCTGCGCGAGTTGCGCAGCAGGTCGCGGTAGCTGTGGACGATGTCGGCGTTGCTCGCCACCGCGTCGACCTCGACCTCGAAGCCGCTATGGGTGCGCACGCCGACCACCCGGTCGCCCAGCGTCAGGATCTCGTCGACCGGGTCGCCGATCCGCACCGTGCCGCCCAGCCGCTCGAAATGCGTGATCATGCCGGCAATCAGCCGGTTGGTGCCGCCCTCGGCCCACCAGACGCCGCCGTCGCGCTCCAGCTTGTGGATCAGCGCGTAGATGCTGCTGGTCGCCATCGGGTTGCCGCCGACGAGCAGGGTGTGGAACGACAGCGCCTCGCGCAGCTTCTCGTTCTTCACGAAGCTGGCGACGATCGAATAGACCGAGCGCCAGGCCTGGTGCTGCATCAGCGCCGGTGCCGCCTTGAGCATCGACTTGAAGTCGAGGAACGCCTTGGCGCCCAGCTTGACATAACCTTCCTCGTAGACGCTCGCCGAATAGTCGAGGAACTTGCGATAGCCGGCAATGTCGCTGGCATCGAGCTTGGCGATCTCGCCCGCCAGCACCGCGTCGTCATTGGTATAGTCGAAGGTCGTGCCGTCGGGCCAGGAGAGGCGGTAGAAGGGCGTGACCGGCTTGAGCGTCACGTCTTCGGAGATGTCGTGGCCCGAGAGGCGCCACAGCTCCTTGAGCGCGTCCGGATCGGTGATCACCGTCGGGCCGCCGTCGAAGGTGAAGCCGTCGCGCTCCCAATAATAGGCGCGGCCGCCCGGCTTATCGCGGGCTTCGATGACGGTGGTATCGACCCCCGCCGACTGGAGGCGGATGGCAAGGGCGAGGCCGCCGAACCCGGCGCCGATCACGACTGCGCGGCGCATCAGCGGTTCCAGATCGCGGAAAGGGCGCGGCCGATCGGCACCGGCGGCTTGCCCGACAACACGCGGACGCGGTCTCCCCAGGTCGACTGCGCGGCGTAGAAGCGCTGGATCAGTCCTGCATCCAGACGGTAGAATCGTTCCAGCACGCGATAGCGCTCCTCGGGTTCGGCCGCCTTGAACAGCATCGCGGCGAGCATGCGATAGAAGCCGCGCTTGCGCCAGAGCGCGCGCGAATAGCCATACAGCATTTGGTGCAGCGCCTCGCCGGAATAGTCGTATGCGTCGGCGATGGTGGCGGCGGTGCGGACGGCGTCGGGGAAGGAATAGCCGGTCATCGGGTGGAAGAGACCCGCCTTCATCCCCGCCTTGGCGATGCCGCGGCCGCCCGCGGCCCAATAGGCGGCATGGTCGCCGCCCATCGCCACCGGCAGGCTGCCGACTTCCTCGCGCAGCACCCGCTCGACCTGCCAGCCCGCCGCATCGGCATAGGCTTCGATCCGGTCGCCGGTGGCGAGGACGTCGATCGAGGGCGTGTCGCTGTAATAGGTGTCCTCGACGAACATCCGCGTCGGGCTGAACGGCAGGCAGTAGACGAAGCGATAGCCGTCGATCTGCGGCACCGTCGCGTCCATGATCACCGGCCGCGTCACATCGTGCAGGTTGCTCAGCACGAGCTCGGCACCGTGGAACTTCTGCCAGCCGAGCTGGAGTGCGCTGGTATCGCCGACGCCGCGGCAATCGATCACGCCCTCGGCCTCGACCAGGTCGCCATCGGCCAGGGCCACCGCCGTGGGGGTGATGTCCGCCGCCTCGCGGCCGAGCAGCAGGCCCTTCGGCCCCAGCGCTTCGCGCACCACGCGATCGAAGTGCTCGGACTCGACCGAGTAGTAGCGCGACGGCAGGGTGCGAAAATGGCCGGGGAAGGCAACGTCATAGCCGTTCCAGCCATGGCCGATCAGCGGCGCCGAGAGCCAGCGATGCTCAGGTGCGACATCGTCGGCGAAGAACGACCAGAGGTGATTGCCGCCGATCCGCGCCGAGCCTTCGATCAGCCGGACGGAGCAATCGGGTTTCTTCTTCCGGATTGCCAGCGCGATAAGCCCGCCGGCAAGGCCGCCGCCGACAATAGCGACGTCACAACTGATGGTTGAAGGCATTGCCGTCGCCTAGCTCAAGGGCGGGGGTGTGGGAACCCCACCCTTGGGGACGCGGCGCGAAACGGTCGCTGGCCGGGGGCGCCCCGGCGCAGGGCCAAGCCGTTCATTTTCTTTTAACTATCGTCACACGGCTTGCACACTTGCCTCCTAGTGCCGGGCAACCGCGTTTGCGGTTTGTGAAGTAGGGGAACCAAAGCAATGCAGAAGACGCTCTTTGGCGCGACACTCGTCGCCGCCACGCTGCTCGGCGCGCCTGTCGCGCAGGCCCAGGTCGCGCTGTCGACCAAGACCTACACCCAGAATTTCGACGCGCTGGCGACCAGCGGCACCAGCAAGGCGCTACCGACGGGCTGGAAGCTCGACGAGCGCGGCAGCAGCACCGCCGGTTCGGACGATGCCTATGCGACCAGCAACGCCAATGCCGGCACCGCCTATGCCTTCGGCACCGGCAGCGAGCGCGCGCTGGGCAGCGTCACCTCGGGCAATGCGACGCCGATCCTGTTCGGCGCCTTCTTCACCAATGCCCTGGGCGGCGCGATCGAGTCGCTGACGCTCAGCTATTTCGGCGAGCAGTGGCGCCTCGGCACCGCGAGTAGCGACCGCCTGAACTTCGAATATTCGCTCAACGCCACCTCGCTGTCGAACGGCAGCTGGACCGCGTTCGACGCGCTCGACTTCGCCAGCATCAGGAACGGCTCCGGTTCGGGCAGCGCTAGCAGCGCGCTCGACGGCAACGCCGCGGGCAATCGCCAGTCGGTCAGCGCGACGATCGGCAACCTGCTGATCGCCGACGGCGGCAGCTTCGCGATCCGCTGGACCGACCGTGACGTCGGCGGGTCGGACCACGGCCTGGCGATCGACGACCTGACGCTCACTGCCACGCTGGCGCAGAGCGCGGTGCCCGAGCCGGCCGCTTGGGCGCTGCTGATCGGCGGCTTCGGCTTCGCCGGCGCAGCGCTGCGCCGCCGGCCCAAGACGACGGCGCACGCCTGATCCCCGGCAGGGGAGCACCGGCCTCGCCTGCGCTCCCCTGCCGCCTCTCAGAAGCTGTACTTGGCCGAGACGGATACCGTTCGGCCATTGACCGAGCGGCCCCAGCCGATGCCGTTCGCCGGCACTTCGCTCTGGTTGAACTCGAAGAAGCCGCGCTGGTCGAACAGGTTGCTCGCGTTGACCATGAGCTCGACGTGGCGGATCGGCCGGATCACCGCGAAGGCGTTGACGACGGTGAATCCCGGCATCCGCAAAAGGTTGCTGTCCTGTGCGTAGCTGCCGGTAATGGTCACCACGTTCGCCCCCAGCGTTGCCTGGCGCAGCTCGATCTGCGGCGTCGCTTCCAGCGTCCAGGTCGGCTGGTGGCGGGGCTCCTTGCCGGTCAGCGCGGCGTCCAGCTTGTCCTGGGTGATCTTGGCCTTGGTGTAGGTCGCGCCGGCGGTGATGCTGAAGATGCCGCTGCGGTAGCCGCCCTCCATCTCCACGCCGGTGGCGCGGTAGCTGCGGATGGTCTGGTTGGCCGATCCGTTGAGGACGTTGTGGTCGTCGGCCGTCGCGCGGAAGGCCGTGACGTTCAGCGTCGCGCCCGCCTTGCGGAACTTGAAGCCGCCTTCGAGCTGGCGAACCTCGTCATATTTGTCGGTCGGATCGGGCACGCCGCCGGTGGTGGCGCTCACCGCCGGCGTGAACAGGATCTTGTCGGCATTGGCGCGGGCACCGCGGCTGTAGCGCGCGAACACCGAGAAGGGCTCGGCGACGCGATAGTTGATGCCGCTCGAATAGCTCCAATAGCCGTAATTGTAGTTGACCGGTGCCGGGGCATCGAGCGGCAGGAAGGCGACGCGGGTCTCCGCCGGCGAGATCACGCCGTCGCCATTGACGTCGAAGCGGACCACGCCGTTGCGATTGCCGCCGAGATCCGCCCCGAACAGCTGGCCGCGTACGCGCCCGCGGTCATAGCGGACGCTGCCGCCGATCGAGATCTTGCCGACATGATAGTTGACGGAACCGTACGGCGCGAGAATGTCGTAGGAAACGTCGAAGATACGGCGGAACTTGCTGCCGTTCCGGCTGAACGCATAATAGCCGCCCAGCGTCTGGGCGACGCCGGCCGCGTTGAAGATGTCGACCATTGCCGTCCGCCCGCCGCCGGCGACATCGGTGTTGATCGCGGTGTGGAGCCACTGGGTGTAGAGCTGCTGGTTGGCCTTGTAGAGGCCGCCCGTCACGGTCAGGTCGCCCCGGCCCAGTTTCCAGACGCGGGTCGCGCGGAAATCATTGGTGAAATTGTCGAGCGAGCGGGCGCGGGTCTGCGAGATGTAGGAGAACATCAGCAGGCCGTTGCCGTTGATCGGCGTGGTGGTGGAGATGAGCTGTCCGGCATTGGGCCCGGTCGCGTAGCGTGCGGTTGCCCCGGCGCCCCCCTGGGAGGCGGCGAGCGCCGCGACCGTCGTGATGCTGGAGGGGAAGGCGCGGTTGAAATCACCGCTGTTCTTCGAATAGCGCATGCGGTTCGACAGCGTGAAGCCGCCGATATCGAACTGCGCCTCCAGCCCGATCGACGTGGAGGTCGGGTGCATGCCGTTGGAAACGGGGAAACGCTGCAGCTTGTTGTCGCCGTCCAACGTGACCACCGGCCCGATATAGGGCGACAGAGTCGAATCGCGGCGAATGTCGAAGCCGGGCACGTCGCCGATGACGGGGTTCTCGTTGGTGCCGGTGATGCGGATCGCATATGGCGCGAAGGTCGGCGAGCGGTCGTCGAGCCACTTGCCGTGCAGGCGCACATAGCCGTTGGCGAACTGCTTGGTCACGTTCAGGCGGATCTGCCCGCCCTTGAAGCCGGTGAAGCCGATGTCGCGTGGCCCTTCGCCCGAGCGATAATAGCCGCCGATGTGGAAGCGCCAGCCGCCGCCCAGCGGGCTGCCATAGTCGAAGTCGAGGCGCTTCTCGCCATAGTCCACGCCGGTCGTCAGGCGGACGGCGCCGCCGGCGACTTCGCCCGTCTTCGAGATCAGGTTGATCACGCCACCGGGCGCATTGGACGAGAAGGTCGAGCCCGAGCCGCCGCGAATCGATTCGATCGCGGCGACGTTGAAGTCGGCGCGCATGTAGACGTCGGCGGCGATGTTGAAGAAGTCGCCGAACTCGAGCACCGGCAGCCCGTCTTCCTGGAACTGCATGTATTTGGAGCCGCCCGCCGCCAGCGGCAGGCCGCGCACGGTATAATTGGCGTTGCCCTCGCCGATCCCGCTCTCGACGCGAAGGCCGGGCATGGTGCGGAGCAGGTCGCCCAGGGGGCGCGGGCCCAGCTTCTCGAACTCGGCCGCGCGATAGGCGCTGGTCGAGGTTGCGCTGTCGAGCCGGTCGCGGCCCTTGGCGACGCCGGTGGAGAAGACCTCCTTCTCGGGCGCCGGTGCGGTGGATGGCTTTGGCGTATCCTGGCCCGACTGGGCGAGCGCCGGCTGGACAATGCAGCTCGAGCAAAAGGCGAGCAACCAATAACGAAGCTTCACGACGACCTCTCCGACCCATATCTGTTCTTCTGGGGCCAGCATGGTAGGGGGGGCAGATGTTAAACTCTGTTACCGCGCTTCTTCGTAGAATTACGGCGGTTACATCCCGGCAACGATCGGTTGCGGGATCGGCCGGCCGGCAAGGCGGTTCGCGCCGCATTGCCGCCAGGCGCAGGAAGGCGTAGCAGCGGGAGACATGGACATCGCCCTCGCCATCCTCGCCTCCGCGATCGCCATGACCGTGATCGTGGGGGTGCGCTACGTCGCCGCCTCGGCCGGGTTCGCGCTGGCCACCCGGCTGAAGCATCCGGGGCTCTATGCCGGGCTGGACCGGCAGATCCGCATGGAGATTGGCTGGAGCCTCGCCTCCGCCGCGATCTACGGCATTCCCGCCGGCATCGTCGCCTGGGGGTGGAAGGCGCATGGCTGGACGCGCATCTATACCGATGTCCATGCCTGGCCGCTCTGGTATCTGCCGCTGTCGGTGTTCCTCTACCTGTTCCTCCACGATACCTGGTTCTACTGGACGCACCGGGCGATGCACGTGCCCGCGCTGTTCCGCCGCTATCACGCCGTCCACCATGCCAGCCGCCCGCCCACCGCCTGGGCGGCGATGAGCTTTCATTGGGGCGAGGCGCTGTCGGGCGCGATCGTGATTCCGCTGCTGGTCTTCGCGATTCCCATTCATGTCGGCGCGCTCGGCTTGGTGCTGACGATCATGACGGTTATGGGTGTGACCAATCATATGGGCTGGGAGATCTTCCCGGCCTGGATGTGGCGGGGGCCGCTGGGCGGATGGCTGATCACGGCAAGCCATCACCAGCGGCATCATGAGCGGTATGGGTGCAACTATGGACTATATTTCCGGTTCTGGGACCGGCTGTGCGGGACCGACCAGGGGCTCGGGCGGTTCGATCCTGCGGCGCGCCGCATGGGCCCTCGTCGCCCTGCCGCTGCTGACCAGCGCCGCGCCGCTGGCGACGCTGGAGCTTGATTTCACCAAGCTGCGCTCGACGCGTGGGCTGCTGCAGATCTGCATCGCGCCCGCCGCCAGCCAGTTCCCCGATTGCCGCCAAGGGCACGGCGCGATCAAGCGCTCGATTCCCGCCGCCGAGGGCAAGCTGCGCCTCAGCGGGCTCGCCCCGGGCGACTATGCGGTTGCAGTGATTCACGACGCCAACAGCAACGGCAAGCTCGACACCTTCATGGGCATCCCGCGCGAAGGCTTCGGCTTTTCGCGCAACCCGGTGATCGGCTTCGGACCGCCGCGCTTCTCCGCCGCGCAGTTCCCGCTCGACGGCGGCAGCGATCGGCAGGAAGTGAAGCTGCGCTACCTGCTTTAGGAACTGCGCGAGATTGCAGGCGTTTCCGGGGTGCTGATCACTGGATCCCGTTCCCGGAGTACCCCCATGCCTTTCCTGCGTCCCGCGACGCGCGCCGCGCTCGCTTCGTTTCCGCTGCTCGCGGCAATGCCCGCCCTCGCCCAGCAAGCAGCGGATTCGCCGCCCGACATGACCCGCGACACCGTGACGCTCGGCGTCGGCGCAGCGGTGGTGCCGAGCTATGACGGCTCGGACAAGAACGTCGTCACCGCGGCGCCGCTGGTCCGCGGCCGCGTCTCCGGCATCAATTTCGTCGTGCTGGGCAGCCGCGCCTGGGCGGACGTGATCGCCGACAATAACGGCCCGGGCTGGGATTTCCAGGCCGGCCCGGTGGTCAACGTCAACCTCAACCGCACCTCGCGGATCGACGACCGCCAGGTGGCAGCCCTCGGCAAGATCGACACCGCAGTCGAGGCGGGCGGCTTTGTCGGCATCGGCAAGCAGGGGCTGATCACCAGCGACTATGACAAGCTGACGGTGAGCTTCTCCTATCTCCACGATGTCGGGACGGTGCATAAGAGCTATGTGATGTCGCCGTCGGTCAGCTACGGCACGCCGCTCAGCCGCAAGGCCTATGTCCTGCTGAACGCGTCGGGCAATTACATGGGCAACGGCTATGCCCAGACCTATTTCGGCGTGACGCCGGGCGGCAGTGCGCGCAGCGGCCTGCCGGTCTATTACGCCCGTAAGGGCTGGAAGGACTGGACGCTGGGCGCGATGGGCACGGTCGCGCTCACCGGCGATCTCACCCATGGCCTGTCGATGGTCGGCGGCGTCGCCTATCGGCGGATGCTCGACGACGCGGCGGACTCGCCGGTGGTGCGCATCGCCGGCTCGCGCGACCAGTGGTACGGTGCGCTGGGGCTTGCCTATACCTTCTGACCTACGGCGCGTAATTGCGGCGAATGTCCTGTTTTCTAACAACTTACAAATTGCCGACGCAAGTCTTGGGGGCTAGCCTGCCTATCCGGGACTCGCGTCGTATGTGGTCGCGGGGCAACATCAGGGGGAGATGTATGAAACTTGCAGCACTAGTTGGCGCCATTGGCGTGTTCGGCGCGACGATTGCCGCACCGGCTGCGGCATCGGTGATCGACACCAGCGGCGGCTATGCATCGAAGATCGATTATTTCGGCGCGCAGTATACGCCCACCTACGGGCAGACCTTCACCGTCGGCAGCGACAATGCGCTGAACGGCTTCACCTTCTATCTCGGCGGCGGCGCGGCGAGGGTTCGCGCCTATGTTTATGCCTGGGGTAGCGCAGGCCCGCTCGGTGCGGCGCTCTATGCCAGCGATGCACGCAGCTTCGCCGGTACCGCAGGCGACGCCTTCGATGCGCTGCGCTTCGACGTGGGCGCGCTCGATCTGCGCGCAGGCCAGCGCTACGTCGCCTTCCTCACCACCGCGGGCCTTGCCCAGCCCGGCGACGGCGAGATGAGCTGGATGCCCACCGCTGGCAGCTTCGGCAGCAATGCCTATGATGGCGGCGATTTCGTCTACACCAATGTCGGCAGCAGCCTCGACGCGATCGCGCGGACTCAGTGGGACGACCCGCACGGCGCGTTCGGTGACGTGCAGTTCAGGGCCGATTTCAGCCCCGGCGCCACCGCTGGCGCAGGCGTGCCCGAACCGGCGGCCTGGGCGATGCTGATCGGCGGCTTCGGCCTCGCCGGCGGCGCACTCCGCCGCCGCCGCGCGCGGACGACCGTGCGCTTCGCCTGATCTTCCTAACCTTTGGTAGGATGGCGGCGCGTCGGGATTGCCCGGCGCGCCGCGTGTCTGTAGACGGGTATCCATTCCCCGGGGGACCGCTGGCGCAGCGGTTGAGAGGAAGGCTGCAGCCTTCGACCCGCTGAACCTGATCCGGTTGACACCGGCGTAGGGAGGGAGGGTCTTGTTCCCCGAGGTCCATCTGCTCCCCGCGTATCGCCCAAGGAGTAGACGAGCATGGCCGACATCCCCGCCAAGACCGAAATCGGCGTTACTACCGGCCCGATCCGCGGCAGCCGCAAGATCCATGTCGGTAAGCACCGCGTGGCGATGCGCGAAATCCATCTCGAGCCGGGCAGCGGCGAGGCGCCGGTGCGCGTCTACGACACCTCGGGCCCCTATACCGATCCTGATGCCCGCATCGACATCATGGCCGGCCTGCCGGCGCTGCGCCGCGACTGGATTCTCGCCCGCGGCGATGTCGAGGCCTATGACGCGCGCCAGGTGAGGCCCGAGGACAATGGCCTCAAGGGCCCGGACCGCTCGGCCGGCGTGCCGCAGTTCCCGAACGTGGTGAAGCGCCCGCTGCGTGCCAAGCCGGGCATGAACGTGTCCCAGATGCACTATGCCAAGCGCGGCATCATCACGCCCGAGATGGAATATGTTGCGGAGCGCGAGAATCTCGGCCGCGAGCGGCTGGCCGAATATGTTCGCGACGGGCAGGATTGGGGTGCCTCGATCCCCGATTACGTCACCCCCGAATTCGTCCGCGACGAAGTGGCGCGCGGCCGGGCGATCATCCCGAACAACATCAACCACCCGGAAAGCGAGCCGATGGCGATCGGTCGCAACTTCCTGGTCAAGATCAACGCCAATATCGGCAATTCGGCGGTCGCCAGCGACGTGGCGAACGAGGTCGACAAGATGGTCTGGTCGATCCGCTGGGGCGCGGACACGGTGATGGACCTCTCCACCGGCCGCAACATCCACGACACCCGCGAATGGATCCTGCGCAACTCGCCGGTGCCGATCGGCACGGTGCCGATCTACCAGGCGCTGGAGAAGGTGGGCGGCATCGCCGAGGATCTGACCTGGGAGATCTTCCGCGACACGCTGATCGAGCAGGCCGAGCAGGGCGTCGACTATTTCACCATCCACGCGGGCGTGCGGCTGCCCTATATCCCGATGACCGCCAAGCGTGTCACCGGCATCGTCTCGCGTGGCGGCTCGATCATGGCCAAATGGTGCCTCGCGCATCACCGCGAATCCTTCCTCTACGAGCGGTTCGACGAGATCACCGAGATCATGAAGGCCTATGACATCGCCTATTCGCTGGGCGATGGCCTGCGCCCCGGCTCGATCGCCGACGCCAATGACGAGGCGCAGTTCGCCGAGCTCTACACGCTGGGCGAGCTGACCAAGCGCGCCTGGGAGCAGGACGTGCAGGTGATGATCGAGGGCCCCGGCCATGTGCCGATGCACAAGATCAAGCAGAACATGGAAAAGCAGCTCGAGGCGTGCGGCGAGGCGCCCTTCTACACGCTCGGGCCGCTGACCACCGACATCGCGCCGGGCTATGACCATATCACCAGCGGCATCGGCGCGGCGATGATCGGCTGGTACGGCACGGCGATGCTCTGCTACGTCACGCCCAAGGAGCATCTCGGCCTGCCCGACCGCGACGACGTGAAGGTGGGCGTGGTCACCTACAAGCTGGCGGCGCACGCGGCGGACCTCGCCAAGGGCCATCCGGCGGCGAAGGTGCGCGACGACGCGCTGAGCCGCGCGCGCTTCGAGTTCCGCTGGCGCGACCAGTTCAACCTGTCGCTCGATCCGGACACGGCCGAGCAGTATCACGACCAGACGCTGCCGGCCGAGGGCGCTAAGACTGCGCATTTCTGCTCGATGTGCGGGCCGAAATTCTGCTCGATGAAGATCACCCAGGAGGTCCGCGATTTCGCGGCGAAGCAGAACGCCTCGGCCGATACCTTCCTGGCGGCGACGCCGGCGACGGTGGATGCCGAGACGGGCATGGCGGAGATGAGCAAGGTCTTCCGCGAGACCGGTAGCGAGCTCTACATGGGCGCCGGCGGCCGCGAGCACGATTGAGGACTATGGGGCTGGGTGGGTGTTACCTGCCCGGCCTTCGCTACGGCACGCGCGGGTGAACGATTCCACAAAGGTAGCCGCGCCTCAATAATGATAGCGGCAGCTCAGCACCTCCACCGCCTGCGCGTCACCCGATCCGCTAACCCGATACACCAGCCGATGCTCGCCGCTGATCCGGCGCGACCACCAGCCGGAGAGATTGCGCCGCAGCGGCTCCGGCTTGCCGGTGCCCGTGAAAGGGTGACGGCGGCACTCTTCGATCAGCGCGTTGATGCGCTCCAGCACCTTCGCGTCCTCGCGCGACCAGGCGATGTAATCGAGCCAGGCCGTTGACCCGAACACGACCTTCATGGCTGGATCAGCTCATGCTCCTCGCCGAGCCCGGCATCGAGTTCGCGGATGCCGTCCAGCAGGCGCTTCGCATTCGCTGGAGACGACATGAGATGGATCGTCTCCAGCATCCCCTCCCACTCGCTTTCGGAAACCAGCACTACGCCTTCGCCCTTGGGACGCACGATCTGGATCGGCGCCTTGTCGGCGACGACGCGGTCCAGCACGGCCTTCAGATTGGCGCGGGTTTCCGAGACGGTCAGGGTCTGCATGGCGATTCTTGTACATCAATCTGTACGAAACTTCAAATCTCACAATGCCGGCAGCGCCCAGTCGATCGGCTTCTGCCCTACGCTCTCCAGAAACGCGTTCGCTTTGCTGAAGTGGCGGCTCCCGAAGAACCCCGAATGCGCTGAAAGCGGGGAGGGGTGGGGGGCCTTCAGCACCAGATGGCGCCCGCCCTTGTCGATCGAATCGACGAATGCCGCCTTCTTCTGCGCATGGCTGCCCCAGAGCAGGAACACCACGGGCTCCGTCTTCGCGTTGACCAGCCGGATCACCGCGTCGGTGAAGCGCTCCCAGCCGCGGCCCTGATGGGCGGCGGCGCGGCCCATTTCCACGGTCAGCACCGCGTTGAGCAGCAGCACGCCCTGTTCCGCCCAATGTTCGAGGAAGCCGTGCTGCGCGCGCGGGATGCCGAGGTCGGTCTCCATCTCCTTGTAGATGTTGACCAGGCTCGGGGGCACGCGGACGCCCGGTTTCACCGAGAAGCACAGGCCGTGCGCCTGGCCCTCGCCGTGATAGGGGTCCTGCCCGAGGATCACCACGCGCACCTGCTCCAAGGGCGTCAGGTCGAGCGCGCGGAACCACTCGCTGCCCGCCGGGAAGATGCGCTTCCCCGCCGCCTTCTCGGCGCGAAGATAGTCGCGCAGCGCCGCCATATAGGGCTGGGCGAATTCCTCCTCGAGCGGGGCGAGCCAGCTCGGGTGCAGCTTCACGGCGGCCATGCGCTCAGGCCCGGACCGCGGTGACCAGATAGTTGAGCGCGTCGTGTTCGTTCACCACGAAGCCGCGGGCAGGCGAGAAGGTCAGGCCGCGGCGGTCGAACACCTTCAGGCCGGCATCCACCAGCAACGCCTCCAGTTCCTCGGGCTTGAGGAAGCGGTTCCAGTCGTGCGTGCCCTTGGGAATCGCGCCGGTGCCCTCGGCCAGCGTGATCATCGCCAGCCGCGAAAGCGGCGTGCGGTTGGGCGTCGACAGCACCATCAGCCCGCCCTCGGCCAGCGCGCCGGCCAGCCCGCGCACGAAAGCGGCGGGATCGCTGACATGCTCGATCACTTCCATCGACGTGACGAGGTCGAAGCTGCGGCCCGCCAGATCCTCGATGCCGCCATGGACATAGTCGATCGGCAGACCGGACAGCTCGGCATGCGCGCGCGCCGCGCCGATATTCTCGCCCGCGGCATCGACGCCGGTCACCCGCGCGCCGAGCCGGGCCAGCGGCTCGCAGAGGAGCCCGGCGCCGCAGCCGACGTCGATCGCGGACTTGCCGGTCAGCGGCATGAAATCGGCCGAGTCGCCGCTCCAATGCACGTCGACCGCGCGGCGGATATAGCCGAGCCGCGCAGGATTCAGTCTGTGAAGCATGGCGGAGGAGCCCTTCGGATTCCACCAATCGGCCGCCAGACGACCGAAATGTTCCGCTTCACGGGGGTCAATCGTAGCTTTAGTTGCGTTCGGCATCCGTGGCTCCTATCAGGCTCGCCCATCTCTCCCAAGGGCAGGAAACAAGCAACCAGCCATGGCGCGTATCGTAATGAAGTTCGGCGGCACATCGATGGCCGGAATCGAGCGTATCCGCAGCGTTGCCGCCCGCGTCAAACGCGAGTGGGAGGCGGGCAACCAGGTCGCGGTGGTCGTATCGGCGATGGCCGGCGAGACCGATCGGCTGGTCGGCTTCTGCCGCGAGGCCTCGTCGCTCTACGATCCCAAGGAGTATGACGTCGTCGTCTCCGCCGGAGAGCAGATCACCAGCGGCCTGCTGGCGATCGCGCTGCAGGCGATCGGCGTGCCGGCGCGCTCCTGGCTTGGCTGGCAGCTGCCGGTGCAGACTTCGGACGCCTTCGCCAAGGCGCGCATCGAGGACATCGGCACCGACGCGCTGCTCGCCAGCATGGGGAACGGCGAGGTGGCGGTGGTCCCCGGCTTCCAGGGCGTGCACGAGGACCGGATCACCACGCTGGGCCGCGGCGGATCGGATACCTCGGCGGTGGCGGTCGCGGCGGCGGTGAAGGCCGATCGCTGCGACATCTACACCGATGTCGACGGGGTCTACACCACCGATCCGCGCATCGTGCCCCGTGCGCGCAAGCTGAAGCGCGTGACCTATGAGGAAATGCTCGAACTCGCCAGCGTCGGCGCCAAGGTGCTCCAGACCCGTTCGGTCGGCCTGGCGATGAAGGAAGGGGTTCGCGTGCAGGTGCTCTCGTCCTTTACGGGCGACGACGCGCCGATGGCAGATACATTGCCCGGGACGATGATCGTGGGCGAAGAGGAGATTCAGGACGTGGAACGCCAGCTCATCACCGGCATCGCGCACGACAAGAACGAAGCCAAGATCACGCTCACCGCGGTGCCGGACAAGCCCGGCGCGGTGGCGTCGATCTTTACGCCGCTGGCCGATGCCAGCATCAATGTCGATATGATCATCCAGAACATCGCGCACCAGAGCGCTGGCAGCGCGAGTGCGACCGACGTGACCTTCACGGTGCCGGCGGCGGATCTGGCCCGCTCCCTGGAGATCCTCGCGCAGCAGAAGGAAGCGATCGGCTTCACGGGCGTCAGCCACGACACGCGCGTCGCCAAGGTCTCGGTGGTCGGCGTCGGCATGCGCAGCCATGCCGGTGTCGCCGCGACGATGTTCCAGACGCTGGGCGCGCGCGGCATCAACATCCAGGCGATCACCACCTCCGAGATCAAGGTCTCGGTGCTGATCGAGGAAGACTATACCGAGCTGGCGGTGCGCGTGCTGCACACCGCCTATGGCCTCGACGCGGACGACGTCGCCGCCTGACCCGAGCGCGGGGGCGTGGCCGGCGCGGCTACGCCCCCGTCGTCACGACGAGGCGCTGGAGGACGACATTGTCGTCGATCCGCCAGACCTTCACGACATGCCGGCCGGGCGCCACCGAGGGAAACCGCGCGGCGAGCGTGCGGCCATTTTCCTCGACCGCCTTGTTCCAATCGCGCTGGGCCTGGGTGGTCGTCGCATTGGGGGCGGGGACGAGGCTGTCGGTGAGGATCTGCACCGGGCCATCGTTGACCGACACGCCGAGGCGCTGCTGGTTGCGGCCGGTGGTGTCGAGCGTCGGCACCAGCTCCAGCGCCACCTCCAGCGGGCCGCCCTTCGGAACCGTCACTGCATAATCGACATGGACGCCGTCCGCCGCGGCGGTGGCAGGGCGCCCCTGCGGAAAGGTCGTCACGGCGCCCAGTGTGCGACCGAGATGCGGCACCCGGCGCCAGTTTAGCCCCTTGCCGCCGCTGGCGGACACGAAGTCCGGCGCTTCGATCACGATCTGATCAGCGGGCAGCGTAGGCGCGACGAAGACGATCGGCGCGGCCTTGCCGTCGACGCGGCGCACCGCCGGCATCACCTGCTGCCTGGGCTCCTGCCAATTTGTATAGCCGATATGGGTCTGGGCCATCATCCCGTCCCATTTGCCGCCGTTCAGCGCGTGATAGGCAGCGGTGATCTCCGCGTCGCGGGCGAAGGCGCGCTCGGCCTGCTCGGCGAAGCCGTTCGCGCGGGCATCGCCGGCGGCGGCGAGGCGGCGGTTCCAGGCGACGGCGTAGTAGAGCCGGTAGACGTTCGCGACGGCGAGGATCGGATGCTCGACCAGCTGGAACCAGGCGTCGCGCGCGTCGGCGGCAATGCGCGGCTTCACCGCCGCCATGTCGCGCTCCAGCGCCTCCCATTCGGCGACCACGCGGCCGAAGTCGCCGCCGTCCAGCTTGCCGTCGCTGCGGACCGGCCCCAGCGCGAAGCTATCGGCGTCGAGCAGCTCGGGCTTGCGCCGCGCGGCGAGCTGGCCATAGCGGGTGAGCAGCGCGCCGACCTTCTCCGCCAGCGCCGGCCCGAACGCCGCGCCCGCCCAACGCGCCGGATAGGCGGACATCGCCTCCAGCGTCATCGCCTCGGGATTCCAGGCCTGGTCGAGGAAGAAGCTCAGCGGATATTCCATCGGCTTGAGGTCGCCGACATTGACGATCCAGATCGTCCGCGCGCCCCGCTGCCAGGCGAGGTCCATCTGCTGCCAGCTCTTCTCGATCTGGTTGGTGTTCAGCCACTTGTAGTTGCGCGGCGCGCCGACATAATCGAAATGGTAATAGACCCCGTACCCGCCCTTGCGATTGAGATCGGCGGTGGCGAGGCGGCGGATCTGGCCCCAGTTATCATCGGCAAACAGCAGCGTCACATCGTCCGGCACGCGCATGCCGTGGTCGTAATAGTCCTGCACTTCCTTGTAGAGCGCCCACATCTGCGGCGTCGCCTCGGCCGGACGCCTGGTCGCGTCCGCCAGGATGCTGCGCTGGTCGGCGACGATCGTCTCGAGCAGCTCGGTCGCGGTGCCCTCCGCCATCGCCTCGTCGCCGTCGCCGCGCATTCCGACGGTGACAAGGCAGTCATAGCCCTTGCCGTCGCCCTTCGACATCATCCGTTCGATCCCGCCGCGCCAGAAGCGGCGGAGATTTTCGGCATTGGTCGCGTAATCCCATTTGCCGCCGGTGACGCCCTTGTCGGTGTTGCGGTGCCATTCCTCCTGCGCCCGGGTCATCGGCTCGTGGTGCGAGGTGCCCATCACCACGCCCATCGCATCGGCCAGCACCATGTTCCGGGGATCGTCGTCGTTGAACGCCTTGCCCCACATCGCCGGCCACAGATAATTGCCCTTCAGCCGCAGCAGCAGCTCGAAGACATGGGCGTACATCGCGGCGTTGACCCCGCCGAAATGCTTCTTGGCCCAGCCGCTGAAACAGGGATCCTCGTCGTTGATGAAGAAGCCGCGATAGCGCACCCGCGGCTGGTCGCGGCGGCTGCCGGGGGCGAGCGTCACGTCGGCGCGGCGGCGCACCGGCACGTCGGCGAACCAGTGCCAGGGCGAGACGCCGATCCGCTGCGAGATATCGTAGGTGCCATAGACCGCGCCGCGCCGGTCCGATCCGATAATCACCAGCGCCTGCGGCACGCCGGGGGCGGGGTGGTCGAGCACGATCTGGCGATAGGCTTCCCATTCGCCAGCCAAGTCGCGCACGTCGATCCGGCCGCCGCGTACCAGCGCGTCGAGGATCGGCGAGCGGCCGAGCTGGGCGATCAGCACCACCGGGCCCTGCGCGTTCTCCAGCCGCTGGACACGCTTGGGCGCAGTGCCGCCGACGCGCGCCAGATCCTGCGCGAACGCCTCCGCGACATGGGCGAGCGCGGGGTCGGCACCCGCCTCGACCAGCAGCGTCGCGGGCACGCCGCCGCGGATCAGCGGGAAGCCGGCGCCCTTGTCCTCCAGCACGCGCAGCGGCTCCGGTGCGGTGCCGGCACGCGCGCTTCCCGCCGCCAGCGCCGCAGCGGCGGCCGAGGCTTGCAACAGCGTGCGGCGATCGACCGCGCGCGTGGGATCAACGGGGGAGGACATCGCAACTCCTGGATTTTCTTATCATTGATAGCGCTATCATGCGCATTTGCGGCGTGGCGGGCAAGCCCGAAACCGGCACAGCGCGATGCTAGCGGCCCCTTGCGGAGTCCGCCCCCGCAGCGCTAGGCGCCGCGCATGACCAGCACCTCCTCGATCGGCGCCGAGCGCCTGGCCCGCCGCATGGCGCGCGGCTGCGAATTCCTGGGCAGCGAGGTCGCCATTCTCGGCGGCGCCATGTCCTGGGTGTCCGAGCGCAACCTCGTCGCCGCCATCTCCAATGCGGGCGGCTTCGGCGTGATCGCGTGCGGCGCGATGAGCCCCGCGCTGCTCGACGCCGAGATTGCCGCGACCAAGGCGCTGACCGACAAGCCCTTCGGCGTCAACCTCATCACCATGCACCCGCAGCTGTTCGAGCTGATCGACATATGCGGGAAGCACGGCGTCGGCCATGTCGTGCTCGCGGGCGGGCTGCCGCCGGCGGGCTCGCTCGATGCGATCAAGGGGCACGGCGCCAAGCTGATCTGCTTCGCGCCCGCGCTGAGCCTCGCCAAGAAGCTGATCCGCTCGGGCGTCGACGCGCTCGTCGTGGAGGGCATGGAGGCCGGCGGCCATATCGGCCCGGTGTCGACCAGCGTGCTGGCGCAGGAGATCCTGCCCGAGGTGGCGAGCCAGGTCCCCGTGTTCGTCGCAGGCGGGATCGGCCGCGGCGAGGCGATCGCGGGCTATCTCGACATGGGCGCGGCCGGCGTCCAGCTCGGGACGCGCTTTGCCGCCGCGACCGAGAGCATCGCCCATCCCAATTTCAAGAAGGCGTTCATCCGCGCCTCCGCCCGCGACGCGATCGCGAGCGTGCAGATCGATCCGCGCCTGCCGGTGATCCCGGTGCGCGCGCTGAAGAATGCCGGCGGCGAGCTGTTCACCGCCAAGCAGCGCGAAGTGGCGCAGGCGCTCGACGCGGGCAGCGTGGAGATGGCCGAGGCGCAGCTCCAGATCGAGCATTACTGGGCCGGCGCGCTGCGCCGCGCGGTGATCGACGGCGATGTCGAGCATGGCAGCGTGATGGCGGGCCAGTCGGTCGGCATGGTCACCAAGGAAGAGCCGGTCGCGACGATCATCGAAACGCTGATGGCCGAAGCCGCGCACGCGCTGGAGAAGCGCGCGGCGTGATGCGCTGATTCCTCCCCCAGCTTGCTGGGGGAGGGGGACCGCCGCCGCAGGCGGTGGTGGAGGGGCCGCGCCGCGAGGCGCGGTGCTCCCCGTCACGCATTCCGCCGCTGGCGCGGCGGCCCCTCCACCACGCTGCTGCGCAGCGCGGTCCCCCTCCCCTGCGGTGCAGGGGAGGACCTGGTCGTGCCCGGGAGGATAGGCTTTCCGCGCTTTTGCTGCGCACCCGGCTTGGCGCGGGTGCGCACAATCTGTTACCGCTGACACATGGCCTTGACCGCAGCCGCCTCCGCCCGGGAAATCCTCACCCGCCTGCATGACCTGATGGCGAAACGGCTGCCGGTGCAATCGAAGCTCAACGCCGTCGCGAACATCATCGGCGAGGCGCTGCACAGCGAAGTCTGCTCGATCTACCTGCTGCGCGAAGGTGTGCTCGAGCTGTTCGCCACGCGCGGGCTGGCGCAGGAGGCCGTGCACGTCACCAAGCTGGGGCTGGGCGAAGGGCTGGTCGGCACGATCGCCGCGCATGTCGAGACGCTCAACCTCGACGAGGCGACCAGCCATCCCAATTTCGTCCATAACCCGGAGACCGGCGAGGACCGGTTCCACAGCTTCGCCGGCGTGCCGATCATCCGCCGCGAGCGGGCGGTGGGCGTGCTCGCCGTGCAGCATGTCGATCCGCGGCGCTATGCCGATATCGAGATCGAGGCGCTGCAGACCGTCGCGATGGTGCTCTCCGAACTGATCGCCAATGCCGAGCTGATCGATGCGGCGGGCGGCACCTCCACCCGGTTGCAGCCGACCGCGGCGGGGACGATCCGCGGCTTCCGGCTGGTCGAGGGCATGGCGCGGGGCGTCGCGGTATTCCACCAGCCGCGCATCGTCATCGAGCATACCGTCGCCGAGGATACCGAGGCCGAGCGCCACCGCGTCTATGCCGCGTTCGACAAGATGCGCGAGCAGATCGACCGCATGACCAGCCAGGCCGAGTTCGGCGTCGGCGGCGAGCATGAGGAGATCCTCGCCACCTACAAGATGTTCGCCTATGACGAGGGCTGGAGCCGCCGGATCAACGAGGCGATCGATTCCGGCCTGACCGCCGAGGCGGCGATCGAGCGCGTCCAGCAGCGCACCCGCCAGCGCATGCGCGAGATAGACGATCCGCTGCTCCGCGACCGGATGCACGATCTGGAGGACCTGTCCAACCGGCTGCTGCGCATCGTCTCGGGCCAGCTCGGCACGGCGGCACAGCTGGGGCTGCGGCAGGATTCGATCCTGATCGCGCGCAATCTGGGGCCCGCCGAGCTGCTCGAATATGATCGGCGGCGGCTGAAGGGCGTGGTGCTGGAGGAAGGCTCGCTGACCGCGCACGTCACCATCGTCGCCCGCGCGATGGGGGTGCCGGTGCTGGGCCGCGTCCGCGAGATCCGCCGCGAGGTGGCCGAAGGCGACCTGCTGCTGCTCGACGTGGGCGAGGAGAGCGTGTTCGTGCGCCCTTCGCTGGCGATGGAGGAGGCGTTCGAGGCCAAGCTCACGCTCAGCCAGAAGCGGCGCGCCGCCTTCGCGCAGCTGAAGAACGTGGCGCCCGTGACCAAGGACGGGCACCGCGTGACGGTGATGGTCAATGCCGGCCTGCGCGACGACGTGTCCGCGCTCGACCTGACCGGCGCCGACGGCATCGGCCTGTTCCGCACCGAGTTCCAGTTCCTCGTCTCGGCGACCTTGCCGCAGCGCGAGGCGCAGCGGCGGCTCTACCGCGACGTGCTGGAGGCTGCGGGCGACCGGCCGGTGGTGTTCCGCACCGTCGACATCGGCGGCGACAAGGCGTTGCCCTATCTCAACCATGACGAGGATGGCGAGGAGGAGAACCCCGCGATGGGCTGGCGCGCGCTGCGCCTGGCGCTCGATCGCGACGGCCTGATGAAGGCGCAGGCGCGCGCGCTGATCGAGGCGGCGGCGGGGCGGACGCTCAACGTGATGTTCCCGATGGTCTCCGAGCCCTGGGAATTCGACCAGGCGCGCGCGCTGTTCGAGGCGCAGCATGCCTGGCTCGCCGCGCGCGGGCGCAAGATGCCGTCCGAGATCCGCTACGGCGCGATGCTGGAGGTACCGGCGCTGGCCGAGGTGCTCGACCTGCTGCTGCCCAAGCTGCAGTTCCTGTCGATCGGCACCAACGACCTCACCCAGTTCCTGTTCGCGGCCGATCGCGCGCACCCCAAGCTGGCGCTGCGTTACGATTGGCTGAGCCCGGCGATCCTGCGCTTCCTCAAGCGGGTGAGCGACCAGGCGCGTGCGGCGGGCGTGCCGGTGGCGGTGTGCGGCGAAATGGGCGGGCGACCGCTCGAGGCGCTGGCGCTGATCGGGCTGGGCATCGACCGGCTCTCGATTACCCCCGCCGCGGTGGGGCCGATCAAGGCGATGTTGCGCGGGCTCGATCGGGGCGCGGTGATGGCGGCGATGGAGGAGATGCTGCGGCATCCGGAGGCGCCGCTGCGCGACGTGCTGACCGGCTGGGCGGAGGCGCAGGGCGTCGAACTGGCCTGACCATCCACCGGAATGATTTCCTCCCGGCGTTGACAGCGATACGGCCGGGACGGCATCCCCTGCAGCATAAGGCGGACGTTCCAGGGTCCAACGCGTTCGCCGGAGGACAGAATGCAAGGCGACATGCCCGAAGAATCCACCCCGTCCACCGTGCGTCCCGGCGAGCGTCTGCGCGCCGCGCGCGAAGCCATGGGGCTGGATCTGCCCGAGATCGCCGCGCGTACTCGCATTCCCCAGCGCCACCTCGAAGCGATCGAGCAGGGCACCTATTCGGGGCTGCCGTCGATCACCTATGCCAGCGGCTTCGCCAAGGCTTATGCGCGCGCGGTCAATGTCGACGAAGTGTCGATCGCGCACGACGTCCGCGCCGAGCTCGGCCAGATCGAGCGGCCGGCGATCACCCCCGAATATCCGTTGCAGGAGCCGTCGCGCGCCGCACCGAGCGGGATCGTCTGGTTCGGCGTGATCGTCGCGCTGGTGATCGTCGCCGGCATCGGCATCTGGTACGGCACCGACTGGTTCCGTGGCGGCAGCGCCGCGCAGGGCGACAGCCTGGTCCAGCAGCTGGAGCCGACCCCCACGCCTACGGCCGCCGCCGCACCGACCCCGACGCCGACCGTTCCCGCGGTCGAGCACGTCACGCTCGTTGCGCGCGGCCCCGCCTGGATCCGCATCACCGACGCGACCGGCAAGAAGCTCGTCGAGAAGGAACTGGCCGCCGGCGAGCGCTACGACGTGCCCGACGATGCCGACCATCCGCGCATCCGCACCGGCCGCCCGGACCAGCTGCAGGTGCTGCTCAACGGCAGCGAAGTCGCGCCGCTCGGCACCGAAGTGAAGGTGATCGAGGCGGAGCTGACCTCGGCCGCGCTGCGCGCCCGCGGCCAGCCCGGTGCGACCCCGTCGCCGACGCCGGACGCGACCGCCGCCGCAACGCCGCTGCGCGACCGTCCGCTGCGCCGCCGCAGCACGCCCCGCGCGGACAGCACCGAAGCGAGCACCGTGCCCGCCACCACGCCGGCCGGCGACACGCCCAATCCCTGAGGGGGTGGCGCAAGCGGGCGCCGCTTGGCTATAGCGGCGCCACGCCTCCGTTCCCCGGGAGGCGCGTAAGGATTGATCGACGATGCGTATTGCTCTCGCAGCGGCACTGGCCTTTGCCGCGTTCGGCTTCAACGGCACCGCGATGGCGCAGGCCCAGGACGGCAATGTCGGTCAGCGCGTCGACAAGCTGGAGCGCGAGATGCGCGCGGTGCAGCGCAAGGTGTTCCCCGGCGGTGCCGGCATGACCGTCGAGCCGCAGATCACCCAGCAGGTCGACAACACGCCCCCCGGCGTGCCCGCGACCAGCCCGCTTGCCGACCTGACCGAGCGCGTCGCGGCGCTGGAAAGCCAGATCCAGACGATGACCGGCCAGATCGAGCAGAACCAGTATCGCATGCGCCAGCTGGAAGAGGCGTTCGGCGCCTACAAGGCCGCCAACGACGCGCGGGTGAAGGCGCTGGAGACGCCGCAGCCGGTTGCCGATGCCATGCCGACCGACGGCGCCGTTGCCGCTTCCGGCAATTCGGCGGCTTCATCGGCGCAGCCTTCGGGCGATCGTGCCGCCAAGGTCGCGGCGGTGGAGAAGCCGAGCACCGGCGATGCGGGCGAAGACCTGTATCTCTACGGCTTCCGCCTGTGGCAGGCCAAGCTCTACCCGGAAGCCGCCAAGGCGCTGGAGCAGTACAAGGCCAAGTACCCCTCCGGCAAGCGCGCCAGCTTCGCGCGCAACCTGCTCGGCCGCGTCTATCTCGACGACAACAAGCCGAGCCTCGCGGCGGTGGCGCTGTACGAGAACTACACCAAGGACCCCAATGGCGAGCGCGCGCCGGACAGCCTCTATTATCTCGCCCAGGCGCTGGTGAAGCTGAACAAGCCGTCGGGCGAGGTCTGCAAGGTCTATGACGAGCTGAACAAGGTCTATGGCCCCGGGCTCTCGGCCGAGATGCGCGCGGGCGTCGCCAAGGGCCGTGCGGATCAGCGCTGCAAGTGACGCGTCGCTGATCGACGCGATCGCGGGCGCGGACGTCGCCCGCTTCCTCGCCGACTGGCGCGCGGCAGCCGGGCAGGTGCCCGGCGCGGAGGCACCGGTCGGCGTTGCCGTTTCGGGGGGCACGGACAGCCTGGCGCTGCTGCTCCTCGCCCGTGCCGCCTTTCCCGGTGCCGTGGTCGCCGCAACGGTCGATCACGGCCTGCGCGCGGAATCGGCAGAGGAAGCCGCATTCGTCGGCACGCTCTGCGCGCGCATCGGCGTGCCCCATGCGATCCTGCCGCCCCGTCCCGAAATGCTGGCAGGCGGCAACCTGCAGGATCGTGCGCGGGCGATGCGTTATCGTTGCCTCGCCGACTGGGCGAGCGCCGCTGCTGCCCCGTGGGTCGCCGTGGCCCACCAGCAGGACGATCTCGCCGAAACCTTCCTCCTGCGCGCCCGGCGCGGGGCGGGGCTGGGCGGCCTCGCCGCGATGCTGCCCTGCCGGCCGCTCCGCATCGGCGCGCCGACCATGCTGGTCCGCCCGCTGCTCGGCTGGTCGCGCGCCGAGCTGGCTGCCTTGGTCCACGCCGCCGGCATCGCGCCCGTCGAGGACCCCTCCAACCGCCACCCCCGCTTCGACCGCAGCCGGGTCCGACGCCTGCTCGCCGAGACGCCTGAACTGCCGCCCGCACGCCTCGCCCTCGCCGCGACCAACCTCCGCGATGCCGAGGCCGCGCTGGACTGGATGGCCGAGCGCGAATGGGCCGCGCGCGCGCAGGTCGAGGATCGCAAGGTCGCGCTCGACCTTGCCGGTCTCCCGCGCGAACTCCGCCGCCGCCTTGTCGCCCGCGCGCTCAAAACCACGGCCGACGCCCCGCCCCTGCGCGGTTCCGGGCTTGACCGGCTGATCGCCGCGGTGGATGCCGGGAAGGTGGCGACCTTGGCCGGAGTCGTGGTGCGACCGGGGCCCCGCTGGCGCTTCGCGCCGGCGCCCCCGCATCGATCACCATGATCGACGTTGTTCCATTGTCATTGACGCCGCCGCGCCTATCTTAGGGCTTGAAAGGTACCGGGTACACGATGAGCGATAACGGCAAGCAGCAGGGTCCGGAAAACGGGGGCAACAACCCCTGGATGAAGAGCCTGCTCATCTGGGTAGGTATTCTCGCAGCCCTGGCGCTGTTCGTCACCTTGTTCGACACTCGCACCGCGCAGCCCGCGGGCAATGCGATTCCCTATTCGACCTTCCTCGACAAGGTGCAGTCGGGCGACGTCAAGGACGTCAACATCGCGGTCGGCTCCGGGGTGATCACCGGCAGCACCAGCGAGGGCAAGTTCCGCACCAACAATCCGGGCGATCCCAAGCTGGTCGAGACGCTGCGCTCGAAGGGCGTGGTGATCAACGCACGGCCCGAGGACAGCCCGTCGATCTGGCAATATATCCTCGTCCAGTCGCTGCCCTTCCTGCTCTTCCTCGGCATCGCCTTCTTCGTGCTGCGCCAGATGCAGAAGAATTCGGGTTCGGGCGCTATGGGCTTCGGCAAGAGCCGCGCCCGCCTGCTGACGCAGAAGGAAGGCAAGGTCACCTTCGACGACGTCGCGGGCATCGACGAGGCGCGCGAGGAGCTGCAGGAGATCGTCGAGTTCCTCAAGGACCCGTCGAAGTTCGCACGCCTCGGTGGCAAGATCCCCAAGGGCGCGCTGCTGGTCGGCTCGCCCGGTACCGGCAAGACGCTGCTCGCCCGCGCGATCGCCGGCGAGGCGGGCGTGCCCTTCTTCACCATTTCGGGTTCGGACTTCGTCGAGATGTTCGTCGGCGTCGGCGCGAGCCGTGTCCGCGACATGTTCGAACAGGCCAAGAAGTCGGCGCCGTGCATCGTCTTCATCGACGAAATCGACGCGGTCGGCCGTTCGCGCGGCGCCGGTCTGGGCAACCAGAATGACGAGCGCGAGCAGACGCTGAACCAGCTGCTGGTCGAGATGGACGGCTTCGAGGCGAACGAAGGCATCATCATCGTCGCGGCGACCAACCGCCCCGACGTGCTCGATCCGGCGCTGCTGCGTCCGGGCCGCTTCGACCGCCAGGTGCAGGTGCCGCGCCCCGATATCGAGGGCCGCGTGAAGATCCTGCAGGTGCACATGAAGAAGGTGCCGATCGCACCCGACGTCGACGCCCGCGTCATCGCGCGCGGCACGCCGGGCTTCTCGGGTGCCGATCTCGCCAACCTCGTCAACGAGGCGGCGCTGCTCGCGGCCCGTCGCGGCAAGCGGCTGGTGGCGGCGCAGGAATTCGACGACGCCCGCGACAAGGTGCTGATGGGCGCCGAGCGCCGCTCGATGGTGATGACCGACGACGAGAAGCGGATGACCGCCTATCACGAAGCCGGCCACGCCCTGGTGTTCGCGCACGAGCCGACCGCCGATCCGATCCACAAGGCGACGATCATCCCGCGCGGTTTTGCCCTCGGCATGGTCCAGCCGCTGCCGGAGCGCGATTCGTACAGCTATCACCGCGACAAGATGCACGCCGACATCGCCGTGGCGTTCGGCGGCCGCGTCGCCGAGGAACTGATCTTCGGCTATGACAAGGTGAGCTCGGGCGCCTCGAACGACATCATGCAGGCGACCCGTCTCGCCCGCGCGATGGTCACCAAATGGGGCCTGTCGGACAATCTCGGCCCGCTCGACTTTTCGGAGAGCGAGGACAGCTTCACCGGCTATTCGGTGGCGCGTTCCAAGCCGATGTCGGACGAGACCGCGCGGCTGATCGATGCCGAGGTGAAGCGCTTCGTCGAGCAGGGCCTCAACCGCGCCCGGCAGATCCTGGGCGATCATATCGACCAGCTCCACACCATCGCGCTGGCGCTGCTCGAATATGAGACGCTGACCGGCGAGGAGATCAAGAAGCTGATCGCCGGCGAGACGCTGGATCGCGGCGACCCCACCGGCACGCCGGGCATGCCCGCGGTGGGCGGCACCTCGATCCCCAAGACGCGCAAGCTCAAGGATCCGTTCGGCAACCCGGCACCGCAGGGGGCCTGACGCTCCCCGGCATTGCCAGGGTCCGCTTCGCACCGTTAGAGAACGCTTCCGGGAACCCTTCCCGGGAGCGTTTTTCCTATGCGACGACTGTTTCTGGCGGCCGGTGGACTGATGCTGGTGGCGGTGCCCGCCCAGGCGATGAGCGTGGCCGAGTTCCTCGCCAAGGTGAACGCGCTCAAGGCCAAGGGCGCGATGGCGATGTTCTCCTCGGACATCGGCGTGCTGAAGCGGGAAGTGGAAGGCGCCTCCGATGCCTATCGCGGCGACCTCGCTGCAGCCGCCGCCGCGGGCAAGAAGCCGAGCAGCTGCCCGCCGCCCAAGGGGCAGAGCAAGATGGGCAGCAAGGATCTGATCGCCGCGTTCGAGAAGATCCCGCCGGCGCAGCGCGGGATCAGCGTGAAGGCGGCGTTCGCTGCGATGATGCAGCAGCGCTTCCCCTGCAAGTGATCCTGCAAACATAGGATAGTATTGGCGAAATCCTCGGAACGGCCGTTGTTTGCAGGCAGTTGGTGGGTCGCCGTCCGGCACCGCAATGCCGGGCGCATCGAGCATACGAAGCGCAAGGAGCGGACCGATGGACTATCGCAAGCTGGGATTTGGACTGGGCGTTTTCTCGATCGGGCTCGGCATCGCCGAACTCGCCGCGTCGAAGCGCATTGCGCGGGGCTTGTCCGCGGAAGACCATGACGGCGTGGTGCGGGCGTTCGGCGCGCGCGAGCTGCTGGCGGGCGCGGCGCTGCTTTCCGGACCGGCGCATAGCGTCCGCGTGTGGAACCGGGTGGCCGGCGACGCGATGGACATCGCCGCGCTCGGCCTCGCCGCGCGGCGGGCGCCGCAGAACAAGGCGGTCTGGGGCGCGATCGCCTTCGTCGCGGCGGCAACGGTGATCGATATCGTGACGGCGATCGGGCTGGATCGCACCACGGGGAAGACGTTGCCGGTCGGACAGGAGGAGGCCGAGAGCGCGGCCGCGGCGGAGACGCCGTCGGTGACGGCTGACAAGCCAACCTCGATCGAGCCGGGCGGCGCGCAAGCCCTCGCGTCGATGGTGGGGTGACGTCTCTGCCCCCTCCCGCAAGCGGGAGGGGGCAGAGAAGGCAGGAGTCGGATGTTGCTACTCCCCCTTGGTGGTCGCGTTGGGGTTGGGCCCGCCCTCATAGTTTATATGGCTCTGCCCGCCATGGCCCATCAGGTGGCCGGGGCCTTCCTTCTTCGCCTTTTCCGGATAGGGATTCGGATAGGCGCCGCCTTCGCTCTCGCCTTTGGGCCGCCCCTGCGTCTCCACGTCCGAGACACCGTCGGGCGCGCCCTTTTGCGCACCGCCGCCGCTCGCCTGCATCGGCTGTTTGTCGCTCATTCGCCAAGCTCCTGATTGTTCGTGTTGCGCTCGCAAATCAACGAAGCGGTGCGCATGGCCGTTCCGCTGATCGGCCAAGTCGTTCAGCGCTGCGCCACCAGCCATGTTGAAGAAGCCGGAACGACCCGCGCAGTATCGTACGAACAGTGCTAGAATTGATGCACGTTATGGCGAAAAAGAATCGATCATAACCGAACTATGTGAACCATGTCGAAGCCCATCCGCTCTCTCCCCGTACCACTTAAGGAGAGACGGCATGTTCATGCACAACAAACGCCTGCAATATACCGTGCGCGTGGCCGAGCCCAACCCGGTGCTCGCCTCGCTGATGCTCGAGCAGTTCGGCGGCCCCGATGGCGAGCTGGCCGCGGCGATGCGCTATTTCACCCAGGGCCTCGCCGAGGACGATCCCGGCCGCAAGGACCTGCTGCTCGACATCGCCACCGAGGAGCTGAGCCATCTCGAGGTGATCGGATCGATCGTCGCGATGCTCAACAAGGGCGTGAAAGCGCATATCTCGGAAGGCGACATGGAAGAGGCCGAGCTGTACATGTCGCTGACGCAAGGGGGGAACAGCCACACCCAGGCGATCCTCTATGGCGGCGGCCCGGCGCTGACCAATTCGGCGGGCGTGCCGTGGACGGCGGCCTATGTCGACAGCCGCGGCGACCCGACCTGCGACCTGCGCTCGAACATCGCCGCCGAGAGCCGCGCCAAGATCGTCTATGAGCGGCTGATCAACCTCACCGACGATGCCGGCATCCAGGACGCGCTCAAGTTCCTGATGACGCGCGAGGTGGCGCACCAGAAGTCGTTCGAGAAGGCGCTCTATGCGATCGAGGACAATTTCCCGCCGGGCAAGCTGCCGGGCGTGCCGGAATATGCGAGCATGTACGTCAACACCTCGCAGGGCGAAGGCGACATGCGCGGTCCGTGGAACGACGGGCCGGAATGGGACCGGGTCGACGATCTCCAGCAGACGCTGCCCGCCGACGATGGCGACGGTATGCCGACGGTGACGCTGGGTTCGGCCGACACCGCCGCGCTCAGCCAGCTGGCCGAGCGGACCAAGTCCGATCCTTCGACCAACCCGACCACCGGCGCCGATCTCGCCGCTGGCCCTGGCGCGGGGCGGACCAAGAGCGACGTCGAAGCGTGAGGCTTCGGCCCGGCCGGGCATGCTGCTCGGCCGGGTCTTGCTTCAGCGGCGCTCCAGCCTGTCGAGCCAGGCGCCGAGCCTACCGCGCGAATAGGTGAGCGCCTGGTAGAGGCCGAGCGAGGCCTTGGCCCAGCGGATGTACAGCCCCGGCATCCCCACCCGATCCGCCGCCCAGGCGATGCGGTGGCTCCAGGCGGCAATCCCGGCGCGGGTGCGATAGACAAGCTTGCGCCGCCATCCAATCCCGGCGGCGCTGGGCGCCACGCGCTTCTTCGGGCGGATCCCCCGCCGCGTCCAGGTCAGCCGATAGGCCAGGCCCTCGCGGCGATGCCGCAGCCCGGCATCCTGCGTGCCTGCGATGAAGTCGGCGTCCACGGACTCCAGCGCCAGCCGTCCCTCGCCGATCGCCGCCGCCACTATGTCGCGTAGCACCGGCGCGCGGACGATCACGACGTTGGTGCCGCGGCCGTCGGAGGCATAGGGCTCCACCCAGGCATCGCCGAACGCGATGTCGGCGGTTTCCGCGACGACGTCGTCGCATAGGTTGCACGCGCTGTTCTGGAAGAACCCCGCGCCCCAGTCGCCGTCGGCCAGATGCCACCAGTCCTGCCAGCGCGCGCTGCCGTCGGCGAGGGTCAGGTGCGCGGTGTACCAGTTGGCGGGGCGATCGGCGTCCTTGCGGCGATAATCGACGGCGGTCACCCCGTCTGGGTCGACGTCCAGCTGCCAGGCGAAGCTGTCGACCAGCCGCCCGCTCTTCATATGGCCGCAGAACAGCCCGAGCGTTGCGGTGATCCGCTCGGCGAGCACCGGCTCGGCAGCGCGGGCGAGGTGCACCGCCTTGACGAAGCAGGGCACGCCGACCACCGCATAGCGGCCCGGCACCCGTCGGATCTCGTCGAGCACATGGGCGAGGTGGACCGGATGGTAGCGCGAGCGCGCGCCCTCGGCGATCTGGTCGAGGCTGCGCGAGATGCGGTAGCCGAAATGCGGCGCGGCGGGGCCGGGCAGCGGCACGACATGCGCGACGCCGTCGATCAGCCCGCGGCGGAGCAGCTCGGCGGCGACCCAGCTGACCATCCCGCCCGAACTGCCCCCGGCGCGGAAGTCGCCCTCGGCGACATGGCCGACATAGGCGGCCTCGAACCGACCGATCCTCGGGTCGGCGACCGGGGCGGCGGGGAAGCGATCCTCGGCGATCGCATTCTCGTCCACCGCCTGGGGTGAGAAGGGGCAGGTGGCGGCGAAGTGCGGCGTGGCCGTCTCGCGCCAGCCGGGCGGGCCCTGGGGCTTGAGCTGGCGATAGCCGTCCCAGCCCATATGCCCGCCCCCGCCCGACGCACAGCCGCCGCAGCCGATGCACAATCCGGAGCGACTAATGGCGGCCGGGCTGGGCGCCTCAGCCAAGCACCTTGTCCAGATAGGCGTTCGACTGGTCGCGCATCGCCGCGATCCTGCCGCCGATTGCGGCATCGAGCGGCACGTCGAGGATCGCGCCGAGATCGATCCGCGCGCCGGGCACGAGCAGGTGCCGTTCGGCGCCGAGCAGCTCGGTCAGGTCGCGCACCTTGTTCATCCGATAGGGCGAAGGCGCGCAGGCGAAGGGCGTCTTGTTAAGCAGTGCGAACACGCAGCCATGGAAGAAGTTGGTCAGCACCGCCTGCGCCCCCGACATCGCCGCGGCGAAGTCGTGTGGGCCCGCATCAAGCCATTGTTCGTCCGCCCAGTCGTTGCGATAGCCGATGCTGATCAGCCGGATGCCGCGCGCCGTTGCCCAGTTGCGCGCCGCCGCGGCGAAATCCTCGGGCAGGCCGTGGCCATAGACCAGCGCGTAGCGACCCGCGGGCACCGGCGTCGCCGCGTCGGACTGGGGCGGGAATTGCAGGCAGGGATCAAGCACCACCATTGGCGCCTTGCCGATCGCCTCTGCCACCAGCTTCTGGCTGTTGGCGTCGCGCACCGCGATCCTGTCGAAGCGGCGCAACTGGTCCTGCCAATAGGGATCGAGCCCGGCATCGGCATCATAGCTGCCGAAGCTTGCGGCATAGGCGGCGACGCATTCGGCGTTGAGCCCCTGGCCGAAGAAGATCGAGGCGCCGCCATACCAGGGGTGGCGCAGGTTCCACACCTCGTCGCTGCCGACCAGCACGGTATCGACATGCGGCATCTCCAGCGGATCGACCAGGTCGAAGCCCGGCGAGAGCGGCAGCGCATCGAAGGCGCAGAGGAACTTGCGCAGTTTGGCGCCATAGCGGCGGCGATCCCCGGCGCTGGCGCGCACCGGCAGCGTCGGCTGGAGCGCGCCCCGCCATTCGGCGCGGGTGACGCGGGGGCATTCGTGATCGAGCAGCATCACCCGGTGGCCGCGCGCATGCACGCCCTCGGCCAGGCAGCGTGCCTGCCAATAGGAGCCGTAATTGATGCAGCGATGGAAGGTGAGGATGCCGACACTGCGCGTATCGCTGCGCAAGTCGTAGAGAAGCGTCGAAGAATCGTCGGACCCCGGAAGTTTCATGCGCGCGCGCATCCGGTGCCGAAAACGGCCGAAGCCATGTGGTGTCCTCCCTCTGGTTTCGCCATGAACGAGGGGGAGGGCGTGCGGTTGCGCCTCAAGCCTAAAAATTGAGGGGTGACGTCAGCCTCAGCATGCCTCCGGCCAGTACAGCCGCATCGGGTTGCCGACGAGCAGCTTGTGCTGAAGCGCCGGCGTCGGCGCGATGCGCGGGATCATGTCGACCAGCGCGCCGTCATCGGGGATCGCATCCTGCATGTTGGGATGTGGCCAGTCGGTGCCCCACAGCACGCGGTCCGGATAATCGGCGACCAGCGGCGCCACCGCGGCCGCGAAATCGTCCCAGGGCGGGCCCTTGGCGTCGAGCCGGTCGGGGCAGGTGACCTTGGTCCAGATGTCGGGGCGGCTGTCGAGCAGCGCGCGGAATGCCTGCATGTCGGGGCCGTGCGCGCCCTGCGCCACGTCCGGGCGGCCCATATGGTCGATCACCAGCAGCGTCGGGATCGCGTCGAGGAAGGGCCGGAGCTCGGCGAGGATATCGGCCTCGAAATAGACCACCACATGCCAGCCGAGCGGCTGGATGCGGCGGGCGACTTCCAGGAACTTGTCCTTGGGCGCATCGTCGACGAGCCGCTTGAGGAAGTTGAAGCGCACGCCGCGAATGCCGCCGTCGTGCAGGCGTTCGAGCTCGGCATCGCTGATCGCCGGATCGACCACGGCAACGCCGCGGGCGCGGCCCTCCGACTTGGCGATGGCGTTGAGCGTCGCGGCATTGTCGGTGCCGTGGCAGCTCGCCTGGACGATCACGTTGCGGGCGAAGCCGAGCCTGTCGCGCAGCGCGAACAACATCTCGGGCCCGGCATCCTCGGGGAGGTACTTGGCCTTCGCGCTGAACGGGAACTCGGCCATCGGGCCGAAGACATGGCAGTGCGCATCCACCGCGCCGGGGGGCGGGGTGAAGCGCGGTACGCTGGGATCGGCGTGCCAGCTGGTGATGCGGCTCATGCGAAGACCTCTCCGTCCATCAGCTTGCGCGCGGTGCGCAGCATCGCGGCGGTGACCACCGCGCCCGTTTCGTCCAGCTCCATCACGCAGGTGGTCTCGCCGGTCGGATGCTCGACCGACAGCGTCTTGCGCTGGCCCTCGGGCACCACCGCGACCTCGGCCGCAGGCGAGCCCGGCAGCAGGCAGGCGGTGGCGACGCTCACCGCGCCGAGCACGCCGATCGAGGCATGGGCGCGGTGCGGGATGAAGCTGCGCACCGTCACCGCGCCGCCGTTGCGGGGCGGGGCGACCAGCATCATCTTGGGCACCGACTTCTCGCGCACGTCGCCGAGGTGCATGCGTTCGCCCACCGCGAGCCGGATCGCCTCGATGCGGGCCTTGAGCGCGGTGTCGCCGTCGAGCGTGTCGCGATCCTCATAGCCGGTGACGCCGACGTCCGCCGCCTTCAGCACCACGCAGGGCATGCCGTTGTCGATCAGCGTGACGGGGACGCCTTCCACCACGTCCACGACATTGCCGCTCGGCAGCAGCGCGCCGCAGGAGGAGCCGGCGGTGTCGCGGAATTCGAGCGGGATCGGGGCGGCGGTGCCGGGCACGCCGTCGATCCGGGCGTCGCCGGCATAGGTGACGCGGGCCTGCGGGGTCTGCACCGTGGCGACGGCCTGTTGGCCGGTATTGACCAGATAGACGCGGACGCGCGTCTCGCCGTCCTGCGCTTCGACCAGTCCACGTTCGATCGCGAAGGGGCCGATTCCAGCGAGGATATTGCCGCAATTCTGCGCGTCGGAAACGACCGCCTGGTCGACGAACACCTGGAGGAACAGGTAATCGACATCGGCGCCCTCGCGGCTGGATTTGCGCACCACCGCCACCTTGCTGGTCAGCGGGTCGCCGCCGCCCATGCCGTCGATCTGGCGCGGATCGGGCGAGCCCATGATGCGCAGCAGGAAGGCATCGCGCGCGGCGGTGTCGGCGGGCAGATCCTCGGAGAGGAAGAACGCGCCCTTCGAGGTGCCGCCGCGCATCCACATCACCCGGGCGGCGGTCATGCGGCGTACACCCGCACGATCCTCCCCGAGCATCGCTCGGGGAGGGGGACCGCGCCCGCAGGGTGTGGTGGAGGGGACGCCGCGCGAGCGGCGGCATCCCGGCGGCGATCGGCACCCGCGCCTTCGGCGCGGCCCCTCCACCATTCGCTGCGCGAACGGTCCCCCTCCCCCGGCAAGCCGGGGGAGGACTGGGCGTACTGCTCACACATATTTCAGGCCCATCTCGGCGAGGCGGGGGCGCATGGCGTAGATGTCGAGCCCGAGCTCGCCGGCCGCCAGCCGCTGGCGCTTGGCCTCCTCGGCGGCTTCGCGGGCCTGCGCCTTCTCCAGCACGGCAGCGGCGTTGCCGCGCGGTACCACGCACACGCCGTCGTCATCCGCCACGATCACGTCGCCGGCGTTGACCAGCGCATTGGCGCAGACCACCGTCACGTTGACCGAGCCGAGCGTCGCCTTGATCGTGCCCTGCGCGTGCACCGCCTTGGACCAGACCGGAAAGCCCATCGCGGTCAGGTCGCGCACGTCGCGCACGCCCGCGTCGATGATCAGGCCGCGGCAGCCGCGCGCCTGCGCCGAGGTGGCGAGCAGGTCGCCGAAATAGCCGTCGGTGCAGGGGCTGGTCGGCGCGAGCACGAGGATGTCGCCTTCGCGCAGCTGTTCGATCGCGACATGGACCATCCAATTGTCGCCCGGCGGCGCGGAGATGGTGACGGCGCTGCCCGCGATCCGCGCGCCGGCATAGATCGGCCGCAGGTGCGGCGCGAGCAGCCCGGTGCGGCCCTGCGCCTCGTGCACCGTGGCGACGCCGGCATGGGCGAGGCCGTCGATCACCGCAGGATCGGCGCGTTCGATGTTCTGGACGACGATGCCCGACATGGCAGCTCCTCTGGTCTTTTGCCGGTGGAGGTGCGCGCATGGCGCCAGCCGAGCCAATCGGAAGGATGGCAAGGTCATTAGTTTTTGCTAATCGTCGTGTGTGCAGGTCGATCAGCTCAATATCCGCCATCTCGCCGCGATGGCCGCCGCGGTGCGGCTGGGCAGCGTCAGCCGCGCGGCGGAGGCGGTGAATCTCACCCAGCCGGCGGCGACCCAGGGCATCGCCAAGCTGGAGGCGCAGCTGGGGCTCGCGCTGTTTGAGCGGCGCGCGACCGGCATGATGCCGACCGAGGCCGCCGCGCGGCTCGCCCCGCGGGTGGAGGCGGCGCTGCGGCTGATCGGCAGCAACCGGGTGACGGCGGCGCAGCTGCGGGCGTTCGTCGCGCTGGCCCAGCGGGGGAGCTACCCGGCGGCGGCGCAGGCGGCGGGGGTGACGGTTTCCTCGCTGCACCGCGCGGTCGGCGATCTCGGGCTGGCGCTGGGGCAGCGACTCGTCGACCGGCGGGGGCGGGGGCTGGTGCTCACCCATCATGGGGCGCAGGTAGCGCGGCGGCTGCGGCTGGCGCTTGCCGAGCTGCGCGCGGGGGTGGAGGATCTCGGCGAACTGCTCGGGCGAACGTCGGGCCGGATCTCGATCGGGGCGATGCCGCTCTGCCGTGCGCGGCTGTTGCCCCATGCGATCAATGCCTTCCGCCGCGCCCACATGGGCATCGACCTGCTGATCCACGAAGGCGCGCATGGCGAGCTGGTCGGACCCTTGCGCGACGGCGAGGTCGACCTGATGATCGGCGCGCTGCGCGATCCCGAGACGCTGGGGCCGGACCTCGTCCAGGCGCGGCTGTTCGACGATAGGCCGACGATCATCGCGCGCGCCGGGCACCCGCTGGCGGCCGCGCCCGATCGGCTCGCGGCGCTGCATCGCCATGGCTGGATCGTGCCCCCCGAGGGCACGCCGCTGCGCACCTTGTGGCGCAATCTGTTCGCCGCACTCGGTGGCCCGCTGCCGCCCGTGCCGATCGAATGCGGATCAGTGATGACGATCCGCGAGCTGCTCCAGGCGGGTGACGAGCTGACCCTGCTCTCGGTCGACCAGCTGTCGGTGGAACTGGCCAGCGGGCTGCTCGTCGATCTGGGGCCGGCGCCGGGTGCCGTCACGCGGACGATAGGGGTGACCCACCGCGCGGACTGGCGGCCTACCCGCGCACAGGCAGCGTTCCTGGCGACGCTCCATGCCTCGGCGGCGACGCTCTATACGTAAAAACTTATAGCGGGGCGGCGGATTCGATTGGTCGCCCGGTCGGCGCTCGGCCATGCCGGGCACCATGCAAGACAGGATCGCCCTGATCGGCTTTGGAGAGGCGGGTTCGACCTTCGCGCGGGCCGGCGGCTGGGAGGCCGGCGCACGCGTGTTCGATCGCAAGACCGACGGCACCGCGGCCGCCGCGATGCACGCGCGCTATGCCGAGGCCGGGGTCGAGGGCGCGGCGACGCTGGCCGAAGCACTGGCCTACCGCCCGCTGGTCCTGTCGCTCGTCACCGCCGACCAGGCGCTTGCCGTGGCGCAAGCCGCCGCGCCGCATCTGGCGCCGGGTGCGCTCTATTGCGACGGCAACAGCGTCGCGCCGCAGACCAAGCAGGCAGCGGCGCGGGCGGTGGAAGCGGCGGGTGCACACTATGTCGATCTCGCGATCCTTGCCCCGGTCGATCCCGCCCGCCTCGCCGTCCCGGTGCTGCTCAGCGGCGGACAGGCGCAGGCTGCGGCCTCGGTGCTTGCCGCCCTCGGCTTCCAGAGCATCGACATTGTCGGTGATGCGGTCGGCCGGGCCTCGTCGATCAAGATGATCCGGTCGGTGATGATCAAGGGCATGGAGGCGCTGACCGCCGAATGCATGCTCGCGGCCGAGGCAGCGGGGGTGCGCGATGCGGTGCTCGCCTCGCTCGACGCCAGCGAGCGCCAGCGTCCCTGGGAGACGCGTGCCGACTATAATCTCGACCGCATGCTGGTCCACGGGCTGCGCCGCGCCGCCGAGATGGAGGAAGTGGTCAAGACGCTGGAGGCGCTGGGCACCGGCGCCGCCATGACCCGCGGCACGGTCGAGCGGCAGCGCGCGATCGGCGCGCTGGGGCTCGGTACCCCGCCCGAGGGGCTGGGGCCCAAGCTCGCCGCGATCGAGGAGAGGACGAAATCCGCATGACGATGATCATCGACTGCCACGGCCACTACACCGTGCTGCCCAAGGCGCACGACGCCTGGCGCGAGGCGCAGAAGGCCGCGTTCAACGCCGGCGAAACGCCGCCGCCCTATCCCGAGATCAGCGACGACGAGATTCGCGCGACGATCGAGGCCAACCAGCTGCGCCTGATCCAGGAACGCGGCGCCGACCTCACCATCTTCTCGCCGCGCGCCTCGGCGATGGCCCCGCATGTCGGCGACGAGGGCGTGGCGAAGGAATGGGCGCGGCGCTGCAACGACCTGATCGCGCGCGTCGTCGCCCTCTACCCCGAGACGTTCGTCGGCGTGTGCATGCTGCCGCAGAGCCCCAAGGCCGATATGCAGGGCTCGATCGAGGAGCTGGAGCGCTGCGTCACCGAACTCGGCTTCATCGGCTGCAACCTCAATCCCGATCCGGGCGGCGGCCACTTCACCCACCCGCCGCTCACCGACCGCTACTGGTACCCCTTCTACGAGAAGATGGTCGCGCTGGACGTGCCGGCGATGATCCACGTCTCGGGCAGCTGCAACCCGGCGATGCACGCGACCGGCGGCTATTACATCGCGGCGGACACGATCGCCTTCATGCAGCTGCTCGAAGGCGATCTGTTCAAGGATTTCCCGACGCTGCGCTTCATCGTGCCCCATGGCGGCGGCGCGGTGCCCTATCATTGGGGCCGCTATCGGGGCCTGGCGGACATGCTCAAGAAGCCGTCGCTCGACGAGCATCTCATGCACAACATCTTCTTCGATACCTGCGTCTATCACCAGCCGGGCATCAATCTGCTGGCCGATGTGATCGACACGAAGAACATCCTGTTCGGCTCCGAGATGGTCGGCGCGGTGCGCGGCATCGATCCCACCACCGGGCATTATTTCGACGACACCAAGCGCTATGTCGACGCGCTGAACCTGCCCGAGGCGGAGCGCCACGCGATCTTCGAGGGCAATGCCCGCCGCGTCTTCCCGCTGCTCGACGCCAAGCTGAAGGCGCGGGGGCTATGAGCACGGACATCCACGAATATCTGGCCGAGCTGGAGGATATTCCCGGCACCCGTGTCTACACGGCGGCACGGGCGCGGCGCGGCTATTGGATGAACCAGTTCGCCATGAGCCTGATGACGGCGGAAAACCGCGAACGCTTCAAGGCCGACGAGCGCGCCTATCTCGACGCGTGGCCGCTCACCGAGGAGCAGAAGCAGGCGCTGCTCGATCGTGATTACAATCGCTGCCTCGATCTGGGCGGCAACATCTATTTTCTCGCCAAGCTCTTCTCCACCGACGGCCTCAGCTTCCTGCAGGCGGTGGGCACGATGACGGGGATGCGCCCTGAGGAGTATCAGGCGATGATGGTCGCCGGCGGCCGTAGCCCGCAGGGCGTCCGCTCGATCCGGGAGAAGCGTTGATGGCACGGATTACCGCGGGCGTCGCGACCAGCCACGTCCCCGCCGTGGGCGCGGCGATCGATCTCGGCAAGACGGCCGAGCCCTATTGGCAGCCGGTGTTCGCCGGCTATGACTGGTCGAGGCAATGGATCGCGGGCGAGAAGCCCGACGTCGTGATCCTGGTCTATAACGACCATGCCTCGGCCTTCGACATGCGGATCATCCCGACCTTCGCGATCGGCTGCGCCGAGCGCTATGGCATCTGCGACGAGGGCTGGGGGCCGCGGCCGGTGCCGGACGTGATCGGCCATCCCGATCTCGCCTGGCACATCGCGCAGAGCTGTATCCTCGACGAGTTCGACCTGACCATCGTCAACGAGATGCAGGTCGATCACGGCCTCACCGTGCCGATGAGCCTGATGTTCGGCCAGCCCGAGGCATGGCCGGTCCGGGTCGTGCCGCTGGCGGTGAACGTCGTCACCTATCCGCCGCCCTCGGGCAATCGCTGCTGGCTGCTCGGCGAGGCGATCGCGCGCGCGGTCGAGAGCTATCCCGAGGATCTGAACGTGCAGGTATGGGGCACCGGGGGTATGAGCCACCAGCTCCAGGGGCCGCGCGCCGGGCTGATCAATGCCGAGTGGGACAATCGCTTCCTCGACTGGATGAGCGGCCCCTATGGCGACGAACTCCGCGCCATCCCGCATATCGAATACCTGCGCGAGACCGGGTCCGAAGGGATCGAGATGGTGATGTGGCTGATCATGCGCGGCGCGCTGGGGCGCGACGTGCGGGCGCTGCACCGCCATTACCACGTGCCCGCTTCCAACACCGCGGTCGGGCATCTCGTGCTCGAACCCGTCCGCTGACCCACGACTTACAGGAGACATCCATGCGTATTGCCCTGGCCGGTGCCGGCGCGTTCGGCGAAAAGCATCTCGACGGCCTGCAGAAGATCGACGGGGTGGAGATCACCTCGATCATCAGCCGCACCGCCGAGCAGGCCGCCGCCATCGCCGAGAAATATGGCGCCCGGCACCACTCGACCGAGCTGGCCGACGCGCTCGCCCGCGACGATGTCGACGCGGTGATCCTCTGCACCCCCACCCAGATGCATGCCGCACAGGCGATCGCCTGCATGGAGGCCGGCAAGCATGTCCAGGTCGAGATCCCGCTGGCGGACAGCTGGGCGGATTCGCAGGCCGTGCTCGCCAAGCAGCAGGAGACCGGGCTGGTCTGCATGGTCGGCCATACCCGGCGCTTCAATCCGAGCCACCAATGGGTCCACCACCGCATCGTGGCGGGCGAACTCGCCGTCCAGCAGATGGACGTGCAGACCTATTTCTTCCGCCGCAAGAACATCAATGCCAAGGGCCAGCCGCGCAGCTGGACCGACCATCTGCTGTGGCACCATGCCGCGCACACGGTGGACCTGTTCGCCTATCAGGCGGGCCGAATCGTCCAGGCGCATGCGGTGCAGGGGCCGATCCATCCCGAGCTCGGCATCGCGATGGACATGTCGATCCAGCTCAAGAGCGAAAGCGGGGCGATCTGCACCCTGTCGCTCAGCTTCAACAATGACGGGCCGCTGGGTACCTTCTTCCGCTACATCTGCGACAACGGGACCTACATCGCCCGCTACGACGATCTGGTGAACGGCAAGGAAGAGCCGATCGACGTGAGCCAGGTGGACGTGTCGATGAACGGCATCGAGCTGCAGGACCGCGAGTTCGTGTCAGCCATCCGCGAGGGGCGCGAGCCGAACAGTTCGGTGGGCAAAGTGCTCGATTGCTACCGCGTGCTCGGGCAGCTGGAGACCCAGCTGGCGGGCTGAGAAGTCAGCGCACCCCGAGCAGGGTGAGCGCGCGGGCGAGGTCGGCCTGGCGGAAGGGCTTGGGGAGATGCGCGAAGTCGCGCCCCAGCCCTTCGACACCGGCATAACCCGAGACGATCAGCGTCGGCAGCGCGCCGAGCCGCGCCTGCACCGCGCGTGCGAGGTCGGTGCCGGTCATCCCCGGCATCAGGTGATCGGTGACGAGCAGGTCGGGCACCAGGCCCCTGTCGAGCATCGCCAGCGCTGCTTCGGCGGAGTCGGCCAGCTGCACCTGATAGCCGAGCGCCTGCAGCATTTCGGCGGCCGTGCCGCGCACGATATCCTCGTCGTCGACCAGCAGCACCGTGCCGGCGCCGTCATGCGGCTCGTGGCGCTGCGGCGCTTCGTGGGCGGCGAGCGCCTCGGCGCTGACCGGCAGCCACAGCTCGACTTCGGTGCCTTCGCCCAGCCGGCTCGACAGCCCCAGCGTGCCGCCCAGCTGGCTCGCCAAGCCATGGACCATCGACAGGCCGAGCCCGGTGCCGCGGCCGACGCCCTTGGTGGAGAAGAAGGGCTCGATCGCGCGGGCGAGGGTGCCTGCGTCCATCCCCGATCCGGTGTCGCGCACCGCCAGCCGCACATAGCGCCCTGCGGGTAGCGGCGTCGGCGCATCGCCCGCGTTGCCCAACCCCAGCCGCACTTCGAGCGCACCGCCCTCGGGCATCGCGTCGCGCGCGTTCACCGCCAGGTTGAGCAGTGCCATCTCCAGCTGGTTGGCATCGGCGCGGGCGGGCGGCAGCGCCTCGGGCTTGGTCACCGACAGCGCGATCTTGGGGCCGAGCGTGCTGGCGAGCAGCGGCACCATGCCGTCGACCAGCACCGCCATGTCGACCGGCGCGGGCTGGAGCGGCTGGCGTCGGGCGAAGGCAAGCAGCCGCTGGACGAGCGTGCTCGCCCGCTCCGCCGAGCGCATCGCGCCGTCGAGCAGCCGGTGCAGCACCGGATCGTCGCCGCGCTTGCGCAGGATCAGGTCGAGGCTGCCGATGATCGGGGTCAGCAGATTGTTGAAATCGTGCGCAACGCCGCCGGTCAGCTGGCCCATCGCCTCCATCTTCTGGCTCTGGCGCAGCGCCGCCTCGGTCTCGCGCAGCGCGGCGGTGCGTTCCTCGACGCGGCGTTCGAGCGTCTCGTTGGCGGCTCGGACATCGGCGATCAGCCCGGCATTGTCGATCGCGACCGCGGCTTGTGCGGCGAGGGTGCGCGCCAGTTCCTCGTGCCGGGCGGTGAAGCGGCCGGGCAGCGAATGGCCGAACAGCAGCCCGCCCAGGACCGAGCGATCGCGCGACACGACGGGCACGGCGAGATAGCTGGTGACGACGGGGTGGCCCGCCGGCATGCCGTGATGCGGCGTGTTCTGGCCATAGTCCGGCTCGCGGGTCACGTCGTCGGAGCGCATCACCACATTGCGGAAGATCGGCGCGAACACCGCGGTGGCACGCGGCCGCCCGAGCGATTCAAAGCGGTCGCGATCCTCGCCGGAGAGCGTGAACAGGTGCAACCGCTCGCCGCTTTCGTCCATCACATTGTGGAAGAAGGCACCGACGCTGGCGCCGGTCAGCGCCACCCCCGCATCGGTGAGCATCTGCACCAGCCGTTCGAGGTCATGCTCGGCCGAGAGCGCCGCGCCGACGCGATTGAGCGTCTCCAGTGCGGCCTGGGCGTTGCGTTCCTCGCTCACGTCCTCGCACGAAATGGCGATCTGGTGGATCTCGCCGTTCCAATTATAGATCGGCACCCAGTTCTGGCGCCAGGTGGAGGTCCCGTCGGGCCGCGCGCGCGTGGGTCCGGTGATCTCGATGCCGAGCAGCGGCTCGCCGGCGAGCACCCGGAGCAGCGCGGCCGCCACCTGGTCGGTGAGCTCGGGCACGATCTCGCTGACGTGGCGACCGATATGGTCGGCCACCGGGATTCCGTTCCACTCGGCAAGCTGGCGGTTGATCCGGATGTAGCGCAGATCGGTATCGAGCACCGCCAGCCCTACCGGCGAGTTGTCGTACATCACCGCAAGCTCGTCGGCCTGCTCGCGGGCGAGCCCTTCACTGGCCCGCAGCGCCGCCTCGCTCTCGCGCAGCCGGCGATCGGCCTTCACCCGCTCGGTCGTCTCGGAGACGACCGACATCACCCCGCCGACCGCGCCGTCTTCATCGCGCACCGGCGACATCGAAATGTCGAAATAGACGATTTCGCCGAAGCCATGGCGTTCGGTGTAGAAGCGCCGGTCGCGCGCGGAGAGCGTCTTGCCGGTGGTTCGCACATGGGCGAGCATCGGCCCCAGCTCGTCCCAGCTCTCCGCCCAATAGGGCTGGGCGGGGTTGCCGAGCGCATCCGGATGCTTGTTGCCGATCGTCTGGGCGTAGGCGGCATTGTACAGCGCGACATCGTCCGGCCCCCAGAAGATCGCGACCTGGGCGTGCGATGGCAGCATCAGCGTCAGCGCGTCGCGCAGGCAGCGCGGCCAGGTCTCGGGCAGGCCGAGCGGCGAGTCCGACCAGTCCCGCGCCGCGATCAGCCGATCGAGCGGTGTCGCGCTGGCGGCGTCGAGGCCCGCCGGTGGGGTCATCCCTCGGCAGGCACGATCGGATTGACGGCGCGGCGGGCCCCGGACGTGCGCCGGTCGAGCGCCGCACGAATGCGGTCGGCCAGCTGCTCGCGGCGATAGGGCTTGCCGATCACGTCGAGGTTCGAGCCGCGCGGAATGTCGGCGACGAGGTCCTCGTTGTAGCCGGTGGTCATCAGCACCGGCGTCTCCGGATGGGCCTCGCGGAACTGCTCGACCAGCTCGAGCCCGCTCATGCCGCCGGGCATGACGATGTCGGTGAACAGCAGGTCGATCGTCTCTGTCCTGAGCCGCTCCAGCGCCTCTTCGCCGCTCGACGCGAGCACGACGCGGTAGCCGAGCGCGGCGATCTGCTCCTGCGCCAGCGCGCGCACGTCGTCGCTGTCCTCGACCAGCAGGATGGTTTCGCTGCCGCCGGTCGCGCCCTGGCCGGTCGCCTGTTTCGGCGCGGGGGCGGCGGGTGCGGTCCCGGTCGTGGCATTGGCAACAGGGAACAGCATGCGGATCTCGGTCCCCTCGCCGGGCGCGCTGTCGATTTCCAGCCGCCCCAGCGATTGCTGGACGAAACCATGCACCATCGCAAGCCCCAGCCCGGTGCCGCGCTCGGCACCTTTGGTGGTGAAGAAGGGCTCGGTCGCGCGGCGGCGGACATGGTCGGGCATGCCGGTGCCCTCGTCGCGAATCGTCAGGACGACATACTCGCCCTCGGGCAGCTGGTGCATCGGCGCATCGCCGTTGAGCTTCCACAACCGCGTCCCGATCGTGACGGTGCCGCCCTTGGGCATGGCGTCGCGCGCGTTGAGCAGCACATTGAGGATCGCCATTTCGAGATGGGTGGGATCGACCTGCACCGCCGGCAGCCGACGCTCGAGCGCGGTGACCAGCCGGATCTGCGCGCCGACGGTGTTGTCGAGCAGGTCGCCGAACTCGTGGATCAGCTGGTTCATGTCGACGGTCTTGGGCTCCAGCCGGGTCTTGCGCGCAAAGGCGAGCAGCTGGCGGGTGAGCTTCGATCCGCGATCGGCGGCGCGCGCGGCGTTGGTCAGCAGCCGGCGGTGGCGCTCGTCCTCCACCTGGCTTGCGACGATGTCGATATTGCCCGAGACGACCTGGAGCAGATTGTTGAAATCGTGCGCCAGGCCGGCGGTGAGCTGGCCGATCGCCTCCATCTTCTGCGCCTGGCGGAAGGATTGTTCGGATTCGCGCCGCCGCGTCACGTCGAGCTGGCTGGCGAAGAAGTAGAGCAGCTCGCCATCGGGCCCGAGCACCGGCGCGATGAACACCGCGTTCCAGAACGAGCTGCCGTCGCGGCGATAGTTGATCAGCTCCAGCGCGATCGCTTCCTTGGCGTCGATCGCGGCGCGCAGCTCGGCCACGGCATCGCGATCGGTCTCGGCGCCCTGGAGGAAGCGGCAGTTGCGGCCGAGGATCTCGTGCTCCTCATAGCCGGTAAGGTCGAGGAACGCCTTGTTGGCGAAGACGATCGGATTGTCGTCCTGCCGCGGGTCGGTGAGGATCATCGGCATGCGCGTCATCTGCAGCGCGGCGAAGAACACCGTGCTGCGATCGCCGAGGCCGGGCGTGTCGATGACCGCGCGCTTCCAATGGTGCGTCGGGTGATTGCCCGTCGGGCTGTAGGAGGTCGAATCCTTCAGGTCGCCGGCCGCTTCTCCGGTCGCGGCGGGCTTGTGCTCGTCGTCAGTCTGCACGCGTCTGGCTTCCTCGTGATCACAGCAACCCGCCAGACAAATGCGCGAAACGCCGTTTCGGTTGCGAACCTTTTGGAAGCATAGGAAAATTTCAGGGTTGCCGCCAGTCCAGTTGTGACCAGCCGCGCGCCGCGGCCAGCTTCGCCAGCGGGCCATGCGCGTTGACCGCGAACGCCTCGTCCGCCCAGCCGAGCAGCGGCGCGTCCGAAACATGGTCCGAATAGGCGCGGACGTAACAGTTAGCGCGCAGCAGACCCTCTGCCGCCAGCCAATTTTCGATCATGTGGAGCTTTACGGGCCCGTAACAGTTCTCGCCCTCGAGTTCGGAGAGAATATGCCCTTGCCCGTCCCGCTTCGCATTGGTCGCGATCACGTCGTCGAAGCCCAGCCGTTTGCCGATCGCCTCGGCATAATAGCGGTGAGAGGCGGTCGCCATCACCAGCCGGTAGCCGGCGGCGCGATCGGCCGCGATCTGCGCGCGCGCGCCCTGCAGCACGCCCTTCTGCAGCTCCAGATCGGCAAAGGCCTCGGCCACCACGGTCATTTCGGCGGGCGGCAGCGCGCGGCCGAGCAGCAGCCGGTGCGACAGCCGCTTGAGCCCCGCGCGATCGACGCGGCGCGCCAGATAGGCGAGGCCGCCCAGCCCCACCACCGGGAACAGCCCCAGCCGCCACGGCGCGCGGGTGCGCGCGACGTGCAACAGGAACCGCGTCCAGGTCGGTTTCGCGGTGATGGTCTTGTCCATGTCGTAGATGGCGAGGCGTTGCATTGCGCTCTCTAGCCACGGAGGAACTTGCCGTTCCAGCCAGAATCGCGGAAAGGGGGTTTCGATGAGGGCACCCGCCGACTTTGAACGGTCCGACGACAACGGCGAGGCGGTGCTCCGCTTCTCCGGCAATCTTTCGCTTGCCTGCCTGGGCGATCTGCCCGCGCGGCTGGAAACCGTGGAGGGCGACGTCGCCCGGCTCGACCTTAGCGACATCGGCCGGATGGACACGGTCGGCGCCTGGGTGGTCCACCGCTTCGCGCGCGATCGCGGTGCCAGGATCGAGGGGCTGGGCGCGGACGAGCAGCATCTGCTGGAGCAGGTGATCGCCGCCGAACACCCGATCCAGCTGCCGCCGCCGCCGCCGGGATCGCTCACCCGCGCGCTGAGCGAGATCGGCGGCGCGGTGATCAATTCGGGCAAGACGCTCTACGGCCTGCTCGGCTTCATGGGCGCGACCGTGCTCGCGCTGTGGCACGTCATCACCCATCCGCGCCGCTTCCGCTTCAACGCGACGGTGCAGCGCTTCGAGGTGGTCGGCGTCGGCGCGCTCGGCATCATCGGGCTGATGAGCTTCCTGATCGGCATCGTCATCGCCCAGCAGGGATCGGTGCAGCTGCGCCAGTTCGGCGCGGAGATCTACACGATCAACCTGCTCGGGCGGCTGACGTTGCGCGAGCTCGGCATCCTGATGACCGCGATCATGATCGCCGGTCGTTCGGGATCGGCCTTTGCCGCGCAGCTCGGCACGATGAAGCTCACCGAAGAGATCGACGCGATGCGGACGATCGGCGTCTCGCCGATGGAGGCGCTGGTCCTGCCGCGGGTCTTCGCGGTGGTGTTCATGCTGCCGCTGCTCGGCTTCTATTCCTCGATCATCTCGATCCTCGGCGGCGGGCTGCTCTGCTGGGTGGATCTCGGCATCACGCCGGTCACCTTCATCCAGCGCATCCGCGAAGTGGTGCCGCTCACCGATCTGTGGGTCGGGCTGGTCAAGGCGCCGGTGTTCGGCGCGATCATCGCGATGGCCGGCTGCTTCCACGGCATGCAGGTGGAAGGCGATGCCGAGCAGGTCGGCCAGCGCACGACCACCGCGGTGGTGCAGGCGATCTTCCTGGTGATCGTGCTCGACGCCTTCTTCGCGGTGTTCTTCACCAATGTGGGCTGGACATGACCGACGCTGCACGCGGCGACGACCGCGAAATCCTCATCCGCGTTCGCGGCCTGCGCAACGGCTTCGGCGAGCAGATCGTTCATGACGATCTCGATCTCGACGTGCGCCGCGGCGAGATTCTCGGCGTGGTCGGCGGGTCGGGCACCGGCAAGTCGGTGCTGATGCGCTCGATCATCGGGCTGCAGACCCCGCTGGACGGATCGGTGGAGGTGTTCGGCGAGAACACGATCGGCCGCGAGGAGACCGAGGCCGTCGACATCCGCAAGCGCTGGGGGATCCTGTTCCAGGGCGGCGCGCTGTTCTCGACGCTCACCGTCTCCGAAAACGTCCAGGTGCCGCTCAAGGAATTTTACCCGGGGGTCGACCAGGCGCTGCTCGAGGAAATCGCCGCCTACAAGGTGGTGATGACCGGCCTGCCGCCCGAGGCGGGGCCCAAATATCCGGCCGAGCTGTCCGGCGGCATGAAGAAGCGCGCCGGCCTGGCGCGCGCGCTGGCGCTCGACCCGGAACTGCTCTTCCTCGACGAACCGACCGCCGGGCTCGATCCGATCGGCGCGGCGGCGTTCGACGAGCTGACCGCATCGCTGCAGAAGACGCTGGGCCTCACCGTGTTCCTGATCACCCATGATCTGGATACGCTGTATGCGATTTGCGACCGCGTCGCGGTGCTCGCCGACAAGCGGGTGATCGCGGTGGGGACCATCCCCGAGCTGCTGGCGTTGGACCATCCGTGGATCCAGGAATATTTCAACGGACCGCGCGGGCGCGCCGCGGTCGCGGGCCCGAACCGGCCGGTGCATGAGGATAAGAGGGGCTGATGGAAACGCGTTCCAATCATGTGCTGGTCGGCGCGGTGGTGCTGATCCTGCTGGCGGTGCTCGCGCTGTTCATCGTCTGGCTGTCGCGGCTGGGCGGCGGCGACGAGCGCCAGTACGACATCTTCTTCAAGCAGTCGGTCGACGGCCTCAGCCGCGGTTCGTCGGTGAGCTTCTCGGGCGTGCCCGCCGGCACGGTGAAGGACATCCAGTTCTGGCGCCCGGACCCCAGCCTGGTGCGGGTGCGGATCAGCGTGCAGCCCGACGTGCCGATCCTCGAAGGCACCAACGCGACGATCCAGGGCAGCTTCACCGGCCCCAGCACCGTGCAGCTGGACGGCGCGGTGAAGGGCCAGCCGCCGATCGAATGCCCCAAGGACAATCCCCGCGCGACCTGCCCGCTGGGCGTCCCCGTGATCCCGACCAAGGCGGGCGGCCTCGGCGCGCTGCTCAGCTCGGCACCGAAGCTGCTCGAGCGGCTGACCACGCTCACCGAGCGCGTCTCCGACCTGCTCGACGAGAAGAACCAGGCCTCGATCTCGGGCATCCTCGCCAACACCAACCGGCTGACCAAGTCGCTGGCGGATCGCGGGCCCGAAATCGCCGCGACGCTGGCCGAAACCCGGATCGCGATCCAGCAGGCCGGCGCCGCCGCGCAGCAGATCGGCCAGCTCGCCGCGACGACCGACGGGCTGGTGACCAGCGACATCAAGCCGACCATCGCCAATCTGAACGCGACGATCACCTCGGCGCGCAAGAGCGTCGAGACGCTGGATGCGACGATCGGCGACGCCCGGCCGGGGATCCAGACCTTCTCGAACAAGACCATGCCCGAGGTCGGCCAGCTCGTGCAGGATCTGCGCGAGATGTCGATGGCGCTCACCAGTGTCGCGCACAAGCTCGATCAGGGCGGAGCCTCCAGCCTGATCGGCGCGCCTGCGCTGCCCACCTACAAGCCGAAGAAGTGAGGTTCCGGATGAACAAGTCCGCCATCGCCGCGCTGCTCGCCGCCGCGTCGCTTTCCGGCTGCATTTCGTTCGCGGCCAAGCCGCCCGCCTCGCTGCTGACGCTGCAGCCGGCGGCGGTGCTGCCGGCGGGCGAGATCCAGCAGTCGGGCACGGTCAAGGCCGTGACGATCGGTCCGGTCAACGCGCCGCAGGAACTGGCGACGACGCGCGTGCCGGTCCATTCGGGGCCGGGCGGGACGACGATCGCCTATGTGAAGGATGCGCAATGGGTCGAAGGGCCCGCCAGCCTGTTCGGCCGGCTGCTCGCCGATACCATCGCCGCACGCACCGGGCGCATCGTGCTGAGCCGCCGCCAGTCGCTGAGCACGCCCAGCGCCAGCCTGGGCGGTGACGTGCGCAGCTTCGGCGTCGATGCCAGCAAGATGGAAGCGGTGGTGGTGTTCGACGCGTCGCTCGGCCGCGAGGGCACCCAGGCATTCGAGCGCCGCCGCTTCGAGGCGCGCGTGCCGGTGGCTGCGATCGACACCGCCGCGATCGGCCCGGCACTCAACCAGGCCGCCAACCAGGTCGCCGCCGACGTGGCGGACTGGGTCGGCAAGTAAGGCTCAGGGCCGGCGGCGGACCGCTGCCGGCAGGTCGCAGACGTTGAGCCCCGTCGCGATCGTGGGCGGGGCGGGGTTCTCGCGCAGCGCCAGCATCGCGGCATAGCGCGGGTTGTCGGTGGCGCGGACCTGGAAGTGCGGCCGCTCGTCAGGCGGCAGCTGGCTGGCGAGCCGCACCCAGGCGATGCCGGTCCGCTCGGCTTCGGTCGGATAGACGCCCATCGCGGCGTCGCTGCGCGGCAGCGCCGAGAGAGACTGCATCCCCTCGATGATCCGGCCCACCACCGTGTAGTTGCGGTCGAGCCGCCGTGCCGACTGGCCGATCGGGGTGAACAGCTCCGCGCCGGTGCCGGTATCAGGCAGCGCGTCGCGCGCCACGCCGACCATGCCGTAGCAATGGGTGAGCCATGCCGCCTTGCCGTCGCTGGCGACCGGCCAGCCATCGGCGGTGACGCCGGTGGCAGCCGCGTAGGAGTCCGGCTTGGCGAGCCGCTGGGCGGGGGCGAAGGCCCCGATCTCAAACTCGGCGGGCGGCCGGGCGAGGATCTCGGGCGGCAGCGGCTTCTTCTCGGTGGGATCGCCCCATTGCGCGACCCAGTTCTCCTGCACGCGGTAGACGCTCTCCCCGTCCCACCAGCGCGCCGCGGCGAGCTTGCGGATGTTGTTCACATGCGCGGGCGCAAACCGCGCGGCGAGGCGGATCGCGACCTGCTTGCCGTTGGCCAGCTGGATCAGCAGGATCTCGTCATCGGGGATGTCGTGCCAGTCCTCGGGGGCGGGCTCGGCCGACGAGGGGGCAGGCCGCGAGGCCGCGGCGGTCTGCGGGGCAGTCTGGGCGGCGAGCGGTGCGGCGGCGAGGGCCGCGGCGAGGACGAGCAGGGTTTTTGCCATGGGGGGGAGCTTGGCACGCCAACGGACGCTTGCCTAGCCGCCCAAGGAACGGTAGGGCCGCGCCTTCCAGGTATCCTGCGGAGCGGTGGCCGAGTGGTCGAAGGCGCTCGCCTGGAAAGTGAGTATACGGCAAAACCGTATCGAGGGTTCGAATCCCTCCCGCTCCGCCACCTGCGCCCTTTTTGGGACTCCCCGGACTCGCTGAAAACTGCTAGAAAACCGCGGAAATCAGCGGTTCTTTGTTCCGCGGCGTTTCAACCGATCCGACACGATTTCACGCGAAGTGTGGGGAAGAATGCGGTGGAGGTAGCATGGGAAAGCCCACTGACCCTCCTCACTATTCTACGAGACATGAATCTCGCCATCACGGTGTTAAGGGTTCCGCTCGGCCTTTCGTGACCGGGCTGCACAGCAGACCGACCATTCTGGCGAGATCGCAGCGCCGCCGAGCACGGCCCGACGCGTAAGCGGATTGTCGTACATCGCGGCCTCTTCGGTGCGGCACCATGCCCCGAGCAGCCTCTAGCGCGTGATCGAAAGAACCCCGGGCAAGGGGGGCGTCGGCCGCTCGGTGGATCAAAACCATAGCATCCCGTCCAGGTGTGCCGCACGTCTCACTACGGGACGTAAGCTCTCGTAATATCGGGTACTTCTTTCGCGCAGGCTCCTCTACCGGGCAGGGCCTCAATACGCTCGACCATGCTCGCTTGGCAGATCGGTCGGCTTTCTTCCCAGGAAGGGGTATAATGCGCCTACTGTCCGTCGCCGCCATCGCGGCTGTTCTCGTCGCGTCGCCAGCTCTGGCGATGCCGGATCCGGCCGCGGGCCTTCAGGCGATGCGCGAGTTGAACCTGGTGGTGTTCGACACCCTCACCACCAACGGGCAGGAAGTGGAAGGACGGACGTTCGTCGGCCAGCTCGCGGCTGCGAACTTCACCAATTTCGGGATCGGAAACACGTCGCAGGGCGCGGCAACGTCGTCCTTTGATGTGCTGAGCGTCGTCGGGAACGCGAACGGTTCCTTCCGCCTCAAGGCTGGCTATCAGAACGGTGCCAACGGAATCGTCGGGACGACCGCACGCGTCGGCGGCGATGTCCGGTCGATCGACTTCAACACGGCCGGGGGCGTCAACGGTGCACTGCTGGCCGGCGGAAACCTCACCGGCACGTTCAACATCAACAGCAACGTCGTTCGGTATGGCGGAACGGCCGTGAGCGGCCTGAACGGTGCCGTGAAGGACAGCAGTCTCGCCGCCGGCGGCGCGAACGACGTCGCTGCCGGACTGCAAAACCAGATGCGCGCGCTGCAAGCGAACCTGACGGCCTTGTCGAGCCAGCTGGCGACCTTGCCCTCGCTCGCCACGATCACGTCGGCCGCAAATGCGCTCGACTATTCGGGCGCGCAGAACGGCTACGCGGTGTTCACGATGACGGAGGCGGCGTTCGAGGACCCGAACGCCAACTTCGACCTCCTGTTCAACGGCATGTCCGGCGGGATGACCACGATCATCAACGTGTTGGGGACGAATCTGGTGGCGCAGGGCAACGTCAACAGCAAGCTGCTCAATCAATCCGTGATCTGGAATTTCCATCAGGCTGAAAGCCTGTCGCTGAAGGGGTTTCACGGCAGCATTCTGGCGCCCGACGCGACGGTTTCGAACAGCAGCGCGCTGGAAGGGTCGATCGTGGCGCGCAACTTCACGCTGAACGGCGAGATCCATCTCGGCACCTATAACGGTACCAGCAGCTTTTCGCCGCCGCCGTCCGGTGTTCCGGAACCGGCCAGCTGGGCGATGTTCCTGCTTGGCTTCGGCGCGCTCGGGGCGATCCTTCGCCGCCGTCGCGTACCGCTGGTTGCCGCATGAGGTGTCTGGGCGGGGGGCTCCCCCCGCCCGCTTGGTATCAGGACAGCTTCGGAAAGCAGCCATGCGCCTGAACGCTCGGCGGCAGGGCTGCGATGAAACCCGATAGGGGCGAGGCGAAGGCGTAGCGGATCGTCACCTGCACCGCCCCTGCGTTGCCGTCACAGGTCATGCTGGCATTGTAACCTACCAAGCCGGCATTGAGGCGCAGGCCACGGCGCAGCCCGTGCGCCGTGGCGAAACCCTGGATATCGCTTTGGGTCTTGCAGGAAGATGCGAGCGCCGCGACGCACCGCGCTATAGGCGGTCTCCGTCAACGCCTGCTTCACCCATAATAGGCGCCCCACCTCGACGATGCCGAACAGCATCATCAAGAATATGGGTGCCAGCAATGTGAATTCGATCGCCGTCGCGCTGCTGCTGTCGTCACCGAAACCCCTGCTCATTGCAGCCGTAGCGCAACGGTTTGCACGATCGGCGTCCCGTTCAACATGCCCGCGGCAGAACGACGGCTCGGTACCGGGACGATGCGGTGATCTGCAGATAATAGCCTGCGGTCGACGACGGCATGTTCCCCGCCGGGCAGATGCTCCCGCAGGAAGCGACCAGGCTTCGTCAATCTGCTAGGTTCTTGTTTAGGCTGATGGACGACCAGATCGAGCGACTGCTGCTGTTCTTTCCGAAGCGCCACGGCCCGCCGAGGGGAGATGACCGGCGGCTGCGGAGCGGCATCATGTTCGTCAACCGCAACGGGCTGCTCTGGCGTGATGCCCGGTAGCGAACAGATAATCGGTGTCGCCGTCCTTGAGGATCGCAGGATCATGCACCCCGGCGACCGCGCCCTCCAGCACTAGTGGCACGGGGCGCGGCGCGCTGGCCGCCGCCCCGCCCGCCGCCGCGAGCAGGGCCAGCACGCGCGACACCGCGCGCTTCAACGCTGCCGCAACGGTCCGTTGGCGACCGGCGCGCCGAAATCGGGCGTGCCGTCGGCGCGGTAGCCGAAATACTGCATGCGCGTGTGGCGGTTGGGATCGAACAGCGGATCGCCCTGGATCTCGGCATAGTCGCGCGCGTGATAGACCAGCACGTCGCGGCCGCGCTCGTCGACGGTGAAGCTGTTGTGCCCCGGCCCGAAGATCCTGTGCGCGGCGGAGGTCTGGAACACCGGCACCGGCGACTTGGTCCAGCTGGCCGCGTCCATCAGGTCCGCATCGGCAGGCGCGGTGAGCATGCCCAGGCAGTAGCGCGCGTCGGTGGCGCTCGCCGAATAGGTCAGGAACAGCTTGCCGTTGCGGATCAGCACGGCGGGCGCCTCGTTGACCTTGAAGCCCTGCACTTCCCAGTCGAGCGTCGGCACCGACAGCCGCACCGGCTTGGCGGCGAGCGTCAGCGGCGAGGCGAGCGGCGCCAGATAGAGGTTCGAGTTGGTGTCGATCCCCGGCTCGCGCTGCGCCCAGGCGAGATAGCGGCGGCCCTTGTGGACGAAGCTGGTCGAATCGAGGTTGAAGCTGTCCCACGGCGTCTGCAGCTGGCCGAGCACCGACCAGGTGCCGGTCATCGGGTCCGGGCCGTCGCAGACCACCGCATAGGTGCGGATGCGGAACACGTCCTCGCCGCCGCCGCTGGGTCCGGCGGCGAAATACATCACCCATGTGCCGTCGATCCGATGCAGCTCGGGCGCCCAGAGGAAGCCGGACATGGGGCCGCTGGCCTGGTGCCGCCACAGCACGCGCTCGGGCGCGGTGGCGAGGCCCGCCAGCGTCTTCGAGCGGCGGAGTACGAGCCGGTCATATTCGGGCACCGACCCGGTCAGATAATAGCTGCCATCGGTGTGGCGGAAGACCTGCGCATCGGCCCGCTGGCGCACCACCGGGTTGACGATCCCCGTCGTTTCGCGCGCCCAAGCCGCCGGCGCGATCGAGAGCGCCGCCATGCCGCCGATCAGGCTGCGCCGGCCGAGGCGCAACGACGGCGCGTCGTCCACGTCCGCATCGCCGCGCCCGTGCGTGTCCCGGCCTTCGATCATGACATCCCCTCGTACCCGCAGCGGCTCGACCATCGGCACATTGTCCGCGGCTTTAGTCAGACAAATTCGATCGACCGTCAACCCGATGCGGCGGGAAGGGCACCCGGCAAGGCGGACGGCTGCCTCGCCGGCGGCTTCCGCCGCGAACCCGCAGGGGGCGGCGCGCGCGAGCGATCATCGCGTGGCGATCCGGCGCAGCACCTGCCCCTTTCCGCCAGCGTTCCGGTGGACGTGCGACAGAGGACCCGGGGGGCGTTGCTTCGGATCGTGACAGCGTTGCGCAAAGCGGGCACGATGGCATGCGATCGGGAAAGTCGGGGAGGCGGAGAAAATGGCGCGCAATCTTGTGCTGTGCTGCGACGGTACTTCGAACGAATTCTCGAAGGATCGCACCAGCGTGATCAAGCTCTTCCACGCGCTGGAAAAGGATCCGGCGCGGCAGGCGGTCTATTATCACCCCGGCATCGGCACGCGGGCGCCGACTGGAATCGGCACCCGGGTGGGCAGCACCGTGGGCAAGTGGCTGGGGCTCGCCTTCGGCTACCGGCTGCAGGACGACATCGTCGACGCCTATCGCTTCCTGATGAACGCCTATCAGCCGGGCGACCGCGTGTTCCTGTTCGGCTTCAGCCGCGGCGCCTATACCGCCCGGGTGGTGGCGGCGATGCTGTCCATGTACGGCCTCGCCGCGCCCGGCAACGACGCGCTGGTGCCGTTCGCGGTGGAGATGATGTGGGCGATCCGGCGCGCCGGGCGCAAATCCGACAAGCAAGACTATTTCCAGCTCGCCGCCGACTTCAAGAACACCATCTCCGGGCGCGACTGTCCCACCCATTTCCTCGGCGTGTGGGATACGGTCAATTCGGTCGGCTGGATCGGCGATCCGTTGGCACTGCCCTACACCCGCAAGGTCCCCGGTACCGCGATCATCCGCCACGCGATGGCGCTCGACGAACGCCGCGGCTTCTTCCGGGTCAACTGGTTCGAGGAGGAGCCCGGCCGGGACATCAGGCAGGTGTGGTTCCCCGGCTGGCACGGCGATGTCGGCGGCGGCTGGCCCGAGGCGGACAGCGGCCTGTCGAAATATCCGCTCGCCTGGATGGCGGAGGAGGCGCGGGCCGCGGGCCTGCTGCTCGACCAGGCACGGCTCGACGAAGTGCTCGGCAAGACCAGCCCGCGCTATGCCCCCGCGTCGCCCACCGCGACGCTGCATGACCGGACGATGACCTTCTTCTGGGCGCTGGCGGAATTCGTGCCCAAGAAGCGCTACAGCTTCGCCAAGCAGCGCTGGGAATGGCGGGCGAACCTGTTCCGCCGCCGCACGCTGCCGGATGCGCCGCTGGTCCACCACGTCGCCTGGGAGATACCGGGCTATGCCGGGCGGCTGCCGGCGGGCGCGATCCCGGTTTAGCAGCGGCGGAGGCGACCGAGGCGCAGCACCGCGAACCCGCCACCGGAATCTGGCCATCGTCCGCGTTGCGCAGGTCGCACCGCTCCAGGTCGCGCTGCAGTGTTACAACTCTGCGTCGTTGCTGATGGATGTCGACGCGGCCGCTGGTGTCGAAGAAATCGGGGCGCGGCGTTTGCCCCTCATCTTCTTCCTGCACGCGTTGTCGGCCGATTCCGCTACCACCGTGCGACAAGCTGTCTGAGAGAGAACTTGACACGCAAACCGGATGCTTCCACGGAGGCCCGGGCAAAGTCATCTTAGTTACTGGAATATCATGTCGGTCAAAGCAGTTATCCTAGCCGGGGGGCTGGGAACCCGCCTAGGCGAAGAGACGTCCGTGCGTCCCAAGCCGATGGTGGAAGTGGGCGGGATGCCGATTCTGTGGCATATAATGAAGATTTATTCCAGCCATGGAATCAATGATTTCGTGATCTGCCTCGGGTACAAGGGGTATATGATCAAGGAGTATTTCGCCAATTACTTCTTGCATACTGCCGACGTGACGCTGGACCTCTCCAAGAACAGCATGGAGGTTCACCAGAACTGGAGCGAGCCGTGGCGCATCACGCTCGTCGAGACCGGCATGGACGCGATGACCGGCGGTCGCCTGCGCGCCGTTCGCCAGTATCTGGAGCCGGGCACGCCCTTCTGCTTCACTTATGGCGACGGAGTCGCCGATATCGACGTGACGGCGCAGCTCGCCTTCCACCGTGCGCATGGCCGCAAGGCGACGATCACCGCGGTCGCACCTCCAGGGCGCTTCGGTGCGCTTGAGTTCGAGGGTGACAGCGTACGCAGCTTCGTCGAGAAGCCGGCCGGCGACGGCGGGCTGATCAACGGCGGCTTCTTCGTGCTCGATCCCTCGGTGGTCGACCTCATCGACGCGCCCGAGACGATCTGGGAGCGCGAGCCGCTGGAGCGCCTGGCATCGTCGGGCGAGCTGATGGGCTATCGCCATGACGGCTTCTGGCAGCCGATGGACACGCTGCGCGACAAGCAGCACCTCGAAGCGCTTTGGGCGCAGGGAGCTCCCTGGAAGTCATGGTAAACGAAGATTTCTGGCGTGGCCGCAGGGTATTCCTGACCGGCCACACCGGGTTCAAGGGCAGCTGGCTGGCCTTGTGGTTGACCCGCATGGGCGCCGAGGTCACCGGCTTCTCGCTGCCGGCGGAGCCGGTCAGCCTGTTCCGCCAGGCCGGGATCGCCGACATGGTCACCCATGTCGAAGGCGATATCCGCGACATGGCGGCGGTGGAGGCGGCGATGGCCGCGGCGCAACCGGAGGTGGTGTTCCACCTTGCCGCGCAGCCGCTGGTGCGCCTCTCCTACGAGACGCCGGTCGAGACCTTCGCCACCAACGTGCAGGGCACCGCGCACGTGCTCGACGCCTGCCGCCGGGTCGACGGGCTGCAGGCGATCGTCTGCGTCACCAGCGACAAATGCTACGAAAACCGTGAATGGGTCTGGCCCTATCGCGAGAGCGACCCGATGGGCGGCTACGACCCGTACAGCGCCAGCAAGGGCGCGGCGGAGCTGATCATCGCGGCCTATCGCCGCAGCTTCTTCGCGAACGGGCCGCAACTCGCCTCGGTGCGCGCGGGCAACGTCATCGGCGGCGGGGACTGGGCGGCGGACCGGCTGATCCCGGACATCATCCGCGCGCTGATCGCGGGCGAGGCGCCGTTCATCCGCTCGCCGGGTTCGATCCGGCCGTGGCAGCACGTGCTCGAGGCGCTGGGCGGCTATCTGATGATCGCGCAGCACCTCGCCGCGGGCGAGGCCTGGGCGGCGACCGGCTGGAACTTCGGCCCGGCCGACGACGATACCCAGCCGGTGCGCTGGATCGCCGATCGCATGTGCGCCGCCTGGGGTGGCGCCAGCTGGCGCACGGAGGAGCAGGCGCAACTGCACGAGGCGAAGATCCTCAAGCTCGATTGCTCGAAGGCGCGCACCGAACTCGGCTGGCGCCCGGCGCTGCGGCTGGAAGAAGCGCTGCGCTACATCGTCGACTGGCACCGTGCCGTCGCCGATGGCGGAAATGCGTTTGAAACATCGAGTGCCCAATTGGACGCATATCGCCAGCAGCTGGACCGCGTGCTGGCGGGGAGAAAGTAGGATCATGACTGTTCAGGAACTGGCTGCCAACCCGGCTGCGCTGGCCGAAGATTGCGACGAGGGCCAGCTTCGCTCGCTGATCCTCAACCTGACCGAGGAATATGCCCGGCGCTTCCACGCGCCCAAGACCTTCATCCCCGGCGAGAGCCTGGTGCCGGTCTCGGGCAAGGTCTATGATTCGAGCGACATGCGGAATCTCGTCGATTCCTCGCTCGACTTCTGGCTGACCACCGGCCGCTTCAACGAGGAATTCGAGGCCAAGCTGGCCAAGCGTCTGGGCGTCGCGCACGCGCTGACCACCAACAGCGGTTCGTCGGCGAACCTGCTGGCGCTGTCGACGCTGACCTCGCATTATTTCCGCGGGGACGCGCTGAAGGCGGGCGACGAGGTCATCACCGTCGCCACCGGATTCCCGACCACGGTCAACCCGTCGCTGCAGTACGGCCTGACCCCGGTGTTCGTCGACGTCGACATCCCGACCTACAACATCAAGCCCGAGATGATCGAGGCGGCGGTCAGCGACAAGACCCGCGCGATCATGATCGCGCACACGCTGGGCAACCCGTTCGACCTCGCCGAGGTGATGCGCGTCGCCGAGAAGTATAATCTCTGGGTCGTCGAGGATTGCTGCGACGCGCTGGGCGCCACCTATAACGGCCAGGGCGTCGGCACCTTCGGCCATATCGGCACGCTCAGCTTCTACCCGGCGCACCACATCACCATGGGTGAAGGCGGCGCGGTGTTCACCGACAAGCCGCGCCTGAAGCGCGTGATCGAATCGATGCGCGACTGGGGCCGCGACTGCTGGTGCCAGCCGGGCCAGGACAATACCTGCGGCAAGCGCTTCGCCCGCAAGCTCGGCACGCTGCCGATGGGCTATGACCACAAGTACACCTATGGTCACGCCGGCTACAACCTGAAGATCACCGACATGCAGGCGGCCGTCGGCCTCTCGCAGCTCGGCCATCTCGACGGGTTCATCGCCGCGCGCGCCCGCAACTTCGCCGGTCTCACCGAGCGGCTGCGTGCGCACGAGGACGTGTTCATCCTGCCGGAGGCGACGCCCAACAGCGAGCCGTCCTGGTTCGGCTTCCCGATCACGATCCGTCCGGAAAGCGGCATCGATCGCGAGGCGCTGGTCCAGTATCTCAACGAGAAGAAGATCGGCACGCGCCTGCTGTTCGGCGGCAACCTGCTGCGCCAGCCCTATATGAAGGGCCGCAACTACCGCGTGGTCGGCGATCTCACCAATGCGGATCTGGTTACCACCAACACCTTCTGGATCGGCGTCTATCCGGGGCTGACCGCCGATCATCTCGACTATATCGTCGAGCAGATCGCGCTCTTCCTGCGTCAGGGCGCCTGACGCACGCGTGACAGGGCCGGGTGGCGCAGGCGGGCGCCCCCGGCAGACAGGTACCAGCAAAGGGCCGGTACGTTCGGTCAAATCCCGTAGACAAACATCAACGATATCGGGCCGGTTAAGGAACTCGCATCTACAATGATGAGGATCTTCACGGCAAAAAGTGAGCTGGTTCGAATAGCATGGCAAAAACGCGCGTAGCCGATCTCATCGCCCGGATGCTCGTGGAGCACGGGATCACCGACTGCTTCATGCTCACGGGCGGCGGTGCGATGCACCTGAACGATGCCTTCGGCCGAGAGAAGGGCCTGAAGAAGGTCTTCACCCATCACGAGCAAGCCGCCGCGATCGCGGCCGAGGCCTATTGTCGTCTTTCCGGTACGCCCGCAGTCGTTAACGTGACCACCGGTCCGGGCGGCGTCAATGCGCTCAATGGTGTATATGGCGCGTATGTCGATTCGATCGGCATGATCGTCGTGTCGGGGCAGGTGAAGCGCGAGACCTATGCCGGCAACTATCCGGCGATCCCGCTGCGCCAGCTGGGCGACCAGGAAGTCGACATCGTCTCCATGGTGCGCGGCATCACCAAATATGCCGTGGTGCTCAACGATCCGCTCGACACCCGCAAGGTCGTCGAAAAGGCGATCCACCTGGCGCGCCGGGGGCGGCCGGGTCCGGTATGGATCGACGTGCCGATCGACGTGCAGGCGGCCCCGGTCGATTTCGACGCGCTTGAGCCGTTCGATCCCGCCAGCCTGGACGAAGCGGGCGAAGTGCCGAACAACCGCGCCGAACTCGGCCTGCTCGAAGGTGCAGCGCTCGAGGCGGAAGTCGCAGCGACGCTGGCTGAGCTTTGCGCCGCCGAGCGGCCGGTCGTGCTGGTCGGTGCGGGCGTCCGGATCTCGGGCCAGCATGCCGAGTTCCTGCGCTTCGTCGAGCGCCTCGGCGTGCCGGTGGTGACCGGCTGGAACGCGCACGACACGCTGCCCAACGCCCACTCGCTCTATGTCGGCCGGCCCGGTACCGTGGGCGATCGCGGCGGCAATTTCGCGGTGCAGACCGCGGACTATGTCCTCGTGCTCGGCTCGCGCCTCAATATCCGCCAGATCAGCTACAACTGGCAGAGCTTCGCCCGCAACGCGCGCGTCGCGATGGTCGAGATCGACGGGGCCGAGCTGGCCAAGCCGACGCTCAATCTCCACCGTCCGATCCATGCCGATCTCCGCGCCTTCTTCGCGGTCGCCGCGGCGCTGCCGCTGCCGGAAGACGACAAGGCCGAGGCACGCGCCGCCTTTCTGGCGCGCAGCCGCGAGCGCGCGGCGCGCTATCCGGTGGTCCTCCCCGAATATTGGGAGACCGACGGGCTGATCAATCCGTATGTCTTCGGCGAGCTGCTGTTCCGCGAGCTGGAGGAAGGCGACATCATCGTCTCCGGCGACGGCACGGCGTGCGTCACCATGTTCCAGGCGGCGAACCTCAAGGAAGGCCAGCGCCTGTTCACCAACTCGGGCTGCGCGTCGATGGGCTATGACCTGCCGGCGGCGATCGGCGCCTATCAGGCGGGCGGCGGCCGGCGGATCATCTGCCTTGCCGGCGACGGCAGCATCATGATGAACCTGCAGGAGCTGCAGACCATCGTCGGCCAGCAGCTGCCGGTGAAGATCTTCGTGCTGAACAACGACGGCTATCACTCGATTCGCCAGTCGCAGCAGAACCACTTCCCCGACAACATCGTCGGCTGCGGCCCCGACAGCGGCCTGTCCTTCCCCAATTTCGCCAAGCTGGCGGCGGGCTTCGGCCTGCCTTCGTCCAACGTCGCGACGCATGCCGATCTTTCGGCGGCGATCCGCGCCACGCTGGACGGCGAGGGCGCGCAGCTGTGCGAAGTGATGATCGACAAGCGGCAGGAATTCGCGCCGAAGCTCAGTTCGCGGCGCCTGGAGGACGGCACGATGGTGTCGCCGACGCTCGAGGATCTTTCGCCCTTCCTCCCGCGGGAGGAACTGGCCGAGGCGATGCGCCCGTGATCCGGCACGTCATCTTCGACCTCGACGGCACGCTGGTCGACAGCTGTGAGGTCTGCGTCTCGATCCTCACCGGCATGATCGGTGATCGTGGCATCATGCACGTGATCGATCCCGTCGAGGCGCGGCTGCACATGAGCAGCGGCGGCGCGGAGATGGTTTCGGCGCTGCTGGGGCCCGCGCGTCGGCATTTTGCGGACGACCTTGCCGACTTCCGCGCGCGCTACGCCCGTCACGTCACCAAGCGCGAAAGCCTGTTCCCCGGGGTCGCCGCCGGGATCGAGCGACTTCACCGGGCCGGGCTGCGCCTGTCGATATGCTCGAACAAGCCGCAAAATCTGGTCGACAAGGTGCTCGAGGATACCGGGCTCGCGCCCTATTTCGACGTCGTGGTCGGTGGCCAGCCGGGCCTGCGCCCCAAGCCCGAGCCCGATCTGCTGCGCGCGGTGACCGATCGCCTCGGCTGCGCGCCGCAGGAAGCGGTGTTCGTGGGCGATAGCGAGCTCGACCATGCGGTCGCGCGGGACGCTGGCATGGGCTTCTACCTGATGACCTATGGCTATGCCGATCCCGAATGGGACCCCGGCGAGTCCGACTGTTTCGATTGCTTTTCCACCTTCACCAACGCGTTGTCGGAACGGATAGGCTCGGTCCATGCTTGAACCTGCCGTCGCCCGGCTTCTGGCGGAGGGCGAGCAGCACATCGTTCTCGCTGGCGCGGGGGGATGGTTGGGGCTGGCCACGCTGGATCTGCTGGAAAAGGCATTGGGCGACCGGCTCGATGCGCGCGTCTCCTGCTATGGCAGCGCGGCCCGTACGCTGACGCTGCAGAGCGGACGCCAGGTGGTGCAGGCGCCGCTGACGGAGCTGCCGAAGCTGCAGGCGCAGCGCATCTGGCTGTTCCACTTCGCCTTCCTCACCAAGGACCGCGCGGAGACGCTGAGCGAGGAGGCGTATCGCGCCGCCAACGACGCGATCAGCGCGACCGTGCTGACGGCAGCGCGAGCCTTGCCGGTGGAGGCGCTGTTCGTTGCCTCCTCGGGCGCGGTGACCAAGATCGACGATCCCCAGGCAAGCCCGGCGATGCGGCTGTATGGCGAAATGAAGCTGGCGGACGAACGCCGCTTCGCCGCCTGGGCCGAGGAGTCCGGCCGGCGTGCCGTGATCGGCCGAATCTTCAACATCACCGGGCCATACATCAACAAGCATGCTGCCTATGCGATCGCCAATTTCATCCTTGATGCGCTGGCGCAGCGGCCGATCGCGGTCCGGGCGCCGCGCGAGGTGTTCCGGGCGTATGTCGCCATCCGCGAACTTGTCTCTCTGATTCTGGCGATGATGGCGGCGGAAGCGTCGGGCGTGGTGCATTTCGATACCGGCGGTACGGTGCTGGAACTCGGCGCGGTCGCGGCAGCCGTGGCCGAAGCGCTGGGTGGGGCGGGCGTCGAGCGCGCCGCGGTGACCGAAGCGGTGGCAGATCGCTATGCCGGCGACGGTGCGGCTTATGCCGCCCTCCTGGCCCATTACGGCATCACACCGGTGCCACTGGACGTGCAAATCCATGAGACGGCGGGGTTTCTGCGCGGCCGTCATTCCTGACCCGCTCGATGCTGGCCTAGCATTCTGGTGCGTGATAGAGGCGGCGCGGGCGAGCAAGACGATAATCGAAGGATACGAGACTACATGACGGCAATGACCAAGACGGGCAGGCACGCGGGGATGCGTCTTCTTGCCCGCTCTGTATCGGCGAGCGCGTTGCTTCTTGCACCCCTTCCCGCCTTCGCGCAGCTCATCGATCCGAATTCGATCCCGCGGACCTCGACGGGTGATCAGAACGCTTCCGACCAGCAGCAAAGCGGTCGCAGCGGCCAGAGCGACCGGACGGACAACAGCCAGACGGCGACGACCTCCAATCCGTACGAGCCGGTTGCGGTACGCGACCCCTCCTCGTCGAACGAGGAATATGGCGATAGCCGGCGCTCGGGTCCGCGACTCGGCGCCAATGGGCTGCTGGAACTGGACAGTGTCAATCTGAAGAAGCCGGCAGCGCCTGGCGAATTCGAGAAATGGGCGCGCGACGCCACCGGCCGCGATCTCAAGCGCTATGGTTCCGATCTGCTGGTCCCCGCCGCCCGCGATTTCGCGGTACCGTCGACGACAACCATTCCGCCGGACTATGCGCTGAACGTCGGCGATACGGTCTCGATTTCGCTCACTGGCTCGGTCGAGGGCAGCATCGATTCGGTAATCGATCGCGACGGTCGCATCTTCCTGCCCAATATCGGTGCGGTAAGCCTGATCGGCGTGCGGTATCGCGATCTCAAGGATCGCATCGCCGCCGCTATTGGTCGCCAGTATCGCGGCTACAACGTCTCGGTGAGCATCAAGAAGCTGGCCGGCGTCCGCGTCTATGTGACGGGTTTCGCCAACAATCCGGGGGCATATTCGGTCACGAGCCTGTCGACGCTGGTGAACGCGGTTCTCGCTGCCGGCGGTCCTTCCGGGGGCGGCAGCTTCCGGTCGGTGAAACTGTATCGCAACGGCGCCGAAGTCGCTGACTTCGATTTGTATCAGCTGCTTCGCAAGGGCAATCGCGCCCAGGATCCGCTGCTGCAGAACGAAGACGTGCTGTTCATTCCGGCGGTCGGCAAGCAGATCGCGGTCATCGGCAGCGTCAACGAGGAAGCGATCTACGAGACCCGTCCCGGCGAGAGCCTGGCGGACGTGCTGGCGCTTGCCGGCGGTCCCACCACCCTTGCCGACCCGTCGCGCCTCGTCCTCTATCGCCAGAGCGACCAAGACACGGTGGGCAGCCGCCTGATCGATATCGCGCTGGCGGGAAGCGAGCGCGCCGAAGGCGGCGATATCGTCCAGTTGCTGCCGCAGGGATCGCTCACCCGCCCGCTGGAGCGCCAGCAGGCGGTGGTGCGCATCGAGGGCGAAGTAAACCGGCCCGGAAACTATTACGTTCCGCCGAACACGCCGTTCGAGAAGGTGCTGGAAATGGCCGGCGGTATGACCGCGCGCGCCTATGTATACGGCACGCGCTTCTATCGGGAATCCGTCCGCGCCCAGCAGCGTCGCAGCTTCCGGGAGGCAGTCGATCAGATGGAGGTGACGCTCGCGGCGGCGCCGCTGAATGCCGATCGTATCGTCGATGCTGGCGAGCGGCAGTCGCAGGTCGCCGCTGCGCGGGCTTTTCTGGAGCAGTTGCGGGCCAAGGAGCCGGACGGCCGGTTGGTGATGGACCTTGCACCCACGGCAGCGGCGCTTCCCGCCAATCTGGCGCTGGAGAACAATGACCATATCGTCGTGCCTCCGCGCGTTGATACCGTGGGCGTGTTCGGCGCGGTATACCGTCCCGCTTCGTTCCTCCTCAGCTATGGCAAGCCGCTGCGGGTGAAGGACTATGTCTATCAGGCGGGTGGCGCGATCCGCGGCGCGGACAAGGGCAACATCTTCGTCGTCCGCGCGAATGGATCGGTGCTGACGCGGTCGCGCGGCGCCATGTCGGCGAAGGTCTTGCCGGGCGATGTGGTGTTCGTGCCGATCAAGAGCCAGTCGTCGTCGATTCTCGCGAAGATCCGCGACATCTCAACGATCCTGTTCCAGTTCGGCATCACCGCCGCTGCGCTCGCGGCGATCAACTGATGACGCCGCCCCGCACAATCATCGGCACGTTCGCCGCGGCGCCGGTGCTGCGCAAGCCTGCCTTGCGGCGTACGCTGTTGCTCGTGCTCATCGCGCTGTTCACCGTCCTGGCGCTGTTCCCGCAGCGTTACCGGGCCGCTACCAGCCTCACGCCGGCCGATCCCGCCAGCTTGGGGCTCAGCGGCACGCTGGGGCAGTTGGGTGCTGTCGGCAACGTGTTCGGCAATCAGGCGGCTGTCGAGGTCAGCCTGAAGGTCGCTCGCAGCGAATATGTCCGTTCGATCGTGTCGAAGCGGCTGAACCTCGAGCAGCGCCTGCATCGCAACGCGGTGGATACGCATCGCTGGCTCGATCGCCATGTCGACATCCGCTCTCTACGCGGTGGCATCGTCCAGTTCGAAGTGATGGATCGTGATCCCGAGTTCGCCCGCCAGCTCGTCGCCGCCTTCGGCGAAGCGGTCCGCCAGCAGCTCTCGATCATTGCCCGCGACCAGACCGCGTTCAAGCGCAAGATCCTCATCGAACTGGTCGAAAGTTCGAGCGAGCGGCTGTCCAAGGCACGGGCGGCATATGACAATTTCCGTTTGCGGACGCGCTATTCCAGCCCGCAGGCGGCCATCTATGCGGCTGGCGACCGGATTCCCGAGCTGGAAGCCATCATCCGTTCCAAGCACGTGCAGCTCGCCCAGATGCGGCAGTTCGCAACCGACGATAACATGCGCGTACGCCAGGTGCTCGCCGAAATCGAAGCCCTGCAGGGCCAGCTGGCGGCGGCGCGCTCGCTTTCGCCGGGGCAGCAAAGCTCGGTGGGCGAAGTCGTGCGCCAGTCGACCCAGGTCGACAATCTTCGGCGCGAGCTCGACCTGTCGCAGAACCTGTACGATAACTACAAGCGTTTCCTTCAGGGCACCTCGGTCGAGGACCTGACCTCAAGCGCGAACGTACGCGTGCTCGAGCCGGCTTATGTCGACAGTGCACGCCAGGTGAATATCCTGCCGCTTTCGATCGCGATCATGCTGCTGATCCTCGGCGCTGCGATCGAGTTCTACGCCATTCGGCCGCCGCTCGGCGAAAGGAGCCTCGCGTGAATGCACCGGCAGTGGCGGTGAATCGACCGGACATCTCGGTCGTGATCCCGTGCTATAACGAGGAAGACAATGCCGCCGCGATCTGCGCGGCGACGACGGCGGAGCTCGAACGGCTGGACGTCAGCTACGAGATCATCTTCATCGACAATGACTCGACCGATCGCACGGTGGAAATCCTGCGCGGACTCTGCCGGGAAAACCCAAACGTCCGGTTGATCGTGAACAGCCGCAACTATGGCCAGATGCGATCGCCGACGCACGGCATCTACCAGGCGCGCGGACGGGCGGTGATCGGCATGTGCGCGGATTTCCAGGATCCGCCGACGCTGATCCCCTATTTCGTCGAACGCTGGCGCGCCGGCGTGGACATCGTACTGGGTGTTCGCGAAACCGAGAAGACCGGGCCGGTGCTAACCGTGATGCGGCGGCTTTCCTATTGGCTCGCCCGTAATTTCGGCGATTATCCGGTGGTGCCCAACGCCACCGGCTTCGGACTCTACACTGCACGGGTCGTGGACGCGACCCGCCGACTGGCCGAGCCGGAGCCTTTCTTCCGGGCGATGCTGGTCGAAACCGGCTACCGCCTGGAGACGATCAGCTACCCGCGCGCGCCGCGCGCCGCGGGCAAATCCAAGAACAACTTCTTCGCGCTGTTCGATTTCGCGATGTCGGCGCTGGCCAGCTCGTCGAAGAAGCTGTTGCGCATGCCGCTCTATATCGGCGCGCTTGGCGCGGTGCTCACGCTGGTGATGCTCATCGGCGGCGTGGTCGCCTTCTTTCTCGGCAAGCCGATCGCGGGCTGGTTCATCGCATCCGTCGTGCAGGCGGAGTTCGCGATGCTGTTCGGGTTCATCGGCCTGCTCGGGGACAATGTTCGGATCATCTCGGAACGTACCCGCCGGACGCCGCTGGTGCTTGAGCGCGAGCGGGTGAACTTCCCGCCGGATTATTGAGCATGGCCATTCCGCGCGCACGCCTGCTGGAGCTCTGGCGCTATTATCAGATGGGCGTGCTCAACACCGCCTTCGGACTGGGCACCTATGCGCTGTTGGTTTGGTTGGGCATGAACATGTTCGCCGCCCAGCTTACGGCGCATCTGCTGGGCATGGCCTTCAATTACTTTTCCTACAGCCGGCATGTGTTCCGCGACGCCGACCCCGCCAAGCTACGTTTCGTGCTCTCGTACGGCGCGAACTATCTGTTGGGCCTGGTTACCTTGGCCGGCGTATCGCGGGTCGTCGGATCGCCGTATCTCGCCGGTTTCATCTCGGCATTCCTCGTATCGGTCGTCAATTACTTCGCCCTGAAACGCCTCGTGTTTCGAGCGAAGCCGGCATGAGTGGCGCGCCCAAGCAAGGCCGGCGGTGGCTTTGGCTCGAATATGCCATGGGTGCCGGGGTGTTGCTGCTGATCGGCCGGGCGATGGCGGTCCTCTATTTCGAAGGATATCTGCCGCAGCCCTTCTTCTACGAACCGGCCGACACCTTCATGGACTGGTTCAATACCGCCTATTGGGCGCGCGATACCGGCACCTACGACAGCTGGTTGACCATCTACCCCCCGCTATCCTTCGTGGTGCTGCGATTTCTCGGCAAGTCGAGCTGCTATGCGGGTGCCGAAGGGCAGGTGGTGCGCGACTGCGACTGGATCGGCCTGATCGCGATCCATGCGATCTTCGTGCTGAACATCGTGCTGGTCGCGCTGACCTATAAGAAGATCGACCGGCGAACTGCGATCCCGCGCGCGATCGCGCTTTCCAGCGGGATGCCGATGCTGTTCGCGTTGGAGCGCGGCAACATCCTGTTGCTCTGCTTCACCGCCACGCTGCTCGGCTTCGGCCCGCTCATCCGCTCGGCGCGAATCCGTTGGATTTTCGCGGGCATCGCGGTCAACTTCAAGATCTATCTCATAGCGGCGATCGTCGCGCAGTTGCTGCGTCGCCGTTGGCTATGGTGCGAAGGCGCGCTGATCGCCACCGTGACGGTCTACTTGTTGAGCTTCGGCATTCTCGGTGTCGGGACGCCGTACGAGATCATCCGCAACATCACGGAATTCTCGTCCGGCTTCATTGCCGCACAGGTGCTCGACGTCTGGTATTCGGTCACCTACGGCCCGCTCATTTCGCTGCTCCAGGGCGTGTCCTTCCCGGTGACCAGCGTCATCGGCTCGCGCACTGCCGAGATCGGCCTGACCGTACTTCCCGCCTGGGTGCATATCGGCCAGGCCTCGATCTTGATCGCTGCGGCCGCCACATGGCTGCGGCCCGAGGTCGTGCCGGCGTATCGCACGGCCTTTTTCGGCACGGCCCTGGCGCTGATGACCTCGGAAGCCGGCGGCTACACCCAGACGATGATCATGCTGTTCGTCTTCATGGAACCCTGGCGCGGTGTCGGTCGTCCGCTCGCGATCATGATCTGCTACATTCTGTGCCTGCCCGCCGACATCATCATCGGCTATATCCCGCCCCTCGTCCGGGACAGCTATTTGGCGGGGCGGCAGGTGGAGGTGCATCTCGGCGTCGCGCTGGGCATGTTCCTGCGCCCGGGTTTGCTGATCCTGGTCAGCATCAGCCTCTCGGCCGTGACCATTCATGACGTCTGGCGCGACATTCGCCTGCAGGGCTGGCGGAACCGCTGGCGCTACCGACGCGACCTGCCGCTGCTTCCTGGGGTGCTCCGGCCGGAACGTCCCTATCCCGAGCGGTCGACACAATCGTGAGGAAAGGCCTTTCCCGCCGACGCGTGCTTCCTTTGCCCATGTTGGCGCTCGGCGGCCTCGTCGCCGCAGAGCCGGCCGCAGCGGGCGCTGCGAATCCACCGTCGGCGACCCGCATCCTTCCCGCCGGAGTCCACCGCGTCGTCGCCGACCAGACGATCGACGGCGACCTCCAGCTTCAGCCGGGTGCGGTGCTCGACATCGCTGCCGGCGCGACGCTGCGCGTGCTGGGGGAATTCGCCGCGCCGGTCGCGCGGGTGTTCACGGGCGGCGGGCGCGTCGACCTGAACCAGAGCCGGACGCCGCATGCGCATCCCGAATGGTGGGGGGCAGCGCCCGGCAACGGCGCGGTCGACAGCCTGCCCGCGCTCGCCGCGTGCCTTGCGGCGCATCCGGTCCTGCACCTGCTCGCCGCCGATTATTTCCTGTCCGACACCTGGGTGATCGAGCGGCCGTTCGTGCGCGTGTCGGGCGCGGGATTCCGCGGGACCGTGGCGGGGGCCGGCACCCGGCTGGTGATGACCAACGGCACGGCCGACGTGCTGCGTGTCGGACCCGCCAGGCGCCCGCGCATGGTCAACGACTATCCGCAGAACATCGTGGTGACGGGCATCGCGCTCTGCCGCTCGGCGCCGGTGGCCGGCAATCCCGCGAACCCGCCCGCCGGGATGCGGGCGCAGTTCCTGCTGTTCGCGCGCTTCGAGGAAATCAGCGCCGCCGAGCACGGCATCGGCTTCGTCGCCCGCGGGCTGGTACGGTCGCAGATGAGCAACTGCGTCGCGTTCCGCTCGATCCCTGGCACGCAGCGCGGCGCGCCGTGGCGCGGCTTCTTCCTCGACGGCACGCAGGCGATCGGGCTGGCGGGCGGCAATGCCTCGCTGTTCCTCACCGATTGCAACGCCACCATCGGCGGCGATCCGGCGCTGGGCGACAATGTCGGGCTGCTGCTCGAAGGCGCCTTCGCCGACAGCTTCATCACCAATTTCGAGACAGCGGGCCCAGCGACCGGCATCCGTGTCGACGGCCGGACCGCGGAGATCGGCGGGCGCGCCCGCGACGGCCACGTCAATCTGCACCTGCACATGCCCGTCATCGACCAGTGCGGCGCGATCGGCATCGACATCCGTGATACCAGTCCGCAGGCGCTGATCGACATCAGCGATCCCTATGTCGCCGCCGCGCCCTCGGCCCAGGCAGCGATCCAGTGCGTCGCGCAACGGGGGGCGATCAGCATTCAGGGCGGGCAACTGGTCGGCGGCACCAACAGCCGCAGCGGCGGCCATGCGGCGGGCCTGCTCGCCCGTGACAGTGCAGGCGTGCAGGTGAACGGCCTGAAGATCCTGGAGCATGTCGCGCCCGTGGTGCTCGATCGCTGCCAGGGTTTTGCGGTGCAGGCGTGGGTAGGTGCGTCGCGCGACATGCGGGCGCCCGCCGCCTCGCTGCGCCAGTGCGGCCGCGGATCGGTGGCGCTGCTGCTGGGCTACGGACGGCCTGCCTATTCGGCGGGGGTGGAGCTCGATACGGAAAGCCGCCGCATCCGCATCGACGCCAGCGGCCTCGACGATGCCGCGCTTCTCGGCGGGGCCGACAGCCGGGTGCGGATCGGCAACCGCCCGGCCGCGCAGGCGCGCACCGCCGACATCGTGATCGAGGGCGCGTGAGCGCACCTTGGGGTTGGAAGCCGGGCTGGACGCTGACGCTCCTGTTGGTCGTCGCACTCTGGCTGCGGTTGTCTTCGATCGGGTTCGGCTTGCCCGCGCTCAACGACCCTGACGAACTGATGTTCGAGCTGGGGGCGATCCGTATGCTGCGCGGGCACACGCTCAATCCCGGCTGGTTCGGCCACCCGGCGACGACGACGATGTACGTGCTCGCGGTAGTGAACGTGCTGGTGTTCCTCGGCGGTTGGCTCTGCGGCCGCTTCGCCTCGGTCGAGGCGTTCGGCACTGCAGTCTATGGCGATCCGAGCTGGATCATCCTGCCGGGACGGCTGGCGATGACGGTCTTTGCGATCGGCACGATCGTGCTGACCTATCGCCTCGCCAAGAGGCTGGCCGGCACGGAGGTCGGTTTGCTCAGCGCCGCCATCCTGGTGCTCAGCCCGGTGCACATCACCTATTCGCAGATCATCCGATCGGACATGATGGCGTGCTTCTTCATGCTGATGGCAATGCTCGCGGCCTTGAACATTGCGGAGCGCGGGCGATGGCGCGACCATGTGCTGGCGGCGTTCTGGCTTGGCTGCGCCATCATCACCAAATGGCCGTTCGCGCTGAGCTTTCTCGCCATCGCCGGCGGGATCTGGCTGTATCGCCGTTCGGGCGCCATTTCCACGCGCGCGAGCCTGGTGCGGCTGGTCGCCACTGGGCTGCTCGGACTCTGCTTCTGCGCGCTGCTCTCGCCCTATCTGGTGCTCGACCATGCCACGGTGGTGCGCAACCTCACGGGCGAGAGCCAGGTGCGGCACCTGGGGTCCACCGGCGGTCCGCTCTGGTTCAACGCGGGCTGGTATCTGACGGGCCCGCTCCGTACGGGATTGAGTGTTGTCGGGCTGCTGCTGTTGCTTCCCGGCATCGCGGCGGCGGTGCGCCGGCCGCCGATTGCCATGCTGATACTGCCGCTGCTGTGCAGCTTCTTCGTCGTGCTGTGCGCGCAGACCATGGTATGGGAGCGCTGGGCGATGCCCGTTCTGCCGCTGTGTGCGATCCTCATCGCGTTCGGATTGTGCAGCCTTGCCGCCTGGGTCGGTCCGCGTTGGCGGGTTGCGGTGGGCGTGGTTGCCGCCGGCGCCGTCGCGGTGCCGCTTTTCCTGACGTCGTTGGCGCAGGCGCGCGAGCGAATGCACGACACGCGGCAACAGGCGTCGGCTTGGGCGGTCGCGCACATTCCGGCAGGCAGCACGGTACTGGTCGAGCATTTCGCCTTCGATCTGCTGCCGCAGCCCTGGCACTTCCTGTTCCCGATGGCGGAGGCAGGCTGCGTCGACGCGGCGGCGAAACTCCGCGGCAAGATCGGCTACGGACCGATCGACCAGGCACGGGGTGCGCGCGCCAATGTCGATTACGGCACCGTTGCTCCGGGCAAGCGCGACACGTGCCGCGCTGATTTCGCGATCCTGACCCAATATGAGCGTTACAAAGCCGAACGTAGCGCGTTTCCAGAGGAATATGCCGCCTATCGCGACTATGTTGCACGGGGTCACGTCGTGACGCGCTTCGTTCCGCGCCCGGGCGAGATCGGCGGGCGGATCGTGACGATCGTGGACTTTCACGGGCCCCAGCCGCCGCCGCGCTGAGCTTGGCGGCCGCACCTTGGTGAGATCCACCCTGTCCGCGATGGACAAGGAAAAGGCCGCAACCTCGCGTCGGAGGTTGCGGCCTTTCTTGTAGCTCCGGCCCACCGTTGCCGGCGGGCAGGGCCGGTATCAGGCGGCGGCGGCGGTGTCCGCGTTAACCGCGATGCGGCGCTCCATCATTTCGATGCGCGCAGCGTCTTCTGCCGCGATCTTGGTGTAATAGTCGCGCTTGTTCTTGAGCCAGAGCAGCTCGAACTCGACCGCATTCGCGATGCCTTCGGCGAGCGACTTGCTGGTCGCGGCTTCACCGTCGAAGATCACCTTGCGGGTCTCGAACCGGTCGAGGCGAACCGCGCGGAACTCGCGCAGTGCGTCGATCGCGTCCATCGACACCGAACCGCCGACGACCAGCTCCAGATCGTTGTTGACGCATGCCTGGGCGACCTGCAGCACCGCCTCGGTGATGCTCTGCTCGTTCACCGCGGTGCGGGCCATGCCGCGCGACAGGGTGAAGTCAACCCGGCCGAACACGATGCCGTCGACATTGCCCTTCGCCAGCGGCACGATGTCGTCGAGATTGTCGAGCGTGGTCTGGGTTTCCAGGTTGAACAGGAACTCGGTACGCTCCTCGTTCGGGCCGTGGGTCTTGTTCTTCGCATCGATGAACTTCGACAGCGCGTAGCGCGTCTCGACCATCGGTGCGATGACATAGTCGATGCCGTAGATCTTGGTCGAGAGCAGATCGGAAACCGCTTCGCAACCACCGATCTTCAGCGCGACCTTGAGGTCCGCGCGCTGCGCCAGTTCGAGGAGCCGGAGGAACTCGTCCGGCCGCGTGCCCTCCGCTTCGAACTCTGCCTTCACGGCAACGACACCGTAATGGTCGCGCCCCTTCTTGAGGCAATCAAGCATCTTACGCTCATTCGGAGTCACAAGGATTTTCCTTTAGCAGTCAACAAACGAAAGCCGGGGCGAACCCGGGGGTATCGGATCGATCGTGGTGGAACATGGTTAACAAACCCCCTAGCCGCGCTTCGCACGCACCGACCAGGCCGTGCCCTGCGGCCGATCAACCCAAACCCAAATGCCGTTGCACGTGCTGTGGCTTCACATTGCAACATTATTTGGCGATATTCGTTGGACCCCGTTTCGCCGTTGGTCAATGCAGAAAACAGCGGGCGCTTTCGAATTTGCGGCAATCGGTGGCGGTACCGGAGTAGTTCTCGCGGCGCGGCACGGTTCCGTTTCGCTCGTGCATCACGTCCACCTGTCCGTCATCGGCGCGACGGAGAAGATGCCGCAATGTGGCATAGTTACAATGGCAATAAAGGCCGGCGCGTCCGTCATCTGTTGCTGCCCCCGTCGACCATGTGCCGCTACGGCAAGGACCTGCCGTAGAAGAGTTGGCGGCGCTTCATGCTCGCCTCATGCGGGTTTCGTGAGGATCCCCGATATCGACGATCCCGACCTACGCGAACTTGCGATGGAGAAGCTGGCGGCGCTGACCCTGGCGGCGGCCTGCACCCGCATTGACAAACCGCCCCGCACATGTGCCTATTGGATCCAATAGCGTGCTCGACACGAGGAGAGGAAATGAGTCGATCCCCCCAGACGCAGGATATCGCGTCACCCTGGCCCCTCCACGCGTGGTATGTCGCGGCGGCAGCCGACGAGCTTGCCGATCGCCCGCTCGGGCGTACCATCTGCGGCCAGCCCATGGTGTTCTTCCGCGGTGCCGAAGGGCAGGTGGTCGCGCTCGAGGATTTCTGCCCGCATCGCGGTGCGCCGCTCTCGCTCGGCTTCGTGCGCGACGGTGAGCTGGTCTGCGGCTATCACGGGCTGGTGATGGGCTGCGCCGGGCGCGCCACGGCGATGCCGGGCCAGCGGGTCGAGAAGTTCGCCGGCATCCGTCGCTTCGCGGTGATCGAGCGCTACGGCTTTCTCTGGGTTTGGCCGGGCGATGCGGAAACCGCCGATCCTGCCAGGCTCCATCACCTCGCCTGGGCCGAAAGCCCCGATTGGGCCTATGGCGGCGGCTATTACCACATCGCCTGCGACTATCGGCTGATGGTCGACAATCTGATGGACCTCACCCACGAAACCTATGTCCACAGCACCAGCATCGGCCAGAAGGAGATCGACGAGGCACCGGTCGAGACGCTGATCGAGGGCGAGCAGGTGGTCACCCGCCGCTTCATGGACGGGATCGAGGCGCCGCCCTTCTGGAAGATGGCGCTGCGCGGCGCCGGGCTGCCCGACGACCAGCCGGTCGATCGCTGGCAGATCTGCCGCTTTACCTTGCCGAGCCATGTGCTGATCGAAGTGGGCGTCGCGCTTGCCGGCAAGGGCGGCTATCATGCCGAGGATCGCTGGAAGGCGGCGAGCACCGTCGTCGACTTCATTACCCCCGAGACCGAGACCTCGCACCATTATTTCTGGGGCATGGCGCGGCGCTTCGCGGTGGCGGACAGCGCGCTGACCGACACGATCCGCGCGGGCCAGGGCAAGATCTTCGGCGAGGATCTCGAGATGCTCGAGCGCCAGCAGGCCAATCTGCTGCGCTATCCCGAGCGCCGGCTGATGAAGCTCAACATCGATGCGGGCGGGGTACGCTCGCGGCTGATGATCGAACGCGCGATCGCCGCCGAGCAGGCAACGCCGGTCGACGCAGCCGCCTAGGCCCTTGGCGGGGCGCCGCGTCGATGCTTTAAGCGCCGGCGATGGACAAGCCTGCCAAGCCGGGCCAGCAGGTGCTGGCCGCGCTCCGCCGCATGATTGCCGACGGCACGATCAAGCCGGGCGCACGCATCGCCGAGATCCCCACCGCCGCCGCGCTGGGTGTCTCGCGCATGCCGGTGCGCACTGCGCTGCGCGCACTGGAGCATGAGGGGCTGGTCGAGAAGCTCGGCGCGCGCGGCTATACCCCCCGTGCGGTGGACGCCGCCGCGATCACCGGCGCGATCGAGGTGCGCGGCGTGCTCGAAGGGCTGGCGGCGCGTCGGGTCGCGGAGCGCGGGCTGACGGAGGCGGAGGCGGCGCAGCTGGAGGCCATCTTGGCGGAGGGCGACGCGCTGTTCGCCAAGGGCCATTTGGCCGAAGGCGATCTCGACGGCTTCTACCGCTACAATCTAGCCTTTCACGACCTGCTGATCGCGGCGAGCGGCAATCCCTCGATCGCGCTGGCGCTCGGCCGCAACAACCATCTGCCCTTCGCCTCGGCCGCGGCGCTGGCGCTCGACTGGGACGACCTCGAAGGCGAGTACCGCCACCTACGCGCGGCGCATCAGGAGCATCGCGCGGTGTTCGAGGCGCTCCGCACCGGCGACGCCGAGCGCGCCGAGCGGCTGATGCGCGGCCACGCGGCGGTGGCGGTCGCCAACCGCCGGGCGTTCCGCATGCTGGCGGGATAGGACAGCCTCAGGCCAGCTGCTCGTCCGGCCAGACTTCGGTGTCGACCTGCGCCTGCGCCTCCCGGGCATAGCGCGGGCCGGCGGCGGCGTCGGGCGGGAACAGCGCGTCGACCTGGGCGAGCAGCTCGGGCGCCACCGGATGGGCGAAGGTGCCGAGCAGGTCGTCGAGATGGTCGATCCGGGTCGTACCGGGGATCGGCACGATGAACTCCCGGCGCGACAGCAGCCACGCCATGCACAATTGCGCCATCGAGCAGCCCGCCGCCTCGGCAATCGCGCGGAAGCGCGCGGCCATGTCGAGGTTGCGGGCGAGGTTCTCGCCCTGGAAGCGCGGCATGCCGCGACGCAGGTCACCCTCGGGCACGCCCTCGGCCGAGATTCCGCCGGCGAGCAGCCCGCGCGCGACCGGCGAAAAGGCGACGAAGCCGGTGCCGAGCTCGGCGCAGGCATCGAGCACCGCGATCTCGGGGTTGCGTGTCCAGGGCGAATATTCGGTCTGCATCGCCGCGATCGGATGCACGGCGTGCGCGCGCCGCAGCGTCGCCGCCGACATCTCCGAAAGCCCGATCGCGCCGATCTTGCCCGCCTCCACCGCGCGTGCGAGCGCGCCGACCGACTCCTCCACCGGCACCTTGGGGTCGAGCCGGTGCATGTAATAGAGGTCGATATGCTCGGTGTTCAGTCGGTGGAGCGAGTCCTCCAGCGTGCGGGTGATCGCTTCCGGGCTGCCGTCGATCCCGCGCTTGCCGTCCGATCCGCCGAGCACGCATTTGCTCGCCAGCGTGAAGTCCCCCCGGCGATGCATCACCGTGCGGCCGAGCAGTTCCTCGTTCGCGCCGAAGCCGTAGAGCGCGGCGGTGTCGAGGAAGGTCACGCCCGCATCCAGCGCATGGAGCAGCAGCCGTTCGGCATCGGCCGCGTCGGGGCGCGGCAGATAGGCGTGGCTGAGGTTCATGCAGCCAAGCCCGATCGCCGAGACGGTGAAGGGGCCGATCTTGCGGGTGGGCAGCGTCGTCATGGTCAGAGCGGCAATCCTACATAGTTTTCGGCGATCGTCGTCTGTGCCGCGCGCGACGTGGCAATATAGTCCAGGTCGGCCAGCTGCATCCGGCGATCGAACGCATCGGTCTCCGGAAAACGATGCATCAGCTTGGTCAGTTGCCACGAGAAGCGCTCGGATTTCCAGACCCGTGCGAGCGCCTTTTGCGAATAGCCGCCGATCGCGTCCTGGTCGCCGTGCCGATAGTGGCGGACCAGCGCCTCGGAGAGATAGTGCACGTCCGAGGCGGCGAGGTTGAGCCCCTTGGCGCCGGTGGGCGGCACGATGTGCGCGCTGTCGCCGGCGAGCAGCAGCCGGCCGTGGCGCATCGGCTCGAAAACGAAGGAGCGCAAGGGCGCGATCGACTTCTCGATCGCCGGGCCGCGGGTGAGGCTGGCTGCGGCCTCGGGGCCGAGGCGCACCGCCAGCTCGTCCCACAGCCGGTCGTCGGGCCAGTCGCCGAGGTCCTCGTCGAGCGGCACCTGGATGTAATAGCGGCTGCGCGTCGCCGAGCGCATCGAGGCGAGCGCGAAGCCGCGGTCGTGGTTGGCGTAGATCAGCTCGTGATGGCAGGGCGGCACATCGGCAAGGATGCCGAGCCAGCCGAACGGATAGAGTTTTTCGTAGGCGGCGCCGACGCTGGCCGGCACCGCCTTGCGCGAGGGCCCGTGGAAGCCGTCGCAGCCGCAGATAAAGTCCGCATCGATCCGCTCGGCGCGGCCGTCCTGGCTGTAGGTTAGGTACGGCGCGTCGCTTTCGAGATCGTGCAGCGCTACATCGGCGGCGCCGTAGAGCACCTGGAGCCCGCGCGCTGGGGCGGCTTCCATCAGGTCGCGGGTCAGCTCGGTCTGGCCGTAGACCAGCACATGGTGACCGGTGAGCTCGGTGACGGGAATGCGGATCAGCCGGTCGCCATCGGCGAGCGCGAAGCCGTCATGCGGCAGGCCCTCGCGGTGCATGCGGCCGGCGAGACCGACCCGCTCCATCAGCATCGTCGCGGTGCGCTCCAGCACGCCGGCGCGGATGCGGCCCAGGACATAGTCCGGCGTGGCGCGCTCGACGACGACCACGTCGATGCCTTCCGCCCGCAGCAAATGGCCGAGCAGCAACCCTGCAGGGCCTGCGCCGATGATCGCAACCTGTGTCCGCATGGGAGCCTCTCCACGTTTCTTGTTGCGCAGCATGGTGCCGAGGCGCGCAACGGTGCGTGAGGGACACGTCAACCTTTTGCTTGGACGATTCGCCCGGCCGTGTAACGCTCCTTCCATGCGCGCGCGGAGCCCGGTCCCGGCCTTTTATCTCTATGGCGAGCCGCAGCGGGGCGTCGCCGAGGGGTTCGTCCATGTCGAGGATCTCGACGATCGCTCGCGGCCGAGCGAATGGACGATACGCCCGCATCTCCACCGCGATCTCCACCATGTGATCCTGATCGCCGAGGGCGGCGGCGCGATGACCGCCGAGGCCGAGACGGTGACGTTCGCGGCGCCTGCGCTGCTGCTGGTGCCGGCCGCGATCGTCCATGGCTTTGGCTGGCATCAGGAGTCGCGCGGCTGGGTCTGCACCCTCGCCGACGCCTATTTCGCCCAGCTGGCGATGCGCGATCCGGCGCTCGACGGTCTGTTCCGGATGCCGCGAGCGCTGCCGCTGACCGAAGGCGAGGGGGAGGCGATCGCCGCGGCGCTCGGCGAGGTCCAGCGCGAGCTCAGTTGGTCGGCGCCCGGCCAGCGCGCGGCGGTGGAAGCGGCGCTGCTCGCGATCCTGGTGCGCAGCCTGCGCTGCGGCGGGGCGGCGGCAGCGCGGGGGAGCGGCAGCCGGCGCGAGGCGGAGGTGGTGGCGCGGCTGCGCGCGCGGATCGAGGCGCGGTTTCGCCTGCGCGAGCCCGTCGGCGTCCATGCCCGCGCGCTGGGGGTGAGCGTCACCGCGCTGCGCCTCGCCTGCAGCCGGGTCGCGGGCAGCAGCCCCGCGGCGATGCTCGATGCGCGGGCATTGCTCGAGGCGCGGCGGCTGCTGCTCTATTCGAACCTGTCGGTCAGCGAGGTCGCCGACGCGGTGGGGTTCGAGGACCCGGCCTATTTCTCGCGCTTCTTTGCGCGGCATGTGGGTGCCCCGCCGCGCGCCTTTCGCGAGCGGGGTGGGGCCTCAGTCGCGCGCTAGGACCTCGCGATACAGCGCGATGTAGCGATCGGCCATCGCCTCCACCGAGAAGCGCGCCTCGATGGCGCACCGGCAGGCGGCGCGATCGATCGCTCCAACCCATTCGACCGCCTCCACCGCGTCGTCGGCCGAGGCGACGAGCAGCCCGGTTTGGCCGTCGTCGATCAGCTCGGGCATCGAGCCGCGCCGCACCGCGATCACCGGGGTGCCGCAGGCCATCGCCTCGATCACCGACAGGCCGAAGGGCTCGTCGAAATTGATCAGGTGGAGCAGCGCGCGGGCGCTGCCGAGTGCGCGGATGCGGGCCTCGCCGCCGACCGGGCCGTGATAGACGATGCGGTCACCCAGGTGCGGCTGCACCTCCCGCTCGAAATAGCCCTGGTCCTGGACGATGCCGTAGAGGTCGAGCCGGCGGCCGGTCGCCTGCGCCACCGCAATCGCCTCCGCCGCGCCCTTGTCCGGATGCATGCGGCCGAAGAACAGCAGGTCCTCGCTGCCCGCGGCGTCGAAGGCGAATTCGTCCAGCCGGATGCCGTGGTGGATCGTCGCGGCATAGCGCAGCGCCGGGTGCCGATCGGCATCCGAGATCGCGACATAATGCACGCGGTCCTCGAACGGCTTGTACATCGGCAGGATGCGTTCGGAGGAGAAGCCGTGGATCGTCGTCACCATCGGCGTGTCGATCAGCGGGGCATAGGCGTGGGCGGGGAAATCGGCCTGGTTGTGGATCAGGTCGAACTCGCCCGCGCGGGCGAAGAGGTGCGACTGGTGGGCATATTCCCATACCTTCGCGTCGATCGCCGGATCTTCCTCGTAGCCGCGCGGCACGACGCCGGCGAGGCGCGCGGTGGTGATGGAGTCCTGGGTGGCGAACAGGGTGACGTCGACGCCCTTGGCGACCAGCGCCTCGGTGAGCAGGCTCGTCACCAGCTCCCAGGGGCCATAATGCCGCGGCGGGGTGCGCCAGGCGATCGGCGCGAGCATCGCGATCTTCATGCGGCGGGCCCGCTTGTGCGCAAAGCGTCACCGTGCCCCTGCGAAAGCAGGGGCCCAGGGTTGGAGAGCGAATCGCGCGTGGCTCTGGGCCCCTGCTTTCGCAGGGGCACGGGTGGGTTGATCATGCGAGCAGGATGCCTTGGTTCGGGGCGAGGGGGAGGGGGGAGCCCTCCACGCGAAGGTCATGGCGGGGCGTGGTGAGGACCGGCGCCAGCGCGGCGGCCCATGCCGGCAGCGCCAGCGTCTGCGGTGCATCGGACAGGTTGAGCGCTACCAGCACGCGCGTGTCGCCATGCCGGCGTTCGTAGGCGAGCACCGCGCCGTCGCTCGACACCGCGTGCCAGCTGCCAACCGACAGCGCCGGATGCGCCCGCCGCAGCTGAAGCAGCGCGCGGGTGAAGCTCAGCATCGACCCCGCCGCGTCGCGCTGCGCCATCACGTTGCGCTCCGCCCAATCGGGATTGAGCGGCAGCCAGGGCTCGACGCTGCTGAACCCGGCATGCGCGCTGGCATCCCAGGGCATCGGCGTGCGGACCTCGTCGCGGTTGAACGCGGTGTCGGGCTCGCGCAGCGCCTGCGGGTCGCGCACCCGGTCGGGCGGGATGGCGACGTTCGGCATGCCGAGCTCGTCGCCCTGGTACAAGGTCGGCGTGCCGCGCAGCGTGAGGAGGAGCAGCATCGCCACGGCCGCCTGGTCGGGCCCCACGCGCGAGGCGACCCGCGGCTTGTCGTGGTTGCCCAGCACCCAGTTGGGCCAGCCATTGGCCGGCAGCGCGCCCTCATAGTCCGTAATCAGCCCGGCCAGCGCCGCGGCATCCCAGCGTGCGTCGAGCAGATGGAAGTTGAAGGGCAGGTGCACGCCGTTGCCGCCCTCGCCATAATAGGCGACGAGCCGCGGGATCGGCAGGTAGATCTCGCCGATCAGCACGCGCTCGGGATAGGCCTCCGCCACCTCGCGCATCGCGGCGATGATCTCCATCATCTCGGGCTGGTCGGCCGAGTGGACCGGCAGCAGCCGCTCGATATCCTGCATGCCTTCGCGCCAGTCCGGATTGGCGGGGTTGTCGGGAACGTCCGGGTGCTTGATCGTGAGCCACAGCACGTCGATGCGGAAGCCGTCGACGCCGCGATCGAACCAGAAACGCATCGCATCGAGCATTGCCGCGCGCAGATCGGGGTTGCGCCAGTTGAGCTCGGGCTGCTCCCTGAGGAACTGGTGGAGATAATATTGGCCCGTGCCCGCGTCCCATTCCCAGGCGCTGCCGCCGAAATAGCTTTGCCAGTTGTTGGGCGGCCCGCCATCGGGCGCGGGGTCGCGCCAGATATACCAGTCGCGCTTGGGGTTCTCGCGCGAGGACCGGCTTTCGAGAAACCAGGGATGTTCGCTCGAGCTGTGGTTGGGCACGAAATCGAGCAGCAGCTTCAGGCCGCGGGCATGGGCTGCGTCACGCAGGGCATCGAAGTCGGCGAGCGTGCCGAAGCGCGGATCGATCCCGCAATAATCGGCCACGTCGTAGCCGAAATCGGCCATCGGCGAGGGGAAGATCGGCGACAGCCACACCGCGTCGACGCCGAGATCGACCAGATAGTCGAGCCGCGCGGTCACGCCCGCCAGGTCGCCGATGCCGTCGCCGTTCGAGTCGTTGAACGAGCGCGGATAGACCTGGTAGATCACGCCCGTCTGCCACCAGCGTGGTTCGGTCATTGGGGGTTCCTCGTGAAAATTCCTCCCCGGAACGGGGAGGGGAACCATGCGCAGCATGGTGGAGGGGCCGTCGCGGCACGCGGCGGTGGTCCGGCGCGCGTCCTCCGCACCGCGCCTGCGGCGCGGCCCCTCCACCACCGCCTTCGGCGGCGGTCCCCCTCCCCGTGCCGGGGAGGAATTGCAGGGCCATTCACCGGAAACGCGCCTTGGGAATATGCGTGATCCGGCAGGCCAGATCCGCCTCGCCGCTCGCGACGATGTAGCGCTCGCCCGCATCCACCAGCCCGGTGGTGAACACCACCGGGGTCGGCAGATACAGCTGGTGCGCGATGTCCGCGGTGAGCGCCGGATTGGCCTCCAGCAGCGGCACGGTGTCTTCCTGCCGCAGGATAATGCTGGGATCGTCGCGGTCGAGCAGCGCCCAGAAGCTGCGATAGATGCCGACCGCGTCGCGCTTCTCGACGCCGTGGTAGATCAGCAGCCAGCCCGCCTCGGTGCGCACCGGCTGGCTGCCGCCGCCGATCCGCTGGTTCGAGGTCGAGCCCTTGCGCGCGCGCAGGCCGGGCTGGTCGAGCGGCTTCCAGTGCAGCCCGTCGGGCGAGCGGGCAAGGTTGATCGACGGGCCGCCCAGCCAGGGCGAGTCGTCCGGATAGGCGAAATAGACTTCGCCGAGCGGCCGGGTGAGCGCGTGGAAGAAGCCGTCGATGCGGCCCTCGAACAGCAGCATGTCCTTGTTCTGGTGGTCGAGCACCACCCCGAGCAGCTCCCAGTCGAGGCCGTTCGAAGAGCGGTACATCGCGGTGCAGTGCCGCTCGGCCGAGACGCCGCATACCGTCATCCAATAGGTGCCGTCGATCAACGTGATCCGCGCATCCTCGACACCGTAATCGAGATAGCTGGCCGAGGGCGCGATCGCCTTGTCGTAATGCACCGCCACCACCGTGCGGGCATCGGCATCCAGCTCCACCGGCAACAGCCAGGAGAGCGAGGTAAGCCCGAGCAGCCGCGGATTGCGGTCCTTGAGCGCGAACTGGCGCGGATCGGCCATGTCGAGCCCCGCGACGGCATGCGCGTCGAGCACATAGCCCGAAGGCGTCCAGCGAATGGCGCGGGCATGCCCATCCACCACCGGATCGCGCAGCGCCTCGGCCACGCGCACCATCAGCAGCAGATTGCCGTTCGGCAGCCGCGCGAAGCCGGGGTTGAAGGCGCCAAGGACATAGGTCGCGTCGTCCACCCCCTCGCGCAGCGGTGAGCGGGTCAGGTCGACATCGTCGGGCCGGAAGATCAGATAATCGTCGCTCAAGCGCTTGCCCCCTCGGGTTTCACGCCCAGCAACGGGGTCAGGCCCCGGGGGTTCCGGCTTCAGCGCCGGCTTCCTGGGCCTGGCGGTGGTGCCGGATCACCTCGTCGATGATGAAGCGCAGGAATTTCTCGGAAAATTCGGGGTCGAGATCGGCATCCTGCGCCAGCGCGCGCAGCCGGGCGATCTGCGCCTCCTCGCGGCCGGGATCGGCGGGCGGCAGCCCGGATTCGGCCTTGTAGCGCCCCACCGCCTGGGTCACCTTGAACCGCTCGGCGAGCATGAAGACGAGCGCCGCATCGATATTGTCGATGCTCTGGCGATAGCGGGTCAGCGTCGCGTCGGTCATGCGAATCTCCTTTGCCGCTGCGGCACGGCCATGCAAGCACCTCTTGCCTTTGCAATGCACAAAGGCCAGAGGCTCGTTGCATATGAGCGCAACCGTCCACCGCCTGGGCTCGCGAACCCAGCCTTCGCTCGATCCGATCATGGCGCTGGTCGCCCAGGACATGAACCTGGTGAACGCGGTGATCCTCGATCGCATGCAGTCCGAGATCCCGCTGATCCCCGAACTCGCCGGCCATCTGATCGCCGGCGGCGGCAAGCGGATGCGGCCGATGCTGACGCTCGCCAGCGCCCGGCTGCTCGGCTATTCGGGCACGCGCCACCACAAGCTGGCGGCGGCAGTGGAGTTCATCCACACCGCGACGCTGCTGCATGACGACGTGGTCGACAGCTCGGACCTGCGCCGCGGCCGCCGCACCGCCAACATCATCTGGGGCAATCCCGCCAGCGTGCTGGTCGGCGACTTCCTGTTCAGCCGCTCGTTCGAGCTGATGGTCGAGGCCGAAAGCCTCAAGGCGCTGCACATCCTGTCGAACGCCAGCGCGGTGATCGCCGAGGGCGAAGTCAACCAGCTGACCGCGGTGCGCCGGATCGACCTGTCCGAGGATCGCTATCTCGACATCATCGGCGCCAAGACTGCGGCGCTGTTCGCCGCCGCCTGCCGGGTGGCGGGCGTGGTCGCCGAGCGTCCCGAGGCGGAGGAACTCGCGCTCGACGCCTATGGCCGCAACCTCGGCATCGCTTTCCAGCTGGTCGACGACGCGATCGACTATGTCTCGGACGCGTCGACGATGGGCAAGGATGCCGGCGACGATTTCCGCGAAGGCAAGATGACGCTGCCGGTGATCCTGGCGTACGCGCGCGGCGACGAGGCGGAACGCGGCTTCTGGAAGGAAGCGATTTCGGGCCGCCGCATCTCGGACGAGGATTTCGCCGAGGCGATCCGGCTGGTGCAGAGCTGCCGCGCGGTGGACGACACGCTCGCCCGTGCCCGCCATTACGGCCAGCGCGCGATCGATGCGCTGGGCGGCTTCCGCGCCTGCGAGGCGAAGGACGCGATGGTCGAGGCGGTCGAATTCGCGGTGGCGCGCGCCTACTGACGCGCGCCGACCGGAGCATTTCCGAGTGGATCGCTTGCGATCCAAGGCTCGGGAAATGCGACCATCAAAAAGCTTCCGGGGATTACGCCTCGGTCGACTTTTCTTCGCCCTCGTCCTCGTCGACTTCGAGCGCGTCTTCCTCGTCCATGTCGAGCACTTCCTCGATGCCCTCGACGATCAGGTCGAGCTGCTCGTAGCTCGCCGTCATCTCGATCGTCTCACCGTCCTCGTCCTCGAGGTGGAGGGTGTAATCGCCGTCGCTGTCCGGGGTGATGGTGAACTGGGAAAGGATTCGTGCCATGTCGCGCTCCTCTGGCGGTGAGTCCGCCTAACCACGCTTGTCCCGAATGGTTGCAGCCGAATGACGTCACCCCTGCCGATCCACGCTGTTTTGCCGGCGCTGCTCGATGTGCTGCGGGTGGCGAGCAACGCGGTGCTGGTCGCGCCGCCGGGGGCAGGCAAGACGACCGCGGTGGCCCCGGCGCTGCTCGGCGAGGCCTGGTGCACCGGCGAAATCCTGCTGCTCTCCCCGCGCAGGCTCGCGGCGCGCGCGGCGGCGGAGCGGATGGCGGCGCTGGCCGGGGAAAGCGTCGGCAAGACCTTCGGCTATGCCACGCGGATGGACAGCAAGCGCTCGGCCGCGACGCGGGTGACGGTGGTCACCGAGGGCATCTTCGTCAACCGCATCCAGGCCGATCCCGAGCTGGCGGGCGTCTCCGCCGTGCTGTTCGACGAGGTGCATGAACGCAGCCTCGACAGCGATTTCGGCCTCGCGCTGGCGCTCGATGCGCAGGGCGCGCTGCGGCCGGACCTGCGGCTGGTCGCGATGTCGGCGACGCTCGACGGCACCCGCTTCTCCGGGCTGATGGGCGATGCGCCGGTGGTGGAGAGCGAAGGCCGCAGCTATCCGCTGACGCTGCGCCATCTCGGCCGCGCGGCCGAGGCGCGGATCGAGGATTCGGTCGCGGGCGCGGTGCGGCAGGCGCTGCGGGAGGAGGAGGGGGGCATCCTCGCCTTTTTGCCGGGCGTGGCCGAGATCGAGCGGACTGCGGAGCGGCTGGGCGACATCGGCGGCGCGATGCTCCACCGGCTGCACGGCAGCCTGGAGCCCGCCGCCCAGCGCGCCGCGATCGCGCCCGATCCCGAGGGGCGGCGCAAGATCGTGCTGGCGACCTCGATCGCCGAGACCTCGCTGACGCTCGACGGCATCCGGGTGGTGGTCGATTCGGGGCTGGCGCGCCGCCCGCGCTACGATCGCGCGGCGGGGATGACGCGGCTGGTTACCGAGCGGGCGAGCCAGGCGGCGGTGACCCAGCGCGCCGGGCGTGCCGCGCGGCAGGGGCCGGGGACGGCGTATCGGCTGTGGGAGGAGGCGGCGACCGCGGGGCTGCCGCGCTTCGATCCGCCGGAGATTTTGGAAGCCGATCTGTCGGCGCTGATGCTCGATTGCGCGCTTTGGGGCGTGACCGATCCCCGCCAGCTCGCCTGGCTCGATCCGCCGCCCGAGGCTGCGATCGCCGAGGCGCGGGCGCGGCTGGGGGCGCTGGAAGCGATCGACCCCGACGGCCGCCCGACCGAACATGGCAAGGCGATCGCCCGCCTGCCGCTGCCGCCACGCCTCGGCCACATGCTGGTGCGCGCCAGCGAGCGGGGCATGGCACGGACGGCGGCGGCGGTGGCGGTGCTGCTCGGCGAGCGCGGGCTGGGGGGCAGTGATGCCGACCTCGAACTGCGGTTGCGCCGGTGGAAGGGCGAGCGCGGCCAGAGGGCCGAGAATGCGCGGCGGCTGGCCGAACGCTGGAGCAAGCTGGTCCCCGCTGCTGCAAGCGGGAGGGGGCTAGGGGGTGGGCCCCCGCGCCTCCCAAGCGATTCCGGTGCCGATGCCGGGGGGCCCCCCCCCCCCCCCCCCCCCCCCCCCCCGCGGGGGGGGGGGGGGGGGGGGGGGGGCGCGCGGGGGGGGGGGGGGGCGGCCCCCCCCCCGCCCCCCGCCCCCCGCCCCCGGCGGGGCGGGCCGG
>NZ_JAATJB010000002.1 GCF_011927635.1 Sphingomonas trueperi
ACGGTGACCGCGACCCCGCCGATGGCGATGGGGGCGAGCGGCGACCAGTCCGGCACGACCTATTCGGCTATCGCGAACGGCACGATCACGATCACCTCGGGCGACGCCGCCAGCGCCGCGCTCGCCCAGACGATCCGCCGCGACACCAGCGGCGCCAATGCCGGCGCAGTCGTCCAGCAGTTCGACGAGGCCAAGCGCCAGGAAATCGCCCAGGGCTTCCAGGCGGCGCAGGCGTTGGCCGCGGAGACGACGGCGTTCCTGAGCCATCAGGCAGCCGAGGCCGAGAAATGGGCTGAAGAGCATCCGAACAGGGATCCCAAGTCCAACCCCTATGCGATCTGGGGTGCCGGTGGCGCCGGGCGGCTTGTGCTCACGGCGATCAACGGCGCTGCCGGATCGGACGTAAGCGGCTCGCTCACCAGCCTCGTGCAGGGAGCGGCGGTCAACGTGCTGCAGGGCCTGGCGACGAGCAAGGTCAAGGACATCGCCGACAAGCTCCATAGCGAAGAGGCCCGCGCCGCGCTGCAGGGACTGGTCGGCTGTGCCGGCAGCGCGGCCGGGGGCTCGGGCGACTGTGCTAGCGGAGCGATGGGCGCCGCGGCAGCGGTCGTGCTGAACGATCTTCTCAAGACCGGGAAGACGACCGCAACCGATAAGGACGGCAAGCAACTGACGCTCGCGGAGCAGCAGGCACGCGACAATCTGGTGGCGACGATCGTCGCAGCGGTCGCCTCCGCTGCGGGCTTGGACGCGCAGAGTGCCGTGACGTCGGCGCATCTCGAGACGCAGAACAACTCCACGACGACGCCAATGGGGCTCTATAGTCCTGACGGGAAGCATGGTCTTCCGGTTGCGGAGGTCTACGAAAAGGATCCAGCGTTCCGGGAAGCCGTGAACAAACTGGGCGGGCTGTCGGCGTTCGACAAGGTCAGCGCTTGTGCGAATGCCAAGGAAATGTGCACGCTGTCGTCCGATCAGCAGGCCGCGCTGGACGCTTATTCCCTGGGTAACCAGAATGTTGTGGGAAAGCAGCGGGAGGCAGAAGCGGCCGCCGCTCTGGCGAAGTTGGCATCCCTGGGCTTTACCCCGGCGCAAATCGAAGTTCTCGCTACGTCGCCTGGAAGTTCGTTCGTGGCTCGATACACGCCGCAATTGGGCGCGGCGATCAACGCCTTGACCAAGCTGAAGGGCCCCTATGGCAACGCGGCGATTGTAGGGGCAGGGCTCGGTTTGGGAGCAGCGTACCTCTACGTCGGGCTCAACACCCCGTCTTCGCCCAGCACGATGACGCCCGTCGATCCATCGGCGAAGCCAAACACGGAAACCCTGCCGGTAGCTACGCCGCTGCCCCCGCTGCAGGGCCGGCCGCCGATGCCGCCGCCCGATCTGCAGCTAGGTACGCCCATACCAAACCCGGACGACATCCGAACGCCACCGCTGGTGACGCCAATCCCGCCGCCGCCTCTGCCAGGATTTGAGCTTCCTGAGCCAGCGAACACTGGCGGAGCATATACGAATGTTGCACACAGCCAAGGTGACCTTCTTAGCGGGGGGGGGCGTATACGGCCCAGGCAGGTTATTTGGCTCAGTTGATGGATTAACTTCTGCAGAAAAATCTTTTGTGAATGATCTAATTGTCGCTGGGCGAACTGTAGAAATCATTCCTACATCAACGAATCGAACTGTCGACTTCATTATTGATGGGGTCAGTTATGAATTGAAGACGGTGAACAATATTGCTAATAAGACGATAGATGGTATCTCGAAATCTATATCAAGCACCATCATGGACGCGCGTGGCCAATCGGGTAACATAATTATAGATGCCCGCGGACAGGATGGAATGACGAAATATGTTGCATATCGTGCTATTGGCCGTGCTTATGGGGCTGATCGGAAATTGAAGATACAAAATATCACCATTATTACTTCAGAAGGTGAAATTTCTGTACCGAGGATAAAATGATGAATTTGATGATGGAAAATTGCCCAATGGAAGAAGAGATTAAAAACAGAATTGTACGTCAACTAAATTGGCGTAATACCGAAAGCGTGTCACTGATATGGCAAGGATATCTTGCTGCTCTTCTAGAGTGGGGATTGATTGAAGTTCAAGTATATGATCGTTTGAGTATTTTGGTCCGGGGAGTTGGAGAAAAGGAAATACACGAGCTATTTTTAGATGAGCCAATTAGTGCTGAGTATGAATCGGAGATCGGCATGGGGCGATCGGGCGAGACGGCGACGTCTCCCGAGGGGCAGTCCGAACGCAATATCTGAGTTAAGGTTGAAGGGGTGAAAGCGGTCGCCGCGTCTAGCGAGGAAAATTGGCGGGATTCCCGCTTTAACAGGCGAGATCACATAGCTTCGCAGTTAACGCGAGCTTCGCGTATCGCACTGGCCACATCTTAGGTCCCTGTTGTCTTCCGAATGGCAAGCAGGATGGCGACTTCGCCAATGCGGCCGTGTGGGCGGTCATCTAGAGCGGATTTCGACCGCACTGAATCGTGGAGGGATCCCCAAGGATCGCGATTTCTGATTCAGAATGCATGCCGGTGAAGGAGTCCGGCATGGATGGGTCATGCTCTCTCTATGGATTTGCGGGTTCGTGTTCTGGCTGCGATTGACGGCGGGCTGAGCTGTCGGGCTGCAGCCGCACGGTTTGGGGTTGCGCCCTCGACAGCGATCCGCTGACACGCGCAGAGGCGGGAAACGGGCAATTTTGCCGCCAAGCTGCAAGGCGGAGACATGCGTTCGCGTCGGGTCGAGGAACGGGCAGCTGACATTCTCGCGCTGTGGGAAGCCCGCAAGGACATCTCTCTGGAAGAGCTTCGCCGAGCCCTGGCCAAGAAGGGTCTGGCGGCCTCTGTCTCAGGGCTACATCGCTTCTTCGCGCGCCGTGGCATGACGCGCAAAAAAAGACTGGCCATGCCGTCGAGCAAGACCGGCCCGACATCCTGAAGCAGCGCCGCGGCTGGTTCGATGGCCAAGTAGATCTGGAACCGGAACGCCTGGTCTTCATCGACGAGACCTGGGCCGCCACCAACATGACCCGCAGCCACGGTCGATGCGCCAGAGGTGAGCGGCTGCGGATGGGATATCCGCATGGCCATCGCAAGGTCACCACGCTGGTCGCCGGACTGCGCATGACCGGCATGGTCGCGCCGATGGTGCTCGACGGACCGATCAACGGCGACTGGTTCGAAGCCTATGTGGCACAGCTCCTCGTGCCCACACTGCGTCCCGGCGACATCGTCATCATGGACAATCTGTCGAGCCACAAACGACCCGCGGTCCGCGAGCGGATCGAGGCGGCCGGCGCGACGCTGCGCTTCCTCCCGCCCTACAGCCCCGATTTCAACCCCATCGAAAAGGCCTTTGCCCGCCTCAAGGCCATGCTCCGAAAGGCTGGAGAGCGCACTGTCAGCGGACTCTGGAACCACATCGGCGCACTTGTCGACATCTTCCAGCCCATCGAATGCGCCAACTACTTCAGTTCCTGCGGATATGATCCAAATTGATCGGAAACTGCTCTAGGCGATCGGCATCCGCAAGGCGATGGGGGCGAGCACGGCGCAGATACGCCTGCTGCTGCTCCGCCAGCGGACCCGCCCTGCGCTGCTGGCCAACTTCGTCGCCTGGCCGATCATCTGGTGGGCGATGCAGCGCTGGCTGAACGGCTATGCCTATCGGATCGAGATGCCGCTATGGCTATATCCTGCGGCAGGCGCACGCGACGCTCGTCGGGCACAGCGATGCCCAGCCCGCGAACATGCGCAGCTCCTAATATTCAACTACAACGCCAGCGTGAGGAAGCGACTATGCGGATCTTCCGCATATCTGCCGAACGGCGGGCAGGGGGCGAAGCCGTAGCGGGTATAGAGTCGGATCGCCGGTTCGAACGCCGGCGCGGTACCCGTCTCCAGGCTCAGCCGCGTCAGCCCACGCGCCCGGGCGACGGCGAGGATATGCTCGAGCACCGCCGCGCCGATGCCCTTGCCGAGCTGCGCCGGCACGGTGCGCATCGACTTCACCTCGCCATGGGTCGCATCGAGCTGCTTGAGCGCGCCCATGCCGAGCAGGTCCGCGCCCGCCCAGGCGCTCCAGAAGGTGACGTCCGCCGCCTGGAGGCCCGACAGGTCGAGGAAGTGGCAGCTCTCGGCCGGCGAGTTGGCGAGCATGCCCGCCGCGTGCAGGCGCAGAAGATCCTGCACCTGGGCGTCGTCCAGCCCGCCTTCCCGGATCGTGATCACAGCGTGTCGATCATGCCCGCCAGCGTCTCGAGGCAGGCATGGGCGAGCAGCTTGCTGCGGGTCGGCGACCAGCCGAACTCGGGATCGGCGTTCGCATCATGGTCCTTGAACGGCATTTCCAGCGTCATCGACACCGCGCCGAACCGCTCGGCGAGCTGGTTGGTCGACATGGCGAGGTTGGCCTTGCCCGGGGGCGACTTGTCATAGCCGAGCTCGGTCTGGAAATCGGGGGTGTGCGCCGCGAGACGCCGGCCGAACTCGTAGAATTTCTCGCCGAGCGCGTCGGTCCAGCTCGGGATGCCCTCGAAGCCGGCGAGGAAGTTGGCCGGGATCGCCTCGTCGCCGTGCACGTCCATGGCGAAGTCCACGCCGGTTGCGTCCATGGCGTTGCGCACCGCGAGCACTTCCGGGCTGCGCTCGGGCGTCGGGGTGTGCCATTCGCGGTTGAGGTTCACCCCCGCCGCATTGGTGCGCAGATGGCCGCGGCGCGAGCCGTCCGGGTTCATGTTGGGCACGCAGTGGAACGTGGCCTTGGTGCGGAGCGCCTGCGCGACGGCATTGTCCTCGTCGGTGAGGAACTCAAGCGCGCCCTCCATCCACCATTCGGCCATGCTCTCGCCCGGGTGCTGGCGGGCATAGAGCCAGACCTGCTTCGGCCCCTCGCCCATGGTCAGGCAGTCGATCGGCTGGCCGTCCAGCGTCTCGCCCAGCTGGCGGTGGGTCACGCCCTCCTGCAGCGCGATGCGGCTGACCAGGTCGTGGTGCCGCTCCATCGAATAGGGGGCAAAATAGGCGAACCAGGTGAGGTCCGTCTGGAAGTGATGGGTGAAGCTGAGGATGCCGTCGGCATAGTCCGTCTCGGTCATCCGCCACGATTCGCGGTCCGCCGACCAGCGCGCCTTGTAGCCCGGCCAGCCGAAGGGGTAGGCCGAGCTGCCCGCATTGAGGATGCGGAAGGTCAGCGTCCGCCCCTTCGCGCCGGCGACGCGGAAGTGGAACCACTGGAAAAAGTCCGACTGGTGATCGAGGACGATCTCGCAGTCGACCCGGTCGCCTTCGATGGCGACCACGCGGATGTTGCCGCTGTCGAACGCGGCGCTGATCTGAATGCTCATTTGACCGTCGTAGTGATCCCGGACTCGCCGGGGAAGTCCTTGAACAGCGCAGCGGCGAGTCGCTGCGCGGTGGCGGCAGGCTGGTTGTCGCGGAGGCCCACGCCGGTCGTCTCGGCGCGGCCTTCCCAGATCACGTTCTCGCCGGCGCGGCGGCGGAGCTGCACCCAGAGCTGCGAGACGAGGATCTCGTTCTGCTTGCGCTTGCCGATGCCGAACGAGACGCCGCCGCCCAGCCCGACACCGCCGCCCCGGCCACCGCCGAAGCTGCCGCCGCCCAGCCCGATCGAGACCGGCGAGGGTTCGCGGACCACGCCGCGCGAGGCACGGGTGAACGAGACCGAGGCGATATAGCCCGCCGGGCGATCGCTGGTGGCGGGGACATAGCCCTGCTTGTTCAGCTCCGCCTGCACCGCATCGGCATAGACGCGGAATTCGGGCGTGACGTCCATCGCGCCGGTCATCGGCATCACGCTGACCGTGGTGCGCTCGAACGGCTCGCTCAGATGATAGCGGGTGACGTCGATCGGCGGACGGGCGCCGGTGGTGGTGCAGCCGGCGGCGAGCGCGGGCAGGGTAGCGAGCAGGGCAAGACGCAGATACGGATTCACGAACACGCACTCCTGTTTCGTGGGCGCAATGGATCTATCCTGCCAGCATGGGCCGGGTCGAGCGGATTTGCGGGTCCCATCGGGGACGGAACGTTCGAGCGCGGCGTTCGGCTGCATATCGGCGGCACGGGACACACGCGGCCTTGACTTCCCGGCCCCGCGCTTATAGGCGAGCCGCTCTTTCCGGCATTCCAGATAATTTGAGAAGCGAATCGGTCATGAAGATCGTCAATTCATTGAAGTCGCTCAAGGGGCGGCACCGCGACAACCGCGTGATCCGCCGCCGTGGCCGGATCTACGTGATCAACAAGACGCAGAAGCGTTTCAAGGCACGTCAGGGCTGAGCCCATACGTGGGGACTGCGCCGCACGCCGTCATCTTCGACGTCGGCAACGTTCTTTTCCCTTGGGAACCGCGGCGTTTGTACGAGCGCCTGTTCGAAAACGAGCAGGCGCTCGACGCGTTTCTGTCGCAGGTCGTCACCAAGGAATGGCATTTCCAGCATGACGCTGGCCGCCCCTTCGCCGAGACATCGGCGGAGCTGAGCGCGCTGTACCCCGAGCATGCCGACAAGATCGCGCTCTGGGGGCCGCAGTTCGGTGACCAACTGGGTCCGCCGATCCCCGGCATGGCCGAGCTGGTCGAGGAACTCGATTCGGCGGGCGTGCCCCTGTTCGGCATCACCAATTTCTCCGGCGAGTTCTGGCGGGCCTGGATGCCGCAGGTCGACTGGCTGTTCGGCCGCTTCCAGGACATCGTCGTCTCGGGCGACGAGAAGCTGGTGAAGCCCGATCCCGCCATCTACGCGCTGGCGCTGGAGCGATTCGGACTGCAGGGCCCGGACGCGGTGTTCGTCGACGATCTGCCGGTGAACGTCGAGGCGGCGCGGGGGCAGGGTATTCACGGCGTGGTGTTTACCGGCGCGGAGGCGTTCCGCGCCGAGCTGGTGCGGCTGGGTGTGCTTGCCGGCTGAGCGCTGGCGTTTCTTCCTCTCCACCTTTTCCGTCGTCATCCCGACGAAAGTCGGGATCCATTCACCGCTCCGCCGGGGCTGGAGCTGGAACGGCGACCCTAATGGATCCCGGCTTTCGCCGGGATGACTGAGGTGGGTGTCGCGGCGAGCGATTGCTGCTCGCTAAGTTGCCAAAGTTCACACTCGTGCGCGATTCGTAAGTTCACACACGTGGACGTGCACGGTGCATTTCGCGAGGCGTGGTTCCAGCAGGTTCAAAGAGCGCTCGCTGGGTAGATCCCGGCATAGAACATATAGGAACCGGAATTACAGCTGCAATGATGGTCTAAGCACTCCCCCAGGATCATCAAATATCCTTCTGCTCCAACAGATGGAGGCCTCGGTCTGGATGTCCGTGATACCGTTGTGCTGGGATGGCCTGAAGCGCTACGTCACCCGAGACGCTGCTGTGATCATCACTAATCGAAGGTTGCGGAGCATGGGGGAAGACATGAAGCCGATTACGTTTGTGCTGATCGCGACCGTTTTTTGCGGCCTAGTTTCTACCGCCGTCGCAGCTGGTTCGACGTCAAGTGGCGGTGTCAAAACGCTAATTTTGTCGCAAGATGCTGGCGCGTCATCCCGTAGGCCTGGTCCTTCGCTCACGACTAAGCCGCTGGGCGTCAAGCCGGGACCTGCGGAGGGAATTTCTAAATCGGAAATGAAGGTGTTGGCGGCTTCGGCTCTCCAGCGCCCCGGCTTCGGACGCGCTATGGCTGCACGGTTCGGTCTGCAAGGGCCTTTTGCAGAAGCTTTAGACGAGCATGTGCGCGCAATCCATCATGACCCACGTTTTGTCGCTATCGTGGCGGACAAAATGTACGCGCGACGTGGTGATTTACGAGACCGTGAGTCAGTGCCTCGGGTCAGCGATTTGGTTGTCGAGGACCTTCTGAATGCGTTGCAGGTTCGCGGTTTTTCGAAGATGAGCGATTTCGATATTCAAAGATACTACTACTTTCTTGCGGCTTTGGCAAAAAGCTCTACGCAGGAAGAGTGCGCACATATTTATTCCACGCGGGTAGAAGCCGGTATGGAGCTGCAGGTCATTTCAAGAATGGGGATCGTCCCCTTTCGAGAGTTTCTGGGCCTGCTGAGAAAAGCGATTTTTTCATCGCTCGATGCTGACATGCCCGTCGTTGAAATTAGCGAACTGCAGAAGGACAAGGCAACTGCTGCTTTCGCGAAGCCTCTGGAGATTGAATGGCGCAAGCTCCCGGCGTCCCGGCTAGATGCTGTGACAAGCGCCGTGCAGAATCAGAAAGATGCGCAGCCTGCCGACGTTTGTACCGCGTATCAAATCATTCTCGATGTAGCATACGCAATGCCAGGCGACGAAGGGGCATGGTTCCGCAGGGACTTTTTAGTCAATTCGCAGCCGCAGTGATCTGCCACCACGGCTGAAGTGCTTGCGCGGTAGGCGAATAGTTACCTACTCCACCGCGCAAAAATCGCCGTCGGCAGCTCCAGCCCGCGCGCTTCCTCGCGCACCGTCAGCTCGCCCGCCTCGACCGTGCCCCCCTTGTCCGCCATCGCCTGGCGGACCAGTTCGCCGATCGCCAGCGCCGACATCCGCACCGCGTAGACGGTGAGGAACAGGAAGCGCGAATTCGCGTCGAGCAGCTTGGCGACGTCGTCGATCAGCGACGGCAGACCCTCTTCCAGCTTCCACACCTCGCCATTGGGCCCGCGGCCCCATTTGGGCGGATCGAGGATGATGCCGTCATAGCGCCGCCCGCGGCGCACCTCGCGCGCGGTGAATTTCATCGCGTCGTCGATCATCCAGCGGATCGGCTTATCGGCCATGCCCGAGAGCTGGGCGTTGGCCTTGCCCTCCATCACCGACTTCTTGGAGGCATCGACATGCGTCACCTTGGCGCCCGCCGCCGCCAGCGCCAGCGAGCCGACGCCGGTATAGCCGAACAGGTTCATGCACTCAGGACTGTCCATGCCGTCGATCCGGCCGCGCATCCAGTCCCATACCGGCGCCATGTCCGGGAAGAAGCCGAGATGGCGGAAGGGCGTGGTCTGGGCGGTGAAGCGCACCTCGCGCCAGGCCAGCGGCCAGCCTTCGCGGGGCGTAGGCTTCAGATACTCCCAGCGGCCGCCCCCATCCTCGTCGGATCCGGGGACGAACTCGGCATGCGCGTCCCACTCGGCCGCGGCCGGCGCCCACATCGCCTGGGGCTCGGGTCGGATGAAGCGATAGGCGCCGTAGCGCTCGAGCTTCCGCCCATGGCCCGAATCGATCAGCCCATAGTCGCCCCAGGGCTCGCCGGTGAGGGTGACGAGCTTCATGGGCGGGCGTGGGCGCGCTCGGCGATATAGCCGGTGACCGCGTCGAACGTCGCGGGCAGGGTGTCGTAGCGCTCGTGGCGCTCGAACAGGTCGCCGACGCGGCTCGGCACGGTCGGACGCATGCCGGTGGCGCGCTCGACCGCGTCGGGGAATTTTGCGGCATGCGCGGTGGCGAGGGTGACGACGGGCACGTCCGGCGCCAGCCCGGCGCGCTGCGCGGCGGCGAGGCCGATCGCGGTGTGCGGGTCGATCACCTGGCCGGCTTCGGCACAGGCCCAGCGCATCGCTTCGTTCATGCCGTCGGCATCGATCGCGTCGCTGGTGAACAGCTTGGAGGCGCCTTCGCGCTGGGCGTTGGTGAGCTGCATCGCGCGCGTCGATTCGAAGCCGCGCATCTGGTCCGCGATCGGCGCACCGGCGAGATCGGCCAGCAGCCGCTCGAAGTTCGAGCTGACCTGGATGTCCATCGAGGGCGCGGCGGTTGGCGTGACGGTGCCCGCCGAATAGTCCCCGGCCGACAGCGCCCGGTGGAGGATGTCGTTGACGTTGGTCGCCACCACCAGCTTGGCCACCGGCAGGCCCATGCGCGCGGCGACATAGCCGGCGAACACGTCGCCGAAATTGCCGGTCGGTACCGAGAAGGCGACCGCCCGCTCGGGCGCGCCGAGGCGGACGGCGGCGTAGAAATAATAGACCACCTGTGCCATCAGCCGGGCCCAGTTGATCGAATTGACCGCGCTCAGCTGGAAACGACCGGCAAAGTCGCGATCGTTGAACATCGCCTTCACCAGCGCCTGGGCATCGTCGAAGCTGCCGTCGATCGCGATGTTGTGGACATTGGGCGCGAGCACCGTGGTCATCTGGCGGCGCTGGACGTCCGACACGCGGCCCTGCGGGTGGAGCATGAAGATGTCGACGCCGATGCGCCCCGCCACCGCGTCGATCGCGGCGCTGCCGGTGTCGCCCGAGGTCGCGCCGACGATGGTGAGGTGCTGGTTGGTGCCGCTCAGGAACTTCTCGAACAGCAGCCCGAGCAGCTGGAGCGCCACGTCCTTGAAGGCGAGGGTGGGGCCGTGAAACAGCTCGAGCAGCCAGTGCTGCTGGTCGATCTGGACCAGCGGGGTCACCGCGGTGTGGGCGAAGCGGCCATAGGCCTGGGTGCAGAGCTGGCGGAGCTCGTCTTCGCTCAGGTCCGGCGTGACGAAGGGCAGCATGACGCGCACCGCCGTCTCGACATAGGACAGGCCGCGCATGGCGGCGATGTCCTCGGCCGAGAAGCGCGGCCACTGGGTCGGGACGTAGAGGCCGCCGTCGCTGGCGAGGCCGGTGAGGGTGACGTCGCGAAAGCCCAGCAAGGGCGCGCCGCCGCGGGTGCTGTGATACTGCATGGCCGACCGCGTTACCCGCCGGCAACGATCGGGACAAGATAGCTGTCCTTGGGGGCGGCGTGCCCTTGTTGGTGGGCGAGGGTGTTCCGCAACGGACCCGGCGTGCGTATAGGCGCGTTCCGTACAGCCTTCCCGATGGAGAGAGATGATGGCCTATCCCCAGCCCTGGCACGCCGATGCCGACCGATATGACGGCCGCATGCCTTATCGCCGCTGCGGCGTGAGCGGGCTCGACCTGCCGGCGATCAGCCTGGGGCTCTGGCAGAATTTCGGCGGCACCGACGTGTTCGAAAATGCCCGCGCGATGCTGCGCCGGGCGTTCGATCGCGGCGTGACGCACTTCGATCTCGCGAACAATTACGGGCCGCCCTATGGCTCGGCCGAAGAGAATTTCGGCCGCGTGCTGGCGACCGACTTCGCGCAGCACCGCGACGAGCTGATCATCTCGACCAAGGCCGGCTGGGACATGTGGCCCGGGCCGTACGGCGACGTCGGCGGCAGCAAGAAATATCTGATCGCCTCGTGCGACCAGAGCCTCAAGCGGATGGGGCTCGACTATGTCGACATCTTCTACTCGCACCGCGTCGACCCCAAGACGCCGCTGGAGGAGACGATGGGCGCGCTCGCCCAGATCCACCGCCAGGGCAAGGCGCTCTATGTCGGCATCTCCAGCTATTCGCCCGAGCTGACGCGGAAGGCCGCGGCGATCCTGGCGGACTACAAGGTGCCGCTGCTGATCCACCAGCCGAGCTATTCGATGCTCAACCGCTGGATCGAGGAGAGCCTGCTCGACACGCTCGAGGATCTCGGCACCGGCTGCATCGCCTTCTCGCCGCTCGCGCAGGGGATGCTGACGCGCAAGTATCTGAACGGCGTGCCCGAGGATGCGCGCGCGGCCAAGGGCGGATCGCTCGACACGCGGCTGCTCTCGGACGACAATATCGCCCGCATCCGTGCGCTCAACGCGATCGCCGAGAAGCGCGGGCAGACGCTGGCGCAGATGGCGATCGCCTGGGTGCTGCGCGATCCCCGCGTGACCTCGGCGCTGGTCGGCGCGCGGACGGTGCAGCAGCTCGACGATTCGCTCGATGCCGTGAAGAACCTCGATTTCAACGCCGAGGAGCTGGCGGAAATCGACACCCATGCAACCGAAGGCGCGATCGATCTTTGGAAGGTATCGTCCACGCTTGAGGAACTGCCCCAACGATGAGTGTCGCGTTTCGCCGCGAGAGCGACGAGGAACATAAGGAACCCAAGTTCGAGCTGCCGCTGCCGGCCGGGCCCAACCTGGTCACGGCGGCAGGGCCGGCGCTGATCGCGGGCAAGGTCGCCGCGCTGGAGGCGGCGATCGGGGCCGAAGGTGAGGACGAGGCCAGGGAAGCGCTCAAGCGCGAGCTTCGCTACTGGAACACCCGCGCCGCCACCGCGCAGGTCGCGCCGCCCCTGGAGGACGGCGTGGCGGGGATCGGCGCGCGGGTGCGGATCAAGCTGAACGGGCGCGAGCGGGTGATCGAGATCGTCGGCCATGATGAGGCTGATCCGGCGGCCGACCGGCTGGCCTTCCAGGCGCCGCTGGCGCACGCCCTGCTCGGCGCGGAGGAAGGCGAGCGCGTCGATTTCGGAGGGAAGCCGGAAGCGATTGAGGTGCTGGCGGTGGAGGCGATTTAGGGGGCGCCCCCCTCCCGCAAGCGGGAGGGGGATTTAGAAGAAGGGGACGGTGCTCAGTCGTTGAACGCCGCCAGATCGAACGCGATCACGTCCTGGCGCTGGGTGCCGAGGCCGGTGATTCCCAGCTCCATCACGTCGCCGGGCTTGAGGAAGATCTTCTCGGGCTTCTGGCCTTCGCCGACTCCGGGGGGCGTGCCGGTGATCAGCAGGTCGCCGGGGTGGAGCGTGATGAAGCGGCTCATATAGGCGATGCATTCCGCCACCGGAAAGATCATCGTCGACGTGTTGCCGGTCTGCATGCGCTTGCCGTTGAGGTCCAGATACATGTCGAGCGCCTGGCAGTCGGCCACCTCGTCCGGCGTCACCAGCCACGGGCCGATGGGTCCGAAGGTGTCGCAGCCCTTGCCCTTGTCCCACTGGCTGCCGAGCTCCTTCTGGAAGGCGCGCTCGGATACGTCGTTGGCGAGGACGAAGCCCGCGACATGGTCGAGCGCATCGGCCTCGTCGACATGGCGGCAGGTCTTGCCGATGATCACGCCCAGCTCGACTTCCCAGTCGCTCTTCTGCGAGTCCTTGGGGATCATCACCGGATCGTTCGGGCCGGTGAGGCACGAGATCGCCTTGGTGAAGAAGATCGGCTCGGGCGGCGGCTCGAGGCCGGCTTCGCGGGCGTGATCGGCATAGTTGAGGCCGATCGCGAGGAACTTGCCGATGTTCGCCACAGGCACGCCCAGGCGAACGTCGCCCTCGACCAGCGGCAGCGTGGTGGGATCCACCGCGCGGATCCGCTCGATCACGTCGACGGTGAGGTCGGGCACCAGGCCGGTCAGGTCGCGGATGCGGCCCTCGGCGTCCAGGATGCCGGGCTTTTCGGCACCGCGCGGGCCGTAGCGAAGCAACTTCATGCAAGCGTCCTCATTCAGGAAAGACAGACGATTGCGCCCTAGCGCGCGGGGGCGCGTTGCCAAAGCGGGATTTGCCGATTTGTCCGATTATTGGAGGCGGGGCCGGGGCCGGCGGAGGGCGGGGGCGGCAACAGCGTCGTTGCGCCGTACTTCTCGACAGCCGTCATCCCGGCGAAAAGCCGGGATCTAGACGCCAAACGGCCTCGGCAAGAACCGCGACGGAGACCCCAATGGATCCCGGCTTTCGCCGGGATGACGGGCGGGGCCGGGGCGGGCCGGCCTAAGCGCTCAGCTCACCCGGCGCAGGTGCTTGCCGCCATAGCGCTGGCCCAGATAGTCGGCGAGGCGCTGGATATAGTTGCGCGCGTTCGCCGCCTTGTTCGGGCAGCAGGGCAGGGGGTTCTTGCTCACGCCGGCGGCGCGGCGCTCGACCTTCTGGCAGAGCAGCTCGAGGTCCTGGCGCGAGAGCAGGTTCTTTTCCCGCATCACGCACAACAGGCCCTCGAGGATGATCATGCTTTCGTCCGAGGCCTGCACGGGCAGCGGGGGCAGGCCCTGGTCCTGTTCGGGGTGCACTTCGTTCAGCGACACGACACCTCTCCTTCTCCTATTGGATCCAGAGACTATGCCGATTTTCGCAGGTGGCAAGCCTCTAGTCGAGCCCGCCGCCTAAGGTTCTATACAGGGTAACCAAGTTGCTCGCGCGGGTCAGCCGCGTGGTGACCAGGCTCTGCTCGGCGGCATAGGCGCTGCGCTGCGAATCAAGCACGGTTAGGAACGAGTCGACCCCCGCCCGGTAGCGCGCGTCGGACAGTTTGGCGGCGACCTCCGCTGCATTGGCGCGTGCGCTCTGCGCGCGCAGCTGCTCGTCGATCGTGCCGCGCTGGGCCATCGCATCGGCGACTTCGCGGAAGGCGGTCTGGATCGTCTTCTGATAGGTCGCCACCGCCGCGTCGCGCGAGGCCTTGGAATAGTCGAGGTTCGCCTGGTTCTTTCCGAAGTTGAAGATGTTGAGCGAGGCGGTGGGCGAGACCGTATAGGTATCGGTGCCGGACCCGAACAGCTTGCCGATCGTCGAGGCGATCGAACCCACCGTGGAGGTGAGCGAGATGCTCGGGAAGAAGGCCGCGCGCGCCGCGCCGATATTGGCGTTCTGTGCGATCAGCTGGTGCTCGGCCTGGAGCACGTCCGGGCGGCGCAGCAGCACTTCCGACGGCACGTTGCCGGGCAGCGCGTCGATCGTCGCCTTGGCGTCACCCAGCGATTCCGGCAGCAGCTCGGGCGCAACCGTGGCGCCGGTGAGCAGCTGGAGCGCGTTGATGTCCTGCGCGATCCGGGTCTGTGCCGTCGCCACGTCGTTCCGGGCGGATTCGTAGCTCGTCTCGGCCTGGCGCGACTCCAGCTCCGAGGCGGTGCCGATGCGGAACTGCGCCCGGGTCAGCTCGAGCGACTGCTCGAACGCCTTGAGCGTGTTCTGCGCGATCGCGAGCTGCTCGCGGTCCGAGGCGAGGGTGAGCCAGGCGCTGGCGATCTCGCCGATCAGCGACACGCGGGTGGCGCGCTGCGCCTCGCTGCTCGCGAAATACTGCTCCTGCGCGGCGCGGCTGAGATTGCGCACCCGGCCGAACAGGTCGATCTCATAGGAGGTGATGCCGCCGGACACGCTGAAGTTCTGGACGTCCTGCACGCCCGCGCCGCCCAGTGCGCCGCCGGCACTGGCCGCGAACTGCGCGGTGTTGGTGTAGGTGCCGGTGCCGCTGACGCCGATCGCGGGGAACAGGTCCGCCCGCTGCGCGCGGTACTGCGCCCGGGCCTGCAGCACGTTGGCCGCGGCGAGCCGCAGGTCCTGGTTGTTGTCCAGGCCCAGCTGGATCACCCGGCGCAGGCGATCGTCGGTGAAGAAGTCGCGCCAGCCGACCTTGCTGATGTCCGGCGCGTCGGTGGCCGCCGCCGGGTAGACGCCGCCCTGGGGCAGCGCCGCCGGGATCGCCGGCGCGGGCCGGCTGTACTTGGGGGCCAGGTTGCAGGCCGAGAGCGCGGTGCTCGCGGCCAGCGCGAAGAACAGGGGGAAGCGGTTGGTCACGGCCGTCAGGCTCCCTGGGGCGCGTTGGCGCCGCCGTCATGGTTGGTATTCGGGCCCGCATTCTTGTTGCGGCGGCGATCGAACAGATTGCGCACCACCACGAAGAACATCGGCACGAAGAAGATCGCCAGCACCGTCGCGGAGAGCATGCCGCCCACCACCGCACGGCCGATCGCGTTCTGGCCGCCGGCGCCCGCGCCGGTGGAGATCGCCAGCGGCAGCACGCCGAAGATGAAGGCGAGGCTGGTCATCAGGATCGGGCGCAGACGGAGCTTGGCGGCTTCGATCGCCGCGTCGAAGGCGCTCATGCCCTCGCGCATCCGCTCCTCGGCGAACTCGACGATCAGGATCGCGTTCTTCGCCGACACGCCGATCGTGGTGATCAGGCCGACCTGGAGGTAGATGTCGTTGTTGAGCCCGGTCAGCCACGCCGCGAGCAGCGCGCCGAGCACGCCGAGCGGCACCACCAGGATCACCGAGATCGGCACCGACCAGCTCTCGTAGAGCGCGGCGAGGCAGAGGAACACGATCAGCAGCGACAGCGCGTAGAGTGCCGGCGCCTGGCCGCCCGACAGGCGTTCCTCATAGGAGAGGCCGGTCCATTCGAGCTGGGTGCCTGGCGGCAGCTTGGCGTGGATCGCCTCCATCGCCGCCATCGCGTCGCCGGTCGAGGTGCCGGGGGCGGGCGAGCCGAGGATTTCCATCGAGGGCAGGCCGTTATAGCGGGTGAGCTGCACCGGTGCCTGCGCCCAGCTGAGCGTCGAGAAGGCGGTGAACGGCGTCATCGTGCCGGTGGGGCCGCGGACGTACAGGTTGGCGATGTCCTCCGGCGTCAGGCGATAGGGGGCATCGGCCTGGACATAGACGCGCTTGACGCGGCCGCGATCGATGAAGTCGTTGACATAGGAACCGCCCCAGGCGGTGGCGATGGTGCTGTTGACCGAGGAAAGGTCGAGGCCGAGTGCCTTGGCCTTGTCCTGGTCGATGTCGACCTTGAGCTGCGGCGCGTCGTCGAGCGCGTTGGGGCGCACGCCGACCAGGCGCTTGTCCTGCATCGCCATGCCCAGCATCATGTTGCGCGCCTGGAGCAGGCGTTCATGGCCGATGCCGCCGGTATCGACGAGCTGGAGGTCGAAGCCGGTCGCGTTGCCGAGCTCCTGCACCGCCGGCGGGGTGATCGCGAAGATCAGGCCGTCGCGATATTGCGCGAAGGTACCCATGGCGCGGCCGACGATCGACGCGGCGGCATTCTTGTGGCCGGGGCGATCGGCCCAGTCCTTCAGCGGCATGAACGCAAGGCCGCTGTTCTGGCCGGCGCCCGCGAAGCTGAAGCCGTTGATCGTGAACACGCCCTTCACATTGCCCGCTTCCTCCTTGAGGAAGTGGTCGCGGATCAGGTCGAGCCCCTTTTCGGTACGTGCCGAAGTGGCGCCCGCCGGGCCCTGGACCAGCGCGATCACGATGCCCTGGTCTTCCTCGGGAAGGAAGCCGCCGGGCAGCCGCAGGAACAGGAAGCTCATCCCGCCGATGATCAGCAGATAGACCAGGCCCGAGCGCTTCCAGCTGCGCGCGGTGCTGCGCACGCCCTTCTCGTACTTGGCCTGGCCGCGATCGAACTTGTCGTTGAACCAGCGGAAGAAGCGCGCGAGCAGGCCGTTGCCCTCGGTCTTGCTCGGATCGTGCGGCTTGAGGATGGTGGCGCACAGCGCCGGGGTGAGCACCAGCGCCACGAACACCGACAGCGCCATCGCCGAGACGATGGTGATCGAGAACTGGCGGTAGATCACGCCCGTGGAGCCGCCGAAGAACGCCATCGGCAGGAACACCGCCGAGAGGACGAGGGCGATGCCGACCAGCGCGCTGGTGATCTCTTCCATCGACTTGCGCGCGGCGTCGATCGGGCTGAGATGCTCGGTGGTGATCAGGCGCTCGACATTCTCGACGACGACGATCGCGTCGTCGACGAGCAGGCCGATCGCCAGCACCATGCCGAACAGGGTGAGCGTGTTGATCGAATAGCCGGCGATCGCCATCACCGCGAAGGTGCCGAGCAGCACCACCGGCACCGCGATCGTCGGGATCAGCGTGGCGCGGAAGTTCTGCAGGAACAGGAACATCACCAGGAAGACGAGCACCACCGCTTCGACGAGCGTGTGGACCACCTGCTCGACCGACAGGCGGACGAACGGCGTGGTATCGTACGGGTAGATGACCTTGATGTCGGCCGGGAAGGTCTTGGCGATTTCGTTGACGCGCGCCTTGACCAGGTCGACCGTGGTCAGCGCGTTGGCGCCGGGGGCGAGCTTGATGCCGATGCCGGCGCCGGGCTTGCCGTTCCACTTCGAATCGAAGCCATAGCTCTCCGCGCCGATCTCGACGCGGGCGACGTCGCCGAGGCGCACCACCGAGGCATCGGTGCCGCTCTTCAGGCGGATCTGGGCGAACTCGTCGGGCGTGGTCAGCCGCGACTGGACCGACACGGTGGCGTTGAGCATCTGCTCCTTCGGCGCAGGGCGCGCGCCGAGCTGGCCGGCCGAGACCTGCGCGTTCTGCGCGCGGATCGCGGTGGTCACGTCATCCATGGTGAGCGCGTATTTGTTGAGCTTCACCGGATCGACCCAGATGCGCATCGCGTACTGCGAACCGAACACCTGGGTGTCGCCGACGCCGTTCACGCGCGACAGCGGGTCCTGCAGCTTCGACACGATATAGTCGGCGAGATCGGTGCCGCTGTGCGACCCGTCCTCCGAATAGAGGCCGATCACCACCAGAAAGTTCTGGGTGGCCTTGGCGACCTGGATGCCCTGCTGCTGCACTTCCTGCGGCAGGAGCGGGGTGGCCGCCTGCAGCTTGTTCTGCACCTGCACCTGGGCGATGTCCGGATCGGTGCCCTGTTCGAAGGTCAGCGTGATCGTGACGGTGCCCGCCGACGAGGACGAGGACGAGAAATAGCGAAGGTGGTCGATTCCCTTCAGCTGCTGCTCGATGATCTGCGTCGTCGTGTTTTCCAGCGTCCGGGCGTCCGCGCCCGGATAGGTCGCGGTGATCGAGACGGCGGGCGGCGCGATGGCCGGGAACTGCGCGATCGGCAGGCTGCGGATCGCGAGGATGCCCGCCAGCATGATGATGATCGCGATGACCCAGGCGAAGATGGGCCGATCGATGAAATAGCGCGACATGAGCGGTTACTTCCCCTGGGCGGGTGCGGCGGCGCCCGGCTGGCCCTGGGCGGGCTTGGCGTTCGGGTTCCAGGGCTGCGGGGTGACCGGCATGCCCGGCCGCAGCATCATCGCGCCCTCGACGATCACCTTGTCGCCTGGCTTGAGCCCGCCGGTGACGATCCAGCTGTCGCCGGCGGTGCGGCTGGTCTGGATCGGGCGCGGCTCGATCTTGTTCTCGGCGCCGACGATCAGCACCGTCGGATTACCGCGCTCGTCGCGGCTGACGGCGCGCTGGGGCACCAGCATCGCATTCTGCTGGGTACCCTCGACGAGGCGGGCGCGGGCGAACATGCCCGGTAGCAACAGGCCGTTCGGATTCGGGAACAACGCGCGGATCACCTGGCTGCCGGTGGTCTCGTCGACGGTCACGTCGGCGAAGCGCATCGTGCCCTGCGGCCCGTAATTGGTGCCGTCCTCCAGCGTCAGCGCCACCTTGGCGTTGCCGTCACGCGCGACCTGGCCGGCCAGGATCGACTGGCGCAGCTTGAGGATGTCGGCGCTCGACTGCTGGATGTCGACATAGATCGGGTCGAGCCGCTGGATCGTGGTCAGCGCATTGGCCTGCGAGGCGGAGACCAGCGCGCCGGTGGTGTAGAGCGAACGGCCGATCTTGCCGCTGATCGGCGCGCGGATCGTGGTGCGGGCGAGGTCGATCTCGGCGGTGGTGAGCGCGGCGCGCTGGGCAGCAACGTCGGCGCGCGCCTGGGCGGCGCTGGCGACGGCGTTCTCCGCTTCCTGCTTCGAGATCGCGTTGATCTTGACCAGCTCGCCATAGCGGCGGGCGAGCGCCTCGCTGGTGGCGATGGTCGCCTGGGCGCGGGTCAGCGCGGCGCGGGCGCTGGCGACGGCGGCGCGATAGGGGGCGGGGTCGATCCGGTAGAGCGGCTGGCCCTGGCGGACCATGTCGCCTTCGGTGAACAGCCGCTCGAGGATCAGGCCGTTGACCTGCGGGCGCACGTCCGAGCTCTCATAGGGGCTCAGCCGGCCGGGCAGCTCGCTGGTGAGCGGCACCGCCTGCTGCTGGACGACGACATAGGAGACGGGGGGCGGTGCGGCCTGCTGTCCGCCCGCGCCGCCGGGGGCGCCGCCACCCTGCTGCTGGGACTGACCGCCACAGGCGGCGAGGACAAGCGCGAGAGCCGGCGCGGTGTGACGGAAAAAAGTCATGCGGATGCCTGCCGTTATGATATATGTGAGTGAACGATCGCTCACATTCGCCGCTACTGCGAAGTGAGGTGGTCGGTCAAGACGGTTTCAAGGGTAACACGGATGGCAGAAGCCACGGAAGCAGGCGGCGTTCCGCACCGCGATAAAGCGCTGTTGCGGCGCGAAAAAATCGTGTCGGCAGCGCGCAGGTTGTTCATTGCGAACGGTTTTCACGCCACCGGCGTGGCCCAGATCGCCAAGGAATCGGGCATTGCGGTAGGTCAAATCTATCGCGATTTTTCTTCGAAGGAGGCGATCGTCGCACAGATCGTCCGGGCCGACTGCATGGATTTTCTCGCGCCCGAGTCGCTGTGCGCGGGCATCCGGAGCGGCGATCCCGAGTTCGTATGGACTTGGCTGGCCGATTTCATCCGCCCGGAGCCCGACGAGTCGGACCCGTTGTTCGCGGAGATCGTCGCCGAGTCGGCGCGCAACGAGCGCATCGCCGCGATCTTCGAGGATACCCGCGAGGACGTGCGCGGCACGATGCTCGCGGCGCTGACGGCGCTGATCCCCGGCGACGCCTTCGCCGAGCGCCGCTGTGCGCTGACCGACGTGATCACCGCGACCGCGCTGGGGCTGATGCAGCACCGCTTCCTCAGCCCCGCCGAGGATACCGATCGCGCTGCCGCGCTGGTGCTCCGGATGATCCGGCACGAGGTCGCCGCGATGCAGGCCGAGGCCGCGGCGGGTTGATGCGCGCGCTGGTGACAGCGCCCGCGCCGATATGCGAAGGCGCGGCATGACCATGGCTCCCCCGTCCCGCGTCGCGCTGTTCGTCACCTGCCTGGTCGATGCGATGCGGCCGCGGGTGGGCTTTGCGGCCCTGCGCACGCTCGCCGATGCCGGGTGCGAGGTGGTGGTGCCGGAAGCGCAGACCTGTTGCGGGCAGCCGGCACTCAATTCGGGCGACCGCGCCACCGCCACCGATTTCGCCCGGCGCAACGTGGCGATGCTGGAATCGTACGAGGCGATCGTCGTCCCCTCCGGCAGCTGTGCGGGGACGATCCGTTGCCACTATCCCGAATTGCTCGCCGGCGATCCCGAATGGGCCGCGCGGGCCGAGGCGGTGGCGGCGAAGACCTGGGAGATCCTCGCCTGGCTCGATGCGCGCGGCTGGCGGCCGGAGGGCGTCGCGCTGCCGGCGACCGCGACCTATCACGACAGCTGCTCGGGTCTGCGCGAACTCGGCATCAAGGCGCAGCCGCGGCGGCTGCTCGGCGCGGTCGACGGCCTGGCGCTGGTGCCGCTCGAGGGCGAGGAGACCTGCTGCGGCTTCGGCGGCACCTTCTGCGTGAAATACCCGGCGATCTCCAACGCGATCGCCGACGAGAAGGCAGCGGCGGTGGAGGCTACGGGTGCCGGGCTGCTGCTGGCGGGCGATCTCGGTTGCCTGATGAACATGGCGGGCAAGCTGCACCGGCGCAGGGCGGACGTCCGCGCCTTCCACACCATCGAGGTGCTGGCCGGCATGGCCGACGGCCCGGCGATCGGCGAAGCGCAATGAGCCGTGCCTTCGACGCGCGGGTCGATGCCGCGCTCGCCGACCGCCAGCTCAAGATCGCGGTCGAGCGCACCGCCGGCACCGCCGAGGCCAAGCGGGGTGTTGCGATCGGCGCCTGGCCCAGCTTCGCGGCGGCGCGCGAACGGGCGGCGGCGATCAAGGACCATGTGATCGCCAATCTCGGCAGCTATCTGGTGCAGTTCGAGGCGGCGGCGACCGCAGCGGGGGCGACGGTCCACTGGGCCGCCACCGCCGACGAGGCCTGCGCGATCGTCGTCGACCTCTGTCGCAAGGCGGGGGCGAAGAGCGTCGCCCGCTCCAAATCGATGCTCGGCGAGGAGATCGGGCTGCCGCACGCGCTGGAGGCGGCGGGGATCGGCCGGGTCGAGACCGATCTGGCCGAGCACATCATCCAGCTCGCCGGCGAGCGGCCCTCGCACATCATCTGGCCGGCGATGCACAAGACGCGCGAGCAGGTCTCCGAACTGTTCCACGCCCGCCACCGCGAACCGCCTGTCGAGGAAAGCATCGTCGCGATGGCGGCGAGCGCCCGGCGGCAGCTGCGCGGCGAGATGCTGGGCGCCGATGTCGGCATCTCGGGGGCCAATTTCCTGATCGCGGATTCGGGCCAAGTCTGCACCGTCACCAACGAAGGCAATGCCGAACTCTCGCTAGTGCCGCCGCGCGTGCATATCGTGACGGCGGGGATCGAGAAGCTGGTCCCCTCGATGGACCATGCCGTGCATCTGCTGCGGCTGCTCGCCCGATCGGCGACCGGCGCGGCGCTGACGCAATATACCACCTTCTATGCCGGGCCGAAGCGGGCAGGGGACCATGACGGGCCCGAGGAGATGCACATCGTGCTGGTCGACAATGGCCGCAGCGCGATGCGCGACGCGGGGCTGGCGGAGATGCTCCGCTGCATCCGCTGCGGCGCGTGCATGAACCACTGTGTGGTGTTCCGCCAGATCGGCGGCCATGCCTATGGCGGCACCTATCCGGGGCCGATGGGATCGGTGCTGACCCCCGCGCTCGACGGTCTGGCGGCGAGCCGCGATTTGCCGGGTGCCTGCACGATGAACGGCAAGTGCCAGGAGGTGTGCCCGGTCGCGATTCCCTTGCCGACATTGCTGCGCGGCTGGCGCGAGAAGAGCTGGCGCGAGGGGCTGGAGCCGGTGACGCTGCGATCAGGGCTGGGGCTCTGGGCCTGGGCGGCGCGGCGACCGTGGCTGTACCGCGCAGGCGTGCGCTGGGCGATCCGGGCGATGCGGCTGGCCGGGCGCGGCTGGATCTCGCGGCTGCCCTTGGCCGGCGGCTGGACCGGCGGGCGCGACTTCCCCGCCCCGGCCGCGGAAAGCTTCATGGACCGCTATCGAAAGGGCGAACGATGAGCGCGCGCGACGCGATCCTGGCGCGGCTGGGGCCGGCGCGGGCGGCGGTGGATCTGGCTGCAGAGGCGGCGGCGCTGCTCGCGGGCGAGGAACGCGAGCGGCCGGCGGGGCCGGAGGATCTGGTGACGCGCTTCCTGGCGCAGCTTGCGCTGCCGAGCGTGGCGGCGACGCATGCACGGATCGGCTCGCTGGCGGAACTGCCGGGGGCGGTGGCGGGGTATCTCGCGGCCGAGGGCGCCGCGCCGGCGCTATGGCTGCCGCCCGATGCGCGGGTGGACGGGCTCGACTGGGCCGGGCTGACGCGGCTGGCGGAATGCCCGATCGACGACGGCGCGGTACTGGCGTTTGCGCGGGCCGGGGTGGCGGAGACGGGGTCGCTGGTATTCGAGACGTCGCCGGAAGCGCCGATGCTCCCCAACTTCCTGGCGCTGCGGCATATCGTCGTGCTGGAGGTCGCCGGTCTGGTCCGCTGGCTGGAGGACGCCGCGCCGGGCGGCGCGGTACCGCGCGCGCACTACTGGGTCACGGGCGTCAGCGGCACGACCGACATCGAAGGCACCTATGTCCGCGGCGCGCATGGCCCGCGGTTTCTGCATGTGGTGCTGGTAGGGTGAGGGGCGAGGGCAATGAGCGTCTTGGCGAGAGTCCTGATCGTAGGCGCGGCAGTTGGCCTCGCGACCATGATTGCTCAGCACGTGCGGGTGCGCGTCCAGCGCGATGAAAGCGGGTGGAAGCAGCTTAAGCCAGGCTTCTTGATCTACTTCATGTTGTTCGGCTGTGCGTCGTTCGTTGTACTCGCCGGATCGGCCCTGATAACGTCGGATCCGATGCAACCCGATGCGCAGGAGCAGAACTTTTATGCGCTGTTGGTACTGATCGGCTTTGCACTTGCTGGAGCTTACCCTGTCTGGATCGCGTATGGCCGGTGCGTAATGTGGAAAGGGAGCATGATCCTGGTACGAAGCTGGACGGGTAAGGAACGGCTGTTCTTGATCTCCGAACTGGTGTCCGTGCAAAGGAGCGAGATCTCTGAGGATTATCGTTTGGTATTCCAATCGGGTGAGACGCTTCGCTTCTCAACGAATTTGCGGGGTGCTGCGCGGTTTATTTTGGATATCGAATACTATCGCGACAGCATTGAGCACAAAGATCAGTCTTCGCAGACTGCGACATAGAAGGCATTCCGTGCATCCTCCCCTGTAAGGGGAGGTGGCAGCCCGCAGGGCTGACGGAGGGGTGTCGACGCTGGGGGCGCGGGCCTCCGTCTTCAGCTGGGACACCCCTCCACCACCGCCTTCGGCGGCGGTCCCCCTCCCCCTCCGGGGGAGGATCTTTTCAGCCCTTCAATGCCCCGCCGCTGCGAACTCCACATCCCCCGCCGTCCCCGTCGCGCGCACGCCGAAGGCGAGCACCACCAGGAACGCCACCGCGGGTACCAACAGTGCGAGATTGATCCCCGCGAGGTCGGACAGATGCCCCATCGCCGCGGTCAGCACCGCGCCGCCGATGATCGCCATCACGATCAGCGAGGCGCCGATCTGCTTGAGCGGGCCCAGGCCGCCGATGCCGATCGCGAAGATCGTCGGGAACTGGATCGACATGAAGAAGCTCGCCGCCACCAGCGCGTAGAGCCCGGTCGTGCCGCCGACGAACACCGCCGCCACGGTCAGCGCCGCCGAGAGCCCGGCGAACACCGCCAGCAGCTGCGGCGCCGGGACCTTGCCGAGCATTGCCGCGCCGACGAAGCGGCCGATGCCGAACAGCACCAGGCTGGCGAACAGATAGTCGGCCGCGCCCTGCTCGGTGAGGCCGGGCAGGTTCACCTGGGCGTAGCGGATCGTGTAGCTCCACAGCCCCACCTGCGCGCCGACATAGAAGAACTGCGCCACCACCGCGAAGACCAGCGTCCGGTCGCGCAGCACGGTGCCGAGTGCCTTGCCCGTCGGCACCGCGGGCGCGTCGCCGTCGCGGCGGTTGTCCGGGAAGGCGATCAGCGCGGCAGCGATCGCGAAGGCGAGGACGACGAGGCCGATCACCAGATAGGGCGTCTGCACCGAGGCGAGCTCGCCGCGCAGCGTCGCGGTCCGCTCGGCGGCGGACATCGCCGCCAGCGCCTTCTCGTCCTGCGCGAAGCTGGAGAGGATGAAATATTTCCCCACCAGCACGCCGAAGATCGTGCCGAGCGGGTTGGCCGCCTGGGCGAAGTTGAGCCGGCGCGCGGCGCCCTCGGGGCTGCCGAGCTCGGCGATCAGCGGGCTGGCCGAGGTTTCGAGAAAGGCGAGGCCGCAGGCGATCACGAACAGCGCGGCGAGGAACCAGCGATATTCGCCGAAATGCGTCGCCGGATAGAAGAGCAGCGCGCCGATCGCGTAGAGCGTCAGGCCCGTCACGATCGCCGCCTTGTAGCCGCGCCGCCGCGCCAGCATCGCCGCCGGGGTCGCGAGCAGGAAATAGCCCATGTAGAAGGCCTGCTGGACGAAGCTGGTTTCGAAATCGCTCAGCGTGAACGCGCGGCGGAAATGCGCGATCAGGATGTCGTTGAGGTTGTTCGCCATTCCCCACAGGAAGAACAGCGAGACCGTCAGGATGATGGCGGGGGTGTAGCGTCCGGCCTTGCTGGCCATGTGTCCTCTCCTTGGTGCGGCGCCCCTGTTGGGGTCATTCGATGGCGCGGTCCAGATGCGTGTAGCCGCCGTCGACGAACAGCCACTGGCCCGTGGTGTGGCTGGCGCGCCCGGACAGCAGGAACAGCGCGGTGTCGGCGATCTCTTCGGGCGTGGTGAAACGGTGGCCGAAGGGCACGCGACGCTCGATTTCCTCACGCCGGGCGGCGGGGTCGTCGAAGCTCTTCAGCCATTCGGCATAGGCGGGGGTCTCGACCTCGGCGGGCACGATTGCGTTGACGCGGATGCCGTCGCCGCGCAGTGCGACCGCCCATTCGCGGGTCAGCGCCAGCACCGCGCCCTTGGCGGCGGCATAGGCGCTGGTGTGGCCCTGGCCGGTGATCGAGGTCTTGGAGCCGATATTGACGATCGCGCCCTGCGCCGCCTTGAGGTGCGGAAGTGCTGCGCGCGCCATGCCGAAATAATGGACGAGGTTGATGTCGAGCGAGGCGCGGAACTGCGCCGGGGTCGCCTCGAAGCCGAGATTGTCGTTGCGCCCGGCATTGTTGACCAGCCCGTCGATCCGCCCGAAGCGCGCCGCCACCGCGTCGACCGCGGCGACCACGGCATCGTCCTCGGCCAGCTCGCAGGGGTGGAACAGCCAGTCCGCGCCCAGCTGCGCGACCAGCTCGGGCCGGGGCGGCTCGCGCGAGACGATGGCGGGGACCGCGCCTTCGCGCGCAAGGCCCCCTGCGATCGCCGCGCCGATCCCCGACGAGCCGCCGGTGACGATCACGACCTTCCCGGCGAGCCCCAGGTTCATGCGCCGAACCGATATTGGACGAGCGTCTCGGGCTTCATCTCGATCGAATAGCCGGGGCGCTGCGGCGGCATGTAGGCCGCGTCCCGAATCACGCAGGGCTCCAGGAAATGTTCATGGAGATGATCCACATATTCGATGACCCTGCCGTCCATGGTGCCGGCAAAGCACAGATAGTCGATCATCGACAAGTGCTGGACGTATTCGCACAGCCCCACGCCGCCGGCATGCGGGCAAACCGGCAGGCCGTAGCGCGCGGCGAGCAGCAGCACCGCCAGCGCCTCGTTCACCCCGCCGATGCGGCAGGCGTCGAGCTGGATCACGTCGACCGCGCCCACCGCCATGAACTGTTTGAACATGATGCGGTTCTGGCACATCTCGCCGGTCGCGACCTGCACCTGGCCGATGCCGTCGCGGATCGCCTTGTGGCCGAGCACGTCGTCGGGGCTGGTCGGCTCCTCGATGAACCAGGGCTTGGCGAAGGCCAGCGCGTTGACCCATTCGATCGCCTGGCCGACCTCCCACACCTGGTTGGCGTCGATCATCAGCTTGCGGTTTGGCCCCAGCACCTCGCGGGCGATGCGGACGCGGCGGATATCGTCCTCCAGGTCGCGGCCGACCTTGAGCTTGATATGGTCGAAGCCGGCATCGACCGCTTCCTGCGCGAGGCGGCGCAGCTTCTCGTCGGGATAGCCCAACCAACCGGCCGACGTGGTGTAGCAGGGATAGCCGCTCGCCTCGAGCGTGGCGACGCGCTCGGCCTTGCCCGCCGCGCGCTCGGTGAGCAGGGCGAGCGCCTGCTCGGGGGTGATCGCATCGGTGAGGTAGCGGAAGTCGATCGCGCGGACGAGCTGCTCGGGCGTCATGTCGGCGACCAGCTTCCACACCGGCTTGCCCTCGGCCTTGGCCCAGAGGTCCCAGATCGCGTTGACCACCGCGCCGGTGGCGAGGTGCATCGCGCCCTTGTCGGGGCCGATCCAGCGCAGCTGGCTGTCGCCGGTCAGGTGCCGCCACATCCGCGCGGGCTCCTCGGCGATCCAGGCGAGGTCGAGGCCGAGGACGAGATGGCGCATCGCCTCGATCGCCGCGACGCAGATGTCGTTGCCCCGGCCGATGGTGAAGGTGAGGCCATGGCCTTCGAGGCCGGGGACGTCGGTCTCGAGGATGACATAGGCCGCCGAATAATCGGGGTCCGGGTTCATCGCGTCGGAGCCGTCGAGCGAGGCGCTGGTCGGGAAGCGGAGGTCGACCGTGCGCAGGCCGGTGATATGGGCGTTGCGAGTCATCAGTTCACCCACCCGCCGTCGATCACATGCACCGCGCCGGTGGTGAAGCTCGCCTCGTCGCTGGCGAGATAGCAGATCAGCGCGGCGATCTCGTCTTCCTGGCCGAGCCGGCCCATCGGCTGGCGGGCGACGAAGGCGGCATGCGCTTCCTCCACCGCGATGCCCTGCTGCGCGGCCTGCTCGGCGACGCGCTGGCGGAGACTCGGGGTGTCGACCGTACCGGGGCAGACCGCGTTGCAGCGGATGCCCTTGGCGACAAAGTCCGCCGCGACGGACTTGGTGAGGCCGATCACCGCCGCCTTGGAGGCGCCATAGGCGTGGCGGTTGGGGATGCCCTTCACGCTCGACGCAATCGACGACATGTTGACGATCGCGCCGCCGCCCTTGGCCAGCATGCCGGGCAGGAAGGCGCGGATCATGCGGTGCATGGCGTGAACGTTGAGGTCGAAGGACAGCATCCAGTCGGCATCGGTGCCGTCGAGGATCGAGCCTGCCGCGACGAAGCCGGCGATGTTGGCGAGTATGTCGAGCTGGCCGATCGTCTCGGGAAGCGCGGCGATGGCGTCGGCGTCGAGCAGATCGAGCACCACCGGCTCGACGCCCTCGAGCGTCGCCAGCGCGGCGCCGTCGCGGTCGAGCGCGAACACCTTGGCGCCCTCGTCGCGCAGCCGCAGCGCGGTCGCGCGGCCGATGCCGTGCCCTGCCGCGGTCACCAACGCGGTCTTGTTGCCGAAACGCATCGCCTCCCCAACTCCTCTAGAACGTTTTCATAGGTCAAAATGACTTTCACATTCTTAGGCGCAAGCCGCGATTGTTCGCAAGTGGCATGACACCGCTCGTCGCATTGGTTAGCCTGACCGTCATGAGCGACAATGCACCCACCGCACCGGCCGACAAATCGCCCGCCTATGCCGCGCCTGCGCTGGAGAAGGCGATCGACGTGATCGAACTTCTCGGCAGCGAGCCGCAGGGGCTGACGATCAGCGAGATCGCGCAGCGGCTGGGGCGATCGATCAGCGAGCTGTTCCGGATCATCGTCGTGCTCGATCGGCGCGGCTGGCTGCACAAGGACGGCGCCAGCGATCGCTACCGGGTGACCTACCGCGTGCTGGAGATTGCCCACCGCGCGACGCCGGCGCAGGAGCTCACCCATGTCGCCACGCCGCTGATGCACAGCCTGGCGGCGGCGACGGTCCAGTCCTGCCATCTGGTGGTGGTGAACGGCACGCGCGGGCTGATCGTCGCGCGGCAGGAGAGCCCGGGCCAGACCGGCTTCGCGGTGCGGCTCGGCACCGAGATCGACCTGCTGACCAGCTGCTCGGGCCATGTGCTGCTCTCGGCGATGGATGAGGAGCGGCGGGCTGCGCTGTACCCGAAGGGGCTGCCCAAGGGGCTCGCGGAGCAGCTACAGGCGGTGCGCGCCAAGGGCTATGAATCGATCCCCAGTGCGCGGATGGCCGGGGTGTCGGACATGAGCTGCCCGATCTTCGGCTTCGACGGCCATGTCGTCGCGGCGCTGACCATCCCGTTCCTCGCCGCGATCGACGACGCGCCGCACGTCTCGCAGGAAGAGGCGCTGGCCCTGCTGCGGACGACGGCGACGGCGATCTCCTCGGCGCTCGGCTGGTTCGACCGGGGCGAGGCGCCGGTGGTGCCGAGCCTCTCGGTCGCCAGCCCGGTCCGCCGCCGCCGCGCGCGGATCGGGGAGGGATAGAGCCCGCTCTTCTTCGCCGTCATCCCGGCGGAAGCCGGGATCCATTTGCCAGGGCGATGCGGATCGAGCGGCAACGGAGGCCCCAATGGATTCCGGCTTTCACCGGAATGACGGAGGGGTGGTGGCGTCCCCGTCAACCCGGCGTTACGGCGTAATAGATGTTGTAGCCGACGAAGACCGTCGCGATGATTGCCAGGATGATCAGCGCGACGGCACCGAAGCCTTTGCGGGCGCGTTTCTCGACGGGTTCGGTTCTCGGGTCCATGCGGCGCCTCCTCGTTGAATCTCAACGGAAAGACGCTTCGGCGCACGGATCGTTGCGATCAGCCTGCCAGCAATCCCAGCCGCCGCGCATAGGCTGCGAACAAGGTCGGCCAAGCCGAGGCGGGCACCGTCTTGGGCAGGCGCACGCCGAAGCCGTGGCCGCCCTGGTCGAACGCATGCAGCTCGCCCGGCCGCTTGGCCGCGAGCAGCGCCTGGTAGAGCGCGATGCTGTTCTCGATCGGCACCAGCCCGTCGTCGCTGGCATGGGTAAGGAAGATCGGCGGAGTCTCGGCGTTGACGCGCTTTTCCACCGACGCCGCTTCCAGCGCCTTGGGATCGGCGCCGGCGCCGAACAGCTGGTCGCGCGAGCCGAGATGGGTGAAGGGCGCGGCCATGCTCACCACCGGGTAGATCAGCCCGGCGAGATCCGGGCGGGCGGAAAGCTGGTCGGCGGCGTCGACGGGGGTGTAGACGCGCTCGGCATGGCGGGTCGCCAGGCTGCCGGCGAGATGGCCGCCAGCGGAGAAGCCGATCACCAGCAGCTTGGCCGGATCGACGCCGTAGCGCGTGGCCGAGGCGCGGATCAGCCGCAGTCCGCGCTGGGCGTCGGCGAGCGGCACGGTCGCGCGGTTGGCCCAGCCGTCGGTGGGAATGCGGTAGCGCAGGATGAAGGCGGTGATGCCCTGCGCGTTGAGCCAGCGCGCCTGCTCCTCGCCTTCATTGTCGATCGCGAGGAAGCCATAGCCGCCGCCCGGCATCAGCATCACCGCGGTGCCGTTCGGGTTCGCCGCGCGACGTACGGTGAGCGACGGGCGATCGATGCCGCGCAGCCAGCGATCGGGCGCGGCGGGGTCCTTCGAGCGCTGCTCGGTGCTCGGCTTGGGCAGCGGGGAGGGGGCGCCGGGGGGCGAGCCGGGCCAGAGCGGCAGCACCTCGTCCGCGTCCGCCGCGCCGGCGGGGAGCGCGGCGAGCGTCGCGGTGGCGGCCATGCCGGTGAGCATCGTTCGGCGCGTCAGGTCTTCGAACACGGGCATCCTCTCTTCTGCAACCCGGCAATGCCCGGGTGCTTTCGCGGCGCATTGCCGCTGAATCTGGTAGCGGTACCGCGTGGTTGCAGAATCGCGATCGGCGCGCAACCGCGCACCCGACGCGGCCCCCGGCGACAAGAGCGTTGACGCGCGGCTGCGGTATCAAGATGGTATGGCCGTGGTTCAGGGGAGGTAGCAATGATCAGATCAGGATGGCAGCGTCGCGGGGTTCTGGCGGGGCTCGCCGCCCTGCCGGCAGTGGCGCGGGCGCAGACGACGGCGCGGGGGCCCGTGCAGGCCAATTGGCCGTCGCTGGTGGCGAACTACCGCTACCCCGACTGGTTTCGGGACGCCAAGTTTGGGATCTGGTCGCACTGGGGGCCGCAATCGGTGCCCGAGCAGGGCGACTGGTACGGGCGGCATATGTACATCCAGGGCCACCCCGCCTCGGACTTCCATCGCAAGGCCTATGGCCACCCCGCCGATGTCGGCTTCATGGAGGTCCAGAATCGCTGGACGGCGGCGAACTGGGACCCGGAAGCGCTGATGCAGCGCTATGTGAAGGCGGGCGCGAAATATTTCGTGTCGCTCGCCTGCCATCACGACAATCTGGACTGCTACGACAGCGCTTACCATCCGTGGAACAGTCTGCGCGTCGGGCCGAAGCGCGACGTGGTCGGCACCTGGGAGAAGGTGGCGCGCGCGCACGGCCTGCGCTTCGGCGTGTCCAACCATGCGGCGCATGCCTGGCACTGGTTCCAGACCGCCTATGGCTATGATCCCGAGGACGCGCGCAAGGGCGAGCGCTACGACGCCTTCCGCCTGACCAAGGCAGACGGCGCGGGCACATGGTGGGAGGGGCTCGATCCGCAGCTGCTCTACACCGGCAAGCACATTGTCGCGCCCGACGGCATCGACACGATGCAGGCGATGGGGAAGTGGCACGAGAATAACGATGGCCAGTGGGTCGAGCACGGCCCGGCCGGCGACGCCGCCTATGCGACGCGCTGGCTGCAGCGTCAGGTCGACCTGGTGAGCAAGTACCAGCCCGATCTCTGCTATTTCGACGATTACGAGCTGCCCTTCGGCCCCATCGGGCTGGCCGCGGCGGCCGATTACTACAACCGCTCGATCGCGAAGCACGGCAAGATCGACGTGGTGCTCAATGCCAAGCAGCTCAAGCCCTATGCGCGCTTCGGGCTGGTGCAGGATGTCGAGCGCGGCTTTGCCGACCGGCTGTGGGACGAGCCCTGGCAGACCGACACCTGCCTGGGCGACTGGTTCTACAAGCGCAGCCTCTACACCGAAAAGCGCTACAAGTCGGCGAACGACGTGCTCCAGCGGCTGGCCGACGTGATCTCGAAGAACGGCAACCTGCTGCTCTCGGTGCCCCAGCGCGGCGACGGGTCGATCGATTCGGAGGAAGAGCGCATCCTCGACGATCTCGGTGCCTGGATGGCGGTGAATGGCGAGGCGGTGTTCGGCACCCGGCCGTGGCGCGTCTATGGCGAGGGGCCGACCCAGCTCGCCGCGGGCATGCAGAACGAGGACGGCTTCAAGGGCTTCACCGAGCGGGACGTGCGCTTCACCACCAAGGGCGACACGCTGTACCTGTTCTTCCTCAAGGCGCCGAGCGCGCCGGTGACGGTGCAGGCGCTGGGGTTGAAGGCGGGCCGGGTGGCGCGGGCGCGGCTGCTGGGCGGTGGCGACGTGGCCTTCCGTCAGTCGCAGGCGGGGCTGACCGTGACGCTGCCCAAGGGCCTGGGCACGGTGCCGGTGGTGCGGATCGACGGGTTGCGGCGGGCATAAAGGCCGGCTCCTCCCACCAATCGTCATCCCGGCGGAAGCCGGGATCCATTGGGGTCTCCGTTTTGGCTCCTGCTGCGCCGTACAGGCGAATGGATCCCGGCTTTCGCCGGGATGACGTTGTTTGGATATGTCTCGAAAAAGCCTCGCCAGCGACGGTGCCCGTGCGGGCAAATTCTTCTGTCAGAAGGGGAAAATGGTGCTGCCGGCGAGGATTGAACTCGCGACCTCAGCCTTACCAAGGATGCGCTCTACCACTGAGCTACGGCAGCACTGTTTTCCAACCGCGGCGACCAGCGCCGTGCGGGAGGGGCCTATTTGCTTGGAGACCCGTGATTGTCAACCCGCATCCTGCCGGTTTATCGCTTTTCGCATGAAGGATGTGGATAAGCAGGCCCGACTGGCCGAAAAACTTCGCGAAAACCTGCGGCGGCGGAAGGCCCAGGCGCGCGGGGTGAAGGCGGAAGCGGCCGGGCAGGGGACGGAAGCGCCCCCCGAATCGGCGGACTGAACGATCCTCCCCGGCTCGGGGAGGATCTTTACCTCACCCGATCGGCGCGCACTTGGCTTCGAGCCACGCCCGCTCGGCGCTCTCCAACTGCGGGCCGACGATCGTGAGCACCTCGGCATGGTAGGCATCGAGCCAGGCGCGCTCCTCGGGGCTGAGCAGCTCGGGCAGGATCAGGCTGCGCTCGATCGGCGCGAAGGTGAGGGTCTCGAATGCCAGCATCGGCTTGTCGCCGCCGGGGATCGTCCGCTCGACGATATGGACGAGATTCTCGATACGGATGCCGTATTCGCCGGCCTTGTAGTAACCCGGCTCGTTCGAGAGGAACATGCCCGCCCGCAGCGGCTCCAGCGCCTGGCCGCCCGGATAGGAGGGCGGGGCGATCCGCTGCGGCCCCTCGTGCACCGAAAGATAGGCGCCGACGCCGTGGCCGGTGCCATGGGCGAAGTCGAGCCCCGCTTCCCACAGAGGGCGCCGCGCGAAGCCGTCGATCTGCGCGCCGGTCGTACCGTCGGGGAAGATCGCGGTGGCGATGGCGATATGGCCCTTGAGCACGCGGGTGAAGCGGTCCTTCATCTCGTGGCTGGCGTCGCCCACCGGCATCACGCGGGTGACGTCGGTGGTGCCGTCGCCATATTGCCCGCCCGAATCGATCAGGAACAGCTGGCCGCGCTCGATCGGCAGGCTCGATTCGTCGGTGACCTTGTAGTGCGGGATCGCGCCGTTGGGACCGGTGGCGGAGATGGTGTCGAACGACAGGTCCTTGAGCCGGCCGGTCGCCTCGCGGAACGCGCGCAGCTTGTCGGCGGCGGACATTTCGGTGAGGCCGCCCTGCGGCGCGGTTTCCTCGAACCATTTGAGGAAGCGGCTCAGTGCTGCGCCGTCGCGTGCCTGCGCGGCCTTGTGCCCGGCGACCTCGGCGGGGTTCTTGATCGCCTTGGCGAGGATGACGGGATCGCGCAGCGCGACCACGGTGGCGCCGCCGGCTTCCAGGCCGTCGAATATCGCCGCGACGGCCGTGCCCGGATCGGCGACGACGCGCTTGCCCGCGAAGCCGCCGAGCGCAGGCGCGAACGCCGCGCGGTCCTGGATCCGCACCGCGTTGCCGAGATGCTGGCGCACCGCGTCGGTGACCTTCTCCGGCGCGACGAACAGGTCGGCGGTGCCGTCGGCATGGATCACCGTATAGGCGAGCGCGACCGGCGTGTGAGTGACGTCGTCGCCGCGGACGTTGAAGGTCCAGGCGATCGAATCGAGCGCGGCGATCACCACCGCGTCGGCATTGCGCGCCTGGAGCCAGTCGGCGATCTCGGCGCGCTTGGCGGCGGAGGACTTGCCCGCCAGCGCCTCGTCGAGCACCGCGAGCGGCGCGTCGGACGGGCTCGGCTGGTCGGCCCAGACGGCATCGATCGGGTTGCGGCGGACGGGGACGAGCGTCGCGCCCTTCTCGGCCAGCGCCTTGCGCGCTTCTTCCACCCAGGCGCGGGTGTGCAGCCAGGGATCATAGCCGATGCGGCCGCCGTTCGGAGCATGCGCGCCCAGCCAGTCGGCGACGCTGGTCGCCGGCACGCCGACATAGTCCCACTGCTCGGCCGAGACCTGCTGGCGGACCTGCAGGGTATAGCGCCCGTCGGTGAAGATCGCCGCTTCCTGCGGCAGCACTACCGCGGTGCCAGCGGAGCCCTGGAAGCCGGTGAGCCAGGCGAGCCGCTGGGCATAGGCACCGACATATTCGGACATGTGCTCGTCGGTGAGCGGCACGACGAAGCCGTCGAGCGCGTCCTGCGCGAGTTGCGCGCGCAGCGCGTTCAGACGGTCGGCATAGCTGGACATACGCATACTTCCTGCATCTTCGGTGGCGGCGCGGAGCGCGTCGCGGGAATGGCCGGTTTCTGGCCGATGCAGGCAGCTTTGGAAAGGGGCGGGACCGGGCCCGCCCCTGCGATCCTTCAGCGGCGGACGCGCACATAGGTGCAGCGGTTCTTCGCGGTGATCGTGCGGTCGATCGCGCGGCCGCCCAGCGCACCGGCGACACCACCGGCCGCGGCGCCGAGCAGGCCGCCGCCGACCACCGACGGACCGGCCAGCGCACCGGCGACGCCGCCCGCGATCAGACCGGCTTCGCCCTTCGACTTGCGGCACTTCTTCACATAGCGATAGTTGCGGCTGGACTTGGACTTGCCTTCGTAGCGCGACTGGGCGCTGGCGACCCCGATCGGCATCGCGACCGGCATGGCCAGGGCAAAGGCGGCGAGCGCGGCGATTGTCTTACGCATATTCGGACCCCATCTTTCGGTTCGTGTTCGATGCGTATCAATGTGTCATGCCGCATTTCGGTTGCATGAACCCGCAACGATCGGGGCAAATCCGATGATGTCGGGAGGCTCCCGAGCGCGCGGCGCGGCGGCGGCGATCGCGGTGGAGGCGCTGCTGGCGGCGCTGCTGTTCGCCGGCCTGCGGGCGCAGACCGTGATCCGCACCGATCCGGATGCGAACCTGCTGAGCTTCGACGTGCCGCCACCCCCGCCGCCGCCCGCCCCCGAGCCGGCCAAGCGGCGCGCGGCGCCCGAGGCCGAGGGCGCCTCGGCGCCGCCCAACCGAGTCTCCAAGGCGACCGAGGTGGTCGCACCGCCGCCGCCGGTCGTCCTCCAGCCACCGCCGCTGGTGACCGCGCCCAAGCCTGCCACGGCCAGCGATTCGTCCTCCGGCGCGGCGCCGGTGGCGGGGCCGGGAACCGGTGCAGGCGGCGAGGGCGACGGCACCGGCAGCGGCGGGCGCGGCAATGGGCCGGGCGGCGGGGGCGGGGTACCGCTGCGCTGGATCGGCGGCGGGATCACCGATGCCGACTATCCCCGCGCTGCGCTGAACGCCGGGGCGAGCGGCACGGTGGGGCTGCGCTTCGTGGTGGGCGTAAACGGGCGCGTCTCGAGCTGCACCGTCACGCGGAGCAGCGGCAATCGCGACCTCGACGAGACAACCTGCAAGCTGATCCGCAAGCGCTTCCGCTACGTGCCGAGCAAGGATGCGGCGGGGCGGCCCTATGCCGACACCGTGACCGGCGAGCATCGCTGGGATCTGTACGAGCGGCCGGATGGGGAGTGAATCAAGTCGCTACTCCCCTGCCTACTCTTCCCCCTCCCGCAAGCGGGAGGGGTGCGAAAGAGCCGCTGACGTCTTGTCAGCCTACCCCTTCACCAGCGCATCGATCGCCGCCGCCAGTTGCAGGTCCCTTGTCGACAGCCCGCCCGCGTCATGCGTGGTCAGCAGGATGTCGACCCGGTTCCACACGTTCGACCATTCGGGATGGTGATCCGCCTTCTCGGCGATGAGCGCGACGCGGGTCATGAACGCAAAAGCTTCGGTGAAATCGGCGAACAGGAAGCGGCGAGTGATCGCGTCGCGCCCCCGTTCGTAGTTCCAGGCGGGCAGGGCCGCGAGCGATTCCTCGCGCAGGCCGTCGGTCAGTCGCGCTACCATAGATCCCCTCCTTGCTCGTTCTCTGCCGCTCCGCCTATGCATTCGGCCATGCCGGAGCAAGCGCCAACCTTCGCCCCCGATGCGGCCCTGATCGAGCGCCTCGCCCGCGCCGCGCTGGCCCGCATTCCCGCGCCCTTCCAGGTGCATCTCGCCGACGTGGTGTTGCTGGTCGAGGAGTTCGCCGACGAAGAGACGCTCGACGCGCTCGGCATCGACGATCCCTTTGCGCTCAGCGGCCTCTATCACGGCCGGCCGATCGGCGAGAAATCGGCGTTCGATTCGGGCGGGTTGCCCGATCGCATCCACCTCTATCGCCGCGCGATCCTCGACGAATGGGTGGAGACCGGCGAATCGCTCGAGCGGCTGGTCCACCACGTCGTGATCCACGAGGTCGGCCATCATTTTGGCCTGTCCGACGAGGCCATGCACGCGCTCGAAGACGCCGCAGATTGAACCCGGGCCTCGCCTTTGACGCCGTGACCTGCCTGCGCGGGGGGCGGATCCTGTTCGAGGGGCTTTCCTTCGCGCTGGCGCCCGGCGACGCTGGCTTGGTGCTCGGACCCAATGGCGTTGGCAAGTCCAGCCTGGTCCGCATCGCCGCCGGGCTCCTCGCGCCGCTGGGCGGGCGGGTGACGGGAGAAGGCACGCGGGCGCTGCTCAGCGAAACCGCGGCGCTGGATGCCGAGCGGACGCTGGCGGGTGCGCTCGGCTTCTGGGCGGGGCTCGACGGGCGGGGGGAGGCCGTCGGCGATGCGCTGGAGGCGGTGGGGCTGGCGGACCTCGCCGATGTGCCGGTGCGGCTGCTCTCGACCGGCCAGCGGCGGCGCGCGGGGTTCGCGCGGGTGCTGGCCAGCGGCGCGCCGATATGGCTGCTCGACGAGCCGGGCAACGGGCTCGATACCGTCTCGCTGGCGATGCTGGAGGCGCGGATCGCCGCGCACCGCGCCGGCGGCGGCATCGTGCTGGTCGCGACGCACCAGCCGATCGCGCTGCCGGACGCGCAGGAGATCGCGCTGTGATCGCGCTGGTCTGGCGAGAGTTGCGGCGGGCGTGGAGCAGCGGCGGGCTGGTGCTGCCGATCGCCTTCTTCCTGCTGGTCGCGATCCTGTTTCCCTTCGCGATAGGCCCCGACGGACGGCTGCTCGCGCGGATCGGCGGCGGGGTGATCTGGGCGGCGGCGCTGCTCGCGGCGCTGCTGCCGGTCGAGCGGCTGGTGACGCCCGATGCCGAGAGCGGGGTGCTCGATCAGCTGGTGGTGCGCGGCTATTCGGATGCCGGAATCGCTGCCGCCAAGATGCTGGGCCATTGGCTGGGTTTCGGCCCCGCACTGCTGGCGGCGACCTGCGTGGCGGCGGCACTGCTGCATGTGCCCGGCGCGGCGCTGGGGACGATCCTGCTGGGGCTCGCCATCGGCACGCCCGGGCTGGCGGCGCTGGGCGTGGCGACGGCGGCGCTGGTGGCGGGGTTGCGCGGCGCGGGTGCGCTGGCGGGGCTGGTGATGCTGCCCTTCGCGGTGCCGCTGCTGATCTTCGGTGCGGGTGCCACCGGCGGCGAGCCCGGCGCGATCAAGCTGCTGGCGGCGATCAGCCTGGTGCTGGTGGCCGGCTGCCCCTTCGTCGCCGGTGCGGCGATGCGGATGGGCCGGGGGTAGGCAAGGGACAATCCTCCCCCGCCAGGGGGAGGTGGCGCCGAAGGCGACGGAGGGGGAGGTACGCACCCAACCATCGGCGTGCTTCCTCCCCCTCCGTCAGGCTGCACCTGACACCTCCCCCTGGCGGGGGAGGATTAAACGTCAGTTCCCTTCCGGACCCGTATAGCTGGTCAGCTCGTCGCCGAGCAGCGTGACCACGTGCAGCACGTTGGTCGATCCCGGCGTCTTGAACGGCACGCCGGCGCAGACGATCACGCGGTCGCCCGCCTTGGCGAGGCCGTGGCGCAGCGCCATGCGCTTGGCCTTGGCGACCATCTCCTCGAACGAGTCGACGTCGCGCGTCTGCACGGCATGGGTGCCCCAGAGCAGCCCCAGCCGGCGCGCGGTGTCGCGTTCCGGGGTCAGCACCAGGATCGGCACCAGCGGCCGCTCGCGGGCGATGCGGCGCGCGGTCGAGCCCGAGGTGGTGAAGCAGATGATCGCCGAGGCCGAGACCGTCGCCGCGATGTTCTTCGCCGCTTCGGCCAGCGCGTCGGCGGTCGTCGGATCGGGCTTGGTGACGGTGAAGTGGACGCGGTCGCCATGCGCCGGATCGCGCTCCACCGCATCGGCGATCGAGTTCATCATCGACACCGACTCGATCGGCCACTTGCCCGCGGCGCTCTCGGCCGAGAGCATGATCGCGTCGGCACCGTCATACACCGCCGTCGCCACGTCCGACACTTCGGCGCGGGTGGGCGAGGGGCTCTCGATCATCGATTCGAGCATCTGCGTCGCGACGATCACCGGGCGGCCCAGGCGGCGGGCCGATTCGACGATGCGCTTCTGCAGCGGCGGCACGGTCTGCGGCGGCAGCTCGACGCCGAGATCGCCGCGGGCGACCATCACGCCGTCGCACTGCTCCAGGATTTCCTCGAGCCGCGCGATGGCCGAGGGCTTCTCGATCTTGGCGAGCAGCGCGGCCTTGCCGCCGATAAGGCGGCGCGCTTCCATCAGATCCTCGGGGCGCTGGACGAAGCTGAGCGCGATCCAGTCGGCGCCCTGCTCGACCGCGAAGCTGAGGTCGCTGCGGTCCTTCTCGGTGAGCGCGGCGAGCGGCAGCACCATGTCGGGCACGTTGAGGCCCTTGTTGTTGGAAAGCGGACCGCCGACCTCGACGATTGTGGTCAGCCGGTCGGGTGCCACGTCGGTCACGCGCAGCACCAGCTTGCCGTCGTCGAGCAGCAGGCGGGCATCGGGGTGCGCCGCCTCGAAGATCTCGCGGTGGGGCAGTTCGACGCGGGTGGCGTCGCCCGGGGTGGGGTCGCGGTCGAGCGTGAACTGGTGGCCGGTGACCAGCATCACCTTGCCCTCGGCGAACTTGCCGACGCGCAGCTTCGGACCCTGCAGGTCGGCGAGGATCGTGGTCGGGCGGCCGGTGGTCGCCTCCATGCCGCGGATCGCCTCGAACAGCGGGATCTTCGAGGCCTGGTCGCCATGGCTCATGTTGATGCGGAACGCATCGGCGCCGGCGCGGAACAGCTTCTCGATCATTTCGGGCGACGCGCTGGCCGGTCCCAATGTTGCCAGGACGCGCACCTTGCGCGAGCGGGGGGAGATCGCCTGTGTCATCGTTGTCTTCCTCGGCTTGTGCGTGCCCGCCTCTAGCCCCAAATGCGTTAACATCAACTGCGGAGGTGCCAAATGGATGAACTAGATCGCCTGGACGACGCAACAGCGGCCAAGGCGTTCCGCCGGCTGGTGCGCCATCTGCGCCACCGCCACGATGCCCAGAACATTGATCTGATGGGGCTTTCGGGCTTTTGCCGGAACTGCCTGGGCGACTGGATCCACGAGGCGGACCCGAGCATCGCCAAGGCCGATGCGCGCCGAATCGTCTATGGGATGGAGCAATCCGCGTGGAAGGCGAAGTATCAGGGCGAGGCCACGCCCGAGCAACTGGCGCGAATGGAAGAGAGCCTGAAGAAGAACGAAGGCCGCGACGCCGAGCTCGACGAGGCGCTTGACGAGAGCTTTCCGGCCAGTGATCCTCCCAGCATGACCGATCCCCACGCCTGAGTTGGGCCTGCACGGGGGGCGCGACAGGGGGAGACGGGAATTGAAGATGTTGTTGTTGGCCGCCCTGGCATGTTCGGCGGCGGTTCCCGCGCTCGCCCAGACCTCTCCCAAGGAAACCTATGTCCAGGCGGGGCGGTTGCTCGACCGTCCCGGCCAGACACCGCGCGGCGCCAGCACCCTGATCCTGCGCGACGGCAAGGTCGTCGAGGTCCGCGACGGCTTCGTCGCGCCCGAGACGGGCGCGACCCTGGTCGACCTGCGCGACAAGTTCGTGCTGCCGGGGCTGATCGACCTGCACGTCCACCTCTTCTCCGAAGGCGATCCGGTGAAGGAGCGGATGAGCGCGCTCACCGAGGACGAAGCCGACGAATTCGTCATCGGCATCGAGGATGCGCGGCGCGACCTGGAGGCGGGCTTCACCACCGTCCGTGATCTCGGCAGTAACCCCCGCGCGATCCGGGCGCTGCGCGACGCGGTCGAGCGCGGCGCGATCGCGGGACCGCGAATCGTCAATGCCGGGCGGATGATCTCGGTCTCGGGCGGGCATGGCGACGGCACCAACGGGCTGGCCGAGGCATTCGCCGACACGGTCGCCCACCGCCAGATCAACACCTGCGACGGCGCCGACGATTGCCGCCGCGCGGTGCGCCAGCAGATCGGGCTGGGCGCCCAGGTGATCAAGTTCGCGGCGACCGGCGGCGTACTGTCCAACGTTGCGGGCGGCCTCGGCAAGCAGATGTCCGACGAGGAGATGAAGGCGGTCGTCGAGACGGCGCATGCCTTTGGCCGCCGCGTCGCGGTCCACGCCCATGCGGCGGAGGGCGTGCGCGGCGCAGTGGAGGCGGGGGCCGATTCGATCGAGCATGGCAGCTTCCTCGACGATGCGACGATCGCCGCGATGAAGGCGCACGGCACCTGGCTGGTGCCGACGATGATCGCCCCGGTCACCGCGCTCGCCAATGCCCGCGCCGGCAAGCTGCCGCCGGCGACGATCCCCAAGGCCGAGGCGGCTGCCGCTGCTGCGGCAGCAAGCCATGCCAGGGCGATCAAGGCAGGGGTGAAGGTCGCCTTCGGCACCGATACCGGCGTGTCGCGCCACGGCGAGAATGCCAGGGAGTTCGCGCTGCTCGTCCGCGCAGGGCTCACCCCGGCGGGGGCGATTCGCGCGGCGACGCTCGATGCGGCCGATGCGCTGGGTCGCAAGGACCAGCTGGGCTCGCTCGAACCCGGCAAGGCGGCGGACCTGATCGCGGTATCGGGGGATCCGCTGCAGGACGTGACCGTGCTGGAGCATGTCGACACGGTGGTGCGCGCCGGGGTGGTCCACAAGCTGGGCGGCAAGCGCCAGGTCTTCCCGCAGGACTGAGGTTGAGCGAAAGCGCGGGCTGGCGTACAGGGCCCGCCTGATTCCGTATCCTTTCGGACGAAGTGGCCGGCGCGACCCTCGCGCGGCGCGTTCGCCCGATCCCATGCTTCAGGAGCTAGAACACCCATGTCCGACAATATTTCCGCCGAGCAGCTCCGCCTCCTGATCGAGCGTGTCGAGCGTCTCGAAGAGGAGAAGAAGGGCATCGCCGACGACATCAAGGACGTCTATGCCGAAGCCAAGTCGACCGGCTTCGACGTCAAGACGATGCGCACCATCGTCCGCCTGCGGAAGATGGAAAAGCATCACCGCGAAGAGGCCGAGATGCTGCTCGAAACCTACAAGCAGGCGCTGGGCATCTAAGTCCGCCGCGATGGCGCTCGCCGGGCTTCCGCGCTAAGGCGAGCGCTTCCACCTTCTCCAGACCGCAGGCAGTTCGGGTTCACCATGGCAGGCCATTCCAAATTCAAGAACATCATGCACCGCAAGGGCGCGCAGGATAAGAAGCGCTCGGCGATGTTCTCCAAGCTCAGCCGCGAAATCACCGTGGCGGCAAAGATGGGTCTGCCGGACCCGGACATGAACCCCCGCCTGCGCGCCGCGATCAACGCCGCCAAGGCGCAGTCGATGCCCAAGGACAATATCCAGCGCGCGATCGACAAGGCGAGCAAGGGCGAGGGCGATAACTACGAAGAAATCCGCTACGAGGGCTTCGGCCCGGCGGGCGTCTCGCTGATCATCGAGGCGCTGACCGACAACCGCAACCGCACCGCGACCAACGTGCGCACCGCGGTCTCGAAGAACGGCGGCAACCTGGGCACGGCCGGCTCGGTGAGCCATGGCTTCGACCGCCTGGGCCTGATCTCCTATCCGGCGAGCGCCGGCGATGCCGAGAAGGTGTTCGAGGCGGCGCTGGAAGCGGGTGCCGAGGACGTCACCAGCAGCGAGGACGGCCACGAGATCTGGACCGGCCAGGGCGACCTGCACGAAGTCGCCAAGGCGCTGGAGCCGGTGCTCGGCGAGTCCGAGGGCGCCAAGCTCGCCTGGCGGCCGCAGACGATGGTGACGGTGGGCGCCGACGACGCGGCGACTTTGTTCAAGCTGCTCGACGCGCTGGACGACGACGACGACGTCCAGACCGTGTGGGGGAATTACGAGATTCCCGACGAGGTGATGGAGAAGCTGGGTTGATCTTCCCGCTCCTCCCCGAAACGGGGAGGAGGACCGCCGCGAAGCGGTGGTGGAGGGGGGCTTCCCCAAGGGACTCGCTGGTGGAGAACCTTCCTAGCGAACCCTTTCAAATTTACCGTCATTCCCGCGAAGGCGGGAATCCATTTGCCTGTACGATTCAAGAAAGATCCGCGATGGCACGGGCAATGGATCCCCGCCTTCGCGGGGATGACGAGCGGAGTCGGCAGGCGCGACACCCCTCCCCTGAAGGGGAGGGGCTTAAGCGATGATCATCCTCGGTCTCGATCCCGGGCTCGGCACCACCGGCTGGGGCCTCATCCGCGCCGAGGGCAACCGGCTGAGCCATCTCGGCCACGGCAAGCTCGTCACCGACACCAAGGCAACCCTGCCGCGCCGCCTCGCCCATCTCGATGCGATGCTCGCCGCGCTGATTACCGATCACGCGCCGGAGGCGGCCGCCGTCGAGGAAGTGTTCGTCAATTCCAACGCGCAATCGACGCTCAAGCTCGGCCAGGCGCGCGGGGTCGTGCTGTGCGCCGCCGCGCGGGTCGGCATCGACGTCGGCGAATATAAGCCGAGCACGGTCAAGAAGTCCGTGGTTGGCGTGGGCAATGCCGACAAGGACCAGGTCCATGCGATGGTCTCGCGGCTCTTGCCGGGGGTGAAGATCGTCGGCGCCGATGCCGCCGACGCGCTCGCGGTGGCGATCTGCCATGCGCATCATCTGGCGAGCGCGCGGTTCGGGGTTCGGTAGGGCTGCGGCCTTCCTGCAACTTCGTCCTCCCGGCAAAATCGGGATCCAGACGCCTCTTGCCACCAGCGAGAGCCGGCACGGAGACCCCAATGGATCCCGGCTTTCGCCGGGATGACGACTTGGTGGCTGTGCATGCCAGCAAACAAAAAGGCCGGAGCGTCGCCGCCCCGGCCTCTTCTAAAACCCATCCGCAAAGCGGATCAGTATACCCGCTTCTTCGGCTTGATATACTCGATCGCGTCGGTGAGCGTGTAGTCGTGGACCGGGCGGTAATCGAGCTCGGTCTTGCCGCCCTTGCCGCCCCAGCCGTCGAACGTCGCGATGGTGTGCTTCATCCAGCCGGCGTCGTCGCGCTCGGGGAAGTCCTCGTGCATGTGGGCGCCGCGGCTTTCCTTGCGATTGATCGCGCTGCGGATCGTCACCATCGCCTGGCCCATCAGATTGTCGAGCTCGAGCGTCTCGACGAGATCGGTGTTCCAGATCAGCGAGCGATCGCTGACATGGACGTCCTGCAGGCCCGCATAGACCTGGTCCATGTGCGCCACGCCTTCGGCCATCAGCTCCTCGGTGCGGAACACGGCGCAGTGGCGCTGCATCGTCTTCTGCATGTCGGCGCGCAGCTGCGAGGTGCGGGTGCCGCCATTGGCGTTGCGGAAATGGTCGAGGCGACCCAGCGCCAGCGCTTCCGAATCCTTCGGCAGCGGGTGGTGCGGGGTGTTCGGCTTGAGGATGTCGACGATCCGCTTGCCGGTCGCGCGGCCGAATACCACGAGGTCGATCAGCGAGTTGGAGCCGAGGCGGTTGGCGCCGTGCACCGACACGCAGGCCGCTTCGCCGACCGCGAAAAGGCCGGGGACCACCGCATCCGGGTTGCCGTCCTTCAGATGGACGACTTCGCCGTGATAGTTGGTCGGGATGCCGCCCATATTATAGTGGACGGTCGGGACCACCGGCAGCGGCTGGCGGGTGAGATCGACGCCGGCGAAGACCTTGCCGGTCTCGGTGATGCCGGGCAGGCGCTCGTGCAGGATCTTGGGATCGATATGGTTCAGGTGAAGGTAGATATGGTCCTTCTCCTTGCCAACGCCGCGGCCTTCGCGGATCTCCATCGCCATCGAGCGCGACACGACGTCGCGGCTGGCGAGATCCTTGGCGGACGGCGCATAACGCTCCATGAAGCGCTCACCCTCGGAGTTGGTGAGATAGCCACCTTCGCCGCGTGCACCCTCGGTGATCAGCACGCCGGCGCCGTAGATGCCGGTGGGGTGGAACTGCACGAATTCCATGTCCTGCAGCGGCAGGCCGGCGCGCAGCACCATCGCATTGCCGTCACCGGTGCAGGTGTGCGCCGAAGTGGCCGACTGGTAGACACGGCCATAGCCGCCGGTCGCCAGCACCACCGCATGGCTGCGGAAGCGGTGGATCGAGCCGTCTTCCATGCACAGCGCGATCACGCCGCGGCACTCGCCATTTTCCATGATCAGGTCGAGCGCGAAATATTCGATGAAGAAGTCCGCGTCGTACTTCAGGCTCTGCTGGTACAGCGTGTGCAGCATCGCATGGCCGGTACGGTCCGCCGCGGCGCAGGTGCGCTGCGCGGGGGGGCCTTCGCCCATGTTCTGCATCATGCCGCCGAACGGGCGCTGGTAGATCTTGCCCTCTTCCGTACGGCTGAACGGCATGCCGGCATGTTCGAGCTCGTACACCGCGGCCGGGGCCTCGCGGGTGAGATACTCGATCGCGTCCTGGTCGCCGAGCCAGTCGGAGCCCTTGACGGTGTCGTACATGTGCCAGGTCCAGTGGTCCGGACCCATGTTGCCGAGGCTGGCGGCGATGCCGCCCTGCGCGGCGACCGTGTGGCTGCGTGTCGGGAACACCTTGGTGATGCAGGCGGTCTTGAGTCCCGACTGCGCCACTTCCATCACCGCGCGGAGGCCCGAGCCGCCCGCGCCGACGACGACGGTGTCATAGATATGGTCGATGATCTTGTAGGCGGCGGGCATCAGGCAGCCACTCCAACGGAGGTGAAGGCGATCTTCAGGATGGCGAAGATCGCGAGCACGCGGACGGTGATCGTGAAATATTCGAGCAGGACGATCAGCACGAAGCGCGTCTCGTTGTGCTGATAGTCCTCGATCACGACCTGCAGGCCGTGACGGAAGTGGAAGGTGACGCTGAGCACCAGGAGGATCAGCGGCACGGCGACCAGCGGCTGGCCGATCCAGGCGACCATCGTCGCATAGTCATAGGCAGGCAGCAGGGCGATCGAGACGATCAGCCACAGCACCAGCAGCAGGTTCGATCCCGCCGAAACCTTGTGCTTCCACCATTCGCCCGCGCCTTCATGCGCCGAGCCGAGGCCGCGGACGCGACCGAGCTGGGTTCCGTTACCCATTCGCCTTCTCCAGAAGCACGACCCAGAAGATCGCGGTGGCGAGGATGCTGACCGCGAAGGTCGTCAGCGCGCTGCGCTTGTTGCCCCGCAGCTCGAAATTCGCGCCGGCATCGAGGAACAGATGGCGCACGCCCGAGGCCATGTGCTGGAAGAAGGACAGGCTCATCCCGATCCCGACGATATAGCCGAGGATGTTGAGCTTGCCGTTCGACAGCGTGAATACGTCGAGGAACGTCGCATAGGCATCCGGGCCATAGGCGAGCGCGACCAGCCACCAGACGAACAGGCCGGTACCCACGGTCGCCATGCCGGAGCCGGTGGCGCGGTGGAGGATAGAGACCGCCATGTGCGGTCCCCAGGTATAGATGCCGAGATGCGGCGACAGCGGTCGTGCCGTGTTGCGGACGTTGGCCAACGATAAATCCTTTCGGTCGACGCGGGCTTCCTTAATCCCGCCAGACGAGGATGCAAGACGGATTGCCCTTAGGTTCAGCCGGGCGGTGGGCGCAAGATGGTGCGGATCGGCCATTGCACACCCGCTCCTAACCGGCTCTTAACCAATGAAGCGACATAGCTTGGCTCGATGCGGCCGAAGCCCGGCCGCCGACCGGGGATGAGACGTAGGTGAGCGATTCGGTTTCCACCCAGGCGCTGGCGGCGGCCGGCACGATGAGCGCGCGGATCGACGTGGCGGCGCGGCTGCATGTGTTCGATTTCGAAGGTTCGCTCCAGCAATCGAGTCGCGAATGCTGGGAGGTGCTGGAGCCGGAGATCGAGGCGGTTTCCGCCGCCTATTGGCACCAATGGGTCCGCTGCTTCCCCGAGGAGCGCGACTGGGCGCCGTCGGACACCGCCAAGATGATCGACGTGGGCGTGGTCTTCCTGCGCAGCCGCTTCCTCGAAACCACGGCGAAGGGCTGGATCGAATCGATCGAGCGTTCGGTCGCCGCGGCCTATGAAAAGGGCGTGCCGCCGATGGCACTGCTCTCGATGATCAGCGCGAGCGACCGCGCGGCGCTGGAAGTGCTGATCCGCCGGGTGGGCGGCGCCGATCCGCGGCTGCCGGTGCTGGTCGACACACTGATGCGCCTCTCGGCGCTCGAAGCGGACGTCACCGTCGAGATCTACAACATGTATCGCGAACATGCCGCGCAGGTGGCGCGCGACCGGCTTGCCACCGAATTCCACACCTCGATCGGCGCGACCGTCGAGCAGGCGTCGCGCGGCGGCGAGGCGCTGCGCGGGCAGGCGGTGCACACCTCCGCCTCGGCGCGGGGCATGCTGGGCAAGGCGAGCGAGGTCGCGGCGGCGGCTGAACAGTCGGCGGTGGCGATGCGCGAGGCGGCGATGACCGCGGCGGGCCTGATCCGCGCGATCGAGGATGCGCGTACCGAGGTCGAGGCGGCGGCGGCGATCGCCACCCGCGCGAGCGGCCAGGCCACCGACGCGGTGGGGATGAGCGAGATGCTTTCCGACCATGCCAAGTCGATCGAGTCGATCCTCGGCTTGATCCGCGACATTGCCGGGCAGACCAACCTGCTCGCGCTGAATGCCACGATCGAGGCGGCGCGGGCAGGCGATGCGGGCCGTGGCTTCGCGGTGGTGGCGCAGGAAGTGAAGAGCCTCGCCAGCCAGACCGCGCGGGCGACCGACGATATCGCTGCGAAGATCGCCGCGATCCAGTCGGCCACGCGCTCGACGGTGGAGACCAATGCCTCGATCCGCGCGACCGTGTCCGAAGTGCAGGAAAGCGCCAATCGCATCCGCAGCGCGATGGAAGTGCAGGCGCAGACCGTCACGGCGATCACCGCGGCGGTGGACGAGACCGCTCTGGCGGCCGATTCGATGTCGGCGACGATCAGTGCGATCCGCGCCGATACCGAGGCGGTCGCCTCCGAGATCGATCGGGTCGGCCAGGGATTTGCGACGCTCGACGAACAGCTCGGCGCGCTGAAGGGCAGCGCGGGCGAGTTCGTTGCCAAGGTCGCGGCGTAATGGACGCTGCAATGGCGGTCGGCCGCAAGCCCGGCCAGTGGAGCGGCGGCGTCCGCGGGTTCGACGACTGGTGCCGCGACTATGACTGGGACGGCACGTTGGTCGCCGCCTGTGGCGAAGTCGCAGACCTGCTCGATCCTGCCTGGGAAGGAATCGCACGGCGGTGCCAGCAGCACGTGCTCGGCACGCAGGCCGGCCAGCGGATGCGCGGCAGGATCGATACCGAAGGCTATGTCAGCGATGGCGTCGCGTTCCTGCGGACTCGCTACCGCCAGCCGCTGGGCGCGCAATGGGCGGAGATCATCTGCGCCTATGCGCAGGACAGTTATGCGCATGGCGTCCCGCTGCCCGTGCTGTTCGGCCATTTCGCCTATGCCCATAGCCACACGATCGCGGCACTGCAGGCGGTGCTGGGCGACGACATGGCCCGGTTTGCGCGGCTGTGCGACGCGATCCAGCGCATCGGCATGGCCGAAGTCGACCTGATGACCAGCCATCTCGGTGCGCGCGATGCCGAGTCGGTGCACGACGAGCGCCGCGCCCGCTCCGACCAGTTCCGCGCGAGCATCGCCGAATCGATCGAAGGCGCGACGATGCTCGGCAATCGCATCCGCGTGCAGGCGCAGGGGGCCTCCAGCGCGGCGCGCGGCATGCTCGGCAAGGCGAGCGAAGTCGCGGCGGCGGCCGAACAGTCCGCCGTGGCGATGCGCGAGGCGGCGATGACCGCAGCGGGCCTGATCCGCGCGATCGAGGACGCGCGCACCGAAGTGGAGGCGGCGGCGGGCATCGCCACCCGCGCGAGCGGCCAGGCCACCGACGCGGTGGGGATGAGCGAGATGCTCTCCGACCATGCCAAGTCGATCGAATCGATCCTCGGCCTGATCCGCGACATCGCGGGGCAGACCAACCTGCTCGCCCTCAACGCGACGATCGAGGCGGCGCGGGCGGGGGATGCGGGCCGTGGCTTCGCGGTGGTGGCGCAGGAAGTGAAGAGCCTCGCCAGCCAGACCGCGCGGGCGACCGACGACATCGCCGCCAAGATCGCCGCGATCCAGGCGGCGACGCGCTCTACGGTGGAAACCAATGCCTCGATCCGGGCGACCGTGTCCGAAGTGCAGGAAAGCGCCAACCGCATCCGCACCGCGATGGAGGTCCAGGCGCAGACCGTCACCGCGATCACCGCCGCGGTCGACGAGACCGCGCTGGCAGCCGATTCGATGTCGGCCACGATCGGTGCGATCCGCGAGGACACCAAGAGCGTCACCAGCGAGATCGACACGCTCCAGCACGACGTGACCGAGGTGGACGACCGGCTCAACCAGCTGCGCGCGGCGGCGGAGGACTTCTCGGCCGCGGTGGAGGCTTGATCTGGAGCAACGCCCCCGCGGGTTGATCCGCGGCTGCTAGCCGTGCATCGCTGGCCGGATGTCCCGTGTCTTTCCCTGTGCCGCGCTCCTGTTGCTCGTCAGTGTCTTTCCCGCGCGGGCGCAGCAGGAGGATGTCCAGGCCTGGGAGCAGCTCAACGTCGTGGTGCCCCTCGTCCCGCGCGTACGCCTGACGGTGGAGCAGATCGCGCGGACAGGGGACCGGCTGGGGGGACTCTACACCACCGAATATGGCGGGATCCTGGGCTGGCAGATGCGCGAGGGCGTCGAGCTCGGCATGGGATATCGCCGCGTCGGCTTCCACAACCGAAACCTGGCACCCGACGAGGATCGCCTGCGGCAGCATCTGGTGGTGACCAGCGGGCGCTTCGCCGGCCGGTTCCGGGTGGACGAGCGCTTCGTGACGCATGCGCGCGGCGTGGGGGTGCGGATCCGGCCATTGCTCCGCTACAATCTGCCCATCGGGCGTGACCGGCTCGCGCTGTTCGCCAGCCATGAAAGCATCGTGCTGGTGAATACGACGCGCTGGGGCCAGCGGGCGGGCTATGAGCGCATGCGCAACATTCTCGGCGTCGCGGTGCCGCTGGGCAGGGCGCTGAGTGCGGATATCGGCTATCTCAACCAGTATCGCCTCGCGCGGAACGGCGCACGGCCGCAGATGGACCATGCGCTGAGCGTCCAGCTGACGGTCAACCTCGGCGCACTGGGCGTGGCGGTGCTCCAGGACTGACCCCGCGTGCCGGGGTGACGCGCCCCCGCACCCGCGCTAGGGCGGTCCCCATGAAGACCCATATCCTCCTCACCGGCAGCAGCCGGGGTATCGGCGCGGCGACGGCGGCGCTGCTCGGCGACGACGCCCGCGTGACGCTGGTCGGCCAGGGCACGCGCAGCGGCATCCCCGCCGACTTTACCGATCCCGCCGCCCCGCAGGCGCTCTGGCAGCAGGCGCTCGATGCGCTGGATGGCCGGATCGACGTGCTGATCAACAATGCCGGCATCTTCGAGGCCAATCCGCTCGACGCAGCGCATGACGACTGGGTCGAAGGCTGGGAGCGCACGATGCGCGTCAACCTCACCGCCTCGGCCGAACTGTGCCGACTGGCGGTGCGCCACTGGCAGGAACGGAAGAGCGGCGGCCGCATCGTCAACGTTGCCAGCCGCGCCGCCTATCGCGGCGACAGCCCGGCGCACTGGCATTATGCCGCCTCCAAGGCGGGCATGGTCGGCATGACCAAGTCGATCGCGCGCGGCTATGCGGGCGAGGGCATCCTCGCCTTCGCGATCTGCCCCGGCTTCACCATGACCGGCATGGCCGAGGACTATCTGGCGAGCCGCGGCGGCGACAAGCTGCTGGCCGACATCCCGCTCGGCCGCGTCGCGAGCCCGGAGGAGATCGCCGCGATCGCCAAGTTCTGCGCGCTCGATGCACCGCCCTCGATGACCGGCGCGGTGCTCGACGCCAATGGAGCCAGCTATGTCCGCTGAGATCGACAGCTGGAAGGTCAGCCTGCCCTGCACCCGCGCCGAGGCCGAGGCGATCGATGCGGGCACGATCGAGATCGACGCGGTGCTGATGACCACCGAGACGGTGGAGGACGATGTCGAGCATTGGCGGCTCGACGCCTATCTGGAGCACGAGCCCGATGCCGCCATGCTCGCGGCATTGAAGGCGCTGGTGCCGAGCGCGGCGGGCATCGAGCCCGAGGTCGAGGCGCTGACCGCGCAGGACTGGGTGACGCTGAGCCAGGAAGGGTTGGAGCCGATCCGCGAAGGCCGTTTCGTCGTCCATACCAGTGCGCATCCGGTCGAGGCACCGGAGGGCGGCCGCGCCTTCCTGATCGACGCGGGCCGAGCGTTCGGCACCGGGCACCATGCGACCACCTCGGGCTGCCTGGCGATGCTCGACGGGCTTTCGGACCGGCAGTTCGCCAACATCATCGACGTCGGCACCGGCACGGGGCTGCTCGCCTTCGCCGGCGCGCATCTCTGGCCTGAGGCCAAGGTGATGGCGACCGACATCGATCCCGCCGCGGTCGACGTGACCCGCGAGAATGCGGTGGCGAACGGAATCGCGGGCGTCGACCTGGTGGTGGCCGATGGCGCGCTGTCCGATGCGATCACGGCACAGGCCCCCTACGATCTCGTCATCGCCAACATCCTGGCGGGGCCACTGGTCTCGATGGCGCCCGAGCTCGCCGCCATCGCCGCGCCCAATGCGACGATCGTGCTGGCCGGCCTGCTCGAGACGCAGCGCGCGCAGGTTGTGGAAGCCTTCGAGGCGTGCGGCTGCACGCTGCAGGCGATCGACCGCCGCGGCGACTGGACGATCCTGCGGCTCGCCGCCGGGGCGACACGCTACGTGCCGGTCACCCCGCCCGATCCCAAGGGCCGCGACGGCTGGGCGCTGGATATTTGATCCACTCGCCACCCCACGTCCGTCATTCCGGTGAAAGCCGGAATCCATTAGCGCTCCGTTGCCGAAGGAGCCGAGCCGGCCTGGCAAATGGATCCCGGCTTCCGCCAGGATGACGGCCTGACTGGGGGTGCCGAGCCTCAGTCCCGGTGCTGGCTGACGTAGCGGACGATGTCCTCGGGCGTGCGGAACAGCGCGTCGGGGGACATGCCGGTCAGCAGATCCTCGGCGGCATAGCCCCACAGCACGGACCCTGCCCGCATCCCGACTTCGCGCGCCGCATCGACGTCGCGGGTTTCGTCGCCGATCGCCAGCGCGGCATGGGGCTGGACGCCCATCTTGCGCAGCACGCGGCGGAACTTGGGCGCCTTGCCGAACAGCGACGAACCGCAGGCATAATAGTGAATCTTGGCGGCGTGGCGGGGCCCCAGGATCTTGCGGGCATTCTCCTCCGAGTTGGAGGTGACCAGCGCCAGCTTCACGCCCATGTCGACCAGCCGATCGAGCAGATTGGGCGTGCCCGGGAACAGCTCGATCCGATGCGCCTCGCGGCTGACCAGCTTGCGGACATAGCGGGCGATCCACGGCATCTTCCACCGCGCGATACCGAGGAACTCGATCACCTCGCGCGAGCTCTTGCGGCGGAGCAGTTCCACCTCGTCCGGCGCGATCTTGCGGAAGCGGAAGCGTTCGGCGAGATCGTTGGCGACCGAGACGAACCAGTCGCCGCTGTCGGACAGCGTGCCGTCGAAATCGAAGATGACGAGGTCCAGCGGGCGGGTCGCCACGGCGCTCGTCTCAACCATGTCCGCTACCAGGTCCATGCATCCGGCACTCCGCCCCGTTGCCCAACTCTATCTGTACCGTACTGTGCTCGATCCGGAAATCATGCGCGAGCCGCTGCTGAAGATGAAGCAGAAATGCGTCACCTGGATGACCGGCGGGCATGACGAGATGGGCGGTCAGCGCCGTCTCGGTGGTGCTCATCGGCCAGACATGGAGATCATGGACGCGGGCAACGCCGGGCTGGGCGAGCAGCGCCTGCTCCACCGCGTCGAGGTCGATCCGGTCCGGTACCGCCTGCAGCGCCATGGTGAGCGATTCGCGCAGCAGCCCCCAGGTGCCGACCAGGATGACCACGACGACGACGAGGCTGATCGCCGGATCGATCCAGCGCAGGCCCGTCCACCAGATCAGCGCGCCGGCGACCACCACCGCGGCCGACACCGCGGCGTCGGCCGCCATATGAAGGTACGCGCCGCGAACGTTGATGTCATGGTCGCGCCCGCGGGCGAAGAGCAGCGCGGTGCCGAGGTTCACGAGGATGCCCGCGCCCGCCACCAGCATCACCGGGATCGGCGCCACGGCGGGCGGATCGGCGAAGCGCTGGATCGTCTCGAGCAGGATCGCGCCGATCGCGATCAGCAGCAGCAGCGCATTGGCGAGCGCGGCGAGAATCGACGAGGCGCCCAGGCCATAGGTGAAGCGCGGCGTCGCCGGGCGCTTGCCGAGCTCGGCGCCCACCCAGGCGATCAGCAGGCCGAGCACGTCGGAGAGATTGTGCCCGGCATCGGCCAGCAGCGCCATCGAATTGGTCCACAGCCCGGTGCCGCCCTCGATCACCACGAAGGCGATGTTGAGCGCGGTCCCGATCGCGAAGGCGCGGCCGAAATCGGCGGGGGCGTGGCTGTGGCCGAGCCCATGGGCATGCGCGTGGCCGTGGCCGTGCCCGTGTGCGTGGCCATGGTGATGGCCGTGTGCGTGATGTCCCGACATTTCGAGCGATCCTAGCGGGCGACATCCATGTGATGCTAGCCCATTGGGAAGAAAGCTCGATAGGGGTAGCAAGCGAGCCCGTGCTCCTGCGAAAGCAGGAGCCCAGGGTAGGAGAGGACGTCGCGCGTGGCCCTGGCCCCCTGCTTTCGCAGGGGCACGACGGATGGAGCACGCTTCTCCGTGCCGCTCCGGCTCAACGCCGCTTGCGCTTGCCGTCCATCGGATTGAACGCCGGCGGGCGGATCGTCACCAGCTCGCTGCGCTCGATCACGCCGTCCTTGTTCTTGTCGAACCGCGTCCAGATCTGCGCGAACCGGTCCTGGAATTCGCTCCAGCTGACCTTGTTGTCGCCGTCGCGGTCCATTTCGAACGGGCTGGGCAGGGTGTTGCGGTCGCCCATCCAGCGCAGCGACCAGTCCGAATAGGCGATATAGCCGAGGCTGCCGGTATGGCCCGTATCGGCGCTGTCGAAGCTGCGCTTCAGCCCTGCGTCGAACTCGGCGCGGGTGACGCGCGCGTCACCGTCGCTGTCGAACCCGGCGATCAGCAGCGCCACCGGCTCGGCGATCACCGTCGCCTGGGGCTGCGCGCCGGGCGCATTGACCGTGATCGGGTCGGACGCGGGCCGTTGCTGCGCAGCGGCGGGGAGGGCGGCGGTGCAGGCGGCGAGCAGCAGGAACAGGCGCATCGAAATCCCTTCAGCGGGCGGGCAGCAACAGGCTGGAATCCCCATAGCTGTAGAAGCGATAGCCGGTTTCGATCGCATGGGCATAGGCCGCCTGCATGCGATCCAGCCCCATCAGCGCGGAGACGAGCATGAACAGCGTCGAGCGGGGCAGATGGAAGTTGGTCACCAGCCCGTCGACGCCCTTGAAGCGATAGCCCGGGGTGATGAAGATCGCGGTGTCGCCCTCGAAGGGCTGGATCACCTGGTTCTCGTCCGCCGCGCTTTCGAGCAGGCGCAGGCTGGTGGTGCCCACCGCGATGATGCGGTTGCCCGCCGCGCGCACCGCGTTGAGCCGATCGGCGACCTCCGGCGTGATGCGGCCCCATTCGGCGTGCATCTTGTGGTCCTCGGTGTCCTCGGCCTTCACCGGCAGGAAGGTGCCCGCGCCGACATGCAGCGTCAGCGTGGTATGGCCGATGCCCGCGGCTTCCAGCGCAGCCATCAGGTCGGGCGTGAAGTGCAGCGCGGCGGTGGGGGCGGCGACGGCGCCGGGTTCTGCCGCGAACATCGTCTGGTAATCATCGGCGTCGCGTGCATCGGTCGGGCGCTTCGAGGCGATGTACGGCGGCAGCGGCATGCGGCCGCAGCGCTCGAGCAGCAGCTCGACGGGTTCGTCGCCCTGGAAGTCGAGCGCGAAGCTGCCGTCCTCGGCGCGGTCCGAGGCGTTGGCGATCGCGTCCGGCCCGAAATCGATCGCGTCGCCCTCGCGCAGCCGCTTGGCGTTGCGGATGAACGCCCGCCAGCGGCGCGGCCCCTCGCGTTTGTGGAGCGTCGCGCCGATCCTGGCCTCGCCGCGCGTGCCCTCCAGCTGGGCGGGGATCACGCGGGTGTCGTTGAACACCAGGCAGTCGCCGGGGCGGAGCTGGGCGGCGAGATCGCGGACGATCGCGTCGCGCGTCTCCGGCCCGTCGAGCACCAGCAGGCGGGCGGAGTCGCGCGGGGCGGCGGGGCGCAGCGCGATCCGCTCGTTCGGCAGTTCGAAATCGAAAAGGTCGACGTTCACGAGGAGAGGTCGATCACTTCTTCTTCGGTGCCGGCTTTTTCGCCGCAGGCGCGGGCTTGGCAGCGGCCGGGGCGGTCGGCGCCACCGGGATCAGCGTCGGGCCGGTCGCCGCCGGGGTGGCGGGGGCCAGCGGCTGATAGGGCGGGGGATTGTCCGATTCGATATAGGCGTGGATGATCACGGTCGGATGCTGCGGCGGCTCGCCGCGCGCGATCTTGTCGACCCACTCCATCCCCGAGGTGACGCGGCCGAACACGGTATAGTCGTGGTCGAAGGCCAGCTTGGGCTGCATCATGATGAAGAACTGGCTGTTGGCGCTGTTCTCCGCCTCGGTCTTCTGCTCGGCCGTCGCATTGTCCGGCGCGCCGCGGCGGGCGGCCGAGACGGTGCCGCGGACGTGCGGCAGCGAACTGAACTCGGCCGGCACGTTGGGCAGGTCCGAATCGCCGGTGCCGTCGCCCTTGGGATCGCCGCCCTGGGCGATGTTGTAGGGATCGTCGACCACGCGGTGGAAGGTCAGGCCGTCATAGAAATGGCGGCGGGTGAGCGTCTTGATCCGCTCGACCATCTTGGGCGCCACGTCCGGGCGCAGGCGGATCAGCACGCGGCCGCCGGTCGACAGGTCGAGCACCCAGGTGTTCTCCGGGTCGGCGGGAACCAGCACGGCGGGGCGAGTGTTCACATCGGCATTGACGCCCTTGAACGGCTCGATGATCGGCTGCGGCTTGCCCCCGCCGCCCTGGGCCAGCGCCGGCACGGCGAACAGCGTGGCGGCCATGGCGGCCATCGTGGCTAGGAAACGCATCGAACTTCCCACTCGTTTTCTGGTGAATGCGCGGCTCTACCGCAATCGCCGGGCAGCGCAAAGCCCGGTGCGCGTCGGCTTGGCGTTAGTTGCTGCCCTTGCGGCCGAGCAGCTCGACGCGGGCGGCGACATCGGCTTCCACCGCCTCGGTGACGAAGCGGTGGATCGGGCCGCCATACATCGCGATTTCCTTCACCAGCCGGCTGGCGATCGGCTGAAGCGACACGTCGGCCATCAGGAAGACGGTCTCGATCCGGTCGTTGATCTGCTGGTTCATGCCGGCCATCTGGTATTCGTACTCGAAGTCCGCGACGGCGCGCAGGCCGCGGACGATCACGCTGGCGCGCTCGCGCTCGGCGAAGTCCATCAGCAGCGAATCGAAGCTGACCACCTCGATCGTGCCGGGCAGCCCCTCTACCTCGCGACGGACCATCGCCATCCGCTCCTCGACCGTGAACATCGGCGACTTGGACGGGTTGGTGGTCACGCCGATCACCAGCCGGTCGACCAGCTTCGCGCCGCGGCGGATGATGTCCATATGGCCGCGGGTGATCGGATCGAAGGTGCCGGGATAGACCCCGATACGGCTGTGCATGCGGCGTCTCCCCCCGGTCCTTACCGGTCGCGTTCGAGCGTGAAGCGCGCCACGTCGCGCAGCAGATCGGCCTCGGGGCCGAAGGCGTGGAGATGGGCGATCGCCTGGTCGACCAGCATCCGCGCCTGTTCGCGCGCGCGATCGATGCCGAGCAGCGACAGGAAGGTCTCCTTGCCCGCCGCGCCGTCCTTGCCGAGCTTCTTGCCGACCAGTGCCTCGTCGCCCTCAGCATCGAGAATGTCGTCGACGATCTGGAAGGCGAGGCCGATATCGCGGGCATAGCCGCGCAGGCCCGTGCGGCCCTCGTGCGGCACGCGGCCCAGGATCGCGCCGCATTCGACCGCGCAGGAGATCAGCGCGCCGGTCTTCAGCGCCTGCAGGCGGGTGACGGTGGCGAGGTCGAAGCTCGCCTTTTCCGCCTCCAGGTCCATCATCTGGCCGCCGGCCATGCCAGCAGGCCCCGAGGAGCGGGCGAGTTCGGATATTAGCTCGACCCGGACGAACGGGTCGGCATGCGTCGCCTCATGCGCGAGCAGCTCGAAGGCGAGATCGTGGAGGCAGTCGCCGGCCAGGATCGCGGTGGCCTCGTCGAACGCCTTGTGGACCGTCGGCTTGCCGCGGCGCAGGTCGTCATCGTCCATCGCCGGCAGATCGTCATGGATCAGCGAATAGACATGGATGCATTCGAGCGCGGTGGCGACGCGCGCCGCGCAGCTCTTGTCGACCGCGAACAGCTGGGCGGTGGCGAATACCAGCAGCGGGCGCAGCCGCTTGCCGCCGCCGATCGCGGCGTGGCGCATCGCGCGATACAGGTCGGCGCGGGGATCGTCGGGCACGTCGAGCAGCCGGTCGAACTGGGCGTCGATCTCGGCCGCGACCTGGCGCAGCGCCGATTCGAGCGCGAGCGAAGCGTGCGTCACGCTCGCCACGCCTCAGCCGGCCGCGAAGGGGGCGGTGCCGGCGGCGCGGCCGTCGGCATCGGTGCGGATCGCCTCGATCCGGGCCTGCGCCGCGTCGAGCCGCGCAGCGCATTGCCGGCGCAGCTGGTCGCCGCGCTCATAGAGGTCGATCGCCTCCTGCAGGGCCGCTTCGCCGCTCTCCAGCCGGCTCACGATCTTCTCCAGTTCCTTCAGCGCCTCTTCGAAGGAGAGCGCCGTGATGTCCGCTTGGGTAGCCATGCGCTCGCTATGCGGCAGGGTGGGGCCCGATGGCAACCGGGCCCCGCCATGTATTTACTGGCCGGCGGGCTTGGCGCCGGTGCGGTAGCGATCGAACCAGGCGAGGATCGCCGCAGCCTTGGCCGCCGACTGGCTGGGCCGGGCGGTGAAGCCGCCATGGCTGGCGCCGGGCACCTTCACCAGCGCGGTGGGCACGCCGCGGATCTGGAGCGCGGCATAATATTGCTCCGATTCGCTCACCGGGGTGCGATAATCCTCGCTCCCGACGACGACGAGCGTCGGCGTCTTGACGTTGCCCACCAGGCTGAGCGGCGAGCGGTTCCAGTAGCTCATCGGATCCTCCCAGGGCTGCTTGGCGAACCAGTAGCGCGAGGTGAAGCCCGTGCCGTCCATGGTCAGCGCCTCGCTGATCCAGTTGATCACCGGCTTTTGCGTGGCGGCGGCCTTGAATCGGTCATTCTTGCCGACGATCCACGCGGTGAGCACGCCCCCGCCCGATCCGCCGGTGACGAAGAGGTTGTCGGGATCGGCCACCCCCGACGCGATCGCGGCGTCGACCGCCGCCATCAGGTCCCCATAATCGTCGCCGGGATACTTCTTGTCGATCAGGTCCGCGAATGCCTCGCCGTACGAGGTGCTGCCGCGCGGATTGGCATAGACCACCGCATAGCCGTGCGCGGCGTAGAGCTGGTAATCGGTCGAGAAGCCGGGGCCATAGGCGGTGTGGGGGCCGCCATGGATCTCGAGGATCGTCGGCACGCGGGTGCCGGGCTTCACGCCGGGCGGGGTGACCAGCCAGGCGTCGATCTTGCGGCCGTCGGGTGCGGTCACCGCGAGCGGGGTCACCGGAGCGAGCGTCTTGGCGGCCAGCACGGTGTCGTTGAGATGGGTGAGACGCTTGCCGTTCACATAGATGTCGGCCGGGTGCAGCGCGTCGCCGCCGGTATAGGCGATGGTGCCGCCGGCCGAAACGGTAAAGTCGCCGCCGGTATAGGGCCGATCGAGCCCGCCGCCGCCAAGGCCGGTGGCGACGGTGCTCACCTTGCCGTCGAGCCCGATGCGGGCAACGAGCTTGCGGCCGTGATCGTCATAGGAGACGAACAGGCTGCGGCCGTCCCTGGCCCACACTGCGCCGTCGATGCTCTTGTCGAGCCCGGCGGTGAGCGACCGGCTGCCGCTGCCGTCGCGGTTCATCACGTAGAGCTGGGTGTTCTGGAAGCTGCGGTGCGTGTCGTCGAAGCCGAGATAGGCGATGCGAGTCCCGTCGGGCGAGAGCACCGGCGCGGCATCGGGGCCGTAGCGCTTGGTGATCTGGGTCAGCGTTCCGGAGGCGACGTCGACCGCGTAGATCTCGCTGTCGTTCGGCTCGCGCTCCCAATCCTTGCGCCGGTTGCTGCCGAAGTAGAGCGTCCGCCCATCATTCGACCAGGCGAGCGGGCCGGCATCGTCGAACTTGCTGAACGTCACCTGTCGCGGCGCGCCGCCGTCCGCCGCAACGACGAAGAGATGGTCCGAGCCGGGCTTGAGATAGCCGCCGCCATCGGCGCGGTAGGTGACGCGGTCGATGATCTCCAGCGGCTCGGCCCATTTGGCGCCCTCGGGCTTGGGTGGCTGGCTGCCGAGCGTCATGCCTTCGCCGGGCACGGTCATGGTGTAGGCGAGCTGCTTGCCGTCCGGCGACCAAGCGATGCCCTGCGGGCTGTCCGGCAGGCCGGTGATGCGCGCGGTGGCGCCGGTAGCGATCCAGCGGACGAACAGTTGCGGCGCGCCGCCCTCGGCGCTGGAGACATAGGCGAGGCGGGTGCCGTCGGGCGACCAGCGCGGCTGGCTGTGCGATCCGGTGCCGGCGACCAGCGGAGTCTGTTGGCCGGTCTTCACGTCGACCAGCCAGATGCTGGCGCGGCCGCGATCGGTCATGATGTCGGCCGACTGGCGGACATAGGCGACCTTGGTCCCGTCCGGGCTGATCTGCGGGTCGCTCGCCTGCTCGAGCGAAAACAGGTCGCTGCCGGTGAACAGGCGGTTGGGCCCGTCCTGCGCGAGCGCGGCCGCGGGGATCGCGGCGCTGAGGAGAAGGGCGAGGGAGGCGAGGCGCATGAAGGTCTCCGGCAGGACAGGTGCAGCATCGTGTTCGGGCGCGGGGCGCTTGGCAAGTCGTTACGAGGACAATGGACGGCAGTATGATTGCCGCCATTGGCACCCTGCGCCTAGGCCGGCGTTGGGAAGCGCGAAGGAGACTTGCAGATGTTCGAAATCATCAATCCCGCGACGGGCGAAACCGTCGACCGCATCGCCGAGCTGGACGATGCCGGGATCGAGGCGGCGCTGGCCCGCGCGGCGGCCGGGTACAAGCAGTGGCGCGAAACCTCGATCGAGACGCGCACCGCGCTGCTGGGCAAGATCGCCGATGCCTGGGAAGCCAACAAGCAGCACCTCGCCGAACTGGCGGTGCGCGAGATGGGCAAGACGATCACCGCGGGCCTGGCCGAGGTGGAGAAGTGCATCTCGGGCTTCCGCCACTATGCCGAGCATGGCCCCACCTATCTGGCGCCCACGGCCGTCCAGACGCCGACCGGCCATGCCGTCGCGCGCTGGCTGCCGCTGGGACCGGTGCTGGCGGTGATGCCGTGGAACTTCCCCTATTGGCAGGCGGTGCGCTTCCTCGCGCCGACGATCCTTGCGGGCAATGTCGCGCTGCTCAAGCATGCCTCCAGCGTGCAGGGCTGTGCAGCGGCGATGGAGGCGATGGCGCGCAAGGCGGGCGCGCCCGAGGGGCTGTTCCAGAACCTCGCGATCACGTCGGGCAAGGTCGACGCGATCATCGCCGACAAGCGGGTGGCGGCGGTGACGCTCACCGGCTCGGAAGGCGCTGGTGCCAAGGTCGCCGAGGCGGCGGGCCGCGCGCTCAAGAAGGTGGTGCTGGAGCTGGGCGGCTCCGATCCGTTCATCGTGATGCCCTCGGCCGATCTCGACGCGGCGGTGAAGACCGCGGTGACCGCGCGCGTGCAGAATGCCGGGCAGAGCTGCATCTGCTCGAAGCGGATGATCGTCCATGCCGAGGTGTACGACGCCTTCCTCGAGAAGTTCGTCGCCGGGATGGAGGCGGTGAAGATCGGCGATCCGATGGACGCGGACACCGTGATGGGGCCGCTCTCCAGCGTCCAGCAGCGCGACACCGTGCTGGAGCAAGTGGAGAAGGCCAAGGCGGCGGGGGCGAAGCTGCTGACCGGCGGGGCGAAGATCGATCGTGGCGGCGCGTGGATGACGCCGGGGGTGCTGGTCGACCTTGATCCGGAAAGCGACGTGGCGAAGGAGGAGATCTTCGGGCCGGTCGCGGCGGTCTACAAGGTCGCGGATATCGATGAAGCGATCGCGCTGGCGAACGACGTGCCCTACGGGCTGGGCTCGTCGGTATGGACGCAGGACGAGGCCGAGGTGGAGCGGTTCGCGCGCGACATCGAAGCGGGGATGACGGCGGTGAATTCGCTGCTCGCCTCGGTGCCGGAAGCCCCGTTCGGCGGCGTGAAGCTCTCCGGCCATGGCCGCGAGCTCGGGCCGTGGGGGCTGCACGAGTTCATGAACCTGAAGGCGGTGATGTTTGGGGGTGGGAAGGCTGGGGATTGAGCTTCCCGCCCTATAGCCCCTCCCCTCCTCGGAGGAGGAGGGGAGGGGCTAGCGAATGGAAATCACCGCCCGGCCTTCACCTCCGCCAGCAGATCCTTGCGGCTGAGCTTGCCGATCATCGTCTTGGGCAGGCTGTCTCGGATCACCACTTCCGCCACCCGCTCGTGCTTGCCGAGCTGCGCGTTGAGCCAGCCGCACATCTCCTTGGCGTCCGCGGTCATGCCGTCGTTCAGCGCGACATAGGCGTGCGGCAGCTCGCCATGGTATGGATCGGGCAGCCCCAGCACGAGCGTCTCCTTCACCGCCGGATGGGTGTAGAGCACCGCCTCGATCTGGCTGGGAAAGACCTTGAACCCGCCGACCGCGATCATGTCCTTCAGCCGGTCGACGATGTGGATATAGCCATCCGCATCGATGATGCCGACATCGCCGGTGCGCAGCCAGTGATCGTCGACGAAGGTGCCGACATCGGCCTCGGGCCGGTTCCAATAGCCCTGCATGATCTGCGGGCCCTGCACGACGATCTCGCCCGGCTCGCCCTCGGGGGCAGGCTTGCGCGGATCCTCCTTGTCGACCAGCCGCACTCGGGTGCCGGGGATCGGCTGGCCGATCGTGCCGCTCTTGTTCAGCCCGACATAGGGATTGGCCGAGACCACGCCCGAGCTTTCGGACAGGCCATAGCCCTCGATGATGTGCGCGCCGGTGACCGACTCCCAGTTGAGCTTGAGCTGCTCGGGCAGCGGCGCGCCGCCGGAGATGCAGAAGCGCAAGGACGAGAAGTCGGACGGCTTCATCCCCGGCGCGTCGAGCAGTGCCTGGTACATGGTCGGCACGCCGGGCAGCGAGCGCGGCTTGGTGCGGCGCAGCTCGGTGAGCACCTGCTGCGCGTTGAAGCGCGGCAGCATCACGATCTTGCCGCCGGTGATCACCGTGCGGTTGAGCACGCAGGTGTTGGCGAAGACATGGAAGAAGGGGAGCACGCCCAGCACCGAATCCTCGGCCTGGCCGAGTTCGGGGTCGAGCTCGGCCACCTGCCGCGCATTGGCCGACAGATTCTGGTGGGTGAGCACCGCGCCCTTGGGCGTGCCGGTGGTGCCGCCGGTATATTGGATCAGCGCGACGTCGCGCTCGGGATCGATGGTCGGATTGGGGCAATCGCCCTTGTTGGCGATCAGCTTGGAGAAGGCGAGGATGCGCGGGTCGTGCGGGCGGGCGGTCACCTCGCTGCCGCGGAACAGCTGGTAGAAGAGCGACTTGGCGGTGGGCAGCGCGCCTGCGACCGAGCCGACGACGAGGCGCTCGAGATCGGACCGCTCCAGCACCTTGAGCGCGGTGGGGAGCAGCGCGGTGGCGGACAGGGTGAAGAGCAGCCTTGTCCCCGAATCGGCGACCTGCGCGGCGAGTTCCTCCACCGAGTAGAGCGGCGAGAAGTTCACCACCGTCGCGCCCAGCTTGAGGATGCCGTAATAGGCGGCGACGTAATGCGGCACATTGGGCAGGAACAGCCCGATCCGGTCGCCCGGGCCATAGCCCAGCGCGCGCAGCCCGCAGGCGACGCGATTGGCGCCGTCCAGCACCTCGCCATAGCTGTAGATGCGACCCATGAAATCGAGGAGCGGAGCTTGGCGGCGGGCCGCTGCGCTCTCCTCGAACAGGTCTACCATGGACCGCAACGCGTAGCTGCGATCCCACTCTCCTGGATGCCGATAGGCGGTCTTCCAGACCATTTCGGGCTTTGTCATTGACACCAGTGTAAGCAACCAGATTTTGCCATGCAAGCGCGGTTTTCACGCGCACGAGGACGTTTCGCGCAACCTGCGCGGTCCGTCGCTACGGCAAGTTCCGAGGTCGGGTTTCGCGCCTCAGCGCGCGAGGCGGCCGCTCCAGGTGACCAGCACCGAAACGGCGAGCACGCCGAGATCGACCGCGGCATGGACCTGCTGGGGCGCGGTATCGCCGACGCGGTGCATCAGCAGCTCGAAATCGGCATGCGGGGGCGAGGGGCGCGTGATCGCAACGAGCAGCGCGACGGCTCCGGCAACCAGCAACAGGCGCTTGTGACGCGGCATTTTCCCCAGTCTCCCTGCCGCCGATCTACACGCGACGGCAGAAACAGGCAAGCTCAGGCCGCGTCGAGTCGCAGCGCGCGGGCGCGGTCGCGGCCGGCCGCCTTGGCCTCGAACAGCGCCGAGTCGGCGCAGCGATACAGCGCCTTCCAGTCGAGATCGGAGGCAAGCGTGCCGGTGCAGGTGCCGATGCTCGACGTGATCGTCAGGTCGAACGGCATCCGGACCCGGCGCAGGCTGGCGAGCAGCGCCTCGGGCTCGATCCGCTGCGTGGCGGGGGTGAGCAGCGCGAATTCCTCGCCCCCCATCCGCGCGATCAGCACCGGGTCCGGCGCGGCATGGCGCAGCGCGACGGCGAACAGGCGCAGCACCTCGTCGCCACCGTCATGCCCCAGCGTTTCGTTGACGCGCTTGAAATGATCGATGTCGACGAGGAGCAATTGCTGATGCTCGACGCGCCCGATCGCTTGGTGGAGGAAGGCGCGGCGGTTCAGCAGCCCGGTGAGCGGATCGATGTCGGCCAGCTTGCGCGCGACCACTTCGCGGGTGATCGCCGCGTCGCGCTCGTCGCGCAGGAACTTGATCCGATAGGCCACGGCGAGCGACGAGATCAGCGCCTCTGCCCCCATCGACACCACCGTCGAATTGTCGATCCAGAAGTTCCAGCCGATCAGATGGAGCGAATTGAGCACCCGCAGCACCGCCAGCAGGATGGGTGCGCTCCAGGCGACGGCGAACAGCCACAGGAATCGCGAGCGCTGGTACCATGCGCCCCACAAGGTGGGCACGACGATGGCGAGCAACCCGACGATCGTCAGCGCGTAGAGCAGATCGGCGATGCGCAGATTGATCGCGCCGAACGCTGCGACTCCGAAGGCCGAGAGCGGCACCGCCATGGCGATGACGTTCGAGCAGCGTCCCACCCAGGATGGCAGGTCCTTGTCTTCGAAGAAGCTGCGCGTGAACAGGGCCGCGGCGCCGCCCGCCAGCCCCATGAACAGATAGTTGAGCCGCAGGCGATCATTGTTCGCCAGCGCCGGCGCCAGCCAGGCAAGGGCTCCCGACGAGGTGATCGTATAGCCGAGCAGCGCCGCTAGCAGCAGGCAGTAATGGAGTTGGAACCGATGCCGCATCGCGCACCAGAGCGCGAGATTGTAGACGATCAGCGCCAGCGACATGCCTGCGAAAAAGGCATAGAGCGCCGCCAGCCCGAGATTGGCGGCATCGCCTTCGGCGAGCGTCGCGATCCGCGGCCCCAGCAGGATCCCGCGCGCGTTGGCGGCATTGTCGACATGGAACAGCACGCGCACCAGCGCCGGGTCGCGCACAGGGATCGGGAGCTGCGCGATCGCGCCGAGCTGGATCAGCGGGGCGATCCCGCGCGCGTCGCTCCGCCAGCTGCGGATCGCGTCGTCCGCATAGACGAGATGGATCGTCAGCCCGTCCTGCCAGACGCTGCCGAAGCGGATGACCAGGGGCGTCGCAAAGGTGGAGCGGCGATCGATCACGCTGGTCATCGCCCAGAAATCGCCGGAACCGAATCGGTGCTGCGGCGTCGTACAGTCGAACCGTTCCGGGTGCCGGATCAGTTCGTCTTCCCGCTGCCCCTTGTCCGCCAGCAGACACACGCCAAGTGGTTGACCGGCAACGCCCGCTTGGGCATGTGCCGGGGGCACGATGCACGCGAGCACCGCGACGAGCGCGATGCAGAGCAGCCGGCGGGAAAAGGCGCTAACCATGGTGGCGTCGCTACGCCTGTCGGACAAAGAAGACGTAAATGAGGCCGATGCCGGGCACTGCTGATACTGCCGGAGCGCATGGCACCCCTTCCGCGGAACCAGGGCCGGGCGGCGCGGCCGCCGCGCCTGCCAATCGGCTGGATGTCGTCGACGTGCTGCGCGGCTTCGCGCTGATGGCGCTGTTCCTCGTCCATGTCATCGAAAGTTACGAGCTGTTCTGGGCGGGCGAAAAACCCGGGCTGATCACCGATGTCGTCTTCGCGCTGTTTATGGGCAAGAGCTTCTCGCTGCTCGCCCTGTGCTTCGGATTCAGCTTCTTCATCCTGATGGACCGCGCGGCGCAGCGGGGGCAGGACTTCACCGCCCGCTTCGCCTGGCGGCTGCTGCTGCTGGAAGGAATCGGCTTCCTCCATTCGCTGATCTATCGCGGCGACATCATGCAGACGCTGGCGGCGATCGGCTTCCTGCTGCTGTTCTTCAACCGGATCCGCAGCAACGCGGTGCTGCTCGGCGGGGCGGTGTTCTGCCTGATCGGGCCGAGCCTGATCGTGCAGCTGGTCGCCGGCGCGCTGGGCGCGGGCTGGGCCAACGCGCCGGCGCAGTCCTCGGTCGATCCGGGCATGCCCGTCTATCTGGGCGGCGACCTGTGGCAGGTGCTGCGGGTGAACCTGTGGGCCGGGCAGCAATCCAAATACTGGTTCTTCCTCGAATATGGCCGGATGGTGCAGATCCTCGGCCTCTATCTGCTCGGGCTGGTGCTCGGGCGGACCGATTTCTTCGGCAACCTCGCGAAGAGCCGCGGCTGGCGCAGGCCCGCGCTGCTGGGCGCCTTGGTGGCCGCGGTGCTGCTCTTCGTCACCCGCGAGCCGCTGCGCCTGTGGTTCTCGGGCCTGCACTACGGTCTCGGCGCCGACCGCGCCTTCTGGGCGCTGCTCAACCTGTGGCTGGACCTGGCGGGCACCGCCTTCTGGGCATTGCTGGTGATCGCGCTGTACGACGGGCCCGCGCGGCGGCTGGTGCAGCCGCTCGCCGCGCCGGGGCGGCTGACGCTGACCTATTATATCCTGCAGTCGGCGGTCTTCGTGCCGATCTTCTACCATTACGGCCTGGGCAAATATGCCGACTGGGATGCGGCGACGCGGCTATGGGTCGCGCTGGCCGCCATCGCGGTGCAGATCGTCGCCGCGCACTGGTGGCTGGCGCGCTTCCAGTATGGCCCGATCGAATGGGTATGGCGCGCGCTGACCTATTTGCGGCGCGACGTGCCCTTCCGCCGCAAGGCCCCGGCGCGCGGCTGACGCGCCGGGAGGCTTGGTTCAGATGTCCTGGACGAGCCGGCCGTACAGCTCCGGGCGGCGATCGCGGAAGAAGCCGAAGGCGGCGCGGTGGCGCTTCACCCGATCGAGATCGAGCGTCGCGGTGATCACGCCTTCCTCGGTGCGATTCAGCTCGGCGAGGATGTCGCCGCGCTCGTCGGTGATGAAGCTGGTGCCGTAGAAGGTCTGGCCATGCTCGGTGCCGACGCGGTTGGCGGCGATCACCGGCACGACGTTGGACACCGCATGGCCGACCATCGCGCGGCGCCACAGCCGGGCGGTGTCGAGGCTGTCGTCATGCGGCTCGCTGCCGATCGCGGTCGGGTAGAAGAGCAGCTCGGCACCCATGAGCATCATCGCGCGCGCGGTTTCCGGATACCATTGGTCCCAGCACACGCCCACGCCCAGCGTGGCGCCGGGGCCGTCCCACACCTTGAAGCCGGTGTTGCCGGGGCGGAAGTAGAACTTCTCCTCATAGCCCGGACCGTCCGGGATGTGGCTCTTGCGATAGACGCCCGAGACCTTGCCGTCCGGGCCGATCATCGCGAGGCTGTTATAATGGTGGGGCCCATCGGCTTCGAAGAAGCTGGTCGGGATGTGGATCGAAAGCTCGGCGGCGAGCGCCTGCATCGCCAGGACCGCCTTGTGCTCGGTCACCGGCTTGGCGTTCGAGAACAGCCCTTCGTCCTCGACGCGGCAGAAATACTCGCCCTCGAACAGCTCGGGCGGCAGCACGACCTGCGCGCCGCGACCGGCCGCCTCGCGGACCAGTTCGGAGACGCGCGCGATGTTCGCGTCGATATCGTTCGAAAAGGCGAGCTGCAGCGCGCCGACAGTGATCTGGGTCATGCGCCGCCATGTAGTCGATGGCGCGTCCAAATCCAGCCCTTGCCTGCCGGATCCGGGATGCGCGCGCGCGCTCTTGCGCAAATTCAGAGCCATCGATCCGTGCAGGTATCGGCTGCTCTATAGACCAAGGAGAAGGTCAGCGGCGGGGGGCACCCGGCCGCTCGGTAGCGGTGCGTGGAGTATGTGAATGACGATCAAGCAGAAGCTCCTCGGCTGCCTCGCCCTGTTCGGCATCGCTACGCTGCTGCTGGTCGGCGTCGGCTATTGGTCGGCGCGGTCGAGCGAGGCGGCGCTTTCCACGCTGCTTGCCGATCGGGTGAAGCCGCTGCGCGAGCTGAAGGTGGTGGCCGATCGCTATGCGGTCGAGATCGTCGACACCGCGCACAAGGCGCGCAACGGCAACATGGCCTTTGCCGAGGCGGCGACGAAGGTTGCCGCGGGCAGCGACGAACTGCACAAGTCGTGGCGCGCCTATCGCGCCACCCGGATCGAGGGCGAGGAGGCCAGGCTGGCGGCCGAAGCCGAAACCCGGATGAAGGTGGCCGACGAGAAGGTCGAGCGGCTCGGCAAGATCCTGAGCGCCGGCGATGCGGCGGCGCTCGACGGCTTCGTGCGCAACGAGGTGTATCCGGCGATCGACCCGGTTTCGGAGGCGATCGCCAAGCTCGTCGACCTGCAGATCAAGATTTCGGAGTCGATCGCCGGCAAGGCGCAGGCCGCCGCCGGGTTCGCCCGCCTTTCGATGGCCGCGCTCGGGCTGCTGGCGGGCGCGGTGCTAATCGTCTCGTTCCTCACCATCACCCACAAGGTGATCGCGCCGATTCGCCGGCTGGCGGAGATCATCGCCGAGCGCGCGCGGTCCTCGGGCGAGGCGCGGCTGCCGCATCTCGAGCAACAGGACGAGATCGGCGACATCACCCGTTCGGTCGACGGCTTCCTGAAGGCGGCGATCGCCAAGGAGCGCGATCGCGCCGAAGCCGCCGCTGCCGAGCAGACGACGGTCACCACCGCGCTGCGCGACAGCCTTGCCGCGCTCAAGGCGGGCGACCTGACCCGCCCGGTCACCGCGGCGTTCCCCGCCGCCGATGCCGAGCTGAAGAGCAGCTTCAACGAGGCGCTGGACAATCTGCGCACGCTGATCGGCACCGTGATCCAGAGCGCGCAGGGGATCAGCACGGGCTCCAAGGACATCGCCCAGGCCTCCGAGGATCTTGCCCGCCGCACCGAAAGCACCGCCGCCTCGCTGGCCGAGACTGCGGCCTCGATCGGCGAGATCGACGGCCGGCTGAAGGCCACCGCGGCGGCGGCGACCAACACGGTCGAACGCGCCAACGGCGCGATCCACACGGTGGAGGGCGGTCGCGCGATCACCGACGAGGCGGTGCAGGCGATGAGCCGGGTAGCCGACAGCGCCAAGGGGATCGACGGCGTGATCGAGGGGCTCGACAAGATCGCCTTCCAGACCCGCGTCCTCGCGATGAACGCCGCGGTGGAGGCGGGACGTGCCGGCGAGGCCGGCCGCGGCTTCGCGGTGGTGGCGGATCTGGTCTCGGCGCTGGCGATGCGCGCCGAGGAAGAGGCCAAGCGCGCCCGCGACCAGCTGACCGTCACCCAGTCCGAGATCGGCACGGCGGTGGAAGCGGTGCAGAAGGTCGACGGTGCGCTCTCGAACATCTCGCAGGACGTCGCGCAGGTGCACCAGCTGCTCGGCAGCATGGCGACCGACAACAACGCCCAGGCTGCCGCGATCGTGCAGGTGACAACCGCGGTGCACACCATGGACAGCGCCACCCAGCAGAACGCCGCGATGGTCGAGGAGACCTCGGCGGCGGCGCGCAACCTGTCGAACGAGACGCGGTTGCTCAGCGATCAGGCGAGCAGGTTCCGCGTGGCAGGCGACGGCGGTGCGTCGCTCCAGGGCAGGTTCGTCACCCCCGCCGAGGCGCGGCCGCTGCCTGTCGCCGCCGTCCGCGCGATGACCCGCGATGTCGAGGACTGGCAGAGCTTCTGACGCACCGGAGCGGGCGCAGAGCGTGATGCCGAAGCGCGCGGGCGCCGCGACGGTCACGCAGCAGAGCAGATCGTCCGCGCGATGCCGGCGACGATCAGCCGGACAGCAGCGCGCGGACGGCCAAGGCGGTCACCCGATCGTCGGGATCTGCTGCGAGATGCAGTGGAAGCTGCCCCCGCCGGTGAGAATATGGTCCGCCCGCTGGCCGACGATTTCGCGGCCGGGGAAGAGGCCCTGCAGCGTCTGAATCGCGGCAGGATCGTTGGGCTGGCCGTAGAGCGGCACCACCACGGCGGCATTGCCGATGTAGAAGTTCATGTAGCTGGCCGGGATCACCTCGCCATCCTCGTCCCGCACCGCGCCGGGGGAGGGCATCCGCACCACCTCGACGCCGAACGCCTCGGCGCGGGCGACCGCATCGGCGTAGATCGCGGCGTTGGGATCCTCCTCGGCCGGGGTGGGGATCAGCAGCCGGTTGGGACCGACGAAGCGGGCGAGATTGTCGACATGGCCGTCGGTATGGTCGTTGGCGAGGCCGTCGCCCAGCCACAGCACGCGAGTGTAGCCCAGGTCCGCCGCCAGCTTCGCCTCGATGGCCGCGCGGTCGAGATCGGGGTTGCGGTTGGGGTTGAGCAGGCACTGTTCGGTGGTGACGCACAGGCCGGTGCCGTCGCCGTCGATCGCGCCGCCTTCGAGCACCCAGCCATGCTTGACGGCGGTAAGCTGCCGGCGGGCGGCGAGGCGGGCGCCGATCGTGTCGTCGCCTTCGAGGTCGTATTTGCCGCCCCAGCCGTTGAAGCCGAAATCCTGCGCGACATTGTCGCCGGTGACGATGCCGGCGGTGTCGCGCAGCCAGATGTCGCCGAACAGCTCGGTCACGACCTCGGCGGCGTCGCCGGCCATGGCGCGGGCGGCGTCGGCGGCAGCCGCATCAGCGGCGACGAGGATCACGCGCTCGCCGCGGCCTTCGGCATGGACCGCGCGGGCAAAGGCGATCACTTCTTCGCGGGCCGGCTCCAGGTCTTCGACCCAGAGGTCAGCGTGGCTGGGAAAGCCGATCCAGACCGCATCGTGCGGCGCCCATTCGGGGGGAGGGGTACGAGTCATGGCGGGGGCTTTAGCCCCGTACGGTTACAGGGGAAAGGCCGCGGTGGGCAGCGGCAGCTTCCACCCTTCGATCGTCATCCCGGCGGAAGCCGGGACCCATTCGCCTCTCGGTATCGGCAGGTGCCGTGACGGAGACCCCAATGGATCCCGGCTTTCGCCGGGATGTCGACGGAAGGGGCGCGGGACCGCGTTACTGCCCCGCCCGCGCCTTGTCGCGGATGCTGCGGAATTCGGCGTCCTTGAACCAGTTCGGCCAGCCGCTCCCCTCGGCCAGTTCGCGGCCCAGGCCGTAATAGATCCGCAGGTCGGACAGCGCGCCGTCCCAGTTCCAGTTGGGATCATATTCGTCCTGCGGCTTGTGGTAGCGCTGGTCGGTATAGTCCTCCGCCGCCTTGGCGCCGGCCGCCTTGCCGCCGACGACCAGATCGTCGCCGCTCTCGCCATAGAGCATCGGCACGCCGAGCTTGGCGAAGCTGAAATGGTCCGATCGGTAATAGCTGCCCTTCTCGGGCGTCGACTCCACGCCGATCACCCGGCCCTCGGCGGCGACCAGCGGCTTGACCATCTCTTCCAACTCGGACTTGCCCGCGCCGACCAGCACGAAATCCTTCGCCTTGCCGACGATGTTGAGCCCGTCCATGTTCACGCCCCCCACCGTCTTCGCCAGCGGGTAGACCGGATGCTCGGCATAATATTGCGAGCCGATCAGCCCCTGTTCCTCGGCGGTCACCGCCAGGAACACCATGCTCCGCCTGGAAGGGCCTGCCTTGGCATGGGCCTCGGCGAGCGCGACCAGCCCGGCGGTGCCGGTGGCATTGTCGACCGCGCCGTTGCAGATATCGTCGCCGTTCACCGGCTTGCAGCGGCCGAGATGGTCCCAGTGCGCCGAGAACAGCACCACCTCGTCGGGCTTGGCGGTGCCGGGCAGGATGCCGACGACGTTCTTCGAGGCCTGGCGCTTGATGCCGACGCCGAAGCTGGCCGACGCTTTCACCCCCAGCGGCACCGCCTTGAAGCCCTTGTGCCTGGCCGCCTCGACCAGCGCGGCATAGTCCTTGCCGGCGCTGGCGAAGAGCGCCTTGGCCGCATCCTGCTGGATCCAGCCGATCAGCTGCGACTGGTCTTCATGGTCGCCGGGTGTGTCCTGCTCAAGCTTGGGGCCGCCCCAGCTGCTCTCGACCACGCCCCAGCCATAGGCGGCGGGCTCGGTATCGTGGATGATGATCGCGCCCGCGGCGCCCTGGCGGGCGGCTTCCTCGTACTTGTAGGTCCAGCGGCCATAATAGGTCATCGCGCGGCCGCCGAACGGGCCGTCCAGCGTCATGGTCTGCCAGTCGGGATCGTTGATCAGGATGACGACCGTCTTCCCCTTCACGTCGAGCCCGGCATAGTCGTTCCAGCCGCGCTCGGGCGCGTTGATGCCATAGCCGACGAACACGACCTCGCTGTCCTTCAGGTCGATCTTCGGCGTGACGCGATAGGTGGAGAACACCGCCTCGCTGCCATAGGCGAGCGACACCGGCGTCTTGCCGCCGGTGAAGGCGAGCTTGCTGGGGCTCTGCACGCTGAGTTCCACCAGCGGCACGTCCTGCACCCACTGGCCCTTGTTGCCGGGCTTGAGCCCCGCCTTCTGGAAGCGCTCGATCAGATAAGCGATCGTCTTGTCCTCGCCCGCCGTGGTCGGCTTGCGCCCCTCGAACGCGTCGGACGACAGGGTCTGCGTGACGGTCTTCAGCGTATCGAGCGAAATGGCCGGGGCAGCGGTCTGCGCCTGGGCGGCAGCGGTGGTCGAGAGCAACGCAAGGGCAAGCAACGAGAAGCGCATGGAATTCCTCCTGGTGCGCCCGTTCTGCGGATTCGTGGCCATCCGCACAACGAAAAAGGGCGGCCCCGAAGGACCGCCCCGTTTCTCGTTTCCCGAAGGAAGCCGAATTAGCGCGAGTAGAACTCGACGACCAGGTTCGGTTCCATCTTCACCGGGTACGGCACTTCGTCGAGCGTCGGCACGCGGGTGAAGGTGACCTTCGCCGCGCCGTCCGGCGCGACATAGTCGGGGATGTCGCGCTCGGCGAGGCTCTGCGCTTCCATGACCAGCGCCATTTCCTGCGCCTTGCTGCTCAGGCTGATTTCCTGGCCCGGCTTGATGCGGCGCGAACCGATGTTGCACTTCTCGCCGTCGACGCGGACATGGCCGTGGTTGACCAGCTGGCGGGCCGCGAAGATCGTCGGCGCGAACTTGGCGCGGTAGACGATCATGTCGAGGCGCTGCTCGAGCAGGCCGATCAGGTTCTGACCGGTGTCGCCCTTCATGCGCGACGCGTCTTCGTACGAGCGCTTGAACTGCTTCTCGGTGATGTCGCCGTAATAGCCCTTGAGCTTCTGCTTGGCGCGCAGCTGGATGCCGAAGTCCGACATCTTGCCCTTGCGGCGCTGACCGTGCTGGCCCGGGCCGTATTCGCGCTTGTTCACCGGGGACTTCGGACGACCCCAGATGTTTTCGCCCATGCGGCGATCGAGCTTATGCTTGGCGCTGGAGCGCTTCGACATGTCAATTCCTTACCAATTGCTGTGACGTTGACCCGGGCGGCACGCCGTCCTGATCGCAATCCCGGTTTCGCCTGCGCTCCTCCGTCGGGAAAAGCGCAGGGCCACCGCTTCACCGGGGGTGCGGGGCCAATTGCGAAGCGGCGCGCCTAGCGGGGTGGGGCGGGTGAGTCAAGCCCGAGCCATTCGGCGCGAACCTGCGGGTCGGGGTCGTGCGCTACCCGGGCACCGCTTTCTATCTGCCAGCGGGCCCGATCGAGCCGTTCCAGCGCCCACGCAGCCGCGCCGCGTACGACCGGCGCGGGATCGTCGAGCAGCGCCAGCACCGGCGCAACCAACCGATCGCTGCCGCTGTTGCCGGCGGCGATCAGGCAGTTGCGCACCATCCGGTCACGGCCGATGCGCTTGATCGGCGAGCCGGCGAAGACTGCGCGGAAGCTTGCGTCATCGAGCGCCAGCAGATCGGCGAGGTAGGGCACGGTCAGCTCGGCGCGGGGGTGGAAGGCGAGGTTCGCCTGGGCGGCGGCGGCGAACTTGTTCCACGGGCAGACCGCCAGGCAGTCGTCGCAGCCATAGATGCGGTTGCCGATGCCTTCGCGCAGTTCGCGCGGAATGGGCCCCTTGTTCTCGATCGTCAGGTAGGAGACGCAGCGGCGCGCGTCGATCCGATAGGGGGCGGGGAAGGCGCCCGTCGGGCAGGCGGTCTGGCAGGCGTCGCAGCTGCCGCAGCCGCCGCCGCTCGGGCCATCGGAGGCGAGGTCGAGCGTGGTGTAGATCGCGCCGAGGAACAGCCAGCTGCCATGGCTGCGGCTGACCAGATTGGTGTGCTTGCCCTGCCAGCCGAGCCCGGCGGCCTCGGACAGTGGCTTTTCCATCACCGGCGCGGTATCGACGAACACCTTCACGTCGGCGCCCGGCGCCTCGGCGACCAGCCAGCGCGCGAGCTCCTTCAGCCTGCGCTTGACCACGTCATGATAGTCGGCGCCTTGCGCATAGACCGAGATGCGGCCGATCTCGCCCTCGGCCGCCAGCGCCAGCGGATCGTTGGCGGGAGCGTAGCTCATGCCCAGCGCGATCACCGATCGCACCTCGGGCCACAGGCCCCTCGGGCTGCCGCGCTGCTCGGCGCGTTCCTCCATCCACAGCATCTCGCCATGCGCGCCTTCGGCAAGCCACTGGCGAAGGCGCTCGGCGGTGCGCGGCGCGGCATCGGCATGCGCGACGCCGCACGCCGCAAAGCCGATCTCCGCCGCCTTCGCCTTCAGCCGTTCCTCGATGGACTTGTCTTGCCGCACGCGCACCCGCTACCACGTTGCGATTGCTAGGGGGAGGCATCGTTGCAGCAACTCGCCGTCAGTGCCTCCGGGCTGGTCAAGCGCTTCGGAGACCGGCGCGCCGTCGACGGCGTCGGCATCGCGGTGCCCAAGGGGCTGATCTACGGCGTGCTCGGCCCCAACGGTGCGGGCAAGACCACCACGCTGCGCATGCTGCTCGGCATCATCGAGCCCGACGAGGGCGAACGGACATTGCTCGGCAGCCGCTTCCCACGCGATCGGAGCGACCAGGTCGGCTATCTGCCCGAGGAGCGCGGCCTCTATCCCAACATGAAGTGTCGCGAGGCGATCGCCTTCATGGGCGCGCTGCGCGGGCTGCCCTGGGCGACCGGCCGCAAGCGGGCAGGGGAACTGCTCGAAAGCGCGGGGCTCGGCCATGCCGCCGACGACAAGATCCGCAAGCTGTCCAAGGGCATGGCGCAGCTCGTCCAGCTGCTCGGCTCGGTGGTGCACGAACCCGAGCTGCTGGTGCTCGACGAACCCTTTTCGGGGCTCGATCCCGTGAACCAGGAGCGGCTGGAATTGCTGATTCGCGGCCAGCGCGATCGCGGCGCGACGATCCTCTTCTCCACCCATGTCATGGCGCATGCCGAGCGGCTGTGCGAGCGGATCTCGGTGATCGCGGGCGGCAAGGTGCGGTTCGAAGGCACCGTCGACGAAGCGCGCGCGCTGCTGCCGCTGCGTGCCCGCTATACGCCGCACCACGATGCCGATGCGATCGGCGCGATGCTGCCGGACGACGCGGTGCGCGAGGGCGGCAGCTGGCGCTTCACCATGCCCGATGGCGGGATCGAGGCGCTGCTCGTCCGGCTGATCGATGCGGGGCACGGCATTTCCGGCCTGTCGATCGAGCGGCCGGGGCTGCACGATGCCTTTGTCCGGATCGTCGGTGCCGAGGCGCTGGCCGACCAGCCGGAGACGATCGCATGATGCCGCGCTTCCTCCGTCAGGCGCTGACCATCGCGCGCCGCGACCTCACCGCGACGGTGATGACGCCGACCTTCCTGCTGTTCCTGCTGAGCCCGCTGCTGATGATCGGGTTCGGGATCATCGGCGGGCTGAGCGGGCAGGCGGCGGGCGCCGCCGGCGAGGCCCGGCAGGTACTCGTCGCAATCGTGCCTGTTGACCAGCACGAGGACCTGCGCGCCGCCGATCGCGAACTGCGCAGCGTGTTCAGCCGCGATTCCGCGCGGCCCCGGCTGCAGCTGGAGGCGCCGCAGGGCGACGCGGCGCGGCAGGCGCGCGCGCTGTTCGACTCGGATGCGATCGAGGCGGCGGCGGTTCTGTATGGCCCGCTCGATCATCCGATGGTGCTGCGCCGCGCCGGTGCCGAGGCGGAAGGACGCTATCTCGCCGCGCTCGCCACCCAGACGCTGCGGGCCGCGCATGCGCCGGACGTCCGCAGCACCGCGCGCTTCGAGATCATTGCCGTGCAGGCGCCGACCGTCAGCGGGCGCGGGCAGGCCGCCTATTTCTCCACCTTCGCGATCTTTCTCGTCACGCTGATGCTCTCGGGCCAGGCGGTGGGGGCGATGGCCGAGGAGCGGTCGAACAAGGTGATCGAGATCCTTGCCGCGGCGGTGCCGTTGGAAAGCGTGTTCTTCGGCAAGCTGCTCGGCGCCTTCGGGTCGGCGCTGCTGTTCGTTGCCTTCTGGGGCACGCTGATCGCCAATCTGCCCAAGCTGCTGCCTGCGGGCATGGGGAGCGGGCTGTCCGATCTGAGCGTCGCGGTGGGGCCGATCTTCCCGCTGCTGCTGATCGGCTATTTCGTAATGGCCTATCTGCTGCAGAGCGCGGTGTTCCTCGGCATCGGCGCGCTCGCCTCCACCCAGCGCGAGATCCAGATGCTGTCGCTGCCGATCACCATCTTCCAGTTCGCGATGTTCGGCATGGCCTCCTATGCGGCGGGCAATCCGGAAAGCTGGGTGGCGATGGCGGCGGAGATCATGCCGTTCAGCTCGCCCATGGCGATGGCCGCGCGCGCGGCGAATGCGCCCGAGCTCTGGCCCCACGCGCTCGCCTTTGCCTGGCAGGCGCTGTGGGTGGCGATCACGTTGACGATCGCGGCGCGGCTTTTCCGGCGCGGGGTGCTCAAGTCCGGGAGCCCGAAGCGGGGAAAGAAGGCGGTGGCGTAGGATCCTCTCCCTTGAGGGAGAGGATAGCGAAGCTTGGCGCGACAGCGCCTAGCGTAGCTTGGAGAGGGTGAGCGGCTGCGGAGCAGTCGCGCGAGGCAACGCCGCGCATTGCCCCTCTCCCTCCCACCGCCTCCGGCGGCGGGCCCCTCCCTCTCCCCGGTGGGGAGAGGGAAAGGAAGGTCAATGCGTCGCGTCGTCGATCGCGTTGCCGGTGCGGTCCACGCCGTTGGCGAGCGCATCGCCGGTGTCGTCCGCGCCCTCGCGGATCGCGCGACCGGCGGCATCGGCGCGGTTCTCGATCCGATCGCCCAGCCGGTCGGCCGCATTGGCCAGCGAGTCGCCGGTACGGTCGAGCGAATTGTCGACGCGGTCCTCGGTGCTCGGCGAGCAGGCGGCGAGGCCGAGAGCGAGCGCGGGAAGCAGAACGGACAAAGTCTTCGGCATATGGTCTCCTGGGTGTCTAGCCAGCGGGCGCACACGCGCGTAGAGGGCCGCCATGTCACATCGCATCGCCCTCGCCTCGGATCACGCCGCCTACGGAATGAAGGCAGAACTCGCCGATTGGTTGCGCGCAGCCGGTCATGACGTGCTCGATCTGGGCACCAACGGACCCGAGAGCGTCGACTATCCCGACTATGGCTACCGCCTCGGCAAGGCGATCGAGACCGGCGAGGCGACCTTCGGCATCGCGCTGTGCGGATCGGGGATCGGCATCTCGATCGCGGTCAACCGCAACCCCGCCGCCCGCTGCGCGCTCGTCTCCGAGCCGCTCTCGGCCGGCCTTGCGCGCGAGCATAACGATGCCAATGTCATCGCCCTCGGCGCGCGGATGATCGGCATCGAGATGGCCAAGGCGTGCGTCACCCAGTTTCTTGAAACGGCTTTCCTCGGCGACCGGCACGTCCGTCGCGTGGAGAAGCTGAGCAACCCCGAAAGGAGCCCCGCATGAGCACCAACCCCGTTACGGCAGGCCTTCAGCCGGATGGCTTCTTCACCAAAACCCTGAGCGAAGTCGATCCCGCGGTATTCGCCGGCGTCGAGCACGAGCTCGCCCGCGAGCAGTATCAGATCGAGCTGATCGCCTCGGAGAACATCGTCTCCAAGGCGGTGCTCGAGGCGCAGGGCTCGGTGTTCACCAACAAATATGCCGAGGGCTATCCGGGCAAGCGCTATTACCAGGGCTGCCACCCGTCGGACGAGGTCGAGCAGCTGGCGATCGATCGCGCCAAGCAGCTGTTCAACTGCGACTTCGCCAACGTCCAGCCGCACTCCGGCGCGCAGGCCAATGGCGCGGTGATGCTCGCGCTGACCAAGCCGGGCGACACCATCCTCGGCCTCAGCCTCGATGCCGGCGGCCACCTGACCCACGGCGCCCGCGCGGCGATGAGCGGCAAGTGGTTCAACGCGGTCCAGTACGGCGTCCGCCCCGACGACCATCTGATCGACTATGACCAGGTCGCCGCGCTTGCCCGCGAGCACAAGCCCAAGCTGATCATCACCGGCGGCTCGGCCTATCCGCGCCACATCGATTTCGCCCGCTTCCGCGCGATCGCGGACGAAGTCGGCGCGATGTTCATGGTCGACATGGCGCACTTCGCCGGCCTGGTCGCCGGCGGCGTGCATCCAACGCCGTTCGGCCACGCCCATGTCGTCACCACCACCACGCACAAGACGCTGCGTGGTCCGCGCGGCGGCATGATCCTGACCAACGACGAGGCCATCGCCAAGAAGATCAACTCGGCGGTGTTCCCAGGGCTTCAGGGCGGCCCGCTGATGCACGTGATCGCCGCCAAGGCGGTCGCGTTCGGCGAGGCGCTGCGTCCCGAGTTCAAGAGCTATGCCGCGGCGGTGGTCGAGAACGCCAAGGTGCTGGCGGCGACGCTCAAGGAGCGCGGCGCGAACCTCGTCTCGGGCGGCACCGACACGCATCTGGCGCTGGTCGACCTCACCCCGCTGGGCGTGACCGGCAAGGACGCCGACGAGGCGCTGGAGCGCGCCGCGATCACCTGCAACAAGAACGGCATCCCCAACGATCCGCTGCCGCCGATGAAGACCAGCGGCATCCGCGTCGGCTCGCCGGCGGGCACCACCCGCGGCTTCGGCCCGGCCGAGTTCCGCGAGATCGGCAACATGGTCGCCGACGTGCTCGAGGGCCTGCGCTCGAAGGGCGAGGCGGGCGACGCCGCGGTCGAGGCCGATGTGAAGGCCCGCGTGCGCGCGCTGTGCGAACGCTTCCCGATCTACGGCGGCTGATGCAGCTTCTCCCTCTCCCCGCTTGCGGGGAGAGGGCCGGGGAGAGGGGCCTGAAAGGCCTTTCCCCACTGCCCCTCTCCCCCCGCCGCTTCGCGGCTCCTCCCTCTCCCCAATGGGGAGAGGGCTGATATGCGCTGCCCCTTCTGTTCGAATGAAGCCAGCCAGGTAAAGGATAGCCGCCCCACCGACGACGGGGCGGCGATCCGCAGGCGCCGGCAGTGCGAGGCGTGCGGTGCGCGCTTCACCACCTTCGAGCGTATCCAGCTGCGCGACCTGACCGTCGTGAAGAGCGGAGACCGGCGCGAGCCGTTCGAGCGCGAGAAGCTGATGCGCTCGGTCTCCACCGCGTGCCGCAAGCGGCCGATCCAGCCCGCGCAGATCGAGCGGCTGGTCTCCGGCATCCAGCGCCAGCTGGAAACGACGGGCGAAAGCGAAATCCCCTCCCAGCGCATCGGCGAGCTGGTGATGGAGGCGCTCAAGGGCCTCGATTCGGTGGCCTATATCCGCTTCGCCAGCGTGTATAAGGATTTTCGCGAGGCGAAGGATTTCGAGGAATTCGCCGGTAACGTCAGCGAGGTCGGCAAAAGTTGAATTCCCCCGTGATCGTGCTCGTCCGCCCGCAGCTGGGCGAGAATATCGGCAAGGCCGCGCGCGCCATGCTCAACTTCGGGCTGACCGAGATGCGGCTGGTGAGCCCGCGCGACGGCTGGCCGAATCCCTCGGCCGGTCCCGCGGCGAGCGGTGCCGATCTAGTGCTCGAAAAGGCGCAGGTGTTCGAGAGCGTCGCCGATGCGGTGGCGGACTGCACCCATGTCTATGCCACCACGGTGCGCAAGCGCGGCGTGACCAAGCCGGTGGTGACCCCCGAGGTCGCCGCGCGCGAGATCCATGGCGCAGCCACGCGCAGCGCGATCCTGTTCGGGCCGGAGCGTTCGGGGCTGGAGACCGACGATGTGGCGCTCGCGCGCACGATCATCACCGTGCCGATCAACCCCGAGTTCGGTTCGCTCAACCTCGCCCAGGCGGTGATCCTGGTCGCCTATGAATGGTCGAAGCATGTCGGGCTGGAGAGCCCGCCCGCGGTCGATCTCGATCCCCCTGCGCCGCAGGAGGAGCTGGACGGGATGATCGGCCAGCTCGATGCGATGCTGGACGACTCGGGCTATTATTTCCCGCCGGACCGGGTGCCCTCGACCAAGCGCACGCTGCGCACGCTGCTCACCAAGCCGCGCTGGTCGAGCCAGGAACTGCGCACGCTGCGCGGCGTGCTGTCGGCGCTGGATGGCCGGAAGCGTCACCGGGCGGAGTAACGGCCCAGCCCATAATCGTCATTCCGGCGAAAGCCGGAATCCATTGGGGTCCCCGGTGCGGCTTTTGCTTTGGCGTAGTGGCGAATGGATCCCGGCTTTCGCCGGGATGACAGCTTCAAGTAGAGCGAACAGCTCCCCCTCCGCGCCGGGAAGGGGAGCATATTCCAAAGCTCAACGCCCGCGCGGCGGGCCCTTGCGGAAGCCGCCGGGCTTGCCGTTGGCGTTGCTGCGGTTCGGCGGCCCGCGACGCGCGGGGCCATCGGCACGCGCACCCGGCTGCGGCGCATCGGTCGCGCGCTCGATGCGGATGCCGTCGTCATCATCGCCCGCGGTGCGCGCGAACTTGTCGACCGCGCTCGCGAACTTCGCTGCCAGCTGCGCCGGGATCTGGAAGTGCGTCTCGTTCGCCGCGATGCGGATCGCGCCGACCTCGTTCCGGGTGATGTGTCCGCGGCGGCAGATCAGCGGCAGGATCCAGCGCGGATCGGCATTCTGGCGACGGCCGATATCCATGCGGAACCACACGGTATCGTCGAAGCCGGGGCGATGCCGCTCCTGCTGCGCGGCGCGGCGTGCCTCCGGCGTCGCCTCGATCAGCTCCTCGGGTTCGGGCAGCTGCGAACGGTGCGCGCGGACCAGCGCGGCGGCGATCTCGGCCGGGGTCTTCTCGGCGAGCAGGCGCTCGGCGAGTGCGACGTCTTCCTCGTCCGTCTCGATCGGCTGGAGCAGCGCGGCGATCAGGCGTTCGCGATCGGCTGCGCGGATCTGCTCCGGCGTCGGGGCGTCGATCCACTCGGCCGGGATGCGCGCACCGTGCAGCATCTGCTCGACGCGGCGGCGGCGCGGATAGGGGACGATCAGCACCGCGGTGCCCTTCTTGCCCGCGCGGCCGGTGCGGCCCGAACGGTGCTGGAGCGTCTCGGCATCGCGCGGCAGCTCGACATGGACCACCAGCGTCAGCGTCGGCAGGTCGATGCCGCGCGCGGCGACGTCGGTGGCGACGCAGACGCGGGCACGGCGATCGCGCAGCGCCTGCAGCGCATGGTTGCGCTCGGACTGCGAATGCTCGCCGGAGAGGGCGACGGCCGCGAAGCCGCGCTCGATCAGGCTGGCGTGCAGGTGGCGGACATTGTCGCGCGTGGCGCAGAACAGGATCGCCGTCTCCGCCTCGTGCAGGCGCAGCAGGTTGATCACGACATGCTCGATATCGGCAGGCGCGACGGTCACTGCCTGGTAGCTGATGTCGCCGTGGCCGCGATCGTCGCTCTTGGTGGTGATCTGGAAGGCGTTGCGCTGGTAGCGCTTGGCCAGCGCCACGATCGGGCGCGGCATCGTCGCCGAGAACAGCAGCGTGCGGCGGTCCTCCGGCGTCGCGTCGAGGATCGCCTCCAGCTCTTCGCGGAAGCCCATGTCGAGCATCTCGTCGGCCTCGTCGAGCACCGCGACGCGCAGGCTGGAGAGGTCGAGCGCGCCGCGCTCGAGATGGTCGCGCAGGCGGCCCGGCGTGCCGACGACGATATGCGCGCCGTGGTTGAGCGTGCGACGCTCCTTCGAGGCGTCCATGCCGCCGACGCAGGTGGCGATGCGCGCGCCGGCCGGGCTGTACAGCCAGATCAGCTCGCGGCTGACCTGCAGCGCCAGCTCACGCGTCGGCGCGATGATGAGGGCGAGCGGCGCGCCGGCGGGCGGCAGCATCTCTTCGCCGGCGAGCAGTTCGGGCGCCATGGCGAGGCCGAAGGCGACCGTCTTGCCCGAGCCCGTCTGGGCGGAGACGATGAGGTCGCGGCCGGCGGCCTGGTCTTCCAGGACGGCGGACTGAACGGGGGTCAGCGTGGAATAGCCACGCTGTTCCAGCGCCTCGGCGAGGCGCGTCGGTAGATTCGAAATAGACATTGAGACCCTAAAATTGGGGCTACGCGCGGCGCACCGCAAGCCCGATACAGTGTTGCAGGCGCGCCCCTCTAACCTCGCGCGCGATCGATCAGCCAGACGGCGAGCGTGAGGAGACACCCCACTGCCAGCCCGGCCAGCAATCCCACCGTCGCTTCTCCGCGTAGGGCCCCGGCCACTGCGCCGACGAGAATGCTCGCCGTCAACAGGAAGCCGCCGGCCATCGGCGTGCGCGAAGGGGTGGACTGCATGGTGCCCCTTGCCACGAATCTGCGCGAAGCGCCAGCCTTAGCCATGGTTTCCCGATCGTTCACCAGCATCGTCCACCGGAGCGGAAGGGAAACCGGTGTATCAGGCCGGCACGGGCCGGGGGCTGCCCCAGTGTTGGAGTTGCAATGGACGTCTACCCCTATCTGAGCGATCGCGACGAAGTGCACGACGCGGCCGATCTGATTCGGCGCTTCGGCCATGCCGCGTGCGGCGAAGCCGCCGCGCGCGCCGAGGCGAGCCGCGATCTCGGCAACGTCATCCACTTCTGCCGCTGGCGCCAGATCGAACGGCTGGTGGTGCTGCTGTCCGTGCCCAAGGTGCTGGGGACGGTCCACTGAGGCTGTGCTGAGCATCCGAAGGTAAAAAGCGTATCCCTCCCCCTGTGGGGAGGATGTAGCGGGCTTCGGACCCAACCTCGCACCGCGGCGTTCCATCCTCGCACCCCCTTCCGCGAGGTACGCTTGACCACACCCCAGATCCTGTCCCTCGTCGTGCTCGCCGGCATGATGCTGCTCTTCATATGGGGCAAGCTCCGCTACGACATGGTGGCCGTGCTGGCGCTGCTCGCGGCGCTGGCAGTGGGCGTGGTGAAGCCCAAGGAGGCGTTCACCGGGTTCGCCGACGACATCGTCATCATCGTCGCCTCGGCGCTCGTCCTCTCCGCCGCCGTCCAGCGCTCGGGCGTGATCGAGCGCGCGATGCTGCTGCTCCAGCGACGGGTGACGCGGGTGCGGTCGCAGCTGCTGCTGCTCAGCGCCAGCGTCGGCTTCGCCTCGGCGCTGGTCAAGAACATCGGCGCGCTGGCGATGATGATGCCGGTCGCCTTCCAGATGGCCAAGCGCTCCAAGGCCTCGCCGGCCACCTTCCTGATGCCGATGTCGTTCGCGTCGCTGCTCGGCGGGCTGATCACGCTGATCGGCACCTCGCCCAACATCATCGTTAGCCGGGTGCGCGAGGAGATGACCGGCCAGCCCTTCGGCATGTTCGACTATGCGCCGGTGGGGCTGGGGCTGACGCTGGTCGGCCTCGTGTTCCTGCGCTTCGCCTATCGGCTGATCCCGCGCGACCGCCGCGCCGCGCCGACGCTGGGCGAGGCGATGGACATCGAGGACTATGTCACCGAGGCGGCAGTGCCGGAAGGATCGGCCGCGGAAGGCGAGACGGTCGCCGAGTTTCGCGAGCGCCACGATCATGCGGTGGCGGTGACCACCATCCTGCGCGGCGGCATCCGCAGCACGCCCTTCCCGGACAATCGCCTGCGCGCCGACGACGTGCTGATCCTCGCCGGCGCGCCCGACGATCTGGAACGCGTGATCGCCACCGATGCGCTGGTGCTGGAGGGGCAGGACCGTGCCCAGCCCGAAGGCAATACCAGCGAAGTCGGGGTGATCGAGGCGGTGATCGGCACCGACTCCGCACTGATCGGCCGCACCGCCGGGCGGCTGGGACTGCACGAACGCTTCGGGGTGAACCTTATCGCCGTTTCGCGCCAGGGCGAGCGGCTGTCTGCCCGGCTGGGCGATATCGAACTGCGCGCGGGCGACGTGATCGTGCTGCAGGGGCCGCTCGACCTTTTGTTCGAGCGGCTGGGCGAGCTCGGCTGCCTGCCGCTCGCGCAGCGCGAGCTGCGGCTGGGCAGCGCCCGCAAGGGCCTGCTGCCGCTGGCCATCCTCGGCGTGGCGATGGCGGCGACGGCGACCGGCTATGTCCCTGTGGCGGTCGCGTTCTTCGCCGCGGCGGGGCTAACCATCCTGCTCGGCGCGCTGCCGGTGCGCGAGGCCTATGAGCATATCGAATGGCCGATCCTGGTGATGCTGGGCGCGCTGATCCCGGTGAGCGATTCGCTGCGCACCACCGGCGCCAGCAAGATCATCGGCGACAACCTCGGCCATATCGCCGCGACGCTGCCGCCCTGGGGCGCGGTCGCGATGATCCTGGCGGCCGCGATGGCGGTGACGCCCTTTCTCAACAACGCCGCGACGGTGCTGGTAATGGCGCCGATCGCCGCCACCTTCGCAGGCGAGCTCGGCTACCGGCCCGAGGCGTTCCTGATGGCGACCGCGGTGGGCGCGGGCTGCGACTTCCTCACCCCGATCGGGCACCAGTGCAACACGCTGGTGATGGGGCCGGGCGGCTACAGGTTCGGTGACTATGCGCGGCTCGGCGCGCCCTTGTCGTTGCTCGTGCTGCTGATAGGCACGCCGCTGATCATGGCCGTGTGGCCGATACATTGAGGGACGAAGTTTCCATGGAACAGATGATTCGCTTCGAGCAGACCGGCGGTCCCGATGTGCTGCAATGGGTCGAGGTCGACCTTCCCGCGCCCGGCCCCGGCGAGGTGCGGCTGCGGACGCAAGCGGCGGGGCTCAACTTCATCGACGTGTACCACCGCACCGGCGTCTATCCGGCGCAGCTGCCTTCGGGCATCGGCGTCGAGGGCGCGGGGGTGATCGAGGCGGTGGGCGAGGGCGTCACCGGCTTCGCGGTCGGCGATCGCGCGGCGACCTTCGGGCCGGCCCTCGGCGCCTATGCCACGGCGCGTAACCTCAAGGCGGACAGCCTGTTCAAGCTGCCCGACGATATCAGCTGCGAGACCGCTGCCGCCGTGCTGCTCAAGGGCTGCACGGTCGAGTTCATGGTCGAGCGCGCCGCCAAGGTGCAGCCGGGCTGGACCGTACTGGTGCACAGCGCTGCCGGCGGCGTCGGGCAGATTGCGGTCGGCTGGCTCAAGGGCATCGGCGCGACGGTGATCGGCACGGTCGGCCACGAAGCCAAGGTGGAGAAGGCGCGCGCGGTCGGCTGCGACCATGTGCTGCTGTCGCGCGGGCAGGAGGATGTCGCGGCGCGGGTGCGCGAGATCACCGGCGGCGAAGGCGTGCCGGTGGTGCTCGACGGGATCGGCAAGGCGACCTGGGAAGCCTCGCTGGGATCGGCGGCGCGGCGCGGGCTGATCATCAGCTATGGCAATGCCAGCGGCTCGGTGGAGGGGGTGAAGCTCGCCACGCTCAACCAGCATGGCTCGCTGTTCGTCACCCGGCCGAAGCTGTTCGACTATTATGTCGCGCCCGAGGAGCGGCAGGCGGGCGCGGCGCGGTTGTTCGAGATGCTGGAAAAGGGCGCGGTGAAGCCGGAGATCGGCCAGCGCTTCGCGATCAAGGATGCAGCGGAGGCGCACCGCGCGATCGAAAGCGGGCAGACGACGGGCTCGACGATCCTGCTGCCGTAAGACGCAGGGCGGAGGGATAAGCCTGCGCCCCCCTCCCGCTTGCGGGAGGGGGGCGGGGGAGGGGAGCTACTTCCGCTTGCTCAGCGCCGCGACGCAGCTCGCCTGGTCGAGCGGGCTGCCGTTGCGCTGGCGGGCATCCACCCAGGTCACCGCCGCCGCGCCGCCGCCGCGCTCGGGCGGGTACAAGTACGCGTCGAGCACGCAGATCGGCCCCACGAACTGCAGCTTGCGGCCCTTGCCCTCGGTCACGTCGAGCCGGGGCTGGCCGAAGCGCGCGAGCAGCTGCGGGGCGGTGAGCCCGCGGATCGGCGCGAGGTTCGCCGGCTGCTCGGGCACGCGCCCCGGCACCGGCAGCGGCGCCGCCGGCCGCGCCGCCGGTACCGTTCCCGAACAGGCGGCGAGCAGCAGCGCCGACAAGGGCACCGAGGACTTGGCGAGACGGACAGCGTTCAAACGGTTTTCCCTTGGTTGCACTTGTATCTGCCTCTCTCTAGGGCGACGCCCACTATCATTGGAGCCCTGAACCTTGACCAACCCCAGCTACGACGTGGTCGCGATCGGCAATGCGATCGTCGACATCCTCGCCCAGGCCGACGACGCCTTCATCGAATCGATCGGCGTGCCCAAGGGTTCGATGCAGCTGATGTTCTCGCCCGAAGAGGCCGATGCGCTCTACGCCAAGATGGGCCCGGGTCGCGAGGTTTCCGGCGGTTCGGCGGCGAACACCGTCGCGGGGATCGCGGCACTCGGCGGCAAGGCGGCGTTCATCGGCCAGGTGGCCGACGACCAGATCGGCGCGGTGTTCGCGCACGACATCCGCGCCGCCGGCGTCCATTTCGACACCGCGGCGCGCCCCGGCCAGCCGACCTCCGCGCGCTGCCTGATCTTCGTGACGCCGGACGGCCAGCGCACGATGAACACCTTCCTCGGCGCCTCGCAGTATCTGCCCGCCGCCGCGCTCGACGAGCAGCTGATCGCGAACGGCGCGATCCTCTATCTCGAAGGCTATCTCTGGGATCCCGAAGAGCCGCGCGCCGCGATGCGCAAGGCGATCGACATCGCCCGCGCCGCCGGCCGCAAGGTCGCCTTCACCCTGTCCGACGTGTTCTGCATCTCGCGCCACGGCGACGATTTCCGCAAGTTGATCGAGGACGGGCTGATCGACATCCTGTTCGCCAACGAGGCCGAGTTGCTCGCCTTGTGCGCGCATGAAGATTTCGAAGCGGCGGTGCAGCACATCCATGGCAAGGTGCCGCTACTCGTCGTCACCCGCAGCGAGAAGGGGGCGATGGCCCTCCAGGGCGACGAGCGGATCGAAGTTCCCGCCGAACCGATCGCGGCGCTGGTCGACACCACCGGCGCGGGCGACATGTTCGCCGCCGGTTTCCTGCACGGCCAGGCGCAGGGCAAGGGGCTGAAGGAGTCGCTCCAGCTCGGCGCGATCTGCGCGGCGGAGATCATCCAGCATTATGGCGCGCGTGCCGAGAAGGACCTGAAGGCGCTCGCCGCCGCGAAGATCGGCTGACACGGCGGTTGTGGCGGGGCCGACGCTCCCAGGGAACGTCATCCCGGCGAAAGCCGGGATCCATTGGGGGCTCCGCCTAGGCTCTTGCTGCTGCCGAGAGGCGACTGGATCCCGGCTTCCGCCGGGATGTCGATTGCGGAGAGGCATGGGCCTCGGCCAGTCGTTGCATAACCACCAGCCACCAAAGAAGAAGGGCCGGAGGATCGCGCCTCCGGCCCTTTCTTTTTGCGCCTGCAAGCCGCGGATCAGGCGTCCTTGTAGCCCGGCGTGTGGGCGTCGCCGATCGGCGGCACCGGCTGGGGCGGCGCGTCGGCATCGATTTCCGGCACGTCGACCAGCCCGCGGCCGACATGGCTGCGCGAGCGGCTGTAGCTGTAATAGACCACCAGGCCGACGACGGCCCAGCCGAAGAACAGCGCGATCGTCGGGCCGGAGAGGCTGACGAACAGATAGAGGCAGCCCGCGATCGCGATGGGCGCGGTCACCATGATCGCCGGGGTGCGGAACGGGCGGTGGCGCGTGGGGTCGGTCCGGCGCAGCACCAGCACCGCGATCGACACTGCGGCGAAGGCGAACAGCGTGCCCGAGTTCGACACGTCCGCCAGCAGGCCGACGGGGAAGAACGCCGCGAACAGCGACACGAAGATGCCGGTCAGGACGGTGATGACGTGCGGGGTGTGGAACTTCGGGTGCACGCGCGAGAAGAATTCGGGCAGCAGGCCGTCGCGGCTCATCACGAAGAAGATGCGGGTCTGGCCGAACATCATCATCAGGATGACCGAGGGCAGCGCGATGATCGCCGCGGCGCCCACCAGCCAGCCGAGGAACGGATGGCCGATCGAGCGCAGCGTCCAGGCCAGCGCTTCCTTCGAGCACACCACTGCCTGCTCGGTGAGCGCCGAACAGGCCTGCGACAGCGCGGGCGTGCCGGGCGAGAGCACTTCGCCGCCCGGGCCATAGACCGGCTGCGCGCCGACGGTGCCGATCACGCCGGCGGCGACCAGCATGTAGAAGATGGTGCAGATCGCGAGGCTGCCGATCAGGCCGATTGGCATGTTGCGCTGCGGGTTCTTGGTCTCCTCGGCCGCGGTCGAGACCGCGTCGAAGCCGACATAGGCGAAGAAGATCGAGGCGGCGGCGCCCGAGATGCCGGCGAAGCCGAGCGGCGCGAACGGGGTGAACTGGCCGGTCTTCAGCACCGGGATCGTCACGATCACGAACATCGCCAGGGCGAGGATCTTGATGCCGACCAGGATCGCGTTGACCGAGGCGCTTTCCTTGGTGCCCTTGACCAGCAGCGCGGTGACGATCGCGGCGACCGCCATCGCCGGCAGGTTGATCATGCCGCCGTCGAACGGCCCGCGGATCAGCTGCAGCGGCACGACGATGCCGAAATTGTTCTGGATGAACCCCATCATATAGCCGGACCAGCCGACCGAGACGGCCCCCGCCGCGATGGCATATTCGAGGATCAGCGCCCAGCCGACCATCCAGGCGACCAGCTCGCCCATCACGGCGTAGCTATAGGTATAGGCGGAGCCCGAGACCGGCACCATCGCCGCCATCTCGGCATAGCAGAGCGCCGCGACGGCGCAGACGAAGCCGGCGATGACGAACGAGACCATCATGCCCGGCCCGGCCTTCTGCGCGGCCTCGGCGGTGAGCACGAAGATGCCGGTGCCGATCACCGCGCCGATGCCGAGCATGGTCAGCTGGAAGGCACCCAGCGAGCGGTGGAGCGATTTCTTTTCGGCTGTAGCGAGAATGGCATCGAGAGGCTTTACGCGCCCGAATATCATTGCGTGATCCCCATATGCGGCGAGCGTAGCGCCGCCCCCAATTGGTAAAGGCGCGAGCCTAGCCCCAAACGCGGCCCGCGCAATCCCCTACCGCGTGCGGATGTGAAACAATGTTGCGTGCACACGCAATTACCGCGCGAGCATCGGCCCGAGCGGCTGGCCCGCGAAGATATGGACGTGCAGGTGCGGCACTTCCTGCCCGGCATGGAGGCCGGTATTGGCGAGCAAGCGGTAGCCGGGTTCGACGAACCCCGCCTCGCGGGCGACCTTGCCGACGGCGCGGATGAACCCGGCGATCTCGGCGTCGGATGCACGGGCCGAGAAATCGTCCCAGCTGACATAGGCGCCCTTGGGGATCACCAGGATATGGTGCGGCGCCTGGGGCGCGATGTCGTGGAAGGCGAGGGCGTGCTCGTCCTCAAATACCTTCTTCGCCGGAATCTCGCCGCGCAGGATCTTGGCGAAGATGTTCTGGTCGTCATAGGGCTGGGTCGGGTCGATCGGCATTGGTGGCTCCGTGGCTTGAATCCTCCCCGGCACGGGGAGGGGGACCGCGCGGCGCAGCCGCGTGGTGGAGGGGCCGCGCCGCGAGGCGCGGTGCCCGATTTCAGCGCAGGATCCCGCCGCGTGCCGCGGCGGCCCCTCCACCATTCGCTGCGCGAATGGTCCCCCTCCCCGTGCCGGGGAGGAATTGGAGGGGAGCAACCTCATCCCCGCGCCGCCTTTTCGGCAATCCCGGACACGCCTTCGCGCCGCACCAGCTCGGCGCGGACATCGTCGAGGCTCAGCCCCATGTCCGCCAGCAGCACGAGCAGGTGGAAGAGCAGGTCCGCCGATTCCTTCACCAACTCCGCGCGATCGTCCTGGATCGCGGCGATTACCGCTTCGGTGGCTTCCTCGCCCAGCTTCTGCGCGATCTTGGCGCGGCCGCGGGCGGTGAGCTTGGCGACATAGCTGGTCGCGGGATCGCCCAGGCGGCGGTCGCGGATGGTCTGTTCGAGCGTGTCGAGAAGGTCGGCCATGGTCTCCGGCTGCGGGAGCCGTGCGGCGCTGTCAATCCTGGGGCGCGGGATTGCGGGGCTTCCCCTATGGTAGCTGCGAGCGATTCGCGGGTAGCAGGGCGGAATGACGATGGTGCAGGAACGCGAATCGACGACGGTGCCGGGCGGCTCGCGCCTGTCGCGGCCCTTGTGGCTGGGGCTGGGCTTCGTGTTCGTCGCGCTCGGCTTCATCGGCGCGCTGCTGCCGCTGCTGCCGACGACGATCTTCCTGATCCTCGCCGCCGGCTGCTTCGCCCGCTCCTCGCCGCGGCTGGAGGCGTGGCTGATCGACCATCCGCGATTCGGGCCGACGCTGGTCGCGTGGCGCGAACAGGGCGCGATCCCGCGCAAGGGCAAGGCGCTGGCCTGTGCCGGCATGGCGCTCGGCTACGGCCTGTTCGCCTGGGGCGCGCGGCCGGGGCCCTGGCTGGCGGTCGGGGTGGCGGCGGCGATGCTGGGCTGCGCGTGGTATGTGCTGAGCCGGCCGACGGCTGTTTAGGTCGGCGAATGCGTGCCTCTCGGCGCTTCGAAGCGGCCGCTCATGCATGGAAGTGGGTAGGAAAGGAGCACTTACTTGATATGGCAGCTACATGGAAAAGCTGTCCCGCCGCTCATTTCTGGCTGCCTCGCTCATTGGTGCATATAGCGGCATCATCATGCAATGTGCGTTGGCGTGGTCGGACGAGCCGCAGTTTAAATGGTCTGAAGCGTGGGCGATTCCGCTTATCGTCGCGGTCTACGGCTTTCTCGCACTGCCGTTCGTAAGCTTGGGATTGCTGCTTTTCGGAGTTCCAGCAGCACGTGCGCTTCATGCTCAGCGGGATCAATGGTGGATTGGCTTGGTCGCGGGAGTTGTCGGCGCAGTTGCCGGTAAGCTTGTATTCTACGCCATCGATCACCTCCTCTTTTTTGGTTACTACAGGCTTTGGGAGGTTGGTCGATCTGATCTGGGTATTCTTTATGGTGTGCCGACAGGACTCTCTTGGTGGTGGTTACAGAGGAGCCGAATGACAGCGCTCAAGGGAGGGAACTAGGCTTGCGCTGACAATGATCTTCTACCCCCTTACCGGTATCCCCGCCGCCGCCAGCGCGGCATGCGCCTCGGCGATGGTCGCCTGGCCGAAGTGGAAGATCGACGCCGCGAGCACCGCCGAGGCATGGCCGTCGCGGATGCCCGCGACCAGATCGTCCAGCCCGCCGACGCCGCCCGAGGCGACCACCGGCACGGTCACCTGGTCGGCGATGGTGCGGATCAGCTCGAGGTCATAGCCATCGCGGGTGCCGTCGCGGTCCATCGAGGTGACGAGCAGCTCGCCTGCGCCCAGCTCGGCGAGGCGCAGCGCATGCTCGACCGCGTCGATGCCGGTGGCGCGGCGGCCGCCATGGGTGAACACCTCCCAGCGCCCGTCGCCGGTCCGCCGCGCGTCGACCGAGGCGACGACGCACTGGCTGCCCATCCGGTCGGCGATCTCCGCCACCACTTCCGGCCGCGACACCGCGGCGCTGTTCACCGCGACCTTGTCGGCGCCGGCCAGCAGCAGCGCGCGGGCATCCTCGACGCTGCGCACGCCGCCGCCGACGGTGAGCGGCATGAAGCACACCTCGGCGGTGCGGCGCACCACGTCGAGGATCGTGCCGCGCGCCTCGTGGCTGGCGGTGATGTCGAGGAAGCACAGCTCGTCGGCGCCCGCGGCGTCATAGGCGCGGGCCTGCTCGACCGGATCGCCGGCGTCGCGCAGCTCGACGAAGTTGACGCCCTTGACGACGCGGCCGTTCGCCACGTCGAGGCAGGGGATGACGCGGGCGCGGACGGTCATCGCCCCGCCTCGATCGCCTCGGCGAGGTCGAGCCGGCCGTCATAGAGCGCGCGGCCCGAGATCACGCCTTCGATGCCGTCGTCGACATGGGTGCGCAGCGCATGGATGTCGTGGATGTCGGTGACGCCGCCGCTGGCGATCACCGGGATCGACACGGCGCGGGCGAGCGCCACGGTCGCCTCGACATTGCAGCCCTTGAGCAGTCCGTCGCGGCCGACATCGGTGAAGAGCAGCGCGGCGACGCCCGCGTCCTCGAAGCGGCGGGCGAGATCGACGACGCTCACGTCCGACACATCGGCCCAGCCATGCGTCGCGACCATGCCGTCGCGGGCGTCCACCGCGACGACGATCTGGCCGGGATGCGCGCGGGCGGCTTCGCGGACGAGGTCCGGGTTCTCCAGCGCGGCGGTGCCGATCACGACGCGGGTCACGCCCATGTCGAGCCAGCGGCTGATCGATTCATGGTTCCGGATGCCGCCGCCGAGCTGCACCTTGCTCGGCGTCCGGGCGAGGATGTTGGCCACCGCGAGGCCATTGACCGATTCGCCCGCGAACGCGCCGTCGAGGTCGACGACGTGCAGCCACTCGGCGCCGGCCTCGGCGAACAGCGCTGCCTGGGCGGCGGGGTCGTCGCCATAGACGGTGGCGCGCGCCATGTCGCCTTCGGCCAGGCGGACGACCTGGCCGGCCTTGAGATCGATGGCGGGGAAGATGTGCAGGGTCATGGGGATCTCAGGGCTTCCAGGCGAGGAATCGTTCGAGCAGCGCGATGCCGTAGCGCTGGCTCTTCTCGGGGTGGAACTGCAGGCCGACGATGTTGTCGCGGCCGATCGCGGCGGTCACCGGGCCGCCATGCTCGGTGGTCGCGAGCACCGCGTCGCCGTCAAACGCGAAGCTGTGGAGGAAATAGGCCTCGCCGCGCTCGATCAGCGGGTGGTCGGCCACCGGCACCACGTCGTTCCAGCCCATGTGCGGGACGCGCAGCTCGGGGCTCGCGGGCAGCTGGCGGACGGTGCCGGGGATCCAGCCAAGCCCGGCATGGCTGCCGAGCTCCTCGCCGGTCGTCGCGAGCAGCTGCATGCCGACGCACACGCCGAGGAACGGCACCGCATCGCGCAGCACGCGGGTCTCCAGCGCCTCGATCATGCCCGGCAGCGCGCGCAGGCCCGAGGCGCAGGCGCCGAACGCGCCGACGCCGGGCAGCACCACCCGATCCGCGCCGAGCACCACCGCCGGGTCCGCCGTCACCGCGATGTCGGCAGCACCCGCCGCCTTCAGCGCATTGTGCACCGAGTGGAGGTTGCCCGCGCCGTAATCGATCAGCGCGACCGTCACTGGCCGAGCGCTTCCAGCCCCGGCGCGAGGATGCTCGGGGCGACTTCGATGAACGCATATTCCGCCGCACCGGCAGTGGCGAAGGGGTCGCCCGCGGCCCAGGCCTGCACTTCTTCGAGCGAGCCGCGCGCCATGAAGAAGCCGCCGGTCACCGGCACCTTGCGGCCCGCGACCAGCAGCCGCCCGTCGGCGACGCCCTGCTTGAGCCAGTCGACATGCGCCGGGCGAAGCGCGTCGATCTCGGAAATGTCCACCTTGTAGGTCAGCAGCACGAGGATCATCACAGCACTCCCTTGGTCGACGGGATGGCATCCGCCTTGCGCGGATCGATCTCCACCGCCTCGCGCAGCGCACGGGCCAGGCCCTTGAACGCGGCTTCGGCGATATGGTGGTTGTTGCTGCCGTACAAAGTCTCGACGTGCAGCGTCAGCCCTGCGGTCTGGGCGAAGCTGTGGAACCAATGCTCGAACATCTCGGTGTCCATCTCGCCGAGCTTCTTCTGCGAGAATTCGGTCTTCCACACGAGATAGGGGCGGCCGGAAATGTCGATCGCGACGCGGGTCAGCGTCTCGTCCATCGGCGAGAGCGCGTCGGCATAGCGGCGGATGCCCTTCTTGTCGCCCAGCGCCTTGGCGATCGCCTCGCCGATCGCCAGCCCGGTGTCCTCCACCGTGTGGTGCTGGTCGATATGGAGGTCGCCCACGGTCTTGACGTCCATGTCGATCAGCGAGTGGCGGCTCAGCTGCTCGAGCATGTGATCGAAGAATCCGATGCCCGTATGGATGGTATAGACGCCGGTGCCGTCGAGGTTGACGGTGACGTCGATCGAGGTTTCGCTGGTCTTCCGGCGGATCGTCGCGGTGCGCATGAGGGTGCACATAACGCTGATAGCGACGCATGCAATCTTGACCCGATATTTTCAGCCGCTACCCAAGGGAGCATGAACGGCACCGTGCCCGATAGTTTGATTCCGTATGACGAGATCGTGCAGGAAGCCCTGCGCGCCGTGGTGGGCCGTGTGCTCGGCTCGGTGGCGCAGTCGGGCGGCCTGCCGGGCGCGCATCATTTCTACATCACCTTCAAGACGCAGGCGCCCGGGGTCGACATCCCGCAGCGGCTGATGGAGCGGTTCCCGGACGAGATGACCATCGTCCTCCAGCACCGCTACTGGGACCTGACGGTGGACGACCGGAAATTCTCGGTGGGGCTCAGCTTCAACCAGATCCCGTCGATCCTGACGATCCCGTTCGCGGCGATCACCGGCTTCCACGATCCGGCGGTGAATTTCGAGCTGCGCTTCCAGGCGACCGAAGGCCCCGAGGGCCCCGAACCGCACGAGCATGACGACGCCGAGAATGACGGCGACGGCCCGGTGGCCAAGCCCGCCGAGGACGGCTCGAACGTCGTGTCGGTGGACTTCAAGCGGAAGAAGTAAGGGCGGGAGCCCATAGCGTTTCCTCCCCCGCCAGGGAGAGGTGGCGCCGAAGGCGACGGAGGGGGGGTGCCGGAACCTCTCGGACCGTCGTGCTTCCTCCCCCTCCGACCCGCTGGCGCGGGCCACCTCCCCCTGGCGGGGAGAGCAATCGCATATGGCCAAGGACTCCCGTCATCCCGGCGGAAGCCGGGATCCATTGGCGCTGATGCCACGGTTCTTTCCCCCAGCGCACAGGGCAATGGATCCCGGCTTCCGCCGGGATGACGATGGTTTTCGATGCACCGATATCCTTCGGGTTCAAATGCGATAGCCCTGCCCTCGAGGGGGAGGATACACTCTGCCCTTGAGCGTCTTCCGACTCCCCTAAATCAGCCCCTTCGCCCTTAGGCTGGCATGGCCTTCGCTGCCGATGATGATGTGGTCGTGCACCACGATGCCGAGCGGCTTGCCCGCCTCGGCCACCCTGCGCGTCACGTCGATGTCGGCGCGGCTCGGGCTCGGGTCGCCCGAGGGGTGGTTGTGGACCAGGATCAGCGCCGCCGAGCCCAGGTGCAGCGCGCGGGCGATCACCTGGCGGACGTAGAGCGGCGCCTCGTCGATCGAGCCTTCGTTCATCAGCTCGTCGCGGATCAGCATGTTGCGGGTGTTGAGGTGTAATACGCGCACCCGCTCGATCGCATGCGGGGCCATATCGGCGCGCAGATAGTCGAGCAGCGCCTGCCAGTTGGCCAGCACCGGCTGTTCGCGCACCCGCGCCTGGAGCAGCCGCAGCGCGGCGGCGTGCACCGCCTTGAGTGCGGCGATCTGGGTGTCCTTGACGCCCTCGATCCGCAGCATCGCCTCGGCATCGGCGGCGAGCAGCCCGGGCAGGCCGCCGAACTCCTTGAGCAGCGTCTTGGCGAGCGGCTTGGTGTCCTTGCGCGGGATGGTCAGCGCCAGCAGATATTCGACCAGTTCGTGATCGAGCAGCGCCTCCGGCCCGCCCTCGAACAGGCGTTTGCGCAGGCGCGCGCGGTGGCCGCTGTTGTCGGGAGCCTCGTCGGACATCGCCGCGACTATGCAGGGACGGGGGAAGCCCTGCAATCCGCCGGAACGAATAGGGCGCCCCTGCATCGCTCGCACGGCAACCTGTTGCACCGCAACGGAGGTAATTGGCGGATTTCTGCGGCTGCGAAGACCGCGCTGGCGCATGATTCGGCAATGAAGCGCAGCATGCTGCAACGGTTGACTCGGTCGATTGGTCTTCCTAAAGCGCCCGTACGTCGCGGCCATCGGCTGGCGATGCTGTTTGTCGCCCGCCCGATGCGCGGCGGCTTTTTCATATCTGGATCGCCGTGCTCGCTTTGTCTGACGACCCTATCCGTTCCGACCTCGACCGTCGCATCGCCGATGCGAAGGCGGCGGTGCGCGAGGGCCAGACGCCGGTGCGCAAGCCCGGAAAGGGCTATAAGCAGGGCTCGCGGGTGCTCGCCGAACTGATCGGCGCACCGCTGGGCGGCGGGGTGATCGGCTTCGCGCTCGATCGCTGGCTGGGAACGAGCCCCTGGGGGCTCCTGATCCTGCTGGTGCTCAGCGTGATCGTGGCGTTTCGCAACATCTACAAGATTTCGAAGGAGCGCGCAGAGTGAGCGCCGGCAAAATCGATCCGATGGAGCAGTTCAAGGTCGAGCCCGTACTGGGCCGGCATATCGACCTGTTCGGCTATGACATCTCCTTCACCAACTCGGCGCTGTTCATGTTCGTGGTCGCCGCGCTGCTGTTCCTCTTCATGGTGGGCGGCCTGCAGCGCAAGCTGATCCCGGGCAAGTGGCAGCTGATGGTGGAAGGCGCGGTCGGGTTCATCGACTCGATGGTCAACGTGAACATCGGCAAGGGCGGCAAGAAGTTCGCGCCGTACATCTTCTCGCTGTTCTTCTTCATCCTGTTCGCCAACCTGGTCGGCGTGCTGCCGCTGGCGGTGCTGCCGGGGCTGCACACCTTCGCGGTGACCAGCCACATCACCGTCACCGCGGTGCTCGCCTTCTTTTCGTTCGGCATCGTCCTCGCGGTCGGCCTGATCAAGCATGGCTTTAAGTTCTTCTCGCTGTTCGTGCCGCACGGCGCGCCGGGTTGGCTGATGCCGGTGATCATTCCGGTCGAGCTCGTCTCGTTCCTGGTGCGTCCGTTCTCGCTGGGCCTGCGACTGTTCGTCGCGATGACCGCCGGGCACATCCTGCTCGAAGTGTTCGGCAGCTTCGTCGTCCAGGGTTTCACCAGCGGCACGCCGCTGGGCGGGCTGGTCGGCGTGCTGAGCTTCGCGATGATCGTCGGCGTGAGCGCGCTTGAGCTGCTGGTCTGCGCGATCCAGGCCTATGTGTTCGCGCTGCTGACCTCGCTGTATCTCCACGACGCGGTGCACCTGCACTAAGTCGATCCGTTTCGAATTATCGTTTTTACCGAATTATCTAGGGAGCTAGAAATGACTGATCTTGGTGCAATGTACATCGGTGCCGGCCTCGCTGCGATCGGTATCGGCCTCGCCGCGCTCGGCGTGGGCAACGTGTTCGGTTCGTTCCTCGAAGGCGCGCTGCGCAACCCGGGTGCGGCGGACGGCCAGCAGGGTCGCCTGTTCATCGGTTTCGCCGCGTCGGAACTGCTGGGCCTGATCGCGTTCGTCGTCGCGATCCTGATCCTCTTCGTCGTCAAGTAAGCAGAACGGAGGCCTCGGCCGATGCCGCAGTTAGATCAGATCCCGGAGATCTACGCCTCGCAGGTCTTCTGGCTCGCGATCGTATTTGCCCTGATCTACTTCGGGATCGGCAAGGCGATGGTCCCGAAGATCGAGCGGACGATGGAAGATCGCTCCGCCCGCATCAGCGGCGACCTCGCGGCAGCCGAAGCGGCGCGCGACGCCGCCAAGGCTGCGGACGAGGCCTATCAGGCGGGGCTGGACGCTGCCCGTGCCGAGGCGCTGCGGGTGACCGCCGGCGCCAAGGCGCAGGCGGCGACCGCCGCCGAAGCCAAGCTCAAGGCCGCCACCGCGGCCGATGAAGCACGGCTGGCCGACGCGACCCGCTCGATCGCCGAGCGCGAGCAGGCGGCGATCGGCGAGATCGAAGCGGCGACCGTCGAGGCCGTCGAGGCGATCGTCGCCCGCGTCTCGGGCGTCGCGGTCGACCGCGCCAGCGTCGAACAGAAGGTAAAGGCGGCGCTTGCCCATGGCTGAACAAGCTCATTCCGTAAACGCCGAGGTCGGTACCGTGGAACTGCACCATGAGCCGGCGGTGTTCGGCGTGATCACCGCGCCCGGCTTCGTGGCGCTGTCCATGCTGGTCGTGGTGGTGATCCTCCTGGTCAACAAGGTGCCGGGCATGATCGGCGCCATGCTCGACAAGCAGATTTCCAAGATCCGCACCCAGCTCGACGAAGCGTCGAAGCTGCGCGCAGAGGCCGAGGCGATGCTCGCCGAGGCCAAGGCCCGCACCGCGTCCGCCGATGCGGACGCCAAGGCGGTGGTCGCCAACTCCCAGGCCGAAGCGGCTGCGATGCAGGCCAAGGCGGAGGCCGATGCGGCCGAGCTGATCGCCCGCCGCACCCGCATGGCCGAGGACAAGATCGCCGCCGCCGAGCGCACCGCGATCCAGTCGATCCGTGCCCGCGCCGCCGATGCCGCCACGACCGCCGCTGCCGCGGTGATCGCGGAAAAGCACGGCGCCGAGGCCGACAAGGCGCTGGTTGACAAGACCATCGCCGGGCTGGGCCGGCTCAACTGAGCTGGCCTGCCACGCCGCCCGTGCTAAGGGCGTGCGATGGCTGAACCCAAATCCTATCGCTGGCTGAGCGCCGGTGCCCTGGTGGCACTGGCGCTCGCTGCGTTTGTGGCCGTGGTCGCGCTGCGCCACGCGTCCGACGACCATAGCCGGGCGACCGATGTGAAGGTCCGCGCGGACCAGGCGATGCAGCGGATCGAAGCCGAGGTCGACCGGCTCGAGAACGAGGCCGCCGCACCCTGATTCTCCCGCGTCGCCTTCCAGCCGATCGCCCGCCGGCAGCTGCTCCCAACTGCCTCCGGTTTCGCGAAAATTACGGATCCATGACGGCGGCTTGCGCAAGTCTCCTATAAGGAAAGTGCGGGGCTTGCCGGGGCAATTCCACGACGATTCAACGGGCTATGGTCACCAGGCCGCAAATGCGGCGGGGGAGGACAGCTGCGCCCTGTGGCGGCGGGAAGGGTTTGGCGGGCGGCCGCACGGGACGTGCAGGTTAGCTTAGGGGCGTTATGCAGAAGATTGTCGAAGGTGCGCGGACGCAGGGCGTCGTCGCGCAGAAGGTTCGTGGTGTCCGCGGCATTCTCGCCGCATCGACCATGCTGGGGATGCCGGTTGCGGCCGCAGCGCTCGGGCTGCTCGCGCCAGCGGCGGCGCAGGCGCAGTCGACGATCCTCGCCGGGGATTACATCAAGGTCGGCATCAACGGCAGCATCGGCTCGCTGGGCTATGATGGCAACACCTCGCCTGGGATCCTGTACGATGGCTCGGGCTCGGGCACGTTCAACACGGCCTATGACTATCTGACGCCGGGCAGCCCGTTCGAAGGGTTCGTGGTCACGGCGAACGGCCTGGCACCGATCGTGAACAACAACGGCCAAGGCGCGGCGTTCACCGGCTCGCTCACCAGCTACAACGGCGTCGCCTATGGCGGCACCACCTATGACCAGCGCGCGGTGTGGACGGGTACCTATGGCAGCCTGTTCACCATCACGAACGACTATTTCTTCAACAAGACCAGCCAGCAGGTCGGCATCCGCACGACCATCACCGCGCTGAGCGACCTGACCGATCTCGCCTTCTCGCGGGCGCTCGATCCCGACGCGGTGGCGGCGGCCGGCGATAGCTCCATGACCAACAATTTCCGCGGGAACGGCACCGTTTCGGTGAACGATCTCGTCTATGCCGAGGCGCTGGTCTCGAAATATGCCATCGGGCTCTACACCAACTCGGCCTATACGCATAACTCGGCGGTGACGGGCTGGACGACCGACACGGCCTCCTATCTCGCCGGCACCGATGTCGGCAACGGCGACAACACGATCGGCCTGGGCTTTAGCCTCGGCTCGCTGCTCGCCGGCAATTCCGCGGTGATCGACTATTCCTACATCTTCGGAACCGACATCGGCAAGGCGCTCGCCAGCGCCGGCGGCGGCCGCGGCAACATCGCGACCGACGTGACCGCGGGCGATGTCGTCGCGGGCAACGTCAACCCGGTGCTCTCGGGCGGCAAGATCACCTTCGGGGCCGATCAGACGCTGGGCAACGACCTGACCATCGATCCCGCCGGCGGCACGATCGACACCACCACCGCCAATGCGACGCTGGCCGGCGTCATTTCGGGCGCGGGCGGCCTCACCAAGACCGGCACCGGCACGCTGACGCTGACCGGCGCGAACAGCTATACCGGCGGGACCACGGTGGCGGCGGGCAGGCTGGTGGGCGACACGGGCTCGCTGACCGGCAGCATCGTCAACGACGGCGCGGTGGAATTCGCGCAGGGAAGCGACGGCAGCTTCGGCGGCGCCGTCACCGGCACCGGCGCGCTGATCAAGAGCGGCACCGGCACGCTGACGCTGACCGGCGCGAACAGCTATACCGGCGGGACCACGGTGGCGGCGGGCAAGCTGGTGGGCGACACGGGCTCGCTGACCGGCAGCATCGTCAACGACGGCGTGGTGGAATTCGCGCAGGGCGGCACCGGCAGCTTCGGCGGCACCGTCACCGGCACCGGCGCGCTGATCAAGAGCGGCACCGGCACGCTGACGCTGACCGGCGCGAACAGCTATACCGGCGGGACCACGGTGGAGGCGGGCAAGCTGGTGGGCGACACCAGCTCGCTGCAAGGCACGATCGTCAACAACGCCACGGTCGAGTTCGCCCAGGCGACTGCCGGTACCTTCGCCGGTACCCTCGCCGGCACCGGCTCGCTGGTGAAGTCGGGGGCGGGCACGCTCACCCTGGCGGGCACCGCGCAGCGCCTGACGCTCGACGTCACCCAGGGCAAGGTCATCGCGACCAGCCAGGCAGCGATCGGCAGCGACGGCGGCGCGATCAAGCTCGAGAACGCCGGCACGCTGGCGGCAGGCGCGAACCTCACCATTACCCAGGCGGTGCTGGTCGGCAACGGCGGCGGGGTGATCGATACCGGCGCGAGCACGGTGCGGCTCACCGGCGGCAGCATGGGCGGCAACTGCCTGATCAAGCAGGGCAGCGGCTTGCTGGTGCTGGCGTCCGACGCGAGCAACGCGATCGGCGCCTGTGTCGAGCAGGGCACGATGAGCTTCGATTCGACCTTCGCCGGCAACGTGTTCGTCGATGCGGTGGGTACCGCGCGCGGCAACGGCACCGTCCAGGGCAACATGCAGGTCTCCGGCACGCTGGCGCCGGGCAATTCGCCGGGCCGTCTGGTCGTGGCGGGCAGCGTCACCCAGGCGGCGGGCAGCACGCTCTCGATCGACGTCGACGGCACCACCGCAGGCGTCGGCGCAGGCCATTACGACACGCTGGTGCTCACCGGCGCGACGAGCGTGTACACCGCCGCCGGCACGCTGGCGCCGAAGCTGCGCGGCATCACCGGCGATGCCACCAACAGCTTCACGCCGACCGTGGGCCAGACGTTCGAGATCGTCACCGCCGAGGGCGGCGTGACCGGCAGCTTCGATGCGCTGACCCAGCCGAGCGCAGGCCTCGCCGCGAACACCCGCTTCGACGTGATCTATGGCAGCAAGGCGATCCTGCTGGCGGTGACGCCGGACAGCTATGCCCGCTACCTCGCCACCGGCGCAGGCTCGAACGCCGTCGCCGCGGCGACCGCGCTCGACGCGGCGCGTCCGGCGGCGGGCGTGCGCACGGCAGGGACCACGGGCGCGCTGTTCGCCAATCTCGCCACGCTGTCGGGCGGCGCGATCGGCACCAGCTTCCAGCAGCTCGCCGGCGGCCTCCATGCCGATGCCATCGAGGCGCAGTTCCAGGCCAACCAAGCGCTGCGCGACACCATGGTCCAGCGCGTCCGCAGCCGCGGCGGCGTGGCTGGCGAAGGCGCCCGCAAGACCGGCCTGTGGGGCGCGTTCAACGCCCAGCGGATCGACGTGGACGCCGACGCCACCGGCAACGGCTATCGCGCCACCAGCTATGGCTACACGCTCGGCGTCGACCATCAGGCGACCAACACCCTCGTGCTCGGCCTCGCCGCCAGCTACAAGGATGTCGACACCCGCGCCACCGCGCTCGGCACCGCCAAGGTCAAGGGCTATGGCGGCGCGCTCTACGCCGTGTGGAACAAGGGCCCGGACTATGTGACCGGCGTGATCGACTTCAATGTCGACGACTATACCGTCCGCCGCAACGTGCAGCTGGGCGGCGGTGTCGAGGCGCTGAAGGGCGACGGCAAGGGCTTCTCCTTCGGCGCGGACATCGAGGCTGGCCACCGCTTCGATCTGGGCGCGCTGGGCGTCACGCCGGTGGCGGGCATCGCCTATGACCGCGTCGAGCGGAACGCGTTCGGCGAGACCGGCGGCAGCGCCGCGCTGCGCTTCGATGGCGAGGGCCGTACCGGCTGGACCGGCCGCGCCGGCGTCCGCGTCGATGGCGCGGTGGGCAGCATGGTCCGTCCGTTCGTCTCGGCGATGGCGGTGCAGCAGCTGGGCGACAACCGTACGTCGCTGCAGGCCCGGCTGGTCGGCGCGCGGATCGATACCCGCTCGGTCTCGGTCGGCGACACCCAGCTCCGCGCCGAAGCGGGCCTGAGCGCCAACCTGACCGGCGGCGTCTCGGTGGACCTGCGCTACCGCTATACCGGCCTCGGCCATGCCGATGCGCATTCGGGCAACGCGGCGATCAGCCTGCGCTTCTGAGCGTCCAGGGGTTGAGAGGGGGAGGGGCCGGTGCGGGGAACGCGCCGGCCCTTTTCCTTTCCTGTTCCTGCGCGTGGCAATCCGCCGCCGCCGCGCCTACATCGGCGGCAATGAACGACCCCAATTCCCCCGAGCGATTCAACGAGGAAAAGGCCACTTTCGCGGTGCGCGGCGCCGAGACGCCCGACCTCGAGGCCGGCGTCGCCGCGATCCGCAACGTGCTGCAGACGCTGCCGATCCGCCCCGGCGTCTACCGCATGCAGGATGCCCGCGGCGACGTGCTGTACGTCGGCAAGGCGCGCGCGCTGAAGAACCGGGTGACCAACTACACCCAGGTCAACCGCCTGTCGAAGCGGCTCCAGCGGATGGTCGCGCAGACCCGCTCGATGACCATCGTTACGACCAACAACGAGGCCGAGGCGCTGCTGCTCGAGGCGCAGCTGATCAAGCGCTACCGGCCGCCCTACAATGTGCTGCTGCGCGACGACAAGTCGTTCCCGTTCATCCTGCTGCGCCAGGACCACGACTTCGCCCGCGTCCAGCTCCATCGCGGCGCTCGGCGCGCCAAGGGCGATTATTTCGGCCCCTTCGCGGGCGCGGGGCAGGTGCGCAAGACGCTCAATGCGCTGCAGAAGCTGTTCCTGCTGCGCAGCTGCACCGACGGCTTCTTCGCCAGCCGCGACCGGCCGTGCCTGCTCTACCAGATCCGCCGCTGCTCGGCGCCCTGCGTCGGCCGGATCGACCAGGACGGCTATGCCGAGCTGGTCAACGACGCGCGCGACTTCCTCCAGGGCAAGTCGACCAAGGTGCAGGCCAAGCTCGGCGAGCAGATGCAGGCCGCGGCCGAGAATCTCGATTTCGAGCTGGCCGCGATCCTGCGCGACCGGCTCAAGGCGCTCACCTTCATCCAGGGCAGCCAGGCGATCAACGCGGAAGGGGTCGGCGATGCCGACATCTTCGCGCAGGCGTGCAAGTCGGGCGTGATCGGCATCGAGGCCTTCTTCATCCGCGGCGGCCAGAATTGGGGCCATCGCAGCTTCTTCCCCAGCCACACCCAGGACGTGCCCGAGGACGAGGTGCTCGCCGCCTTCCTGATGCAGTTCTACGAGGAGGTGCCGCCGGCGCGGAACGTGTTCGTCGATCGCGAGCTGCCCGAGGCGGAACTGCTCGCCGAGGCGATGGGCGAGCGCGCCGGGCACAAGGTGGTGCTGTCGGTACCCCAGCGCGGCACCCGCCGCCGCCTGCTCGACCAGGCCAGGCGCAATGCGGAGGAGGCGCTCGACCGCCGCCTCGCCGAGAGCACCACCCAGACCAAGCTGCTCCGCGAGATGGCCGACCTGTTCGACCTGCCCGAGCCGCCGAACCGCATCGAGGTGTACGACAACAGCCATATCCAGGGCACCAATGCGGTGGGCGCGATGATCGTCGCGGGGCCGGAGGGCTTCCGCAAGAGCCAGTATCGCAAGTTCAACATCAAGCGCCCCGAGACCATCGCCGGCGACGATTACGGGATGATGCGCGAGGTGCTCAGCCGCCGCTTCGCCCGCGCGCAGGACGAGGACCCCGATCGCAGCCAGGGTGACTGGCCGGACCTGGTGCTGCTCGACGGCGGCCGCGGCCAGCTCAACGCCGCCAAGGCGGTGCTCGAGGAAATGGGCATCGAGGATGTCTGCATGGTCGGCGTCGCCAAGGGTCCGCACCATGGCCGCGACGGCCGCGAGGTGTTCCACCTGATGGACGGCAGCGAGCGGATGCTGCCGGTCAACGCGCCCTTGCTCTTCTACCTCCAGCGGCTGCGCGACGAGGTCCACCGCTTCGTCATCGGCGCGCACCGCGACAAGCGCGCCAAGGCGATCGGCGCGAGCCCGCTCGACGAGGTGCCGGGCATCGGTCCGGCGCGGAAGAAGGCGCTGCTGATGCACTTCGGCACCGCGCGCGCGGTGCGCAACGCCAGCCTGGAGGATCTGCAGAAGGCGCCGGGCGTCTCGGCGGGCGTGGCACAGCAGGTGTACGACTTCTACCACAGCCGATAGCTGCCACGGCTCGTCGTTCGTAACGGGCACTTGAGCGTCGTTCCGCATGCGCTACTGTCTCCCCTCGATTTGAGGGGGAGTTGCATGCCGGGGCGTCGAATGTTGGTGGCCGTGTTGTTGTCCACGGCCGGGGTGGCGCATGCCGGGGACAAGCCGCTCTACCAGCCGGCGCCCGCCTGGGTGCTGCCCGCGCCGGCGGTGGACACCGCCAAGCTCGACGATGCCGCGCCCGTGCTGCAGATCTTCGACCAGCAGCAGCGGCTGGAGGACGGCCAGGTCGCGATCTATTTCGAGAGCGCGATCCGCATCGCCTCGCCGCAGATGCTCACCCAGAGCGGCACGCTGCCGCTGCAATGGGATCCGGCCAAGGGCGACCTGATCGTCCACAAGCTGCAGATCCTGCGCAAGGGCGAGCGGGTGGACCTGCTCGCCAAGGGCACCCGCTTCACCGTGCTCCAGCGCGAGCAGAAGCTGGAGCAGGCGTCGCTCGACGGCATGCTCACCGCCACCGTGGCGCTGGAGGGGCTGCGCGTCGGCGACGTGATCGACATCGCCTTTTCGATCACCCGCAAGGACCCGGTGCTCGGCAAGGAGATGATGAGCGTGGTGCCGATGGTGCCGGCGCCGACCAAGCTCGGCTTCGGCCGCGCGCGCGTGCTGTGGAAGGACGGCGTGCCGCTGGCGTGGCGCGACTATTCGGGCGGGGTGGTCGGATCGGCCGAGCGCAGCAAGGCGGAGGCCAAGCTGATCGCGGGCGGCACGCGCGAACTCACCCTGACGCTGCCCACGCCCAAGCCCGCCGAACTGCCCGACGACGCGCCCGCACGCTACAAGCCGCTGCCGATGGTCGAGCTGAGCAGCTACCCCGACTGGGCGGCGATCTCGCGCGGCATGGCGCCCTATTATCGCAGCGAGGGCGCGATCCCCGCGGGCAGCCCGCTCGCGGGCGAAGTCGCGCGCATCGCCGCTGCGAGCAAGGACCCGCGCACCCGCGCGGCGCTGGCGCTGCGGCTGGTGCAGGATCAGGTCCGCTACCTGTTCCGCGGCATGGACAATGGCAATTACCGGCCCCAGGCGCCGGTTGATACCTGGTCGCTGCGCTATGGCGACTGCAAGGCCAAGACGCTGCTGCTCGTCTCGCTGCTCCGCGCGCTCGACATCGAGGCCGAGCCGGCGCTGGTGAGCAGCGGCCTCGGCGACCTCGTGGAGTCGCGGCTGCCTTCGCCGGGCGCGTTCGACCATGTCATCGTCCGCGCGAGCATCGCGGGGAAGACGCTGTGGCTGGACGGCACCCAGGGCGGCTCGCGCGCCGAGGATCTCGACGACGTGCCGCCGTTCAAGACCGCGCTGCCGATCCGCGCCGCCGGGGCCGGGCTGGAGGCGATGCCGATGCGGCCGCCCGCGCGCCCGGCGCAGCAGGTGTCGGTGACGCTCGACGCCACTGCGGGCATCGCGTTCCCGCAGCTCTACACGATCAGGATCGTCTATAGCGGCGCGATGGCCGAGGCGCTGCGCGGCGCCCGCTCGCAGATCGACAAGGACAAGCTCACCGCCTTCCTCGATCCGCAGATCAGCGCGGTGATCGGCAATCACAGCAGCTATGACCAGAAGATGGAGGACGACGCCGCCAGCGGCACCGTGACGGTCAGCGCGGCGGGCGTCGCCTATCAGGACTGGAATTTCGACCGCGGCCGCTTCCGCGAGACGCTCGATACCACGGCGGCGTCGCTGAACTTCGCCCCCAACCGGGCGCGGACGGCGTGGAAGACGATCCCGGCGACCAGCGGGGCGCTGAGCGACGTCTGGGTCGAGCGCCGCTGGCAGCTGCCCAACGGCGGCACCGGCTTCACGCTGGAGGGCCAGCAGACGCTGCCGGCTGCCGTGGCGGGCATGCAGCTGGCGCGCAAGGTGACGCTGGCCGATGGCTGGCTCTCGCTGCAGGATCGCACCACCACCGGGCTGGCGGAAGTCCCCGCCGCGCAGATCCCGGCGGCGCGTGCCGAGGTGGCGCGGGTCAAGGCGAACCCGCTGCGGCTGGTCGCCCCCGCCGATCTGCCGCCGCGCTGGGCAGCGGTCACCGCCGCCAAGCAGGGCATCCGACTCAAGCCGATCTTCGAGGCCTATGCCAAGGCGATCGCCGCCACCCCCGACGATCCCGACGGCTACACCAACCGCGCCTGGTTCTACGAGACGCTCTACGAGCGCGAGGGGGCGATCGCCGACCTCGGCAAGGCGATCGAGCTCGCGCCTACCGCCGACACCCTGGTGCGCCGCGCCCAGGCCTATTACGCGCTGCGTCAGGACGACAAGGCGCTGGCCGACGTCCAGGCGGCGCTCGAGCTGGAGCCCGATTCGGACGGCGCCACCGGCTTCCTCGCCACGCTCAAGCGCGATCGCGGCCAGCTGGACGAGGCGCGCGCGCTGATCGAGGCGCGGATCGACCAGGGCGGCGAGAAGAAGCTCGGCTGGCAGGTGCAGCTCGCCGATCTCCTCGCCGAGGGGGGGAAGGTCGACGATGCCGTCGCCGTGCTCGACGAGGCGATCGCCGCCGCCCCGCGCAACGCCGCGCTGCTCAATCTGCGCTGCTGGGTCCGCGCGACGCACAATGTCGCGATCCCGCAGGCGCTGCAGGATTGCACCAGCGCGGTCGAGCTGAGCAGCAGCGCCGCCGCGGTCCTCGACAGCCGCGCCATGGTCTATTTCCGCATGGGCAAGCTCGACGCGGCGCAGACCGATCTCGACGCGGCGCTGCAGGGCAACCCCGAGCAGTCCGCCAGCCTCTACATGCGCGGGGTAATCGGCAAGCGGACCAAGGCCAAGGATGCCGACGCCTATCTCGCCGCCGCGCGGATGATCGAGCCGCGGATCGACGAGCAGTTCGGCCGCTACGGGATCAAGCCCTAGGCTTTGCCATTTGTTCACGCGGGCGGGGGTAGGACGGGGGCAATGGTCCCCCGTCTCCGGGACGCTTGCGAGACGCGCCTGCATGCCCACCCAAGTCTTCCTGACGATCGATACCGAGCTGATGTGGCGCCACCACGTCGCCGGGCTCGATCTGGCGGAGATGGCGGCGCGCTCGTTCGAGCCGGCGGGGGTGGGGGTCGGCTGGCAGCTCGAGCGGCTGGCGGCGCATGGGCTGAAGGCCTGCTTCTTCGTCGATCCGATGCCCGCGCTGGTCCATGGCCTGGTGCCGATCGCCGCGGTGGTGCGGGCGATCCGCGCGGCCGGGCAGGAGGTGCAGCTGCACCTCCACCCCAACTGGACCGGGGCGAGCGCGACGGATCGCGCCAAGATGCCGGCGCGGTTCGACCTCGTCGATTACGCCGCCGACGAGCAGCGCGCGCTGCTCCGCCAAGCCCGCGCGCTGCTGATCGAGGCGGGGGCACCGGCGCCGATCGCCTTCCGTGGCGGCAGCTATGCGGCCAACGACGCGACGCTCGCCGCGCTGGCCGAGGCGGGCTTCGCCTATGATTCGAGCCACAACGGCTCCGAACACCCCTGGCCGAGCGCGATCGGCCTGTCGCCGCGGCGGATTGCGCCGGTGCTGCACCAGGGGCTGATCGAAGTGCCGGTGACGCTGATCGATGCGGGCACGCAGCTGCGCCATTTCCAGATCTGCGCGCTCTCGGCCCGCGAAATGCGCGCCGCGCTCGACCATGCGGTGGCGCAGCGCCATGCCGCGGTGACGATCGTCAGCCATGGCTTCGAGCTCGCCAACCGCGCGGGGACGCGGCCCAACGCCGTGCATGTCCGCCGCTTCGAGGCGCTGTGCGGCGTGCTTGCGGCGCGACGCGATGTTCTGCCGACCGCGCACTTCGCCGACCGCCCCGCGCTTGCGCTCGACCAGGACGACGTGCCGCTGGCGCCGAGCACGCTGCGCACCCGGCTGCGGCAGGCCGAACAGCTCTGGTCCAACCTGGTCGAAGAGCGGGCGGGGTGAGCGCGGCGACGATGGTGCCGCTCCGCTTCATGGTCGGCGCGCGCACGCTGACGACGGTCCGGCGGCGGCTGGTGCGGGTGCCGTTGACGCTGGCGGAGGCCCGGGCGGGCGGGCGCCCCACGCTGCCGGCGCTGCCGGTGGATGCGCAGGGCTATCTGGCCACCTCGCTGCCCGAGGCGCAGTCCGCGGCCTTGCTGGGCAACGGGATGCTGGGGTTGGTCCGACAGCGCTACACGCGCTTTTACCTGGACCTGTCGCTGGGGTTCGACGCGTGGTTCGCCGGACTCTCGGCGAACACCCGCCAGGGGCTGAAGCGCAAGGCCAAGCGGCTTGGCGGCGAGGTGCGCTGCTATCGTACGCCGGCGGAGATGGCGCTGTTTCATCCGCTCGCCCGTGCGCTCTCGGCGCGGACCTATCAGGAGCGGCTGCTCGGCGCCGGCCTGCCGGATGATCTGGCCGATCTGCAGCGGCTCGCCGCGGCGGACGCGGTGCGCGCGTGGCTGTTGCTGCTCGAGGGGCGGCCGGTGGCCTATCTCTGCTGCCCGGCCATGGGAGACACGCTGGTCTACGCTCATGTCGGGCACGACCCGCAGTTTGCCGCACTGTCGCCGGGGGCCGTGCTGCAGCTGGCGGCGCTGCGCGACCTGTTCGCGGAAGCGCGGTTCGCCTGGTTCGACTTCACCGAAGGCGAGGGGCAGCACAAGCGCCAGATGGCGAGCGGCGGGGTGGCGTGCGTCGACCTGCTGCTGCTGCGGTGCACGCTGGCGAACCGCGCGCTGATCGCGGCGCTGGCGGGGTTCGACCGCGGCATGGCGCTGGCCAAGCGCGCGGTGCAGCGGCTGGGCGCCGAAGGGGTTGCCAGAAGGTTCCGGCGGGGCTGAGTCCTGCAACGCCCCCTCCCGTTTGCGGGAGGGGAGTCTAGGCGATCAGGCGAGCGGCACGCGATCCACGCGTGCGGCGGAGAGGCCGTAGTAATTGGACACGCGGTCGGCATAGGCCTGGGTGAATTCGGGCGCGTTGCTCGCCCAGCTCGGGCCGCCCTCGAGCACCCGGCGGTCGATCGTGACGACATAGTCGTCGCCGGTGGCGTCATAGGCGATCAGCTCGAAGGGCAGGGGGTAATAGCTCTTGCCCATGCCGAGGAACCCGCCCAGGCTGAGCACCGCATAGAGCGTGCGCCCGCTGCCCTTCTCGACCATGAACGCCTGGACCTGCCCCAGCGAATCGCCGTCACGGCTGCGCACCTTGAGCCCGTCGACGCGGGCGGTGACGAGCAGGCTGTTGGTTTCGGGCGTATCGGACATGGTCGGACTTCCTTCTGGGACGTGCGCCCTTCGGAATGCACGAGGCGGGGATGTCGTTCCGCAGACGGGATGACCCGAGGGTGGTTTTGGGGAGGCAAGCCGTCGGTTGTGGTTGGATTTGGTGCGAAGCGGTCTTTCACCCGCGTCGAGCTATCTCAGATTCCAACCAGTGAATGCGCTTATTCCATCGCTTTGCCATTTTAGTTGAGGGGGCAATACTTTGACGAGAGCGCGAGCGATCAAGCTCCGCGTGAAGCTCTGAGAGGCTGAGCCGCTCCAATTCCTCGTCGCGGTGTGGAACACCTGATTGCTTTCCCATCTATTCAATCTGCCGTCATTCGCGAATGACCTCAACTGGGACGGCAGCTGACAGGAGCTCACGTGTCTCCGGGAAGCCACAAGCCGTGCGCCTGCGCAAGCAGGAGCCCAGGGCGGCTAGGCCAGTGCCTTTGGCCTTTCGCAGGAGCGCGGGTGTTGCCGTCGAATAGGCGGAGACGAGGCGCGGATACCCGGCGCCGGACGTTTTACCGCCGCTTGCCGAACCAGATGACGTGCCGGGGGCCCTTGCCGTTTTGCCGGGCGCGGACGGCGACTTCTTCCACCAGGAACCCGCTGTCGCGCATGCGGCGGGCGAAGGCAGGGTCGGGCGCCGCCGACCACACCGCGAGGATGCCGCCCGGGCGGAGCGCCTGGCGCGCGGAATCGAGGCCGCGCATCGAATAGAGGCTGTCGTTGCCGACGCGGGTCAGCCCGTCGGGGCCGTTGTCGACGTCGAGCAGGATCGCGTCATAGGCATTCTGCCCGTCGGCGATCACCCGGCCGACATCGTCGAACACCAGCTTCACGCGCGGATCGTCCAGACACCCGTTGGTGAGCGCCGCCATCGGGCCGCGCGCCCAGTCGACGATCTTGGGGACCAGCTCGGCGACCGTGACCCTGGCGTTGCCGCCCAGCACCGCCAGTGCGGCGCGCAGCGTGAAGCCCATGCCATAGCCGCCGATCAGCACCCGCGCCTCGCGCTTGCCGAGCCGTTCGAGCGTCATCACCGCCAGCGCTTCTTCCGAACCGCTCATCCGGCTGTTCATCAGCTCGTTGCGTTCGAGCACGATCATGTGATCGTCGCCCCGGCGGAACAGCCGCAGCGGTTCGCCGCCGGGGACGTCGGCGGTGTCGAGCAGTTCGCGGGGGGTCATGCGAGGAAGGCGCCCGGCATCAACCGAGCGCCGCCTTCAGCTTGGCGAAGAAGCCGCTCGACTGCGGGCATTCCTCGCCCGTCTCGGTCTTGCGGAATTCCTCGAGCAGCTCGCGCTGCTTGGCGGTGAGCTTAGTCGGCGTCTCCACTTCCAGCCGCACGACCAGGTCGCCGCGGCCGCGGCCCTGGAGCACCGGCATGCCGGCGCCGCGATGGCGCATCTCGCGGCCGGACTGGGTGCCGGCATGGATCTTGATCACATGCTCCTCGCCGTCGAGGCCCGGGATGCGGATCTCGCCGCCCAGCGACGCGGTGGTGAAGCTGATCGGCGCATTGGCGTACAGCGTCGTGCCCTGCCGCTCGTAGAGCGAATGGCGCGTCACGTGGAGGAAGATGTAGAGATCGCCTGCGGGCGCCCCGCGCGCGCCGGCCTCGCCCTCGCCGGTCAGGCGGATGCGGGTGCCTTCGTCGACGCCGGGCGGAATCTCGATCTTGAGCGTCTTGGTCTTGTCGGTCCGGCCCTCGCCGCGGCAGGTGCGGCAGGGTTCGGCGATCACCTCGCCGGCGCCGTGGCAGGTCGGGCAGGTACGCTCGACCATGAAGAAGCCTTGCTGCGCGCGCACCTTGCCGTGGCCGGCGCAGGTGGTGCAGGTCTTGGCCTTGGTGCCGGGCGTGGCGCCCGAGCCGTTGCAGCTGTCGCAGGGGCCCGAGACGTCGATGGTGATGTCGGTCGAATGGCCGTGGAACGCCTGTTCGAGCGAGATTTCCATGTCGTAGCGCAGGTCCGCGCCGCGCCGCTGGGGCCGGCCGCCGCCGCGCCCGCCGCCCATGAACTCGCCGAACACGCTTTCGAAAATGTCGCTGAACGCGCCGAAATCGCCCTGGCCGCCGCCATGGCCGCCGCCGCCGTTCTGGAAGGCGGCATGGCCGAAGCGGTCATAGGCCGCGCGCTTCTGGGGGTCCTTCAGGCAGTCATAGGCTTCGCTGATCGCCTTGAACTTGGCCTCGGAATCCTTGCACCCGGCATTCTTGTCCGGGTGATACTTCATCGCGAGCTTGCGGTAGGACGACTTGATCGTCGCATCGTCCGCGGTGCGCTCGACTTCGAGCAGTTCGTAATAATCGACTTCGGTGGTCATCCAGCAAGCCCTCTCCCCATCAAGGGACAGGGAGAGAGATCAGGCCGATGCGGGATCGCATCGACCATGCCCGCTCCCCCCGTCCCCGGCCCTCTCCCGATAAGGGAGAGGGAGGGGCGTTCGTTACGCCTTGTTGTCGTCCACTTCCGAGAACTCGGCGTCGACCACTTCCTCAGCCCCGGCTTCGCCGCCGGCCGCGGCACCCGCGTTCGGCGAGGCGTTTTCGGCAGCCTGCTTCTCGTAGATCGCCTGGCCGAGCTTCATCGCCACCTGGGCGAGGTTCTGGGCCTTGGCGGTCATCGCATCGGCATCGCCGCTCTCGATCGCCGACTTGGTCTCGGCGATCGCCGCCTCGATCTCGCCCTTCAGCGCCGCGTCGACCTTGTCGCCATTCTCCTGGAGCTGGCGCTCCGTCGTGTGGACGAGGCTCTCGGCGTTGTTCTTGGCTTCCGCCGCGGCACGCCGCTTCTTGTCCTCTTCGGCGAACTTCTCGGCATCGCGCACCATCTGCTCGATGTCGGCGTCGTTCAGGCCGCCCGAGGCCTGGATGCGGATCTGCTGCTCCTTGCCGGTGCCCTTGTCCTTGGCCGACACGTTGACGATGCCGTTGGCGTCGATGTCGAAGGTGACTTCGATCTGCGGCACGCCGCGCGGCGCCGGCGGGATGCCGACCAGGTCGAACTGGCCGAGCAGCTTGTTGTCGGCCGCCATCTCGCGCTCGCCCTGGAAGACGCGGATCGTCACCGCCTGCTGATTGTCGTCAGCGGTGGAATAGACCTGCGACTTCTTGGTCGGGATCGTGGTGTTGCGGTCGATCATGCGGGTGAACACGCCGCCCAGCGTCTCGATGCCGAGGCTCAGCGGAGTCACGTCGAGCAGCAGCACGTCCTTGACGTCGCCCTGCAGCACGCCGGCCTGGATCGCCGCGCCGATGGCGACGACTTCGTCCGGGTTCACGCCGGTGTGCGGCTCCTTGCCGAAGAAGTCCTTCACGACCTGACGGACCTTGGGCATGCGGGTCATGCCGCCGACGAGCACGACTTCGTCGATCGCATCGGCCTTGACGCCCGCATCGGCCAGCGCCTTGCGGCACGGCTCGAGGGTACGCTGGATCAGGTCGTCGACCAGACGCTCCAGATCGGCGCGGGTGATCGTCTCCACCAGGTGCAGCGGGGTGGTCGCGCCACCTTCCATGCGGGCGGTGATGAAGGGCAGGTTGATCTCGGTCGTCGCAGCCGACGACAGCTCGATCTTCGCCTTCTCGGCCGATTCCTTCAGCCGCTGCAGCGCCAGCTTGTCGGTGCGGAGGTCGAGGCCTTCCTTCTTCTTGAACTGGTCGGCCAGGTAATCGACGATCTTGTTGTCGAAGTCCTCACCGCCGAGGAAGGTATCCCCGTTCGTCGCCTTCACTTCGAACACGCCGTCGCCGATTTCCAGCACGGAGATGTCGAAGGTGCCGCCGCCAAGGTCATAGACCACGATGGTCTTGTTGTTGTCCTTGTCGAGGCCATAGGCGAGCGCGGCCGCGGTCGGCTCGTTGATGATGCGCAGCACTTCGAGGCCCGCGATCTTGCCGGCGTCCTTGGTCGCCTGGCGCTGGGCGTCGTTGAAATAGGCCGGCACGGTGATGACGGCCTGCGTCACGCTCTCGCCGAGGTACGATTCGGCGGTTTCCTTCATCTTCTGCAGGATGAAGGCCGAGATCTGCGACGGGCTGTATTCTTCGCCGCCGGCCTTGACCCAGGCGTCGCCGTTCGAGCCGCGCGCGATCGTGTAGGGCACCAGCTCGGTGTCCTTCTTGGTCACGGGGTCGTCGAAGCGGCGGCCGATCAGGCGCTTCACTGCGAAGATGGTGTTGTCCGGGTTGGTCACCGCCTGGCGCTTGGCCGGCTGGCCGATCAGACGCTCGCCATCCTTGGCGAAGGCGACGATCGACGGCGTGGTGCGTGCGCCTTCGACATTCTCGATGACCTTGGGCTTGCCGCCTTCCATCACCGCAACGCAGCTGTTGGTCGTGCCCAGGTCGATACCGATAACTTTAGCCATGGTCCTCGTTGGCCCCCACAATCGAAACAAAAGGGTTCATAAGCGTTATCCGGATGCCGGCCCCAGAAGAGGCGACCGCCGTCCAGATGTCCGAGGGGGGATATAGGTGCGTCGTGCCTTGCCGCAAGACGCCCGGGTTTCTACAAGATTTCCCAAATCAAAGAGGGAGGATGCCGAATGCGCACTCTGGCGGGACTTGTAGCGGTTCTAGGGCTGGGGGCGTGTTCGCCCCAGGCGGATGGCGTGAAGGTAGACGGCGCCTGGATTCGGCTGCCCGCCGTGGCAGGCCAGCCCGGGGCGGCCTATTTCACGCTGCATGGCGGTCGCGAGGCGGAGACGCTGGTCAGCGTCTCGACTCGCGCGGCGGACAAGGCGGAGATTCACGAGAGCATCAAGGATGCCGCGGGCATGGCGAAGATGACCCAGCTCGCCAGCCTCGACCTGCCGGTCGGCGCCGAGGTGAAGTTCGCGCCGGGCGGCAAGCATGTCATGCTGTTCGGGCTGGTGCCGAACGTCCATGCCGGCGAGAAGGTGCCGCTGACGCTCCACTTCGCCAGCGGGCACGAGGCGACGGTGGTGGCCGATGTCGCCGTGCCGGGTGCCGAGCAGCGGTAGGCTTGAACGCCCTCTCCCCGCCGGGGAGAGGGAGGGCCCCGCCGCCGCAGGCGGTGGGAGGGAGAGGGGCATTGCGAGGCATTGCCTCGCGCGGCAGCTGCGCAGCCGCTCACCCTCTCCAAGCTTCGCTAGGCGCTGAAGCGCCAAGCTCATCTATCCTCCCCCTCGAGGCGGAGGGCAATCGCATATGGCCAAGGACTCCCGTCATCCCGGCGGAAGCCGGGATCCATTGGCGCTGATGCCACGGTTCTTTCCCCCATCGCACAGGGCAATGGATCCCGGCTTCCGCCGGGATGACGATGGTTTTCGATGCACCGATATCCTTCGGGTTCAAATGCGATAGCCCTGCCCTCGAGGGGGAGGATAGATGGCGCTCAGAACGAAAGCCGTGCCCGCCCCAGCACGCGGTTGCCGCTGTGCCGCAGGTCCGCATAGGGCGACGACATTGCGCGATTGGTGTCGATGTCGGTTCCGACATAGTCGACCCCCAGCGTCAGCGGCCCGCTGACATGCTCCACCCCAATCCGCCAATCGGTATAGTCGCCGGTGGGGCGCAGCCGCGCAGCGCGAAGGTCGTCGGTGCTGCCGGTGGTGTGGCCGATCGAGCCGGACACGGTGAACGGCGTCGACGGCACGCCCACCGCGGCGCCTGCATGCAGATAGAGATTGTCTCCGCCGATCGGCCCCTGGTCCGGCGCGTAGGTCGCGCCGCCGTTCAGCTGCAGCGGCCCGAGCGAGAACCTGCCGTCCGCGCCGACCTCGACATAGTCCATGTTGCGCGCTGCGCCCGTGAAGACATGGCCGGTGACGAACCCGCGCAGCTTGAACAGGCCGATGTCGAAGCCGCGACCGGCTTCCAGATCGAACACCGTGTCGGCACCGGCGTGGCGGCGCGATTCGCGCACCATCGCCACGCGCGCCGAAGCGTCGAAGCCGAGGATGCCGGCGGAGAGGTCGCCCGAGGCGCTCAGCTGGTTCTCGCTCCAGCTGAGGCCGCGGCGGCTCTCGTCGGTCGAGAGTTCGACGCCGCCCGAAACCTTGGGCAGCACCTGGGCCTGGGCCGCGAGCGGAAGGGCGAGCGCGGCGCAGGCGGCAACGGCAATGGGGATACGCATCAGGTGTTTACACGTCCTATCTGATCGAGTTCGGCGCGCAGCATCTCGGCATCCTGGCTGGCCAGCGCCTCGACCGCGCCTCGCATGTCCTTGGTGGCGCTGGCAACATCCTTCGCGATCACCGCGCGGTTGGCGGTGCACCAGCCGGGACGGCTGCCGGCCGCGACGCTTTCCTGGCGCAGCGCGCGCTGGAGCGTGCCGGCGCTGTGGCGCGCCTGGCGATCGACCACCAGATCGGCCTCCCAGCGGCAGCGCAACGTCGAGGCGCGGCCGCCGGGGCCTGCGACGCCGAGCTGCTGGTGGCGAACATCGACCCGCATGCGATAGTCGGCATGGACCGGGCCGCTGTCATGGTCGATGCGCACGCTGTGCGCGATTTCGGAAAAGGGGGCGGCGAGCAGCAGCCCCAGAATCAACGGGATCATGGCTCTTCTCCTGCGGTTGCCCCGACTGTTGTCGCCGGTGGCACGGCGTCTTTGCGCGACGCCTTCGCCGGAATGCAAGTTACCAAGTGTTTCCGGGGCCTTGGCCGGCGCCGCTGAAATGCCGACCCTCGGACGGGTTGTGGGGCGGGGCGGGAGGCTTACATCGCGCACAAACCAAGCGGAGAAGCACATGACCGGCACGCGCACCGAAACCGATTCGATCGGCGCGATCGAAGTTCCCGCCGACGCCTATTGGGGCGCACAGACCCAGCGATCGATCCAGAATTTCCCGTTCGGGCCCGAGGAGCGGATGCCGATCGGCATCGTCCATGCCCAGGCGATCGTGAAGCAGGCCGCGGCGCGGGTGAACGTCAAGCACGGGCTCGACCCCAAGATCGCCGAGGTGATCGACCGGGTCGCGCAGGAAGTGATCGACGGCAAGCTCGACGACCAGTTCCCGCTGGTGATCTGGCAGACCGGCAGCGGCACCCAGACCAACATGAACGTCAACGAGGTGATCGCCGGCCGCGCCAACGAGATCCTCACCGGCAAGCGGGGCGGCAAGAGCCCGATCCACCCCAATGATCACGTCAACATGGCGCAGTCGTCCAACGACAGCTTCCCGACCGCGCTGCACATCGCCGCCGCCCGCGCGGTGACGCTCGACCTGTTCCCGGCGCTGGAGCGGCTGCACACGTCGCTCGACCGCAAGGCGAAGGATTGGGACCACATCGTCAAGATCGGCCGCACCCATCTGCAGGACGCGACGCCGCTGACGCTCGGCCAGGAATTCTCCGGCTATGCGGCGATGCTCGCCTCGGCGCGGGCGCGGTTCCAGAGCGTGCTCGAGCTCGACATCTTCAAGCTGGCGCTGGGCGGCACCGCCGTGGGCACCGGGCTCAATTCGCCGCCGGGCTATGCCGAGGACGTGGCGGCGGAGATCGCCAAGATCACCGGGCTGCCCTTCGTCTCGGCACCCAACAAGTTCGAGATGCTGGCGACCAAGGACCAGCTGGTGAACCTGTCGGGGGTCTGCAACACGCTGGCGGTGTCGCTCACCAAGATCGCCAACGACATCCGCCTGCTAGGCTCCGGCCCGCGCTCGGGGCTCGGCGAGCTGGAGCTGCCGGCGAACGAGCCGGGCAGCTCGATCATGCCGGGCAAGGTCAACCCCACGCAGAGCGAGTCGCTGACGATGGTCGCGGCCCAGGTGATCGGCAACCACGCCGCCGTCACCGTCGGCGGCATGCAGGGCCATTTCGAGCTCAACGTGTTCAAGCCCCTGATCGGCGCCAATGTGCTGCGCTCGATCACCCTCATGTCGGTGGGCATGACCAACTTCGCCGAGCGCGCGGTGGACGGCGCGGTGGCGAACGAAGCGCGGATCAGGGAGCTGGTCGATCGCTCGCTGATGCTGGTGACCGCGCTCGCCCCGGCGATCGGGTATGATGCGGCGGCAAAGATCGCCAAGAATGCGCATGAGAAAGGCCTTACCTTGAAGGAATCGGGCCTGGCGCTCGGCCTTGTCGACAGCGCGACCTTCGATAAGTTCGTGAAGCCGGAGACGATGATCGGCCGTTGACCGGCTGCGGCGAGCGGCGGGAACGCAGCCGCCGCAACGCCGTTCTTGCGGGGAAGGAGAAGACGATGATCGGCAAGTTGATTGCAGGCTGGATCGGCAGCAAGATCGACCGGCGCGACGGCGAAGGCGGCGCAGTGGGCGCGGCGGTCGGCGTCGCGACCTGGGAAGTCGCCAAGCGGGTGGTGCCGGCGGCGTTCGTGCTCGGCGCGGGCGCGGTGGGCGCGGCCTATCTCAAGCGCAAGCTCAGCACCGAGCACGGTCCCGATACGGGCCTTGGCGCCTAAGCCGCGAAACGGTGCCCGGGCTTGACGGCCCGGGTGCCGCTACGCCAAAGGCCCGCATGGCCCATACGCACCAGAACGACCCGCATGGATTCCATCGCCGCGGGGTTTTGTTTGTCCTTTCCTCGCCCTCGGGTGCCGGCAAGTCGACCATCGCTCGCAAGCTGCTGGCAGCCGAGCCCGATCTCGCCGTCTCCGTCTCGGTAACCACGCGCGAACCGCGGCCGGGCGAAGTGAACGGGGTCGACTATACGTTCGTCAGCGTCGACCGGTTCCGCGAGATGGTCTCGCAGCACCATTTCATCGAGTGGGCGCACGTTTTCAAGCATCGCTACGGCACGCCCAAGGGCCCGGTCGACGCGGTGCTCGCCACCGGTCGCGACATGCTGTTCGACATCGACTGGCAGGGTGCGCAGCAGCTGCACCAGACGATGGGCGGCGACGTGGTCCGCGTGTTCATCCTGCCGCCGTCGATGGCCGAGCTGCACCGCCGCCTCGAAGGTCGGCAAACCGATTCGCCCGACGTGATTGCCCACCGCATGGCGCGCGCCTCGAACGAGGTGAGCCACTGGGACGGCTATGACTATGTCCTGGTCAACGACGATGCCGACAAGTGCTTCGAGGCGGTCCACACCATCCTCAAGGCCGAGCGCCTGAAGCGCTCGCGCCAGACCGGCCTGATCGGCTTCATCCGCGGCCTGATGAAGCGCGGCGACCCCACCGGGGAATCCTCGGACGTCCTTTGAGGCTTCTCAAAGGAGGCTAAGGAACCGCGCTGCCGCGTCGAAGTCGGCGCGGCGGACGTTGCGGGCGCGGGTGGCTAGTTCGTCCTCGCCCCATTGCTCGGCCTGCCAGTTCTCGTCGAGCTGGGCGGCACGCCATATCGTCTCGCGATCGGCCGCGCCTTCGAGCAGCGCGAGCGCCGCGACCAGCGAGCCGCTGATCGTCACCAGCGGGCTCAGCGCCGCCAGCCGGAACGGGTCGAGCGCGGCGACCACCTCGTTCAGCCGCGCGATCGTCGCGGGCGGTTGCGGGCGGTGCATGATGCCGGCGGTCGTCTCGAAATGCACATCGTAGCGGGTCCGCGCCCAGTCGAGCAGCGGGTCCCATTGCGCGGCCTGGCGCTCGACCAGCGGCTCGGGCAGCTCGGCGCGGTAGCAGAGCAGGTCGCTCTCGCCGTAGCGGGCGAGGTCTGCCGCGAAGGGAGCCGGGTTCGGTGCGATCTGGTCGATCGCTGCATTGGTGAGCCCGGTGAGCGGCATCGCGCGCGGATCGAGTTCCTCGCCGACACTTCGCCATTCCTCCGCCACGGCCTCGGCGAGTTGCGGCGTCGGCAGTATCAGCGGCGCGCGGTCGGGGGTGCGGACGGGGCGCCCATCGAGTTCGATTGCGCCTCCGACGATCGTCACGGTCTTCCAGAAACGTTTCATGCTTCGGGGGGTGTCCTCCAGCGGCGGGCGAGCATCCTAGGGATCGCCGCCATTACCCAGAACGCGGCGAGCATCAGCGCGATGCCCAGCATGGTCTGCTCGGTGGTTGTGGCGCGGCCCAGGATAAGCAGCGCCAGCACGGCGCCGGCGACGCCAACGCAATTCGCGCCCATCATCAGAAAATAGCGGTTGCGCGCAAGGCGATCGGCGTCGATCACAATCTCTCCAGATATGCCGGGATCGCCGACGCATGCTCCACGACCCGCACCGCGCCGGCCGCGTGCAGATCATGGGGAGTGTGGTAGCCCCATGCAACACCCAAGGGATGCGCATTGGCGGCGACCGCCATCGCCATGTCGAAGCTGGTGTCGCCGATCATCACCGTCGTCTCGGGCGCCGCGCCGGCCTCGGCGATCGCGGTCTCGATCATCGACGGGTGCGGCTTGGAGGGGTGGCGGTCGGCGGTCTGTAGCGTGACGAAGCGCTGGCGCAGCCCATGTGCCTCCAGCACGCGGATCAGCCCGCGATCGGACTTGCCGGTGGCGACGCCGAGCAGCCAGCCATTCGCATCCAGCGTCTCGATCGCCTCCAGAATGCCGTCATAGAGCGGCTCATCCTCGATATGGCCCGCGGTACGCAGTGCGAAATAGGCGCGCTTATATTCCTCGGCGAGGTGGCGGTGGAGATCGTCCTCCGCGTCCGGCAGCAGCTGGGCGATCGCCTCGACCAGGCTCAGGCCGACGATGCGACGGATCGCCGCATGCGCCGGGGGCTCGAGCTTCTGGCCGGTGAAGCAATGCTCCATAGCGAGGCAGATGCTCGCCTGGCTGTCGACCAGCGTACCGTCGCAATCGAACAAGGCGAGGCGGTTCATGCGGAGGTGCTCACCAGATCGCGGTCATCCCGGCGGAAGCCGGGATCCATTCGCCACTCGGCAACAGCAAAAGCCGTAACGGCGACCCCAATGGATCCCGGCTTTCGCCGGATGACGAAGGTAGCGGAGGCACGCGCACGCCTACTTCGCCTGTCCCCGGCCCCGCCGTTCGCCGCGGCGTTCCTTGCGGTAGTTCTTGGCGTGGGCCTTGGCCTTTTGCTTGAGCAGTTCCTTGCTCATCGGCGGCGGGCCGTCGTCGATCTCCAGCGCGTTGCCCACCGCCAGGTCGAAGCCCAGCGTGTGCATCGACTCCGCGAAATGGTGCGGCAGCTCGGCGCGGACGTCGATCCGGCCGCCATCGGGATGGTCGATGCGGATGCGGCGTGCGTGCAGATGCATCTTGCGGCTGATGCCGCCGGTGAGAAACGCCTCCTGCAGCCCGTATTTGCCATCGCCGACGATCGGGTGGCCGATCGCCGCCATATGGACGCGCAGCTGGTGGGTGCGGCCGGTGAACGGCTGGAGCTCGACCCAGGCGCAGCGGTTGCCCGCCTGCTCGATTACCCGGTAGCGGGTGCGGGCGGGCTGGCCTTCTTCGGTGTCCACCTGCATCTTCTCGCCGCCGGTGCCCGGCTGCTTGCCGATCGGCAGCTCGATGAAGCCGTCCTCGATCTCCGGCACGCCCATCACCAGCGCCCAGTAGATCTTGCGCGCGGTGCGGCTGGAAAAGCTCTTCGAGAAGAACGCCGCCGCCCGCGCCGAACGCGCGATCAGCAGCGCGCCCGAGGTGTCCTTGTCGAGCCGGTGGACCAGCTTGGGCCGGCCTTCCGCCTCGAACTGCAGCGCATCGAGCAGGCCGTCGACATGCTCGAACGTCTTGGTGCCTCCCTGCGTCGCGAGGCCCGGCGGCTTGTTGAGCACGATCGCCTGCGCATCGCGGTGGATGACCATGGACTGTGCGAGCTCGGTCTGCTCGGCGCTGAGCGGCGGACGGTTCGACTTGGGGCGCAGGGCGGTCGCGGGCTTGGCGGGCTCCGCCGGGGGGACGCGGATCGTCTGGCCTTCGGCGATGCGGTCGCCGGGCTGGGCGCGCGCGCCGTCGACGCGGAGCTGGCCGGTCCGCGCCCAACGCGAGACGATGTTGAAGCTCACGTCCGGCAGGTGCCGCTTGAACCAGCGATCGAGCCGAATGCCGTCATCGTCGAGGCCGACGACGAACTGGCGGACATCGGTCTCGGCGCCGCTCATGCCGTCACCGCCCGGGCCAGCGTCATGCCGATGGCGACCGCGCCGATCGCGCCGATCACCGAGGCGAGGACATAGCCCAGCGCCGTCAGCACGTCGCCGCGCTCGATCATCGCAAAAGTTTCGAGCGAGAAGGAGGAGAAGGTGGTGAAGCCGCCGAGCACGCCGACGCCGAGCAGCAGCCGCGCCTGTTCGGCCTCTTCGCCGAAGCGCAGCAGGCCGGCGCCGAGCAGCCCCATCAGGAAGCCGCCGACGATATTGACGGCGAGGGTCCCCCAGGGGAAGACCGGGCCGAGCAGGGCGACGCCGGCGCGGCCAACGCCGTAGCGGGCCGCGGAGCCGATGGCCCCGCCGAGCATCACGAGAAAAAGATTGGGCATGCCGCGCCCCTAGCGCGAATCGGGGCAAAGGGGAAGTTTCGGGGTGGGCGGCTATCGGTGGGCCCAAAACGGCCGCTGCTGCGGCCGCCAGTCGCAGGCCTAAGTTCACAAAGTTCACGCATATGCGCACTTCGACAAGGGGCAGATCGGGACTTGCGAGCGCGCAAAGTTGCCAAAGTTCACATGCACGCGCGTTCACCTATGCGCGCGAGCAGGTGCACTCGTACCACCAGAGCGAGCGATGCGCGCGTCCGCGAGACGTGCTCTCGCCGTGGACGGGCAGGGGAGAAGCCGGACCTTGTCAAAGAGCGGCGCCGGACTGCGGCTAACATGCGTACATATAGGGAACATTTCCAAAGGGACAAGCGTGTAATTTGAAGGCGGCCGCGCTTGTGCGGCCACCCGCAGATGCCGTTTCGCTCAGGTAATGTTCGGAGTGTCGGAGCGGGCGATCGTTAAGCAGCGCGCGGTACCAGTTACTGGTCGTCACCTTCGCGCTTTCCTGGTCGAACCTAAGAAGGATACCGGTTGGTTGCGGCAGCAATTGGATCATGCGGGGTTTCACGGAACGTACCCCAAGCGACAACCGATCTGGCGGAAGGAGTGTTGGTGTGAGTGCGAGAGATCACTCTGCGGGACGAGAGATCGTCGATTGCGTGGACGAGGGCCTGCATAGCGGCGCGACCGTCCAGCTCTATCTCCGGGCGCGCTCCGAGCCGATCGCTATCGTTCGGATCAACAAGAGCCAGTTTTCCGTCCGCGTCTACACGCAGAGCGGGGAGTTCTTCGATTTCGCGTACAGCGCCATCGAGGGCGCGAAGTACAAACGCCTGCCGACGATGGACCTGTCGGGCGTCTGAAGCGATGGGGTTGAGGCGCACGTCGCGCGGATGACGCGGATGCGGTGAATGGCAGGGATTGGGTGGAGAGCGGTCATTGGCCCGGCGGGATCGGTGCCATTGAAATCAGTCTCTCGACCACGATTTCGCGAGACGTCATTCCCATGTGGCCGAACGATCCGGGACAGAGCGAACGCCGACCCTCAAACGTTACGGCGAACTCTCGCGGCCTCTCCCCCCGCATGGATTCGGTCACAGCCTGCGGCTCATTGTTTACTTTCAACCACGTCATAGCTTTACGCGCTCCACTCGGCGATGAGCCAAAATATGACGCCTCAAGATCCGTGTACCAGAAGCCTGCAATTCGCTCAGTTTTGCTGAACGGAAAACACACTGTGTCGCCGACGTAGTGACCTGTGTTAAGATCGCCTTGATAGCATCTCTCGACAATCAGCTTAATGTTTTGGGCATCAGCGCAATTGGCGAGGCGCGGAACGGAGCCGTGGCAACCTGATAGTGCCATAATTGAAAGCGTCATGAGCCAGCGCATCTGTTGAACGTGCGGGAGATTTCGTTGGTCCGCAACTGGGCGATAGCGGACGAACGGCCTGTCTCTCCCGACGCAGATCGCGATTACACCCGCATGCAAATATCTAAATGCGTTCTACCTTGATAACACACCTCGGTCATCCCACATCCGCCCTCATGCTGAACGCACTTTCGCTGCTGATCGGGCTGGTGGCGCTGCCCTTTGCGCTGGTGGGGATCATCCCGTTCCCCTTCGTGCCGCTGGTCAACTGGATCGCCTTCCCGATCGCGGTTGCCGGCACGGTGGTGGGGATGCTATCGCGCGGGACGGCGGGGCGGAATATCAATCTGCTGATCCTGATCATCAGCGGGGTGCGGCTGATGCTGACCGGCGGGTTCATCTAATCGCTGCCCGCGGCGGGTCGATCTGCTGACCCACACGCCGTCATCCCGGCGGAAGCCGGGATCCATTTGCCTCTATGCACCCGCTCTTGCCGCGACGGCGTGCCAATGGATTCCGGCTTTCGCCGGAATGACGGTTTGATTGGAAGGGCGCGTCCATCCTGACGCGCTTCGATCTTTCTGACGCGCGTCGATCGCGCACAAACAAAAAGGGCCCGGCGAACCGGGCCCCCTTCGTGCAGGCCGTCCGACCTCAGCGGCAGCGGACGTTGCCGCGGTCGACCGAGTTACCGAGCGCTCCGCCCGCCGCTGCGCCGAGCAGCGTGCCGAGCGTCGCATTGCCACCCGAGGACAGCGCGTTGCCCAGCAGGCCGCCGGCGATGCCGCCCACGATCAGGCCGGTCGTGCCGTCGTTGCGACGGCAGTAATAGCGGCCATCGTTACCGCGGTAGATGCGGTCGTTCCGGGTCAGGCGGCGCTCCTGATAATAGCGGCCGTCGCGATAATAGCGGTCGGCATAATAGCGGCGCTCGCCCGCGGGCAGGCGGTTATAGTCGTAGTTGCGATAGCGGCGCCAATCGCGCTGCCACTGGCGGTTGTCGGCGCGCGAAGCCTGACGGATGTCCTGGCGGCAGTCGCGCAGCTCGCGGCGATATTCGCCGCGGCTATCCGCGTGCCGCAGATCGCGGCGGCAATCCTGGCGTGCATCGCGCTCGCGGGGGCCCTGCGCCATGGCGGGCACCGCGGTTACCGTCAGCGCCGCCGCAGCGGCAACGAACAACATGCGCATCGTGACATTTCCTTGTCGTTATCGATGCGTGCCGAACGTGCCGGCGCGACGGCAGGTTGCGTGAATATGAAACTACGTTCGGTTCATTCGGCGTCCATCGACGGGACACGCGTGTCGCCGGGATAGGCGAACAGCAGGTCGCTGCCCACGCCAGCCTCCAGTTCGATATGGCCTTCGACCGTCAGGCATTCGCCCGCCTTGAAGGCGATGCCGTCGACCACGCCTTCGCCCTTTACCGGGATCAGCCAGCCGGTGGTGCCTTCCGGCAGGTCGAAGCGGCGATGCCCGCCTTCCCAGCGCTCGAGCACGAACTTGGGGCCTTCGACCAGGATGGTGCGGTTGGGCGCGACCGCACCCGGCATCGGGTGCGGCACGAAGGGCACGGGCTCGGCGACCGCGATGCCCGCGTCCAGGTGCAGCTCGCGCGGGCGGCCGTAATCATAGAGGCGATAGGTGGTCTCGCTGTTCTGCTGGACCTCGATCAGGGTGATTCCCGCGCCGATCGCGTGCACCGTGCCCGAGGCCGAGTAGAAAAAGTCGCCGGCCTTGACCGGCTTCCAGTCGAGCATGTCCTCGATCGAGCCGTCGAGCGCACCGGCGCGCAGTTCCTCGCGGGTGTAGGGCTTCTTCGTGCCCAGCGCGATCGTCGAATCGGGTTGTGCGTCAAGGATCACCCAGCATTCGTCCTTGCCGCGCGGCAGGCCGGCGGCGTGCGCCTGCTCGTCGTTCGGGTGGACCTGCACCGACAATTTCTCGCTGGTGAACAGATACTTGATCAGCAGATCGGGGGTGCTGTCGCCCGGCGTCTGGAACCAGACCTCGCCGACCGGATCGCCGTCCTTGGCGGGATCGGCGAAGCCCGGATACAGGGTGTGGCGGCCCCAGGGTTTTTCGACGCGGTGGGTGGCGAGAAGCGTGGCGGGCACGGAAGATCCCCTTCGATGACGGTACGGAAATGCCAGCGCATGTGGCCCGAAGCAGGTTCCGCCGCAATCCCGCCCCGAAAAGGATTGTTTGCAGCCACGGCCCCGGTCTAAGAACCCCGCCATATGCGTAGTCCTCTGCCTCGCGCGCTTGCGTTCGCGCTCCTTCCGGTGTTCGCCCTTTCCGTCGCCGGCTGCGCCAAGCGCGGCGGGGTGAAGGATCTTCCCTATGTCGCCCGCGACGTCGGCACCCTGTACAGCACGGCCAAGCAGAAGCTGGACCAGCACCAGTACAAGCTTGCCGCCGCGCTGTTCGACGAAGTCGAGCGCCAGCACCCCTATTCGGTGTGGGCGCGGCGTGCGCAGCTGATGGGTGCGTTCAGCTATTATCTGAACCGGGATTATGCGCAGGCGATCTCGTCGGCGCAGCGCTTCCTGGCGGTCCACCCCGGCAACCGCGATGCGCCCTATGCCTATTATCTGGTCGGCATCTCCTATTACGAGCAGATCAGCGACGTCACGCGCGACCAGAAGATCACCCAGCAGGCGCTCGATTCGCTCGGCGAGCTGATTCGCCGCTATCCGAACTCGAAATACGCCGCCGACGCGCGGCTGAAGCTCGACCTGGTCCGCGACCACCTCGCCGGCAAGGAAATGGAAATCGGCCGTTTTTACGAGAAGCGCGGCCAGTGGCTGGCGGCGGCGCTGCGCTTCCGCAACGTGGTCGACAATTACCAGATGACCACCCACGTCCCCGAATCGTTGATGCGCCTGACCGAGAGCTATCTGGCGATGGGCGTGCCGGAGGAGGCCAACAAGGCCGCCGCGGTGCTCGGCGCCAATTATCCGGGCACCGACTGGTACAAGCATGCCTACGAGCTGATGCAGGAAAACCAGGACAAGGTGGCGGCTGCCGCCAAGGCCGGCCCGCCGCCCAAGCCCGCGAGCTAAAAGCACTTTCGTTCTTCTCCTGTTCCTGCGATAGGGGGCCGCGATGCTGACCGCGCTATCCATTCGCGACGTGGTGCTGATCGAGGCGCTGGACCTGGAGTTCGGCGAAGGGCTCGGCGTGCTGACCGGCGAGACCGGGGCTGGCAAGTCGATCCTGCTCGACGCATTGGGGCTGGCGCTGGGCGCGCGCGCCGATAGCGGGCTGGTCCGCAGCGGCGCGAGCCAGGCGGTGGTGGTGGCGAGCTTCGTCCCGCCCGCCGCCGACGGCGAGATCGCCAACCTTTTCGCGCAGAACGGCATGGAGCTGGAGCCGGGCGAGCCGCTGCTCGTCCGCCGGCTGGTCAAGGCCGATGGCGGCAGCCGCGCGTTCGTCAACGACCAGCCTGCGTCCGCGGGCTTCCTTCGAGAGCTGGCGCCGCACCTGGTCGAAATTCACGGCCAGCATGACGACCGCGGGTTGCTCAACCCGCGCGGGCACCGGCTGCTGCTCGATTCCTTCGGGCGCTGCGACACAGGCCCGGTGGCGATCGCGCACCGCGCCTGGCGCGCGGCCGAGGATGCGCTGGCGGTGGCGCGGGCCGAGCAAGACAGTGCCGAGCGCGACCGCGAATGGCTGGAGCATGCCGTCACCGAACTCGCCGCGCTCGCGCCCGAGGAAGGCGAGGAGGAGCGGCTCGCCGAGCGCCGTGCGTCGATGCAGCGGGGCGAGAAGATCGCGACGGATCTGCAGGGCATCGCCGATCTGCTCGAAGGCTCCGACGGCGGGCTGGCGCGGCTGCGGCAGGCGGCGCGGATACTGGAGCGTGTGTCCGACGATCACGAAGCGCTGGCGGAGGCGCTGGCGGCGATCGATCGCGCGATCACCGAAGGCAGCGAGGCGCAGGCACAGGTCGATGCCGCGGCCGAGGCGCTGGCCTTCGATCCCGCCGCGCTGGAGGCCGACGAGGCGCGGCTGTTCGAGCTCCGCGCCGTCGCCCGCAAGCATCGCGTACAGCCGGACGACCTTCCCGCGCTGCTCGCCGAGCTGTCCGGCCGGATGGAACGGCTGAGCAGCGGCGGCGCGGGCATCGCCAGGCTGGAGAAGGCGGCGGCGGCGGCCCATGCCAGCTATCGCGAGGCGGCGCAGACGCTCTCCGCGATGCGCACCATGGCGGCGGCGCGGCTCGATGCGGCGGTGGCGGCCGAGCTCAAGCCGCTCAAGCTCGATGCCGCCCGCTTCCGCACCGTGGTCGAGCCGCTCGACGAGCACCAGTGGAGCGCCGCCGGCATGGACAGGGTGGAGTTCGAGGTCTCGACCAACCCCGGCGCGCCGTTCGCGCCGCTGATGAAGATCGCCAGCGGCGGCGAACTCTCGCGCTTCATCCTCGCGATGAAGGTGGCGCTGGCGGAGGAAGGCGGGGCGCGGACGCTGATCTTCGACGAGATCGATCGCGGCGTTGGCGGCGCGGTCGCCGATGCGATCGGCGAGCGGCTGGCGCGGCTGGCCCAGGGCTCGCAGCTGCTGGTGGTGACGCACAGCCCGCAGGTCGCGGCACGCGGGGCGCGGCATCTGCTGATCGCCAAGCGCCACGACGGCATCGTCACCCGCACCGGCGTCACCCCGCTGAGCCCCGAGCAGCGGCGCGAGGAAATCGCGCGGATGCTCTCGGGCGCCGAGATTACCCCCGAGGCCCGCGCCCAGGCGGAACGGCTGCTCGCCGCCTGAACCTGAACGAAGGTTGCAGGCTTGCGACAATTGGTGACGCAAAACCGCAGGGGGTGGGACAAAATCGCGACATCGGCGTTCCACAACGGCTCTCGACCGCAGGGGCGGTCTCGTCGAAGTGAGGAGTATCCGATGAAGAAGTTCATGCTGCTGATCGCAGGCCTTGGTGTCGCCACCGCTGCCGTTCCTGCATCGGCGCAGCCGGGCTGGCAGGCCATCAACGCCCGTCAGGATCGCATCGAGCAGCGCATCAACCAGGGCATCCGCTCGGGTTCGCTGAGCCGCCGCGAGGCGACGCAGATCCGCAACGAGTATCGCGGCCTGGTGCGCCTCGAGGCCCGCTATCGCGCCTCGCGCCCCGGCCTGACCCTGCAGGAGCGCCGCGATCTCGACCGCCGCTACGACGCGCTGTCGGCCAAGATCCGCTACGAAAAGCACGATCGCAACAACCGCCGCCGCTGATCGCGGCGGCTAACCAGCGAGACGGGCCTCGCCGCATGGCGGGGCCCGTTTTCTATGGGAATTTCGGAAAACCCCTTTCCGTCATTCCGGCGAAAGCCGGAATCCATTCGCCACTCGTTAGTAGCTGGAGCCCACACGGAGACCCCAATGGATCCCGGCTTTCGCCGGGATGACGATGTGGCAAGGCGGCGCGGGTCACCCCCGCAGCGGGGCGATCCGCTGGAGCAGCAGCCGCCACAAGGGAATCGTCGCCAGCGTCATCTGCGAGGCGAAGGGCAGCACCGGCGCCACCCGGAAGAACCATAAGAACGGCACAGTGCGTCTAGCGCTTGGTTGTTATGCCGTGTCCCGGTGTCCCGGCAATCAGGCGATCAGCTCTCCGTCTTGGGCGGCGTGCGGCGGGTGCGCGGCTTGGTGGTGGTGTCTGCCTTCTTGCGGGTACGCCGCGGCGGCGGTGCCTTGGCGGGCTTGGCGGGCGCCGCCTCGGTGGCGACGGGCGCCGCGGGCGTGGCCGCGGCCTTCTCGACGGCAGCGGGCTTGCGGGGGCGACGTACCGGCGCGGGCTTGCCGGCGGCGGCAGCCTCGGGCGCGGCGGCGGGCTTGCGGATGCGCTTCACGGCCGGCTTGGCGGGGGTTGCCGCCGCTTCGGCCGCAGCCGGTGCGGGCGTGGCGTCTGGGGCGGGCGCCGGTTCGGCTGGGGTCTCGGCCTTGCCGCCGTCGCCCTTGATCCGTTGGGCGAGCGCGACCAGGCCGGAGGCGAGCAGATCGGCGATGACCGGATGCTTGGCGAGGGCGGTGAGCTGGCGGCGGGCATCCTTGGGCAGCTTGATGCCGTCGATCACCTTGGGCAGGAACGACGTCTTCTTGTCGTCCTTCTTCGCCTTCTTCTCTTTCTTGCCGGCCATGCCGCACCTCCCTCTCTGGGTGAAGCGGCCAGCTTCCGCCAAGCGATTCGCGCTGTCAACGTTTGGCGGCGGACGCGCTCAGTGCTGGGTGGGGCCGTCGGCTTCCCATTCGAAGACGATGTCGAAATCGGTCTCGGCCGGCGCGGTGGCGGCGCGACGCAGCCGGCGCGGCGGCTGCGCGGCCGGGGAGGGGCGTCGGCGCGGCGATCGATAGGGCTTGGGCTTCTGCATCACGGGCTCCTTCAGCCCCCCGCAGCTACGAACCCCTGCAGATACGCTCAGGTTCCGCGACGTCGGGCGACGAGCCGTTCGAGGTGCCGGTGCAATCGTTCGCTGTTTGCCTCCCAGGTGAACGGGGCGGCGATACGGCGAACATCCTCGGGGGCAGGGGGGGCGGCGAGCAGCTGGGCAATGCCGGCGGCGAGCGCGGCGGGGGTGCGCGCGACGATGCGCCCAGCACTGGGCGACGTCACCACCTGCCGCGCGCCGCCGACATCGGGGATGACGATCGGCGTCCCGCTTGCCAGCGCCTCGAGCCAGGCATTGGCGAGTCCTTCGGAGGCGGAGGCGAGCGCCATCACATCGGCGGCGGCGAGCAGGTCGGCGATGGAATCGGGGGGAAGCGGGCCGCACAGTCGGATGCGCTCGCCGCAGCCCAGCGCCGCTATGCGGGCGGCGAGGCGATCGGCCTCCGGTCCCTGGCCGGCGATGGCGAGATGGACGCCGGGCAGGCCGGCGACTGCGTCGATCAGCAGGTCGTGCCCCTTGAGCGGGATCAGCGCGCCGACCGAGGCGACCAGTGGTCCCGCGATCCCCAGCGCGCGCTTGGCGGCGGCGCGGTCGCGCGGGGCGAAGCGGGCGAGGTCGACGCCGGTGACGATGCAGTCGGTCCGCTCGGCCGGCATGCCAAGCGCGAGCATTTCGTCGCGCAGTGCCAGTGATACCGAGAGCAGCCCGTCGGCTGCCTGTCCCGCCCGCACGATCTGGCGGGCGATGGCGGGGCGCCGGGTCCATTGGTGGATGTCGGAGCCCCGGGCCTTGATCGACACCGGCACGCCGAACGCCTTGCCCAGCGCGATCGCGGCTGGGCCATCCGGAAAGAAGAACTCGCCGTTGATCACGTCGAAGCGGAAGGCGCGGCGCAGGTCGGTGAGCGCCGGGCGGAGCGCGCGGGCGAGCATCGCGGCATGGAAGCGGCCGCCGGTGCCGGGCAGATTGAGGAAGCGCGGGCGGTGGACGGCGAGGCCGTTCCAATCCTCGCGCGCGGGCTGATCGGCGAGCGCGGCATAGCGCGGGTGACGATCGAGCGGGAAAGGCGGCAACCCGCGGGGAGCGACCACCCGAACCTCCACCCCGTCCCGCGCCGCGAGCGCCCGGGTCTGGCGCTCGACGAAGATGCCGAAATTCGGGCGCGCGGCATCCGGGAACAGGGTGGAGAGGATCAGGACACGAAGCATGCCCCGGGGTGTCTAGCACCCCGGGGTTAATGCTTCAGCGCATCAGCGGCAGTTGCTGCCGCCCTTTTCGATCGCGCGACCGGCCAGCGCGCCGGCGACGCCGCCGAGCAGGGTGCCGGCCATGCGGTCGCCGTCGGTGTCGATGGTGCGGCCGAGCAGCGCGCCGCCGACCGCACCGACCACGGTGCCGGTGGTGCCGTCGGGCTTGCGGCAATAGCGGCGGCCGTCGCGGCCGCGCCACTCGCGATAGGCGTAGCGGCGATTGTCATGGCGATAGCGGCGGTCGTCATGGCCGCGATAATAACGGTCCTGGCCGATCGATGCCTTGGCCTCGGCCTGGGTGGCGGGCAGCACGACCGCCGCGGGAATGGCGAGCGCCGCGGCGCTGAGCGAAAGCAGAAGGGTACGCATGGGATACTCCCCGAGTTGTTGTTGATGAAACGAACGTGTCGGGTTTAATCCCGGTTGCATGAACCCAATACTACGTCGCGTTCAGGCAGGAGGCAGGCAGTTGAACGAGGCGCGGGCGATCATCGAGAGACTGGGGCTGGCGGCGCATCCCGAGGGCGGCTGGTATCGCGAGACGTGGCGGGCCCCTGCCGAGGGGGAAAGGCGCTCGCCGGGGACGGGGATCCTGTTCCTGCTGGAGGCGGGGCAGCGCTCGCACTGGCACCGGGTGGATGCCGATGAGCTGTGGCTTTGGCACGCCGGATCGCCGCTCGACCTGCTGATCGAAGATGCGGACGGGGCAATCGGACGGGTGGTGCTGGGCGGCGGGGTGCTGGAGGGTCAAGTGCCGCAGGCCCGCGTGCCCGCCGGTCGCTGGCAGGCGACCGAGGCGCCGCACGGCTGGGGGCTGGTCAGCTGCGTGGTGGTGCCGGGCTTCGACTTTGCCGGCTTCGAGCTCGCCGCGCCCGGCTGGGCGCCGCCGGGCGCCTGACTCGGATTTATCCCCGTTATCCACAGTATCAACAGGCATTACCGCTTGGTGCGACTCGCCCGCGGTGAGACCCTCAGACCTGTAAGAAGGCTGGTGCCGCGGAGGGAAACCGAAGCAATATCAGTGTCTTGCGAGCTGGTGTCGGTGCTGGTGCCGCAAGGAAACCGCTCGACCCGGCAGGTACGCGACGATCGCCCCTCCCGGTGGCGGTTCGCGTGCCGAACCGGCGATCGTCTCCCTGCCGGGGCGGTTGCCGCAGGCCGCCGATGGGCCGGGCGATGTGCTTCGGCGCACCACCCGACCGGCCGGCGACATGGGGGGCTGGCGGCAGCGCCGGCCCCCCTTTAGCGTCCTCACACCGCGGTATAGCCCCGATTGGCAAGCGCCCGCCGCGCGCGCATAGCGGCGCGGCCACGGATCGGGAGCATCGGCTTGGGACGGATTTTCGAACGGTTCGCGCAGAGCGTCGCGGCATGGGCGGGGCGCCCGCCGGCCTTCGTCCTCGCCTTCCTGGTTATCATCGTCTGGGGGGTAAGCGGGCCGGTGTTCCACTGGTCGGACACCTGGCAGCTGGTGATCAACACCGGCACCACCATCGTTACCTTCCTGATGGTGTTCCTGATCCAGAATGCGCAGAACCGCGACGCCGCCGCGCTGCAGGCCAAGCTGGACGAAGTGATCCGCGCGATCGCCGAGGCGCGCAACGAGTTCATCGGCATCGAGCATCTCAGCGAAAAGCAGCTGCTCGACATCCGCGACCGGCTGGAGCGCGAGTTCGGCGCGGCCGATCCGGCGCGGCACGAGTCGATCGAGAAGGTGCTTTCGCGCCGCTGAGGCGGCTTAGCGCACTTGCCGGCGGATCTCGGCGAGGCGGGCGAGCGCGGCGGGGATCACCGGGCCGCCGCAATTGACCAGCTGGCGCGCGAACTGCGCCTGGGTGACCTTGAGGCCGGTCTCGGCGATGGCGCGCTTGCGCAGGATCGCGGCGCGCGAATCGCTGTCGTGCCCGGCGCCTTCGGGAGCGAGCATCACGCGGGGCGGGTCAGCGATCACCCGCTCCATCGGCAGATGGCCGGTATGGGTGAGGCCATAATGCGCCGCCTGGTTGGAGAAGCCGGTAGTGGTCATCAGGTCGTCGAGCAGCGTCTGGCCGCCGGTGACGAGGTTGCCGCCGATCCACAGCAGGGCGGGGGCCTTGGGACCGGTCCAGCGGGCGGCGGCCATCGCAGCGTCGATCCGGGCGTTGAGCGCGGCGCCCTTGGCGGGTGTGCCCAGGGCGGCGGCGAGTTCGGTCACCTGCGCCTTGCTGTCGGCGATCGACGGCGGGATGCCGAGGTAGAGCACCTTCAGCCCGGCGCGGGCAAAGGCCTCGCGGGTCGAGGGCGCGGTGAAGCTGCTGGCGATCACCAGATCGGGCTTGAGGCCGATCACTTCCTCCGCCGTGCCGTTGTTGCCGCGGAAGCGGCGGGCGACGTCGAGCGGGATCGAGGTGGAGTCGGGCGCTTGCGAATAATGGCTGATCGCGGCGATCCGCGACGGCGGGACCAGTTCCAGCAGCGTCGCATCGGCGCAGGGGTTCATCGAGACGATGCCCCCGCCGCCTTGGGATGGTGGCGCCGCGCAGCCCGCCAGCCCCAGGCAGGCGAGCCCAAGGCAGACGAGGAACGCGGCGCCGAACCTCACTAGAAGCGCACCCGCACGCCGCCAAAGGCAGCGCGGCCGTAGGTGCCGTAGCCGGTGATCTGCTGGTAGCGCACGTCGCCGATATTATCGACGCGGCCATAGACCGAAAGCAGCTTCGTCACCGGCATCTCCGCCCGCACGCCGGCCAGCGCATAGCCGTCGATCGGGGTCCGGTTGCCGACATCGTTGAAGCTGTCGCCCACCATGGTCACCGTGCCGCCGATCGCCAGCCCGAAGGGGAAGCGATAGTCGGCCGAGACATTGGCGGTATCGCGCGGGCGGCGCGGCAGGTCGTTGCCGCGATAGTCGGCGCTGCGATTCTCCGAGAAGACGTGCGTCACGTTCGCCCGCACCGTCAGCGCCTGCACCGGCTGGAGCAGCGCTTCGAGCTCCACGCCCTGGGCGCGGGTCTTGTTGAGGTTGTAATAGGTCGAGGTGTCGAAGTTGTAATCGATCTGGTTGTCCGAATCGCGGTGGAACCAGGTTGCGCCCAGCGCGACTTTGCCGCCGGCCAGCGTCTGGCGCACGCCGGCTTCGTAGCTCCTGGTGGTCTCGGGGCGGAGGGCGCGATCGCCATAGGCGCTGTAGAGCTGGTAGAGCGTCGGCGCCTTGAAGCCTTCGCCGAAGCTCGCGTGCAGCACGGTGCCGGCGGTGGCGCGCACGGCGAGATCGGCGTTCCAGGTCCAGTGGCCGCCGAAGGTATCGTGGTCGTCGTGGCGGACGCCGCCAGTCAGCGTCACGGGTGCTACCGGCGTGACGATCGCCTGGCCGTAGACGCTGGTGATGCCCACCGAGTAGCGCCCCCCGCTGCCGAAGCCCTCGTCATAGCGGATGCGGCTCTGCTCATGCTCGGCGCCGAACACCAGGCGGAGCTGCTCGGCCAGCGTCGCGTCGCCCTGATAGGTGTAGCGCTCGGCGCGGCCGCGATACCGGTACGCGATCGACGAATCTTCATTGTAGCCGTCGCGGTGGATGTCGGAGAGGGTGAAGCCCAGCCGGTTGTGGAGCTTGCCGCCGAACGCCTCGTTCTTAAGCCCGGCATAGCCGTAGAGCTCCTGGGTCTTGGCATATTCGCCCGTGTCGCCAAAGGCGTAGGTTGGCGGGGCATAGCCGTCGAGATCGACCTTGCTGTCGGCATAATAGCCGCGCAGGTCGAGCGCGAGGCCGGGGGCCAGCTGCACCTCGACATTGCCGGTCGCGCCGACCTGGCGATAGCCGTCCGCCTCCTTGCCGTTCGCGGCCGCCGAAATGCCGTCGGTGGTGAGATAGCCCGCGGTCAGCCCGGCGGTGATGCGGTCGTTGCCGCCGGCGATCGCCGCGTTGCCGTTGAACGTGCCGAACGACCCGCCCTCGGCATTGCCGCGCACGTGCAGCCCCTGCGCGCCCTGCAGCGTGGTGACGTTGACCACGCCGCCGATCGCCTGGCTGCCCCAGATCACCGAATTGGGCCCGCGCAGCACCTCGACGCGCTCGACCGATCCGGCGAGCAGGCTGGCGAAGTTGTACGCCCCGCCGGTGGCGGAGGGGTCGGCCACGCGAATGCCGTCGATCAGCACCAGCGTCTGGTCGCTCTGCGCGCCGCGGATGCTGAGCGCGGTCGCGGTGCCGAGTCCGCCGTTGCGCACGGCGGTGACGCCCGGGGTTGTGGCGAGCAGGTCCGAGAGCGCGACGGTCTGGCGCTGCTCGATCTCGTCGCGGTCGATGGTGGTGATCGACCGCCCGACGGTGTCGGCGCGCTGGGCGACGCCGCTGGCGACGACGACGATGCGGTCGTCGTCGGGATCGGCATGGGCGACGAGCGGCGCGAGCGCGGCGGTGGCGAACAGGGAAAGCTTGCAGAAGTTCATTTCAGACACCCGAGATGGGGGAGCGCGATGCTCCCGCATGGTTTGGTGTCGCTCACACGGGGATTTCAGCCCCGATCACCCGGTGCACCCCGCCCGCGTGAAGGAATCGACCGTAGCGGGCAGGTCTCCTGGCTCCCGGGTCGTCGCAGGCACGCCGCCTTCCCGGAAGCATGCGGCTCCAGTGGCAGATTGGCGCGCCGGCTCACCGGCTACAGTTGCGGGGGCAGCGCCGGACTCTGGACCGGCTTCCCTTTTCACCCTCCCGTCGGGGGAAGGCACCCGTTACCCGGCGGCCTTTAGCGGCAAGCAGGGCAGGGCGGCAAGCCGCTGCGACATCACCACAGCACGCCGGCCTTGTCGGGTGTTGCCGGTTCGGGGGCGGGGTCGCCGATCGATTGCAGCAGGTCGATCTCGATCGTGCGGCACATGGAATTGAGCGGCAGGTCGTGCACGGTGTTGGCGAACGGGTCGACGAGGTCGTCGCCGATCGCGAGCACCGCCAGGAACATCAGTCCGGCGATCGTCGAGCCGAGGGGCGTCGCCACGCCCAGCGTCTCGACCAGCCCGATCGGCAGCAGCACGCAGAAGATATGGGTGAAGGCGGTCGGCACGAAGCGGAATTGCATCGGCAGCGGCGTGTTCTTCAGCCGCTCCATGCCGCCCTGGGCATTGGCGATGTCGACCAGCACGCTTTCCATCGAATGCTGCTGCATCGGATTGATCCAGCCCTTGGACCGCGCGATCTCGATCCGCCGGCCGGTGCCGTCCACGATGCCGTTGGCGATGTTGGTGCGGGCCAGCGCATAGTCGGCCTCGCCCCGCGAGAGGAAGCGCAGTACCTCCTGGTCCGCCGGCTGGCGGCGCAGCTGGCAGCGCAGCGCATTCACATAGGCGACCTGGCGCAGCACGATGGTACGCTTGAGATCCACCGCCTCGCCGTCGGGCAGGTAGTTGCGCGCCATCCGCGCCAGGTTGCGGCTGGCGTTGATCATCAGCCCCCACAGTCCGCGGCCTTCCCACCAGCGCTGATAGGCGGAGTTGGAGCGGAAGCCGAGGAACAGCGCCAGCACCGATCCGAACAGCGTCAGCGGCAACGACGGCGCGCGGAACGGCAGCACGAAATAGACGATGGTGACGATGACGTCCCAGAGGAACAGCAGCGCCAGCGGCATCCAGATTTCGCGGAGGACCTGTTTGGCGCGGGGGGCGGTGGTGACGATCATGGGCGGACTATACGCGCGAGAAGGTTTGTAGGTCCGCTCAGCCGTCGTTCCGGTCGGGCGCGGGGCTCGCCGCGTGCGACATCGCCGCGGCGGTGCCGCTCGCGGGGCGCAGGTGGAACCATTCGGGGCGATCGATCGCGATCAGGAAAGCGAGCGTGCCCAGCCCGAACAGCAGCAGCGCGATCGAGCTTCGCAGGCGTTCCATGCGGCGGGTTCGTTCATCCTGGTGCATTGTGGGCGTCCTTTTGCAGGTGAGGCGCCACAGCTAAGGATCGATTTTAACCGATAAATGGATGCAAAGTAACGTAAGTTTGCGCGCTGCATCAATCGCGCTGCGCTGCACCAATTTGTCGATGAATCGTGCGGCGCCGGCGCCAACAATTCGACGAATTTCATAACTTATGATGTTAACTCAAGCAGATAAGATGTTTGCTTCGGAACGCGGCCGGGGGCGGGGCGTTCGGTCCCGGAAACCCTGGAGGCCTGTATGATGAAGAAGCACCTGTTGATCCTGAGCGCCGCCCCGATCTTCGCGCTCGCCGCCTGCGGCGGCAACAGCAACGGCGGCACCGATGCCATGAACAGCGGCGACACCGTTACCAACGTTCCCGCCGGCGAGACCTCCATGGGCGACAATATGGGCGGCATGAACGGCATGGACGGCAACGCCATGGCCGCCACGCCGATGACCGGCCAGGACTTCGCCAACACGGTGGCGGCGAGCGACGCCTATGAGATCGCCGCCGGCAAGCTCGCCCAGCAAAAGGCGACGGCGAGCGACCTGAAGGATTTCGGCAAGCAGATGGTGGAGGACCACACCAAGTCCACCGCGATGCTGAAGACCGCAGGCAGCAAGGCCAGCCCGGCGATCACCCCGGCGCCGGCGATGACCGACGAGCAGCAGGCGAACCTGCAGACGCTGCAGTCGGCGACCGGCACCGCGTTCGATACGGCGTACAAGAGCCAGCAGGTCGTCGCGCACCAGAAGGCGCTCGCGGCGGTGCAGGCCTATGCGGGTGGCGGGGACGTGGCGCAGCTGCGCGACTTCGCGAAGGATGCGGAGCCCGTGATCTCCAAGCACTACGACATGATCAAGGGCATGTAAGAGCCGGGGGAAGCGGCCTCAGGCCGCTTCCTCGCTCGCCTTGATCAGCACCGGCGGCGCGACCGTGGCGGTCGCGCCGCCGATATGCTTGAGCCGGCCGTCGATATGGCCGCCCTGTTCGACCATGATCGTCTCATACTCGACGTCGCCGGTGATCCGTGCGGTGCGCTCGATCGTGAGCTGGCGGGCGCGCACCGATCCCTCGACGGCCCCGGCGAGCCGGGCGTCCTCGGCCTCGACTCGGCCGAAGATCTGGCTCTCGGCGCCCTGGACCAGGCTGCCGCAGCGGACGTCGCCCTCGATCCGCCCGTCGATATGCAGGTCCGAGGTGGCGACAAGGTTGCCGGTGATGACGATGTCGGCGCCGAGCACCGAGAACTGCCCGCGCCGGGCATTGCCCTGCGCCGCGCTTGCCGAGGCGCTGTTGCGATCCTCCCGATTGCGATTACCGTTGAACATGCGCGACACCCCCATGCGGAACCCATTCGGCACGCGGGCTAGCACAGCTGCCGCCGGGGATCAGCCCCTGGAAAGGGTTAACGCCGGCGCTGCGTCGGCTTGGGGGCGGCGCTGTTGACCGGATCGCCGCGCATCGGTATAGGCCGCCCGGTTCCGGGTAGGGCGATTCCTGCCTTGGGTACAAAGAGCTGAACGTTGCTGGAGACGCAATCGCCCGGGGGGCTGAGGCCTTCGGGGCTTTTTCGTATTCTGTCCAACAGGGCTCCAGCAAAGTAACCATCTGAAAGGTGAAGGGCTTCATGCCGACGATTAACCAGCTGGTCCGCAAGGGCCGCGAACCGCAGAAGGCCAAGTCCAAGGTCCCTGCGATGGAACAGAACCCGCAGAAGCGCGGTGTCTGCACCCGCGTGTACACGACGACCCCGAAGAAGCCGAACTCGGCGCTTCGCAAGGTGGCCAAGGTCCGTCTGACCAACAGCCGCGAAGTCATCAGCTACATCCCGGGCGAAGGCCACAACCTGCAGGAGCACTCGGTGGTGCTCATCCGCGGTGGCCGTGTGCGCGACCTTCCCGGCGTCCGCTACCATGTCCTTCGCGGCGTGCTCGATACGCAGGGCGTCAAGGATCGCAAGCAGAGCCGTTCGAAGTACGGCGCGAAGCGTCCGAAGTAATCAGGCCATAGTAAGCCCCGGACATGTTCCGGATCGGCTGAAGATCAGAAGGAATTAGTTGAGATGGCACGTCGTCGTCGTCCCGAAAAGCGGGAAATCCTGCCCGATCCCGTCTATGGGGATCAGGTCCTGTCGAAGTTCATGAATTCGGTCATGCTGGATGGCAAGAAGGCAGTCGCGGAAGCGATCGTCTATGGCGCCCTCCAGACCGTCGAGCAGCGCGCCAAGCGCGAGCCGATCGGCGTCTTCCATGACGCGCTGAACAACGTGAAGCCCGGCATCGAAGTCCGCAGCCGCCGCGTCGGCGGTGCGACCTACCAGGTTCCGGTCGAAGTCCGTCCGGAGCGTGCGCAGGCGCTCGCGATCCGCTGGCTGATCGCCTCGGCCCGCAACCGCAGCGAGCACACCATGGCCGCCCGTCTTTCGGGTGAGCTGATGGATGCGGCGAACAACCGCGGCAACGCGGTGAAGAAGCGCGAAGACACGCACCGCATGGCGGAAGCGAACCGCGCCTTCAGCCACTACCGCTGGTAACTTTCGACCCTACATATTGGGGAGCCGGACGGTCCGGCTCCCCAAATTTTCAAGGAAACCACGATCATGGCCCGCAGCCATCCGCTCGAGCGTTACCGCAACATCGGCATCATGGCCCATATCGACGCCGGTAAGACGACCACGACCGAGCGTATCCTTTATTACACCGGCAAGTCCTACAAGATCGGCGAAGTGCACGAAGGCACCGCGACGATGGACTGGATGGAGCAGGAGCAGGAGCGCGGGATCACGATCACGTCCGCTGCTACCACCTGCTTCTGGCGCGCCCAGGACGGCAAGGGCGAAGAGCACCGGATCAACATCATCGACACCCCCGGCCACGTCGACTTCACCATCGAAGTCGAGCGTTCGCTGCGTGTGCTCGACGGTGCGGTCGCGTGCTTCGACGGCGTTGCCGGCGTTGAGCCGCAGTCCGAAACCGTGTGGCGCCAGGCCGACAAGTACGGCGTGCCGCGCATGTGCTTCGTCAACAAGCTCGACCGCACCGGCGCCGACTTCTATTTCTGCGTGAACTCGATCATCGACCGCCTCGGCGCGCGTCCGGCGGTGCTGTATCTCCCGATCGGCATCGAGGGCGGCTTCAAGGGTCTCGTCGACCTGGTCGAGAACCGCGCGATCATCTGGCTCGAGGAGAGCCTGGGCGCGAAGTTCGAATATCAGGAGATTCCGGCGGATCTCGCCGAGAAGGCCGCGAAGTATCGCAGCGACCTGATCGAGATGGCCGTCGAGCTCGACGACGCGCTTATGGAAGCCTATCTCGAGGGCAACGAGCCGAGCGTCGCCGACCTCAAGCGTCTGATCCGCAAGGGCACGCTCGAGATGGCGTTCGTGCCGGTGATCTGCGGCTCGGCGTTCAAGAACAAGGGCGTGCAGCCCCTGCTCGACGCCGTGATCGACTATCTGCCGAGCCCGCTCGACGTTCCGGCGATCAAGGGCGTCAAGCTCGACGGCGAGACGCCGGACGAGCGTCCGTCCTCGGACACCGAGCCGTTCGCGGCGCTGGCGTTCAAGATCATGAACGACCCGTTCGTCGGCACCCTGACCTTCGCGCGCATCTATTCGGGCAAGCTCGAAGCGGCCACCACCGTGATGAACTCGGTGAAGGACAAGAAGGAAAAGGTCGGCCGCATGCTGCTGATGCATGCGAACAGCCGTGAGGACATCCAGGAAGCCTATGCGGGCGACATCGTCGCTCTCGCCGGCCTCAAGGATACCACGACCGGTGACACGCTCTGCGCGCAGAACGCCCCGATCATCCTCGAGCGGATGGAATTCCCCGAGCCCGTGATCGAGCTGTCGGTGGAGCCGAAGACCAAGGCGGACCAGGAAAAGATGGGCGTCGCGCTCAATCGCCTTGCCCGCGAGGACCCGTCGTTCCGCGTCTCGTCCGACTCGGAGAGCGGCCAGACCATCATCAAGGGCATGGGCGAGCTCCATCTCGAGATCCTGGTCGACCGCATGAAGCGCGAGTTCAAGGTCGAGGCCAATGTCGGCGCGCCGCAGGTGGCGTATCGCGAATATCTCGCGAAGCCGGTCGACATCGACTACACGCACAAGAAGCAGTCGGGCGGCACCGGCCAGTTCGGTCGCGTCAAGGTCAAGCTGACGCCGGGCGAGCGTGGTTCGGGCATCGTCTTCAAGGACGAGATCAAGGGCGGTAACATTCCGAAGGAATATATCCCCGCGATCGAAAAGGGCTTCCGCGAGACGGCGGCTACGGGCTCGCTGGTCGGCTTCCCGATCATCGACTTCGAAGTGCTGCTGTATGACGGTGCGTACCACGACGTCGACTCGTCGGCGCTTGCGTTCGAAATCACCGCCCGTGCAGCGATGCGCGAAGCGGCGCAGAAGGCCGGCATCAAGCTGCTCGAGCCGATCATGAAGGTCGAAGTCGTCACCCCGGAAGACTATCTGGGCGACGTCATCGGCGACATGAACAGCCGTCGTGGCCAGATCCAGGGCACGGACACCCGCGGTAACGCGCAGGCCGTCACTGCCATGGTGCCGCTGGCGAACATGTTCGGCTATGTGAACGCGCTTCGCTCGTTCACCCAGGGCCGTGCGCAGTACACGATGCAGTTCTCGCACTATGACGAGGTGCCCGCCAACGTCGCCGACGAAGTGAAGGCAAAGCTGGCGTAATCGGAAAACAGCCGCTATGGGGCCGCGTTCTCGCGAGTCCCCATGGCGGCACGGGAAATTGAATCAGAAGGTAGGAAGACAATGGCGAAGGCAAAGTTCGATCGGAGCAAACCGCACCTCAACATCGGCACCATCGGTCACGTCGACCATGGCAAGACGTCGCTGACGGCTGCGATCACGAAGATCCTGGCGGAGAACGTTGCGGGCAACGCAGCGGTCGATTTCGCGAACATCGACAAGGCTCCGGAAGAGCGCGAGCGCGGCATCACCATCTCGACCGCGCACGTCGAGTATGAGACGAACAGCCGTCACTATGCGCACGTCGACTGCCCGGGTCACGCCGACTACGTGAAGAACATGATCACCGGCGCAGCGCAGATGGACGGCGCGATCCTGGTGGTGGCAGCGACCGACGGTCCGATGCCGCAGACCAAGGAGCACATCCTGCTCGCCCGTCAGGTCGGCGTGCCGACCATGGTCGTGTTCCTCAACAAGTGCGACCTGGTCGACGACGAGGAAATCCTCGAGCTGGTCGAAATGGAAATCCGCGAAGAGCTCTCCAAGCGTGAGTTCGACGGCGACAACATTCCGATCATCCGTGGTTCGGCGACCGCTGCTCTGAACGGCACCGACGACAAGCTGGGCAAGGACGCCATTCTGGCGCTCATGGCCGCTGTCGACGAGTCGATCCCGGAGCCGGAGCGTCCGCTCGACAAGCCGTTCATGATGCCGATCGAAGACGTGTTCTCGATCTCGGGTCGCGGCACCGTGGTGACCGGCCGTGTCGAAACCGGCATCATCAAGGTTGGTGAAGAAGTCGAGATCGTCGGCATCCACGACACCCGCAAGACCACCGTCACGGGCGTCGAAATGTTCCGCAAGCTGCTCGACCAGGGCCAGGCCGGCGACAACGTCGGTGCGCTGCTGCGCGGCGTCGCTCGCGACGAGGTGGAGCGTGGTCAGGTTCTGGCGAAGCCGGGCTCGATCAAGCCGCACACCGAGTTCAAGTCGGAAGTGTACGTCCTGTCGAAGGACGAGGGTGGCCGTCACACGCCGTTCTTCGCGAACTATCGCCCGCAGTTCTACTTCCGTACCACGGACGTGACCGGCACCGTCGAGCTGCCCGAGGGCACCGAGATGGTGATGCCGGGCGACAACATCGCCCTCGGCGTCAAGCTGATCGCGCCGATCGCCATGGACGTCGGCCAGCGCTTCACCATCCGTGAAGGCGGTCGTACCGTCGGCGCGGGCGTGGTTGCCTCGATCGACAAGTAAGCATTTGCGGGCCTCGGCCCGCCGGTGACTGCAAAAAGGTTCCGCCCGGCACTCAGAAAATGAGTGTCGGGCGGTTGCCTTTTTATAGAAGGCCCGTTAAAGGCGCGCCCTTCGAGTTTTGAGTTCAACAGCAAGAGGCGGCCATCCAGCCGCCGTTCCGGTTCAACCGGCGCCGCCCGAATCGCTCTAGCAAGCGGATGGGGCAGGGGCCGGGGCTTCGCCGGGATGGCAATTGGGTGCGTTGCCCCGCTCTTTCGCATCGGTAGGACCATGGAAACGCAGAATATCCGCATTCGCCTCAAGGCGTTCGATCACCGCGTGCTCGATCAGGCTGCCGGCGACATTGCCGACACCGCCCGCCGTACCGGCGCCCTCATCCGTGGCCCCATCCCGCTCCCGACTCACATCGATAAGTTCACGGTCAACCGTGGCCCGCACATCGATAAGAAGTCGCGCGAGCAGTTCGAGACGCGCACCTACAAGCGCATGCTCGACATCGTTCAGCCGACCCCGCAGACCGTGGACGCGCTCATGAAGCTCGACCTGGCCGCCGGCGTCGACGTCGAGATCAAGCTGGCCTGAGCCGGCTGACGCCCCCGCGCTTCGCGGGGGCTTTTGGCGTTCACCCTTTAATGCGGTGGACATGGAAGCCTAGCTGACGTAAAGGCGCCGCTTCCACGAGATTCGCGGCTCCGCATGCGGAGTCGCCATCCTCCTCGACCGGATCGTTTCCCGATCCAACGCAAGGAGTGGCGGGCCGACCAGGTCCGCAGCGACAAGGGATACCGCCGGCGGCTTTCGAGTGGCCGGGCCTGCGTCCCCCGTCTCTTCCACCGCAAGGTGGAGGTTCAGCCCGGACGGGGGCTTCGCAGTAAAACATTCAGGGTTGGACACGCACCCGCGGGAATGGTCCCGGGGGTGCCTCTGTAATAGGAGCAACAGGCCGATGCGCACTGGCGTTATCGCGAAGAAGATGGGGATGACCCGCCTGTTCCAGGACGACGGCCGGCACGTGCCGGTGACCGTTCTGGCACTGGAAGGCGTCCAGGTGGTCGCACAGCGCACCACCGAAAAGGATGGCTATGTGGCCGTTCAGGTCGGCGCCGGCACGGCGAAGGCCAAGAACGTCGCCAAGCCGCAGCGCGGCCACTTCGGCAAGGCCGAAGTCGAGCCGAAGGCAATCCTCTGCGAATTCCGCGTCGAGGAAGATGGTCTGCTGGACGTGGGCGCCGAGATCTCGGCCGACCATTTCGTCGCGGGCCAGCTGGTCGACGTGTCGGGCCGTACCCAGGGTAAGGGTTTCGCCGGCGCCATGAAGCGTTGGGGCTTTGGCGGTCTGCGCGCCACCCACGGCGTTTCCGTCTCGCACCGTTCGCACGGTTCGACCGGTAACCGCCAGGATCCGGGTCGCGTCTTCAAGAACAAGAAGATGGCCGGTCACATGGGCGACCGCAATCGCACCCAGCAGAATCTGGAAGTGGTCGGCACCGATGCCGAGCGCGGCCTGATCTTCGTCAAGGGTTCGGTTCCGGGCTCGAAGGGCGGCTGGCTGATCGTGAAGGACGCCGTCAAGGTCGCCCGTCACGCCGAAGCGCCGTACCCCGCCGGTCTGAAGACCGTCGCGAACAGCAACGAGGCTCCCGCCGAAGCGCCCGCCGTGGCCGCTCCGGAAGCCACCGAAGGCCAGGAGGGCTAAGTGAAGGTCAAGGTTCAAACCCTCGACGCCGCCGAGAAGGGCGATATCGAGCTCAACGACGAGATCTTCGGTCTCGATCCGCGCGCCGACATCCTGCACCGCGTCGTCACCTGGCAGCTCGAGAAGCGTCGCGGCACTGCCCGTGGCACCCGCGAGCGTTCGGACGTTGCGCGTTCGGGCAAGAAGTGGGGCCGCCAGAAGGGCGGTGGTACCGCCCGTCACGGCGATCGCCGCGCGCCGGTGTTCATCGGCGGTGGTAAGGCGCACGGTGCCCGTGTTCGCGACTTCAATCCGTCGCTGAACAAGAAGATCCGCGCGCTGGGCCTGAAGATGGCGCTGTCGAGCCACGCCAAGGCGGGTTCGCTGATCGTCATGGACAGCCTGGTCGTCGAGAACGGCAAGACCAAGGTCCTGGCCGGCAACCTCGAGAAGCTGGGCTTCGGCAAGAAGGCCCTGGTGATCGATGGCGACACCATCGAGAACAGCTTCGCGCTGGCGGCAGGCAACCTGCACCAGGTGGACGTGCTGCCGGCGATCGGCGCCAACGTCTACGACATCCTGAAGAGCGACACGCTGGTCCTGACCCGCGCTGCCGTCGAGAAGCTGGAGGCGCGCTTCAATGGCTAAGCAGTCCAAGCCGGTCGACATCCGTCACTACGACGTGGTGCTCGCCCCGCACATCACCGAAAAGTCGACGCTCGTCTCCGAGGCGAACGCCGTGGTCTTCAAGGTCGCCAACGACGCGACCAAGCCGGAGATCAAGGCTGCCGTCGAGGCGCTGTTCAACGTCAAGGTCACCGGCGTGAACACCCTCGTCCAGAAGGGCAAGACCAAGAAGTGGAAGGGCGCGCCCTACCGCCGTTCGGACTTTAAGAAAGCGGTCGTGACGCTCGCCCAGGGCGAACAGATCGACGTGACCACGGGGATCTGAGACCATGGCGCTCAAGAACTATAATCCGACGTCGCCTGGCGTCCGCGGGCTGATCCTGATCGACCGCTCGCAGCTCTTCAAGGGTCGCCCCGTCAAGGCGCTGACCGAAGGCAAGACGAAGACCGGCGGCCGTAACAACAAGGGCCATGTCACCTCGCGTGGCATCGGCGGCGGTCACAAGCAGCGCTATCGCATCGTCGATTTCAAGCGCCGCCTGTGGGACGTCGAAGGCGCCGTCGAGCGGATCGAGTATGACCCGAACCGCACCGCCTTCATCGCGCTGATCAACTACGGCGCCGACGAAGCCGGCAAGGATCGTCTGGCCTACATCATCGCGCCGCAGCGTCTCGCTGTCGGCGACAAGGTGATCGCGGGCAAGAAGACCGACGTGAAGCCGGGCAACGCCATGGAGCTGGGCCAGATGCCGGTCGGCACCATCGTCCACAATGTGGAGATGAAGCCGGGCAAGGGCGGTCAGATCGCCCGCTCTGCCGGTGCGTACGTCCAGGTCGTCGGTCGTGACCGCGGCATGGTGATCGTGCGTCTGGGCTCGGGTGAGCAGCGCTACATCCACGCCGCCTGCATGGCGACGGTGGGTGCGGTGTCGAACCCCGACAACCAGAACCAGAACTTCGGCAAGGCCGGTCGTAGCCGCTGGCAGGGTGCGCGTCCGCTCACCCGCGGTGTCGCGAAGAACCCGGTCGACCACCCGCACGGCGGTGGTGAAGGCCGTACCTCGGGCGGCCGTCACCCGGTTACCCCGTGGGGCAAGCCGACCAAGGGTGCGCGCACCCGCCACAACAAGGCGACGGACAAGATGATCATCCGTTCGCGTCACGCGAAGAAGAAGGGCTGATAGATGGCTCGCTCCGTATGGAAGGGTCCGTTCGTGGACCTGCACCTTCTCAAGAAGGCAGAAGCCGCCCAGGATCAGGGCACGCGCGCTGGTCCGATCAAGACCTGGTCGCGTCGCTCGACGATCCTCCCGCAGTTCGTTGGTCTGACGTTCAACGTCTACAACGGCCGCAAGTTCGTGCCGGTGTCGGTCAACGAGGAAATGGTCGGCATGAAGCTCGGCGAGTTCGCGCCGACCCGCTTCTTCCCCGGCCACGCCGCCGACAAGAAGGGTAAGCGCTAATGAGCAAGCAGGCAGCCCCCCGTAAGGTCGGCGACAAGGAAGCCCTTGCCGTCGCCACCCAGATCCGTGGTTCGGCCCAGAAGCTGAACCTGGTTGCCGGTCTGATCCGTGGCCGCACCGCCGCGGAAGCGATGAACATCCTCGCCTTCTCGAAGAAGGCGATGGCGGTCGACGCCCGCAAGGTGCTGGCTTCGGCCATCGCCAACGCCGAGAACAACCACAACCTCGACGTCGACGCGCTCGTCGTCGCCGAGGCCTCGGTCGGCAAGTCGATCACGATGAAGCGCTTCGCGACGCGCGGCCGTGGCAAGTCCACCCGCATCCTGAAGCCGTTCAGCCGTCTGCGCATCGTCGTGCGCGAGCAGGAAGAAGCATAATGGGTCAGAAGAGCAATCCCATCGGTCTGCGCCTGCAGATCAACCGCACCTGGGACAGCCGCTGGTTCGCGGAAGGCCATGACTATGGCCGTCTGCTACTGGAGGACCTCAAGATCCGCAAGTTCATCCTCAAGACGCTGCCGCAGGCCGCGATCTCGAAGGTGGTCATCGAGCGTCCGGCCAAGCTGTGCCGCATCTCGATCTTCGCGGCGCGTCCCGGCGTGATCATCGGCAAGAAGGGCGCGGACATCGAGAAGCTGCGCAAGACGCTCGGCGCGATGACCTCGTCCGACGTCTCGCTCAACATCGTCGAGATCCGCAAGCCGGAAGTCGATGCGAAGCTCGTCGCGCAGGGCGTGGCGGACCAGCTGGAGCGCCGTATCGCGTTCCGTCGTGCGATGAAGCGCGCGGTGCAGTCGGCACTCCGTCTCGGCGCCGAGGGCATTCGTATCACCTGCGCCGGCCGTCTGGGCGGCGCGGAAATCGCCCGCACCGAATGGTACCGTGAAGGCCGCGTTCCGCTGCACACGCTGCGCGCGAACGTCGACTATGCCGAGGCCGAAGCCCACACCGCCTATGGCGTGTGCGGCGTGAAGGTCTGGATCTTCAAGGGCGAAATCCTCGGTCACGATCCGATGGCGCAGGACCGGCTGAACCTCGAGGCGCAGACCTCGGGCGTGCGCCCGTCGCGCGACGATCATCGCCGCTAAGGACTAGGACAGAACAATGCTGCAACCGAAGCGCACCAAGTTCCGTAAGGCCTTCAAGGGCCGCATCCATGGCGACGCCAAGGGTGGTACGGCGCTCAACTTCGGCTCCTATGGCCTGAAGGCGATGGAGCCCGAGCGGATCACCGCGCGCCAGATCGAGGCGGCTCGCCGCGCGATCACGCGTCACATCAAGCGTCAGGGTCGTCTCTGGATCCGCATCTTCCCGGATGTTCCGGTTTCGTCGAAGCCCGCCGAAGTCCGCATGGGCTCGGGCAAGGGTTCGCCGGAATTCTGGGTCGCCCGCGTCAAGCCGGGCCGCATCCTGTTCGAGCTGGACGGCGTTCCCGGCCCGCTCGCCGCGGAAGCGTTCGAGCGCGCCGCGATGAAGCTGCCGATCAAGACCAAGGTCGTCGCTCGCCTCGGCGACACGACGCACCTGGAGGGCTGAGAGAAATGACCAAGGCAACCGACTTTCGGGCCAACACCGACGACCAGCTCGCCGAGCAGCTGGGCAACCTGAAGCGCGAGCAGTTCAACCTGCGCTTCCAGGCCGCCACCAGCCAGCTCGAGAAGCCGACCCGCGTGCGGGAAGTGCGTCGCGACATCGCCCGTATCAAGACGCTGCAGAACGAGCGCTCGCGCTCGACTGCCAAGTAAGAGGACCGAGACCATGCCGAAGCGCGTGCTGACCGGAAATGTCGTCTCGGACAAGGGCGACAAGACCGTGGTGGTTCTGGTGGAGCGTAAGGTGAAGCACCCGCTCTACGGGAAGATCATCCGCCGCTCGAAGAAGTACCACGCCCATGACGAGGCGAATGAGTACAAGGCCGGCGAGACCGTGCGCATCGAAGAGACTGCGCCGATCTCCAAGCTGAAGACCTGGAAGGTGATCGGGCGGGTCGATACCCACGCGACGCCGAACACGGTCGACGCATAATCGTCATCTCCGCTCTTGCGGAGAACTCGAGTTGCGGTCATAGGCCGCCGCTTTGGTGCCCCGGCCGTGAGGCCGGGGTGACGCATTAGAAACGGAACCACCGGGCGCGTCCCGGCAGGCCAAACGAGAAGGAACCGGATCGATGATCCAGATGCAGTCCAATCTCGACGTCGCTGACAACAGCGGCGCGAAGCGGGTGCAGTGCATCAAGGTGCTGGGCGGGTCGAAGCGTCGCTTCGCCGGCGTGGGCGACGTCATCGTCGTCAGCATCAAGGAAGCCGCTCCCCGCGGCAAGGTTAAGAAGGGCGACGTCCACCGCGCGGTTATCGTCCGCACGGCGAAGGACATCCGCCGCACCGACGGCTCGGTGATCCGTTTCGACGGTAATGCTGCCGTGCTGGTCAACAAGAACGAGGAGCCGATCGGCACCCGTATCTTTGGCCCGGTGGTCCGCGAGCTCCGCTCGAAGGGCTTCATGAAGATCATTTCGCTCGCCCCCGAGGTGCTGTGATGGCTGCTGCCAAGATCAAGAAGGGCGACAAGGTCGTTGTCCTGTCCGGCAAGGACAAGGGCAAGACCGGTGAGGTCGTCAAGTCGCTGCCGAAGGACGACAAGGTCGTCGTTTCCGGCGTGAACATCGCCGTTCGCCACAAGAAGCCGACCCAGGGCGAGCCCCAGGGTGGCCTGGTGCGTATCGAAGCGCCGCTGCATGTCTCGAAGGTCGCGCACGTGACCGCCGACGGCAAGCCGACCCGCGTCCGCTTCGAAGAACGTGACGGCAAGAAGGTTCGCGTCGCCGTCAAGACCGGGGAGGTCATCAATGGCTGACAAGTACACGCCTCGCCTGCGCAAGCTCTATGACGAGCAGATCGTCAAGGCGATGACCGAGAAGTTCGGCTACAAGAACGTCATGGAAATTCCGCGCATCGAAAAGATCGTGCTGAACATGGGCGTTGGTGAAGCCACCCAGGACAAGAAGAAGGTCGAGCAGGCCGCTTCTGAAATGGAACTGATCGCCGGCCAGAAGCCCGTCGTGACCAAGGCGAAGAAGTCGATCGCGCAGTTCAAGCTGCGTGAAGGCATGCCGATCGGCGCGAAGGTTACCCTTCGTCGTGAGCGCATGTACGAGTTCCTCGATCGTTTCATCACGATCGCGCTCCCGCGTGTCCGCGACTTCCGCGGCCTGAACCCGAAGTCGTTCGACGGCCGTGGCAACTATGCCTGCGGCCTGAAGGAACAGCTCGTGTTCCCCGAAATCAACTATGACCGCATCGACAAGGTGCGCGGCATGGACGTGATCGTTACCACCACTGCCAAGACGGATGACGAGGCTCGCGAGCTTCTCCGTCTCTTCGGTTTCCCGTTCCCGCAGGCGGACGGCGAAACGAAGCAGGCGGCGTAAGGAAGGAAGAACTTAAGTCATGGCGAAACTGAGTTCGATCAACAAGAACGAGCGTCGCAAGCAGCTGGTGAAGAAGTATGCCGGCAAGTATGCGAAGCTCAAGGCGATTGCGAACGACGAAAGCCTGGATGAGACCGAGCGTCTCATCGCACGGCTCAAGATGGCCGAGATTCCCCGCAACGGGAACCCGACCCGCATTCGCAACCGGTGTGAGCTGACGGGTCGTCCCCGCGCTTATTACCGCAAGTTCCGTCTCGCACGTGTCATGCTGCGCGATCTGGCCAACAAGGGCCTGATCCCGGGTGTCACGAAGTCGAGCTGGTAAAGGACACGCAAGATGGCAGTGACCGATCCCCTGGGTGACATGCTCACCCGCATCCGCAACGGTCAGCGCGCGCGCAAGGACTCCGTCCTCACGCCGGCGTCGAAGTTGCGTGTCCGTGTCCTCGACGTGCTTCAGCGCGAGGGCTATATCCGTGGCTACAGCGAAGAGCAGATGGGCCCCGCGGCCGGCATCCGCATCGAGCTGAAGTATTTCGAGGGCCAGCCGGCGATCAAGCACGTCGCGCGCATCTCGAAGCCCGGCCGCCGTGTCTATTCGGGTTCGCAGGAGCTTCCGCGCGTCCGCAACGGCCTCGGCATCACGATCGTCTCGACGCCTCGCGGCGTTCTGTCCGACGCCGAAGCGCGCGAACAGAATGTCGGCGGCGAAGTGCTGGCGGAGGTGTTCTGATGAGCCGCATCGGTAAGAAGCCGGTTCCCGTCCCCGCGGGCGTGACCGCGAACATCGACGGCGGGCAGATCTCGGTGAAGGGGCCCAAGGGCACCCTCACCATGCCGCTCGCGGACGACATCAAGTACGAGCTCACCGACGGCGGCATCTCGGTGCAGCCGGCGAACGAGACCAAGCGCGCCCGTGCCTTCTGGGGCATGCAGCGTACCCTGGTGCAGAACCTCGTCACCGGCGTGACCACCGGCTTCACCAAGAAGCTGCTGATCACCGGCGTGGGCTACCGCGCTGCCTCGCAGGGCAAGGTCCTGAAGCTGCAGCTCGGCTATTCGCACGACGTCAACTTCGACATCCCGGAAGGGATCGAGATCAAGACGCCGGATCAGACCACGGTCGAGATCTCGGGCATCGACAAGCAGAAGGTCGGCCAGGTGGCCGCGGAAATCCGCCGTTGGCGCAAGCCGGAGCCCTATAAGGGCAAGGGCATCAAGTACGATGGCGAATTCATCTTCCGCAAGGAAGGGAAGAAGAAGTGATCAGCACCAAGGGTCTTTCGCTTTTCGAAAAGCGTCGTCGCCGCAACCGTACCGCGCTGCGTGCGCGGGCCGGTGGCCGTCCTCGTCTGTCGATCCATCGCTCGGGCAAGCACATCTATGCCCAGGTGATCGACGACGCCGCAGGTCGCACCGTCGCCTCGGCTTCCACGCTCGAGAAGGACGTGCGTGGCCAGACCGGCGCCACGATCGCCGCGGCACAGGAAGTGGGCAAGCGCGTTGCCGAGGCCGCCAAGGCCGCCGGCATCACCCAGGTCGTCTTCGACCGCGGTGGCTTCCTCTACCATGGTCGCGTCAAGGCGCTGGCGGATGCCGCGCGTGAGAGCGGATTGGAGTTCTAAGATGGCCGATGAAATCAACACGACCGAAGCACCGGTCGAGGCGCAGGACGCCGGCCAGGCGGCTCCCGACCAGCAGCAGCAGGGTCGTGGTTCGCGTGGCGGCCGTGGCCGTGGCGGCCCGGGCGGCGGCGGTGACAACCGCGGCCGTGGCGGTCGCGATGGCAACCGTGGTCGCCGCGACGATCGTCGCGGTGGTCCGCAGGACGACGGTGGCGAGGAGCTGATTGAAAAGCTCGTCCACATCAACCGCGTCTCGAAGACGGTGAAGGGCGGCAAGCGCTTCGGCTTCGCAGCGCTCGTCGTCGTCGGCGACGGCAAGGGCCGTGTCGGCTTCGGTCATGGCAAGGCGCGCGAAGTGCCGGAAGCCATCTCGAAGGCGACCGCTTCGGCGAAGAAGGCGATGATCCGCGTTCCGCTGAAGGAAGGCCGCACGCTCCACCACGATGGCAACGGCCATTTCGGCGCAGGCCGCGTGACCGTCCGTTCGGCGCCCCAGGGTACCGGCATCATCGCCGGCGGCCCGATGCGCGCGATCTTCGAATCGCTGGGCGTGGCCGATGTGGTGACCAAGTCTGTCGGCACCTCGAACCCGTACAACATGATCCGCGCCACGTTCGAGGCACTGGGTGAGCAGACTTCGCCGAAGTCGGTCGCGCAGCGCCGTGGCAAGAAGATCGCCGACCTGCTCGGCCGCGGTGGTTCGCAGACCGCCGAGGCGGACGCTGCGGCCGTTACGGAGTAAACGATCATGGCGAAGATCAAGATCAAGCAGATCGGCTCGCCGATCCGCCGCACCAAGGATCAGCGCGCCACGCTGATCGGCCTTGGCCTCAACAAGATGCACAAGGTTTCGGAGCTGGAAGACAGCCCCGAGGTCCGCGGCATGATCCGCAAGCTGCCGCACATGGTGGAAGTGATCGAGGGCTGAGCCTTCGGTCTGCCGAGCCAGGCGACAAAACGAAAAGGGCGGTGGGCAACCACCGCCCTTTTTCGTTGTGACCGACGGAGAGGGGCGGGGCGGCGTGCAAATCGCCGCCGGCGAGGACCGATCCGCTACCCCGATCGCTTATCCAGCGATGAACGCCACTGCTCTGTTTCCAGACCCGTACATCCTGATCCTGACGGGGTTGGGCGTGCTTATCGCGCTGGTCGCGTGGCTGCCTTTGGCGCTGCGGCGGTTGCCGTTGTCGCTTCCGATCGTCTGCATTGCCATCGGGGCGGGTATCTTCCTGCTCCCCGGCGTGACGCTGCGCCCGCTGCCCTGGCGCTATCCCGAGATCACCGAGCGCTTCACCGAGCTGATCGTGATCATCGCGCTGATGGGTGCCGGGCTGAAGATCGACCGCCTGTTCGGCGTGCGGCGCTGGGCCTGCACCTGGCGGCTGATCGGTGTAACGATGCCGCTCAGCATCCTCGCCATCGCCATGCTCGCAGGATGGGCGCTCGGCTTGCCGATCGCGATAGCGCTGCTGCTGGCGGCCAGTCTCGCGCCGACAGACCCCGTATTGGCAGCGGATGTCCAGGTGGGGCCGCCGAGGACCGGCGAGGAGGACGAGGTTCGGTTCGGGCTGACGTCGGAGGCCGGTGTCAACGACGGTGCGGCCTTCCCGTTCGTCCACTTGGCCGTCATGCTCGCTGCTGCCACCGCGTCCGGGACGCCGTGGCTCGTGGAATGGCTCACCTATCGGGTGGCCTGGGAAATCGTGGGGGGTGTGGTCGCGGGATGGCTGGTCGGCCGCGCTTTTGGTTGGGTCACCTTCCACATCCAGGCAGAGACCAAGCTGGCGAGGACCGGGGACGGTCTGATCGCCCTGTCCGCCACCTTCGTTTCCTACGGCCTCACCGAGGCGATCCACGTCTATGGCTTCCTGGCGGTCTTCGTAACCGCGCTCACCTTCCGCCATGCCCACCGGGAGCATGATCTACATCACGAGATGCACACCATCATCGAGCAGGTGGAGCGGCTAGTGATGATGATCCTGCTGATCCTGTTCGGCGGTGCCCTGGTGAGCGGCTTGCTGGCGGCGGTGACCTGGATCGATGCCGCCGTTGCCGCAGTGATCCTGCTGGTGATCCGGCCCCTCTGCGGCTGGATCGGCCTGCTGGGATATCCCGCCGATGCGGGAGAGAAATGGACGCTGGCGTTCTTCGGGATCCGCGGAGTGGGAACGATCTACTACCTCGCATATGGCCTGAATCACATGGAGGTGGCCGATGCAGGGCGGCTTTGGGGCCTGGTCGGTCTCGTCGTATTCTTCTCGATCCTGCTGCATGGCCTGACGGTGACGCCGATCATGCGCTCGCTGGACCGATGGCATGGCCGGGATCCGGATGCCGCGGGTGCCCCACCGGGGCTGCAGGGGCCTGCGCACGACTGATCGGCTGAAGCCCGTGCCCCGATCGATGCGAACCGGCTCCGCAAGGGTCAAACAAGAGTCGACATTCCCCCCGCTCGCCGCTATGAGCCCGCGCTTCCCATCAACGCGCGACAAAAGCGAAAGCGAGTGCACACATCATGAAGCTGAACGAACTCAACGACAACCAGGGCGCCCGTCATCGCCGTATGCGCATCGGCCGTGGTATCGGCTCGGGCAAGGGCAAGACCGGTGGCCGCGGCGTCAAGGGTCAGAAGAGCCGCGAAGGCGTCTCGATCAAGGGCTTCGAGGGCGGTCAGATGCCGCTCCACATGCGTCTGCCGAAGCGCGGCTTCAACAACATCTTCGCCAAGGACTATGCCGAGGTGAACCTGGGCGAGATCCAGAAGGCCGTCGATTCGGGCAAGCTGACCGGCACCGACATCGATCACGCCGCGCTGAAGGCCGCCGGCCTGGCCCGTGGCGGCAAGGACGGCGTCCGCCTGCTCGGCAAGGGTTCGCTCACCGCGAAGCTGAACTTCACCGTCGCCGGCGTTTCCGCCGGTGCGCGTGAGGCGGTCGAGAAGGCCGGTGGCTCGGTCACCGTGCCGGAGATCGTTCCGGCTGCCGAGAAGCACAAGGCGAAGCACCGCACGGCCCAGGCCGCTGCCAAGGCCGCCAAGCAGGGCTGACGACATGCGAAGGCGGGGCTCCCAAGGCTCCGCCTTCCTTCGTGCTGGGCTGGTGCGCGTCGCTGAAGACGCCGCTTCCCTCGTTTCCGTCATCCCGGCGAAAGCCGGGATCCATTCGCCGCTCCGTTGCGGCAAGCGCCGATACGGTGGCCCCAATGGATTCCGGCTTTCGCCGGAATGACGAAGGATGGGGCGAAGGTCGGTGCAGGTGCCGGTTCCCTTCCGCGCCCGCAGCCATTAGACAAGCCGCGCACAACCCCTATATGCGACTCCGCAGGGCGGGGGAGCGCCCGTCACTTATCCGGGACGAAGATACGAAATGGCATCCGCAGCCGACCAGCTGGCCTCCAGCATCAATCTGGCGAAGTTCAGCAAGGCCACCGACCTCAAGAAGCGCCTGTGGTTCACCCTCGGCGCGCTGATCGTCTTCCGCATGCTGAGCTATGTGCCGCTGCCGGGTATCGACCCGACCGCGCTCGGCCTGCTCGCGCAGCAGACCCAGGGCGGCGTGCTCGACTTCTTCAACAACTTCACCGGCGGCGCGCTGTCGCGCATGTCGATCGTGGCGATGGGCGTGATGCCCTACATCACCGCGTCGATCGTCGTGCAGCTTGCCTCGTCGCTGTCGCCGCAGCTGGCGGCGATCAAGAAGGAAGGCGAGAGCGGCCGCAAGCGGCTGAACCAGTACACCCGCTACGGCACCGTGCTGCTCACCGCCATCCAGGGCTATTTCCTGGTGCAGGGCCTCGAGGCTGCCGGCGCCGCTAACGGTCTCAGCCCGGTCGTCGAACCCGGCATCGCCTTCACCATAACCGCCGTGGTCAGCCTGATCGGCGGCACCATGTTCCTGATGTGGATCGGCGAGCAGATCACCAGCCGCGGCATCGGCAACGGCATTTCGCTGATCATCATGGCCGGCATCGTCGCCCGCCTGCCGGTGACGCTGGTCCAGCTGTTCGAGAGCGGCCGTTCGGGCTCGATCGATCCGCTGCGCCTGATCTTCGTGATCGTCTGCGTCGCCGCGCTCGTGCTGTTCATCTGCTTCATGGAGCGCGCCCAGCGCCGCATCCTGATCCAGTATCCGAAGCGTCAGACCGCGCGCGGCGTCCAGGCCGAGCGCAGCCACCTGCCGCTCAAGCTCAACACCGCCGGCGTGATCCCCCCGATCTTCGCCTCGTCGCTGCTGCTGCTGCCGCTGACGATCACCCAGTTCGCCGGCCAGGCCGCGAGCGGCGACAGCTGGTGGGGCGACCTGATCGCGAACCTGAACATCTGGCTGCGCCACGGTTCGCCGATCTACATGTCGCTCTATGCGGCCGGCATCATTTTCTTCTCGTTCTTCTACACGGCGGTGGTCTTCAACCCCGAGGAGACGGCGGACAATCTGAAGCGCTATGGCGGCTTCGTCCCCGGCATCCGCCCGGGCAAGAACACCGAGCTGTATTTCGACTATGTGCTGACCCGCATCACCGTGATCGGTGCAGCCTATCTGACCATCATCTGCCTGCTGCCGGAATGGGCGTTCTCCGCGATGAGCATCCCGTTCCTGATGGGCGGCACTAGCCTTCTCATCGTCGTCAACGTAACCATGGACACGGTGACGCAGATCCAGTCGCACCTGCTGGCCCACCAGTATGGCGACCTGATCAAGAAGGCGAAGCTCAAGGGCGGCCGCGCGCGCTGATCGGCGCGGCGGCACAAGGGGAGGTACCTGTTGAACATCATCCTGTTGGGTCCGCCGGGGGCCGGTAAGGGCACCCAGGCGAAGCGTCTCGAGACCGAGCGCGGCATGGTGCAGCTGTCCACGGGCGACATGCTGCGCGCCGCGGTGAAGGCGGGGACGCCCACGGGCCTGAAGGCCAAGGCAGTGATGGAGGCGGGCCAGCTCGTCTCCGACGCAATCGTCTCGGGGATCATCGGCGAGCGGCTCGACATGGCCGACACCGAGAAGGGTGCGATCTTCGACGGCTATCCGCGCACCTATGCGCAGGCCGAGTCGCTGGATGGGCTGCTCGCCGAGCGCGGCCGCAAGCTTGACTATGTGATCGAGCTGCTCGTTAACGAAGAGGCGCTGGTCGATCGCGTCGAGGGCCGCTTCACCTGTGCGAAGTGCGGCGAGGGCTATCACGACAAGTACAAGCTGCCCAAGGCGGACGGCGTGTGCGATGTGTGCGGTTCGACCGAGTTCAAGCGCCGCCCCGACGACAATGCCGAGACGGTGCGCACCCGCATGGCGGAGTACCGCGCCAAGACCGCGCCGATCCTGCCCTTCTACGAGGAGAAGGGGCTGGTCCGGCGAGTCGACGGCATGGCCGATATCGACGAAGTGACGCGGCAGATCGCCGCGGTGCTCGACGGGCAGGGATAAAGACAAGGGCGGGGGAAACCCCGCCCTTTTTGATTCGTGGGGGCGCTTAGTCGGCTCCCGGCCCAGAACGCGACATTGATCGAGCGGGTCTCTTCGTCGTACATTCAACCTCCGCGATGCAGAAAGAAACGATGCCGCTCTACACGTACGTCATGTCTTATGATGGCAGAACGAAGGTGTTTCAGGACAGAAGCAGCAACTATACCGGCTTCTTACTCGCACCGATTTCTTCCTCATTTCCCGAATTGAAGCCCGCCTTTGGCGATCTCGTGAGAATGACACCCAAGCCTGTGCCGGGTGTTGCAAAGGCTTGGGGTTGCACCTTGGACATCTCAGGCAAGCCGTTCAATCTCCACGTCGTGGAAACACGCGAGAAGTAGGCTCGTAACGTCCGCTTCCCACCCAAAAATCGCCGTCATCCCGGCGAAAGCCGGGATCCATTCGCCGCTCCGTCGCGGCAAAAGCCGATAGCGAGGCCCCAATGGACCCCGGCTTTCGCCGGGGTGACAGCGGGAGGGCTGCAATGCCACTCTTCCTAGCAACTTGTGTTAGCCCCATCCCCCTATCCGAAACGGGACGCGCTTCGCCGCCGCGCCCCTCACCGCGCTTGGCGCGCCGGGAACCTTGCTATATAAGGAGGGTTCAGCATTTTCCGGCTCCGCGGCGCTTGACAGTTCGCCTGCGGCCCCGTATCTCGCCCAACTTCCGGAACAGTAGATTACGGCGGCGCTCCATCGCGTGCGTCGTGCCGCTGCATTTCGGAAGGCAACGCTACGAGATGGGGCGCCGCTGCCATGCAGTGCCTCGTGGAGCTGGGAGAATATATTTCATGGCACGTATTGCGGGTGTTAACATCCCGACCAACAAGCGCGTCGTCATCGCGCTGCAGTATATCCACGGCATCGGCCCCGCAAAGGCCAAGGAACTCACCACGCAGCTCGGCATCGCGCCGGAGCGCCGCGTGCAGGACCTGAGCGACCAGGAAGTGCTGCAGATCCGCGAAGCGATCGACGCCGGCTACACCGTGGAAGGTGATCTTCGTCGCCAGGTGGCGATGAACATCAAGCGCCTGATGGACCTGGCCTGCTATCGCGGCCTGCGTCACCGCAAGGGCCTGCCGGTCCGCGGCCAGCGCACGCACACCAATGCGCGCACCCGCAAGGGCAAGGCCAAGCCGATCGCCGGCAAGAAGAAGTAAGCAGCGCTCCCCAGCGCGCACTTCTTCCCCCGAGGCCTCGCGCCTCCAGGCACCAAGCTTCTAGGTCAGGAAATTCCAAATGGCACGTGAACCGCAGCGTATTCGCCGTCGCGAACGCAAGAACATCACCGCCGGCGTCGCGCATGTGAACGCCAGCTTCAACAACACCATGATCACCATCACCGACGCGCAGGGCAACGCGATCAGCTGGTCGTCGGCGGGCATGATGGGCTTCAAGGGCTCGCGCAAGTCGACCCCGTATGCCGCGCAGGTCGCCGCCGAAGACGCCGGCCGCAAGGCCGCCGAGCACGGCGTTCGCACCCTCGAGGTCGAAGTCAAGGGTCCGGGTTCGGGCCGTGAGTCGGCGCTGCGCGCGCTGCAGGCGGTCGGCTTCCAGATCACCTCGATCCGCGACGTGACGGCGATCCCCCATAACGGCGTGCGGCCGTCGAAGCGTCGCCGCGTCTAAACGTCCTGCTTGCACCGCGGGCCCTGAGGCGGGTCTCGCGGTCTTGCAGTAAATACCTGGCGGGGAATGCCTCTTCCCCGCCCAACATGAGGAAAGCCCGTGTCGGTCAACGCTAAGAACTGGCAGGAACTCAAGAAGCCCAACGGCCTCGAGAAGAAGCCCGGTGGCGATCCCAAGCGGAAGTCGACGTTCGTCGCCGAGCCGCTGGAGCGGGGCTTCGGCCTCACCCTCGGCAACGCGCTGCGCCGCGTGCTGCTGTCGTCGCTGCAGGGCGCGGCAGTCACCTCGATCAAGATCGAGAACGTGCTGCACGAATTCTCGTCGCTCGCCGGCGTGCGCGAGGACGTGACCGACATCGTCCTCAATGTGAAGCAGATCGCGCTCAAGATGCAGGGCGAAGGCCCGAAGCGTCTGCAGCTGTCGGCCACCGGCCCGGCGGAAGTGAAGGCGGGCGACATCGCGGTTTCGGGCGACATCGAAGTGATGAACCCCGAGCTGGTGATCTGCCATCTCGACGACGGCGCGACCCTGAACATGGAACTGACCGCGGACGTGGGTAAGGGCTATGTGCCCGCTACCGCGAACCGCCCGGCGGATGCGCCGATCGGCCTGATCCCGGTCGATGCGCTGTTCAGCCCGGTGCGCCAGGTGTCCTACAAGGTCGAGAACACCCGCGTCGGCCAGGAGCTCGATTACGACAAGCTCACGCTGACCGTCGAGACTGACGGCACGGTGACCCCGGAGGACTCGCTGGCCTACGCCGCGCGGATCCTGCAGGACCAGCTGGCGCTGTTCGTCCACTTCGACGACTCGTCGATCACCCGGGCGGCCCCGGTCGGCATGGCGCCGGCAGCGGCTCCGGCGGAAGGTGGCGCAGGCGATGCCGCGCAGATCAACCGCTACCTGCTCAAGAAGGTCGACGAGCTCGAGCTTTCGGTGCGCTCGGCCAACTGCCTCAAGAACGACAACATCATCTATATCGGCGATCTGGTCCAGAAGACCGAAGCCGAGATGCTGCGCACGCCGAACTTCGGCCGCAAGTCGCTCAACGAGATCAAGGAAGTCCTCTCCAGCATGGGCTTGCGCCTCGGCATGGAAATCCCGGGCTGGCCGCCCGAGAACATCGAGGAAATGGCCAAGAAGCTCGAGCAGGAGATCATGGGCTGAGCCGCACGCGGGTAGCGCGAGCTACCCGCGAGACGGCGATAGCCCGGCCGGCGAGCCGGTAACGGCTCGACCGACGACGCGGCTTCGCCGCGTCGGGCCGGCACAGGAAGTTCGGCGCAAGCCTCGACTTCCTACACTTAGGGTTTTGGGCGGTGGCCCTTCTCGCACCGCCTGGTCTGGGGTTCCGTCGAACGGCCCCTTAACGAACGAAGGAAAGAACCATGCGCCATCGCGTCGGCGGCCGTAAGCTTCAGCGTACCTCGGCCCACCGTATTGCCCTGTTCCGCAACATGAGCGCCGCGCTCATCAAGCACGAGCAGATCACCACCACCGTCGCCAAGGCGAAGGAACTGCGCCCGTACGTCGAGAAGCTGATCACCCTCGCCAAGAAGGGTGGCCTGTCCAACCGTCGTCTGGCCCATGCGCGCCTGATGGACGACGCCCAGCTGGTGAAGCTGTTCGACGTGCTGGCAGCGCGCTACGCCGATCGCAACGGCGGCTACACCCGCATTATCAAGGCCGGCATCCGCGCCTCGGACGCGTCGCCGATGGCGATCATCGAGTTCGTCGACCGCGACGTCTCGGCCAAGGGTCAGGATTCGGGTCCGGTGCTGTCGGACGAGGAGTTCGACGACGCCGCCTGATCGGCGCTTCGTTGGGAACGAACCGGGGAAGGGCGGTCGCGATGCGGCCGCCCTTTTCTTTTGGGCAGGTTTTCTTACCGCCACCCAAGTTTCGTTTCGCTTGCAATCCATCGCACGCTCCCCATCTCCGCGCCCGAACAACAGGGTGCGCCGCCGCGTCTGGCGGCGCTGGAGAACTACCATGTCTCGCAAGTCCAACCGGGTGCGCAGGTCCGCGCCCATCGATGTCGGCGCGTGGATCGCCGCGCTGCTGGCGCTGTCGCCGCTTGCCGCCTTTGCCTGGGCGATCGAGCTTACCGGCTTTGCTTGAGCCGGGGCACCAGGCTGCCTAGGGTAGGCGCATTCTTTGGGAGCCCCTGAATGCGCCGTGCATTGATCCTGCCTTTACTCTTCGCCAGCCCCGCCTTCGCCCAGACCACCAAGCCGGAGACCAATGCGCCGATGTCCAACTTCGCCTATCCCGAAACCCGCCGCGTCGACGTGGTGGATGAACAGTTCGGGGTGAAGGTTGCCGATCCCTATCGCTGGCTGGAAAACGACGTCCGCAACGACAAGGAGGTCGCGGCCTGGGTCGAGGCCGAGAACAAGGTCACCGACGCCTATCTGGCGACGCTGCCGGGGCGTGACACGCTCAAGGCGCGGATCAAGCAGCTGTTCGATTATGAGCGCTTCGGCCTGCCCGAGCAGAAGGGCGGGCGCTATTTCTACGCGCACAATAGCGGCCTGCAGAACCAGGCGGTGCTGTTCGTCCGCGATGGCCTGAACGGCCAGGGCCGCGTGCTGATCGATCCCAATGGCTGGTCGAAGGACGGGGCCACCGCGCTCGCCGAATGGCTGCCGAGCGAGGACGGCAAGCTGCTCGCCTATTCGATCCAGGACGGCGGCACCGACTGGCGCACGATCAAGGTGCTCGACGTCGCCACCGGCAAGGACACGGGCGACACGGTCAGCTGGGCCAAGTTCACCATGGGCGTGGCCTGGGCCAAGGACGGTAGCGGCTTCTTCTACTCGCGCTATCCCGAGCCGCCGGCGGACGCCAAGTTCCAGGCGCTCAACGAGAATCACCGCGTCTATTTCCACAAGCTCGGCACCCAGCAGAGCGCCGACCGGCTGGTCTACGAAACCCCGGCGACGCCCAGGCAGAGCCATTATGCCGGCATCACCGATGACGGCCGCTATCTGGTGATCACGACCAGCGAGGGCACCGACAACAAGAACCTCGTCCACATCGTCGATCTGCAGGATCCCGCCTGGAAGGCGAAGACGGTCATCGGCACGCTCGAGCATGACTGGTCGGCGATCGGCAATGTCGGCACCAAGTTCTGGTTCGCGACCGACGATGGCGCGCCCCGCCAGCGGATCGTCACCATCGATCTTGCCGATCCGGCGCTGACCCCGCACGAGGTGGTGCCCGAGCAGAAGGAGACGCTGGCCGGCCAGTCGATCGTGGGCGACCGGCTGATCCTCAGCTACATGGTCGATGCCGCCACCGAGGTGCGCCGCTACACGCTGGACGGCAAGGCCGACGGCAAGGTGGCCCTCCCCGGCATCGGCACCGCGAGCGGGTTCGGCGGGCATCCGCACGAGGGCGAGACCTTCTTCGCCTTCACCAGCTTCAACTATCCGACCACGATCTTCCGCTACGACGTGAAGACCGGCAAGGCCGAGCCCTGGGCAAGCCCCAAGGTCGCGTTCAACCCGCAGGACTATGCGGTCGAGCAGCGCTTCTATGCCTCGAAGGACGGCACCAGGGTGCCGATGTTCATCGTCCGCAAGAAGAGCGTCACCGGCCCCGCGCCGACGATCCTCTACGGCTATGGCGGGTTCAACATCCCGATCACCCCGGGATTCTCGGCGGGCCGGCTGGCCTGGCTGGAGCAGGGCGGCGTGTTCGTCGTGGCGAACATCCGCGGCGGCGGCGAGTACGGCAAGGCCTGGCACGACGGCGGCCGCCTCGCCAACAAGCAGAACGTGTTCGACGATTTCATCGGCGCGGGCGAGTATCTGATCAAGCAAGGCATCACCGGCAAGGGCCAGCTGGCGATCCAGGGCGGATCGAACGGCGGCCTGCTGGTCGGTGCGGTGACCAACCAGCGCCCGGACCTGTTCGCCGCCGCGCTGCCGGCAGTGGGCGTGATGGACATGACCCGCTTCGACCGGTTCACCGCCGGGCGCTACTGGGTCGACGATTATGGCTATCCGTCAAAGGAAGCGGACTTCAAGCGGCTGTTTGCCTATTCGCCCTATCACAACATCAGGAGCGGCGTGGACTATCCCGCCATTCTGGTGAGCACGGCGGATACCGACGACCGCGTGGTGCCCGGCCACAGCTTCAAGTACACGGCGGCGCTGCAGCATGCCCAGATCGGCGACCGCCCGCACCTGATCCGCATCGAGACCCGCGCCGGCCATGGCTCGGGCAAGCCGACCGACAAGGTGATCGAGGAAACCGCCGACCTCTGGGCGTTCGCCGCCAAGTGGACGGGGCTTTCGATCAAGTAAGCAGGGAAGGGCGGCCATGTCCGGCGACGACGCGCGACAGGGCCGCCCCCTCACCGATGCCGAGCGCGCGCTGGCCCGCGGCATGTTCGGCGATGCGATCGACCTCGATCCGGTGCGGATTTTCCGGCGGAAATGGTTTCCCTTCCAGCCGCGGAACGTGACGATGGCGCCGCGCGGGCATCTCCACTTCCATCCGGCGGGGGAGGCCTATCGGGACTGTTTCGCCAGCGCGGGGCTGGGGCTGCAGGGGCATCTGATCCACGAGCTGGTGCATGTCTGGCAGCACCAGCAGGGCCTGAACCTGGTGCTGCGTCGGCACCCGTTCTGCCGCTACCACTACAGCATCAAGGCGGGCTGGACGCTGACGCGCTACGGCATCGAGCAGCAGGCCGAGATCGTCCGCCACGTGTTTCTGCTGCGCCAGGGTGCGACGGTGCCGGGGGCGCTGCCGTTGGCGACGCTGGAGTCGATCCTGCCGTTCGGGACGGGGTAGCCGCGGCGGGTAGCCGCGTCGAACGCTACATGCCGTCATCCCGGCGAAAGCCGGGATCCAGTCGCCTCTCCGCCTGAGCAAGAGCCGCGACGGAGACCCCAATGGATCCCGGCGTTCGCCGGGATGACGATGGTGGAGGCGGCGGCGCTTTCCGCTACTCCGCCGGCGGCTCCCACAGCTCGATCGGATTGCCCTCCGGATCATGGATTCGGGCGAAGCGGCCGGTCTCCGGCGTGTCCCATTCGGCCCGCGTCTCGATGGCGACGCCCGCGGCGTTGAGCTGCTCGAGCAGCCCGTCGAGGTCGATCACCCGCAGGTTGAGCATCACCTGTTTGTCACCGGCGTAGTAGGTGGTGTCCGCCTGGAACGGCTGGAAGATGACGCCGCCGGGCTCGGGGTACCAGAACCAGGGGCTCGCCTGGCCGCTGGGATCGGTGCCGCAGCCGCCGCCGACGCCCAGCATCTCCTGGTACCAGCTCTTCAGCCCTTCCGGATCCTGTGCGCGAAAGAAAAACCCGCCCAGCCCCACTACCGGCATGTTGGTCCCCCCCCGATCAGGCGGCCTGGGCAACCTCCTCGCCGGCCGCGGCCTCCAGCAGGCGCCGCTCGATCGTCTTGAGTCGCGACGTCGAGCTGATCTTATCGCCGATCAGGTCGGTCAGATAGAAGGTATCGACCGCGCGCTCTCCGTACGTCGCGACATGCGCCGAGTGGATCGTCACCTTCGACTGGAACAGCGCATTGGCGAGACTGTAGAGCAAGGCTGGCCGATCGCGCGCATTGACTTCGATGACGGTGAAGCGGTTCGACGCCTTGTTGTCGATGAACACATTGGGTTCGATCGAGAAGGCGTCGGCGCGCAGGCGCACCGGCGCCTTGGTCTTGAGCCGTTCGGAGAGCCGCGCGCGGTTGGCCAGCGCATCGGCGATGCCGGTCTTGAGCCGGGTAAGCCGCGCTTCCTCGTCGAAGGGCTGGCCGAACGGGTCCTGGACGAGAAAATTGTCGAGCGCCATGCCGTCGCGCGTCGTGTGGATGCGCGCGTCGATGATATTGCCGCCGGCGACGTGGATGGCGCCGGCGATGCGGTAGAACAGGCCGGGATGGTCGGCGGCATAGACCGTGACCAGCGTCGCACCGCGATCGGGATAGACCTGCGCCTCGACGTGCAGCGTCGCGTCTCCCGCCGCGGCGACCATCGCGGCGTTGCGTTCCAGCACGTCGATCGGCTCGGCGATCCAGTAGCTTTCGGTGAAGCGGCGCTTGAACGCCTCGAACTTGGCGGGCGTCCAGCCGAGGGCGGCGGCCAGCTCCTCCTGCTTGGCGGCGATCCGTTCGGTGCGGCCGCGCTGCTTGTGGCCGAGCCGCAGCACTTCCTCGGCGGCTTCGTACAGCCCGCCAAGCAGCTGGCGCTTCCAGCCGTTCCACACGCCGGGGCCGACCGCGCGGATGTCGACCACGGTCAGCGCCAGCAGCATGCGGAGGCGCTCGGCGCTCTGCACCTGGGCGGTAAAGTCGAGGATGGTCTTGAAGTCGGCGAGGTCGCGCTTGAAGGCGGTGGCGGACATCAGCAGGTGCCAGCGGACCAGCCACGCCACCATCTCGGTCTCACCCGGCGTCAGGCCGAGGCGCGGGCAAAGCCGCTCCGCCACTTCGGCACCCAGGATCGAATGGTCGCCGCTGCGGCCCTTGGCGATGTCGTGCAGCAGCACCGCCACGTACAGCGCACGGCGCGAGGCGAGCTGGTGGAGGATGCCGCTGGCGAGCGGATGGTCTTCCTTGAGCTGCCCCTTCTCGATCTTGCTGAGCAGCCCGATCGCGCGGATCGAATGCTCGTCCACCGTGTAGTGATGGTACATGTCGAACTGCATCTGCGCGACGACACGGCCGAAGTCGGGCACGAAGCGGCCGAACACGCCCGCCTCGTTCATCCAGCGCAGCACCGTTTCCGGATCGCGCGGGGAGGTCAGCACGTCGAGGAACAGCGCGTTGGCGCGCGGGTCGGTGCGGACGTCGTCGACCAGCTTGGCGTCGCGCGCGGCGGCGCGCATCGCCAGTGGGTGGATCTCCACCTCGTGCAGGTCGGCGAGCGCGAACAGCTCGATCAGGCGGACGGGATCCTCGCGGAAGAAGGTGTCGCGCGGCAGCGCCAGCCGACCGCGCTCGAGCACGAAGCCCTTGAGCTTGCGCCGCCCGCGCCACAGCGCCGGGAAGCCGAAGCGCCGGCCGCGCGCGGCGAACTTCTCGTCGAGATGAGCGAGGAACACGCCGGTGAGGTCCCCCACCACCTTCGCCTGGAGGAAATAGTAGCGCATGAAGCGCTCGACCTTGGACATGCCCGGTCGGTCGGCGAAGCGCATCCGCTCGGCGATCTCGCGCTGGACGTCGAAGGTGAGGCGATCCTCGGGGCGGTTGGTGATCAGGTGGAGCTGGCAGCGCACCGCCCAGAGGAAATTCTCGGCGCGGCGGAACTGGCGATACTCCGCCGGCGTCAGCAGCCCGGCCTCGACCAGCTCGGCAGGCTCGCGCACATTGTAGGCGAACTTGCCGATCCAGAAGAGCGTGTGGAGATCGCGCAGGCCGCCCTTGCCCTCCTTCACATTGGGTTCGACGACATAGCGGCTGTCGCCCATCTTCTTGTGGCGGGCGTTGCGTTCCTCGAGCTTGGCGGTGATGAAGCCGCGCGCGCTGTCGGCCTGGACCTCGGCCTTGAAGCGCCGCGCCGCCTCGTCATACAGCTCGGTATCGCCCCAGACATAGCGCGCCTCGACCAGTGCGGTGCAGACGGTGACGTCGGCCTTGGCCTGGCGCACCATCTCGTCCAGCGAACGCGACGAATGCCCCACCTTCAGCCGCATGTCCCACAGCGAATAGAGCATCGATTCGATCACCTGCTCGCTCCAGCCGGTGACCTTCCAGGGGGTGAGGAAGCCGATATCGATATCTGAATGCGGCGCCATTTCGCCGCGGCCATAGCCGCCCACCGCGATCAGCGTCATCCGCTCGGCGGCGGTGGGATTGGCATTGGGATGGAGCCGCTCGACGGTGAAGTCCCATAGCAGGCGCAGGATCTGGTCGGTGAGGAAGGCGCCCGCCGCGGCGGCTTCGAGGCCACGCGAGGGGTGTTCGGCGAGGCGGCGGGCAATCTCCGCCTGGCCGGTGGCGAGGACGGCCTTGAGCTCGGTGGCCCCCGCCTGGCGCAGCGCGGCGGTGTCGCGGGCCTCCAGCGCGGCGAGGCGTTCGGCGACGGCACGGCGATCGATCAGGGCGCGGCGGTGGGGCACGGAAGCGAAGCGGGTCGGCATGGGGAGTCAGATAGGAGGAATTGGGAGGAAGTTCACGCGGGAAGGGGTGGGGGGCGCATTTCTCTTCTTAAGCCCCTCCCCTGCAGGGGAGGGGCTATTGCTTGCTGTGCCGTCTAAGCGGGAACAAAAGCTGTGCTGCTCGGTAGGGCGGGGCAACCTCATGCGGAGACGCCGTTTGCCCTTGAAGACCCGCTCCATCGCTGCGGCGCTGCTGCTCCTCGCACCGCTGGCCGCCTGCAACAGCCCGCAGGTCGCCGACACCACCGCGACGGCGAACGTCGACTCACCGCTCGTCGCAACCCCCAGCCCCGCGCCGGTGCCCATCGACACGCCTGTGGCGAAGGACGAAGCCGCGCCGCGCTCCGCCGCCAGGCGATGCCGCTTCGAGGTCGACGGCAAGACGCTGCTCGACGGGCAGTGCCAGGTCTATCCGATGGGGGACGGCGGCTACACCCTCAACACCTGGAGCGCCGGCAAGCCCGCCCAGTCGCACTTCGCCGTGGTCACCACCCGCGCCGACGGCATGGCCGATGCGACCTGGAATGCCGATCCCGACGACGACAGGGCTGGCGATCCGCTGGGCACCGTCACCCGCAAGGATGGCTGCTGGGTGAACCAACGCACCCGCATTTGCGTCCGCTGATCGCGCATCGCTCGGAACACCCCCGCATCCCGGCCCGTTGACCGTGCCGTAACCGAAAGGAGATTTCGATGGCCACCGCCAGCAAGACGCCCAAGACCCCCACGCCGCGCAAGCGCACGCCCAAGGCCGCGACCGCGGCTGCGGCTGCCGGCACCAAGCCGGAGCCGGCGGCTGCAAAGCCTGCCCCCAAGGCTCGCCCGAAGCGGGCGCCCAGGGCAGCCGCGCCGGCGACCACGGTCCGGAAGCGCTCGACGCTAGGACGGACCGGCATTGCGGCCATCGCTGCCGCCGGGCTGGGCGCAGTCGGTGCGATTGCGTTCGGCACGCTGTGGAATCGCCGCGCTGGTGCGGCGGAGTCGGGCACGGTGCCGACCGACCTGATGGGCGACAGCCATCCCGATGGCAGCCAGCGCGCGATCGAGCAGTTCCGCCCCGATCCGACTGCGTCGATCCCGGCGAACGAGCGCGAGGCCTTCGCGCCCGCGCTGGCCGGTGGCTCGGCGCCGACGCTGGTCGCCGGCCAGGCCGACGAGCTTCGCCGCAACGACGCAGCACCTTCCTGATCCTCCCCGGATCGGCACGGCCGCGCAACCTTCCGCGCGGCCGCGCATTGCCCACGCACATCAACATGGATCAGGAGAGAGACAAGATGCGCATCTTCGCTCTGAGCATGGTCGCTGCGGCGACGCTGGTTTCCGGCTGCGCCGAAGGCGGCTACGGTCTCGGCAATGCCGGCGACCGCGGTTATCGCCAGTATGACTATAACCGTCCGGACCCGGCCTATAACGGCTATTATGCCGACCGTTATTATCGCGAGAATCCGCGCGCCCGCGAGCGTCGCCTGTCGCAGAATGATCGCGTCTATCGCGGCCAGGACGGCCGCTATTATTGCCGCCGCAACGACGGCACCACCGGCCTGATCGTCGGCGGCGTGGCCGGCGGCCTGCTGGGCAACGTGATCGCGCCGGGCGGATCGCAGACGCTGGGTACGCTGCTCGGCGCCGCGGCAGGCGCGGCCGCGGGGCGCTCGATCGATCGCAACAACGTCACGTGCAAGTGATACAAGCGGGCCGGGGTCGATTCCCCGGCCCGTGCCTTTTGAGGAGCCTGCCATGACCACCCGCACCGCCACCGCCCGTTATGAAGGTTTCGGCAAGGCCGGCAAAGGCCAGCTGACCAGCCCGTCGGGCGTGCTGGAGGCGACGCCCTACAGCTTCAACACCCGCTTCGGCGACGAAAAGGGCACCAATCCGGAAGAGCTGATCGCGGCGGCGCATGCCGGCTGCTTCACCATGGCGCTGAGCTTCGCGCTCGCCCAGGCGGGGTTCAGCGACGGCACGCTCGAGACGACGGCGGCCGTGAAGCTGGAGCAGGATGGCGACGGCTTCACCATCACCCGTTCGGACCTGAAGCTGCGCGCCGAAGTGCCCGGCATCAGCGAGGAGCAGTTCGAGGCGCTCGCCAAGGGCGCCGAGGCGAACTGCCCGGTCTCGAAGCTGCTCAAGGCCCAGATCGCCCTGGAGTGGGAACTGGCCTGAACCCTATCCCCAAAGGGGTGTGGAGAGGGCGGGCGGGTGCGTATCGCACCCGCCCGTTTTCGTATCAGCGCAATGGCGCCACGCGCAGCGACGCCATCGGGGCGTCCTTGGTCCGGGTGTCCACCTTCCAGATGATCACCTTCTCGCTGCCGACGGTTTCGGCACCGGCCTCGTTGTTCTGGCTGATCACCTCGGCATCGGTGGTGAGGGTGAAGGTCCCCTCCATGCGATCGGCCGCCTCCTCGCCTGCGGACATGCCGGCGCCCATGCCGCCCAGGCCCGCCGCCTCGCTCTTCTGCCGGGCGAAGCCCTGCGCCTTCACGCGCACCGCATCCTTGCCGCGCAGCTCGATTGCGATCCAGGGCAGGATGATCTCATTGTCCTGGTTGTACGGGTAGACGAACGCGTGATCGAGCACACCCGACAGCGCGAAATCGACATAGAAGATGCCGTTGCCGCGATAGTCGACGCTGCGATAGCCGGCCTCCTTGGCCAGCTCGACCGCGAGCTTGCGATATTCCTCGTCGCGCTTCACTTGCTCGGCCGCCTTGACCTTGGCCGGATCGGCCGAGCCGTTCTTGCCCTTCTTGCCGCCCTCTTCCTCGGCGATCTTCAGGAAGTCGCCGCCCAACCCCTTGAGGTCGAGGGCGACGACTTCACCCTTGTAGGTGAAGGTGAAGCTGCGATCGCGGTGGATGGTCAGCGCGGATTCGAACTTGCCGGGCACGAACAGGCAACTCGCCAGCACCAGCGGGGCGAGCAGCACCAGCGCCAGCGTCCGCAGCATCCTGGACATGCGTGTGCTCCTCAGCCGCGCGTGTTGACCGCGTAGAGCGCCACGGCCGCGGCGTTCGACACGTTCAGGCTTTCCACCTTGGGCGAGATCGGCAGGCGGGCAAGCTGGTCGCAATGCGCCTCGGTATTCTGGCGCATGCCTTCGCCCTCGGCGCCCAGCACCAGCGCCACGCGGCCTTCGCCCATCACCTCGCCCAGCGTCGCCTTGGCATGGCCGGTGAGGCCGACGCGCCAGAAGCCGGCCTCGGCAATCTCGTCGAGCGCGCGTGACAGGTTCACCACGCGCACCCAGGGCACCACTTCCAGCGTCCCCGCCGCCGACCGGGCGAGGGTGCCGGTCTCGGGCGGCGCGTGTCGGTCCTGGGTGACGATGCCGAGCGCGTCGAACGCCGCTGCCGAGCGCAGGATCGCGCCGACATTGTGCGGATCGGTCACCTGGTCGAGCACCAGCAGCGGGCGCTTGTCCTCCGCACCCTGTTCGAGAAGATCCCCGAGCCAGATCTCCTCGAGCGGATCGACCTCGGCCACCAGCCCCTGGTGCGGCGCGTCGGACGGCACGAGGCGGCCGAGATCGGCCGCGTCGGCATAGGTGATCGGGATGACCGGGGGCAGGTCCAGCGCCGACAGCGCCTCGCGCGTGCCCCAGATCTTGCGCACCGTCCGCTCGGGGTTGGCGAGCGCCGCGAGCACCGCGTGGCGGCCGTAGAAGCGCGGCCGCGATGCGGATGCCTGGCTGGGACGATGGCCTCGACGTTTCATCAGTGTGCGGACTCCGGGAAGGGATAGAATTGATCGGCCGGGGTCGGCGCGGTCGCAAGCGGCGCGCGCGGCAGCGGCTGATCGCTGTTGGCGGCGTTGATCAGGAATGCGGCGAGGATGGTTGCGCCCTGGCGCATATCGTCGGCCTTCAGATGATCGAACGTATCGACGTCCGTATGATGTACCATGGAGCCATAGTCGAGGGGGTCCTGGATGAACTGGAACGCCGGGATACCCACCGCGTCGAAGAAGACATGGTCGGTGCTGCCGGTGCGGCGCGCGGAAACCAGGGTCGCGCCCATCGTGTGGAATGGCGTGAACCACTGCTCGAAGATCGGCATCACCGCGGTGTTGCCCTGCGCATAGATGCCGCGGATCTTGCCCGAGCCGTTGTCGAGGTTGAAATAGGCGGCGAGCTTGCCGTGGTCCGGGCCGGGCGTGATCGGGAAGGCGCGGCTCCACGTCATGTAGCGAACGATGCCGCCCGCGCTGGGATCGACCGGGCGCTTGGCGATGTGCGCCTCGACATAGGCCATCGAGCCGAGCAGACCCTGTTCCTCGCCCGCCCAAAGGGCGAAGCGGATCGCGCGCTTGGTCTTGATACCCGAGGCGCGGATGATGCGAGCGGCCTCCATCACCATCGCGCTGCCGGCGGCGTTGTCGGCCGCGCCGTCACCCATCGCCCAGCTGTCGAGATGCGCGCCGGCCATCACATAGCCCGCCTTGGGATCGGTGCCGGGGATGTCGGCGAGGATGTTGTAGCCCTTGGTATCGCTGTCGTCGAAGCGGTTGACCGCGTCTATCTCCAGCGTCGGCTTGGCCCCCATCTTGGCGAGGCGGGCGAGGCGGCGATAGTCTTCCGCCGCGATCTCGATGCCCGGCAGGGTACCCGACTGGCCGACCTGGAACTGGCTGTTCTGGCCATGGACCAGCTTGCCGTTGCGGCTGGACATGATCGCATAGCCGATCGCGCCCTCTGCCTTGAGGAAGGCGTCGCGCTTGCCCGCGAAGGTGTAGCGGGCAGGGTTGAAGGGGCGTTCGCCGTCGCCGTTGGGGAGGTCGTAGAAGTCGCGCTTGGCCAGTTCCTCGACGCTCCAGCGCTTGAACGGTGCTTCGGTGGGGTCCTCGATGTCCTTGGGCTCGGTGATCAGTACCACCTTGCCCTTCAGCTTGCCCTTGTACTGGGCGAAGGCGGCCTCGTCGGCGAGCGGGGCGAGCACGACCTCGCCGGTGATCGCGCCACTGGTGCCGGGGGTCCAGGGCAGGGGGGCGGCGATCAGCTGGAGCGGGCGGGGGGCGACCATGCGCACCGCCAGTTTCTCGTTCGACCAGCCCCGACCGAACTCGAAGCCTTCCTTGTGGACGTTGACCAGGCCCCATTCGCGGAACTTGGCCTGGGTCCAGTCCTCGGCCCTGCGGATGCCAGGCGAGTTGGTGAGGCGCGCACCGATCACGTCGGTGAGGTACTGCGCGATTCGCATCACCTCCGAATGGTTGGTGCCCTGGTCGATCACGCGGTCGGTCGCGCTGGTCTGGATCGTCTGGGCGGCGATCGGTGCGCTGGCGAGCAGCGCGGCGGTAAGAGCAAGGACGGTGCGACGCATATGTTATCCCCCCAAAAAGTGAAGGCGGGACGCTATGCGCGCAAAAGAGTGCACGCAAGGCGTTGACAGGCCCGCTTCGCTTCGGCATTGGGCCCACCTCGCTCGCAAGCGGCGGTCTCCATGGATAGGTGGCCGAGTGGTTAAAGGCAGCAGACTGTAAATCTGCCGGGCTTCGCCCTACGGTGGTTCGAATCCATCCCTATCCACCACCGCCGCTGCGAGCGATACTCCCTTCGGGATCGCGAACAGTGGACCCCGCGGATCACGCCAGGCGCGATCAGCGGTTGCCGTACAGCGCCAGCGTCCGGTCGCGATACTCGATCAGCTGCAGAAGGTGATCGAGCTCGCAGATCTGCTGCGCCGGCGCGCCTTCGCGGATGGCCGTCTCAATCCGATCGAGCAGATAGCGTGCGCTGCCGGTACCATGGGTGAGGTAGATGGCTTCGGCGCGCTCCAGGAGTGTAGAAAGCGGCGTCACGGGCCTTCCTTGCGGCAAAGCAGAGTTAATATCCAAAACGGATATAGTCAGGCAATGCACAAAGGCTTGCGATCGCATTGCGCGATGCACTAGGTGTGTCCCGCGTCGGGAATATTCCTGACTTGTCCGTGCGTACCCGAAAATCCAATACGGATATAAAGATACGCGAGTTTTTGAAAAAATGGACGAACGGGGCGCAGGTATCGAGATGGTGTGCACGCACCTGGTGGACGCGATCGCGCTGCTCGACCTTCTGGGCGAGGATGCCGAGGCCGCCAACATCTCACTGTCGCTCGAGCGACTGACGACCAAATACGGGGTTACGGCGTCGTCGGGTGCGCTGCGCGATCCAGGATGAGGTCGAAATAGCGGTCCAGCGCCGCGCCCGTTTTCTCGGTCAGTTCCAAGTAGGTGAAGCGCCGGTCGGTCGCGAGGCTGCGCTTGTGGATCATGCCGCGCCGGGCGAGCGCGTTGATCCAGCGCAGTGCGGTGGTGGTCGGCACGCCGGAGGCGGTGCAAGCCGCCGAGGTCGACACGTCCTTGCCGTCGGCGCGGCTGACATAGAGCGTCAGCAGGATGTTGAACGCCGGGTCAGCGAACAGATCCTTCGCGACTTCGCGTTCCAGCAGCGAGCGGCCCCAGAGAATCATCCGGGCGAGTTGCAGGCGGCCGAACGAACCAGCCGGCGATTCGCTGGCCGCCGCAGGAGCTTCGCCGGCGAACTGCGTGAAAAGTCGCTTGATTTCGCTCAGCCGCGCATCGACTTCATCGAATAGTTCGGTGCCGCGCACCCCCAATTTTTCCTCCATCGTCGCCCGTGCTTAGGCAGCGATCGTTACTCGATCAACATATGGACGTCGTTAGGATAGCTTAAACCTTCGCTCCCATGAATATCGTCGCAGCCGAAACAGACCCGCCTCAGAAGACCGATGCGACCAATTGGCGAAATGCGTCGGCACGGTGGCTCATGCCATGTTTCGCCGCCGGCTCCATTTCGCCAAACGTTTCCGCAAACCCCTGCGGTACGAACATCGGATCATAGCCGAAGCCCTTTTCACCACGCGGCGGCCAGACGAGGTCGCCATGGACCCGCCCCTCGAACCATTCGACATGCCCGTCCGGCCAGGCAAGCGCCAGCGCGCAGACGAAATGGGCGGCGCGGCTGGTCTCGGGCGGGAGTGCCGCCAGCTTGTCCTCGACCCGCTGCATCGCCAAGCGGAAGTCGCGGCCCTCGAACGGGGCGACGGGCTCAAGCCCGTCCATCCCCGGCGCCGCCATGCCCCAGCGGGCGGAGTAAATGCCGGGGGCGAGCCCCAGCGCCTCGACGCACAGCCCCGAATCGTCGGCGAGGGCGGGGAGCCCCGACAGGTCCGCCGCTTGCAGCGCCTTCAGCTCGGCATTGGCGACGAAGCTGGTGCCGGTTTCCTCGGGCTCGGGCAGGTCGAGCTCGGCGGCCGAGACCGGCTCGATCCCATAGGGACCGAGCAGTTCGCGGATCTCACGCACCTTGCCCGCATTGTGGCTGGCGATCACCAGCTTGCCGGGGGCGAGCTTGCGAATGGCTTGGGGGGCCTCGCCCTCGCCGCTCATCCGACGGCCTTGAGCTGGGCGTCGAAGATGCGCGCGCAGCCGATGCGGGCGAGGCGAAGCAGGCGCAGCAGGCCTTCCTCGTCATAGGTCGCGCCCTCGGCGGTGGCCTGCGCCTCCGCGATGTTGCCATTGGCGAGCAGCACGAAGTTCGCGTCCGCGTCGGCCGACGAATCCTCGGGGTAATCGAGGTCGAGCACCGGCGTGCCTTGATAGATGCCGCAGCTCACCGCCGCCACCTGGGTGGTGATCGGATCGGTGGCGATCGCGCCTTCCGCCATCAGCTTGTTGACCGCGAGCCGCAGCGCAACCCAGGCGCCGGAGATCGCGGCGGTGCGGGTGCCGCCATCGGCCTGGAGCACGTCGCAGTCGAGCGTGATCTGGCGCTCGCCGAGCAGCTTGAGGTCGGTGACCGCGCGCAGCGAGCGGCCGATCAGCCGCTGGATTTCCTGGGTGCGGCCCGATTGCTTGCCCTTGGCCGCTTCGCGCTGGCCGCGGGTATGGGTGGCGCGCGGCAGCATGCCGTACTCGGCCGTCACCCAGCCCTCGCCCTTGCCCCGCAGGAACGGCGGCACGCGCTCTTCGACGCTGGCGGTGACGAGCACGCGGGTGTCGCCGAAGCCGATCAGCACCGAACCTTCGGCGTGGCGGGTGAAGTTCGGCGTGATGGTGATTTCCCGCATCTCGTCGGGGGCGCGGCCGGATGGGCGCATGCGATTCAGTCTCCCTAAAGGTCGAGCCGGGCACCTAGACCCTGGCGGCGCGTTCCGCCAGTCTTGCACGATAAGGGGAGAAAGACACGCATGCGCCTGTTGGTTGCACTGGTTTGCGGCGGAGCGATGCTCGGCGGCTGCATTCCACAGGTGACGCCGCCCGCGGGGCCTGCGCGCCCGGCGCCCGCCAGGCCCTCCCGCCCGGCGCCGCCACCGCCGCCGGTGAGCAGCGGCATCCCTGCGGCACCGTCCGCACCGATCGTGCGCGGCGAGATGATCCGCTACGCCACCAGCCCCTGCGGCGGCGCCTGCCCGGTCTATACCGTCACCGTGCGGCCAGACGGGACCGGCACCTTCGAAGGGCAGCGCTTCACCGCGGTGACCGGCGCGCGCGACTTCCGGGTGTCGCCGGCACAATATGAGGCGTTCCTCACCCGGCTCGCACCCTATCGGCCGCGCAGCGGCAGCGTCCGCACCGCGCCGGGCACCCCGGCCTGCGGCCAGCACGCCACCGACATGCCGAGCGTCGAGGTCCAGTGGGACGGGAAGGCGGGGCATCGCGCGCTCTCCTATTATTTCGGCTGCGACCGCACGCGCAGCCCCGGCGTCGCCGATGCGCTGGGGTCGGCGCCCGATCTGTTGCCGATCGCCGGCCTGATCGGCGCGCGGCCTTGAAGCCGACCCGTCGCACCGCCTAGATAACAGCTACCATGATCACGCCGCCGATCCACGAGCTGACCGACCGCGCGCGCGACGTCTTTCGCATCGTGGTGGAATCCTATCTGGATACCGGCGCGCCGGTGGGCTCGCGCACCATCTCGCGTATCTCGGCGCTCAACCTGTCGCCGGCGTCGATCCGCAACGTGATGCAGGATCTGGAGGAAGTGGGGCTGCTCGCCGCACCCCACACCAGCGCCGGCAGGATGCCGACCGAGAGCGGGCTGCGCCTGTTCGTCGACGGGATGATGCAGGCGAGCGAACCCTCGGTCGAGGAACGCGCGGCGATCGAGGCGCGCGCCGGCATCGGCGGCCCGGTCGAGGATGCCATCGCCGAAACCACCGCGGCGCTGTCCGGGCTGTCGGCTTGCGCCGGGCTGGTGCTGGTCCCCAAGGCCGAGACAGTGCTGCGCCAGTTCGGCTTCGTGCCCTTGAGCCAGGACCGTGCGCTCGCGGTGCTGGTCGGCGAGGACGGCTCGGTCGAGAACCGCGTCGTCGAGCTGCCCGGCGGCGTCGATCCGATGTCGCTGCAGCGCGCGGCCAATTACATGAGCGCCACGCTCGCCGGGCTCACGCTCGCCGAGGCGCGCGGCCGGATCGAGCGGGAGTTGCGCCAGCAACAGGCCGCACTCGACGCCGCAGCTTCGGAACTGGTCGAGCGCGGGCTCGCCGTGTGGAGCGAGGATAGCGGCCGCCGCCCGGTGCTGATCGTCCGCGGCCAGGCCCGGCTGATCGACACCGGCGCCGCCGAGGATCTCGACCGCGTCCGCCAGCTGCTCGACGAGCTGGAGGGCAAGGAGGAGATTGCCCGGCTGCTCGACAGCGCCCGCGAGGGCGAGGCGGCGCGGATCTTCATCGGCTCCGAAAACAAGCTGTTCGCGCTTTCCGGCTCGTCGGTGATCGCCAAACCGGTGCGATCGCTGGACGGCCGGGTGGTCGGCGTCGTCGGCGTGATCGGCCCCACCCGGTTGAACTATGCCCGCGTCGTGCCCATGGTGGATTTCACGGCGGCCACATTGGCCCGTTTGCTGGCCTGAAGAAAACAGGGAACCATGTCCGAGAATATCGAAAATACCGAACCGACCCAGGGCGAAACGCTGGGGCAAGAAACTGCACAGGCTGCCCCCGAGGTTGCCGAGCAGGACCGTGTCGCCGAGCTGGAGGCGCAGCTGGCCGAGGCCAAGCAGGCGCATCTCTACGTCCAGGCCGACATGCAGAACCTCCGCCGCCGCACCGAGAAGGAAGTGGCGGATGCCCGCGCCTATGCCGCGACCAGCTTTGCCCGCGACATCCTCTCCGTCGCCGACAATCTCGGCCGGGCGCTGCAGGCGATCCCCGCCGAGCTGCGCGAAGACGAGAAGATGAAGGGCCTCGTCACCGGCCTGGAGGCCACCGGCCGCGAGCTGGAGGCGATCTTCGGCCGCCACGGCATCTCCAAGGTGGTGGCGCTGGGCGAGGTGCTCGACCCCAACAAGCACCAGGCGATGATGGAAATGCCCGTCGCCGACAAGGAGCCCGGCACCGTGGTGCAGGAGATCCAGTCCGGCTACATGATCAAGGACCGGCTGCTCCGCCCGGCGCTCGTCGCCGTCGCCAAGAAGCCCGACTGACCGGCCGTCGCCCCGCTCCGAACAGGGGCGGGGCATTGCCTCGCAGCGCCGCCATGCTGCCTCCGTTCCTCGCACTGCCATTGCATTCCCTCCGCCATGCGCCCACATAGGGGCTGCTGAAGTCGCAAATCGTTGGTCTCTGGTGCTTTGCGGCTCCGTTTTCCTTCCATCCCTGCCCTGAAGCGCGAGGTCCGCCCGCACGGGGCGCGCCGACAATGTAAGGAAAACACCATGAGCATCACTGGCACCGTCAAGTTCTTCAACGCCGACAAGGGCTATGGCTTCATCGCGCCGGATACCGGCGGCAACGACGCCTTCGTCCACATCACCGCGGTGGAGCGCGCCGGCATGGTCACGCTGCAGCAGAACCAGCGCGTGACCTACGAACTGGAAGAGGATCGCCGCGGCAAGATGGCCGCGGTCAACCTCCAGGCGGCCGACTGACCTGAACCCCAAGACGGCGGTCCCATCCGGGGCCGCCGTTTTCGCATGTCCCTCCCTCCTTCCCCAGCGAGGCACCCCCGCCGATGACCGAAATCGAACTGTTCCGCGCCCGTGCCGACGAAGCCGGCAATGCCGCCGCCGGCTGCGAACTCGACAATGTCCGCGAGCGGCACCTCCGGTCCCAGGCGGCCTGGGAAGCGATGGCCGTCCGCGCCGAGCGGGTCGCCACCCAGCGCGCGCTCAACGAGGCCGAGAAGGAAGCCCGCGCCGTCGCCTTCTGAGTCGAGCGGATCAGCGCGGCGCCCGGACCTCGACCAGCCGGGCAATATCGGCGTGCAGCGAATCGATCTTCGCGTGCAGCTCCTCGATCTGCGCCTCGGCGCGCAGGTTGGTCTCATAGTCGAGCCGCGCCTCGAGCCGGTCCTTCGCCGCCTGGCGGTTCTGGCTCATCATGATGATCGGGGCCTGGAGCGCGGCGAGCATCGACAACATCAAGTTCAAGAAGATGAACGGGAACGGGTCGAAGGCGTGCGCGGCCAGCACGACCGTGTTCAGCACCGCCCAGGCGGCGAGGAACAGGCCGAAGCCGATGATGAACCCCCAGGAGCCGCCGACCGCCGCGACCCGATCGGCGAGGCGCTCGCCGAAGGTCAGGCGTTCGTCGAACACCGTGTTGAGGTCCCGCGACGCACCGCCGATCCGGCGCAGGTCGTTCAGGAAACGAATGGCTGCATTCATGGATACACCTCACTGCCGACCGGCCCCCCCGGGCCGGCGCGAGTGACGTGACCCAGCAGGATCAGTTCAGCGCGGCGGCCCTGGCAGGCGCGGTCGGTCTACTTTGATCGTTACTGGGCATGGTTCCTTCTCGGATCCGTTGGCGTTTGGACGCGCCCCTGGCGCGTGCCGGGGGCGAGATGGGCGCCTCGGCCGGAGGTGTCAAGCCGGGGGCGGCGGCGCCCGTCCCGGGATGCGACGAAGCGGGTGGGGGCGGGGAGTCCGGCGCCTTCCGCGCTGCGCTCCCCTTCCGCTTGCGGGCGGGGGCGGGGGCGGGGGAGGGGACGGGGGCGGGGGCGGGGGAGGCAGGTGCGCCGGGACCGTCGGCGGCAGAGCGCGTCAACGGCTCGGCACCACCACCGCGATCCGCCTGCGGTTCTAGCAGCCCCTCCCCTAGCCCCTCCCGCTCGCGGGAGGGGGACGCGTCGCCGGCAGGGTTCGCCGCCGTCTCGGCCTCCCCCCAGAGCGGCACGCCGTGCGTGTCGACCTCGATGATGTCCACCCCGTCCGCGAAGAACGCGTCGCGTTCCTGCGCCGCCGCAATCCGCCGGGCCTCGCGCGCCGCGCGCAGCGGGCCCTCCAGCACCTCCAGCTCCTCGGGCGACAATTCGCGCGCATAGTCCGGCTCGCCATAGTCGCCGAACTCCTCGCCGTAGAAATCCTCGGGCGGCGGGAAATGCGTGCGCCATTCGCCGACGTCGCTGTCCCACCACACCGGGTCCCCGTTCGGGTTGTCGCACCTGTTAAGTTGCCAAAGTTCACGCTCCCGCGCGTTTTCCTTCGGCGCGGGCGGCGGCGCGAGGACGAGCAGCCCCGCCGCCTCGGCACGCGCCCATTGCGCGGCGGTCCAGCCGCGCCGCTGCGCCGGATCGAGATCGGCCACCGCCACGCCTTCGCGGGCATCGGCGCCGGTGCGCAGCCAGGCATCGGCGCGGGCCAGCGCGCGCACCGCCGCCAGCTCGTCCGCCACGCCCGGCCCGTCGCCCTCGACTCCGCCCGCGCGCCGCGCGAGGAACAGCCCGGCGCGCGCCGCCCCGCCGTCGCCCGCGACCAGCGCCAGGAACTGCTCGAACTCGCCGGCGACGAGCCGCGCGGCGGCATGGTCGGCGGGGCCGCAGCCCTCCTCGGCCAGCCGGTCGAGCCGGTTGAGCATGTGCATCGCCAGCCGGTTGTCGTGGCGCTGGCGGGTGACGGTGGAGCCGTCGGGCCGGGTGATCGTATCGACCGAGCCGTGCATCGCGCGCTCGAGCAGCCGGTCCGCGAGATGCTCGCGCGCGAGCAGCAGCGCCGCCTGCCAGCCGAGCGCGAACGCCGCCCCCGCCGCCGAGCGGCGCAGCGCATAGGCCGAACTGGTCGACATGCCGAGCGCGGCGCAGCTATTGGTGATGGTGTGCCCCTCCGCCAGCATCTGGAGGAATTGGCGCTGCTTGGCCGGGGTCCAGCCGTCGTGCCGTTCGCGCCGGGCGGGCAGGCCGCCGCCGAAATCGGTGCGCGGCTCGATCATCGTGTCGAGGCAGAACAGGTCGTCGCCGTCGGGGTGGACGGTAAGCGCGTCGGGATCGGGGATCATCGGACGTCTCCTGGTTGCAGGCGACTCTCCAGATATGCCGGATCAGGTGCTGTAGGAAAGCGATTTGTTGCCGGTTTGTTCTGTGGGGCGGGGCGGGGGATCGGGCACCGTCCCCCGCCAGGGGGCGGTGGCGACGCAGGCGACGGAGGGGGCGGAAGCCGGGCCGCCCGTGCGGACCGGCGCCCGCGTCCCCAAGCCGTCATCCCCAAAGACGTCATCCCGGCGAAAGCCGGGATCCAGACGCCACGCCGTCGCGGTTCGAGCCGGAACGGAGCCCCCAATGGATCCCGGCTTTCGCCGGGATGACGGCGAGGAGGGGGGCGACAGACACCCCCCGCGCTCAGCGCGGCCGGTGGGTGGTGCCGAGGCCGGGGGTGATGAAGATCGCGGTGCAGGTCTCGCCCCGCGCGACATCGGCGGTGTGCCAGGTGCCCGGCGGATTGATGGCATAGTCGCCCGGGGCGAGCGTCACGGTCTCGGTGCTGCCGTCGGCATGTTCCTGGTGGAGCGTGCAGGCGCCCTGGGTGCAGATCACCAGCTCGGCGCCGTGCGGGTGCATCTCCCAGGAGTCCCAGCTTTCCGAAAAGGCGAACTGCGAGACCAGCCGGCCCTCCTGCCCGTCCGCGGCATGGCGGGCGGCATAGGCCTCGAACCAGTCGGGGCCGGTGAAGTCGGGCTCGACGCTGGCGCTGGCGGCGCGGCCGAGATGGGCGGGGTTGGTGGGGAGGTGGGGCATGGGGTTCAGGGATACTCCTGCCGCGCGTGGAGGACGGTGAGGACTTCGACGCTGTCGGCCAGCACCCGATAGATCAGGATATAGTTGGGATGGACCACCGCCTCGCGCGTGCCGGGCACCCGGCCAGGGCGGTGGACATAGGGATGTTCCGGCAGGCGCTCGGCTGCGTCGCGGAGTTGCGCGGAGAGGCGCTGTGCGGCCGGTGGATTGCGCTGGCGGATGAAGTCGGCGATGTCGAGCAGGTCGCGGCGGGCCTTGGGTCGCCAGACCAGCCGCAGCATCAGTTTGGCGTGCGTCCGTCGAGCACGGCCTGCAGGTCGGCCATCACCTGATCGTGCGGGATGCTGGGCTCCGGGTCGGCAAGTGCCTGCGCCACCTTCTCGCGCACCCAGCGATCATGCGCTTCGGCCGCTTCGGTCGATTCGAACTCGGACTCGATGGGCGAGAGCTTGGCCATATTGGGGAATATAGCGCGAATGGGGGTTGGTCGGAAGGCCTGTACTCAGTTGCACGACAAGCCGTGCCGGACACTAAGGTACCGGCGAAATCGCCGAGCCCCAAAGCCGTAGGTTTGAAGGCGTTGATTTTTCTCTTGAGATGCTCGACTGGTTTCTCGGGGAGGCTCACTTGTCGATACTCAAAGCATTCGCGTTTCTCGTTCCGCCTGGTAAGGGCGCCGGGGTCGGACAGCCAATTTCTGGAAAAGAAGTTGGAATTGGGGCTGGAAAGCTGTTTGAGATGCTGGATAGCATTTTCTCGGGAGATGCTTCCAAGCATGATTTCGAGATCGTGTTCAACCACTCAGCGACTGGTGAGCAATATAACGAATGCAGGCGATTATTCGTTGAATTTACGGCCGATGCTACGGTCGAAAACGGCCTAAAAATAGCGCAACGTCTGCAGAATGTGTCCGATCATCGCAGTGGGCTGGGTCTCTTGTTTTTGATAAGTGGTACAAATGGTTTGAGGCGCAGGATGGTTGTATCCCGCTTCCCTACGGATCAAGCTGTTCTTGCTGAAGTTAATGAGAAGGGGCTCAATGTAGAGTTTCTTGAGCAGGTGTTTATCAAAAGGCTCTCGTCGTACAAAGCCGTCTGTCTGCAGCATGAAAGCCCGGTTAATGGATTCTGGAAGGCGATGGCTACTGATCGCCAAGCTGGGCAATCAGGTGAGCACATTTCAGAATATTGGCTGAAAGAGTTTCTTGATGCTGATTTTTCAGAAACACCAGCTGCTGGAACGCGGCGCCTTGCGGTAGCTCTGCGAAAGGCGTTGAAGGCGCACCCTAACATAGATGTGAAGAGCGAGTTGGCGCATGCAAGCTCTTTAGCATCTGCTATATTCACAGACAAAACGATATCAATTGAAGGATTTTGCGAGTATTTTGCGCTTAGTCAATCGGCGAAAGATGCCGTGCGTGCACAGTTGTCGAAGTCCAGCCTTTTTGGTAAAAACTTCAAATTTGACCCCGAGGAGTTCAAAGTTGTCGCGCCATTTCGAACAGTCGAAATGAGCAATGGGGCGATACTCACCGCTCCCAACGACGAATTTGAAAACGTATTCTCCGAGCATAAAGCTGACAATGGGATCGTTACATACAGCACTGTTGGAAGAATAAATGATCAAAGGTTGGCTCGTAAATGACTCGTTTTCGCGAAATAATTGGCGAGTACGAATCTCGTTATAAAGTTTTGCGTGGGGTTGCTAGCGACCTGGAAGTGTATCTGAAGAGTTATTTGACGGGCGTGCAGAGGGTTGACCGCGTGGCGGCACGGGCAAAATCGCCCGAACGTTTCGCTGCGAAGGCGACTAAAGTTTATGAAGATGGTTCAGAGCGGTACCCCAACCCTTTCACCGAAATCCAAGATCAGATCGGCGCGCGAATAACAGTATTTTATCTATCTGACGTAGCAAAAGTTGAGGCTGCAATCAGAAAATACTTCAAATTTATCGAAGTGAAATCGAAGGCGCCATTGTCTGACTATGAATTTGGATATTTTGGTCTTCATTTCATAATTTGCATGCCGGATGACCTTATTCCGGATGATTCCGAAGAAATTGTTCCAGAATTCTTCGAATTGCAGATAAAGACTCTCTTTCAACATGCGTGGTCTGAGGCGCACCACGATCTCGGTTATAAATCTATCAGAGGTCTCATGCCCGAAGAAAGGCGCAAGATTGCGTTTACGGCTGCGCAAGCGTGGGGTGCAGATGAAATGTTTGATGAGCTTGCGAAGTCGTTAGTGAACGATAACGAGCCAATACCTTAAATACGGTTAGTGTAATGAAGGGCAAGCTTGGGCAACCTGCCCAAGCTGCACAATACTAATCCGCCGCCACCTTCGCCACCTTCGCCGCCTTCCGCGGCTTGAGCAACGGCGCCAGATACCGCCCGGTATAGCTGCCCGCCACCTTCGCCACCTGCTCCGGCGTGCCTTCGGCGACGATCTCGCCGCCCTTCACGCCGCCTTCGGGGCCCAGGTCGAGGATCCAGTCGGCGGTCTTGATGACGTCGAGATTGTGCTCGATCACCACCACCGTGTTGCCCTGTTCCACCAGCGCGTGGAGCACTTCCAATAGCTTGCGCACATCCTCGAAGTGCAGGCCGGTGGTGGGCTCGTCGAGGATGTACAGCGTCTGCCCGGTGGCGCGGCGCGCCAGTTCCTTGGCGAGCTTCACCCGCTGCGCCTCGCCGCCCGACAGCGTCGTCGCCTGCTGGCCGACCTTCACATAGCCGAGGCCGACTTCGGCGAGCATCGCCATGCGATCGCGGATCGGGGGGACGGCCTTGAAGAACTCGACCGCGTCTTCCACCGTCATGTCGAGCACGTCGGCGATCGACTTGCCCTTGAACTTCACCTCCAGCGTCTCGCGATTGTAGCGCGCGCCGTGGCACACGTCGCAGGTGACATAGACGTCGGGGAGGAAGTGCATCTCGATCTTGAGCACGCCGTCGCCCTGGCACGCCTCGCAGCGGCCGCCCTTGACGTTGAAGCTGAACCGGCCGGGCTTGTAGCCGCGCGCCTGCGCCTCGGGCAGGCCGGCGAACCAGTCGCGGATGTTGGTGAAGGCGCCGGTATAGGTCGCCGGGTTCGAGCGCGGGGTGCGGCCGATCGGCGACTGGTCGATGTCGATCACCTTGTCGCAATGCTCGAGCCCGGTGATCTTGTCGTGCTTGCCGGCGAGCACGCGCGCGCCGTTGAGCTGGCGCGCGGCCGAGGCATAGAGCGTGTCGAGCGTGAAGCTGGACTTGCCCGAGCCCGAGACGCCGGTGATGCAGGTGAAGGTGCCGAGCGGGATGCTCGCGGTGACGCCCTTGAGGTTGTTGGCGACGGCGTTGTGCACCGTGATCTTCTTGCCGTTGCCCTTGCGGCGCTTAGGGGGCACGGCGACCTCGCGGGTGCCGTTGAGATAGTCGGCGGTGACGCTGCCTTCGGTCGCCAGCACCTCGGCGAGCGTGCCCTTGGCGACGATCTCGCCGCCATGGACGCCGGCGCCCGGCCCCATGTCGATCACATAGTCGGCGGTGCGGATCGCATCCTCGTCATGCTCGACGACGAGCACGGTGTTGCCGAGGTCGCGGAGGCGCTTGAGGGTGGCGAGCAGCATGTCGTTGTCGCGCTGGTGCAGGCCGATCGAGGGCTCGTCGAGCACGTAGAGCACGCCCGACAGGCCGCTGCCGATCTGGCTGGCGAGGCGGATGCGCTGGCTTTCGCCGCCCGACAGCGTGCCCGAGGTGCGATCGAGGTTGAGATAGTCGAGCCCGACATTGTTGAGGAAGCCGAGCCGCTCGTCGATTTCCTTGAGGATCGCGCGGGCGATCTCGCGCTGCTGGGGCGTGAAGGTCTCGGGCAGCGTCTGGAAGAAGGCGAGCGCGTCGACCACCGAGAGGCGGGTGGCATGGGCGATGTCCTGCCCCGCCACCTTCACCGCCAGCGCCTCGGGCTTGAGGCGGGCGCCGCCGCAGACCTCGCACGGGTGGCTGGCCTGGTACTTGCCCAGCTCCTCGCGCATCCAGGCGCTTTCGGTCTGCAGCATGCGGCGGTTGAGGTTGCCGATCACGCCCTCGAACGGCTTCTTGACGTCGTAGCTCTTGCGGCCGTCGACGAAGGTGAGGGTAACCGGCTTGCCGCCGGTGCCGTGGAGGATGATCAGCTTCACCTCGCCGGGCAGGTCCTTCCACGGCGTATCGAGGCTGAAGCCGAACTCGCGGGCGAGGCTGCCCAGCACCTGCATGTAATAGGGCGAGGGCGGGTTGGACTTGGCCCAGGGCACCACCGCGCCCTTCTTGATGCTGAGGTCGTGGTTGGGGACGACGAGGTCCTCGTCGAACTCGAGCTTCTCGCCGAGGCCGTCGCACGCCGGGCAGGCGCCCTGGGGGGCGTTGAACGAGAACAGCCGCGGCTCGATCTCGGGGATCGTGAAGCCGGAGACCGGGCAGGCGAACTTCTCGGAGAAGACGATGCGGTTGTCGGGGATGCCGGTGTTCTTCATCCCCTTCTTGGCCTTGGGGGCCTCGCTTTCAGCGGCGGGAGCGTCGCCTTCCACCCGGAACGCCTGGGGCGCCTCGCGCACCGCATTGCCCTGCAGCGCCTCGACCGTGGTATCCACCAGGTCGACATAGGCCAGCCCCTCGGCCAGCTTGAGCGCGGTCTCGAAGCTCTCGGCCAGCCGCGTGCCGATATCGTCGCGCACCACCAGCCGATCGACCACCACTTCGATGTCGTGCTTGAACTTCTTGTCGAGCGCCGGGGCGTCCTCGATCAGGTACATCTCGCCGTCGATGCGGACGCGGCTGAAGCCGGCCTTCTGCCACTCGGCGAGCTCCTTGCGATACTCGCCCTTGCGCCCGCGCACCACCGGGGCGAGCAGCAGCAGCCGGGTACCCTCGGGCAGCGCCAGCACGCGGTCGACCATCTGGCTCACCGTCTGCGCGCTGATCGGCAGGCCGGTGGCGGGGGAGTAGGGCACGCCCACCCGCGCCCACAAAAGCCGCATGTAATCGTAGATCTCGGTGACCGTCGCCACCGTCGAGCGCGGGTTGCGGCTGGTGGTCTTCTGCTCGATCGAGATGGCGGGGCTGAGGCCCTCGATATGCTCGACATTGGGCTTCTGCATCAGCTCGAGGAACTGGCGCGCATAGGCCGAGAGCGACTCGACATAGCGGCGCTGCCCCTCGGCATAGATGGTGTCGAAGGCGAGGCTCGACTTGCCCGAGCCCGACAGCCCGGTGATCACCGTCAGCGTGTCGCGGGGAATGTCGATGTCGACGCCCTTGAGATTATGCTCGCGCGCGCCGCGGACGGAGATCGTGGTGAGTGCCATGGGGGAGGGTTCTATCTTTGTTCTGAAAGGTTTTCCAGAGGGGAGATAGGAACGCCGTCCCCGGTTCGCCACCCGTCCGCGGGGGACGGGTGGCGGGAGGCGGCAATGGTTACTGGCGCTTGCCGATGGCGACGCCCTGCAGCCGCAGGGTCCCGCCGAACTGTTCCGGCTTCCACGTGCCCCCGAAACTCACGCCCGCTTCCTGGGCAGAGGGGCCGAAGAATCGACCCGCAATGCCGATGGAAGCAGTGCTATTGTTCATGGGCGTCGCCCCCCCCGAGAAGGTGTTGGTGTTGGGGGCGGCCTCGATGCGGCCGGAGAGCGTCAAGCCGCCGAAGTCCTGCGTGGTTCCGCCGCCCGCCGGGGTGAATAGCGGGCGCAGCTCGCCACCAATAGTGCGGCTGACGAAGTCCACCGTGATGCTTGCGGTGCCGCGCATGTCGTACGGGGCGTCTCCCCCGCGAACCGCATAGCCGTAGATCGCTCCGGCATAGGTGGCGTTGCCGACGCGCGGCACATTGTCCGACGGCGTGTTGACGCCATAGATCGACCAGAGTCGCGCCACCGGGTCCGTGGTGCCGGTCGCCGGCTGCTGCAGCGTCATGTAATCGGCGAAGGCTGAATAGGTCAGCGCCACCGATCCATTGCTGCCGTTCGGCGTGTAGATGCGCAGCGTGGCGCTCTTGTCGCCGTCGACCTGCCGGTAGGTCTTCACCCCGTCGCTGCTTTCGGCCGAGACGGCATTGGCCGCCGTGAAGGTGCGCCCGTCGAAGGTGTAGCTCTTCGCAGCCGGATCGAAGCCCAGGCTGGACCAGGCGCCGTTGGGCCAACCGGTGAAGCTCGCCACCTTGCCGGGTTCCGTGCCGCGGCTGTTCTGCACCTCGGCCTGGATCGGGCTCACGCCGGAAGCGATCGCGAAACTCTGCGGCGATGTCAGATTTGCCAACGGGATGGCGGCGGCGGAATCCTCTGGCTTTCGCCGCCCGGTCAAGGTGCCGACGGTCGTGAGTTTGCCGCCGCTTATCCACGTGGTGGTGAAGCTCGCCCCGACTTCTTCGGCACCCGGGCCGAAGAAGCGGCCGCTGACATCGCCGCCGCCGCCGTCGATGGCCATCTGGCCCTTGAAGGACGCGGTGCCTGCGGTCAGGTTCGCGTCGCCGCGGAAGGTGAATGTGGGTAGGTAGGCATTGCCCGCCAACGTAGTCACCGGCACACGGCGACCCGTGCCGTCGAAGAGCATTCTTCCGCCCATGAAATCAACGTCCATTCGGCCGGATCCGGCGAGTGCCGCAAGCGCCTCGGGCTGCGAGTTAATACCAGATTCGATCCCGATCAGGTCGAGGGCATAGGTGCCCGTTCCGGTGCGCGGCATCGCCGAGTCCTGCGTGCGAATGCCGTAGATGAAGGCGTCCACCGAGCCCGCAATGGTGTCGGCGCCGTTTTCCGTATGCTGCCAGTAGCCGGCGCCGACATATTGGTAGGTGAACGCCCCCGAGGTGCCGATGGCGGTCAGCGCGAGCGTGTCGGTCTTGGCGCCGGCGCCGCGCTTGAACATGGTGAGCTGGGCAGTGCTGGTCGCGGCATCGCGGTCCGACGGCAGGAACGTCTGGCTGCGGGTGCCCGAGGTGATGGTATAGCTGCGCGCGCGCGCGTCATAGGCGACCGAGATCGAACCGAAGGCGATGTTGAGGGTGGGGCTGCTGGCGCCGTTGGTGGGGAAGTTTCCCACGGCGGTCGCGCCGTCGTTGGTGAAGGTTTCGCTGCTGTTCAGCGCCAGCAGCGAGGCATTCGGCGTGGGCGTGGGCGTAGGCGCTGGTGCCGGGGTGGTGCCGCTGCCCGTGCCGGGCGCGGAGCCGCCCGCCGAACCGATGCCGCCGCCACCGCCGCCGCCGCTGCACGCAGACAGAACCAAGCCAGCCGCGAGCGCGGCGGCGCTAACCGAAAATTTCAGCATGTTGCCCCCTTTTGCCGACCCTTAGCCAAGCAATCGGTGCGCGGGCAAGGCGAAGGATCGTCCTGCAATCGGACGGGTGCGGACCTGGTCGGTCGGCGCCTGCGACCCGCCATGGAGGCCGGGCCAGGCGAACCGCCCCCGAGCGGAGAAGGCGCCAATTCAACGCCGCCAGCCACACCGCCGTCCGGCTGCTGCGCGCGCGCATCCGCCGCCGCCGCGCAACATCCGCAAACGCCGAGGTCGCAGCGGCACCGAAGTGCACGCCATCCCGCCGCCCGCGACGTTCGATTCTTTTCCGGCGTGTGACGCGCGTCACACGGCTGGATTGCTGCACCGTGGCAAAGGAGTTGCAGCGCCGGAGCCGAGGGGCCGCGGCGCACCAGGTCTCCCAGGACGCCGCTTTCGGGGGAACGCGGCGTCCCGTGCGAGCGGGCATATCCAGGCCGGGGGGGCTGGGAATGCCCGCTCGCCGTCGTTTGGCGTTGGCGCGAAGACGCCCGCCCGCTCGCCGAGCGTTGCTTCGTTCAGTCCGCCAGTGCGCGCAGCGCCTGCACCGTCGCCCGTGCGCCCGCGCTCGGCCCGGGGCCGTCTGCCGCCTGGAAGCTGGTCGCCTGGCGGGCCAGCCGGTCGACCTCGCGCGCCAGGTTCTGCGCGGCGGCGGAGGTCTGCTCGACCATCGCGGCGTTCTGCTGGGTGGCGCGGTCCATCTCGCCGATCGTTGCCGAGACTTCGCTGATCGCGCCGGCCTGGGTCTGGTTGTCGCTCGCCATGCCCGAGACCAGCTGGTTCACCGTCGCGACGTCGCCGGCGATATTGGACAGCGCGCCGTCGACCTTCTCGACCATGTCGACCGCGGCGACGATATCCGCCTGGGTGGCGGTGAGCTGGTCGCGGGCGCGACCGGCCTCTTCCTCCGCGCGCATCGCCAGCGCCGAGACGAGATCGGCGACCACCGCGAAGCCGCGGCCCGCCTCGCCGGCGCGGCCCGCTTCCACCGCGGCGTTCATCGCCAAGACGCGGGTCTGGAAGGCGATCTTGTCGAGCCCCTCGATGACGTTGTCGATGCCCTTGGCGCTTTCGGAGACGCGCTCCATCGCGGCGACCGCCTGTTCGGTGATCGTGCGGCCGGTATCGACGGTGGCCTTGGCGCCATCGGCGCGCTCCACCGTGCGGCGGGCGCTCTGCGCGGTGGTCTTGAGGCGCTGGTCCATCTCCTGCACCGAGGCGGCGGTTTCGGCGAGGCTGGCGGCATTGGCTTCGGTGCGCCGGGCGAGATCGCCCGACGCCTGGGCGATCTCCTGCGAGCCGGTCCGAATCGCGTCCACCGTTTCGTTGATCGCCACGAGCAGCGACGCGAGCGATTTCTCCCGCTCCTGCAGCGCCTCCATCGCCCTGGCGCGGCCGGCCTGTTCCTGCTCGAAATAGATCGAGACCGACATTTCCAGGTCGATCAGCGCGGCGGTGACGATCGCGCGAAGCTGGTCGAAGCGCGGATCGGGCTTGCCGCGGCCGAAGGGCAGGCGGGGTCCGCGCTCCATGCCTGCGAAGCTTTCGATCATCGAATCGAGGATGATCGCGTAACTGCCGATATACCATTGCGGGGTGAGGCCGATCTGGGCGTGGCGGGCGCCGATCCGCTTCACCCGCTCGACATAATCGGCGTCGAAGGCGGCGCCCGAGAGGTGCGCCCAATGGTCGGCCTGGAGCTGCTTGGCCCTGGTGATGTGGCTGGGGCCCGAGAACATCTTCGCGGTTTCGGGATGCGCGGCGATCTGGGTGTAGAGCCGGTCGAGCGCGGGGGCGAGTGCCGCCTGGATCGTGTCGCGCGCCTGCGCCAGGGTGGCGCGCTTGTCCGCGGTATAGCCGACGAAATCGAGGCGGGTGGTGAGTTCCGAATGCACGATCCTGCTCCTGTAAAGCTGCTGGGGCGGCTTACCGGAGGTTATAGATCGGGCCGTTTTTGTTGGGCGCCGCGGCGCGTTACGAAAGCTTGCTGGACCCCCTGTATCTTGGGCCATTCAGGAAGGCCCCGGAGGCGGTTCAGAAAGCGCGGGTGAGTCCGATCGTCGCCGCCTTGCGGGTGAAGTCGTAGATGCCGACGGTCGACTGGTTGCGCTCCCAGTCGAGCCGGAGCAGCGGCGCGAAGCCGTGGACCTGGAGGCGGCGGAAGGTGGCGCCGGCGCCGAGGCTGAAATTCCAGTCCTTGCGGCGCTCGGGGAAGAGGAACAGCCGCGCATCGCCCTCCAGCCGGCGCAGGCCGGCGGTGGCATAGACGGTGGTGCGGCCGAACTCGCGCCAGGCGAGCAGGCTGCCCGCGCCCGAGGCGGTGGCATAGCCGGGATCCTCGGCATTCTGGCGGGTGGCGGAGACGGTGATGCTGCCGCCGGCGCGGGCGGAGAAGGCGCGCTCGTAGGACAGGCCGGCGTTGAGCAGCAGGCCGTCCTGCAGCGGGTTGCCGCGATAGGTGGTGTCGGCGATCGTCACGCTGGTGGTCAGCTGCGCCTTGGTGCCGAGCGGGTGCTGCCAGTCGATCGCGGCGGTGGCGGTGCGGGCATAGGGGCTGCCGCCATACCAGCGCTGGGTGCCGCCGATCGAGGGGCGCAGCCGATCGCGGCCGAGGCTCCATTCCAGCCCGACCAGTCCCGAGGCGGAGACGTCGTTGAAGCGGCCCTTGCGGTAGAAATCGCCCTGGCCCGAGACGCGCGGGACCAGCGACAAATTGGGCGCGATCGGCACGCGGGCATAGAGCTGGCCGGCGGCGCGGGCACCGATGCCCGATTGCTCGCGGGCGTCGCGCGAGAGCTGGAGCGGGGCGAGCACGGTGTCGAGCGTCGCCGCATCGGTGGCGCGGTTGACGTTGCTGTCCGGCACCAGCGCGACTTCGAGGCTGGCGCCCCAGGGCTTGCGCGAGCGCAGCGCCGCGGCGAACTGGTCGACGATCTGCGCCACCTGCGGCGGCAGCCCCCCGGCCTGGGCGGCACGCAGCTCGCGGCGGGCGGCGCTCTCGTCGCCGAGCTGGGTGAGCAGCCGCGCGAGCTCGAGCCGGACGCGGGCGGCGCCGGGCTTCTCGTCGAGCAGCGCGCGATAGGTGGTCGCCGCCTCGCGCTTGCGGCCGAGCCGCTCGAGCAGCTGGCCGAGGCGGAAGCGGGCCTCGGCGCGGACTTCGGAATCGGGATCCCTGGCGAGCGCGCGGTACATCGTCTCCGCCTCGTCCGGCCGACCGGCGCCGTCCGCCTGCGCGGCGAGCGCGAACAGCTCCACCGCCGAGACCTGACGTTGTTCGGCGGCTTGGGCGAGAGCGGGGATCGGCGCGAGCAGGGCCAGCGCCAGGGAAGTCACGATGCGGTGGGTCACGGCGCCTTCTTAGCGAGCGTCGCGCCGTTGAGAACCGCCTTGTCGCCGTTGGCGAGCGTCTGGGCTGCATCGAAGCGCGCGCCGATCTCCTGCGCCTGGGGTCCGAAGAACCAGCCGGTGAGGCTGCCGCTGCCGCTGGCGCCGCCGAGCGCCCCGGTGAAGCCGTTCGCCGAAATGCCCGCACCGGTGAAGCCGAGGCTGCCGAAGTCGCGCGTGCCCGACGCGCCGCTGCCGGTGATGGCGAGGCTGCCGCTGGCGCTCGCCCGGGCGAAGTCGACCGCGAAGCTGCTGGTGCCGCCCAGCGTATAGGATGCCGTGCCCACGGTGCCGGTGCCGAACACCTGGCCGGCATAGCTGGCGGTGCCGGTGCGCGGCATCTGGTCGGCGGTGGTGCGCTGGCCGAAGGGCAGATACCAGCGCAGCGGATCGCTGCCCGCCGCCGCGTCATTCGCCAAATAGGCGAGCTCGGCGAAGCTGGCATAGCTGAGCGCGAGCGGGCCCTTGGCGGCATCGTAGAGGCGCGCCTGCACCATGCCCGTCGCGAGCGTCTTGCGATAGACGTCGAAGCCGACATCGCTGGTGATCGCCTCGCGATCGGCGGCGGTGAGCAGCACCAGCGTCTCGGACAGGCCGGGCAGGCCGGTCACGCGGTAGCCGCCGGCCGCGTCGCCGCTGAAGTCCGGGGTGGCGAGCAGCTTGCCCGCGGCGAGCGTGCTGCTCCCCTTGCCGCCGACCAGGCTGACCGCAGCGGCCTCGCCGCTCGCATCGGTGAGTGCGGCGGCGGCGCCGACCTCGTCGGCGGCGGGGCCGTAGAAATGGCCGGTCAGCGCGCCGTCATAGCCGCCGAACAGCGCGAGATTGAGGGTGCCCGCGAAGCTGTTGGCGCTGCTCGACAGCGTCGCCGATCCGGTGAAGCTGCCGGTGGTGGTGGTGGTCGCGTTGGCCGCATCGGTGAAGGCGGCGCTGGCGCTGCCGCTGGTGGCGATCGCGCCGCTGGCGAAATTGGCGGTGAGCGTGCCGCTGCCCGTCACCGCGAAGGGCCCGGGCTTGCTGGCATCGGCGAGGCTGCCCGCCAGCCGCACGGCGTAGCTCGCCGATCCGCTGCGCGGCACGCTGCCCGCAGCCGTCATCATGCCGAAGGCGAAGGCATCGGTGACGCTGCTGGTGATGCCGTTGGCGCCGGTGGTGGTGGCCCAGCGCCCGGCGCGGACATAGCGCATGCCGTTCAGCGCATCGAGGGTCAGCTGGTCGGGCGCGCCCGCCACCGGGCTGGCCGGGAAGATGCCGGTGCGCGCGCCCGAGATGACGAGGTAATTGCCGGAGGCGGCGTCGTAGCTCACCGTCACCGGCTGCGCGGCGGCGGCGGGGGCGGCGAGCTCGCCGCTGGCATCGACATAGCGCGCGGTGAGCGTCGCCGCCTCGCCGGTGAAGATCTGGCTGGCGGTGAGGCCGGCGAGGCTGGCATTGCCGGTCTGCGCGCCCGCCTGGCGGCCGATCAGCACGCCCGCGGCGGCGCGGCCGTCGGGGTTGGTCGCGCTCCAGGCGGCGCCGACTTCCTGCGCGGCCGGGCCATAGAAGCGGCCGTCGAGCGCGCCGCTGAGCTCGCCGCCCGAAAAGGCGAAGATGCCGGCGAACACGTTGTTGCTCGCGCCGAGCTGGGCAAGGCCGACAAAGGCCGAGCTGCCGGTGGTCGCGCCGCTGGCGGTAGAGACCTGGCGCACCTCGCCGCTGGTGACGATCTTGCCGCTGGCGAAATCGACCTGCAGCGTGCCGCTGCCGACCAGGCTTTCGAGCATGCCGAAGCCCATTGAACCGACCAGGTCCACCGCATAGGCGCCGTTGCCGATGCGCGGCTGGGCGGCGTCGGTGGTCTCGACGCCATAGGTGAAGGCGTTGAAGCGGAAGGCGCTTTCGCCGCTCGCCGCGATATCCGCACGCTGCCAGAAGCCTGCGCCGACATAGCTGTAGCGGAGCGCGCCGCTGGTGCCCGGCAGGCTGAGTGTCAGCGAATAGTCGCTGGTGGCGCTCGCATGGCGATAGACGCGCAGCACCGCGTTGGACTGCGCCGAGTCGACGTCACCGGGCAGGAAGGTCTCGCTGTTGGTGCCGTCGCTGACGGTATAGCCGCCGGTGGCGGGATCGAAGCGGATGGTCAGGTCGCGCGATGCCGCGAGGCAGCCGCACGCCCGCGCATCGGGATAGAAGGTGCCGGCAAAGCCGCTGGCGTAATTGTCGAAGCTTTCGGCCTTGGTCGGCGCGAGCAGGCTGGGGTTGACCTCGGGCGTGGTCGGCTTGGCGACGATGTCCGGCACGGGGGTCGGCGTCGGCGTCGGCGTCGGCGTCGGCGTCGGCATCGGCGTCGGCGTCGGCGTCGGCATCGGCGTCGGCGTCGGCGTCGGTGTCGGCGTCGGCGTCGGCGTCGGCGCGGGCGTGGCTTCGGGTGCAGGTTGGGGGGCTGCCGGTGTGCTGGCCACGCCGCCGCCACCCCCGCCGCCGCTGCACGCGGCGACCAGCGCCAGGACCGAAACCGTCGTGGGGAGCAGGATCGCACGCCGCATGTCGAATCCCTTGAAAACCGCGTTAACCATGGTGCGGCTATGCGGCGGCCGGCGCTAAGTTTTGGTTAATTGACGATTTTTCATATTGTTGCGGGCGATCGCAGCATTGTCATGCTTTGTTCACCGCACGGGGCGGATGGTGCGGCAGGACGTTGGACAGGACCAGGATATGGCACGGATCACCCCATGGCTGCTCGGCACGGCGCTGCTCTGCGCAGGCACGCACCCGGCCGCCGCGCAGAACGGGTCGATCGTCACTGCCGGGTCGGCCGAGGTCGATGCCGAGGGCGAGAGCAGCTATCGCTGGATCGATCGCGCCCATGCGCTGTGGGACACGCTGGGCGACGCCCCGCCGGATTACAGCTTCCGCTTCGACGGCGGCACGCCGGTCGCCTGGGAATTGCGCGACGGCTATTGGGTGGTGGCGGAGGACCGGTCCGAGGGCGCGCGCACCTATTTCTTCGCGCCCGGCGAGCGCGGGCCGTTCCTGGTGCGCGAGGCCAATCGCAGCTTCGGCTATCAGGACGGCAATGTCGCTGCGGTCTATGACGGCGGCGGCAGGCTGCTGCCGCGCGACGCGGGGGTGCGCGCGATCGACGAGGGCGAGCGGCTCTACCAGCGCGGGCGGCGTCTGCGGAACGCGCTGCTCGACCGGCAATGGGACGCGGTCGACACCACCAGCTGGGGCGACATGAACCTGTTCTTCGTCGGCATCGATCCCGGCTGGGATTCGGGCTGGCAATATCGCAGCACGGGCTTCGACTTCGCCCAGCAGCAGCGCTGGGCGGCAGAGCGCGCCCGCCGCGCGGCGATGGCGGCGGCGTTCGCGCGCTGGCGGAACGGCGGCTTCCAGGGGCCGCCGCCTGCGGGCCTGGGGCCGCGCTGGCAGCATCGCCCGCCGCGGCCGGGCCGTCCGCCGAACGCGGCGCCGCCGCCCGGGGGCGGGCAGCCGGTCCCGCCGCCGGGTGCCGGCAAGCCGGGGCGACCCTGGATGTGGGGCGGGCTGCCGGGGCAGCGTCCCGACCGGCCCGGTCGTCCGCAGGGCGGCACGCGTCCCACGTCGCCGCCGCCGGGTACCGTGACGACGACGCCGGGTCCGGGCGCGGTCGTGCCGGGACAACCGCCGGCGCCTGCCGCGCCTGCGTGGAGCGCCGGTGCGCCGCGTCCGGAGGGCTGGGGTGCCCGGCCGCCGCGCGGGGACGGCAATGGTCGGCCGAACGGGCAGGGTCCGCGCCCCGGCTGGTCGGGCAGCCGCCCGAGCGTCGGCGCCCCGCAGCCCGCATCGCCCCCGGCCGCAGCACCAGCACCGGCACCGGCTACGCCCGCGACGACGGGCCCGCGCCGCGGTGGCGGCTGGATGTCGCCGGGCTGGACGCGCCAGGCCCGCCCCGAAGGCGCTGGCACCCCGCCGCCGCGCCCGGCCTTCCAGCCGCCGACGGCCCACCCCGCCGCCGCCGCGCCGAACCGCCCGAGCCCGCCCCCGGCCGCACGTCCGGCACCGCGACCGCTGGCGGCCCTGCGCGCGCGGCGGGAGGCGCGGGGAGACTGAAGCGGGCGCGCCGCGCGGGGCGCATTACGATTGCAACCGGTTGGCCGCCGGAAGACATCGCGCTGAAGCCGGGCGTGCCTATCCCCCCGTCGCTCAGGGTCGCTCGCGCATCCCGCGCGCGGAGCGACAGGGTCCGGTCGGACCATCCCTGGCGCGGTGGAGACAGCAGTGGCACTGAACACCAACGGCATTCTGACAGACCCGGCCCGCGGCGCCGAGCCGTCCGACTGGGAGCACAGCACGGTAACCCCGGCCGTGACGTTCACCTGGCATCACACCATTCCCTGGAACTGCCTCGCCGCCGTCTGGAACGGCCTGGTCGCGGGGCAACACTGGGCCGCCGTCGAGACCTTCCTGCGACTCGTCTCCGCCCAGGATCCGGCGGGCGCGGTGCGCCAAATCCGTTCGGGCACGCTGATGGACCGCGATCGCCTGCACACCCAGCTGACCTGGCAGGGCTGGAACATCGTGGAGGGCCCCGGCGGCGACTTCCGGGAGGGCGACCCCGGCGAGGGCTATGACAAATGGTCCATTCAGGGCCTCTCGAACAACCAGCGCAGCACGGTGCAGGCCGTTGACCAGCTCTACATGGCGATGCGGCCGCTCGCCGCCCGACCGCCGCGGCCCGGCTTCGCGACGAACGTGCCAAACCTCTCGGCGAACGAGGCCAAGGCGGTCGAGAAGGCGATGTTGCAGCAGATGGCTGCGTTGCGGGGCAAGCCGCCGATGCGGTGGAATCCCGATGCCTGGGAGGTGGTCCGGGAGGGGCAGGCCGATCGCAAGCTGCCGTCTCTGTGGCGGACCCCGCCGATCTGGCGGAAGCGGGCCTGAGGGCGTGCATGCGGCGGCGGATTGCCGGGAGGTTCACGTTTCAACGTGCTCCCCCCGACAAGCCGGCTAGCTCGCAACCGAGGTGCTAAACCCGGATCAGCCGTACGCGTACACGATCACGATCCCGGGCGCGCCGGCACCAGCGGAGCGTGCCGCGGTATTGGGCCCCGCCGGCGATCCGCCGCCACCCGAGCCGGGGGACACGCCAGGCGACCCCGGCGACGTCCCCGGCCCGACACCGCCGGCGCCAAAAACGGAATAGGCGCCGTCTCCGGCCATGATCGCATTGGTCGAAATCGCGATGCCTTTCCCGCCGCTACCGCCCTTCGAGTTGATGATATTGCCGCCGGTGGACGTGGCACTCGGGCCACCGCTACCGACGGTAAAGGGAGGCGCGTATAACGGCGTTGCGATCCCTGCAGTACCACCCGGGCAATTGATGATGCTGCCAAAGCTGGTCGCAGACCCAGGGTTTCCGCTGTTGGAACCGGCCGCTGGGGCCGCTCCGCCCGCACCCACAGTCACGGCAACGCCGGAAAATCCGGACGTCAGAAGTGCCTTCGCATAGGCGCCTGCGCCGCCGCCGCTGGCAGCTTGCACCGTACTGCCATTGGTTGCGCCGGCACCGCCGCCGCTACCGCCGCCGCCAACTGCCTCTACGATCACGCGTTGGGTCCCGGCAGGGGGCGTGTATGTTCCACTCGTCGTGAAGGTGGTGACGTCGATCAAGCCCCCCAGACCCTTGCTTCCGAGGGTTCCGAAGTCTCGCTCGTCGGTGATCATGCTGTTCGTGATCGCCGTGGTGCCGACCTGCAAGATGATCTGTGCGACGGGGGACGTTCCGGCAGGAATGTCCGGAGCAGAGGGGGTTGCACTTTCGGCGCCGGTAACAACCGACACCAGGCCGGTCAGATTGTCGATAACAACGCGATCGATCCGCGCGTTATTTGCCGGCGGCGTGATTGTGGACGAAATCTGCGCCGGCTTCTCCACCAAGGTCTGGCCGATCATGAAGTGACCGGCGTCGACGGCGATGGTCATGTTGGGGAAGCCGATCGCGTGGGGCGCGAAATTATCGCCAAGGCGCGTGAGTACCGAAACCGCACCATCCACGATCGCAGGATAGGAGGACGCCGACTGCGAGGAGCTTTGCGGCTGTACAAATGTCTGAACCGACATGGAAATTCTCCGTATTGACTGTCCCGGACTTGCCGGGCAGGAGGAACATAGAGAGAACATCAATCTGTAGGAAAGGGGGCGGCACGAAAATTTCTATTGCCACGGCTCCGGCGTGGCGCGCGCGGCAGTCAGCGTCCGCCCTTGCATCGCAGACAGATGCGCAGCGCCGTCACCGGCCCTTTGCCTCGCCCATTCGGGGGGCGAGTCGACACCCCCTTCGGGATTGCCCGCGTGTGCCCCTTGCGGCACCTCCGTTGCGAAAGGATCGCAACCCATGACCCGCCTCGCTCCCGCGTCCGAAGCGCAGCCCGTCGTGCTGGTCGTCGATGACGATCCGCTGGTGCGCGGATCGCTGGATTCGCTGTTTCGCTCGGTCGATTTCGCGGTGCGCAACTATGGCTCGGCGCAGGAATTTCTCGATGCGCCGCTGCCCGAGACGCCGTGCTGCCTCGTCGTCGACGTCCGGATGCCGCACATGGGGGGCTTCGAGTGCCGCGATCGGCTGGCCGAGCGCGGGGTGGACCTGCCGGTGATCTTCCTCACGGGGCATGGCGACATCCCCATGTCGGTGAAGGCGATGAAGGGCGGGGCGGTGGACTTCCTCACCAAGCCGTTCCGCGACCAGGACATGCTCGATGCGGTCAATGCCGGGCTCGCCCGCGCCGCCGAGCGACGCAGCGCGGCGCAGGAGAGCGCAGGCATGCGCCAGCGCTTCGCCACGCTCACCGCGCGCGAGCGGCAGGTGATGGAAGGCGTGGTGCGGGGCCTGCTCAACAAGCAGATCGCGGGCGAGCTGGGGATCGCCGAGATCACCGTGAAGCTCCACCGCGCCAGCCTGATGCGCAAGATGGGGCTGCGCACCGTTCCCGATCTGGTGCGGGCCGCGGAGTCGCTCGCGCCCCTCGACGGGGTTGCGTAGTTCGCCGAATAACCAAGCGTATAGCTTACAGACGCGCCGGCGCGCCCTAGCTTGGGAGCCAGTCCCGGATGCCCCGGCGACGATGGAGCGGTGCGCGTGTCGGAAAGCCTGGTTGCTGTGGTGGATGACGATGCGCTGGTCCGCGATGCGGCGGCGAGCCTGATTCGCTCCTTCGGCTATCGCACCGCGATCTACCCATCGGCCGACGCCTTTCTCGAGGCCGGCGACGATGCCGCGGACTGTGTGCTCACCGACCTGCAGATGCCCGGTCGATCCGGACTGGAGCTGCGCCAGCAGCTGCGCGAACGCGGATCGACGGTGCCGGTGATCCTGATGACCGCCTATCCCACGCCCGACCTGCGCGCCCGCGCCGCGGCGCTGGACCTGGTGGCGCTGCTCGACAAGCCGGTCGATCCGGACCTGCTGTCCGGCGCGCTGGCGCGGGCGATGGGCTGACGGTGCCGCATCTATGCATCGTCATTCCGGCGAAAGCCGGAATCCATTGGGGGCGCCGTCCCGGCTCCAGCTGGTAACGTGTGGCGTCTGGATCCCGGCTTCCGCCGGGATGACGATCTCTGGGGAGCGCTGAACCTAGGCCGCCAGCGGCAGCTCGATCGCCGCCAGCGCACCGCCATCGGGGTGGTTGCTCAGTGCGATGCGGCCGTCGTGCAGCTCGACGATCGAGCGGCAGATCGACAGGCCCAGCCCCATGCCGCCGGGCTTGGTGGTGACGAAGGTCTCGAACGGCTCGGCGATCTCCGGGGCCAGGCCCGGGCCGTGGTCGCGCAGCAGCAGCAGGACATGGTCGTCCCTGGCGTGGAGCGACAGGTCGAGGCGCTTTTCGGCCATGCCCGCGCCTTCCATCGCCTGCAGCGCGTTGGTGATCAGGTTGAGCAGCAAATGCTTGAGCAGGATTCGGTCGCCGACCACCGTCGGTTCGCCCAGCGGCGCGACATGGATCCGCGCGCCGTGCGCGTCCAGGTCGCGCGCGGCGATGGCGAGCGTGTCCGCAACCAGGCTGCCCAGTCCCAGCGGCTGCATGTCGCACTGCGATCCGCCGACCAGCGAGCGGACCCGCTGGACCACCGCATGGATGTTCGCCACCGCCTGGTTGAGCCCGGCGAGCGACAGACGCACCTCGTCGAGGTTCGGCTCCGGCCGGGCGAGCCAGCGCGCGGCGGAATCGGCATAGCTCTGCACCGCGGAGATCGGCTGGTTGATCTCGTGCGCGATCGAGGCGGACATCGCGCCGATCGCGGCGGTGCGCTGGACGCGCTCCAGCTCGATGCGCGTGCGCTCGATCGTGGTCTCCAGCCGCTTGCGCTGGCGGATGTCGAGGATGCTGCCGGGCACTTGCGCCAGGCAGGTGCCCGGCGCGAGGCTGAAGGCGACGATGATGTCGATCGGCGATCCGTCGGCGGCGATCACCTGGGTCTCGGCCTGGAACATCGGGCGGCGCTCGTCGATCGCGAGGATGCACTCGGCGAAGCTGGCATCGGTTTCGGGCAGGAAGTCGCCCAGCTTGCGGAAGAAGGCGGCCTTGCTGGCCACGCCCATCATGTCGAGCGCGGTCTGGTTGACGTCGGTGATGCGCACCTGGCGGCGGATATGGGCGACGAACTCGGGATGCGCGCGCAGATAGGCGCGCAGATCGGTGACCCCGCACGCGCGCAGGCCCTGGATGGCGGCATCGACGCAGCTGAAATCATGTTCCCAGATCGCGATCGCCAGTGTGTCGGTCATCGTCGCATAGCGGCGCTCCTCGCGCGCGACGCGCTGGTCGAGCACGATGCGGTGGAGCAGCAGCGCGGTGGTGACGGCATTGGCGGCGAGGCTCACCAGCAGGCGCAGCGCGGCTTCGGTCGACGGCGCGTTGCGGTGGACGATGACGAAGCTCGCGATGGTGAGCGCGGCGCAGGCGAGGCTCCAGCCGACCAGCTGGCGCCGATCGAGCCGCGCGCCGGCGAGCAGCAGGACCACCGCGTAGAGCGTGGCGATCGCGCTGTGGAAGCTGGTGAAGCTGTCGATCCAGAAGATGCCGAGCGCGAGCAGCGCGGCGGCGAGCGCGCGCAGCCGGACCCCGTCCAGCGCGGCGTCCAGCCGCGTCCCGCCCGGCAAGACGACGCTGCCGCCGCTCGTGGCCCGATCCCCAAAATCCGACATCGGTGAAGAATGCCGCGGCGACCGCGCTGTCACCAGCCCAAGGCGAGCGGTGGGGTACCCCCCATTTGGGGGGGGCGGCGGTGCGATTGCGTGTGGTTCGTGCAAGGCGTGGGCGACGTGCGGGCACGCCGTTATCCCGGCGAAAGCCGGGATCCAGTCGCCTCTCGTTAGCAGCAAGAGCCGCAAGGGCGACCCCAATGGATCCCGGCTTTCGCCGGGATGACGGGTGGTGGGGAGGACGCCGGATTCATCCCGACCCGGCGAACCCCCAGCCTGGCAATCAGATCGCGTTCGCTTCGCTGACCGCTTCGGCCGTGCCCATCAGCGCCGGGAAGAAGCCCTCATGCGCCTTGCGCAGGTCGTCGAGGCTCACGCAGAAATCGCCCTCCTCCATCTCGAAGATGATGCGGTTGGCGATGGTGCGGCCGATCGGATCGGCGGCGAGGCCGGCCTTGTCGGCGGCGACCAGGAAATCGGCCAGCGCCTCGTCCTTGACGGTCACCACGTACAGGCCCTGGTCCTCGCCGAACCAGCTGCCCGCCACCCCGAAGGGCTGGGGCTGGTCGAGGATCGCGCCGATGTTCGACGCCAGCGCCATTTCGGCCACCGCGACCGCCAGGCCGCCGTCCGCCACGTCGTGGCAGGCGGTGACCGCGCCGCCGCAGATCGCCGAGCGGATGAACGCGCCGGTGCGGCGCTCCATCATCAGGTCGACCGGCGGAGGCGGGCCTTCCTCGCGGCCGCAGATCTCGCGCAGCCAGATCGACTGGCCGAGATGGCCGCCGCGCTCGCCGACCGCGATGATCACGTCGCCGGTGCCCTTGAAGGCGATGGTGCAGTTCTTCTGCCAGTCCTTGAGCAGGCCGATCGCGCCGATCGCGGGGGTCGGCAGGATCGCCGAGCCGCCGCCGGTGGCCTTGCTCTCGTTGTAGAGGCTGACATTGCCCGAGACGATCGGGAAGTCGAGCGCGCGGCAGGCGTCGCTCATGCCTTCGAGGCAGCCGACGATCTGGCCCATGATCTCCGGGCGCTGCGGGTTGGCGAAGTTGAGGCAGTTGGTCACCGCCAGCGGGGTCGCGCCCACCGCCGAGAGGTTGCGCCATGCCTCGGCGATGGCCTGCTTGCCGCCCTCGACCGGATCCGCGAAGCAATAGCGCGGGGTGCAGTCGGTGGTGATCGCCAGACCCTTGTCGGTGCCGTGGACGCGGACGACCGCGGCGTCGCCGCCCGGGCGCTGCACGGTGTCGCCGCCGACCATGTGGTCATATTGCTCCCAGATCCAGCGGCGGCTGGCGATGTCCGGCGAACCCATAAGCTTGACGAGATCAGCGGCGGGATCGGTGCATTCGGGCACGTTCTGCAGCTCGGGCTGCTTGGGCGTGGGGACGTGCGGACGATCGTAGAGCGGCGCCTCGTCGGCCAGCGGGGCGAGCGGGATGTCGCACACCACGTCGCCCTTCCACTTGAGCACCATGCGGCCGGTGTCGGTGACATGGCCGATCACGGCGAAGTCCAGCTCCCACTTGCGGAAGATCGCCTCGGCGAAATCCTCGCGGCCGGGCTTGAGCACCATCAGCATGCGCTCCTGGCTTTCGGAGAGCATCATCTCATAGGGCGTCATGCCGGTTTCGCGCTGGGGCACGTCGTCCATGATCAATTCGATGCCGACGCCGCCCTTGGACGCCATCTCGACGCTGGAGGAGGTGAGGCCGGCAGCGCCCATGTCCTGGATCGCGACGATCGCGTCCGAGGCCATCAGCTCGAGGCAGGCCTCGATCAGCAGCTTCTCGGTGAAGGGATCGCCGACCTGGACGGTGGGGCGCTTCTCTTCCGAATCCTCGCCGAAGTCCGCGCTCGCCATGGTGGCGCCGTGGATGCCGTCGCGGCCCGTCTTGGAGCCGACATAGACGATCGGATTGCCGACGCCCGAGGCTGCCGAATAGAAGATCTTGTCGGTATCGGCGATGCCCACGGTCATCGCGTTGACCAGGATGTTGCCGTCATAGGCCGGGTGGAAGTTCACCTCGCCGCCCACGGTCGGCACGCCGACGCAATTGCCATAGCCGCCGATGCCGTGGACGACGCCGGCGATCAGATGCTTCATCTTGGGATGATCGGGCCGGCCGAAGCGCAGCGCGTTCATGTTGGCGATCGGGCGCGCGCCCATGGTGAACACGTCGCGCAGGATGCCGCCCACCCCGGTCGCCGCACCCTGATAGGGCTCGATATAGGACGGGTGGTTGTGGCTCTCCATCTTGAAGATCGCCGCCTGGCCGTCGCCGATGTCGACGACGCCGGCATTCTCGCCGGGGCCGCAGATGACCTGCGGGCCGGTGGTCGGCAGCTTCTTCAGATGGATGCGGCTGGACTTGTAGCTGCAATGCTCGGACCACATCACCGAGAAGATGCCGAGCTCGGTCAGGTTCGGCGCGCGGCCGAGCGCCTTGAGGACGCGGTCATATTCTTCGGGCGAAAGGCCGTGCTCGGCCACGATCTCGGGCGTGATCTGGGTCATGGCCGGACCCCTTAGCGGGGTGTTGCGCGCGCGTCACCCCGGGAGTTGCGGAGGCGGTGGACAACGAGGCGTTAACCTGGCCATGCTAACGTTTGGCATGCTCATCCAGCCTCTCCTCGGCACGGGACTGCGCGTCGGCGATCCGCTGATCCCGCTGCCGGCCGCGTGGGAATGCGATCTCGCGACGAACGCGCTGCGCTGGTCGCCGGGGGTCTATGACCTGTTCGGCATCCCGCACGGCCAGCCGCTGACCCGCGACGAGGTGGTGGGGATGTACACGCCGGAGTCCCAGGCGCTGCTGCGTGAGGTCCGCGACCGGGCGGTGGCGGAAGGGGCCAGCTTCACCATCGACGTGGCGATCCGCCGCCGCGACGGCGCGCTGCGCAAGATGCGCCTGACCGCCGACGTCGAATGCGAAAACGGCCGCCCGGTACGGCTCTACGGCACCAAGCAGGACGTGACGGACGAGTAGCGGCTACAGCACGGCCCAGAGCGTCAGCAGCAGTGCGGTCATCGCGGCATTGAGCGCCATGCCGATGCCGGCGAAGGTGCCGCCGAGCTCGTCCACCTGGAAGGCGCGGGCGGTGCCGAAGCCGTGCGCGGCGACGCCCGCGGCGAACCCGCGCACGCGGTAATCCTGAATCCGCAGGGCGTTGAGCAGCGGCGTCGCGATCATCGCGCCGAACACCCCGGCGATCAGCACCACCACCGCCGCCAGCGCCGGGATGCCCCCCAATTGCTGCGCCAGCGCCATCGCCACCGGGGTCGTCACCGAGCGGGGCGCGACGGTCGCGAGGATCTGGGCGCTGCCCCCGAAGGCCCAGACGATGCCGGTGACGCTTACGATCGCGGTCAGCGATCCGGCGAACAACGCGAGCAGCAGCGGGCCGGCGGCGCGGCGGACCAGCGCGCGGTTGCGCCACAGCGGTACCGCGAGGCCGACCGTCGCCGGGCCGAGCAGGAAGCCCAGCATCGCGGTGTTCTGCGCATAGACCGGGTAGGGGGTACGGGTCGCGAGCAGGATGGCGATCAGCACCGGCGTCGCCAGCAGCACCGGGTGGCAGAGCGGGTGGCGGTTGCTGCGCTTCGACAGGCGGTCGGCGCCCTCGAACACGAGCAGCGTCACCGCGAGCCAGAGCAGCGGCGTGCCCTGGAGCGTGTGCCACGTCGCGGTCACGCCGTCGGCTCCGTGCGCGCGAGCGCCCAGCGGAAGACCAGCGCGGTGACCGCCATCGTCAGCAGCGTCGAGGCGAGCGTGGCGACGACGATCGCCACACCATTTTTGGCCAGCACCGGCCCCTCCTCGATCAGCCCGACCGCGGCGGGGACGAACATCACCGAGAGATGCGCGGTGAGCCAAGCGGAGACCTGGACCAGGGTGGGCCGCTCGCCCGGGCGGAGCAGCAGCCAGCCGAGCAGCAGGAACATGCCGATGACGGCGCCCGGCAGCGGCAGGCCCGAGAGCAGGTGGATCCCCTCGCCGAGCAGCTGGCAGAGGAGCAGGGTGGCGATGGCGGCGATCATGGCGGGATGCCATGCCATGCCGGCGCGGCGAGGTATACTGCGGGGAAGGGAGGGCTGGTTGCGGGCGGCGTAAGCGGGAATGTTCGAGGTAAGGGACCGGGGCCACCACATCCCGGCCGTCATTCCCGCGAAGGCGGGAATCCATTTGCCAGGGCGTTGGGGATAGAGCCGCGCCACCTGCGCCAATGGATCCCCGCCTTCGCGGGGATGACGAAAGGAGAGGCGCTACTCCGCCGCCGCCTGCGCCTCCGCCGACATCAGCGCGGCGATGTTCGCCTGGATCCACTCGACCAGATCCTCGACCTTCGCCGCCGCCTGCTCGCCGAGCGGGGTGAGGCTGTATTCGACATGCGGCGGCACCACCGGCAGGCTGTAGCGGGTGACGAGCTGGTACGCCTCGAGCTGCTGGAGCGTCTGGGCGAGCATGCGTTCGCTCACCCCGTTCACCCGGCGGCGCAGTTCGCTGAAGCGGCGGGTGCCGCCCTGCAGCGCGACCAGCACGAGCAAACCCCAGCTGCTGGTGATCCGCTTGAGCACCGCGCGCGACGGGCAATCGGGGACGAACACGTCGCCGCGGTCCATCATCGCGGCGAGGGTGCGCGAGGGGGTGCGGGGCGCGTCGTCCGACATTTTTAATACTTACCTTTGTGTGCGTACTTACGATTCGTAAGTGGGGCGCTAGATCGCGCTGGTCAATCTACGATCGGAAGGAAATGCCATGTACGCCGTTACCGGAGCCTCGGGCCAGCTGGGCCGCCTTGTCCTCGAATCGCTGCTCGGCAAGGTCCCGCCGAGCGAGATCGTCGCGCTCGCGCGCACGCCCGAGCGCGTCGCCGACCTTGCCGCCAAGGGCGTGACCGTGCGTGCGTTCGACTATGATGCGGCCGAAACGCTGGCCCCGGGGCTGGCGGGCGTGACTCGGCTGCTGCTGATCTCGGGCAATGCGATCGGCAGCCGCGTGCCGCAGCACAAGGCGGTGATCGACGCGGCGAAGACGGCGGGCGTGCAGCTGATCGCCTATACCAGCCTGCTCCGCGCCCAGACCTCGCCGATGCAGATGGCGGTCGAGCACAAGGCGACCGAGGAGCTGCTGGCGGCCAGCGGTGTGCCCGCCGCGCTGCTGCGCAACGGCTGGTATACCGAGAACTACCTGATGAGCGCCGGTCCCGCGATCGCGCATGGCGTGCTGATCGGCAGCGCGGGCGAGGGGCTGGTCTCGGGCGCGGCGCGCGCGGACTATGCCGAGGCGGCGGCGGTGGTGCTGGCGCGGGGGCAGGCGGGCATTTTCGAGCTGGCCGGTGACAGCGGCTTCACCCATGCCGAGCTGGCGGCGGCGCTGGCCGAGGCGTCGGGCAAGCCGGTCGCCTATCAGGACCTGCCGCAGGCCGACTATGCCAAGGCGCTGGAAGGCGCGGGGCTGCCGGGTCCGTTCGCTGCGATCCTTGCGGACAGCGATGCGCGGGTGGCCGATGGGGCGTTGTTCGACGAGTCGAAGACGCTGTCGGGGCTGATCGGCCGGCCGACCACGCCGTGGCGCGAGACCATCGCGGCGGGGGTGCGGGGGTGATAAATTCCTCCCGGAACGGGGAGGGGGACGATTCGCGCCAGCGAATGGTGGAGGGGCCGCGCCGAAAGGCGCGGAGACCTCACCGCGGGGGATACCGCCGCGTGCGCGGCGGCCCCTCCACCACCGCCTTCGGCGGCGGTCCCCCTCCCCGTGCCGGGGAGGAACTTTTTACAGGATTTCCCGCACCTTTTCCGGCGGGCGACCCAGCCGCACGCCGCGCTCGGTGACCACCAGCGGACGCTCGATCAGGATCGGGTTGGCCGCCATCGCGTCGAGGATGGTGTCGTCGTCCGCGCCCTTGAGCGGCTTGGCGGCGTCCTCGGCGATGCGCAGGCCTTCGCGCGCGGTCATGCCGGCGCGCTTGTACAGCTCCGCCAGCGTTTCGCGCGTCGGGGGAGCCTTCAGATATTCGATCACCTCCACCTCGACGCCGGCGTCCGTGAGGATCGCCAGCGCCTCGCGCGACTTGGAGCAGCGCGGGTTGTGGTAGAGGGTGGCCTTCACGCCGCGGCTGCCTCGTCCTGGCGGGCCAGCCACTCCTCGAGCCACTTGATCGTATAGTCGCCCTTCAGGAACTCGGGATCGTCGAGCAGCGCCTGGTGAAGCGGGATCGTCGTCTTGATGCCGTCGACCACGAACTCTTCCAATGCGCGCTTCAGTCGCAGGATGCAGCCCTCGCGGGTGCGGCCATAGACGATCAGCTTGGCGATCATCGAGTCGTAGTACGGCGGGATCCGGTAGCCCGAATAGATGCCGCTATCGACGCGGACGTGCATGCCGCCCGGCGCGTGGAAATGGGTGATCGTGCCCGGCGAGGGCGCGAAGGTCCGCGGATCCTCGGCGTTGATGCGGCATTCGATCGCATGCCCGCGGAACTCGATGTCCTCCTGGCGCACCGACAGGCCGTGGCCTTCGGCGACTCGGATCTGCTCGCGGACCAGGTCCATGCCGGTGATCATCTCGGTCACCGGATGCTCGACCTGAAGGCGGGTGTTCATCTCGATGAAGTAGAACTCGCCATTTTCCCACAGGAACTCGATCGTGCCGGCGCCGCGATAGCCCATGTCGGACATCGCCTTGGCGACGATGCCGCCCATGTGCGCGCGCTCTTCGGGCGTGATCACCGGCGACAGCGCCTCTTCGAGCACCTTCTGGTGGCGGCGCTGGAGCGAGCAGTCGCGCTCGCCCAGGTGGATCGCGTTGCCGTTGCCGTCGCCGAACACCTGGAACTCGATGTGGCGCGGGTTGCCGAGATACTTTTCGAGATAGACGGTGGCGTCGCCGAACGCGGCCTTCGCTTCCGAGCCCGCCTGCTGCATCAGCGTCTCGAGCTGGTCCTCGCTGGTGCACACCTTCATGCCGCGGCCACCGCCGCCCGAGGCGGCCTTGATGATCACCGGATAGCCGGCCTTGGCGGCGATCGCCTTGGCCTCTTCCAGGTCGCTGATCGGGCCGTCCGAGCCCGGCACCAGCGGCAGGCCGAGCGCGCCGGCGGTGCGCTTCGCCTCGATCTTGTCGCCCATGGTGCGGATATGCTCGGGCTTGGGACCGACGAAGATCAGCCCGTGCGCCTCGACGATCTCGGCGAACTGGGCGTTCTCCGAGAGGAAGCCATAGCCCGGGTGGATCGCATCCGCGCCCGAGATCTCGGCCGCCGAGATGATGTTCGGGATGTTGAGATAGCTCTCCGCCGCGGCCGGCGGGCCGATGCAGATCGCCTCGTCCGCCAGGCGCACATGCATCGCATCGGCATCGGCGGTGGAGTGCACCGCCACCGTCTTGATGCCCATTTCGTGGCAGGCGCGGTGGATGCGCAGCGCGATCTCGCCGCGATTGGCGATCAGCAGCTTCTTGATCTCGGGCATGGCCGTTCCGTTACTCGACCACGACGAGCGGCTGGTCGAACTCGACCGGCTGGCCGTTCTCGACCAGGATCGCTTTCACGGTGCCAGCGGTCGGCGCGTGAATCGGGTTCATCACCTTCATCGCCTCGATGATCAGCAGCGTGTCGCCCGCGGCGACCTGCTGGCCGACCGTGACGAAGGGCTTCGCCTCGGGATTCGGCTTGAGATAGGCGGTGCCGACCATCGGCGACTTGACCGCATTGGCGGCCGGCTGGGGCGCTGCGACGATCTCGGCGGGCGCGGTGGCCGGGGCCGGAGCAGCGAGCATCGGCGCGGCCGGCGCGGCGTACTGCACCGCCGAGGGGGCCGCGGTCACCTTGCGGGCGACGCGGACGCGGCGTTCGCCGTCCTCGACTTCGATCTCGGTGAGCTGGGTGTCATCGAGCACGGCGGCGAGCTGGCGCACCAGCTCGATGTCGACCATCATTGCACCCGACTTGGTTTCTTCGGCCATACGACCCTTCTTTATGAATTCTACAAATGAAACGGCGCCCTCTGTCAGAGACGCGCGGCGGCTTCAAGCGCGAGAATATAGGATTGTGCCCCGAACCCGGCCACCGTGCCCTTCGCGGCACGGCCGACGAAGCTCACATGGCGGAAGGATTCGCGGGCGTGCGGATTGGAGAGATGCACCTCGATCACCGGCGTTTTGATGCTCTTGATCGCATCGTGTAGCGCGACCGAGGTGTGCGTGTACCCTCCCGGATTTAGTAGGACGGCGCGCGCGCCATCGGCCTGCGCTTCGTGCAGCCAGTCGATCAGATGGCCCTCATGGTTGGATTGGCGCACCTCGACCTCGAGCCCGAGCTCGCGGGCGCGGTCCTCCAGCATGCCGGCAATGTCGTCCAGCGTGTCCGACCCATAGATTTCCGGCTCGCGCAGGCCCAGCAGGTTGAGGTTGGGACCGTTCAAGACGAAGATCGTATCGGCCAAAGCAGGCGCCTTTCGGTTGCGGGCAGGATGCGGTCCTCCCTATATGAGCCGGCGTCCCCGATCAAATCCAAGGCTCTTCATGCATAGCGACGGCACCGTTTCCATCCGCGTCAACGGCGAACACAAGCGCATCACCGCCGGGCTCACCCTCGCGCAGCTCGCGAGCGAGCTGGGGCTGGTGCCCGAGAAGGTGGCGGTGGAACGCAATCTCGAAGTGGTGCCGCGCTCGACGCTGGGCGAGGTGATCGTCGAGGATGGCGACGAGCTGGAAATCGTCCACTTCGTGGGCGGCGGCGACCATGCCGGCCCGCTCGCCGACGACAGCTGGACGGTGGCGGGCAAGACCTTCCGCTCGCGCCTCATCGTCGGCACCGGCAAGTACAAGGATTTCGAGCAGAATGCGGCGGCCGTGGCCGCCTCGGGCGCCGAGATCGTCACCGTGGCGGTGCGCCGGGTGAACGTCAGCGACCCCAAGGCGCCGATGCTCACCGACTATATCGACCCGAAGAAAATCACCTATCTGCCCAACACCGCCGGCTGCTTCGATGCCGATTCGGCGATCCGCACGCTGCGCCTGGCGCGCGAGGCGGGCGGCTGGGAGCTGGTGAAGCTCGAAGTCCTGGGCGAGGCGCGGACGCTCTATCCGGACATGGTCGAGACGCTGCGCGCGACCGAGGTGCTGGCCAAGGAAGGCTTTCTGCCGATGGTCTATTGCGTCGACGATCCCATCGCCGCCAAGCGGCTGGAGGATGCGGGCGCGGTCGCGATCATGCCGCTGGGCGCGCCGATCGGATCGGGGCTCGGCATCCAGAACCAGGTGACGATCCGGCTGATCGTCGAGGGCGCCAAGGTGCCGGTGCTGGTCGATGCGGGCGTCGGCTCGGCATCGGACGCGGCGGTGGCGATGGAGCTGGGCTGCGACGGCGTGCTGATGAACACCGCGATCGCCGAGGCCAAGGATCCCATCCTGATGGCGGCGGCGATGAAGGCGGCGGTGGAGGCGGGGCGGCTCTCCTACCGCGCCGGCCGCATGGCGAAGCGCCGCTATGCCGATCCGTCGAGCCCGCTGGCAGGGCTGATCTGATGCGCGGGGCGCTGGCGGCGCTGGCGCTGGTCGCGGTGGCCGGGTGCCATCCGCGGCCGCAGACCGATCCGATGGAGAATCAGGGGCCGATCTCGGCCGAGCCGGTGACGCTGCGCGCCGCCGACGGGGTGAGGATCGCCGGCGTCTATACCAAGGCGGCCAAGCCCAAGGCGCTGCTGCTGCTGTTCCACCAGGCCGAATCGGGCAAGGACGAGTATGCGCTGCTCGCGCCCCAGCTGGCGCAGGCGGGCTATTCGTCGCTCCGGATCGACCAGCGCGCCGGCGGCACGCTGTTCGGGACCAACGAGACGGTGAAGATGCTCGGCCATTCGGCAAGCTATGCCGATGCGAAGCAGGACCTCGATGCGGCGTTTGCGTGGGGGGAGCAGCAGAAGCTGCCGATCCTCCTGTGGGGCAGCAGCTATTCGGCCGCGCTGATCTTCCCGCTCGCCGCCGAGCATCCCGGGCAGGTCAGGGCGCTGCTTGCCTTCTCGCCGGGCGAATATCTCGACGAGAAGGGGGCCGTCGCGCGCGCGGCCAAGAAGGTCTCGGTCCCGATCTTCGTCACGTCGGCGCAGGACGGGAAGGAAGAGGACGCCGCGCGGGAAATCCTCGCCGCATCGCCCTCGACCCAGAAGACGCAGTTCGTGCCCAAGCTGGGCGGGGTGCACGGGTCGTCGACGCTGCTGCGGACCAAGAATCCGGACGGCGCGCAGGAAGCATGGCGCGCGACCATGGCGTTTCTGGGCGAAGTCACGCGCAGCTGATTGGGAACGGTCCGGCCCAACCTTCGTTATTTCAGGCAAGTCGCAGGTGCCGTGTCGTGTGGCACCCGACCTTAGCCAGGAGTATCGATCATGGGCGAGCTGACCGACAAGATCAAAGGCAATCTCAACGAGCTGGCCGGCAAGGTGAAGCAGCAGAGCGGCAACCCGGAAACGCGCGACGAAGGCGCGGCGCAGGAGCTGAAGGGCAAGGCCCAGCAGCTCGGCGGCAAGGTGAAGGGCGCGCTCGGCGACGACATCTGAGTCGCGGATCAGACCGGACATTTGGACGGGTCGTACCGAAAGGTGCGGCCCGTTTTCGTTGTGGCTTCGTCTGCTTGGAGGCGTGTCCTCACGTCGCGCGTCATCCCGGCGAAAGCCGGGATCCATTCGCCTCTCCATATCAGCAGGAGCCAAGACGGCGACCCCAATGGATCCCGGCTTTCGCCGGGATGACGATCTACTGACGGCCCATGGGCTGATGGCGCACCGCAGGACTGTGCCATAGGGTTTGGCGCTTGGGCAGTTCCTCAATCCGGAACGTAGAACGCCCACATGTCCGGCTCGACCTGGGCCGCGGCGAAGCGCACCGGGGCCGAGGCCGGTCCGACCTCGCAGATCATGAACGAGAACATCCGATCGGTGTAGAGCGGGTGGGGCAGGCGGACGGTGTCCTTGTTGATCCAGCGCCACTCGCACTGCCAGATCTGCCGACCGCCCAACCGCACGCGATCCCCCCGCTTGCCGAGATGCGCCGTCTTCCACCGCTCTTTCGTCTGCTGTCCCATGCGGGCGATTCTAGGATCGGGTCGGTTAACGGGTTCCTAGCCGTTCAGCGATTTCGCAGCTTCGCAAGTGTCGTCGCCGGGCTGATCACGTCGACATTCGTCTTGCAATGCAACAGCTTGATCCCCGGCTGCGCCAGTGCGAGCGCGAGCGCGGGCGCGAACGCCTCGGTGGTCTCCACGGTGGTCGCCCAGCCGCCGAACGCGCGGGCGAGCGCGGCGAAATCGGGGTTGCGCAGGCTGGTGCCCGAAATTCGCTCCGGGAACGCGCGCTCCTGGTGCATGCGGATCGTGCCATAGGCGCCGTTGTCGACCAGGATCACCAGCAGATCGACGTCGTGCTGGACCGCGGTGGCGAGCTCCTGCCCGTTCATCAGGAAGTCGCCGTCGCCCGCGACCGCCACGACTCGGCGGTCCGGGAAGCGCAGCGCCGCCGCCACCGCCGCGGGGACGCCATAGCCCATCGCGCCCGCCGTAGGCGCGAGCTGGCTCGGCTGCGCGGCATAGGGCCAGTAGCGATGCCACCAGCCCGAGAAATTGCCCGCGCCGTTGCAGATAATCGTGTCCGCCGGCAGTTGCGCGCGCATCGCCGCGACGCAGGGCCCGAGATCGAGCGCCACGCCCATGCGCGGCTTGGGCGTCGACCATTCCAGCCACTCGGCATGCGCGGCGGCGCCGTCGAAGCGGGGCAGGTTGGCCGCTTCCGCCGTGGCCGAGGCCGCGACCGCGAACTCGAAGGGCCGCGCGCAGATCGGCAGGTCAACGCGGTAGACGCGGTGGAATTCGCTCGGGTCCGGATGGACGTGGACCAGCGTCTGGCCCGGATGCTCGGGGGTGATCAGGCTGTAGCCGTCGGTGGTCGCCTCGCCGAGCCGCGTGCCGACCACCAGCAGCAGGTCCGCCGCCTTGATCCGCTGGACCAGCTTCGGATTCGGCCCGTAGCCGAGATTGCCTGCCCAGACGGGCGACGCATTGTCGATCGCATCCTGCCGCCGGAAGGCGCAGGCGACCGGCAGGTCGATCGATTCGGCGAAGCGGGCGAAGTCCTCCGCGGTATCCGAATCCCAGCCGCCCCCGCCGACGATCGCGATCGGGCGCTCGGCGTCGCGGAGCAGGTCATAGAGCTGGTCGAGATCGAAGGCGTCGGCGGCCTGGATCGGCTCGGCGATGGCGGGGCGGTCGACCGCCTCCACCACATCGAGCAGCATGTCCTCGGGCAGCGCGATCACCACCGGGCCCGGCCGGCCCGAGGTGGCGACGTTCCAGGCGCGGGCGACATATTCGGGGATGCGCCGGGCATCCTCGATCCGCGTCGCCCATTTGGCGAGGGGCGCGAACATCGCCGGCAGGTCGACTTCCTGAAAGCCCTCGCGGTCGCGCATGCCGCGGTCGACATCGCCGATGAACAGCAGCATCGGCTGCGAATCCTGCATCGCGACGTGCACGCCGATGCTGGCGTTGGTCGCACCCGGCCCGCGCGTCACGAAGCACACGCCCGGCCGCCCGGTCATCGCGCCGTCGGCACAGGCCATGAACGCCGCGCCGCCTTCCTGGCGGCAGGTGACGAGGTCGATGCTCGGCTCGTCATGCAGCGCGTCGAGCACGGCGAGGAAGCTCTCGCCCGGTACGTGGAAGATCCGGTCGCAGCCCTGCGCCACCAGATTGTCGACGAGGATCCTGCCCCCGGTGCGGTTCGTGGTCATGCCGCATGCTAGGGGGAAATGGCGCGAGGGCCAATCCTCCTGCTTTCCCTCCCGCAAGCGGGGGAGGTGCCCACGAAAAAGCCCCGCATCGTCGCCGATGCGGGGCTTTTCGGATCAGCGAGGCGCGGGGGCGCGCCTCACCGCCATTGCGTCGCTCAGAAGCGGTAGCCGATGCCTGCCAGCACCTGGTGACGGATCACGTCCTGCGAGGCGTTGGTGTAGCGATACTCGACCTTGCCGTAATAGTGGCCGAAGCTGCGCTCGACGCCCGCGCCGAGGCGCACGCCGTCGAGGTTCTCGGCGTCGCGGAGCTGGCCCGAGCGGGCGATCACGCGGCTGTTGTCATAGCCGACCTTGCCGTACAGCAGGGTCGCCGGTGCCACGACATAGCCGATGCGAACGCCGGCATAGAGATCGCGGCCGCCCTTGATGGTGCCGAGGTCGAAGGTCTTCTTGGTGGTGGTGCCGGTGATTTCACCGTCAACGCCGACAACCAGGTTGCCGCGCTGCAGGTCGTAGCCGGCTGCGCCGCCATAGACGAAGCCCGACGCGCTGATGCCATCCGACTTGATGTTGTCCCAGCCGCCGACGGCTTCGATGCGCGGACCCTGGAAGGTCGCGTCCTGCGCCAGGGCGGGGGTTGCGGAGGCCATGAGGGCGAGCGCCGTCGCTGCGAAAATACGCATGATCAGATACCTTTGGACTTGTTACTTGTTATAACCGGATGGCCATCCAGACGCCCCAAATAGGCGCTCGGTTCGCAGGCGCAATATGACAGATGGATTACATTGGTATGTGTGGCGAACATGCAACAGTCGGCTCTGCCGTAGGGGAAGGTGGGGCAAAGTTGAAAGCTGGTTCAGGTTCGCTTGACCCCGCCGCCCCGGGAGGATTATCGCCGGGGCGAACATTCGGAGGGAATCGTCGATGGACAAGCTCTACCCCAACGCGAGCGCAGCGCTGGAAGGGCTGCTGTTCGACGGGATGATGATCTGCGCGGGCGGTTTCGGCCTGTGCGGCATTCCCGAGCGGCTGATCGACGCGATCCAGGCTTCGGGCGTCAAGGACCTCACCATCGCCTCGAACAATGCCGGCATCGACAATGAGGGCCTGGGCAAGCTGCTGCGCAGCCGCCAGGTGAAGAAGATGATCTCGTCGTACGTCGGCGAGAACAAGGAGTTCGAGCGGCAGTATCTCTCCGGCGAGCTGGAGGTGGAATTCTGCCCACAGGGCACGCTCGCCGAGCGCTGCCGGGCCGGCGGCGCGGGCATCCCCGGCTTCTACACCAAGACCGGTGTCGGCACGAAGGTGGCCGAGGGCAAGGAAGTGAAGGTCTTCGACGGCGAGGAATATATCCTCGAGCGCGGCATCCGCGCCGACATCTCGATCATCAAGGGCTGGAAGGCCGACGAGGCGGGCAACCTGATCTTCCGCAAGACCGCGCGCAACTTCAACCAGCCGATGGCCACCGCCAGCCACCTGTGCATTGCCGAGGTGGAGGAAGTGGTGCCGGTCGGCAGCCTCGATCCCGACCAGATCCACCTGCCGGGCATCTATGTGAAGCGGCTGGTCGTCGGCGCGCCCTACGACAAGAAGATCGAGTTCCGCACCGTCCGTCCGCGCGAGGCGGCGTGATCCGGGGCGGGCTGCTGCTGGCAGCCGGGCTGGCATTGTCGGGCTGCGTCGTCGATACCCATGTGGTGCAGGCGCCGCAGGCACCGGCTGCCGCATCCGGCGGCGTGCCGGGCGGCATGCAATATCTCTACGGCTCGGGCGAGGCGGCGGCGCTGAGCGTGCAGGCCTATAACGCGCTGGTCGATCAGACCCGCGCGCGCATGGCCAGGCGCGGTGGGCTGTCGGTCGTGCTGGAGCCCGGCGCGACGCTCGCGGGCCCGCGCTTCCAGCCTTGCGGCGACAAGCCGCCCGCCGCCGTGTTCGATGTTGACGAGACGCTGCTGCTCAACCTCGGGTACGAGGGTGACGATGCGCAGCGTTCGGGCGGCTGGGATTCGGCGCGCTGGGATCGCTGGGAGAAGACCGGCGCGATGAAGGTCGCCGCCGTCCCCGGCGCGCTCGACGCGGTGCAGGCGCTGCGGGCGATGGGCGTCACGGTGATTTTCAATACCAATCGCGCCGCCGCCAATGCCGAGCAGACCGAGGCCGCGCTGACCTTCGCGGGGCTGGGCCCGGCCAAGCATGGCGAGACGCTGTTCCTCAAGGGCGATGTCGACGGCAAGTCCGGCAAGGACGGCCGCCGCGATGCGATCGCCCAGCGCTGGTGCGTGGTGGCGATGGGCGGCGACCAGCTCGGCGACTTCACCGACCTGTTCGCCGGCCTCACCCCGCCCGAGCGACGCGCGGCCGCCGCCAGCCCGGCGATCGCCGCGCTCTGGGGCCACGGCTGGTTCGTGCTGCCCAACCCCGTCTACGGAACCGGGCTCGGTTCCACCTATGACCAAACCTTCCCGCCGGCGACGCGCTGGACGGATCCGCAGGAGAAGCACTGATGGCCTGGACCCGCGACGACATGGCGGCGCGCGCCGCGAAGGAGCTGCAGGACGGCTTCTACGTCAATCTCGGCATCGGCATCCCGACGCTGGTGGCGAACCATATCCCGGCCGGGGTGGAGGTGACGCTCCAGTCCGAGAACGGCATGCTCGGCATCGGCCCGTTCCCCTATGAGGGCGACGAGGATCCGGACCTGATCAACGCCGGCAAGCAGACGATCAGCGAACTGCCCAGCTCGGTCTATTTCAGCTCGGCGGACAGCTTCGCGATGATCCGCGGCGGGCATATCGACCTGACCGTGCTCGGCGCGATGGAAGTGAGCCAGGGCGGCGACATCGCCAACTGGATGATCCCGGGCAAGATGATCAAGGGCATGGGCGGCGCGATGGACCTGGTCGCGGGCGTGAAGAAGATCATCGTGGTGATGGAGCATACCGCCAAGGACGGCAGCCCGAAGTTCATCCCCGACTGCACCCTGCCGCTGACGGGCAGGAATGTGGTGGACATGATCATCACGGACCTCGCGGTGTTTTCGCGCGTGGACCATGGCTCGCCGTTCCGGCTGGTGGAGCTGGCGCCGGGGGTGACTGCGGAGGAAGTCGCGGCGAAGACCACGGCGCAGTATGAGGTGGCGCTCGCAACGGCGTAAGGTACTGATTTTATCCTCCCCCGCCAGGGGGGGGGGCGCGCCAGCGGGTCGGAGGGGGAAGATGCCAGAACGGCCGCCGTCGTGCATCCTCCCCCTCCGCCGCCTTTGGCGCCACCTCCACCTGGCGGGGGAGGATTTGGGAGCTGGCTACGGAGCTTCACAACAAGCCGTGGCGGTATTCGGGCAGGGCGTCCGTTGCGTCTGATACGTGCCCGTCTTTACAGCCTGCCTTAGCCCGTTCGTTTGCCCATTGCTGGTAATGCTCTGCAGCTTCAGGTGGCGAGCTTCTGCAAATCTCCGGTGCTTCTGCCTTGCAACCTTCCAAGCTGCAGAGTGCTGCCGACGTGATGATGATTGTGAGCGCGCCCGTCACCCTGCCGGCGTGCCCCGGCTATCCCCCACCTCCAGCCAGTACCCGTCAGGATCCTGCACATAGATCTGGCGCACCCCATCGAAGCGGAGCTGCATCTTGCGCGGCGCGCCGGTGAAGTTGGTCCAGGCGAGATGGTGCGCGTCGAGCCACGCCATCACCGTCGCGAGATCGTCGACATGGAGGGCGAGATGCTCGTCTCGGTTCGACGGCTTGGGCGCGGTGCGGCCGTCGAGAATGTGCAGCGCCATGCCATGGCCGAGATCGAGCCAGCGGCGGTTCTTGAGCGGCGTCGGGATGAGCCGCAGCCCGAACGCCTCGTGGTAGAAGGCGGCGCTGCGATCGATGTCCGACGCCTGGATCGCGACATGCTCGGCCTGCGCCGGGGCGGGCGCTGCGGCTTGGGGCGGGGCGGCCACTGCCTGGAGAGGCGCAGCAAGGATCAGCAGGACCGTGTAAGCGAGCATGGGCACCCCCTCGGTTTTGGTCGGAACGTGTCGGGCGGAGACTGAAGTGTCGCCAACCGATTGATCAGTTTCCTCGATCCGCTCCCGGCGGGAGGATCAAGCGGTCGTCCATCTCTCGGCGACGGCACTTCGCAGCGAAGGCCGCTGCAAGGACCATATCGCTCTCAAACACGACCCGCTCTGAATCCGTCAGCCGGTAATATTCTTCATAGTCTGCCAGGCGATTGCTGACAGGAATGCTCAGATAGGGTTGTCCGCTCACCATGTCGGTGCCGAGCGCGAAACGCCCCTCGCGCGATGCCATGCTGTCGACGAAGCGCGGCATCACCGCGCCGCGACCGCCGCGTCGCTCGCCAGCTTGTCCGCCCGCTCATTGTCCGGATGCCCGGCATGGCCCTTGACCCATTTCCACTCGACCCGGTGGGGCTTGGCGGCGGCGAGGAGTTCCTGCCAGAGATCGGCGTTCTTGACCGGCTTCTTGTCGGCCGTGCGCCAGCCATTCTTCATCCAGCCATGGATCCACTTGGTCAGGCCGTCCATCACATAGCGGCTGTCGGTGGAGAGCGTCACCCGGCAGGGGCGCTTGAGCGCCTTCAGCCCCTCGATCGCCGCCATCAGCTCCATGCGGTTGTTGGTGGTGTGCGCCTCGCCGCCGGACAGTTCCTTCTCGATGTCGCCCATGCGCAGCAGCGCGCCCCAGCCGCCCGGGCCGGGATTGCCCTTGCACGCGCCGTCGGTCGCGATCTCGACATGCTGGAGTTCGGCAGTCATGCGATCGCCGACAGTACGGAGGCATAGACGTGCGACCGTCGCCAGAAGGCCATCGGGTCCTTGCGCGTCACCAGCGCGTCGGCGGGGGTGTTGAGCCAGTCCCAGGCGCGCGACAGGGTGAAACGGATGCAGGCACCGGTCGCCAGCAGCGGCAGGATCGCGCGTTCCTTTTCGGTGAGCTTGTAGCTGGTCTCATAGCCCTCCAGCAGCGCCTCGGACACGTACGGATCGAACCGCTCGCCCGTCGCGTCGAACGCCCAGGCGGTGTGCATCACCGCGAGGTCGTAGAGCCGGAGGTCGGTGCAGGCGAAGTAGAAGTCGATCAAACCCGTCACCCGGTTGCCGAGCATCAGGACATTGTCCGGGAACAGGTCGGCATGGATCGCGCAGGTGTCGAAGCCTTCGCGCGGCCACAGCGCGGTGACGCGGTCGAGCGCCCGGCCGAGTTCCTCGTACAGCCCCGGGGCGATGTCGTTGAGGCTGGTGCCGCAGCGTTCGAACAGCGGGCGCCAGGTATCCACCCCCATCGAATTGGGGCGATCCTGCGGAAAGTCGGCGACCGCCTTGTGCATCCGGCCCATCGCCTCGGCCGCCGCGCGCGCCTGTGCAGGCGTCGGGTGCGAGACCGAGACCCCCGACAGGAACTGGATCAGGCACGCCGGGCGTCCTTCCAGCGTGTGGATCAGCGTGCCGTCGCGATCGGGCACCGCCGGGGGCACCGGCAGCCCGCGATCGGCGCAGTGATCGAGCAGTGCCATGAAATAGGGCAGGTCACCCTGGTCGACGCGCTTCTCGTACAGCGTCAGGATGAAGCGGCTCTTGCTCGTGTCGACGAGGTAGTTGCTGTTCTCCACCCCCTCGGCGATGCCCTTGGCCGAGACCAGCTCGCCGACGTCGAAGCGCTCGAGGAACGCCGACAGCGCCTCGGCCGAAACCTGCGTGTAGACGGCCATTACGCAGCCTCGAGCCCGCGCGGCAGCTTGAACACGACGTTCTCTTCCACCGTCTCCACCTCGCGCTCGGTCACCGCGAACCGGGTGCCGAGCTGCTCGACGACTTCGCGGACCAAGACTTCCGGGGCCGAGGCGCCGGCGCTGATACCGACGCGGGTCACGCCGTCGAACCAGGCGAAGTCGATCTCGGCGGCGCGCTGGATCAGCACCGCACGGGCGCCGCCACGCTTGGCGACCTCGACCAGCCGCAGCGAGTTGGACGAATTGGGCGCGCCGATCACCAGCACCAGCTCGGCCTGCTCGGCGATCGCCTTCACCGCCCCCTGCCGGTTCGAGGTGGCATAGCAGATGTCGTCCGCGCCCGGCGCCAGCATCGTCGGGAAGCGGCGCTTGAGAATGCCCAGCACCGCGGCGGTATCGTCCACCGACAGCGTGGTCTGGGTGAGGAAGGCGAGGTTCTCGGGATCGGGCACCACCACCGATTCGGCATCGGCTTCGGTCTCGACCAGCGTCATCGCGCCTTCGGGGACCTGGCCGAAGGTGCCGATCACCTCGGGGTGGCCCTGATGCCCGACGAACAGGATGTGGCGCCCGGCGGCGACGTGCCGCTCGGCCTGGCGGTGGACCTTGGAGACGAGCGGGCAGGTGGCGTCGAGGTACGAAAGCCCGCGTTGCTCGGCCTTGTGCGGCACCGCCTTGGGCACGCCGTGGGCGGAGAACACCACCGGCACGCCGTCCGGCACATGGTCCAGCGTCTCGACGAACACGGCGCCCTTGGCGCGCAGATTCTCGACGACGAACTTGTTGTGGACGATCTCGTGCCGGACATAGACCGGCGCGCCATATTTCTCGATCGCGAGTTCGACGATGCGGATCGCGCGGTCGACGCCGGCGCAGAAGCCGCGGGGCGCTGCGATCAGCAGCTCCAGGGGACGCTTTTCGGTGTTTGCCATCGGGTGGAGCCTCTACGCGATTGCTTGCGCGGGCGGAAGGCGGTTCCTATGGTGCGCGCCATTCCGGTCCCCGTCTCGTCGCAGATGGGGGGCGGCTGTTCGGTTCGAAAGGTTGCCCTCCCTTGTCTGTGCCTAAGTTCACCGTTCCCGCCCTGATCCTGCTCGCCGCCAGCGGTTGCGCCCGCACCGGCGAAATCACCGAAGGCGGCATCAGCGCGGTGCGCACCGCCTGCCCGACGGTGGCGATTCCGGCCGGCACCGGCGACGTGACGCTGTTCGATCCGGCGACCAGCCGCGAGGCGAGCGCGATCGACGTGGTGGCGACGATCACCAACATCCAGTCGACCTGCAACGATGCCGGCGCGCAGGTGGTGACCGACGTCAAGTTCGACGTCCTGGCCCGCCGCCGCGATGCCGGTCCGGCACGCGACGTGGTGCTGCCCTATTTCCTCACCGTGGTGCGCGGCGGGACCAATGTCGAGGCGAAGCGTGTCGCCAACGTTACGCTCCATTTCGAGGCGGGCCAGCTCCGCGCCAGCGCCGTGGGGACGGCGACCAGCAGCGTCTCGCACGCCGCCGCGACGCTCCCCGACGAAGTCCGCCGCCGCCTGACCGCCAAGCGCAAGGCAGGCGAGGAATCGGCGGCGACCGATCCGCTGAGCGATCCGAACGTCCGCCGCTCGGTGCTGTCGGCGACGTTCGAGGCGCTGGTGGGGTTCCAGCTGACCGACGACCAGCTCAAGTACAACGCGACGCGGTGATCCTACGTTAAGATCCTCCCCGGAACGGGGAGGGGGACCGCGCGGCGCAAGCCGCGTGGTGGAGGGGCGCGCCGACAGGCGCGGTTGCGCTGCCAACGCAGAACTACCGCCGCTGGCGCGGCGGCCCCTCCACCATGCTGCGCATGGTCCCCCTCCCCGTTCCGGGGAGGATCTAAAATCACCACTATCCCGATTGACTCGCGCCAGCCGTCCCGCCAAGGCTCGCGGACGTCGATGCCGGGCAACCGGCATGGGCATGCGCGGGAGAGAATCCGGTTCGCCGGATCGCCGAAGGAGCAACCGCCCCGGAATCTCTCAGGCACCGAGGACCGCGCAGGCCACGACACTCTGGAAAGCGAGACGGCCGCCGAGGCCGGGCTCCACCGAAGGGGTAAGCCGGGTACCACCCGTGCGAAAGCTCTCAGGTTCCGTGACAGAGGGGGCGATGGTGTTGCGAAGGGCTTCGGCTCCACGCGCGCCGTTGAAACCCTGATGCCCGGAGTGCCCCATGAGCGAAGCCGCCGAAGATACCGCCACCGACCTGCCGATCGAGACGCTGCCGCTCGACGCCTGGCACCGCGCGCGCGGCGGCCGGATGGTGCCGTTCGCGGGCTATGCCATGCCGGTCCAGTATGAAGGCATCATGGCCGAGCATCTCTGGACGCGCGAACATGCCGGGCTGTTCGACGTCAGCCATATGGGCCAGCTGCTCTTCTCGGGCGTCGACTTCGACGCCGGCCTCGAAAAGCTGCTGCCGGGCGACGTGAAGGGCCTGGGCGAGGGCCGGATGCGCTATTCGCTGCTGCTCAGCGAAGAAGGCGGCATTCACGACGACCTGATGATGACCCGGCTGCCCGCCGACAATGCCTTCGAGATCGGGGGCGGCACGATCTACATGGTCGTCAACGGCGCGACCAAGTGGGACGATCTGGGCGTGTTCCGCGAGTTGCTGCCAGACGAAGTGACGATCAACCATCTCGAGGATCAGGCGCTGCTGGCGCTGCAGGGGCCGGAGGCGGTGACCGCGCTCGCACGCGTGCTGCCGGGCGTCGAGACGCTGGTGTTCATGACCGCCGCCGCGTTCGAATGGAACGGCAACCCGCTCTGGGTCAGCCGCTCGGGCTATACCGGCGAGGACGGCTACGAGATTTCGCTGCCGGGCGAGGCGGCGGAGGCGTTCGCCGACGCGCTCACCGCGCAGCCCGAGGTGAAGCCGATCGGCCTGGGCGCGCGCGATTCGCTGCGCCTGGAGGCCGGCCTGCCGCTCTACGGCCATGACCTCGATCTGGAGACCACGCCAGTCGCCGCCGATCTGGGCTTCGCGCTGTCCAAGCGCCGCCGCGAAGAGGGCGGTTTCGCCGGTGCCGAGCGCATCCTCGCCGAGCGCGAGCAGGGCAGCGCCATGAAGCGCGTCGGCCTGATCGTCGAGGGCCGCCAGCCGGTGCGCGAGGGCGCGGCGGTGGTCGATGCCTCGGGCGCCGAGGTCGGCAAGGTCACCTCGGGCGGGTTCGCGCCTTCGGTGCAGAAGCCGATCGCGATGGCCTATGTGCCCTCGGCCCTTGCAGCGGCCGGTACCAAGATTACGCTTGTCCAGCGGGGCAAGCAGCATTCCGCGGAGGTCGTTGCGATGCCCTTCGTCCCCCACCGCTATGTCCGAAAGGGAGCGTGACATGAGCCGTTATTTTACCGAAGACCATGAGTGGATCGAAGTCGACGGCGACGTCGCGACGGTCGGCATCACCGAATATGCCCAGAGCCAGCTCGGCGACATCGTGTTCGTCGAAGTGCCCGACGAGGGCAAGGAACTGAGCAAGGGCGACGATGCCGCGGTCGTCGAGAGCGTCAAGGCGGCGTCGGACGTGTATGCGCCGGTGTCGGGCACCGTCGTCGAGGGCAACAGCGACCTCGCCGACAACCCCGCGCTGGTGAACGAGGATCCGGAAGGCGAAGGCTGGTTCTTCAAGATGACGCTCAGCGACGAGAGCGAGCTGGAAGGCCTGATGAACGAGGCCAAGTACCAGGCGTTCGTCGCCAAGCTGTGATCTCTTATTAGCCCCTCCCCCTCCTGGGGGGAGGGAGGGGCCCGCTGCCGGAGGCAGTGGGAGGGAGAGGGGGCGATTTGCAATAGCAAATCGCGCGGTTGCTCAGGCAACCGCTCACCCTCTCCAAGCTGCGCTAGGCGCTGAAGCGCCAAGCTCCGCTATCCTCCCCCTCGAGGGGGAGGAACGAAAGCATGATGGGATTGCCACCCTTCACGGGATCATCCCACCCCATAATCCCTCCCATTTGCGGGAGGTAGAGTAGGACAGTCGATGCGCTACCTGCCCCTTACCCCGGCCGACCGTCAGGCAATGCTTGGCACGATCGGCGCCCCGTCGATCGACGATCTGTTCGTCGACGTGCCCGAAAGCGCCCGCCTGAGCGGGCCGATCGCCGGCCTGCCGATGCATGCGTCGGAACTCGCGGTCGAACGCCACATGACCGCGCTGGCGCGCAAGAACCTCGCCGCCGGCGAGGCGCCGTTCTTCCTGGGGGCAGGGGCCTATCGCCACCATGTGCCGGCCTCGGTCGATCACCTCATCCAGCGCGGCGAGTTCCTCACCGCCTACACGCCCTACCAGCCGGAAATCGCGCAGGGCACGCTGCAGATGATGTTCGAGTTCCAGAGCCAGATCGCCCGGCTGCTCGGCTGCGACGTCGCCAATGCCTCGATGTACGACGGCTCGACCGCGTGCTGGGAAGCGATCTCGATGGCGCGCCGCGTCACCAAGCGCGGCAAGGCGATCCTCTCGGGCGGTCTGCACCCGCATTATGTCTCGGTCGCCAAGACGATGGCGCGCTTCACCGGCGACCAGCTCGTCACCGGCGTGCCGACGCTGAGCCCCGAGCCCGACACGCTCGACCTGATCAACGCGATCGACGCCGACACCTCGTGCGTCGTCGTCCAGTATCCGGACATTCTCGGCCGCATCGAGGACATGTCGGCGCTGGCCGAGGCCTGCCACGCCAAGAAGGCGCTGCTGATCGCCGTCGTCACCGAGCCGGTGGCGCTGGGGGCGATCAAGGCGCCGGGCGAGATGGGCGCGGACATCGTCGTCGGCGAGGGCCAGTCGCTCGGCGTCGGCCTGCAATTCGGCGGGCCGTATGTCGGCCTGTTCGCCTGCTCGGAAAAGCTGGTGCGCCAGATGCCGGGCCGCCTTTGTGGCGAGACGGTGGACGCCAGCGGCAAGCGCGGCTTCGTGCTGACGCTCTCCACGCGCGAGCAGCATATCCGCCGCGAAAAGGCGACGTCGAACATCTGCACCAGCTCGGTGCTGTGCGCGCTCGCCATGTCGGTGCACATGACGCTGCTGGGCGAGAAGGGCCTGCGCCAGCTCGCCGAGCTCAACCATGTCGGCGCCAGCGCCGCCGCCGATCGCCTGGCCGAAGTCGACGGGGTGGAGCTGGTCACCGACCGGTTCTTCAACGAATTCACCCTGAAGCTGTCCAAGGAAGCGCGCCCCGCCGTCCGCCAGCTGGCCGACAAGGGCATCCTGGCCGGCGTGTCGCTCGGCCGCCTCTATCCGGGCGTCGAGGCGCTGCAGAACGGCCTCGTCGTCGCGGTCACCGAAACCACCACGGAGGAGGACGTCGAGACGCTTGCCTCCGCACTCGAGGAGGTGCTGGCATGAGCACGATCAATCCGTCGGGCTGGCGCCCCACCACGCCGTCGGGAGGTAGCGAGACCGCCGAGGGCACGTTCACTGGCAACCGCGCGCTGATGCTGGAAGAGGCGCTGATCTTCGAGATCGGCTCCACCGACACCACCGGCGTCGATTTCGGTGAGGCCCCTGCGGGCAAGTCGCGCCTCGCCGGCATGGAGCGCTCGAAGGCCATCGGCCTGCCGGGCCTGTCCGAGCCCGAGACGGTGCGCCACTATACCCGCCTCAGCCGCCAGAACTATGCCATCGATCTCGGCCTGTTCCCGCTGGGCAGCTGCACGATGAAGCACAATCCGCGCCTCAACGAGCGGATGGCGCGCCTGCCGGGCTTCGCCGACATCCACCCGCTCCAGCCGGTCGATACCGTGCAGGGCGCGCTGGAGGCGATCGACCAGCTCGCGCACTGGCTGACCACGCTCACCGGCATGCAGGCGGTGGCGATGAGCCCCAAGGCCGGCGCGCATGGCGAACTCTGCGGCGTGCTGGCGATCCGCGCCGCGCTCGACGCCAAGGGCGAGACCGCGCGCCGCATCATGCTGGTGCCGGAGAGCGCGCACGGCACCAACCCGGCGACGGCGGCCTTCGCCGGCTTCGCGGTGGAGGACATCCCCGCGACGCCGGAAGGCCGGGTCGACGTGGCGGCACTCAAGGCGCGGCTGGGGCCGGACATCGCCGGCGTGATGATCACCAACCCGAACACCTGCGGCCTGTTCGAGCCGGACCTCAAGGACATTTCCGACGCGGTCCATGCCGCCGGCGGCTATGTCTATTGCGACGGCGCCAACTTCAACGCGATCGTCGGCCGGGTGCGCCCGGGTGATCTCGGCGTCGATGCGATGCACATCAACCTGCACAAGACCTTCTCCACCCCGCATGGCGGCGGCGGTCCGGGTTCGGGCCCGGTGGTGCTGTCGGCGGCGCTGGCGCCCTATGCGCCGTTGCCCTTCGTCGAGAAGACGGCCGATGGCTATCGCCTCGTCGAGGAGGAGAATGCCGAGGAGCATCATGCCGGCACCTTCGGCCGCATGACCGCCTTCCACGGCCAGATGGGCATGTTCACCCGCGCGCTGACCTATATCCTCAGCCACGGTGCCGACGGCCTGCGCCAGGTCGCCGAGGATTCGGTGCTCAATGCCAATTACGTGCTGCGCGCGATGGAGGACGTGCTCGACGCACCCTTCGCCAAGACCGGCCCGTGCATGCATGAGGCGATCTTCAGCGACAAGGGCCTGCCCGAGGGCTTCTCGACGCTCGATATCGCCAAGGGGCTGATCGACGAGGGCTATCACCCGATGACGGTGTATTTCCCGCTCGTCGTCCACGGCGCGATGCTGGTCGAGCCAACCGAGACCGAGAGCAAGGCGGCGCTCGACCAGTTCATCGGCGCGTTCCGCAACGTCGCGACCAAGGCCAAGCAGGGCGAGGCGGCGCTGAAGAGCGCGCCGCACTTCGCGCCTCGCCGCCGCCTCGACGAGACGCTCGCCGCGCGCAAGCCGTTGCTGGCGTACAAGGACGCGGCACCCGCCGAAGCGGCCGAGTAAGCGTCCGACCCGTTACCCCCCGAGAGGGTCGCACACGCCGGCTGGAAGCCCCCGCTTCCCGCCGGCGTTTTGCGTCTGGGGGAGGTGGGCGGCGCTATTGCGGTCGCTGCCGCCGCTCTGCATACAGAGCGCGCCCGCGCGCGCTGCGCCGGGTCCGCGCGGGGGGGGCAGCGGCGGAAGGACGCGCCGTAGACCCTCTTCCTTGCGGATGGCCGACTCCCCTCCTTCGGAAAGTTGCTCGATGCGCCTGATCGCCTGCTGTCTCCTGGCTTCCCTGACCGCCGGCACGGCGATCGCGCAACAACGGCCGGTGCTGACGGACGCCGACTACACACGCGCCGCGCACCAGCTGGCGCCGTGGACGGCGCCGCTGGTCGATCACGCGGTACGCTCGGCGCATTGGATCGACGCCCGCCGCTTCTGGTATGTCGACACCGATCACGGCGTGCCGACGATCATGCTGGTCGATGCGGCCAAGCGCACCAAGAAGGCCGCCTTCGAGACCAGGGCGCTGCTCGCCTCGCTCAACGCCACCGGTCTGAAGGAGCAGAACGCGGCGAAGCTGGCCATCGGCGATTTCATGCCGGACCTCGCCCGGAACCGGGCGGTGCTCAGTGTCGGCGGCAAGCGCTATGCGTGCGCGATGGTGCAGCCCTACGCTTGCACGGAATCGGCAGCGCCGAGCGCCGGGCAGATCGCCGGCTATCTGGCGCAGCAGGGCCCGGCCGATGCGGTGCTCTCCCCGGACGGCAAGCGCGCCGCCTTCGTGCGCGACTGGAACCTGTGGGTCCGCGACATGGCAACGGGTGCGGAACGGCAGCTGACGACCGACGGCGTGAAGGATTTCGGCTACGCGACGGACAATGCGGGCTGGAAGCATTCCGATCAGGCGATCGTGATCTGGTCCCCCGACTCCAGGAAGCTGGCGACCTTCCAGCAGGACCAGCGCGCGGTGGCGGACTTCTCGATCACCACGACCCAGGTCGGCCATTCGAAGGTCGACACGTGGAAATATCCGTTCGTCGGCGACAAGGAGATCATTCAGATCCAGCGCGTCATCGTCGACGTGGATGCCGGCCAGGTGATCCGCCTTAAGATGCCGGCGGAGCCGCATCGCTCCTCGCTGTGCGACGACGTGGTGTGCGGCGAGGGTCCGCAGGACATGCAGTGGGCGAAGGACGCGAAGACGCTCGCCTTCGTCTCGACCTCGCGCGACCACAAGGTGGAGACCGTGCGCATCGCCGACGCGACCAGCGGCGCGGTGCGCGACCTGTTCATCGAGAGCGTGCCGACCTGGTTCGACAGCGGCTACAATGACGAGGGGATCAACTGGCGCTATCTCTCCGAGCGCGGCGAGATCCTGTGGTGGTCGCAGCGCGACAACTGGGGCCATTATTATCTGTACAGCGCCGCCACCGGCAAGCTGATCCGCCAGGTCACCCAGGGCCAGTGGAACGTCGATCATCCCGTCTTCATCGACGAGCGAAGCGGCAAGATGCTGGTGGCGGGCGTCGGGCTGGAGCCCGGCATGGATCCCTATTATCGCAGCATCTATGCCATCGACCTGAAGGGCGGCGCACCCAAGCTGCTGACGCCGGAAAGGCAGGATCATATCGCGATCCCGTCGAGCGACGGGCGCTATTTCGTCGACATCTACTCGACCCCGCAGGAGCCGCAGACCGCCGTGCTGCGCAGCGCCGACGGATCGGTCGTCACGGGGTTGGCGAAAGGCGACGTCACGCGGCTGCGCGCGGCGGGCTGGCAGGCGCCGGAGAGCATCGCCGTCCGGTGCAGCGACGGCAAGACGCTGTGCCACGGGCTGCTGTTCAAGCCGGCCGGGCTCGATCCGCAGCGCAAGTATCCGGTCGTCGACTATATCTATCCCGGCCCGTTCATGGGGACGATCCCCTCGCGGCAGTTCTCTGCGGCCCAGGGGGATGCGGGTGCGCTGGCGCAGCTGGGCTTTGCCGTGGTCGAGATCGACGGGCTGGGCACGCCGCGTCGCTCCAAGGCTTTCCAGGACTATTACTACCGCGACATGGGCAAGCAGGCCGTGCCCGACCAGCGGAGCGGCATCCAGGATCTGGCCAAGCGCTACGCCTGGCTCGACCTCGACCGCGTCGGCATCTGGGGGCATTCAGGCGGCGGCAATGCCACCGCGGCGGCGATGTTCCTCTATCCCGATTTCTTCAAGGTCGGGATCGCCGAGAGCGGCAACCACGACAACCGCAACTATGAAGACGATTTCTACGAGAAATATCTCGGGTTGCTGGAGAGCGACGGGAAGAAGACCAACTACGACCTGCAGGCCAATCAGGACATCGCCAGGAACCTGAAGGGCAAGCTGCTGCTGGCGCACGGCATGCTCGACGACAATGTGCCGGTCTCCTCGACGCTGCTGGTGGTCGATGCGCTGGAAAAGGCCAACAAGGATTTCGACCTCGTCCTGTTTCCGCGCGCGCATCACGGCTATGGCGACCAATCCTACTATATGATGCGCCGCCGCTGGGACTATTTCGTCGAGAACCTGATGGGTGCCACGCCGCCGAAGGAGTACCGGATCGAGCGGCCGGGCAACTGAAGTCTTCTCGTTCGGCCCGTGATCGACGTCGCGGCGCGGGACAGGGCGTGAAAAGCGAGTTTTGACGCGGCGGAGCTTGCCTCTATGCTGCACTGCATCGCTCAGGGGGGACTCCGCCATGCAGTTCGATACGCCGCACCTGATCCGCTACGGCATCACCGCGCTCGTCGTGGGGCTGATCCTCGCGCTGCGCCTCCGCCGGATGTCGAAGGCGCGGCCGCTGATACTTGAACGACTGTGGATCATCCCGGCGCTCTATGCGCTGCTCGTCGCCAGCCTGTTCCTGCGGCTGCAGCCGAGCCTCGGCGGCTCGGCGCTGTGCGCCGCCGCGCTGGTGGTGGGCGGCGGGCTCGGCTGGCAGCGGGGTAAGATGATGCGGCTCTCGGTCGACCCGGAGACGCACCAGCTCAACCAGAGGGCGTCGATCGGCGGGCTGCTGTTCATCGTCGTGCTGATCGCGATCAAGCTGGTCGGCCAGGCCGAGGGCTCGGCGCTGCACCTCAACGTGGTGCTGCTCACCCAGGCCTTCGGCACGATGGCGCTAGGGCTGTTCAGCGCGATGCGGTTGGAGATGTATCTCCGTGGGCGTAGGCTGCTCGCCCAGGCGCGGGCGGCCGCATGAGCGATCGCGAGCGCAGCTGGCTGGCCCCGCCCGAAGGCGTGCGGCGCCACGCCCCCGCGACGCTGCGCAATCGCGCGGCGATCGCCACGATGCTGGGCGAGCTGCTCCCCGTCTCCGGCCGCGTGCTCGAAGTGGCCAGCGGCAGCGGCGAGCATTGCGCCTATTTCGCCGAGCATTTCCCCAGGCTGGAATGGCACCCGAGCGACCCGGACCCGGATGCGCTCGCCTCGATCGCGTCGTGGTGCGCGGGGCTGGCCAATGTCCGCCCGCCGGTCGCGCTGGATGCGGCGGCGGCGACGTGGCCGGTGAGCCATGCCGATGCGATCCTGTGCATCAACATGGTCCATATCAGCCCCTGGGCGGCGACGCTGGGGCTGATGGCGGGGGCAGGGCAGCTGCTGCCGCCGGGCGCACCGCTGATCCTTTACGGGCCCTATCGCGAGGCAGGCGTGCCCACCGCGCCCTCGAACGAGGAATTCGACCAGTCGTTGCGCGCGCGCGACTCCGAATGGGGACTCCGCCTGCTGGACGAGGTGATCGCTGCGGCCGCGGCGCAAGGGCTGGTGTTCGAGCGGCGAGTGGCGATGCCCGCCAACAACCTCATAGTGGCGTTTCGGCGTAGCTAGCGCGGCCCCGCGCCAGCTTCTGTTCGCGATAGACGATGTAGAGCCCGCTGGCGATGATCACCGGTGCGCCCAGCCAGGTCGAGAAGGTCGGGAACACGTCGAACAGCAGCCAGCCGTAGAGCGTCGCCCAGATCAGCCCCGAATAGTCCATCGGCACCACCGCGGAGACGGGGGCGAAGCGCATCGCGCCGGTGAGCGCCAGCTGGCCCACTCCGCCGACCAGCCCCGTGGCGATTAGGATCGCCCAGGTCTCGGCGTCGTGCGGGCGATAGTTGAACGCGTAGATCGCACCCAGCACCGGCACCGAGAGCAAAGAGAACCAGAACACCGTGGTGCCGGCGCTTTCGGTCCTGCCGATCTGGCGCAGCGTGATCGCGACGATCGCGACGAACAGCGCCGCCATCAGCCCGACGAACGCACCGAAGATCGGGATCGCCTGCTGGCCGGGCTGGACGACGATCAGCACGCCGACAAAGCCCAGGATCACCGCGCCCCAGCGGTGCCAGCCGGTCGGCTCGCCGAGGATCAGCGCGCCGAGCAGCGTGGCGAAGATCGGCACGGTGAACTGGAAGGTCTGCGCCTCGGCCAGCGGCAGCAGGATCACCGCGCCGAAGGTGAAGATCATGCCGGTGAGGCCCACCGCGGTGCGCCAGGCATGCGCGCCGAAGCGCTCCGTCTTCAGCGACTTGAGGCCGGGCCCCAGCGCCACCCACAGCGTGACCAGCGGCACCGCCCAGAGCTGGCGGTGGAACATCGTCTCGATCAGCGAGGCGCCGCGCAGCTCGGACATCTTGATGAGCGCCGACATCGTCGACATGCAGAAGATGGCGAAGAGACGGAGCGCCAGGCCGGTGGCGATGCGGTCGGGTCGGGCTTCGGACACGGAGGGACGGTTAGGGGCGGGGGGCATCAGCGGCAACCCCAATTGCGGTTTTTCCTGTCAATCCCGGCCCTTCCCGAAGTCGAGCGGTTCCGCGCCGACCGTCCGCAGCACGTTGTTGGCCGACTTGCGCCAAGGATCCATGCGCCGTCCGTTCGCCACTCGCCCCTCGTCCGTACTCATGTGGGTAATGATGTCGGACGAAAACCGCAGGAACTTTCGAATGCTGCGAGCCGATTCGAAATCCAGGCCCACCTTGAGCTGGAACAGGTGTTCGCTCATCCGGTCATGGCATTCTTCGCGCGCGCCAACCTCACAGCTGCGATAGAAGGTGTCGATCTCCTCGCGAATGTTGTCCAGAGCGATCTGGCGCACGAGTCGCTGCCGTTCCGCCGCCTGGCGCACTTCCTCCTGCGCGAGATGCTCCTGCAGCTTCCACTGCGCGCGATTGACGAAATAGAGCGCCACCGCGATGCCGACCTGGCCGATCGCGCCGACCGCCGCGAGGAAGGTGGGGATCGGATCGTCCGACTCCGCCGTCAGGATCAGCGTGAGCAGCACGCCGAAGAGCACGCCGCCGGACAGCCAGCGGCGTTCCTTCTCCGACAGCGAATGAATCTGTTGCATCGTTATCCCCCAGTATCTTGGAACAGGTTCCTGATACCGGGGGCGGGTAGAGGCCGGAGCTGTCGAAAGGGTTAAGCCGGGCGCCCCGCAGCGAACAGCCGGTCCACCACCACCGCGAGCGACTCCTGCCATGCCGGGGCGCGGTAGCCGAAGGTTTCGGCGAAGCGGGTGCAGTCGAGCCGGGAGTTGGCTGGGCGCTTGGCCGGGGTGGGATAGCCCGAAGTCGGGATGCCGGTCACCTCGGCGGTCGGGCCGCCATGCTTCGCGCTTTCGGCGAAGATCGCGCGGGCGAAATCCGCCCAGGTCGTCTCGCCCGAGCCGGTGAAATGGTAGAGCCCGCTGGTCGCGCCCTCGCGCTGCCAATGCTCGACCACGGTGAGGATCGCCGTCGCGATGTCGAGCGCCGAGCCCGGGCAGCCGCGCTGGTCCTCGACGACGTTGAGCGCGTCGCGCGTCTCGGCGAGGCGCAGCATCGTCTTGACGAAATTGTTGCCGAACGGGCTGTAGACCCAGGCCAGCCGCAGCACGGCGTGGGTAGCGCCCGAGGCCTGCACCGCCTGTTCCCCGGCCAGCTTGGTCGCGCCATAGACGCCGAGCGGGCCGGTGGGATCCTCCTCGCGCCAGGGACGGTCGAGGCTGCCGTCGAACACATAGTCGGTCGACAGATGGATGATCGGCGCGCCGATCTCGGCGCCCGCGCGGGCCAGCACGCCGGGGCCGTCGCCGTTGATCGCCATGGCGAGCTCGGGCTCGCTTTCGGCCTTGTCGACCGCGGTATAGGCGGCGGCCGAGACGATCAGCTCGGGCTGGATGCGCGCCACCGCGGCTTCGATCGTCTCGGGCTTGGAGAGATCGAACTCGGGATAGGCGGTGAAGACCAGCTCATGGCCCTGCGCCTGCTCGGCCAGCGCCTGGGCGACCTGGCCGTCATGCCCGGTGACGAGGATGCGCATCAGGCGGTCTGGCCCAGACGCTCGCCGGCGTACTTGCCGGAGCGGATCGGGCCCCACCACCATTCGTTTTCGAGATACCAGTCGATCGTCGCGGCGATGCCGGTGTCGAAATTCTCCTCGGCCTTCCAGCCCAGCTCGGTCTCGAGCTTGGTCGCATCGATCGCGTAGCGGCGATCATGGCCGGGACGATCGGTGACGAAGGTAATCAGCGCGCGGCGCTTCCTGCCGTCCGCCAGCGGGATCCGCTGGTCGAGCAGGTCGCAGATCGTCTCGACCACCTGCAAATTGGTCCGCTCGTTGCGGCCGCCGACATTGTAGCTCTGGCCGACCTTGCCGGTGGTCGCGATGGTCGCCAGCGCCTTGGCGTGATCGTCGACATAGAGCCAGTCGCGGATATTCTCGCCCTTGCCGTAGACCGGCAGCGGCTTGCCCTCGAGCGCGTTGAGGATGGTCAGCGGGATCAGCTTCTCGGGGAAGTGGAACGGCCCGTAATTGTTCGAGCAGTTCGACAGCACCACCGGCAGGCCATAGGTGTGACCCCAGGCGCGGACCAGGTGATCGCTCGCCGCCTTCGACGCCGAATAGGGCGAGGAGGGATCATAGGGCGTCTCTTCGGTGAAGATGCCGCTGTCGAACGGCAGGTCGCCGAACACTTCGTCGGTGGAAATGTGGTGGAAGCGGAAACCGTCGCGCTTCTCGCCTTCCAGCTCGCGCCAATATTGCAGCGCCGACTGGAGCAGCTTGAAGGTGCCGACGATGTTGGTCTCGATGAACGCGCCCGGGCCGTCGATCGAGCGATCGACATGGCTCTCGGCGGCGAGGTGCATCACCACATCGACCTGTTCTTCGCGCAGCAGCGGCGGGATCGTCGCGGTGTCGGCGATGTCGGCATGGACGAAGCGGTAGTTGGGCGCGTTCTCGATCGCGGTCAGCGAGGCCGGGTTGCCGGCATAGGTGAGCTTGTCGAGATTGATGACGCGCGCGCCTTGGCGGACGAGGTGGCGCACCACCGCCGAGCCGATGAAGCCGGCGCCGCCGGTGACGAGGAAGGTCTGCTGCTGCATGGCTCAGCCCTGATAGAAGAAGGGGGTGTTGAACGCGGCGAAGGACGGCGCGACCGCGTCCTTGCCCGAGAGCACGGGCTCGACGCCGATGTCCGGCCAGGCGATGGCGAGGTCGGGATCGTTCCAGCGGATCGCCATTTCCTCGTCGGGCGCATAGCGGGCGCTGACCTTGTAGAGGATCTCGCAATCGGGGACGAGCGTCATGAAGCCATGCGCATAGCCTACGGGCACGAGCAGCTGGTTCCACTTCTCCGCCGACAGCTCGACGCCGACCCACTTGCCATAGGTGGGCGAGCCGCGACGGATATCGACCGCGACGTCGAAGATCGCGCCGCGCAGCACGCGGATCAGCTTGGCCTGGGCGAAGGGCGGCGCCTGCAGATGCAGGCCGCGCACCGTGCCGGGCTGGGCGGAGAAGCTCTGATTGTCCTGCACCCAGCGCGCCTCGACGCCCTCGGCATCGAGCAGCGACTGCTTGAACACCTCGGAGAAGAAGCCGCGGTTGTCGCCCAGCTTGGGCGGCGTGAACTCGATCACGCCGGACAGTTCGTGGTGATGGACCTGGGTCATGCCGCGGCCACCAGCTTGCGCAGATAGGCGGCATAGCCGGTCTTGCCGAGCCCGGCGGCGCGTGCAAGCAGCGCCTCGGCGTCCAGCCAGCCGGCGTCGAACGCGACTTCCTCGGGGCAGGCGATCTTCACGCCGGTGCGGTGCTCGAGCGTGCGGACGAACGAGCCGGCATCGTGCAGGCTGTCATGCGTGCCGGTGTCGAGCCAGGCATAGCCGCGGCCGAGCCGGGTGATGTGGAGGTCGCCGCGCTCCAGATAGGTGCGGTTGACGTCGGTGATCTCGAGCTCGCCGCGGGCGGAGGGCTGGATCGACTTGGCGATGTCGACGACGTCCTTGTCGTAGAAATAGAGGCCGGTGATCGCCCAGTTGGACTTGGGCTCGGCCGGCTTTTCCTCGACGCTGGTGGCGACCCCGGTTTCGGGATCGAAGGCGACCACGCCGTAGCGTTCGGGATCGTCGACATGATAGGCGAACACGTTGGCGCCGCCCTGCGACGCCTGGTCGGCGGCGGCCTTGCAGCGCTCGCCCATCTTCTCGCCGTGGTAGATATTGTCGCCCAGAATCAGCGCGCTCGGATTGTTGCCGACGAAATCGGCACCGATCACGAAGGCTTCGGCCAGGCCGTTGGGCGAGGGCTGCTCGGCATAGCTGAGATTGATGCCGAAGGCCGATCCGTCGCCGAGCAGCGCCTGAAACATCGGCAGGTCGCGCGGCGTGGAGATGATCAGGATGTCGCGGATGCCGGTGAGCATCAGCACCGACAGCGGGTAGAAGATCATCGGCTTGTCATAGACGGGAAGCAGCTGCTTCGAGATCGACAGCGTTGCGGGGTAGAGGCGCGTGCCACTCCCACCCGCAAGGATGATTCCCTTCATTCGATAATCCCCCATGGTGCGGGCCGAGCCGCAACGACAACGAAACGAGAAACGGAAGCCGGGCCGCTGTCAATCCTTGGGCGGATCGATCGGGCGGCCCGGCGACGTGCGTGGATCAGAACGCGTTGGAGTGTACGATCACCCGCAGCGTCTTGAACAGGATGGTGATGTCGCGCCAGATGTCCCAGCCGTCGATATATTCCATGTCCGCCTGGAGCCGGTTGGTCAGGTCGACGCGGCGGTCGGTGGCGCCGCGGAAGCCGCGCACCTGGGCAAGGCCGGTCATGCCGGGCTTGAGCGTGTGGCGGTGCCAGTAGCGCTCGTCGATTTCCCAGAACAGATGATCGGCGGCGCGCGAGCCGAGCGCATGCGGGCGCGGGCCCACCACGCTCATGTCGCCGCGCAGCACGTTGAGCAGCTGCGGCAGCTCGTCGATGCTGGTCTTGCGGATGAAGCGGCCGACCTTGGTGATGCGATCGTCGTCGCGGCTGGCCGAGACGTTGCCGTTCGCATCGCACAGCGTGACGCGCATCGAGCGGAACTTGAGGATCTTGAACAGCCGGTTGCCGCGGCCGACGCGGTCCTGCGCGAACAGCACCGGGCCGGGGCTCTCCAGCTTGATCAGGATGGCGACGAGGATCATCAGCGGCGCCAGCGCCAGCACCGCGGGCACCGTGATCGCCAGGTCGAGCGCGCGCTTCTTGGCGCGGTTCGGCATGCTGAGCGGGCCCTGCGAGACGACCAGCGTGTCCTTGCCGTCATAGGAGTCAACGCCGATCGCGCCCAGCGCGTTGAACTGGGGAACGAGGATCTCGCCCTTGATGTTCATCCCCTTGAGCAGCAGCGCCCAGACCGCGCGATGCTCCTCGGTGCAGGCGACCACCACGCGATCGAACCCGATCACGGTGGTGCCGAGCCGGTGGAGCATCTGCGGGTCGCGCGGGTTCGGCGACAGGTTGATGATCCGCGCGTCGAGCGCCACCGCGTCGCCGGCAACCTCGAGCGCGACTCCGTCGACGATCACCAGCTCGTCGAGCAGCCGGCCGCCGGTCGCCGCGCGGACGTGGCGGCGGAACACCAGCCGGCCGGTGATCAGAAAGAACAGCGACAGCAAGGTGCCCTCGGCCAGCTGCACGCGCGAGAGCGGCAGTTCGGCGGTGAGCAGGTAGCTGCCGAGCAGCACGACGAAGACCGAGAAGAAGAAGGCCGAGAAGATGTTCTTCACCCCGCTCACCGGGTAGCGCAGGCAGCCCAGCGAATAGGTGCCGCTGGCGAGTGCGGTGCCCAGCGTGATCGGCAGCAGGAAGACGCCGACATTGATGCCGGCGAGCGACAGCCAATTGCCGTCGCGCGTGCAGGCGGCAAGATAGAAGGCGGCAAGGATCGCGATGCTGTCGAGCAGCAGGAGCTCGGTATAGAGCACCATGCGGAGCGTCGATCGCCGCCAGACGGGGGCGACCGATCGATCGATCCGGGCATGCGCCCGAAGCTGCTCTTCAAAGGCGCGCTGTGCTTCAAAAGCGTTCATGGCCTCACTGGGCTCCCTCAACGGAATTTGCACGCTGACAGCGGCCGAGTCGGCCTGTTGCACTGCATTATAATGAGACGGTTTGCGATGCGATAGTCTCGGTATCGATCAAATGGTCTGATTTCGGGACCGGGATTCAACAAGATCGCACCCTGGATTGTTGGCCGTGACGAGAGCCTAACCCGCACGAACGCGCGAGGCTCGGATAAATATCCCTCCGAAACCGACGTTATTTGCCGTATTTTCAGGGTTGAGCGACCGATGGCGACTTATCCCCAGGATCGTCGTCGGATCAAGGGCCGCAGGGGCGTGGGACCTGTCCGAATCATGGATTTCTTCGCGCTTGCAGCGTGATTTGGATGTGATTTTGCTGCAGTGCACCTCAAAATCCTCTCGGCCCATCGCTATGGTTTCTCCTGCAACGGTAGCGAGTCCGCCTTAAGGATCGTCTAACCGGCTCTGCAGCGCGGTCCGCCGCCTACGCATAAACCACAGAAACATTTGGCTTAATCGAGTCTTTACCAGCCTTCTTCATCATGGCGTCGACGAGTAGCGCCATGGAGGCAGAGTTCCGGAAATGACACGCGACGAAATGCAGGCCAGCCTGCAAAGCGCTTTTGCGGGCCCATCGGCCGCCGAGCGCGAGGCCGAACTGCGCGAATCCGGGCTGGTGGCGCTGTCGCTGCTGCTCGGCGTGCACAACATCGCGATCACCCCCGAACAGCTTCGCCACGCGCTGGGGCATGGCGAGACGCCGACGATCGACGACCTGATCCTGCTTGCCAAGCGTCAGCAGGGCGTGCGCGCCAAGGCGGTGGACGTGCCGCGCGGCGGCCTCGCCCGCCAGCCGCTGCCGGCGATCGCCGACGGCCCCGAGGGCTGGTTCGTGATCGGCGGGCTTACCGAGCACGGCGTGATCATCCAGCGCCCCGGCCATGCGCCCGAGCAGGTCGACCGCGAGGGGCTCGACTCGATCTGGTCGGGCACGCTGGTGCTGCTCACCACCCGCGCGGTGGCGGGGCGGCCGCTGCGGTTCGGCTTCTCCTGGTTCACCGCGCAGTTCAAGCGCTATCGCAAGCTCTTCCTCGAAGTGCTGGGCATCACCTTCGCGCTCAACCTGCTCGGCCTCGCCTCGCCGCTCCTCTTCCAGAGCGTGATCGACAAGGTGCTGATCCACAACAGCATGAGCACGCTGAGCGTGCTCGCCTTCGCCTTCCTGATCGTCTCGGTCTGGGAAGTGGCGCTGGGCTGGATCCGCACCCGGCTGTTCACCGAGACGACGCAGAAGATCGACGTCGAACTCGGCGCGCGGCTGTTCCACCATCTGCTGGCACTGCCGCTTTCCTATTTCGAGAAGCGCCGGGTGGGCGACACCGTCACCCGTGTCCGCCAGCTCGAGACGATTCGCGAATTCCTGACCAACGCCTCGCTCACCGTGCTGGTCGACCCGCTGTTCACCCTCGTCTTCCTGGCGGCGATGCTGTTCTACTCGCCGATGCTCTCGGCGATCGTCGTGGTGTCGCTGATTCTCTACGCGATCGTCTCGTTTGCTGTCGCGGGGCCGCTGCGGACGCTGGTCGAGGACAAGTTCGAGAAGAGTTCGGCCAGCAACGCGCTGCTCGTCGAGAGTGTCTCGGGCATCCACACGATCAAGGCGGCCGCGGTCGAGCCGCACTGGCAGAATGGCTGGGAGCGCCAGCTCGCCGCCTATACCGGCGCCTCGCAGCGGCTGATCAACACCGCCAATACCGGCAGCCAGGCAATCGAGATGATCTCCAAGCTGAGCTTCGCCGCGATCCTGTTCTTCGGCGCGCAGGCGGTGATCGGCGGCGCGATGAGCGTCGGCGCGCTGGTCGCGTTCAACATGTTCGCGCAGCGCGTCTCGGGCCCGGTGATCCGCATGGCGCAGCTGTGGCAGGACTTCCAGCAGGTCCGAATCGCGATCGAGCGGCTCGGCGACGTGCTCAACCATCCGGTCGAGCCGCGCCCCGCCTCGGCGGCGACGCTGCCGGTGCTGCGCGGCGCGATCCGCTTCGAGAATGTCAGCTTCCGCTATGCCGAGGACCAGCCGCCGGTGCTGAGCGACATCACGCTCGACATCCCGGAGGGGACCTCGCTCGGCATCGTCGGCTCCTCGGGTTCGGGCAAGTCGACGCTCGCCAAGCTGCTCCAGCGGCTCAACCTGCCGAGCAACGGCCGCGTGCTGGTCGACGAGGTCGATGTCGCGCAGCTTGACGCGTCCTGGCTGCGCCGCCAGATCGGCGTGGTGCTGCAGGAGAACCTCCTCTTCAGCCGCACGATCCGCGAGAATATCGCGCTGTCCAACCCCGCCATGCCGTTCGAGCATGTCGTCGCGGCGGCCCAGCTTGCCGGCGCGCACGACTTCATCCTGCGCCAGCCGCGCGGCTATGATACCGAGATCGTTGAGCGCGGCGTGAACCTGTCGGGCGGCCAGCGCCAGCGGCTCGCCATCGCCCGCGCGCTGGTCGGCAATCCGCGCATCCTGGTGTTCGACGAGGCGACCTCGGCGCTCGACGCCGAGAGCGAGGAGCTGATCCAGAACAACCTGCGCGCGATCTCCGCCGGCCGCACCCTCGTCATCATCGCCCATCGCCTGTCGGCGGTGCGCGGCTGCGACCGGATCATCACGCTCGAACAGGGCCGCATCGTCGAGAGCGGCCGCCATGACGAACTGCTGCGCCTGGGCGGCCGCTATGCCGACCTGCACCGCCGCCAAAGCGGCTTCGGGGAGATTGCCGCATGAACGCCGTCGTCACCATGGGGCCCCGCGGCCCGCGCGGCCCGCTCGCCCGGCTCCGCGGCACGGTGCTGCCCGCGCGCAGCATCGACTATGACACCACCTTCCTGCCCGCCGCGCTCGAGATCATCGAGCGGCCGGTGTCGCCCACCGCGCGGCTCACCGCCCGGGTGATGATGGCGGGGCTGGCGATCACCACGGCCTGGCTGGCGATCGGCAAGGTCGAGGTGGTCGCGCCGACGCAAGGCCGGATCGCGCCGATCGGCGAGACCAAGGTCGTCCAGTCGCCCGAATCGGGGATCGTCCGCCGCATCCTGGTGGGCGAGGGGCAGAAGGTGACCAAGGGCCAGGTGCTGGTCACGCTCGACCCCACCATGTCGGCGGCAGAGGCCAATCAGGCGAAGGTCGCGCTGCTCAGTGCCCAGCTCGACGTCGCGCGCAACCAGGCGATCGTCGACGCGCTCGATGGCAAGGGCTTCCACTTCGTCGCCCCCGCCGGGGCCAGCCCGGCCGAGGCGGCGACCCACCGCGACCTCGCCCGCGCGCGGCTCGGCCAGATCGAGGCGGCCACGGCCGGCGGCCGGTCGGACAGCGGCGCCGCCGTCTCCGCCGCCGCCGAGGCGAAGGCGCAGGTGCAGAAGCTCGAACAATCGCTGCCGCTGCTCGAGCAGCAGGTCGCCGCCAACGAGGCGATGGCCGCCAAGGGCTATGTCTCCAAGCTGCGCGTCGTCGAGCTGCGCCGCCAGCTGATCTCCGAGCGTCAGGATCTCGCGGCCGCGCGCGCCAGCGTCGCCAAGCTCGGCCAGCAGTCGCACAGCGCGAGCAGCCTCTCGGCCAGGACTCGCGAGGAAGCCCGCGCGCAGGTCCTGCAGGATCTGGTCAAGGCCGAGGGCGAGGTGCGCGGCCGCAGCGAGGATGTCGCCAAGGCGAGCCTGCGCAGCAGCTTCCGCGAACTCCGCGCGCCGGTGAGCGGCACCGTCTCGCAGCTTCAGGTGCATACCGAGGGCGGCGTGGTGGAGGGCGTTAAGCCGTTGCTCTCGATCGTGCCCGACAAGGCGCGGCTCGAGGCCGAGGTGATGATCGACAACAGCGACATCGGCTTCGTCCGCACCGGCATGCCGGTGAAGGTGAAGCTGCAGGCCTTCCCGTACACGCGCTACGGCATGATCCCCGGCACCGTGGTGGGGATCAGCCCCGAGGCGGTGCAGATGAAGGAAGGCCAGCCGCCGGTCTACAAGGCGCGGATCGCGCTCGACCGCAGCTACGTCAACGCGCACGGCGCCCAGGTGCCGCTGCGCCCGGGCATGATCGCCAGCGCCGACATCGTCACCGGCAAGCGGACGCTGCTCAGCTATCTGGTCGGTCCGGTGCTGGAGACGGGGAGCGACGCGCTGCACGAGCGGTGAGGCGAGGGGCATCCCGGCTCCGGCCGGGGTGCCGCGCGCGCCCGAGGAAATCAGTCGAGACCCGATCCGCTCAGCCAGCCGCCGTCGACGACGAAGGTCTCGCCGGTGACATAGGCTGCGGCGGGTGACGACAGGAACAAGGCCGGCCCGACGAGATCGTCGACCTCGCCCCAGCGTCCGAGCGCGGTGCGGCGGACGACGCGATCGGAGACGATCGGGTCGGACCATACCGGTGCCGACATGGCCGTCTTGTGGAACCCCGGCGCGATCGCGTTGACGCGGATGCCGTCGCGGCCGAAGCGGTGCGCCAGCGTGTGGGTCAGCCCCTTCAGCGCGGACTTGCTCGCCGTATAGGCCACCATCGCCGGGCTGCCGGTGAAGCAGATCATCGAGACGATGTTGAGGATATTGCCGCCCGAGCGGGCGAGCAGCGGCTCCCCCGCCAGCGCCAGTCGCAGCGCACCATGCAGGTTCACGTCGATCACGTCGAGATAGGTGGCCTCGTCGAACGGCGCATCGACCGAGAGGATGCCGGCAGCGTTCACCAGCACGTCGAGGCGGGGAAGCTGCGCCACCCGTTCGGCAATCGCTGCGTCGTCGCGCACGTCGAGCCGCAGGAATGTGATCCCCTGATTGGCTGCGTCCTCGCGATTGGCCTCCAGCTTCGCTTCCGACGTGCCCGTGACGAGCACGGTTCCGCCGAGCGCCGCATAGCCGCGGGCGAGCGCAAGGCCCACGCCGCTCGATCCACCTGAGACGAGGATGATCTTGCCCGCGAAAAGATCGCTGCGAAAGCTGTCGGCCGGTGCCTGCATGATAGTGCTCCTAGGGAGGGGGTGGAGCGTAGGCATGGCGGCGGCGCCTTACGGACACGTGGCGTTTCGCGCTGTTCGGTTGCAGCGGTAGGCGCGCCGCGTGCGCGGCACCCGACTTTATGCAATCCTAACGCCGCGCGGCCGGCTTCGCTCTCGAAGCTTAATGCGGGCACTGCCTAGCTTGCGAGTGCCGGCTCCACCGGGAGGCGGCGCTTGTAGGAGTGTGTTCGTCATGGCGTCCGATCTCGTTGCGGAACCCGATCCGGCGGCCACCATCCTCTGGGTGGGGCAGGACCGGGAGGGGCATTGGCTGGTCCAGGAAAATCACGGCCTGATGGAAGGCCGCTTCGTCTCGCGCGAGGCGGCGTGGCGGTTCGCGCGGGCCGAGCGGCACGGCTTTCCCGGCGCCGAATGTGCCGAGGCGGGGCAGCCGCTGGTGCCGTGGATCTCCTTCGCGCCGGTCGGCGCCGAGGAACGCACGCCGCGCCGGGCGGCCTGAGGAGGCGGCCATGGACCTCGCTTATGCCTATGCCGTCCCGCCGGTGCGATCCGGCACGCCGCTTTCCGCCATCATCCGCCACGCGCTGTGCGGCGCCGCCGAGGCCGTCGCCGCGCGCGACCTGCGCTGGCCGGCGGTGCTCGCGCAGCTGCAGATGCTGCGCGCGGCGGGGCGCCGGAGCGTCCGCATCGTCGATGCCGCGTGCGGTGACGGTGCGCTGCTGCTGCCGGCACTGGGGCGAGCCCGCGCGCTCGGCTTCGTCGCGATCGAGGCGCGGGGGGTGGACGGCGATGCCGCAGCGCTTGCGCGAGCCCGCCGCGCCGCAGCGGCGATGGCGGACCTGGCGATCGAGGTGCAGTTCGAGCGCGGCAGCGTTGAAGCGGCGTTGCGCGAGGAAGCCGCCTTTCCTGCCGATATCCTGCTCTATGCGGCGGAGCGATCGGAGATGGCACGCTTTGCCGCGCTGGCGCGCCGTGCCGGGGACATGACGCTGGGCGGTCCTCGCCGGGCGGCAGGGCAATGAGCCGTCAGGGCGATCGCCGCTGGCGCGGCGTCGGCGCCTTCCTGCTGATCGCGGGCGGGCTGGCGGGCACGCTGACCGATATCAGCGGACCGGAAGGGGCGGGGACGCTGCTGCTGCTCGGCTTCCCGCTCGCGATACTCGGCCTGGTGCTGGTGGTGCAGGGCAAGCGTGCGTCGCTGGCGATTCGCGTCGAATGCAGCCGCCACCGGCACCTACCCGAACGGCTGCAGGCGCGCCGCACCGGCCGTCCGCCGCGCGGCTGACCTGGCCGCATCCTCAACCAAGGACTCTCCATGTCTTTCCAGATGCGTGACGGCGTGCTCCACGTCGAGGGCGTGCCGCTGCCGGTGATCGCCGACGCCGCGGGCACGCCTGCCTATGTCTACGCCGCCACCGCGTTGCACGACGCGGCGCGCAGCTTCGTCGATGCGCTGGCGCCGATCGCGCGCAAGCAACTGCTGTACGCGGTGAAGGCCAATCCGCACCCGGCGATCCTGCCGACGTTGGCAGGGTTCGGGTTCGGCGCCGACATCGTCTCGGGCGGCGAGCTGCAGGCGGCACAGGCCGGCGGTATCGCGCCTGCCGACATCGTCTATTCGGGGCTCGGCAAGACGCGGGAGGAAATGGGGGCGGTGCTCGATGCCGGGATCGGCCGCTTCAACATCGAGCATGCGCGCGAGGGCGAGGTGCTCTCGGCGCTCGCCTGCGCCCGCGGGATGCGGGCGACGGCGCTGCTGCGGGTCAATCCGCTGGTCGACGCGCAGACCCATGCCAAGATCAGCACCGCGCTGACCGACAGCAAGTTCGGCATCCCCTATCCGGAAGCCATCGGGATGTACCACCGTCTCGCCGCGCTGCCGGGGCTCAACCTTCAGGGACTGGCGGTGCATATCGGCAGCCAGATCACCGACCTTTCGCCCTTGCAGGCCGCCTATCGCCGCGCGGGGACACTCGTCGCGGCGCTGCGGACCGACGGGCATTGCATCACCCATGCCGATCTCGGCGGCGGGCTCGGCGTTTCCTATCGCGCGGGCGCGCCGGGTGCGGATGTCGCGGCCTGTGGTGCCATGGTCGCGCGCGAGACGGAAGGCTGGGACGTCACCTTGCTGTTCGAGCCCGGTCGCTTCCTCGTCGCGCAGGCGGGGGTGCTGCTCACCCGGGTGTTGTGGGTCAAGCCGGGCCAGCCCCATCCGTTCGTGATCGTCGACGCGGCAATGAACGACCTGGCGCGGCCGGCGCTCTACGACGCGTGGCACGAATTCATAGCGGTACGGCCTCGCGACAGGGAGCACTTCGCCGCGCATGTCGTAGGGCCGGTGTGCGAATCCGGCGACAGCTTCGCCCATCCGCGCGCCATCGATCGCGTCGAGGAAGGCGACCTCGCGGTGCTGGCGACCGCCGGCGCGTACGGCGCGGCGATGGCCTCGACCTATAACGCCCGCGCGCTGGTATCCGAGCTCTGGGTCGATGGCGACCGCTTTGATGTCGGGTCGGACCGGATGCCGGCAGCGCTGGCCCGCCCGCAACGCGTACCGCGCTGGATGGCCGTCAGCGGCCAACGGGCAGCGGTCGGTCGCTGACGGTAGAGAGGGGCGGGCGGCACCGAAACCGCCCCCATTTCGATCAGGCCCCAGCCTGGTGGTGCGGTTCGATCGCCGCGGTCATCTGCGTGCCGAGCAGCGGGCGCAGCACCCGCGGGTCGAGCACCTTGACCAGCTCGCGCGCGAAATCCAGGTTCGCCGCCAGCCCTTCCGCCGCCTCGCTGGTGACGGTGGAGATGCGCACCAGCACGCCGTCGACGATCCAGCCGGCCATCTGGCTCTTCAGCCGCGCCATCAGCTGCTCGTTGCCCGATTGCGGCAGATATTCGCCCACCCGCGCCCAGTAGAGGATCTGCTCGGTACGGTTGTAATTGGTCGCGGTCAGCGCGCGGCCCGGAATCGCCACCGTGTCGGCAATCGGAATCATCTCCGGATGGCTTTCCAGCACGGTGAAGCCGAAGAACGGGTAGCAGACCTCAGGCCGGTGCAGCTGGAGCAGATCGGTCTGTGCGTTGCCATAGGCGATCAGCAGCATCACCGTGGTGCCGTCGGGGCGCGAAAAGGCGCGGCTGACCACCTGGTTGTACAGCTTGTCCTCCAGGCTGCCTTCGCGCGGCGGCGCGATCAGCGCGCCGGTATCCTCGGCTTTCCAGGTGCCGAATGCCTTCGGCATCAGCGTGTCGAGCTTGGTCGCGCCAAGCAGGTCCATGCGGCGCCGCGGCTTGAGGCCCAGCGAAGCGCCGGCCGCGGCGAAGCAGCCGCCCCCGATCAGCAGGTCACGCCGGTTGAACATGGGACCTCCGACGCAGGAACAGCTGGGTTTGCTCGACCGCCCAGTCGATCGCGAAGATGCAGAGCAGCGCCACCACGAACATCACCATCCCGGTGGAGACGTGGAGGAAGCTCTGCGCCGCCTCGTCGCCCATATGGTAGGTGATCAGCACCAGGATGATGATGCGCAGGATGTTGGTGAGCACCGCGACGGGGATCACGAGTGCCGCGATGAACAGCGCATAGCGCCAGGAGGGCTTGTTCTTGATGTAGATGTACAGCAGTGTTACCACGACCAGGCTGGAGAGCGAGCGGAGGCCCGAACAGGCGTCCTCGACCAGCAGCTGGTAGGGGCCGACGAACAGCGTCACGCCCTGGCGCAGGATCGGATAGTCGAGCCACGAGAGGAAGCCGGTCGCGGCATAGGAGACGAACTCCTTGAGCGGCGCGGTGACGCGGTCGACAGCCCAGCCCGGCGGCGGCACCAGGAAGAAAAGCCAGAGCACCGGGAACCAGGCGGCGCGCAGGGCGCGGCCGCCGAAATAGAGATAGCCCGCGCTGATCACCGCGCCGACAAGTCCGAGCGTCTCGATGCTGATGAAGTCGAAGATCCGGCCGAGCGAATAGAGTATCAGCGACGCGAGCAGCAGCAGCCCGCCGACCGCGAGATTGCCCGGCGCGCGCAGCGCCTCGATCGAGCTGCGCTGGCGCGCGAGCATCCAGGCGCCGGTGGCGAGCACGATCGGGCCGTGCACGCCGCCTTCGGCGCTCCACACCTGGCGGCCCAGGGTGACGAAGGTCGGGATCGCCAGCGCCAGCAGGCCGGCAATGGCAAACCAATAGCCGCCGCTCGTCCTGCTCTGCTGCCGCTCGAGAGCGGTCGCGGTCATATGGTCCAAATCAATATCCGTTCAGCACGCAACCGACGACGTTGGTACGATCTGCGCGCAGCGTACGGGTCAGCGTGTTTACATCGCGTATATAGCTGTTGTCCTTGCGCGCGACGATTATCGCATAGCCGGCGACGTTGGCGACGCGCTGCGCATCGGCGCAGGTATTGGCCGCGGTCGTGTCGAAGATGGTGATGTCGAACTCGCGGAGCAACTGCGTCGTCACGTCGCGGAACTGTTCGGACGAGAGCAGTTCCTGCGGACTGTGCTCGACATGGCCGGCGGGGATGATCGACAGCTGGTCGAGGCCGGTCGGGTGGATGATCGCGGCGAGTTCGACGTCGCCGGACGAGAGATAGTCGGCCAGGCCCGGCTTGGCCGGGTCGATCCCGAAGGCGGGGCCGACGGCGGGCGCGCGGAGATTGGCGTCGACCAGCGCGGTCTTGATGCCGATCTGCGCGAGCGCGGTCGCCAGGTTGATCGCGACGAAGCTGCAGCCGGCGCCTTCGGCGGCGGCGCAGATCGCCAGCGCGCGGCGCCCCTCGCGCAGGTGCTGCGCGATGATGCGGGTGCGCAGCGCGCGGATCGCTTCGGCCTCGATCCCCGTCGGATCGGACAGGACGAGCTGATATTCGAGCGCGGCGGTGGTGTCCGGCGTCGTCGGCACGGCGCTCGGACGATCGCCTTCGGGCAGCGGTTCGGGCGTGGTCATCGCGTCCATCAGTTTACTGCAGCTCCGTGCGGTTCGGCGGTTTCGCCGAGAGTTTCATGGGCGCGGCGAAGGCGGGCGGCGAGCGCGGCGCGGCTCTGCACCACGCCCAGCACCGGCGCGTCGACGGCGGTTTCGAGATCCTCGGGGCTGCGCACGCGGCGGCCGAGCAGCTCGACGAGCAGCGCGATCAGCAGGCCCAGGCCCAGGCCGAACGCCGCGGCGCCGCCGATGATCATCGGCACCTTGGGGGAATAGGGGCTGTCGGGCGCGCTGGCTTCGCTCAGCGTCGACATGCCGGTGTCGTTGCTGCTCGCCTCGAGACGAAGGTCGGCGACGCGCTGCGCGGCCTTCATATACTGGTCCTGCTTCAGCGTGACGTCGCGCTGCAGCTGGTTCAGCTGGTCCACGTCCTGGCGATTGCCGAGCACGCGGGCACGCTGGGCGTTGGCCGCGCTCTGAAGCTGGCTTTGCGCCGAACCCGCGCCGCCGCCGGCCTGGGCACGTTCCTGCGCCGCCGCCCGGGCATAAACCTCGCGCTGGCGCTGCAGCGCCTGGAAGGCCGGGTGGTTCGGGCCGAGATTGGTGGCGGCCTGCTGGATCTGCTGGTCGATCTGGGCGAGCTGGAGCTGCGCCGGACCCATGCCGCCGCCCGCGACCGGCGCCACCGGCACCGCCGACTGGCCGCTCAGCTGCGACAGCTTCTGGGTATCGATGTCGGTGCCGGTATCGGTGAGGACGATGCCCGATTTCTTGACGAAGGCGGTGCGCGCCTCGACCGCGGCGAGCAGCGCCTGGCGCGCCGATTCGGCCTGCTGGGCGTACCAGTCTGCCGACTTGGCGGCCGCCGACCGCTTGTTCGACAGCGACTGGGCGAGGAACGCGGTGCGGATCATGTTGGCGATCCGCTCGGCGCGTTCCGGCGAGCTGTCGGAATAGGAGATCTCGAGGATGTTGCTCCCCTCGATCACGCTCGCATTGGTATTTTCGATGATCAGCTTGGCGAGCCAGCGACGAATGTCGCCGGTCGCCGCCGCGGGCGAGGCGTTGAACGCGGCGATGTTCGCCGGATCATTGGCCCAGCCCAGCTCGTCGACCACGCGGCCGACGGTACCGTAATCCTCGATCAGCTCGGTCTGGGTCTGCACATAGGCGCGCATGAACTGCGAGTTCATGACCTGCCCGGTGACCGGGTCCGGCTTGAACGTGTCCATCACCAGCCTGGTGGTCGCGCGGTAGCGCTCGGGCAGGAACTGCACCACCAGGGTCGCGGTAGTGACGCAGACAAGGAAGGCCGGGAGGATGATCCACCGGCGTGCCCAGAGAATGCGGAAGAATTGGGTGATATTCACTGGTGCGCCTCGTCCGCTGCCAACATTGCGTGGATCAGAACAACCGTTCGCCGATGACGATCGTGTCACCCGGCTTGATCGGGTCGTCCAACTTCAACTTGATCTCCTGGCCATCGCGCGTGACCTTGATCCGCTTGATCGAGCCGGCCGGTCCAAGACCGCCGCCCTGCGCGACCGCGCGGCGGAGAGTCATATCCGCCCGAATCGGATATACCCCAGGCGCGTTGACTTGGCCATAAATGTAGAACCGCTCCACTTCGGGCACGAAAACCTTGTCGCCGGCGGCGACGGTGGGATCGTCCTCCGGGCCGCCCTGGGCGAGCTTCTTGTAGTCGAGCTTGAGGTTGGTGCCGTCGGCGCGGGTGAGCATCACGAAGTCGGCCGCATCGGGCTTGAGACCGCCGGCCCGCGCGATGATCTCCGAGACATGGTAGCCGCGGTCGACCGGCTGCAGGCCGGCGGTGCCGACCTGGCCCAGCACGGTCACATAGTTGCTGACGAAGGTGACGATGTCGACGCTGACGATCGGCTTGGCGTAATAGCCGCCCGCCTTCAGCAGATCCTGCACCTTCTTGACCAGCGTGATCGCGGTTTCGCCCTTGGCCTGCACCGCGCCCAGATAGGGCAGGGTGATCGTGCCGTCGGACTGGACGCGGGCGCGCGTCTTGAAGTCGCTCTGGCCGAGCACGTCCACCTCGAGCACGTCGTCGACGCCGATGACGTAGCCAACCGGCGCCGACCCGGAGGAGATCGGCGCGGCAGGGGTGGCGGTCTGCACCGGCGTCGCCGGCGCCTGCTGCTGCGGCTGGGCAGCGGCAGGACGCGAACGTGCCGGGGCGGCGGGACGGGTCGTGGCAATTTGCGCCGCGGCAGGCACCGCGAGCGCGGTCATGCCGGCGAACGCCGAGACAAACATAAACCTACCCTTGTCGTACATGTATGCGGCCCTTGTCAGAGCGCCAGCGAGGCCGTGAGATTGACCCGTTTGGCGTGGTATTTGAAAAGCCGGAGATTCGACGTCCGTTCGTCATAGCCCGCACCCAGCACGAAGCGGATGCGCCGAGTCGCGTCGTAGGACGCATTGGCACCCAGAGACAACATGTTGTCGTTGCCCGAAATTGGGGCACCTACGAACCGGTTCGACGAGGCATAGTCGCGCCACGTCTTGTTCGCGAAGACCGACAGCTTGGTGCGCGGGGTGAGATCGTGGGTGATCGTCGCCCCGAGGTTGGTCATGATCTCGTAGCTGACGAAATAGAGCACCGAAGGCTGCGCGGCGCGCGATCCCACCAGCTGCACCGTGAACAGGTCGGCGTTGTAGAGCGCCGAGAGATCGAAGCCGACACCCGAGAAGCTGTCCGTGCCGGAAAGCTTCGGATCCACCTTGGTGTAGTTCACCGATCCGCGGAAGTTGAGGCGGCTGGACACGCTGCGCTCCAGCTGGACGCCCGCCGCATAGCTCTTGATGCCGTCCTCGCCGCCGCCGGCCGGGGCCGGCCGATGGACGTACGTGCTGTCCGAATAGCGGCCGAACACCGAGATCGTGCCCAGCGAGGGCGATTGCAGCCCGAGCTGCGCGGTGAAGGTATCCATGTCCGAATCGGCGTATTTCCGGGTGACCTGGCTGTTGCGCACTTCGGTGCGCGAATAGCCCAGCGTCGGACGCAGCCCGTACGGGCCGCCGCAGCCGACATCGGCACTGTAGCGCCGCGATTCCTCGGTATTGCGGAAGGCGTCCGGCGAATCGAGCACGTAGAGGCTCGACAGGTCGCTGATTCGGCTCTGATAGCCGATCTCGCCATGGACGAGGCACGAGGCGAGCCGCTGGTCGGCACCGCCGGTGAGCGAGATGTTCTCGCGGTTCAGGTTGGTGTATTTGCTGTAGAACCGATAGCCGACCGAGCCGGCGAGATAGGTGGTGCCGGTCGCCCGCGGCAGCACGATGTTGAGGTCCAGCGACGGTGCCGCCAGCACGTCGTCGGTCCCGTCGCCCCTGCCGCTGATGCGCGGATCGCTGACCACGACGTTGTCGTTGTACTCGATCATCGCGCTCGCCCGCACGTCGATCTGCCGACCGCTCGTGTTCGGACGCGGCGTGAACGCCGTGCGCTGTGCCAATGCGGGATCGGTCCATGCTGCAGTCGCGAACATTGCGACCAGACCACAGGATAGGGTGAAGCGGCCAGTCAGGCGCGCATTTTCAGCCTTTTGAATGTCGTGTTCTCGCACGATGGTCCCCCCGGGTGCTCGCTTCATTATCAATGGCCTCCAATACAAGCAACCGGATCAACGCCTTGGCAAAGGCGCCGGAACCTGCCTTGGCCCTGTCCCCCGACCGTTTTTCCTTCCGGAAAAACGTCGAGCCAAGCGCAAACTCCCATTTCGAGGCGGTGGTTGCTTAACGGGCTATTATCACATTCGCGAGCATCTAGCGAGTTGCCCCGCGCACTGCTAGTGCAGGTGCGAACGCCGCGGGAAGTCCTTCGATTCCTGCGGTGAATGGAAAGGACATGCATGCAGACGCCATATGATTGGGTCGCAATCGCGATATTCGCCGGCCTGATCGTTATCTTCCTGCAACGTTCTCAGGCCGATTCGGTTGTCCGCGACACCATGATCAGCTATTTACCGCCGGCGATAGGCTGCGCCGTGGCGAACTATTTGGGGAACGAGAACTATCATGTGTTCGCGATTCTCACGATCGTTCTGGTGCTTGCGTATATAGCGTTCGTGATCAAGCCGTACGAATTCATCAAGCGTCGCTGAAAAAGTGGACGGCGATTCGTGAAGAGGATGTCCTGAGGCGCGAGCCCAGGTTCGCCCCGGCTTGCCGGCGGCATATTTTTAAAGAGGTGGTCGAGTGGCTTTAGGTTCCGCGCTGAAGTTCTTGTGGCCCTTCGGGCGCCGCGAAGTACCCGAGGACGATGGCTATCTCCCGATCGCCGCGACCGTCGTGCCGCATCGGGACGCGCACGGCACCAGCCGGCTGCGCCCCGATTTCCCGACCTTCCGTGCCTCGGCGCTGGATCGTCCGCTGGATCGCCGTCGCGAGGAGCGGCGCGAGATCACCCGTGCCCGCTTCGCGCTGGCGACCTATTTCACGCCGACCCAGCCGGTCGCCGATCGTTCCAGCTTCGCCGGGCGGCTGGGCGTGCTCGCCCGGCTGATCTCGGCGATCGAGAGCCAGCGCAGCCATGTCGTGCTCTATGGCGAGCGCGGCATCGGCAAGACCTCGCTGCTCCACGTGCTCGCCGACGTCGCGCGCGAATCCAGCTACATCGTCAGCTATGCGACCTGCGGTTCGAACGCGAACTTCTCGGATCTCTTTCGCGCGGTGCTGCAGGACGTGCCGCTGCTGTTCCACCGCGACGTGGCTCCCAATGCGGGAGAGGCCGAGAGCGGCGGCAGCGTCGCCGATCGCCTGCCCGCAGGCAAGTTCGGCGCCGGCGAGCTCGCCGATCTGTGCGCCGACATCACCGGCACGCGGGTGCTGATCATCCTCGACGAATATGATCGCGTCGAGGACACCGCCTTCCGCCAGCAGGTCGCCGAGCTGATCAAGAACCTGTCGGATCGCGCCGCACGGGTCCAGCTTGTGATCGCAGGTGTCGCTTCCAACCTTCAGGAATTGATCGGCTATGTGCCGTCGATCCGCCGTAACGTGATCGGCCTGCCGATGCCGCGGCTGGAGGAGAGCGAAGTCCAGGAAATGATCGCGCTGGGCGAAACCGCCTCGGGCGTGCGATTTGATCCGAACCTGACCAGAATCATCCATCTGCTCGCGCTGGGCTCGCCCTATTTCGCGCGGCTGCTCTGCCACCATGCCGCGGCCGAGGCGCTCGACCAGGGCCGGCTCACCGTCGACCAGGGCCATCTGCGCCGCGCGCTCGATGCCGCGATCGTCGAGATGGAAGGTCGGATGGCGCCGCGCACCGTGCTGGAGATGCGCAAGTTCGTCGGCGGCCGCTACGATCCGCTGCTCGCCGCGCTCGGCGAAGCATCCCGCTCGATTGACGGCTGGTTCGGCGGACGCGCGGTCGTGGAACTGCTCCCGGGGGCGCCGATCACCGCGCAGCAGGTCGAGCAGGAACTGGCCGGGCTCACCGTCCAGCTGGGCCTCGAGACCGAGATGCAAGACGGCGAGCGTCGCTTCCGCTTCACCGACGACACGCTGCCGATCTATCTGTGGCTGATGGTCGGCCGGTTGCGGCTCGACAGCGGCACGCTCGAGGACGTGCTCGCGACGGTGTGATGCGCGGGCGAGGGGGCCGGGTGCCCCCTCGCTGCATGCTCGTTCAGATCGGCAGCCCGATCGCCTGCAACAGTCCCGCGCCGCCGCGCCAGAAGCGGAGCGCGATCAGCGTTCCCAATGCCTTGGCGCGCGCGCCCTGGGTCGCGGGGGTGCGCAGGATCCGCGCATAGTCTCCGGGAATGAACACCGGCTGCATCGCCGAGCGCGCCACCCAGCGCAGCCGGCCGCGCGGCTGCTCCAGGCTTAGCAGGAACAGCTCGCGCTGGATGCGGCGCGTCTTCTTGAGCATCGCGTTCCAGTCGGGGCGCGGCGGATGGCCGACCGAGGCATCGCCGCAATAGTCGATCTTCATGCCCATCCGTACTGCGCGGTTGCACCATTCGATGTCTTCGGAGACGCCGGTGCGGAAGCCGCCGATCCGCTCGAAATCCGTGCGCATCACGAACAGGTTGGCGGTGACGGTGAACTGCGACTTGCGGACATAGCTTTCATTGTCGAACGCCAGCGCGAGCTCCACCGCGGCGCTGCCGGTCAGCTTGCCCTCGGGCGGCAGCACGAACATGTGGCCGCCGAGGAAGGTGCCGGGCTGCACCATTGCCGCGCCCGCCGCCAGCCAGCCCGGCTGGGCCACGCAGTCGCTGTCGATGAAGGCGAGGATCTCGCCGCAGGCCTCCGCGGCCGCGCCGTTGCGCGCCGGGCCTGCGCCCTTTTCGGTGACCGTCACCACCCGCGCGCGCCCGGCGGCCACCGCCTCGACCGCCTCGATGCCGCAGGGCGAGGCGTTGTCGCCGACGATGATCTCATAGGCGTCACGGTCGATCGTCTGCCGGTCGATCGAATCGAGGCACAGCGCCAGCCCGTGCAGATCGTTGTAGTGGGGGAGGACGACGCTGATCCGGGGCGTGCTCATTTTTTCTTCGCTCCCCAGCCTGCGAACAGTTCGCGCAGCCGGTTGGCCAGCGCGGTCTGGTCGGTGGTCGCCAACTTCGGCTCGGCCGCTTTGGCGGCGGCGACCGCCTCGCCCAGCTTGGTTTCGTCGCGGACGGACTGGAGCAGGCCGCGATCGGCGAAAGTCTGCGAGATCTCCTCCTGGTGATCGTCATAATGCTCGCCCAGATCGAAGCGGCGCGGGAAGGCGACGACGCGGCAGCCGGCGCGCAGCGCAGTGACCAGCGAGCCGCTGCCGCCGTGGCAGATCACCATGTCCGCGTCGCGCAGCAGCAGCTGCAACTCGTCGAACGGGATGGTGCGGCAGATCTCGACGCCGGGAATGCCCGGGTCCTCCAGGTCCTGGTCGCCGTGCTGCAGCACGAGCCGGCCGGGCAGCCCGCCGGCGCGCTTCAGATCGAGCACCGCCTGCACCAGCCGCGGGAAGGGCAGGGTGGCGCCGACCGTGGCGAAGGTGAGTTCCTGCTTGGGCGGCCGCGGCGTATCGAGCATCCGGAACGGATCGAACAGCTCCGCATCGGGCCAGATTTTCTTGAGCGCGGGCGATTGGACGAAGCTGATCGTTGCGACCGGCTTGGCCATCTTGCCGAAGGCGGAGGGGTGGTGGAAGCGCGCGAAGCTCTCGATGTGGACGAACTTGGCGCCCGAGAGCTTGGCGATGAGCGCGGTGAAGAACACCGCGCCGGCGCCGGTCGAGATCACCACATCGGGTTTCTGGCGGCGGACGATGCCCAGGCTCTGGCGGAAATTGCGCCAGGCACCGGCGGCCATGTGCAGCGGATGGCCGAGCCGCGCCTGGCCTAGCGCGTAATGCTCGACGAGCTCGACCGGGTGCTTCTCGCCCAGGCTGCGGCCCAGCGCGGTATCTTCGGTCACGAAGAAGTAATCATGCTCCTTCCAAACCGATTCCAGATCGAGGATCTGGCGAAGATGCCCGCCCCCCGAGGCGGCGAGGCACATCTTGAGCGGCCTGCCCGTATTTTGTTCCGTCGCGGTCGCGTCTGCCATGTCGTCCCCTTCGTACCATCTGTCTCCCGGCGGGAGCCATGCTGCACTGCCAACACTATTGCGGATGCCCGCCCGCCCGAATAGGTTCAAGTAGAAGTTTGTGCCGTGCGCAATTCCGTGCCGGCGGGGAGGTTTTCATGAAGAAATGGTTCCTGGTGACGGCGGCGGCTGCGGCTGCGCTGGCCGTATCCGGATGCGGCAGCAAGGACGGCAAGCTCGACAAGGGCCAGGTCGTCGCCAGCGTGGATGGCGACGAGATCACGATCTTCGAGCTCAACGCCGAAGTGCAGGCGGCGCCGACTCCGGCCGGGACCGACCGCAAGCTGGCCGAGCAGCTTGCGCTGCAGCGCATCATCGAGCGCAAGATCCTGTCGAAGATCGCGCGCGAGCAGAAGCTCGACAAGACCCCGGCCTTCCTGATCCAGCAGCGCCGTGCGGACGAGCTGATCCTGACGACGATGCTGCGCGACAAGATCGCCGGCGGCGTCGCCCAGCCCACCGAGGCCGAGATCACCCAGTATCAGGCGGCGCATCCGGACCGGTTCGCGCAGCGCAAGATCTACAGCATCGATCAGATCGTCTTCCCGGCACCCAGCTCGGCGGACAAGTTCAAGCAGTTTGCGCCGCTCAAGACGCTCGACCAGCTCGCTGCCAAGCTGACCGCCGACGGTACCCAGTTCCGCCGCGCGCCGACCCAGCTCGACACCGCGGCGCTGCCGCCGGAGATCGCGGGCAAGATCGCCGCGCTCCCGGCTGCGGAGATGTTCATCCTGCCGACCCAGCAGGGGCTGACCGCGAACGTGATCACCGCGACGACGGTGCAGCCGGTACCCGCCGACCAGGCCCATGCGCTGGCGCTGAACGCGCTGCGCAACGAGCGCTTCAGCAAGGCGGCCGACGCGCAGCTCAACGAGCGGCTGAAGAAGGCGCGGGCGACGGTGAAGTATCAGCCCGGCTACCAGGCTCCCCCGCAGATGCAGGGCGGCACGGCCTCGCCGGCGGCCAGCCCCGCCGCGCAGTGACAAACGAAAAGGGGTGGGGCCTCGCGGCGCCACCCCGTTTCGGACCGGCCGCGGCTCAGCTGCGGCCTTCGTTCCCGGTGCGATAGCCGTACCACCAGCGCTGCCGCTCGCGGACGATCGGCGTCCAGGCGCGGCTCACCGTCTTGAAGCGCTCGCGCTTTCCCGGCACCACCCCCGCCAGCAGCTTGCCGAGCACGGCATATTTGAGCGCGGCGAACCAGATTCCCCAGCCCGCGACGATTGCGCCCCCGGGGCTGTAATGCTTGCGGGCATAATGCATCCGGCCGATCGTCATGAACATGATCCGTCCGGCCGACAACGAATGGCCGCTGCCGGCATCGTGCATCACCTTGACCTCCGGATCGACCAGGACGGCATAGCCCTTGTCGCGGATGCGTTTGAACAAGTCGACTTCCTCCGAATAGAGGAAGAAGCTTTCGTCGAAGCCGCCGATCTCGCGCCACACATCGGCGCGGACCATCATGAAGCCGCCGTTGAGCACGTCGACCGGGCCGTGCGTGGTCGCCTCCGCGGGCAGACCGCCGCGGCGCAGGCGACCGGCGGAAACCACCGACAGCACGAAATCGCCGGGTGTCGGCAGCGCCAGGAAGTTGGCCGCGTCGAGATTGCCGGCCGGGTCGTAGGAGCGGCCGCCCCAGGCGGCGGCCTCGGGGGTCGCCCTGGCGAAGGCGACCAGCCGGTCGATCGCTCCCGGCTGCGGCACGGCATCCGGATTGACCAGCAGGAGCAGCGGCGCGCGCGCATGTGCGGCGCAGCGATTATTGCCGGCGCCGAAGCCGATATTGCCCTCGGAGGGCACGATCCGGACCTGGGGCAGCTCGGCGCGCACCAGTGCTTCGGTATCGCCGCCGCCATTGTCGATCATCAGGATCTCATGCGGCGTCGTCGGCGCGGCGGCGGCGATGCCGGCCACGCACTGCCGGATGAAATCGGTCGAGTGATAGGCGACCACCAAGACGGAGACGTGCGGCGTTGCTTCGGTGCTCATGCGCATAACTCTATCCGCAAAGCGTTGCAGCGTCGAGACGCCGCGGCAACGAAACACCTCGTTGGGGACGGTATCCGGAATGCTCCGAACAACCGCGTAACGCATGCCATTAAGTGTTTTTACACCACGCAATTACACCACTTATTTCATGGCCTTGTGACAATTCTCGCAGTGAGGGAATCGTACGTCGATTTGGGGTCGACGAGTAATGTAAGGGTAGCTCAACATGCCGGTTGTCAATACTCAGGCCGCGCTCGATGCGGCGATCAAGAACGCCAAGAGCGGCGATGTCATCCTGCTCGCGCCGGGGACGTACAGCTCGATCACGATGACGGGCATCAAGCCCGCGTCGAACATCACCATCCAGTCGCTGGACACGAACAACAAGGCGGTGGTGGGCACGGTATGGCTCACCAATTCGAGCAACATCACCCTCAAGGATTTTGACGTCGTCCGCCCGACGCGGCCGACCGACGAGTTCGCGACCGCGAACCGGGTCCTGTCGTCGAGCAACATCACCATCGACGGCGTGCATTTCAGCGGCGGCACCGGTGATCCCAGCAACGCACTCGGCTACGGCCTCGCCATTCGCGGCGGCACCAACAACAAGCTGATCAATTCCACCATCGACCATTTCGTTATTGGTCTCGACGTGCGCGGCGTCGACACGATGCTCGTGCGCGGGAACAGCTTCCTCGAAAACCGGCGCGATCACAGCAACTTTTCCGAGATGAAGAACGTCGTCATCGACGACAATCGCTTCGAGGGGCTATACCCGGTCAACGACGAGCATCCCGATGCGATTCAGTTCATGACGATGGGCCGCGCCTATGGCAGCAGCAACATCTCGATCACGAACAATGTCGTCCTCCAGGGGAACGGCCGTGGTACGCAGGGCTTCTACATGCAGGACGAAGTCGGCACGATGCCGTTCAAGAACGTCACGATCGATAACAATCTGATCTATCTGAGCGGGATGTATCACGGCATCAACCTGGAGAATACTCAGGGTGCCAAGGTCACCAACAACACGATCACGTCGATCACCGACGAGAAGTCGACCTGGATCCGCATCGAGAATGTTTCGGGCACGGTGTCCAACAACCTGACCGACGCGATTCTCATGGAAGGCACCAACAACGTCACGGCCCAGCAGAATATCGAACTGGTCAAGAATCCGGCGATCGTTCGGCAGATCGCCGATCTCAACAAGGGCAGCAAGGCGACGATCGCCGGCCTGATGTACGACAATGCGCCGTTCAAGGTGGGCTACCACACCGGCAAGAACCTGGCCGGAGCTGCCAGCCAGTTTACCAAAGAGGTCGCAGAGCAACTCGCCGCCCCGAAGCCCGCAGCATTGCCGCGGCTGCTGCTCGATCTTTCGTTCGGTGCCAAGGGCGTGGTCGACGCCTCGGAGTGGAGCACCGACGAGACGGTGGCACCGCTCGCTGCCAGCCGGATCAAAAACGGCATGCTGAGCGTCAAGACCGGGGCGGGCATGGAATTGTCGCGCGGCACGTCGCGGCAGCTCTTCAACCTTTCGGCCTTCACGCTGAACTTCGACATGAAGCGCGACGGCCAGACCGCGCCGGCCGGCCAGATCATCGGCATCTACAAGAGCTGGAACATCGCGCTGCGTGCCGACGGCGAGCTGACCTTCACGATGACCAACGACGCCGGCGTCACCTCCACCATGACGACGAGCGGTGCCAAGATCACCGATACTGCGGTGCACAAGATCGCGCTGAGCTATCAGAGCGAAGGCACCTCGACGCTCTATGTCGACGGGAAGGCGGTGGGCAGCGCCACTATGTCCGGCAGCACGCGCCAGCAGGAATATTGGGGCCTCTACGTCGGCAGCCCGTTCACCGCAGCGTTCAGCGGCGCGGTCGGCGATGTCGAGATGCGCGAGACGGCGTTCAGCCAGGCGCAGATCCTGGCGCTCAATGCCGGCGGCACGGTGAGCCAGCCGGCGACCGCGGCGGAAACGCTCAAGGCGATGGTGGCGAAGGGCGTGGCGGACACCGCCGCGACGCTGGCGGGCAGCACCGCCTGGGGCGGTGCGATGGCCTCGCCGGCGACGCTGAGCCTCGTCAGCGCCTTCGGCACGACCGGTACCTCGGTCTCGCCGCTGGCGACCGCGCTGGCCAACGCCAGTGCGAGCGGGTCGCGCTACACGAGCACGTCGCCCTTCTCGATGCTGACCACGCCGCGGCTGGCCGCGCTCGACCTGTACCACGGCTAAAAACGGGCCGTCTCTGGGTGGGTTGCCCCGTGCGATAGCTTGTCTTAAGCGCGGGGCAGTTTCTTGGGGGCGCTCGCTTTGAAGTTAGAAAACTTTCATCTGCGCGGCGTGCGCGGCCAAATGGTGGTGGGCTTCGGGGTCAAGGGCCTCGGTGCCGCCACCAGTTTTCTTTTTACTTTCCTGCTGGCGCGCATTGCCGGGGCCGCGGGCGTCGGCACCTTCGGCACCTCGCTGACCACGGTGCAGCTGTGCGTGACGCTGTCGCTGCTCGGCCTGGACGCTATCCTGGTGCGCTCGGTGTCGGTCCACCTCGCGCTCGACCAGACCGGGCGGGCGCGTGCTGCGGCGCGGCATGCGTTGCTGATGGGCACGTCCGCCGGACTCGCGCTGACGACGGTCATCGTCCTGTTCCACTGGCAGATCGCGGTCGACCTGATCGGCAGCCCGGCGATGGCGAAGAGCCTGATGGTACTCTCGCTGATCATTCCCATCATGGTCTATTGCCGGCTGCTTTCCACCGTGTTGCGCGGGGTGAAATGGATCGGTCTGTCGCAGTTCATCGACGGGCCGCTGACGACGTCGTTCGGCAGCCTGGTGCTCGCCGTCGTGCTGGTGATGGGCGTGCCGGTGAGCGCGGTGTTCCCCTCGCAGCTCTATCTGATCGGCTGGCTGATCACCGCGGCGCTGGCGACCTTCCTCTATACGCGGGCGGTGCGAAGCTGGCAGCCGCGCGTCCCGCTGGAGGAATCGCTGCTCAAGCCCGGCTTCCTGATCCTCGTCGCCAACCTCAACAACGTGTTCACCGACTGGTTCGCGACGATCATGCTCGCCGCGACGCACGGCCCGGCCGAGGCGGGGCTGTTCCGTGTCGGCTACCAGATCGCCGCGACGCTGAAGCTGTTTTCGGCGACCTCGGAAACGATTCTGCAGCCGGTATTCGCCGTCGCCTATCGGCAGGGCGACCTGCGCCGGATCGGCCGTATCCTCCGGCTGACCATCCTCGGCCTCATTCTCATCTCGGCGCCGCTCGCGCTGGCGGTGCTGGTCGTGCCGCAGTGGATCATGCGGATTTTCGGTGCACAGTTCACCGCCGGTGCCACTGCGATGCAGATCATGGTGCTGGGCCAGGTGTTCAGCCTGGTCTTCGCCGCCAGCGGCAGCGTGCTGATGATGGCGAGCCGCGAACGCCTCACCGTCGTCCTGACGACGATCTCGGCGGTGATCGGTACGGTTCTCTCGTTGATTTTCATTCCGCCTTATGGTGCGCTGGGCGCGGCGATTGCGATCCTGGGCCCGTTGCTGTTCTTGCGGCTGGCGTCCATGATAGCAGTCCGGCGCCTTGGCGTTCCGATTTTCTGAGGAGGCTTGGTTGGCAGGGGCCGTGCGACGTTCGAAGATGACCCTCGGCCGCGGTGCCCTGCGCCTGGACGCGCCATTCCGGGCGCTGCTGCGTCCGGGCCGTGACGTGCTGCCCGTCTATCATCCGGAACGGCCCGGTTGGTCGGTTGCGCTGCGCAAGCTGGCGCTGCTCACCGGCATCGTCCTGCTCGCCATCGTCTACGGCGTTCTCGTCGCGATCCTGCCGCCTTCGCTGCTGGTGGGCGCGGCGGCGCCGCTCGCGCTGCTTGCGATGCTGGTGGTATGGGCGCTGCCCGAAGCGAGGACCGCGCCGACTCGCGCGCTCACCCGTGTATACGCCGCGTTCGTGATCGTCTTCATCGCCTGGCCCAACTATCTGGCGATCGCGGTGGGCGGTCTGCCCTGGATCTCGATGCGTCGCCTTTTCGGTTTCGTGCTGACCGCGATCCTGATGATATGCCTGTCGATCTCCAAGCCCTTCCGGCAGCAGGTGGCGGAGGTGTTGCGTGCTTCGCCCTGGCTGTCGCGCCTGCTGATCGGTTTCTTCATCATCCAGTTTCTGGCGACGATCTTCTCGGTCGCGCCGGGCGAAACGATCGGGCGCTGGGTCCATATGACCTTCACCTCGACCGCGGTATGCTTCGCCACGATCTGGCTGTTCGGGCCGGGCGGCAAGAGCGTGCCGTGGCTGGTCAACCGGCTCGCCCTGGTGGTGTTCGCGCTGATGGTGATCGGCGTTCTCGAGGCGCGCACGCAGCACGTGCTGTGGCTGGGGCACATCCCCAGCTTCCTCCGCATCGAGGATGCGGTGCTGCAGCAATTGATTCAGCCGCACATCCGTGGCGCCTACCGCGTGATCACCACCTATACGACTCCGCTCGCCTATGGCGAATTGCTCGCGCTGACCACCCCCTTCATCCTGTTCCGGATTCTCAACGCGAAGACCTGGCCGATGCGGCTGATGTGGGTCGCGTTCGACGCCTTCATCCTGTACTCTGCGGTGCTGTCGACCGCACGCCTTTCGCTCGTCGGGTTCATCGCGGCGCACGCGCTGTTCGGGCTGTGCTGGGGCATCCACCGCTGGCGTAACGCCCGCGGGGACATGATCGGCATTTCCGCGACGATGATCTACCCCGCGCTGATGGTTGCGCTGATGCTGGCGGTGATATTCGTGCCGGCGATCCACATCCGCGTGCTGGGCGGCGGCGCGGCACAGGCAAGCACCGATGCGCGTAGCGCACAATTTCACATGGCCGTGCCCGTGATCGCGCGCCGGCCGCTGCTGGGCTATGGCCCGGGGCAGGGCGGTGGCGCGATCAACTGGCGCACGCCGGACGGCACGCTGACGATCGATCTCGGGCTCGTCGCGCTTTGCGCCGACGTCGGTGTTTTCGGCTTCCTCGCCTGGATGGGGACGTTGCTGCTCTCTATCGTCAGCCTGTTCCGCGCAGGCTTGCGCGACGCGACATCACCCTTTCCTGCCGAGTTCGCGATCGCGATATCGCTGGCGGTACTGATTTCGACCCGGCTCGTGCTGGCGCAGAGCGACAATGATCCGCTCTTCGTGATTCTGTTCGGCTTGTCTCTGGCGACGCTCTACAGGGCGCGCCTGCGGGATCGGGGAGATCCTATCCCAGGGGGAATGGCGGCGGCTGGTGCCGGCACGCACTGACCGTTTCTGCCCAACCATAGGGAGAAGCTAGTGATCGACGTCACGCGTAGGTCCGCGGTCGGCGGGCTGCTGATCGGCTCATTCGCGCCTGCCGCCTGTTCGGGCGCGGCAAGTTCCGCAGATCAGGGCAGCCGCGGCGGGCGCGGCAACGGTCTGCGGCCCGGGCGAAACTGGGACGGCACCGCTGGCAGCGGCGGCACGGCGCCGGCGCAGAGCGAAGTGGCGCGGGGCACGTTGGTACCCGACGAGCGCTTCATCGGCGGCTTCTCGGCGGCGCCCGGCCAGTGGATCCATGGCGAAGGCATTCGCATCACCGCGCTGGGCCTGCCGCCCCAGTCTGCCGACAGCAGCGAGATCAATTATTTCAAGGAGGCCGTGTTCTATCTGGAGGGAAACACGGTCACCGTCACCGACTGGAGCGTCAACCAGACGCCGGTTCGAATGTACGACGGGCGCATGGCGCCGCAGGGATCGATCGGCTTCTCGGTGGAGATCGGCGCCGGCGAAGGACCGGTGACGGCGGGCGACGCGATCCTGTATTGCTATCTGCGCGGCGAGCACGGGCTGGAACGGCGGATCGAGTTGCCGCTGGTCATCAATGTCGATCGCAGTCTCGATGCGAAGCGGCCGATGCGCTACGTCGATCCGGTCGACGGGGACGACAGCGCGGCCGGCACCCAGGCCGCGCCGTGGAGGACGATCGCCCGCGGCTTGACCAACCGCGGTGTGGGCAATGGCGGGTTGCTGATCCTCACACGGGCCGGTCGCTATGTGGAGGATCTCAACAGGCTGCCCGGCATGGGCCCGATCGACAATGCGCGCGTCATCGAAGTGAAGCCGGCCGAGGGGCTGCGCCCCGATCAGGTGATGATCACGCGCACCGACCGCTATCTCCCCGACCCTCGCTGGGGCATCCTGGCGCGGCGGGTGCACTTCCACGGCGTGACGGTCGACATGTCGAAATTCCCCAGGATCATGGGGGTGCCCGGCACCCAGGTGGGCTTTTTCGGATGCCAGTTGCTCGATCGCGAGCGCATGTACGGCGAAAGGAGCGCGGCGGGGCGCAGCATCGGCCTGAACCTCTTCAAGGGCGACCCGCGGCAGCGCGACATCCTCCCGCCACTGCCCTATCTCGGCCATGGCTTCTACCTGCTGGAGACGCTGTTCGAGGGGGCTGCGCCCATGGCGCCCCGTCTGTACCGGAACGTGACTGCGAAGTTGACGACGGATGCGTTCCAGGGCGGTCCGGGGTATGACGATGTCGTCATCGACGGCTATGACGCAGTGATCGGCGAGCCGGCGCCCATCCGGCTCCATCTGCCGCCGACGCTGATCGTGGAGTCGGTTGCCCGCGAGGGGCAGGGCCACACCGCCATCACCGTGCGCGATGCAGGCGGCCTGTCGCCGATGAAGAAGATCTGGGACCTCCAGGTCCGGATCGTGTCCGGTGCCAGTGCCGGACCCAAGCCCTATCAGCTGTTTCTGGCGGATCCCGTCACGCGCCGGATCGTCGTCGAGGGAGATCTCGCCGGTACGCTGTCGCCCGGCGACGAGATCATGTGCTACGCGATCTTTCATGTCGATTTTATGCAGCAGGGCGGGGTGCAACGGCCCAACCAGCGCGGCATGCGCAACACGACGGTGTTCCGCTACCATGCCGAAGGGCCGACGGCACAGCTGTTCCTGACCCAGGGGGGCGTGCGGCTGCTGCCGAATTCGGTGATCACCACCAACGGTACGGACTTCCGGATCGCGAGTCCCGCGGGCCAGAACGAGATCCTGCCCGACGACATCCTTCAGCTGCAGGGCGGGGGGCAGCCCGGAGAGTATCGCTTCGTCAAGAGCTTCGACGCGGCGAGCGGGTCGGGCGTGCTGCTCGAGCCCTTCAGCCGGGATCAGACCAGCGCACCGGTGGAGCGGGCCAAGACGATGACCGATTTCGTCATGGCGCTGTCTACCCTCCGCAAGACCGGGCATGGCTTCGAGATGGGCCAGTTTCAGCATGGCCATCGCAACTTCCTGCTCGCGCAGAACACTTTCATCAGCGAGCCCAATTGCCTGACCTTCCGCAGCAAGCTGCCGGGGCACGGTCACCGCAACCATGTCCAGCTGTTCAACCTGTGCACCCGGATCGATGCCGATCTGCCCGAGCTGCCGAGCTGGGGGCTGCGGATCGAGCATGCCCAGCTGCTGACTGGCAAGCCGCGCGGCAAATTCGGTCGGGTGCGGGAGGTTGCCCTGCGCTTCGGTGAAAAACAGCGCTACCAGCCCTCTCGGGATTTGCTGCGGATCGGGCGCAAGCCGCTGATCCCGTTCGACAGCTTCGGCAATCCGGTCGACGCCGATTCGCCGGTGGGGTCGCTCGCGGTATGAAGCCCGGGCGCGCCGGCCCTTGCGTCGGCGCGCCCAGGCGCTAAGCGCTGGGGCATGATCAAGCACGCCCTTTCCGTCACGCGCGATGGCGATTTCGCGCAATGGTACCAGACCGTCATCAGCGAAGCCGACATGGCCGAGGATTCGGGTGTGCGCGGCTGCATGGTCATCCGGCCCTGGGGCTATGGCATCTGGGAGCGTATCCAGCGCCTGCTCGACGATCGCATCAAGGCGACGGGGCACGAGAATTGCTATTTCCCGCTGTTCATCCCGCTTTCCTATTTCGAGAAGGAAGCCGAGCATGTCGACGGCTTCGCCAAGGAAATGGCGGTCGTCACGCACCACCGCCTCGTCCAGAAGGACGGCCGGCTGGTGCCCGATCCCGAGGCGAAGCTGGAAGAGCCGCTGGTCGTCCGCCCCACCTCGGAGACGGTGATCGGCGCGGCGATGTCGCGCTGGGTGCAGAGCTGGCGCGACCTGCCGGTGCTGATCAACCAGTGGGCGAACGTCGTCCGCTGGGAAATGCGCACCCGCATGTTCCTGCGCACCGCCGAATTCCTCTGGCAGGAAGGGCATACCGCCCATGCCACGGTGGAAGAGGCGCAGGAAGAGACGCTCAAGATGCTCGAGGTCTATCGCAGCTTCGCCGAGGATTGCCTGGCGATGCCGGTGATCGCGGGCGAGAAGCCGGAGAATGAGCGCTTCCCGGGCGCTGTCTCGACCTTCTCGATCGAGGCGATGATGCAGGACGGCAAGGCGCTGCAGGCCGGCACCTCGCACTTCCTCGGCACCACCTTCTCCTCGGCGCAGGACATCAAGTTCCAGAACTCGGAAGGCCAGTTCGAGCTGGCGCAGACGACCAGCTGGGGCGTCTCCACCCGCATGATCGGCGGGCTAATCATGGTGCACGGCGATGACGACGGCCTGCGCGTGCCGCCGATGGTGGCGCCGTGGCAGATCGTGATCGTGCCGATGCTGCGCGACCAGCCCGAGGACGCGGCGACGATCGACTATTGCAAGTCGCTCCAGGCCGAGCTCGCCAAGCTGAGCGCACTCGGCGAACCGGTGCGCGCGCTGCTCGATCTCAAGGCGGTCAAGGCGCAGACCAAGCGCTGGGGCTGGGTGAAGAAGGGCGCGCCGATCGTGATCGAGGTCGGCGGGCGCGATGTCGCCGGCGGCAATGTCTCGGTGATCCAGCGCAACAAGCTCTATCGCGAGGACGGCAAGCTCGATTCGCGGATCATGCCGCGCGGCGATTTCGTGGCCGAAGCGGCGGCGATTCTCGAGAGCATCCAGCAGGGCCTGTATCTCGACGCGCGCGACCGGCTGGAGAGCAACATCCGCCGCGACGTGACCGACTTCGACGGTCTGGCCGCGATGTTCGCCGATTCGGAGAAGTTCCCCGGCTGGGCCGAGGTGAACTGGGCCAAGCCGACCGGCGCCGAGCTGGACGCGGTGGTCGAGCGGCTCAAGGCGCTCAAGCTGACCTTCCGCAACGTGCCCGGCGGTGCGGTACCGGCGGAGGGTAGCTGCCTTTTCACCGGCAAGCCGGCGGTCGAGCGGATCCTGGTCGCGCGCGCGTACTAAGCTTCAGATCCTCCCCGGAACGGGGAGGGGGACCGCCGCCGAAGGCGGTGGTGGAGGGGAGCACAGCGGGGGAGTCCGGTGTGGAGGCACCCTCCACCGTTCGCTGGCGCGAATCGCCTCCCTCCCCGTGCCGGGGAGGATCTCGATTGACGCAGCGCGCGCGCCCTGCGACCCCTGCTTCCGACAGAGGGGCGCAACCACATGCGGGTGGTACTGGCAACGTTGGGCACGTTGGGCGACGTGCACCCGTTCATCGCACTGGCGCTCGGCATGCAGGCGCGCGGCCACACGCCCGTGTTCGCGGGCGCGGAGTCGGTGCGGCCGATTGCCGCGCGGCACGGTATCGAATTCCACCCCATCCGCCCCGACGGGCCGCAGCTGATCGCCGATACCGGCATGGACGAGGGCGCGATTGCGCGGGCGATTGCCACCGACTTCGATTTCATCATCAACCGGGTGCTGGTCCCCTATGCCGAGGTGACGCTGGCGGACCTTACGCCCGTAGTCGCGGGCGCGGACCTGGTGCTCGCCAGCAGCTTCTCGATCCACGCGCGGATCGCGGCGCAGGCGGCGGGGGTGCGGCTCGCCTCCGCGCTGCTCCAGCCGATCACGCTGCTCTCGGCGGAGGACCCGCCGGTGCTCACGCGCGGCGAGACGGCGCTGGTGACGTTGCGCCGCTGGTTCGGCGCGGGCGCGGTGCGGCCGCTGCTGCAGCTCGCCGAGCGGCGCTATGCCACGGGGCTCAAGCCTTTCGCTGCACTGCGCGCGGCCGCCGGCGCGCCGCCCTTCACGGGCAACGAGATGCTGTCCGGGCCGCTGGCGGTGGAGCGGGCGATCGGGCTGTGGTCGCCCGCGTTCGCACCCGCGCCCGGCGATGTGCCGCCGAGCTTCGCGCAGACCGGCTTCGTCTTCTACGATGGCGGGTTCGCAGGGGAGGGGCTCTCCGCCAAGATCGAGGCCTTTCTGGAGGCAGGGCCGCCGCCGCTCGTCTTCACGCTGGGCAGCATGGCGGTCTATGCCGAGGACGGCTTCTACGCGGCGAGCGCCGAAGCGGCGCGGCGGCTGGGGCGGCGGGCGGTGCTGCTGGTCGGCGATGATCTGCTGGAGCGGCACCGGCACCTTGCCGGCGATACCGTGCTCGTGGCGGGCTATGCACCGCATTCGCAGATCTTCCCGCGCGCAGCGGCGGTGATCGGCCATGGCGGCATCGGCACCACGGCCCAGGCAATCCGCGCCGGCGCGCCGCAACTTGTCTGCCCGATCTTCGGCGACCAGTTCGACAATGCCGCGCGGATCGTGCGCGCCGGGCTGGGCCTGTCGCTGCCGAAGCGCCGCTACACCGCCGCGCGTGCATCGGCCGCGATCGCGCGGCTGCTGGCGAGCGCCACCATTGCCGAGCAGGCGCGAGTGGCGGGGGCGGCAATCCTTGCGGAGGACGGTGTCGGGACGGCGCTCGATGCGCTGGGACTCGGCAAGCTCGACTGAGCGAATCGAGTCGCGAAGCTGCCGCGCTGCATCTGGCATCGGATGCTTTCGGCGCGCCTCCGATCCCGCTTTGCCGCGAACCATGGTTACTGCGGAACCGAATTGTCCCGTTCCGCGTCACCCGGGAAAGCCGATGGCGCGGGAATGGCCCTGATTGATGGTAAACGCGCTTTTCATCATCCAAATCCAACCCCATAACGGCGTAAGAGGGGCCGATCGGGACGGCCCGATGGAGCAGAGGACGGCTGAGCGGTGACCGCATTATCACGTTTCCCGCGTTTCTTCGTGACCAGCCCGTCGCCCTGCCCGTATCTGCCCGGGCGGCAGGAACGGAAGATCTTCACCGAACTGTCGGGCGACCATGCCGGCGAACTCAACGATGCGCTGAGCCGCATCGGCTTTCGCCGTAGCCAGTCGGTCGCCTATCGGCCGAGCTGCGCGGGCTGCACCGCCTGCGCCTCGGTGCGGGTGGTGGCCAACGGGTTCGAGCCCAACGCCACGCAGCGCAAGCTGCTCAAGCGCTACAGCGATCTCGAAGTCACCGCCTGCAAGCCTTGGGCGACCGGCGAGCAGTACGAACTCCTCAAGCGCTATCTCGATTCGCGCCACCCCGGCGGCGGCATGGCGGCGATGGACGAGAGCGACTATGCCGACATGGTCGAGCAGTCGCCGGTCAGTTCCTATGTCGTCGAATATCGCGAGCCTTCGGTCGACGGCCAGCGCGGCCGGCTGGTGGGGGCATGCATCACCGACCAGCAGGGCGACGGCCTGTCGATGATCTACAGCTTCTTCGTCACCGACGACGAGACGCGGTCCGGTATGGGCAACTACATCATCATGGACCACATCCTGCGCGCCCGCGCGGCGGGGCTGCCCTATGTCTATCTCGGCTATTGGGTGAAGGGCAGCGCGCGGATGGCGTACAAGACGCGCTATCGCCCGATCGAGGTGCTCGGGCCGACCGGCTGGTCGCTGCTCGTCGACGAAGACGCGGTGGGCGCGATGCCGAACGCGATGGCGGCGGTGCTGGCTTGACGGGCGTAGCTTGATCAAAACCGTCATCCCGGCGGAAGCCGGGATCCATTGGGGTATTCGTTGCGGCTCCTGCTGCTAGCGAGAGGCGACTGGATCCCGGCTTTCGCCGGGATGACGCTGTTGCGGGCGCCGCGAGGCCATCGCTGCTACCTATTCCTCGTTCCCCAGCCGATCGACATGCAGGTCCACCGCGAGCTGTTCCTCGCCATGGCCGATGCGGTGCCCGGCTACCGCCGCGGCACCCTCCGAATCCAGGCCGACCGCGACGCGCACATAGCCGTCATCGGGCGACAATCCGGTAACCGGATCGAACGCCACCCAGCCGAGCCCCGGCACAAAGGCCTCGCACCAGGCATGCGGCGCGCACTGGGCGTTGCCGTCGAGATGATAGCCCGAGACGTAGCGCGCCGGCGCCTCCAGCGTGCGCGCGGCGGAGACGAACATCTGCGCCACGTCGCGCGACGCTTCCGCCTTGCCGGCAAAGGCCTCGGCCGCCGTCAGCCCCTTGTCGGGCACGTCGGGCACGCAGCGGAAGCGGGCGTGGAGCGCCTGGTTGAGCCGGTGGAGCCGCTCGATCGGGTCGCTGGTGCCTGCGCTCACATCAGCCGCGAACGACGCAAGCTGCAGGCTCGGTGCGGTGCGCGGTGTCGTGCGCAGGAACAGGGCAGGGGGCAGCGGCTCGGGCGTGCCGCGCAGCACCCCGGCATTGTCCTGCGTCAGCACCTCGCCGGTGACCGCGATCTCGATCGCCTCGATCGGGCCCTCGGCGTAGAGCATGGTCACGGCGTTGCCATAGCCGTCTACCGCATCGCGCAGCCGCGCGTCGCAATCGACCCCGACCATCCAGCTCACCACCGTCTGGTGCTGGGTGTCGCACGGCGTCAGCCGCAGCATCTGGACGATCCGCGCCTGGGGCTGGGTGAAGCGGTAGACCGAGCGGTGTTCGACGGCGATGCGCATCAGAGGAACCGGAACTGGCGAGCGATCGCGCCGTCGAGCAGCGCGTTCTCGGTGATGAAATTCTCCAGATATTCGTGCAGGCCGCCGACGATGATGTCGGGCGTGCGTGCCTTCTGGACGCGGGCGAGGCGCGCGCGGGCCATGCGATCGGCCTCGCCCTGCAAGCCCGTGCGTTTGGCGAGTGCGCTGAGCAAGGTCACCGTCTCCTCCACGCAGGCCGCGAGGCTGCGCGGCAGCTCGGCGCGGCTGACCAGCAGGTCGATCACGTTGTCCGGTCGCAGCCCTTCCGAATAGAGCCAGCGATAGGCGGTGACGGCGGAAACGGTCTGGAGGATCGTCGTCCACTGGTCGCGATCCACCGCGCCGCCGACGCTCTCGCCGGCGGGCAGCAGCAGATGGTATTTCACGTCGACCAGCCGCGCGGTGTTGTCCGCCCGCTCGATCGCGGCGCCGAGCTGGATCAGCAGCGTCGCCTCGTTGCGCATCATCCGGTGGATCGCGCCTTCGAAGCCGCGCGTCTCGCCCTTGACCTGCTCGACCAGGTTGAGCGTCTCGGTGGCGCCGCCGGTCGAGGCGCGGTTGGCGAACAGCCACCAGGCGCGGTTGATCGCGGTCCACGCCTCGCGGGTGAGCGCGGTGCGCACCGCGCGGGCATTGTTGCGCGCCATCTCCAGGCAGCGGGTGATCGAGCCGGGGTTGTCGGCCTCGAGCGTCAGGAAGCGGGCGACATGCGCCTGGGTGGCCGGGTGGCCGGTTTCGGCGAAGAGTGCGTCGGTATAGCTGACGGTGAGCGCGCTCTGCCATGCGGCCTCGCCTGCCGGGCGGGCGGAGAGCGCGTCGAGGCGGATGGTGGCTTCCACCAGCCGCGCGATGAAGTCCGCGCGCTCGACATAGCGGCCGAGCCAATAGAGCGCAGCGGCGGTGCGGGAGAGCATCATCATGCGATGGTCTCTTTGAGGTTCCCCTCCCGCTTGCGGGAGGGGCTAGGGGAGAGACTGACGTGGAAGAAGCGCTGGAACGATCCCGCCCCTCCCCCGACCCCTCCCGCAAGCGGAAGGGGAGCGCAGACTGCGGCGTGCGGATACCCCCTCATGCCGCGTCCCCCAGCAGGACGAAGCTGTCCTTGGTGCCGCCGCCCTGGCTGGAGTTCACCACCAGCGATCCCTCGCGCAGCGCCACGCGGGTAAGCCCGCCGGGGACGACGCGCACCTTGTCGCTGCCGGTCAGCACGAAGGGCCGGAAGTCGACATGCCGCGGGGCCAGGCCCTTCTCGGTCAGCGTCGGTACTGTGGACAGCGCGAGTGTCGGCTGCGCGATGTAGCGGTGGGGCTCGGCGATCAGCGCGGCGCGGAAGGTCTCGATCTGCTCGCTCGTGGCCGTCGGCCCGACCAGCATGCCATAGCCGCCCGAGCCGTCGACCAGCTTCACCACCAACTCGGGCAGATGCTCGAGCACGTACTTCAGCGCCTGCGGCTCGCGGCAGCGCCAGGTCTCGACATTGGGCAGCTTGGCCTCGCCGCCCGAATAGAAGCGGACGATCTCGGGCATGTAGCTGTAGATCGCCTTGTCGTCGGCGATGCCGTTGCCCGGCGCGTTGAGCAGCGCGACATTGCCGGCGCGGTACGCGGCGATCAGCCCGGGCACGCCGAGCAGCGAGTCCGGGCGGAAGACCAGCGGATCGAGGAAGTCGTCGTCGATGCGGCGATAGATCACGTCGACCCGCACGCGGCCGGCGATCGTCTCCATATAGACCACGTCGTCGTCGACCACGAGGTCGGCGGCCTCGACCAGTTCGACCCCCATCGAATCGGCGAGGAAGCTGTGCTCGTAATAGGCGGAGTTGAAATGCCCCGGCGTCAGCACGACGCAAACCGGCCGCGCGCGGCCGAGCGGCGCCACCGAGCGCATCGTCTCCAGCAGCATGTCGGGATAGCTGTCGACGGGCGCCACGCGGAAATCGCGGAACAGCTCGGGGCAGAGCCGGATCATCGCCTCGCGATTCTCCAGCATATAGGAGACACCCGAGGGCGTGCGGGCATTGTCTTCCAGCACGTAGAATTCGTCGGCGCCGGTGCGAACCAGGTCGATGCCGCAGATATGCGCCCACACCCCGTGCGGCGGGCGGATGCCGGCGACTTCGGGGCGGAACTGCTCGTTGTGCAGGATCAGCTCGGGGGGGAGGATCCCCTCGTCGAGGATGCGGCGGGCGCCGTAAATGTCTTCCAGGAAGGCGTTGATCGCCTCCACCCGCTGGACCAGGCCCTCGCTCAGCTTCTGCCATTCGCGCTGCAGGAACATGCGCGGCACGATGTCGAAGGGGATGATGCGCTCGGCGGCGTCGCTGTCGCCATAGACGGCGAAGGTGATACCCAGCTGGCGGAAGGCGGCCTCGGCGGAGTGCTGGCGGCGTTGCAGCTCTTCGGGGGGCGTGTCCGCGATCCATTGCGACAGCGCGATGAACGCCTCGCGCGGCGCCTCCGGACCGCCATGCCCCCAAATCTCGTCGAACGCCCCCAGTGATCCCATCGAAGCTCCCAAACGCCCGCGTGACCGATTGGCTGCATGCTGCAATGCTTCGTTGCGGCGCACAAGCGGCGAATGTGCACGTTTGCGCATCGGCGTATTTTTAAGGAGCGGCGTGGCAAGGTGCGGGCATGTCGCTCTTCTTGCTCGCGCTCGCCGCCGCCGCGCCGTTCACCATCGCCGAGACGGGGCTGGGCTATCCGACGCTCGCCGCGGCGGTGGCGGCAGTGCGCGATGGCACCGCGACGATCCTGATCGCGCCCGGCACCTATCACGAGTGCGTGGTGCAGGCCGCCGGCCGGATCACCTACAAGGCGGTGCGGCCCGGCACCGCGATCTTCGAGCGCGTGGTGTGCGAGGACAAGGCGGCGTTCGTGCTGCGCGGGCGCGGATCGGCGGTGGAGGGCGTGGTCTTCCGCAAGTTCCGCGTGCGCGACGGCAACGGCGCCGGCATCCGCATCGAGATGGGCGACCTGACCGTCACGCGCTCCATCTTCCTTGACAGCCAGGAGGGCATCCTTGGCGGCGGGCACCCGACGGTGCGCAGCATCACCATCGACCGGTCGAGCTTCGCCGGGCTCGGCCAGTGCGACGAATCGCCGAACTGTTCGCATTCGGTCTATCTGTCCGTCGACGGGCTGGTGACGATCACCCATAGCCGCTTCGAGCGCGGCACCGGCGGCCATTACGTCAAGCTGCGCGCGCGCCGCGTGGCGATCACCGGCAACAGCTTCGACGACAGTGCGGGGCGCAAGACCAACTACATGGTCGACCTGTCCGAGGGCGGCACGGGCACGATCGCGCAGAACATGTTCGTGCAGGGGCGGGACAAGGAGAATCGCTCGGGTCTGATCGTGGTCGCGGCGGAAGCGCGGACCTATCCGACCGACGGGCTGCGGGTGGAGGGCAACACCGCCGGCCTGGCGCCGGGGGCGCCGGTGGATCCGGCCTTCGTCGCGGATCTGTCCGGCGGGCGGATCATGGTGGCGAACAACCGGCTGACGGGCATGCGCGCGTTCGAGAAGCGCTGACCTTCCCGCTTGGGGCCCCCTCCCGCAAGCGGGAGGGGGATTGGAGGGAGGTTATTTGCAGCTGTCCGCCACCCCAGCATCGATATCCAAACAGCGCCCGTCAATCTCCACCGGCACCGGCACCTTGATCAGCGCGGCTAGCGTCGGCGCGATGTCGACCGTCTCCACCGACAGCGGCTGTTCGAAGCCGGTCATCCCCTTGCGCCAGAACAGGATCGGCACGCGACGGTCATAGTCCCAGAAGCTGCCATGCGTCGCGACATAGCCGCCCACCGGATCGAGGATCGGCGTGACCCGCGGCTTCAGCGCGACGATCAGGTCACCCGAACGCTGCGGATCATAGGAAGCCCGGGCGCGCTCCAGCAGGCTCCAGGTCTCGGGCGGGGTGTGCGCGATCGGCGTCGCCTCGATCTGGGCGCGGGTGAACACCGCCTGCACCTGCGGGTTCGCCGTGTAGAGCTTCACCGCATCGGCCAGCACCGCGGCGCGCTTGGCCTGCGGCACCGACGGCGTGACGTACACATCGCCGCCCGGGCCGCCGACCAGCACCGGGCCGGTCAGTCCCAGCTTGCCCGCGAGCGTGCGGCTGATGCTGGTGGTGGTCACCTCGGGGGTCACGCGCTGCTCGGTCGGCGCGGCATGTTCGCGGTGGCGTTCGGGGAGGTCGTGGCCGCCATGGTCGGCGGTCAGCACCACCTGATAGTCGACCCCCGTGCGGTCGAGCGCGTCGAACAGCCGGCCCAGCGTCTGGTCGAGCGAGAGCAGCTGCAGGCACATCTCGCTGCCCTCGGTGCCATAGCTGTGGCCGATATAGTCGGTCGCCGAGGCGCCGAGGATCAGCAGATCGGTATGGCCCTGCTGGCCGAGCTTCATGTCGGTGGCGAGCTTGGCGCCCAGCGCCATCACCGCATCGTCGAACTCGGGCGAGACGCGGAACGCCCGCCCGTCACCGGCGGCACGCGCGAAGCGGCCGTCGCCGACGGTCTTGTTGCCGCCGACCGGAATGGTGCGGCTGCGCGGGCGGCAGAAGGCCGGGAGGTCGAGCGCAGGCTGCGCCTCGGCGACCCGCGCAGTGGTCGCGGCGTTGATCCGGGTGACGGCGTCGGGGGCGGTGCGGCCGGCGTACGAAACGAACGCCTTGCCGTCCCACCACCAGAGCTCGTCGACCTTGTGGCCGCCCATCATCACCGCGGCGCGGTCCTTGCCCGCGACCGAGACGACGCGCGATTGGGGATCGGCCTGCTTCATCCACTCGCCCAGCGTCGGCACCTTCAGATGCTTGTCGGAGACGGTGTAGTGGTTCGAATCGGAGCCGGGCACGGACTCGTCCTCGGCGCAATAGACGGTCTTGTCGGCGCGCGGCGCGGCGAAGTCGGTCCAGTCATTGGCGATGATGCCGGTGCGCGAAGGATGGTCGCCGGTGAGGATCGTCGAGTGGCCCGGGCAGGTTTCGGTCGCGGCGTGGCTCTGATAGCCTGCGGGGAACACCGCGCCGGTCATCAGCCGGGCGAAGCCGCTGGTGAACTGGCTGCGATATTCGGCGAACAGATCGGCCGAGAACTGGTCGACCGAAATCACGACCACCAGCTTGGGCGGCGTCGCCGGGGCGGCAGGCGCGGGCGCGCTCTGCTGGGCGAGGGCGGGGGTGGCGGCCAGCGCGAGCGCGGCGAGGGGGACAAGCAATTTCATTCGGGGCCGGCTCCGGGCACGGGGGGACGTTGGTACACCCAGCTATTGTCGAACGCGGCGAACTGGGCAAGGACGGCGCCATGGCCCAGCTTCGTTTCGCTTTGATGTCGCTCCTGCTGCTCTTCGCGTCGGGCATGCCCGCGATGGCACAGGGCTTCGCCAAGGGCCCGCACGTCCGCAGCGAGCTGGTGGCCGAAACGGCAACCCCGAAGCCGGGCAGCGAGGTGACGCTGGCGTTGGTCTCCACCCCCGATCCGAAATGGCATGCCTATTGGCAGAACCCCGGCGATGCGGGGCTACCGGCCGAGGCGCACTGGACGCTGCCCGCCGGCGCGAAGGCCGAGGATTTCCGCTATCCGGTGCCGCAGCGGCTGCTGATCGCCGGGCTGATGAACTATGTCTATGAAGGCACCTTCGTCCGGCTGACCACGCTGCAAGTGCCCGCGGACGTCAAAGGCACGCTGCCGGTCAAGCTCAAGCTCGACTATCTCGTGTGCACCGATACGCTGTGCGTGCCCGAAAAGGCTGAGCTGGAGACCAGCCTGACGATTGGCGACGGCACGATCGATCCGGCCGTGCGGGCGAAGTTCGACGGCTGGCGCGCCCAGCTGCCCAAGCCGCTGAGCACCCCGGCGACCTTCCAGGCCGAGGGCGGCGCGCTGCGGATTGCGGTGCCCTATCCGGCGGGCGCGGCCGCGAAGGACGTGTATTTCTACCCGCTGACCGCCAATGCCGTCGACTATGCCGCGCCGCAGACGGTGGTGCGCGACGGCGACCGGCTGGTGCTCCAGACCAAGGCCCGTACCGCGCCCGCCGCGCTCGAAGGCGTGCTGGCGATCGACGGGCAGGGGCTGATCGTCACTGCCAGGCCCGGCACGGTCGCGGCGGCCAAGCCGGCGGCGACGCCGTGGCTCGCGGCGATTGGCGCGTTCTTCGCGGCGGTGCTGGGCGGGCTGATCCTCAACGTGATGCCCTGCGTCTTCCCGATCCTCAGCCTCAAGGCGCTGAGCCTCGCCAAGGCCAACAACGATCAGGGCAGCCCGCGCGCCGAGGCGCTCGCCTATACCGCCGGCGTGGTGGCGGTGTGCCTCGCGCTGGGCGGGCTGCTTCTCGGGCTGCGCGCGGCCGGCGCAACGGTGGGCTGGGCGTTCCAGCTGCAGGACCCGCGCGTGATCCTCTTGCTGCTGCTGCTGGTCAGCGCGATCGCCTTCAACCTGGCCGGGCTGTTCGAGATCACCACGCCCGCCTTCGTCAACCGCGCGGCAAACAAGGGCCATGGCGGGGCCTTCGCCACCGGCGCGCTGGCGGCATTCATCGCCACGCCGTGCACCGGGCCGTTCATGGCTTCGGCCTTGGGGGCGGCGCTGGTGCTGCCCTGGTTCGCGGGGCTGGCGATCTTCGGCGGGCTGGGGCTGGGCATCGCGCTGCCCTTCCTGTTGCTCGGCTTCGTCCCCACGCTTCGCCGCAGGCTGCCCAAGCCCGGCGCCTGGATGGCGACGATGCGGCACATCCTCTCCATCCCGATGTTCCTCACCGCGCTGGCGCTCGCCTGGGTGCTGGGCAAGCAGGCCGGGGTGGACGGCATGACCATCGGCCTCGCCGCCACGCTGCTGGCGACGCTCGGCCTGTGGTGGGCGGGTGCCCGGCAGGCGAAGGGCCGCAGCCATGCCTGGCTGCCGGCGCTGCCGCTGGTGCTGTTCGCGCTCGGCGGCGTCGCGCTGGTCCATCCGATCGCGGCGGGCGCGCCGGCGGCGATGGCTGGGGCCGAGCCGTTCAGCGAAGCCCGGCTCGCCGAGCTGCGGGCGCAGGGGCGGCCGGTCTTCGCCTATTTCACCGCCGACTGGTGCCTGACCTGCAAGGTCAACGAGAAGGCGGTCATCGAGACCGCCGCGGTCGAGCAGGCCTTGGCCGACGGCAAGGTCGCGGTGCTGGTCGGCGACTGGACCAATGGCGACGCGACGCTCGGCCGCTTCATCGAGGCGCACAACCGGGCGGGCGTGCCGCTCTACCTCTGGTACAAGCCGGGGCAGGATACGCCTGACGTGCTGCCGCAGGTGCTGACCCAGGACCTGCTGGCCAGCCGGGCGAAGGGCGGGTGAACCCTTCCCGACTTCCGTCATCCCGGCGGAAGGCGGGATCCAGTCGCCTTTACGTCCCGGAAAGAGGTGTGACGTAGACCCCAATGGATCCCGGCTTTCGCCGGGATGACGCTGGTGGGGAGCGATCACCCCCCCTCACCGCAGTGTCTTGATGATCCCGGAAAAGTCGAGCCCGGCGCCTTCGCCCGCGACGAACGCGGCGTAGAGCTGCTCGGCGCGTTCGCCCATCGGGACCTGCGCGCCGACGCTGGCGGCGGCTTCCAGCGCCAGCTTGAGGTCCTTGAGCATCAGCGGGGCGGCGAACCCGCCCTGATAGTCGCGATCCGCCGGCGTTTCGGGACCGACACCCGGCACCGGGCAATAGCTCGTCATCGACCAGCTCTGGCCTGACGAGACCGAGGCGATGTCGAAGAATCGCTGCTCATCCAGCCCCAATTTCTCGGCGAGCGCGAAAGCCTCGCAGGTCGCGACCATCGTCGCGCCGAGGATCATGTTGTTGCAGATCTTCGCTGCCTGGCCCGCGCCGCTGGCACCGGCATGGATCACCGCCTTGCCCATGTCCTCAAGAAACGGCTCGGCGCGCGCGAACGCCGTCACGGCGCCGCCGACCATGAAGGTGAGCGTGCCGGCAGTCGCCGCGGCGATCCCGCCCGACACCGGCGCGTCGACCGCCAGCAGCCCGCGCTGGGTCGCGGCTTCGGCGACCCGGCGGGCGGTGGCGACATCGATCGTCGAACAGTCGATCAGGATCGCGCCCGCCTCGGCATGGTCGAGCAAGGTCTCGGCATAGAGCGCCTCGACATGGCGCCCGGCGGGCAGCATCGTGACGATCGCCTCGGCGCCGGCGATCGCTTCGGCAGCGTTGGCGGCGGGCAGGCAGCCGGCCTTCTTCGCGCGCTCCAAGGCTTCCGGCGACAGATCGAAGGCGCGGACATCGTGGCCGGCCTTGGCGAGGTTCGCCGCCATGCCGCCGCCCATGTTGCCGAGGCCGATAAATGCTACGCGTGCCATTCAGGTACTCCCCTCCCGCTTGGCGGAGGGGCTGGGGGTGGGCGCTCCCTCTCCACAAGCGATGGTGTCGCGGATGCCGGGGCCCCACCCCCCGGCCCCCTCCCGCACGCGGGAGGGGGCGTGGTTCAGTGCCTCAACGCCCCGTCCAGTTCCCCGGACGCTTCTCGACGAATGCGGTCATGCCTTCCTTCTGGTCCTCGGTGCCGAACAGCGCGTGGAACAGGCGGCGCTCGAACTGCACGCCCTGCGCCAGCGTCGTCTCGAACGCGACATTGACCATTTCCTTGTTGGCCTTCACCGCCAGCGGCGGCATCGCGGCGATGGTCGCGGCGGTCTGCACCGCTTCCTCGACCAGCTCGGCGGCGGGCAGGATGCGGCTGACCAGCCCGGCGCGCTCGGCCTCGGCGGCGTCCATCATCCGGCCGGTGAGGCACATTTCCATCGCCTTGGCCTTGCCGACGGCCCGCGTCAGCCGCTGCGAGCCGCCCATCCCCGGCGACACGCCCAGCTTGATCTCGGGCTGGCCGAACTTCGCCGTATCGGCCGCGAGGATGAAGTCGCACATCATCGCCACCTCGCAGCCGCCGCCCAGCGCATAGCCCGACACAGCGGCGATGATCGGCTTGCGGGTGCGGGTGAAGGCGTCCCAGCCGGCGAAGAAGTCATGGCCATACATGTCGGCGAAGCCCTGTGCCTGCATCTCCTTGATGTCGGCGCCGGCGGCGAAGGCCTTTTCGCTGCCGGTGAGCACCGCGCAGCCCTGGGACGGATCGGCATCGAAGGCACGCATCACGTCGAGCAGTTCGCTCAGCACCTGGCTGTTGAGCGCGTTGAGTGCCTTGGGCCGGTTGAGCGTGATCAGCGTCACCGCGCCGCGCTGCTCGACGAGGAGGGTTTCGTAGGAAGACATGGTGTTCTCCGTTCAGGGCGCCCAGGCCTGCGCGGGCGGCAGGGGGGCGAAGATGGCATCGATCGCGGCGCTGTCCACCGCTTCCGGGGTGGAAGGTGCCCAGTGCGGGGCATTGTCCTTGTCGACGATCACCGCGCGCACGCCCTCGGCGAAATCGGGCAGGCGGCAGACGCGGGTGGCGACGGCATATTCCTGGACCATCTCGGCGGCGAAATCGGGCATCTCACGGCCTTCGCGGACGATCCGCAGCGAGACCTTGCATGCCTGCGGCGACTTGGTGCGCAGTGTGGCAAGGGTGGCCGCGGCCCACTCGCTGTCCTCGGCTTCGAGCGCGGCGAAGATCTCCTCCACGCTGTCGCCCGCGAACAGCCGGTCGATGTCCGCATAGTGCGCGAGGATCCTGGCGATGGGGGCCTCGATCGACAGGTCGTTGAGGATCGCCAGCGCCTTGTCCGGCGCGGTGGTGATCTGCGCCTTGGCGGAGGCCAGCGCCTCGGCGGGGAGGTAGTGGCTGGCGAGGCCGAGCGCGAGGCATTCGGCGCCGTCGAGCCGGTGGCCGGTCAGTGCCAGATACTCGCCCATCCGCCCGGGCAGGCGCGACAGATACCAGCCGCCGCCCACGTCCGGGAAGAGGCCGATGCCGGTCTCGGGCATGGCGAATTTGGTGTTCTCGGTCGCGACCCGGAACCGCGCCGGCTGCGAGATGCCGACGCCGCCGCCCATCACGATGCCGTCCGCGAAGGCGATGATCGGCTTGGGATAGGTGAACAGCCGGTGGTTGAGCCGGTATTCGGTGCGGAAGAAGTCCGCCGCTTCGGTGCCGTCGCCTGCGCCGCTGGTAGCGATCATGCGGATGTCGCCGCCGGCGCAGAAGCCGCGGCCCTCGGCATGGTCGAGCAGGACGATGTGGACGGAATCGTCCCGTTCCCACGCATCGAGCGCGTCGAGCATCGCCTGGCACATCGCAGTGTTGAGCGCGTGGAGGGCCTTGGGGCGGTTGAGGCGCAGGCGCGCGACGGGACCTTCGATGGCGGTGAGGATGTCCACTTAAAATCCTCCCCGGCACGGGGAGGGGGACCATGCGCAGAATGGTGGGGGGGGAGCACAGCAAGGGAGTCCGATGTGGCGGCCCCCCTCCACCACGCGGCGCGCGCGGCTCGCGTCGCGAGCCGGCTCCGCGGCTGCGATGTGCCGCAGGTACATCGCTGTTCGCCGCTTCACCCCCCTCCCCGTGCCGAGGAGGAAGGGGGGCTGGCGAAAGTTCCGAAAGTTCCGGGAAAGCGACATCAACCCGGCTTCCTCCCTGGTCCGCACGCGGGACATCTGCGAACAAAGCATAAACGCGGTGCTGTAGGAAAGCATTTTCCGTCTCAGTCCTTCAGCAGATCGCGGCCGACGATCATCCGCATCACCTGGTTGGTGCCTTCCAGGATCGAATGCACGCGCAGGTCGCGCCAGAAGCGCTCGATCGGATAATCCATGAGATAGCCATAGCCGCCGTGCAGCTGCAGCGCGCGATCGACCACCGCCGAGCCGGTGTCGGTCGCCAGCCGCTTGGCCATCGCGGCGAAGCGGGTCCTGTCGGGCGTGCCCGCGGTCACCTTGGCGGCGGCGAGGTAGAGCAAAGCGCGGGCAGCCTCCAGCTCGGTCGCCATGTCGGCGAGGGTGAACTGGGTGTTCTGGAAATCGGCGATCGCCTTGCCGAACTGGCGGCGCTCCTGCGTGTAGCGCACCGCCTCGTCGAGGCAGCGCTGCGCCCCGCCCAGCGAGCAGGCGCCGATGTTGAGCCGGCCGCCGTCCAGCCCCATCATCGCGATGCGGAAGCCTTCGCCTTCGCTGCCGATCAGGTTCTCGACCGGTACCCGGACATTGTCGAGGATCACCTGTGCGGTCGGCTGCGAATGCCAGCCGAGCTTGCGTTCCTGCGCGCCGAAGCTGACGCCGGGCATGTCCTTCTCGATCACCAGCGCGGAGATGCCCTTGGGGCCGTCCTCGCCGGTGCGGACCATGGTGACGTAGAGGTCGTTCGCGCCGCCGCCCGAGATGAACTGTTTGGTGCCGCTGACGACATAATGATCGCCGTCCCGCACCGCGCGGGTCTTGAGCGCGGCGGCGTCCGATCCCGAGCCGGGTTCGGTGAGGCAGTAGCTGGCCAGCTTGTCCATGGTGACCAGGCTGGGGAGATACTTGTCCTTCACGGCCTGCGCGCCGAACCGGTCGATCATCCAGGCGGCCATGTTGTGGATCGAGATGAACGCGCTGGTCGACGGACAGCCATAGGCCATCGCCTCGAAGATCAGCGCGGACTCGAGCCGGCCGAGGCCGATGCCGCCCGATTCCTCCGAGACGTAGATCGCCGCGAAGCCGAGCTCGGCGGCGGCGCGAATCGTGTCGCGGGGGAAGATGTGCTTCTCGTCCCACTCGGCGGCGTGCGGGGTGATCGCGTCGGCGGTGAACTTCTGCGCCATCTCCTGGATCTGGCGCTGGTCGTCGGTGAGGTCGAACTGATGGGTCATGATGCCTGTTGTCTCAAGCTGTCATCCCGACGAAAGTCGGGATCCATTGGGGTCGCCGGCTGGGCTATTGCGAATACGGAGTGGCGAATGGATCCCGGCTTCCGCCGGGATGACGGTGGAGGGGTAGGGTGGACAAACTGCCCTGCGTCTACATGCTGGCGAGCGGGCGGCATGGGACGCTCTACACGGGCCTCACGTCGGACCTGATGGGGCGGATCCATCAGCACCGTAGCGGCACGGTCCCTGGCTTCACCAAGCGCAACAACGTCAAGCGGCTGGTCTGGTACGAAGTCGGCGGTGACATGGCAGCGGCGATCAAGCGCGAAAAGCAGCTCAAGGAATGGAAGCGCGACTGGAAAATCGTGCTGATCGAGAAGGAAAATCCCTTTTGGGAGGACCTTGCGATCAGCCTCGGCTTCCCGCCGCTGGACGCACCAGCCCCCTAAGCCGTCATCTTCTCTTCCGTCATCCCGACGAAAGTCGGGATCCATTCGCCACTTGGCCGGGGCTGGGGCCGCGACGGTGACCCCAATGGATCCCGGCTTTCGCCGGGATGACAGAAGAAGGGGGAGGTACGCCCGCACCCCCATCACCCCATGGTCGGAATGACGAAGGCATTGGCCGCGTCGCCCACGCCGCCGTCGGGCCAGCGTTGGGTGACGGTCTTCACCTTGGTCCAGAACCGCACCCCTTCCATGCCATGCTGGTTGACATCGCCGAACGCCGAGCGCTTCCAGCCGCCGAAGCTGTGATACGCCACCGGCACCGGAATCGGCACGTTGATGCCGACCATGCCGACATTCACCCGCGCCGCGAACTCGCGCGCGGCATGGCCGTTGCGGGTGAAGATGGCGACGCCGTTGCCGTACTGGTGCTCGCTCGGCAGGCGCAGCGCGGTCTCGAAATCGGGGGCGCGGACGATCTGGAGGACCGGGCCGAAGATCTCTTCCTGATAGCTCTTCATCGCCGGGGTGACGCGGTCGAACAGCGACGGGCCGATGAAGAAGCCCTGTTCATGCCCCTGCAGCTGGAAGCCGCGGCCGTCGACCACCAGCTCGGCACCTTCATCGACGCCGGTCTGGATCCAGCCTTCCACGCGGGCCTTGTGCGCGGCGTTGACCATCGGGCCGTACTGCGCCTCGGCATCGGTGGAGACGCCGACCCGCAGCGCCTCGATTGTCGGGATCAGCTTTTCGCGCAGGGCATCGGCGGTCTTGTCGCCGACCGGCACCACCACGGGGAGGGCCATGCAGCGCTCGCCCGCCGAGCCGAACGCCGCGCCGGAGAGGTCGGCGACGACCTGGTCGAGATCGGCGTCGGGCATGACGATGCCGTGGTTCTTGGCGCCGCCCATCGCCTGGACGCGCTTCCCCGCCTCGACGCCGCGGCGATAGACATAATGCGCGATGTCGGACGAACCGACGAAGCTCACCGCGGAGATCGCGGGATGATCGAGGATCGCGTCGACCATCTCCTTGTCGCCCTGCACCACCTGGAGGATGCCCTCGGGCGCGCCGGCCTCGAGCATCAGCTCGGCGAGGCGGACGGGCACCGACGGGTCGCGCTCGGACGGCTTCAATAGGAAGGCGTTGCCGCAGGCGATCGCCACCCCGAACATCCACATCGGGATCATCGCCGGGAAGTTGAACGGGGTGATGCCCGCGCCGATGCCGAGCGGCATCCGCATCGAATAGACGTCGATGCCGGGGCCCGCGCCCTGCGTATACTCGCCCTTGAGCGCGTGGGGGATGCCGCAGGCGAACTCGATCACCTCGAGCCCGCGCTGGATGTCGCCCTTGGCGTCGGCGATCACCTTGCCGTGCTCGGACGAGAGCAGGTGGGCGAGCGCGTCCATGTTCGCCTCGACCAGCTCCTTGAAGCGGAACATCACGCGGGCGCGGCGCTGCGGGTTGGTCGCGGCCCAGCCGGGCTGGGCGGCCTGCGCGGCGGCGACCGCGCGCTCCAGATCGGCGGCGGTGCCGAGCGCCACCTGCGCCTGCACCGCGCCGCTGTTGGGGTCGAAAACGTCCGACCGGCGGCCCGCGCCGCCGCCGGAATGGCCGACGATCACATGATCGATAACACGCATCACACTCTCCTGCGGATCGGCTGGACGCCGACTCATGCCTTGTAATTAAGTTGCGCAATGACACAGCGCGCTCGGCGTGTCACCCCGGGCGTTCGGGAGGGGATACACACCCCAAGGTCGTCATCCCGGCGGAAGCCGGGATCCATTTGCCAGGACGGTTCGGCGCCTTCCCCGGCCTAGAGGCGACTGGATCCCGGCTTTCGCCGGGATGACAGGCAGGCGTCGTGAAGCCATTTCCGCCCAACACGCTTTGGTGTAGTACGCCGCTGCAACACGCACAGGAGAGACTGAAATGCCGCCAATGAGCCCCTGGTCGCACGCGCGCCGCGAAGGCTATGCCGACGACATCGATTTCGAGATCAAGGGCCAGGAGCTGCAGTTCGTCGAGATCGAGCTCGATCCCGGCGAGAGCGCGGTGGCCGAGGCGGGCGCGATGGTGTGGAAGGACGCGCCGATCGTGATGCAGACCGTGTTCGGCGACGGCAGCAACCAGGGCGGCGGCTTCATGGACAAGCTGCTCGGTGCGGGGAAGCGGCTGGTCACCGGCGAGGGGCTGTTCACTACCGTCTTCACCCATCAGGGCAGCGGCAAGGCGCGCGTCGCCTTCGCCTCGCCCGTGCCGGGCGCGATCGTGCCGCTGCGGCTGGCCGATATCGGGGGCACGCTGATCTGCCAGAAGGACGCCTTCCTCGCCGCCGCGAAGGGCGTGCAGATGGGCATCGCCTTCCAGCGCCGGGTGATGACCGGGCTGTTCGGCGGCGAGGGCTTCATCATGCAGCGGCTCGACGGCGACGGCTGGGTATTCGTCCAGATGGGCGGCGCCATCGTCGAGCGCGAGTTGGCGCCGGGCGAGGAACTCCATGTCGACACCGGCTGCCTCGCCGCGCTGACCCCGTCGGTGGACTTCGACCTCGTCTCGGTCGGCGGCGTGCGCAGCATGGTGTTCGGCGGCGAGGGCGTGTTCTTCGCGCGGCTGCGCGGGCCCGGCAAGGTGTGGATCCAGTCGCTGCCCTTCGCGCGGCTCGCCGGGCGGATGATGGCGGCGGCGATGGGCGGCGGGCAGAATCGCGGCGAGGGTTCGGTGCTGGGCGGCTTGGGCGATTTGATCGGTGGCAATCGCTGATTTGACGGGCGCGGCGCGCGGCACGCCGGTGCTCGCCACCGCGCGGCTGCGCCTGCGGCCGCGCACCGTGGACGATGCCGAGGCGCTGTTCCCCAGCCTCTCCGATCCCGCGCTGATGACCTGGTGGAGCCACGCGCCCCACGAGACCGTCGAACAGACCCGCGCCAGCCTGTCGCGCGGCGACCCGGCCTGGCGTGTCTGGGCGATCACGCTTGCCGGGGACGATACCGCGATCGGCTATGTCGCGGTGGGCGAGAAGCGGGCGGCGGTCAGCGAGATCGGCTATCTGCTCGCCCGGCCGCATTGGGGGCGGGGGATCGCGGAGGAGGCGATCGGCGCGGTGCTCGACCAGCTCTTCCTCGCCGAAGGCCAGCGGCGGGTTTTTGCGGACACGGACCCGGACAATGTGTATTCGCGCCGGCTGCTCGAACGGCTGGGCTTCCGGCTGGAGGGGGTGCTGCGCGCCGAATGGGAGACCCATATCGGCATCCGCGACACCACGCTCTACGGGCTGCTGAAGGAAGACTGGACATGCCGACCCCGCCGAACCTGAACGATCCTGCCGAGCGCGCCGCCTACAAGGCCGAGCTGCGGCAAGTCGCGCGGCCGCTGCGGATGGGCGCGGTGTGGCTGGCGGTGCTCGGCGCGCTGCTCGCGGCGCTGCGGGCCAAGGTTTGGCCGATGCCGATCGCGGTGCCCGCGGCGGTGCTGGGCGTGGCGTTCTTCCTGATGGTGCTCGGCATCACCGTGCGGGTGAAATACCACCAGCGGCGGATGCGCGGCGAGCTGTAGGGCTCAGGGCGCCGCCGCGAGCTCGGCGGCCTTGCCGACGAGCCCGGCGAAGCGACCCTGTTCGACATCCTGCGCGGTGTCGTTCCAGCTGGCGGAGAGGACGTACCAGCCGCCGTCCTTGCCCTGCAGCAGCAGGGTCATCGCCATGACGCCCGGCTCGGAGCCGCCCTTGTAGCCCACATAGCCCCATTTGGCAGCGGCAAGCGGCGGAATGCCGGGGTTCTTCGACAGCACGGCGCGGGCATCGGCGCCCCTGGGTCCTTCGGTGTTGCGGCGGATCCAGTCCATTACCCGGACGAGATCGGCCGGGGTCTCGAACCATTCCAGCGTGTCGATCGACAGCGGCTTGCCCGCCGAGAAGAGGCCGACATCGACCTTGCTGAGCGGTGTCGCCGCCACCTCGCCCGCCAGCAGGGCGCGACGACCGGCCTCGTCGGCGACGAGGTAGCGGTCGCGCAGGGCCGGGATGGTCTTCAGCTTGAAAACCTCCGCGGTGCCGAGGAAGGGCCGGTTGCGGGCAGGATCGGCGATGCCGAGGACCGGCAGCATTGCTTCCACCTTCTCGCGCCCCAGCGTCTTGAGCAGGATGTCGGTCGCGCTGTTATCGCTGATCGAGATCATCTGCGTGGCAAGTTCGCGCAGCGTTACCTTGGTTCCCGCCGGCTTGGCGGTGTACCCGCCGCCGGGCAGCGCGCTGCCGTCCAGCGTGACCAAGTCGTCCCAGCGGCGCTCGCCGCCATTGGTCGCGCGGATCAGCTCGGCGAGGATCACCAGCTTGAATTCCGAGCCGATCGCGAAGGCCTGATCGGCATTGTGCTGCCGGAGCAGCTGCGGCCTGCCGTCGCCCAGCCTGGCCAGCACATAGCCCGTGCGGCCGTGCAGTCCCTTCAGCGTTGCCTCTACCGCGTCGAGCGTTGCCTCGCGCGCAGTCAGGCCCTGCACCAGCAGGCCGGTGATGCGGTGATCGCCGGCTGGATGGACGTCGATCGCCACGGTGGCGATCGCATCGCGATACTCGACCGTCAGCGTACCGCTCCACGGCGTCTTCGCCTCCAGCTTCTGCAGGTCGGAATAAGGCCCGGCCGCGGCCGCGATCTGCTGGAGCACCGCATCGAACTTGGCCTTCGGCACCTGTGCGCGGAAGGCGTCGGCGAAGGCGGCGTCATAGTCGCCCTTGCCCTGCAACAGATCGGGCAGCTGGTTGACCCGATCGCGGAATTCCTTGGCCGCCTGCACGGGTGCGGCGGCGGGAGCAGGGGGCGTGGTCTGCGCCAGACCGGGCGTGGCGCAGGCAAGCAGCGGCGCGAGAAAGGCGATGGCACGCATCGGAGTATCTCCCCTGTGTTAGAGGGATGGTACACATGGCCCCGCTGCGCGCAAGCCTGGGTTGGGCTCAGGCGTCGATCACCTCTTCATCCAGCCGCGCCGCATTCTCCTGGATGAACGCGAAGCGGTGGGCCGGGTTGTTGCCCATCAGCCGGTCGACCAGATCCTTCACTCCGGCACGCTCCTCATATTCCTGCGGCAGCGTCACGCGCAGCATGCCGCGCGTCTTGGGATCCATGGTGGTTTCCTTGAGCTGGTTCGGGTTCATCTCGCCCAGGCCCTTGAACCGGCTGACTTCCACCTTCTTGCCCTTGAACGCGGTCTTCTCGATCTCGATGCGGTGCGCGTCGTCGCGCGCGTAGAGGCTCTTCGAGCCCACCGTCAGGCGGTAGAGCGGCGGCTGGGCGAGGTAGAGATGCCCCTTGCGCACCAGGTCCGGCATTTCCTGGAAGAAGAAGGTCATCAGCAGCGTCGCGATATGCGCGCCGTCGACGTCCGCGTCGGTCATGATGATGATGCGTTCGTAGCGCAGCTGGGTCGCGTCGCAGTCCTTGCGGGTGCCGCAGCCCAGCGCCTGGATCAGGTCGGCGATTTCCTGGTTGGCGAGGATCTTGGCCGAGGTGGCGCTGGCGACGTTGAGGATCTTGCCGCGGATCGGCAGGATCGCCTGGGTCTTGCGGTCGCGCGCCTGCTTGGCCGAGCCGCCGGCCGAATCGCCCTCGACGATGAACAGCTCGGTGCCCTCGGGGCTGTCGGCCGAACAGTCGGTGAGCTTGCCGGGCAGGCGGAGCTTGCGGCCGCTCGTCGCCGACTTGCGCTTGACCTCGCGCTCCTGCTTGCGGCGCAGGCGATCGTCCATCCGCTCGAGCACATAGCCGAGCAGCGCCTTGCCGCGCTCCATATTGTCGGTGAGGAAATGGTCGAAATGGTCGCGCACCGCCTTTTCGACGAGCGCGGTCGCCTCTGGGCTGGTCAGCCGGTCCTTGGTCTGGCTCTGGAACTGCGGCTCGCGGATGAACACCGAGAGCATCACTTCGGAGCCGGTCACCACGTCGTCCGGGTTGAGGTCCTTGGCCTTCTTGTTGCCGACCAGGTCGGCGAAGCTGCGCAGGCTCCGCACCAGCGCCTGGCGCAGGCCCTGCTCGTGCGTGCCGCCATCGGGCGTGGGGATGGTGTTGCAGTACCAGCTATAGCTGCCATCGCTCCACAGCGGCCAGGCGACCGCCCATTCGACGCGGCCCTGCGAATCGGGGAATTCCTGGGTGCCCGCGAAGAAATCGGCGGTGGCACATTCGCGGCTGCCGACCTGTTCCTTCAGGTGATCGGCAAGACCGCCCGGGAACTGGAACACCGCCTCGGCCGGCGTATCGTCGGTGATCAGCGACGGATCGCACTTCCAGCGGATCTCGACGCCGGCGAACAGATAGGCCTTGGAGCGGGCGAGCTTGTACAGCCGCGCCGGCTTGAACAGCATCTCGCCGAAGATCTCGGGGTCGGGGGTGAAGGCGACGCTGGTGCCGCGCCGGTTGGGGGTGCCGCCGATCTTCTCCAGCGGGCCCAGCGTCTGGCCCTGGCTGAAGCGCTGGCGGTAGAGCTGCTTGTCGCGCGCGACCTCGACCACCGTGTCCACCGACAGCGCGTTGACCACCGAGATGCCGACGCCGTGCAGGCCGCCCGAGGTGGCATAGGCCTTGCCCGAGAATTTGCCGCCTGAGTGGAGCATCGAGAGAATCACCTCGAGCGCCGACTTGTCGGGGAAGCGCGGGTGCGGGTCGACCGGCATGCCGCGGCCATTGTCGACGATGGTGATGCGGTTGGGCGCGGCGAGCGTCACCTCGATGCGGTTGGCGTGCCCCGCGACCGCTTCGTCCATCGCATTGTCGAGGATTTCGGCGGCGAGATGGTGGAGCGCGCGCTCGTCGGTGCCGCCGATATACATGCCCGGGCGGCGCCGGACCGGCTCCAGGCCTTCGAGCACCTCGATCGACGAGGCGTCATAGGTGCCGGCGGGGACGGAGGGCGCAGCGAAGAGGTCTTCGGACATGCGGAACGTATAGGGGGTGCCGGGGGGCTCGCGCAAGCTGGCGGCGGCTGCGGTAAGCGGCCCGGTCGATTTCTGTGACCGCGTCTTTCCGTTTCACCTTCGCATCATCGCGGCTGCATAGTTCTGATCGGGCGATGCGGAGCGCAGGGCGCGCCGCCGCCGACCAGAAAAGGGAGTTTCCTTCATGCTTCGATCCACCCGGAGCGGCGCGGCGATGGCCGCGTTGCTCGGCGGCGCCCTCGTGCCCGCCGCAGCCGCCGCCCAGACCGAGACCCAGGTTTCCAGCCGCATGACCACCGGCCCCGCCCCGGTGAGCGCCAAAGCCGACACCCCGATCCAGGCCGAGACCGGCGCCGTCCCGGTGATGACCCGCGACAATGGCGCGCCGATCGGCGACAACCGCAACTCCAAGGCGGCGGGCGATCTGGGCCCGGTGCTGCTCGAGGATTCGCACCTGATCGAGAAGCTGGCCCGCTTCGATCGCGAGCGCACGCCCGAACGCGTCGTCCACGCCCGCGGCACCGGCGCGCACGGCGTGTTCCGCGCGACCGCCGACATTTCCGATCTCACCAAGGCGTCGCTGTTCCAGCCGGGCAAGGAAACCCCGGTGTTCGTCCGCTTCTCCAGCGTGATCCACGGCAAGGACAGCCCCGAATGGCTGCGCGATCCGCGCGGCTTCGCGACCAAATTCTACACCGATCAGGGCAATTGGGACCTGGTGGGCAACAACCTGCCGATCTTCTTCATCCGCGACGCGATGCAGTTCCCGGACATGGTGCACTCGCTGAAGCCGGATCCCGTCACCAACCGGCAGGACCCGAACCGCTTCTTCGACTTTTTCTCGGCCACGCCCGAATCGACCAACATGCTGACCCAGCTCTATTCCAACCTGGGCACGCCGGCCTCGTACCGGACGATGGACGGCAACGGCGTCCATGCCTTCAAGCTGGTCAACGCCAGGGGCGAGACGGTGTTCGCCAAGTTCCGCTGGATCAGCCGCCAGGGCGTCCGCACCCTCACCGCCGCGCAGGCGGGTGCGCAGGCGTTCGATTATCAGACCCATGATCTCTACACCGAGATCGCCAAGGGCAATTACCCGAGCTGGGATCTGATGGTGCAGGTGATGCGCGCCGAGGATTTCGCCAAGCTCGACTACAACCCGTTCGACGACACCAAGGAATGGCTGGGCGTGCCGTTCCGCAAGATCGGCGAGATGACGCTGAACAAGGTGCCGGACAATTTCTTCGAGTGGACCGAGCAATCCGCCTTCGCGCCGTCGAACATGGTGCCGGGGATCGAGGCGTCGCCCGATCGCATGCTGCAGGGGCGGCTGTTCAGCTATGCCGATACCCAGCGCTACCGGATCGGCGCCAACGCGCTGGCGCTGCCGGTCAACCGGCCGCGGGTGGCGGTGGTCAACAACAGCCAGGACGGCCAGCTGAATGCCTCCGGCCGCAGCGCGCGGGTGAACTATTTCCCCGCCGCGCTGGCGCCGAAGACCACCCCGGCCGAGGCGACCGCCTCGACCTATATGGTGGATGCAACGGTCGTCGCCCGGCCCATCGCCAAGACCAACAACTTCGCCCAGGCCGGAATCTTCTACCGCGCGCTGCCGGCGGCCGAGAAAGCCGATCTGATCAAGAACCTGTCCGGCGATCTGGGCAAGGTCGTGTCGCCGCGTACGCGGACGATCATGGTCAGCTATTTCTACCAGGCCGACAAGGACTATGGCACGCGGCTCGCCAAGGCGGTGAACGTGCCGATGGCCGAAGTGGAGAAGGCCGCGGCCGAGTATCGCGCGGCGAATCCCGAGCAGCGGGCCGCGAACTGAGATCCCCCTCGACCCGGGCCGGCGCCTAGCTACCGGCCCGGGCTTCCGCACGATCGGAGCATGTGATGCGTACCCTGTTGTTGTTGCTGGCCGGGGCCATGCTGGCCCCGGCGCCGATGGCCGCTGCCCAGACGGCGGCCGCCGAGCTGCCGTCGCCGGAGCGTCGACAGACGCTGCTGTTCGAGGCGGCGCGTGGCGGCCGGGCCGATCTGGTGCCCGGGTTGGTCCGGCTGGGTGCCGACCCTAATGCCCGCGACTCCCGCGGTTTCACGCCCGCGATCCTTGCCGCCTATAACGGCCAGGCGGCGGCGCTGGAGGCGCTGATCGCGGCGGGTGCCGATCCCTGCCTGGCCGACGGCGGCCAAGGGAACACTGCGCAAATGGGGGTGGCGTTCAAGGGCGACGACGCCATCGCCGCGCGGCTGCTCAAGGCGGGCTGCGACGTCAATGCCCGCAACAAGGCCGGCCAGACCGCGCTGATGATGGCGGCGTTGTTCGGGCGGACGCAGCAGGTGGAGATGCTGCTGGCGGCGGGTGCCGATCCCGCGATCGCCGATGCGACTGGCCGCACCGCGGCCAGCGTCGCGGCGGCGCAGGGCAATAGCGCGCTCGCGACGCGGCTGGCGCCACGCTGAGCGTCGGCGGATCGCCAAAGCAAAAGGGGTGCGTACCGGCCGGTGCGCACCCCTTTTCGTATCGATGCGGCGTTCGCCTCAGCGCGGGCGGGGCGTGCCGCCGAAGGGCATGGTCGGGGCCGGGCGACGGTCGCGGCGGGGGAGCTGTGCCTGATAGGCGTGACCGCAATGTTCGACGCAATAGGGGAAGCCCGGGTTCACCTTCTCGCCGCAGAAGTGGAAGTCGGGCTCGCCGGGGTGGCCGAGCGGCCATTTGCAGATCTTGTCGTTCAAGTCGAGCAGCGTGGTCTTGCCCGCGATCGCCTCGCTGGGCTTGGCGGGGACGAGGCGGCGCGGCGGGGCGGGGGTGCTCGGCGGGGCCTGCTCGCCGGGATTCTGGCGGATGAAGCCGCCCGGGCCGACCGAGCGGAGCACCGGCTGCGGCGCGCGCGGTGCTGCGGGCTCGGCCGCCTCGGAGTCGCTGTCGAACTCGGCATCGTCGACGGGCGCGGCAGGCGCGGGGGGCGCCGGGCGCGGGGCAGGGGCCGGGGCTGCCGCCTGGGGACGCGGCGCGGCGGGTGGCGGCGCTGGCTTGGGCGCGGGGGCCGGCTTGGGCTCGGCCGGTGCTGCGGCAGCAGGCGCCGCCGCAGCAGCGGCCTTGGCTTCGTTGGACTTCACCGGCGACGGGCGCGAGGGCAGGCCGAGGCGGTGGGCCTTGCCGATCACCGCGTTGCGCGACACGCCGCCCAGTTCCTCGGCGATCTGCGTCGCGGTCAGGCCGCTGTCCCACATCTTCTTCAGCGTCTCGATACGCTCGTCGGTCCAGCTCACTTCGGTTCCTTCGTCTTGCGGGCGGCGGCGTCAGCGGGTACGCGATCGCGCCATGAGCAGCCACCCCGAAATCGGTTCACAGCTTCCCGAGCCGGGCGTTCCGGTGATTCGCAACGTCAACTGGGGAGGCTTGCGCACCCTCTATATCAAGGAGGTGCGCCGTTTCTTCAAGGTGCAGCTCCAGACGGTGTGGGCGCCGGCCGTCACCACCCTGCTCTATCTGGTGATCTTCACGGTCGCGCTGGGCGGCGGCGGGCGGACGGTGACGCTGGGTGGTGTCTCGATTCATTACGCCGATTTCATCGCCCCCGGCCTGATCGTGATGGGCATGCTGCAGAACGCCTTCGCCAATGCCAGCTTCTCGCTGTTGGTCGGCAAGATCCAGGGCACGATCGTCGACTATCTGATGCCGCCGCTCTCCACCGGCGAGATGCTGGCGGCGCTGGCCGGCGGATCGGTGACCCGCGCCTTCTGCGTCGGCGGCACGGTGTGGCTGGCGATGGCGCTGTGGGGCGTCCACGTCTGGCCTGTTCATTTCTGGGCCGTGCTGTGGTTCGGCTTCCTCGGCTCGCTGTTCCTCGCGCTGATGGGGGTGCTGACCTCGATCTGGGCGGAGAAGTTCGACCATGCCGCGGCGATCACCAATTTCGTCGTGGCGCCGCTGTCGCTGCTCTCGGGCACCTTCTACTCGGTCGAGAATCTCTCGCCGGTGTTCCGCGCGATCAGCCATGCCAACCCGTTCTTCTACATCATCTCGGGCTTCCGCTACGGCTTCCTCGGCGTCGCCGATTCGCCGATCCTGCTCGGCACGGCGGTGATCCTTGGGCTCGACGTGGTGCTGGGGCTGTTCTGCTACGGGCTGCTGCGCCGCGGGTGGAAGATCAAGAGCTGAGCGCAACCCGGTCTTAAGCCGACTCCCGCTATGGCTGCGTTCCCCGATGGACGCCGCCCATGCTGCATTATGATTCCGCCCATTTCGATGCCCGGTCCAGCGACTCGACGTCGCTGTCCGAGATTCTGGGTGCCTTTTCCTACGCGCTCGACCTGACCGAGGGGCAGCCCGCCGGCCATTCGCTGCGGGCGTGCTGGATCGCCAGCCGGATGGCGGTGGCGCTGCGGTTATCCGCGGCGGACCGCCGGACCGTCTATTATGCGACGCTGCTCAAGGACCTGGGCTGCAGCAGCAACGCCGCGCGGATCGCCGAACTCTATCTCGCCGACGATCGCAAGGTGAAGCAGGAGCACAAGCTGCTCGCGGTCGGGCTGGGGCCGACGCTGCGCTACGTCTTCACCCGCACCGGGCAGGGCGAGCGGCTCGGCGCGCGCGCCAAGGCGATCCTCGCCATCCTGCGCGACGGCAACGCCATCGTCACCGAGCTGATCCAGACCCGCTGCACCCGCGGTGCCGACATCGCCCGCCAGCTCCGCTTCCCCGAGCCGGTGGCACAGGCGATCGCCGCGCTGGACGAGCATTGGGACGGCAGCGGCAAGCCGCTCGGCCTGCGCGGCGATGCGATCCCGCTGGCGGCGCAGCTGGCGCTGCTGGCGCAGATCGCGGACGTGTTCCACGCCGCGGGCGGCCCCCGCGCCGCGACCGAGGAAGTGGCGGCGCGCTCGGGCAGCTGGTTCGATCCGGCGCTCGCGCGGTGCTTCGCGGTGCTCGTCGCGCGCGCGCCGGGCTTCTGGGCGGACCTCGCCCATCCCGCGCTCGAGGCCCGGGTCCGCGCCTTCGAGCCGAAGGAGCAGCGCGTCGCGGTCGACGAGGACTATCTCGACGACATCGCCGCCGCCTTCGGCGCGGTGATCGACGCCAAGAGCCCCTATACCGGCGGTCATTCGGGGCGGGTGGGTGCGTATACCGAATCGCTGGGACGGGCGCTGGGCGTCGAGGGCGCCACGCTGCGCACGCTCAAGCGCAGCGCGATGCTCCACGATGTTGGCAAGCTGGCGGTGAGCAGCCGGGTGCTGGAGAAGCCGGGCAAGCTCGACGACACCGAATGGGAAGAGATGCGCAGCCATGCCGCGCACACCACCGCGATCCTCTCGCGTATCGCGCCGCTGCGCGACATGGCAGCCATCGCCGGCGCGCATCACGAGCGGCTCGACGGGCGCGGCTATCCGCTGGGGCTCGACGCGATGCGGATCGCCCGCGAGGCGCGGATCATCACCGTTTGCGACTTTTACGACGCGCTCACCGCCGATCGCCCCTATCGCGCCGCGCTGCCGGTGGAGCAGGCGCTGGACATCATGGCGGGCGAGGTCGGCAAGGCGATCGACGGCGAGGTATTCGCGGCGTTGCGCGAAATCATTACCCAGTAAAGGTAGTTTCGCGCTAAGATGACGGGAAGGGGCTCGCGGGGGCGGGTTGCCAACGGGGTGGGGTTCACGATGAAGACACTAGGCTTGCTGTTCGCGGTCGTCGCGGCAGGACTGTCGCTTGCGGGCTGTTCGCAGCCGCGACCCAAGGCGATCCTGGGCTGCAACTACAAGATGCTGCCGATCAGCGTCGGTCCGGCCTGGCAGACACGCCAGCTGCGGACGGCTGCCGGCGATGCGCTGGCGCGCGTGCCGGGCAGCGCGGAGGAGGAACTGGGTGCGGCACTGCGGGCGCGCCGTGCGCTGCGGCTGCGTACCACGGGGAGCCTCGGTGCGGCGGCCAGCACCGTCGAACCCGATCGCTTCCTCGCGCTCAGCGGCGGCGGCCAGCACGGTGCGTTCGGTGCGGGCTTCTTCTACGGCATGGGCACGCTGCCGACCTGGGACATCGTCACCGGCGTCAGCACCGGATCGCTGCAGAGCACCCTGCTGTTCCTCGCCAACCAGAAGGTGCCGGGCGACCGCGACTATGCCGCCTGGGTCGATGGCCCGCTTTCCGGCAAGGAAGGCGATACCGGGTTCGTGGTACAGCCGGGCACGTCCAATGTCGGCGACCTCGTCCTCGCCTATTCGATCCTCAAGGAGGCCGATTTGCTGCGCGTGCGCGGCGGCGGCGCAGGGCTGGGCGCGGTGCTGAAGGGATCGAGCGCGACCTTCGCGCCGCTCCGCGCGCGGCTGCTCAAGATCATGAGCCTGGGGACGCTGCAGGAAGTGGCGGAGGAAGGGCAGAAGGGCCGCAAGCTGCTGGTCGGCGTGAGCAATCTCGACGACGGCGGGGCCTATGCCGTCGACCTGACCGCGCTCGTCGCGCCGATGCTGGGGAACCCGTCGCCCGCCGATCAGGCGCGGATCCAGGGCTGCTATGTCGATGCGCTGCTCGCCTCCTCCTCGGTCCCGCCGGGCGTGCCGCCGGTGACGCTGGAGCGGCTGGTCGACGGGCCGCCGGTCCAGCCGATCGAGGAGAAGCGCATCCAGATGTACATGGATGGCGGCGCGCGCTTCGGCATGTTCCTCCAGCCCGAGGAGCGGGCGTTCGAGGCGGCAGGCCCGGGCGGCAGGGCCGAGGTCACCTTGATGGTCAACACCTCGATGGATCCCGGCACCTGGACCGGCACCGACCAGCCGATGCAGCGTTTCTCCGCGATTTCCGGGGCGCTGCGCGCCGTCGATCTGCTCGAGACGCAGGTCTACAGTTTCTCCGCCGCGCAGGTCGAGGAATTGGGGGTGCGCTATGGCTGGCTGCGGATGGCGTCGCTCACCCGGGCGCCGGGGGGCGAGAAGCCGGAGAATCACGTCTTCTACGGCAAGACCTGCAGCCAGTGGCAGGCGATCGACGCCAAGGCCAAGCCGCTGCAATTCTATCCCTGGTACATGGCCTGCACCGCCGATTACGGCCGCAGCCGCGGTGCCACCCAGCAATGGAACCACCGCGTGCCGGCACAGCCGTAAAGGCAGGTTGACCTGCGGCCCCAACCGGCCCTAAATATGCGAGAGGGCGGCCCGGATAGGTCGCCCTTTTGCGTTTCTGGAGTTTTCCCACCCCTTTTTTCGTCAAGGAGTACCGTTCCCATGACCATCACCCCGCTCATGCCCGTCTACCCGCGGTGCGGTGTGCGGCCGGTGCGAGGCGAGGGCTGCTACCTGATCGGGGAACGAGGGGAACGCTATCTCGATTTCGCCGCCGGTATCGCCGTCAACGCGCTGGGCCATGGCCACCCGCACCTGGTGCAGGCGATCGCCGACCAGGCCGCCACGCTGATGCACGTCTCGAACCTCTACGGCTCCCCCCAGGGCGAGGCGCTGGCCGAGCGTCTGCTCAAGCACAGCTTCGCCGACACGGTGTTCTTCACCAACTCGGGCGTCGAGGCGATCGAGTGCGCGATCAAGACCGCGCGCCGCTATCATTATGCCAATGGCAACCCGCAGCGGCACAAGCTGATCACCTTCAAGAACGCCTTCCACGGCCGTTCGCTGGGCGCGATCTCGGCGACCGACCAGGGCAAGATGCGCGACGGGTTCGAGCCGCTGCTGCCGGGCTTCGACTATGTGCCGTTCAACGATCTCGAAGGCGCGCTCGCCAAGATCGACGACGAGACCGCAGGCTTCCTGGTCGAGACGATCCAGGGCGAGGGCGGCATGACCGCCGGCACGGTCGAGTTCATCCAGGGCCTGCGCAAGGCGGCGGACGAGCACGGACTGCTGCTGATCCTCGACGAGATCCAGTGCGGCTATGGCCGGACCGGCAAGATGTGGGCCTATGAGCATTACGGCATCACGCCCGACATCATGACCTCGGCCAAGGGCATCGGTGCGGGCTTCCCGCTCGGCGCCTGTCTCGCCACCGAGGAAGCGGCCAAGGGCATGGTCGCCGGCACCCATGGCTCCACCTATGGCGGCAACCCGCTGGCGATGGCCGCGGGCATGGCGGTGCTCGACGTGATGGAGGAGCCCGGCTTCCTCGAGCATGTCACCCGCATGGGCGAGCGCCTGCGCCAGGCCTTCGAGCAGCTGATCCCCAACCATGATCACCTTTTCGAGGAGATCCGCGGCAAGGGCCTGATGCTCGGCATCAAGATGAAGGACAGCGTGGTAAGCCGCGACTTCGTCGCCCATCTGCGCGACCATCACGGGCTGCTGACCGTGGCGGCGGGCGAGAATGTGTTCCGCGTGCTGCCGCCGCTGGTGATCGACGAGAGCCACATCGCCGAGGCGGTCGACAAGCTGAGCGCCGGCGCGCGCAGCTTCGCGCCCGCAACCGCCAACTGAAGCGTTTCCTCCCCCGCGCAAGCGGGGGAGGGGGACCATGCGCAGCATGGTGGAGGGGGCTTCCCCCGCGCGGTGCATTGGTGGTGCGAGGCTCGCCTCCACCTCCGGCGTCGCCGGCAGTTCCTTCCCCTTTGCTGACGCGAGGGAGGAAACCATGACCCGCCACTTTATCGATCTGACCGATGCCGGCCCCGACGCGATCGCGGCGATGCTGAACGACGCGATGGCCCGCAAGACCGCGCGCGCCGGCTGGCCCAAGGGCAAGCCGGACGCCGATGCCCCGCTCGCCGGCCACACGCTGGCGATGATCTTCGAGAAGAACTCCACCCGCACCCGCGTGTCGTTCGACATGGCGATCCGCCAGCTCGGCGGCACCAGCATCGTGATGGACGCGGGCTCGATGCAGCTCGGCCGCGGCGAGAGCATCGCGGACACCGCGCGGGTGCTCTCGGGTTATGTCGACGCGATCATGATCCGCACCGACGACCACCAGAAGGTGATCGACATGGCCAAGTATGCCAGCGTGCCGGTGATCAACGGCCTTACCGATGCCTCGCATCCCTGCCAGATCATGGCGGACCTGCTGACCATCCTGGAAAGCGGCAAGGCGCTGCCCGGCCTCAAGGTCGCCTGGCTGGGCGACGGCAACAACGTGCTCGCCTCGATCATGGAAGCCGGCGGGCTGATGCAGTTCGACGTCGTCGCCGCCTGCCCGCAAGGCTATCAGCCGAGCGACGCCGACGTCGCCCGCGGGCGTGGCCGCGCCCGCGTGGTCGGCACCGCGCGCGAGGCGGTGGAAGGCGCCGACATCATCGTCACCGATACCTGGATCTCGATGGGCCAGGCGCATGCCGAGACCAAGCTCAAGGCGATGATGCCCTTCCAAGTCGACGAGGCGCTGATGGCCGCCGCCAAGCCCGACGCCCGCTTCCTCCACTGCCTGCCCGCGCATCGCGGCGAGGAAGTGACCGACGCGGTGATCGACGGGCCGCAATCGCTGATCTGGCCCGAGGCGGAGAACCGGCTGCACGCGCAGAAGTCGGTCCTGCGCTGGTGCTTCGGGCAGCTCTGAGGGACGGCGTTCGAGCCTGCATTCCCCTCCCGCTTGCGGGAGGGGCCTTAGATCCCCGCCAGCGCGCCCACCGCGGCGACATCGGCCATCGGCAGGGCCCCGACCGCCTGCTCGACCGCAGCCAATGCCTGCTCCGCCGATCGCTTGTCGCTGCCGTCGCGGGGGTCCTCGTCGCGATGCTTGTGGTCCTTGCGGCGTAGCGCGGCCTTGAGCTCGCGGGCGAGCGCGCGGGCCTCGTTCCTGAAGTCGTCATCGGCATTGGCGCGCGCGGCATCGGCGGCGCGCTTCTCGTCGGCCTGCTTGGTCGCGGCGGAACTAGCCGCTTCGGGCTGGGACGCATCGCCTTCGGCCGCCACCTTGTCCTTCTCGGCGGTCTCGGCAGTGGGCGTCGCTTCGCCCGCACCCGCACCCGCGCCCGCACCTTCGGCCTTGGCATCGCCCGCCGGTGCGGCCGCGCTGGCCGAGGCATCCCCGGCCTCCACGCCGCCCAGCTCGACCCTGCTGCCGCCGGCGCTGGTATAGCTCTTCACCGCGGCGGCGAGCTCGCGGGCGATCTGGGCGGCGGCGCGGGCGAGCTTCTTGGGATCGCCCGCATAGATCATCTTGAGCGCCTGGAGCCGCGCTTTCAGTTCCTGCACCTTCTGCGCGGCGCGCGCTTTCTGGTCGTCGCTGGTCTTGGTCTTGATCGTCTTGAGGGTTGCGACGGCGTCCTTCGCCTGCTGCAACTTGCGCGCGGCCATCTCCTCCTGCTTGGAAGATGCCGCGTTCGCCGGGGCGCCAGTGCTGGTGGCGGGGAGCTTCATCTTCCCATCATAGGAAGAGATGCGCGCCGCGGTTCGGATGCAGCCGTAAACCTACGTAGGTCCTCAGCTATCGGCGCTCGCCAAACGCCGAGATGGACGACGCAGCGAGCCGTATTCGCTCGAACCGCCAAATAATCGACGGGGTTCCGTAAAAAATTCGGGGCACGCCTTACCAATCCTTCTCTGGCACACCATATGAATAACGCTGACGTCGCATGCGACGGATATCGGGCCGCCTCGGCTCCTCCCTTTGTCCCTTTCTAGCCTCACCGAAGCCGGGATGCGCCGCTGTTGGCGCATGCCCGTCATGCCTGGGACAAAGGATGCCCATATGATCACCGGAACCGTGAAATTCTTCAATAACGACAAGGGCTATGGCTTTATCGCGCCGGAAACCGGCGGCGGCGACGCCTTTGTCCACATCTCGGCCGTCGAGCGCGCAGGCATGCACACGCTCGATAAGGACCAGCGGGTTTCCTACGAGCTGGAGACGGACCGTCGGGGCAAGACCTCGGCCGTCAATCTTCAGTCGGCCTGAAGCACAGCGGACCGGGCGGGCATGCAGATGCTCGCCCGTTTCCATTTGGACCGAGCGGGAACCACCTGCTTCAGGAAACGGAGGACAGCATGTCCAGAGCAATCAACGTCAGCGCCGCCAAGGAGCATGTCGTCGCGACCTGCGCCAAGCGGAGCATCGTCATCAGCGCGATCGAGACGCTGCAGTCCGGCGGCACGCGCGTGGTGATGAACAGCGCCGCCGATACGGCGATCATCGCCAAGGCCTATGGCAGCAAGGTGATCACCGGCGCCGTCGTCCGCGTGCCGACGCGCATGGGGAGGCTGTAACTTATGGTAGCATATACAGCCCCGGGATTTCAGGAGCGCGCGAGCGCGTCGGCATCGGCGAAGCGCAGGGCGCTGGCGATGCTGCGGGCAAGGCCCGTCGCCGATGCCGATGCGCTGGCAGCGGCCACGGCGCGCCGCGTGGCGGCCGAAACGGCCAGCGCCGAAAAGCGTGCAGCGGCGCTTGCCGAGCGCGAGGCGCTTGCGGCTGCCAAGCGCGAGAGCAAGGCGGAGGCGATCCGTGCGGTAGAAGCCGCGGCGGCCGTCCCGGTACCCACCGAGGCGGATCGCAAGGCCGCACGCGACGCGCGCTACGCCGCCCGCAAGGCCAACAAGCACGCCCGCTGACCCGATCTCGACGACGATAGGGTGGCGACGGCGCAAGCGACAGGAGTAGCCATGGCCAAGAGTCAGAAGAAGTCGAACAAGGAAGCGCGCAAGCCGAAGGCCGAAAAGGCACCGAAGCAGAACGCTTCCAATCCCAGCACCAAGGGCAAGCCGGTCGAGATGACCACGCTGAAGTCCTGACGAACGGGGGAACGCTGCGGCGTTCCCCTTGCCGTATCGGGCGACGCCCAAGCCTTTGCCGGGCGCAGCCCCGCGCCCCGCGTTGCGGCGACGGCCTACATTGTTTCCGGCCGCGAAACCCCTATTTACCCCTCCGAACCCAGAAAATGCGTTCGTCGGAACGCGCGGAGTCACCCGGACTTCTCGCGGCCGCAAACGAATGCCGGAGACGTATCGTGACTCACCCCGTTCCCGCCGCCGATCTCGATCGCGTGACCGGCTTTGCCATCCCCGAGCGCCATGTCCGCGGCCGCGTCGCGCGGCTGGGCCCGGTGCTGAACGAGATCCTCTCGGCCCATGCCTATCCGGCGCCGATCGAGAAGCTGCTGGCGGAGGCGCTGACCCTCACCGCCCTCCTTGGCAGCACGCTCAAGGATGCCGAAGGGCAGATGACGCTGCAGGCGCAGACCCAGCGCGGCATCGTCAGCCTGATGGTGTGCGACTACAAGAATGGCGAACTGCGCGGCTATGTGCAGTTCGATGCCACGCGGCTCAGCCGGCTCGGCAAGAACCCGTCGCTCAGCGCGCTGTTCAACGGCGGCTATCTGGCGGTGACCTTCGACCAGGCGCTCACCAACGAACGCTATCAGGGCATCGTTCCGCTGGAAGGCGCCTCGATCGCCGAGGCGGCGCAGAGCTATTTCCTCCAGTCCGAACAGATCCCGACGCTGGTGCGGCTCGGCGTGCGCAAGGACAAGGCGACCGGCAAGGTGATCGCCGGCGGCCTGTTCCTCCAGCATCTGCCCGAGGGCGAGGTGGGGCGCGAGCGGCTGCACGTGCGGCTCGACCATCCCGAATGGCAGCATGTCGAGGCGCTGGGCGGCACGATGGGCGCCGACGAGCTGGCCGATCCGGCGATCCCGCTGGAAGGGCTGGTGTGGCGGCTGTTCAACGAGGAGAGCGAGGTGCGCATGCTCGCCGGGCATGATCTGTCGCGCGGCTGCCGCTGCGGGGCGGACTATATCCAGCAGGTGCTCGCCAAGTTCCCCGAGGAAGAGCGTGCGGCGATGGCCGACGAGGGCGGCGTGATCAAGGTCGATTGCGCCTTCTGTTCGAAGCAGTTCCCTGTGGCGCTCGCCGATTTCGTTCCGCCGTCGTTGTAAAGCCGTAATCCTCCTATGATATGTCGTTGGCGGACGGTGCCGTGGGAGCGGCGCCGTCCCCGCTAGGGAGTTTGAACGGGTGAACAGACGCATGGTGTGGATGGCGGTGGCCGGGCTGGCGCTGGCGGCGACGGGTGCGTCTGCGCAGCAGCGGCCGGGTGCGGCGGCGGCGCGGCCGGTGGACGTGCCCGCGATCAACCTCATCCAGAAGGGCAAGTGGGTGGCCCGCGACAGCGAGGGCAATGAGCGCGTGATGTGCGTGCGCGATCCCTATCAGGTCCTCCGCCCCGAGAAGGTCACCACGCCCTGCCAGAACGTGGTGTTGGAAAGCGCCGCCAGCCGCGCGACGGTGCGCAGCGTCTGCACCGGCCATGGCACGATGCTCACCCGCATCACCACGGACACGCCGCGCCAGGTGACCGTGGAGATGCAGGGCGTGATCGACGGCCAGCCTTTTTCCGAAACCTATGATGCAAAGCGGGTCGGGGACTGTTCCTGAGCGGCTTGGTTACCATTCGTTAACCAGTAGGGGGTAGAAGGATGGGGTCCCCAGGGAGGTGTCTCTCCCTGGTTTGGTTTTCCCATTTCTATCCTTTCCGGCCGTCCCTTCGGGGGCGGCCATTTTTTTGCCGGCCTGAGCGCCTACATGCCGCCGATGACTCAAAGCATTGCCATCGCCCTGGTCTCGGGCGGACTCGATTCCATGGTCTCCGCCGCGCGTGCCCGCGAGGACGGGCATCGCCTGCTGGCGCTCTCGATCGACTATAACCAGCGCCACAAGGTCGAGCTGGAAGCGGCCGCCAAGATCGCCGCCATGCTCGGCGCCGAGCGCCATGTCGTGCTGCCGCTCGACCTGCGTGCGTTCGGCGGCTCCGCGCTCACCGCCGATATCGACGTGCCCAAGACCGGCGTCGGAGCCGACATTCCGGTCACCTATGTGCCGGCGCGCAACACCATTTTCCTCAGCCTGGCGCTCGGCTGGGCCGAGGCGGCGGGCGCGCGCGACCTCTATATCGGCGTCAATGCGCTCGATTATTCGGGCTATCCCGATTGCCGGCCCGAATTCATCGCCGGGTTCGAGAAGCTGGCCGAACTCGCCACCAAGGCCGGCGTGGAGGGCGAGCCCTTCCGCATCCAGGCACCGCTCCAGAACATGAGCAAGGCCGACATCGTCCGCGAGGCGGCGCGGCTGGGGCTCGATGCGGGCCTCAGCTGGTCCTGCTACGATCCGACGCCCGAGGGCTTGCACTGCGGGCTGTGCGACAGCTGCCGGCTGCGGTCGCGCGGGTTCGAGGAAGCCGGGCTGCCCGACCCGACCCGCTACGCCACCCACCCATGAGCTACGCCGTCAAGGAAATGTTCCTCACCCTGCAGGGGGAGGGCGTCAATGCCGGCGCGCGGGCGGTGTTCGTCCGCTTCTCCGGTTGCAACCTCTGGTCGGGCCGCGAGGAGGACCGGGCAACGGCGGTATGCCGCTTCTGCGACACCGATTTCGTCGGGATCGACGGGCTGGGCGGCGGCCGGTTCGCCGATGCCGCGGCGCTGGTCGATGCGGTGGAGGGCCATTGGGGCCCCGGCCAGGACAAGCGCTTCGTGGTGCTGACCGGCGGGGAGCCGATGCTCCAGATCGACGATGCATTGGTCGAGGCGCTGCATGCCCGCGGCTTCCGCATCGCGATCGAGAGCAACGGCACGCTGCCGGTGCATCCCGGCATCGACTGGGTGTGCATCAGCCCCAAGGCGGGGAGCGAGGTGGTGCAGCGGCGCGGCGACGAGCTCAAGCTGGTCTGGCCGCAGCCGGGCACCGAGATCGCGGCGATCGAGGGCTGGGACTTCGCCCATTTCCTGATCCAGCCGATGGACAGCGCCGAGGCCGAGGCGAATACGCGCGCGGCGATTGCGGTGGCCATGGAGCGGCCGCGCTGGCGGCTGACGCTGCAGACCCACAAACTGCTGGGCCTGCGCTGATACCAAGCTGCGAGGATGAAAACCAACCGCCGCTCCCCAACCCGTCACCCGGGCGAAAGCCGGGGTCCATTGGGGTCTCACTATCGGCGCTTGCGGAGATCGAGAGGCGAATGGACCCCGGCTTTCGCCGGGATGACGACGTTGCGGTGAGATGAGTCCCATCTCCGCGACTTGGTATCAGCAAAAAAGAAGGGGTGGCGCGGCGGCCACCCCTTCTTTTTTGTATCGGCTCAGGTTTGACTCAGCCCAAGGAGCCGCACTTGCGGGCCTGGTACTCGCCCTTGCGCCAGCATTTGTCGTTGCCGAACTGCGGCAGCGGGCGCAGGACCGGCCAGACGAAGGTGACGCGACGGGTGCGGAAATGCTGCTCGCCCCAGGCCTTGAGGCTCTCGCGCAGCTCGCGCATCCGGCGCTGCGCCACATCGCCTACCGTCCCACGCGGCGCGTACACCACGTCCTGGCCGATTGAGGCGGCCGTCTGGCAGAAAGACAGCTGACCGGAGACGGTGGAAAAGCTCGAATAGACGCGGGTCGAAAACACGTCGAGCGCGTTCTGCGCGGCCTTTTTCGTCTTCGTCGTTTTTAGGAAATATTTCTCGAGCGTATCATATGCTTTATTGAACTCGTCATCATGATCTTTGCGAGCCGCGACATAGTTGTCGTCGGCCAGCAACGTCGGCTCGAACTTGCATTGCAGTGCAGCAACGTTGAGCCCGGCGCGCAGGCTCCATACCAGCGCGGCCCGCAGCTCCGCCGGCGACGCGCCCGGCAACGCCTGGGCGATCATGCCCGGCTCGGTGCCGGTAACGGGGGGACCCGACAGATCCACCGACTTGAAGAAGAATTGCGCCGAAGCAGGCGCCGAAACGCACATTGCCGCGAGGGCAGCCATGCCCAAAGTGATACGCCGACCGAGCATCCCATCCTCTTGATACCGCTATGAGAGATGTTCGTTAGGGCGTTTCGATTCGTCGCCCAAGCCCCTTTTTTCCAAACACGACGATCCGTGGACGGCGGGGAGGAGCCGGTCCCGAAACGAGAAAGGCCGCCCGGTCGCCCGGACGGCCTTTTCGTAACGTACGCCGAAGCGCGATGATTACATCGCGTTCGAAGCGTTCATCGTGCCGTTGTCGACCATCGCACCGTTGTCGACCGGAGCAGCAACGTCAACGTTGGTGACCGAAGCGTCGGTGGTGTTTTCCGGAGCAACGACTTCGGTGGTGTTGTTGACGTTGGTTTCGGTGTTGCTGGTGCACGCCGAAGCCAGGAGGGCCGCACCGGCGATCATCGAACCAGCAACGATCTTCGAAAGGACTGCACGCATGTAATAGCTCCCTAGATAATGGATTTGGACGACGCTTGTACGCCGTTAATACCCAAACCGTGCTGGGTATTAGACGGTTCGGGGGACACCCTCAAGACTCGAATTTATCCCGCGCGATCCAGAGCGTCCAAAAATGGCAAAAATGTGGCCTGGAGCGCCTTGTCGAAGCGGTCCGTCGCAATCGTTTTGCCCAGCTTGGCGGCGCTGGTGACGGGGAATTCGGCGATTCCGCAGGGTACGATGCCGGTGAAATGGGTCAGGTCCGGATCGAGATTGATGGCGAATCCGTGCAGCGTCACCCATTGGCGGATTCGCACCCCGATCGCGCCGATCTTGGCCTCGACGCCGCGATCGAGCGTCCAGATGCCGATCCGGCCGGGGGCGCGGAACGCCTCGATGCCGCAGTCGCCGAGCGCGGCGATCACCCAGCCTTCGATGGCATGGACATAGTTGCGCACGTCGCGCAGCCGCTCGCGCAGGTCGAGCACGACATAGCCGATCCGCTGGCCTGGGCCGTGATAGGTATAGCGGCCGCCGCGCCCGGTGCGGTGCACGGGGAAGCGCGGATCGAGCATTTCGGCGGGATCGGCGCTGGTGCCGGCGGTGTAGACGGGCGGGTGCTCGAGCAGCCAGACCAGTTCCTGCGCCATGTGCGCGGTGACGGCGGCGGCGCGGGCCTCCATCGCGGCATGGGCTTCGGCATAGTCGATCGGCCGGGGCTCGACCCGCCATTCGATGGTTTCGTGCATGATCGCCGCCGCTTGCGCCCTTCCGCGCCCCAAGGCAAGCATTGGCAAGGCGGTGCCCCCCGGCTAACACCCCGGGTCCCTCATGCAAGGACTTCGCCGCATGGCAAAAATGGGTATCGTCTGGGACCGGACCACGGCGTTCGTCGGCGAGCGGCTCGGGGCACTGGCGCCGATCACGCTGGCCACGCTCGTGGCGCCCGCCGTCGCCAGCAGTTGCCTTTCCGTCGCGTTCGCGATTGCCAGCCCGGGAACCCGCCTGGGCGTGGGTGTGCTCGCCGTGCTGCTGTCGCTCGTTTCCTTCTGGGGCACGCTGGTGGTGATGGCGCTGGCGACGGGGGACGAAAGTCTGGCGGCAGCGGGCAGGGCCGCGGCCCGGCGCCTGCCGGCAACGCTCCTCGTGTCGTTGGCGCTGGGGCTCGCCTTCGTCGCGCTGGCGGTGCCGCTCGGCTTGATTCTCGTGGCGCGGGGGTATGACGTAACCGCGATGGCCGCCGGCCAGGGCGGCAGCGTCGTGGTGGATCCGCAGACCAGCGCCATGGTTGCCTTGTGGATGCTCGTGCTGGTCGCGGTGTGTCTCTTCGCCTTCGCGCGGCTGGTGCTCGTCAGCGCGGTGGTGCTGCGCGAGCGGGTGGCATTTGCCGCCATTCGCAGATCCTGGGCGCTCACCCGCGGGCATGGCTGGCGCATCTTCGGCATGCTGCTGCTGTTCCTGCTGATCGCGACCATCGCGCAGCTGGCCGCCCAGGCAGTATTCGGCAGCGTCTTCGCGCTGCTGCTCGGCAACGCGCCGGGGCTGACGGCGGCGCTGGTGCTCACCACGATCGTCACCGCATGCGTGCAGGGGGCGGCGATGCTGCTGCTCGCGGCGTTCCAGGGCAAGCTCTACGTCGCGCTGACGACGAGCGATTCGGTGTGGCCCGCATGACGCTGCGCCTTGCCGGCCTCTTCGCCGACGCAAAGACCCTGTGGCAGCGCGAGCGGACGCTGGTGCTGCCGGTCGCGGGGCTGTTCTTCCTGCTGCCGAGCCTCGGCATGCTGCTGCTGATGGTGCAGGGGGCGCCCGATCTCGAATCGCTGTCCGACCAGGCGGTGCTGCTCGCCTTCTACCAGAAGTTCGTCGAGGCGAACGTCGTGCCGATCGCGCTCGCCTATCTGGCGGTCGACTATGGCATCCTGGCGCTGTTCAGCCTGTACCTGCGCGGGCAGGGGCAGACGCTGGGGCAGGTGATGAAGGCGGCGCTGCGGCGGCTGTTCCCGTTCCTGCTCCTCGAAGTGGCGGTGAGCATCGGCTTCCAGCTCGGCTTCTCGCTGTTCATCGCGCCCGGGCTGTTCGTCTTCGCGCGGACCTGGCTGGCGGCGCCGGCCTATGCCGCCCGGCCCGAGGCGGGGTTGATCGAGGCGTTCAAGCAGGGCTGGGTACGCAGCAGCGGGGTGACCGGGCTGCTGTTCCTGCTGGTCGCGGCGATGGTGTTCGCCGGCGGCATCGGCGCGATGGCCGTCGCGAGCATCGTCACCGGCCTGATCGCGACCGCGGCGGGCGGCGGCGCGGTGCCCGAGTTCCTCGGCTATCTGCTGCTCTCGGTGATCGGCGCGGGCGTGTGGACCGCGCTGGCGATCCTGCGCGTCGCCGCCTATCGCGCGACCGAACCCAGACAGGGAATGTGAGGCGCCGCCTCCGCAGGTAGCACGCCGAGCAGGCGCGGATCGGGAAAGGTCTCGATCGTGCGCTTGAAGGGCACGAAACCGTGACGGCGGTAGAAGTCGAGCGCGGCGGGGTGGTCGAGCGTGCAGGTGTGGACCCACACGCGCGTCACGTCCTTGCGCCAGGCGAAAGCGAGCGCCTGCGCCATCAGCCAGTTGCCATGGCCCCTGCCGGTGATCTCCGGCACCAGCCCGACATAGGAGAGCTCGCAGGTGGCGTGCGTGCGGAAGTCGAGTTCGAGTATGCCGACTTCGACGCCGGCGCGATCTACCACCGCATAGACAGCGACCTGCGGATCGTCGAGAATCGCTCGCAGCCGCGCCTCGTCCATCACCAGCCGCGAGAACCATAGCCACGGCCCGCCGACCCGGCGGAACAGTGCGCGATATTTCTCGCTGTCCGGCGCGGGCCAGTGGACCAGCCGGAACGGGGCGGGCGGCACCGGCCGAGGCCTGGGCCGTTCGCGCATCTCCAGCGCGGTGACGATGGTGGCGAGATGATCGTTCGCGACGGGCAGCAGGCCCATGGGCTCAGCTCCAGGCGGCCATCGGCGGCAGGCTCATCAGGATCGCGTCGACATTGCCGCCAGTCTTGAGGCCGAACAGCGTGCCGCGATCGTAGATCAGGTTGAACTCGGCATAGCGGCCGCGCCATTCGAGCTGGCGCTGGCGATCGGCGTCATCGAACGGCTGGTTCATCCGCCGACGCACCAGCTTCGGGTAGATGTCGAGGAACGCGCGGCCGACATCCTGGGTGAAGGCGAAATCCGCCTCCCAGTCATTTTCGAGGTGATCGTAGAAGATGCCGCCGACGCCGCGATGCACCTGGCGATGGGGAATGTAGAAATACTCGTCCGCCCAGGCCTTGAAGCGCGGGTAATGGGCCGGATCGTGCGCGTCGCACGCGGCCTGCAGCCGGGCGTGGAAGTCGGCGGTGTCCTCGGCATAGGGCAAAGGCGGGTTGAGATCGGCGCCGCCGCCGAACCAGCGCTTGGTCGTCGTCAGGAAGCGGGTGTTCATATGGACCGCGGGCACATGCGGATTCGCCATGTGCGCAACCAGGCTGATCCCGGTGGCGAAGAAGCTGGGGTCCTCGCCCGCGCCGTGGATGGTCTTGGCGAAATCGCCTTCGAAGGCGCCGCCGACGGTGGAGACGTTGACGCCCACCTTCTCGAACACCCGGCCCTTCATCACGCCGCGCACGCCGCCGCCGCCCGGCGCGCCGCTCGCATCGACGCGGTCCCAGGCGAGATAGTCGAACGCGGCGTTCGAGCCGGCCTCGCGCTCGATCGCCTCGAACTCGGCGCAGATCGAATCGCGCAGGCCCTCGAACCAAATGCGGGCGCGCTGCTGCTGTTCGTCGAGTTCGATCACTGCGGGAATCCTTCGGTCTGGCGGAGCGCCTCGGCCAGACCGATGCCCGTTGCGACGGCGAGGTTCAAGGAGCGGAGCTCAGGCCGCAGCGGTATTCGCACCGCAGCATCGGCGCGGTCGTGCACGAAATCGGGTACGCCGCTGCTCTCGGCGCCGAACAGCAAGGTGTCGCCGGGCGTGAACCGCGCCTCGGGCAGGCGCGTGCCGCCGCGGGTGGTGAACAGGACGAGCCGGCCGGGGATGCGCGCCTCGAACGCGGTCCAGTCGGCGTGGCGGATCGTCTCGGGTTCATAGTCCATCGCCGCGCGCTTGCGGGCGCGATCGCCCCAGGGAAAACCCATAGGCTCGATCAGGTCCACCGCCACTCCCATGCACGCCGCCAGCCGCAAGATGGTGCCGACATTCCCAGCAATTTCAGGCTGGAACAACGCAACGCGAATTGTGGAGAGCGAAGTCATTTTGCAGTGCAACATTAAGGCCTTGGAGACGAGAAGATGAAAAACCCTGTTGGCAAAGCTGCATTGCGCCGTCTATCAAACTTGTAACGCCACCGGAAATCCGGCCGGCACTGAGCTTCGTTTCGTCCGCGTTCCTCTCTCCGCGGTTTTGGCGCGGAAGAGTTCCCGAAGTGCAAGGGCTAGAGCATGGCAACGTTTGAAGAAGGCGTTACTCCCGATCAGACCGTAGGCCCAGGCGGCGAAATCCTCGAGAATCCCCGTCGTCGCGATTATCTGCTGTACGCCGCCCCGGCCGTCGCGGCCGTCGGTGCAGGCGTGGTGGTGCTGCCGCTCGTCAATTCGATGAATCCGTCGGCCGACGTGCTGGCGCAGTCGACCACCGAGGTGAACCTCGCGGCGATCGAGCCCGGCCAGGCGATCAAGGCCAGCTTCCGCAAGCAGCCTTTGTTCGTCCGCAACCTGACGCCGAAGGAAATCGCCGAGGCCGATGCGGTGCCGGTCTCCAGCCTGCGCGATCCGCAGACGCTGGAGCAGCGGACCGCGGAAGGCCACAAGAACTGGCTGATCACGCTGGGCGTGTGCACCCATCTCGGCTGCGTGCCGCTGGGTGCGGGCGAGGGCGAGAATCGCGGGCCCTTCGGCGGCTATTTCTGCCCGTGCCACGGATCGGCCTATGATACCGCCGGCCGTATCCGCCAGGGGCCGGCGCCAACCAATCTCGAAGTACCAAAATATAATTTCACGTCCGACACGGTCGTCGTTGTTGGGTGAGGAGAGACCTGGATGAGCTTTCCCTGGGCGCGCCATTACGAGCCGAAGAACCCGGTGATGAAATGGGTGGACGATCGGCTGCCGCTGCCGCGGTTCGTCTATAACGCGATCGGTGCCGGCTATCCGGTACCGCGCAATCTCAATTACTTCTGGAACTTCGGCATCCTTGCGGGGCTGTCGCTGGTGATCCAGATCGTCACCGGCATCGTGCTGGCGATGCACTTCCACAGCTCGGCCGCCGGGGCGTTCGACTCGGTCAACGGCACGATCATGCGCGATGTGAACGCGGGCTGGTTCCTGCGCTTCGCCCACGCCAACGGCGCCAGCATGTTCTTCATCGTGGTGTACATCCACATCTTCCGCGGCCTCCACTATGGATCATACAAGGCGCCGCGCGAGATGGTGTGGCTGCTCGGCGTCGTCATCTTCCTGCTGATGATGGCCACCGCCTTCATGGGCTATGTGCTCCCCTGGGGGCAGATGAGCTTCTGGGGCGCGCAGGTGATCACCGGCTTCTTCTCGGCGATCCCCGTGGTGGGCGACTGGATCCGCGTGTGGCTGCTGGGCGGCTATGCGCCGGACGATGCCGCGCTCAACCGCTTCTTCTCGCTTCACTATCTGCTGCCTTTCGTGATCGCGGGCGTTATCATCCTGCACATCTGGGCGCTGCACATCCCGGGATCGAACAACCCGACCGGCGTGGAGGTGAAGGGCGAGCAGGACACGGTGCCGTTCCACCCTTATTACACCGCCAAGGACGGCTTCGGGGTGGGCATCTTCCTGATCCTGTTCTCGATCCTGATCTTCTTCTACCCCGATTATCTGGGCCACCCGGACAATTACATCCCGGCCAACCCGCTCTCGACCCCCGCGCATATCGTGCCCGAATGGTATTTCTGGCCCTTCTACGCGATCCTGCGCGCCTTCACCGCGGACTTCATCCTGCCGGCGAAGCTGTGGGGCGTGCTGGCGATGTTCGGCTCGATCCTGCTGCTGTTCTTCCTCCCCTGGCTGGATCGCTCGCCGGTGCGCTCGGCTCACTACCGGCCAATGTACCGCATCGCCTTCTGGCTGCTGGTGCTCGATGTGGTGATCCTCGGCTGGTGTGGCGGTTCGCCCGCGGAGCCGAAGTACGTGATCGCGAGCCAACTCGCGGCGGCCTATTATTTCGCGCACTTCCTGATCATCGTGCCGATCATCTCGCGGATCGAGACGCCGCGCCCGCTGCCCAATTCGATCACCGAAGCGGTGCTGAAGGGCGAGGGCGGATCGCGCATCACCGCCACCGCGGCGACGGCATAAGGGGGCCGGGAACCATGACGTCGATCTTCTTTCGTTCGATCAAGTTCCTGATCGGTGCCGGCTTCGTGTTCGTGCTGCTGCTGGCGCTGATCAGCAGCATCACCGGCCTGATCCAGGAGCCCCCCAAGGAAACCGCCGAGCAGGCGCTGCACAAGCATCCGAAGGAACTGGAACTCGCCTCGAACGGGCCGCTCGGCAAGTTCGATCTCGGCCAGCTCCAGCGCGGCTTCAAGGTGTACAAGGAAGTCTGCGCGGCGTGCCACTCGCTGCACATGATTTCCTTCCGCAACCTCAAGGACCTGGGGTACAGCGACGCGCAGGTGAAGAAGATCGCCAAGGAATGGGCGATGAAGCAGCCGGTGTTCGACGAGAAGGCGGGCACCTGGGGCGAGCGCGACAACATCCCGTCCGATCGCATCCCCAAGGTCTATTATGCCGGCACCGGCAACCCGCCCGACCTCAGCCTGATCACCAAGGCGCGACATGACGGCGCGGCCTATGTCCATTCGCTGCTGACCGGCTATGGCGAGAAGCCCGATCCGGCCAAGGCGGCGCAGTTCCCGGAGGCGACGAAGACGCCCGAGGGCATGTACTTCAACCCCTATTTCGCCAATCTCAACATCGCGATGCCGCCGCCGCTGACCAGCGAGGGCCAGGTCCAGTATGACGACGGCACCCGCGCGACGGTCGACCAGATGTCGAAGGACGTCTCCGCCTTCCTCGTCTGGACCGCTGAGCCGACGCTGCAGACGCGCCACCAGGCGGGCCTCGCGGTCGTGATCTTCTTGCTGTTTGCCACCGGGCTCGCCTATGGCGCGTACCTCACGGTTTGGCGCGGCATGAAGCATTGATGGACATCCAGCAAAACGAAGACATCCGCAGTCGCATTCGCACGATCCCCGACTTTCCGAAGCCGGGGATTCTTTTTCGCGACATCACCACGCTGCTGCTCGATCCCGAGGGGCTGCGGCTGACCATCGAGAAGATGGCGGCGCAGGTCGACGGCAAGGTCGACCTCGTCGCCGGCGTCGAGGCGCGCGGCTTCGTGTTCGGCGCGGCGCTGGCGGTGCGGCTCGGCACCGGCGTGCTGCTGATCCGCAAGGATGGCAAGCTGCCGGGGGCGACGATCGCCGAGGACTATGCGCTCGAATATGGCACCGACCGGATCGCCATCCACGCCGATGCGCTGGTGCCGGGTGCCCGCGTGCTGCTGGTCGACGACCTGATCGCCACCGGCGGCACCGCGCGCGCGGCGGTGCGGCTGCTGCGCAAGGCGGGGGCGGAGGTCGTCCAGGCCTCGTTCGTCGTCGACCTGCCCGATCTCGGCGGCGCCGATGCGCTGCGCAGCGACGGTATTCAGGTCGCGTCGCTCGTCGCCTTCGAAGGGCACTGACGGAACCCTAGCGGGCGCCCGTGCGCTTCTCCGCCCGAGGGGCGCGGCTGAGGGCATCGCCCCGCCGCGCGCCTCCGGTACAGGAGCGTAACCCATGCATATCGGCTTGAAATCCATCCTCGGCGCAGCCCTGCTTGGTGGAGCGGCGGCGCTCGGCGGCTGCATGGACGACGGCTATGGGTATGGCGGCACGCGCGTCGCCCTGGGGTATGGCAGCGGCTACGGTAGCGGCTATGGCAGCCCCTATTGGGGCTGGTACGGCGATTATTATTACCCCGGCACCGGCACCTATGTGTACGATCGCTACCGCCATCGCCGTGCCTGGAACGACGGCCAGCGCGCCTATTGGGAGCAGCGTCGCGGCGCCTGGCGCGGCAGCCCACGCTGGCGGAACAACTGGCGCGATTTCCGCGGACGTCCCGGCGGCTGGCGGCGGCGCTGAGCGTCACGCAGGCATGTTCCTGTCAGGCGTCGGCCTGCAGAAGCTGACGCAGGGGCGGTCGCGGGCGGTCTTCCGGCGTCCGGCCTCAATGGTGCTGTCGTAGAAGCCGCCATTACGGCCGCGCAGGAACCGGGATTCTCATCCATTGCGTTAAGAAACTATTTTTCAGAACATTTTACAGCGTGTTGTTATCATAATCGGGGGTGATGATGACGACGTATCAGCTCATGGACGAAGCCGATGTCTACGAGGCGGAGAACCGCTTCTACCTCCAGTCGCGACCGTCGCGAATGGCCAAGCTTCTCGCCCATTACGAACTCTACCGCCAGATTACGGGCTTGCCCGGAGCGGTAATCGAATTGGGGGTGTACAAGGGCGCCTCGTTCATGCGCTTTGCCAGCTTTCGCGACCTGCTCGAAAACGCGCACAGTCGCCCGCTGATTGGCTTTGATGCTTTTGGCGATTTTCCGCGGGAAGGCGTTGAAGGATCCGCCGATCGCAGCTTTATCGAACGTTTCGAGGCAGCCGGCGGCCAAGGCATCGCCCGCGGTGACTTGGAGACGCTGCTGCTTGCGAAGGGGTATGGCAATACCGAGCTGGTGGAGGGGAACATCCTCCGCACGTTGCCCGCCTATTTGGAGCGCCATCCGGCGCTGAAGGTCGCGTTTCTTCATCTCGACGTGGACGTATACGAACCTACCGCCTTTGCGCTTGAGCTGCTGCTGCCGCGCATGGTGCGCGGTGGCTTGGTAGTGTTCGACGATTATGGTCTGGTCGATGGTGCCACACGTGCCGCCGACGAGGCGTGCGAGCGGCTCGGCGTGGGCATGGCCAAGCTCTCTAACTATGTGATCCCCGGTTATTTCCGCATGCCCTGAGTCGCAATCGTGCGGATGCGGGCAGATCACGCTGCCGTGCGGCGCGCGATCAGGGCGTTGGCGATGAAGGTGAGGACCGGTTCGTCGTTTTGGTTGAAGGTCGTCAGCCGGCTGCGGACGATGCCCATGTCCGGGCGGCTCTGCGAGGCGCGGGCCTCCAGCACTTCGGTTTCGCAGCGGAGCACGTCGCCGGGATAGACCGGCTTCAGCCAGCGCAGCTCGTCGATGCCGGCCGCGCCCAGGCTGGCAATCGGGTTCGCCTCATAATGCGCGACCAGCATCGCCATCGTCATCGCATTGGTGTGCCAGCCGCTCGCCGCCAGCCGCCCGAAATGCGTCTTGGCCGCCGCTTCGTCGGAGAGGTGGAAGGGCTGGGGATCATATTTGCGCGCGAACTCCAGCACTTCCTCGCGGGTGACGGCGTAGCCACCGAAGCTGGCGCGGTCGCCGGGCTGGATGTCGTCGAAATAGCGCATGGCAACGAGTTTCATTGAGAAACCCGTTGCTGGCAAGCGGATTCAGTGGGGCCGGAGCAGCGGGCGGAAGGGCGCGTCGTCCCCGTCGAGATCGGTTCGTGACGGCAGCCCTAACAGATCGCGGAGCAGCGGGGTGACGTCGACATTGTCGAACGCGGGCAGCGTGCCGTGGCGAAAGGCGGGGCCGGCGGCGACAAACAGCGCGGCCATGTCTGCCGAGCGATTGTCATAGCCATGTTCGCCGCGGGTGAAGGGCGCGTCGGGTAGTTTCTCGGCGATCGTCCAGCGCGGTTCGGCGAGGCAGAAGAGCGCGGCGATGCGCGGATTGCTGCCGTAGCGCAAGCGCGCCGGGATCTCGGCCTTGCGCCAGCATTCCATGTGCGGATGGCGGCCGAGCAGAGTCTTCTCGACCACCGCTTCCTTGCCGGGCAGGGGGGTGAGCGCGGCGAAGGGGCCGGCTTCGATCAGATGGTAGCTGTCCCTGGGCAGGTTGAGCGGGATGACGCGGGTGTCGCGGGTCTCGGACATGCCGTGGTCCGAGACGACGACGAGGTTCGCGGGCTGGTGGAGCGCGGCGAGGCCCTCGACCAGCGCGCCGATCTGCGCGTCGACTGCGGCGGCGGCCTGGGTGACCTCGGGTGAGTTGGGCCCATGTTGATGGCCGACCACGTCCACGCGGTCGAAATAGAGGGTGACGAAGCGCGGGCGGTTGGCGGCGGGGCGGCGCAGCCAGTCGAGCACGGTATCGACGCGCTGGGTGTCGTTCACTGCCTGGTTGTACTGGAGCCAGTCGTGCGGGCGGGTGCCGCCGGCATAGTCGCCGTGATCGGGCCTGGTGACCTTGCTGCCCCAGGCGACATTCGATCCCGGCCAGAAAACCGTGCCGGTGCGGATGCCGGCCTTTTCCGCCTCGACCCAGATCGGTGCGGCGGCGTTCCACCAATAGGGCGCGTCGCTGGCGGTGGTGAAGGTCTCGCCCGGGTGGGCGGGGTCTTCCATCCGATTGCCGACGATGCCGTGATGGTCGGGGACCAGGCCGGTGACGAGCGTCCAGTGATTGGGGAAGGTCTTGCTCGGGAAGCTCGGGCGCATCGGGCCGGTGATGCCCTGCGCGGCGAGCCGGGTGAGGTTGGGGGTGACGCCGCGCTGGAGATGGTCCGCGCGGAAGCCGTCGATCGAGATCAGGATCGTGACGGGTGCGCGCGCTTCGACCGCCGCGGGGGGCGGGGGCGGGGCCTGGACCGGCGGGGTGGCACAGGCCTGGAGGACCGCGATCAGCGCGGCGGCGATTCTGGTGGTCCAGCGCATGGGGTGCGCCATGCGCCGGAATTGTTGCGGGGGGAAGACCTCGGGTGCTTACCGCCCCAGCGCCAGCCGCGCGAAGAGCGTGTAGCTCAGCGGCGCCTTGCCGTACGCCGCATCGAGCACCGACGGCTTGGCATAAGCCGCCACCGATCCGCCCAGCGCCAGCTCGGTCTGGTTTGCGAGTGGGATCCGGTACGCATAGCCGCCCTCGAACCGCGTCACCCGGAACTTGCGGTCGTGCAGCGGATCGTCGTGATCCGGGAAAAGCTCGTCATTGGCGACATTCTCCACCCGTCCGAACAGGCTGTGTCGGCTGGTCAGGTCCCAGTTCGCCTCCGCCGTGAACGCGCTCAGCACCGGACCCGGCAGCCGGTGCTTGGCGGCATAGCCGACCATCGCCGAGACCTTGCCGCTGCTATAGTGGAGGCTGGCGGTAGTGCGCTGCTCGTCCTCGCCGGCGTGGGTCACTTCGGGGTTCTTGAGGTGCCCGGTCGAGACCTGCGCCACCCAGTTGTCCGTCGGCGACCAGCTGGCGCGCACGCTCCAGCTGTCGAGCTTGATCGGGTCGATGTCCCAGCGATGCTCGTCGGGCTCGCGGCCGTTGAACCAGGATCCTTCGAGCTGCACGCGGCCAGCCTGCACGCCGCCGGTGACGACGCCATAGGTGATGTGGCTGCTGTCGAACCAGTGATGCGCGATCGGCGACAGCGCGAAATAACGGGCCGAGCGGCGGTGCATGAAGGCGCTGGGGCCGAGCGCCGGCTCGGCGACGGGGCCGCCATAGACGAACAGCTTGGTGCCCGGCGCCACCTGGGTATCGGCGCGCGCGGAGAGCTCCATGAACAGGTCGTGCGGGTGCTGGCGATCGACCAGCGGCTGGCCGTTGGCGGTCTCACCGCTCGCGAACAGATTGGGATAGCCGCGCTGGCCCATGGCGGGCTCGAGGCTGCCCATCGCGCGGAGCTGGAGCGACGTGCCGCCCCAGTCGCGCGTGGCGCTGAGCATCGCCATCGATTCGACGAACGCCTCGTCCTTGCCGCGCGGCCCGCCCTGATCGGTGTACACGCCCCAGAGATAGCCATGCGCCATCACCATCCAGTCGCCATGGCTGAGCATCACGCCGCGCATCGGCCCGTCGGCCTGGGGCAGCAGCGAGGTGCCCGAGCCGCCGGCGGCATGGTCGGAGCCGCCCATGCGCATCATCGGCATCGGCTGGTCCGCGGTCATGCCGTTCATGGTGTGGCCCATCGCGGCATGGTCCTGCGGCGTGGGCTCGGCGGGCATCGACCCCATGTCGTGCATGCTGTGATCCTCCTGCGCAAAGGCGGGCAGGGGGGCGATCAGGGCGAGGGCGGCGAAAGTGGTACGCAAGGGTCAGGCTCCCAGCAGGGGTCGCGCGAGCATCCAGAGGCCCATCGCGATCATCATCAGGTTTTCGGTGAGCGACACGAAGCCGAGCGGCACGTTGCTGTCGCCGCCGACACAGGCGCATTTGAGCTCGCGGCGATCGACATAGACCGCCTTGAACACCGACACGGCACCGATCCCGCCGATGCACAGCGCCAGCGGGGCGGAGAACCAGGTCAGCACATTGGCGGTCATCAGCAGCCCGGCGGTCGCCTCGGCAAAGGGGTAGAGCGTGGCATAGGGCACCCAACGGCGGGCGAGCAGGTCGTAGCCGAGGAACATCGTCGCGAAGCCCGCCACGTCGCGCAGCTTGAGCATCGCCAGCAGGCACATCGCGAAGCTGACGAACCACTCGCCCGCGCGCATCGTGAACGGCGTCGCATAGGCGGCATGGCTGGCGGCGAGCGCCAGCAGCGCGGCGATGGCGAACAATGCGATCACCGGGCGATAGGTCTTCGCCTTGGGATCGCGGACCTTCAGGCCGAGGAACTGGCGGAGATCGTCATGCCCGCCGATGCGGCGCTCGCCTATGAACACCTGCGGCGTTGTCGTCACGCCGTGGCGCGCCTTGAAGGCGTCGGTTTCCTCACGCGTGGTGAGGTGGCGATCGTCGACCGTGTAGCCGTGGCTTTTGAGCAGGTGCAGGGCGCGCAGGCCCCAGGGGCAGACATGCGTGCCCATCACCATGCGGTAGAGAATTGCGCTTTTTTCCGAGGCGGATGACATGGGGTTTCCTTCACTCCGCACCCCCTATAAGCTCCGTACCATGGTACGGAGTCAAGCCATGTCGCAGCTTACGATCGGAAAGCTCGCCGATGCCGGCGGGGTGGGGGTGGAAACGGTGCGCTATTACCAGCGGCGCGGGCTGCTGCCGACGCCCGAGCGGGGTGGCGGGCCCGATGCGGGCGTGCGGCGATATGGCGAGGAGGAAGTGCGACGGCTGCGCTTCATCCGATCGGCGCAGGCGGCGGGGTTCACGCTCGAGGAGATCGGCGAACTGCTCGAACTCGACGCGACCGACGATCGGGCGCGGGCACGCGAACTCGCGCGGGCACGGATCGCAGCGCTCGACGTGAAGATCGCCGAGCTGGTCCAGGCGCGCGAGGGGCTCGCCCGGCTGGCGCGGGAGTGCGGATCGGGCAAGGCGGGGCCGTGCCCGATCCTGACGGCGTTCGAGGGGTAGGGGGGCAGGTTAGGCTGGGCGAGGCGACGCCCTTTACTCTCCTCCCGCACGCGGGAGGGGGGTGTACGGGGGCAGCTCAGTACGCCATCTCGAACGCAGCTTCAGACGCGCCGCTGCGATACCCCGCCACCTCCTCGTCCACCCGGAACGCCTCGGCATTGCCGAGCAGCGTCGCCGCCTCGCGGTCGAGCGAGCGGGCGGCGGCGGAGGTCTGTTCCACCATCGCGGCGTTCTGCTGGGTGGCGGTCTCCATCTCGACCACCGACCGGGTGATGTCGGAGATCGCGCTGGCCTGCGAGCGATTGTCCTCGCGCAGCGCCTGGAGCAGTTCCTGGACGCCGTCGAAATTCTCGACGATCTCGACCAGCGCCGCATCGACCGCGCGGACTTCGCTGGCGGCGGTGGCGACGTCGATCTGGGTCTCGTTGATCAGGTCGCGGCCGCGCTTGGCCTCTTCCTCGGCGCGCAGCGCGAGCGCGGAGACGAGATCGGCGACCACCGCGAACCCGCGGCCCGCTTCCCCGGCGCGGCCCGCCTCGACCGCGGCGTTCATCGCCAGCACGCGCGTCTGGAAGGAGATCTTGTCGAGCCCCTCGACCACCGTGTCGATTGCATTGGCGCGTTCGGAGACGCTGTTCATCGCGATCGCGGCGTTCTGGGCGGTGCTGCGGCCGGCATGGACCATGGCGCCCGCCTGCTCGGCGCGTGCCATGGTGGCCTCGGCGGACTGGCTGCTGCTCTTGAGCCGGTTCTCGATCAGCTGGATCGCGGCGCTGGTTTCCTGGAGCGTATGCGCGGTCGTCTCGGTGCGGTGGGCGAGGTCTTCCGACGCGGTGGCGATCTCGCTGGAGCCGGTGCCGATGTTGCGCGCGCCATGGATCGTAGTGCGCAGCATCGCCGAGAGCGCGCTGGCGGCGCGGTTGAAGCTGACGCGCACCGGCTCGTAGACACCGGGGAAGGGGCTGGTGATGCGGTGGCGCAGGTCCCCCTTTTCCAGCGCGGCGAGCGCGGCGCCGAGCATTTCGCCGACATTCTCCTGCTCGGCGAGATGCGCCGCATCCATCTCGGCGCGACTGCGCGCGGCGGCGTGGAAGCGGGCGACGGCCTGGGCGATGTTGCCCAGCTCGTCGGTGCGGTCGCGATAGGGGATGGCGGTGTCCTGCCCGCGCGACAGCGTGGTGGTCGCCTGGGCGACCTGGGCCAGCGGCTGGGCGACGCGGCGCGTAAGCCACCAGGCGAACCAGCCGATCGTGCCGAACAGCGCGAGCGCGAGCAGGGTCAGCGCGCCGATCGAGGCCCAGAGCGACTGGGACGAGCGGTCGCCGAACGCGGCCTGCTCCTCGGCGGTGGCCTTGACCAGCGCGTCGATCGCCTTGCGGTGGGCGTCATAGGCTTGCGTCAGCACGGCGTAGCGGGCGCGGGCGGTACCCATGTCGTTCGCGGCGATCGCATCGAGGAACGATCCCTGCGCCTCCTGCCAGAAGCGCATTGCCGGCGTGTGCGTGTCGGCGAGGATCGCGCGCTTCAGATGATCGGGGAGGGCGGACTGCTCCCACACTGCATGACGGTCATCATAGGCCTTGCGCAGCTCGGCGAGGCGGGCGCGGGTGGCGTCGATCCGTTCCGGGTGATCGAGCAGCAGCGTCGCTTCGAGATAGGGCTCGATGATATATTCGGGCGGGGGCAGGATGTCGGCGTTGAGATCGGCGATCTCCATCGAGGCGCGGTGCATCGGGCCGCCCATCCGGATCGCGTGAATCCGCCAGGCCGAAACGGCGAAGGCGATGGCCAGAAGCAAGATCAGCGCAATCGCGCCGCTGCGAACCCGCGCGGTAATCGTCATGCAGTCCCCCCCGAGTGGTCTGTGCCCCCGTACCGGAACCATTGTAGAAACATTTCTAGCGCGTTGCGAGAAGAAGCGAAGATTTGTTGCGCGATCGGCCTGCGCGCGTTCTGCTGCGCGCGCTGCCGGCAAGCGCGGCTTACATAGGTTGTCGCCCCCACGCGCAGAATGAACGATTGCGGTGCAGAAACATTGTGCCCGCCGCGGGGCTGGCGTGATACGCGGTGTGGAGGCGCATGATGGGCGACGAAGGCTACCCGATCGGTGGGGGGCAGCTGGGGCAGCTAATTCGGGATTTCGACTGGGCGGCAACGTCGATCGGGCCGCTCGCGCAGTGGCCGCAGAGCCTGAAATCGGTCACCCAGATGCTGCTTCTCTCGCCGGTGCCGATCGTGCTGCTGTGGGGCGAAGACGGCGTGATGATCTACAACGACGCCTATTCCGAATTCGCCGGCAGCCGGCACCCGGCGCTGCTGGGATCGAAGGTGCGCGAGGGCTGGTCAGAAATCTCCGACTTCAACGACAACGTCATGCGGGTGGGCCTGAGCGGCCAGACGCTGGCCTATCGCGACCAGGAACTGGCGCTGCAGCGGCGCGGCAAGCTGGAGCCGGTGTGGATGGACCTGGATTATTCGCCGGTGCTCGATGAATCGGGCGCGCCGGCCGGGGTAATCGCGATCGTGGTCGAGACCACGCAGAAGGTGCTGGCCCAGCGCCAGCTGCGCGAGAGCGAGCGGCGGCTGCGCGCGTTCGTCGAGGCGACCTCGGACGCGATCTACCGGATGAGCCCGGACTGGTCCGAGCTCATCCACATGGATGGCGGCACCTTCCTCACCCATGCCAGCGCCGCCCAAACCGACTGGATGGAGGCCTATCTCCATCCCGAGGATATCCCGCGGGTGCAGGCCGCGATCGCCGAGGCGGTGGCGACGCGCCGGCCGCTCGAGCTCGAACACCGCGTCCATCAGGCCGACGGCAGCATCGGCTGGGTCGCCTCGCGCGCAGTGCCGCTCACCGACGAGGCGGGCACTCTGGTCGAATGGTTCGGGGCGGCCTCGGACATCACCGAGCAGCGGCGCACCAACGAGCATCTGCGGCTGGTGATCAACGAACTCAACCACCGGGTGAAGAACACGCTGGCGATGGTGCAGGCGATCGCGATGCGCACCTTCCGCGCCGCGCCCGATCTCGCGGTGGCGCAGGAGCAGTTCGCCGCGCGGCTGGTCGCGCTGGCGCAGGCCAACGACCTGCTCACCGGCGAGCGCTGGGCCGGGGCGTCGCTGCGCGAGGCGATCGACCAGGCAGTGCGTCCGCACCAGCATGATCCGGCGCGCTGCACGCTGGAGGGTGCCGACGTCCGCATCTCGCCCAAGACGGCGCTGGCGATGGCGCTGGCGATGCACGAGCTTTCCACCAATGCGGTGAAATACGGCGCTTGGTCGAACGAGACGGGGCGGGTGGCGATCGCCTGGTCGGTCGCGGGCGGCCAGCTGCGACTCGAATGGCGCGAGCGTGACGGGCCGATCGTGGTGGCGCCGGCGCGGCGCGGTTTCGGATCGCGGCTAATTGAACGGGGCCTGGCGGGGGAACTTGGCGGCGCGGTGACGCTTTACTTCGAGCCTGAGGGGCTGCGCTGCACCGTCCAGGCGCCGCTTGCCGCCGTGACCGTGGAGTGAGTTCGTGCGTGTCCTGATCGTCGAAGATGAAATGACGATCGCCTTCCTGATCGAGGACATGCTGGAGGATCTCGGCCACGAGGTGGTGGAGATCGCGATGCGGCTCCCCGAGGCACTGGAGGCGGCGCGGCGAGTGGAGGCCGATCTGGCGATCCTCGACGTCAATCTCGACGGCCATCGGTCGTTCCCGGTGGCGGACATTCTTGCCGAGCGCGCGATTCCCTATGCCTTTGCGACTGGGTACGGCGCGCTGGGGCTGGAGGGCGCCTATCGCGAGCGGCCAGTGCTGGCCAAGCCGTTCCTGCGCGAGCATCTGGCCGCGCTGATCGTAAAAGCGTGTGGGTAAATTCTTAAGCCCCTCCCTTTCAGGGGAGGGGGGGTGGGGCTGTGTCTCACCGAGACAAACCTTCGTTCTGGAATCCCCCCACCCCCAACCCCTCCTCCAAGGAGGAGGGGGTTGAGACCGGATCAGCTGTGCAGGAAGTGCATCACGTCGCCATCATTGACGACATAGGCCTTGCCTTCCGCGCGCAGCTTGCCGGCCTCGCGCGCCTTGGCTTCGCCGCCCAGCGCGACGAAATCGTCATAGGCAATCGTCTCGGCGCGGATGAAGCCCTTCTCGAAATCGCTGTGGATCTCGCCCGCCGCATTGGGCGCGGTGGCGCCGCGGTGAACGGTCCAGGCGCGCGCTTCCTTCGGGCCGACGGTGAAGAAGGTCAGCAGGTCGAGCAGCGTGTAGCCGGCGCGGATCACGCGGGCGAGGCCGGTCTCCTCCAGCCCCAGCTCCCGCAAGAACTCGCCGCGCTCCTCGATCGGCATGGTCGCGATCTCGGCCTCGATCGCCGCCGAGACGACCACTGCCTGCGCACCCTCGGCCGCGGCCTTGGCAAAGACCTTGGCGGAGAGATCGTTGCCGTTGGCCGCGTCTTCCTCGTTGACGTTGCACACGTACAGCACCGGCTTGGCGGTGAGCAGCTGGGCGAGACGCAGGTGGCGGGCCTCGTCCTCGTCCTTCGGCTGGGTGAGGCGCGCGGGCTTGCCGTCGCGCAGCAGGTCGAGTGCCTGGCCGAGCACGCTCGCGGCGGCCTTGGCTTCCTTGTCGCCCTGCGCCGCCTTCTTGGCGAGGTTGGGCACGCGCTTTTCCAGGCTTTCGAGGTCGGAGAGCATCAGCTCGGTCTCGACCGTCTCGGCGTCCGCAATCGGATCGACGCGGTTGTCGACATGTTGGATGTCGTCATTCTCGAAGCAGCGCAGCACGTGGACGACCGCGTCCACCTCGCGGATGTTGCCGAGGAACTGGTTGCCCAGGCCTTCGCCCTTGCTCGCGCCGCGCACCAGGCCCGCAATGTCGACGAAGCCGAGCTGCGTCTCGATGATCTTCTGCGAGCCGGCGATCTCCGCCAGCTTGTTCAGCCGCGGATCGGGCACCGCGACGTTGCCGACGTTCGGCTCGATCGTGCAGAACGGATAATTGGCCGCCTGCGCCGCGGCCGTCTCGGTCAGCGCATTGAAAAGCGTGGACTTGCCCACATTGGGCAGGCCGACGATGCCGCAACGGAAACCCATGTACTTCGATCCTGTCGTGAAGGGGCCGGCGGGCGCGCCGGCGATATGGTGTGCCCGATACGCGCAGGCGGCGGGTTTTTCCAGTGTGACGCGCGCGGCCTTGACGCAGGGGCGTTCATCTGGGGTACAGGGGGCCAAGTCTTTTGCTGCGTGCGGCAGGTTCTCGAGGAGTTTTCGTATGATTCGCCGTTATGTCATTCTGGGCAGCGCCGCGGCTGCGGCCGCGCTGGCAAGCTGCAGCGGCGGTGGAAACTCCTCCCCGACGCCGACCCCGACCCCCACCGCATCGGGCTCGGCGACGCCCACCCCGACGCCGACCGCGACCTACACCGCCTTCCCGCTGGCTGCCGCCGCCGAGTTCAGCACGCTGAACGCGACGACCAACTATACCGGCGATCCCGCTGCGGGTGCGGTGACGCTGGGCGTGACGGCGACCGAGACCTTCACCAGCCGCGTCAAGCTGGCCGCGACCACCGACCTCACCAACGGTACCTTCGTGATGGACGAGGCGACCGAGGAATCGCGCTTCGTCGGCACCAACGTCACCACCCCGGCGGCGCCGACGGTCACTGAGTTCGTCTATCGCAGCGTCAGCACCGCGACCGGCGCTGCGGCGGGCAATTTCAGCCAGCTCGAAGTGCTGAACAACATCGGCGCGGCGACCGTGACCACCAGCGACAGCCTGCTCAAGACGCTGACCGTGCTGAGCTATGCCAATTGGTGGCGCGGCGATTCGACCACCGGCCAGAAGCGCCTGACCTATGCGATCTGGGGCTATCCGACGCTGAGCTACGACATGCTCACCACCGGCACCGCCAACTATACCGCGCGGATCGTCGGTCGCTCGGTGAGCGTCGCCAATGGCGCGACGACGCTCGTCCGCGTCGGCGGCACGGCGACCGTAGCGGTCAACTTCGCCACCGGCCTCGTCACCACCACGATGAACCTGACGACGCTGCCGAGCGGCGGCGCCGAGACCACCTATGTGACGCTGAACGCCCAGGGCGCGATCCCGATCGGGCAGAACCAGTTCAGCGGCAGCCTGGTGAGCGGCGGTGCTGCGACCGGCACGATTGCCGGCGCCTTCTACGGCTCGAAGGGCGTGAACCTCGGCATCGTCTTCGGCGCCTCGGGCACGATCAACGGCGCGGACACCCGCATCGTCGGCGAAGTGGTCGGCGTGAAGCAGTAAGCGCCTACACCAAGATGAACGGAAGGGGCTCGGGAGACCGGGCCCCTTTCGTTTATCTGCCGGACGGCGCGAGCGCCGGCGAATAATCCGCCATCGTCATGAAGATGCTCTCGACCTTGGTGACGATCTTGCCACTTGCTTCGGACTCGGCGACGACCTTTTGCCATTCGGGATCGGCGCCGAACGCCTTCCAGTCCGCCTCGCGCGCTTCGCGGCTGGGGTAGGCGAGGATGTAGACCACGCGGCCCTCGGGCGCATCCGGCCGAGGCAGCTCGTTCCAATAGGCGACGTTGCGCATGCCGTGCCTGGCGAACAGCTTGAGCGTGTGGTTGCGAAAACGCGCGTTGAGCGCTTCGGCCTTGCCCGGCGCCGGATAATAGATGCGCAATTCATAGACCGGCTGCTGCGTCTGGGTGGCGGCGGTCTGGGTGGCGGCGGTCTGGGCTGCGGCGGGGGCGGCAAGCGGCACGAGAGCGAGCAGGGCGGTCAGGACCAGGCGCATCGGGCATCCTCTCATCGAGTTCGACGGGAGGATGCCACGACCGCTGCCGGTATCAAGTGGTAACCTTCTGGAAGTGTAGAGAAACTTGGCCGGCGCTCAGTCCTGCATCCGCCGCGCGACCTCGTTCATGAAGCGCACATCGTCCCCTGCCGCCAGCCAGGATGCCTCGGCGGCGATCGCGCCGAGCATGTCGGACAAGGGCTCTATCTCGGCCTTGGCATAGTTGCCGAGCACATAGCCGGTCACCCGGTCCTTGTGCCCGGGATGGCCGATGCCGAGCCGCACCCGGCGGAAGTCCGGCCCGAGATGCGCGTCGGTCGAGCGCAGGCCGTTGTGCCCGGCGGTGCCGCCGCCGCGCTTTACCTTCACCTTCATCGGTAGCAGGTCGAGTTCGTCGTGAAAGACGGTGACGTCCTCGGGCGCGAGCTTGTAGAAATCCATCGCCGATCGCACGGCGCGGCCGCTTTCGTTCATGAAGGTGCCGGGCTTGAGCAGCACGATCTTCTCGGTGCCGATGCGGCCTTCCTGGGTCCAGCCCTGGAACTGCTTCTTCGGCGCGGAGAAGCCGTGCACCTCGGCCAGCGCGTCCAGCGCCATGAACCCGACATTGTGGCGGTGCATCGCATATTGCGGCCCCGGATTGCCGAGACCCACCCATAGCTGCATCACCCACACTCCCGAAAAAGAAAATCGCCCCCGCACCTAGGGTGCGGAGGCGATCTTTTGAACCCGTGAAGGGAAGGCCGATCAGCCCTCGGCCGACTCGGCTTCCGCTTCGCCGTCTGCCGACTTCAGCGCCGACGGCGCGACGACGGTGGCGATGGTGAAGTCGCGATCGGTGATCGCGGGGGTCGCGCCCTTGGGCAGGGTCACGGCCGAGATGTGCAGCGAATCGCCGACTTCGAGGCCCTTGACCGAGATCTCGACCTGGTCGGGGATCTCGGCTGCGTCGACCACCAGCTCCAGCTCGTGGCGGACGATGTTGAGCACGCCGCCGCGCTTCAGGCCGGGGGCCAGCTCTTCGTCGACGAACACGATCGGCACTTCGACATGGACGGTCGCGTGCTCGGAGATGCGCAGGAAGTCGACATGGAGCGGGCGGTCGGTGACGACGTCGAAGGCGACGTCCTTGGCCAGCGTGCGCTCGCCATTGACCATGATCACCGAGTTGAAGAAGTGGCCGGTGTTCAGCAGCTTCTGCAGCTCACGCTCGTTGACGTGGATGCTCTGCGGATCCTGCTTGTTGCCATAGATCACGGCGGGGACGCGGCCTTCACGACGCAGCGCCCGGGAGGCTCCCTTGCCAGCCCGGTCGCGCGTTTCGGCCGACAGCGTAAGCGTGTCGCTCATGTGTCGATTTCCAATGCGCTAAATGTTTCAACGTGCATGCAGCGGCAGGCCTCCAGGGATGACCCTGCCACGGCAAGCGCGCGCCTATAGGCGAAGCGCGGCGAAATCGCAAGTCGGTCCCGCTTCGGGAAGTGCGCATGCTGCGGCGCAACATTTCCTGGGAGCCGAACCGGGTTTCGGGTGTTATACCCCGTCGCTCGCCGGCCGTCCGGCAGCGCCGCGGATAGTGACGACGAACGGTCACATTCCGCGGGTAGATGGCGCAATTAGATAATAATTGGTGAACATGGACGCTTGCGGCAGTGGAAGATCGCTGACTAAAAGGCGATAAGGCCTGGTCTCCCGCGGTCCTTGTGCATGTGCGTTGTGGCGTGGGGGCGGCGTGAACGGTTTTGTAGTAGTCTGAGCCAATCGATCGACGGAGTCGAAGGTTCGATTGGTTGAAATTGCGCTCGGGGGATTAAGATGGCGAAATTCGGGGCTGCGGCTCTCATCCGGCGGAAGCTCAGGCGCTATGCGGTTGAGATCTATCGGCTGTATCTCAACAAATTCTGGGGCATGCACATCGCAGAGGGCTGTGCGATCTCGCTGTCGTCGAAGCTGGACAAGGCGCATCCCGACGGCGTCTGGATCGGCAAGGACACGGCGGTCAGCTTCGGCGCCGCGATCCTGACGCACGACTATGTGCGCCGGATGCACCTGAAGACGATCATCGGCGAGCGCTGCCAGATCGGCGCGCATTCTATCATCTTCCCGGGCGTGAAGATCGGCGACGGCTGCATCATCTCCGCCGGCAGCGTGGTGATGCGCGACATTCCCGATGGCTGCCTCGCCGGCGGCAACCCCGCGCGGGTGATGGAAAAGGGTATCGTCACCGGACAGTGGGGCCTCATCCTGTCGCGCGCGAGCGCCGACGCAGCGGCTGCCGCGGCAGCAGCGCCCCCGGCAGCATCCACGCCCGCCGACGCGGCATAAGTTCTTTCTCTCCCCATCAAGGATCTACACATGGCCGAAGACCTGCACGAAATCGTCGCGCGCGCACTGATGCTCGATCGCTCCGCGATCACGGACGACCTGAAGTACAACTCGATCCCCGAATGGGATTCGGTGGCGCACATGGCGCTGATCGCCGAGCTGGAAGCCGCCTATGACGTGATGCTGGACACCGACGACATCGTCGCGATGTCGAGCGTCGGCACGATTCGCGAGATCCTCAAGAAGTATGATGTCGAGGCCTGACCTGCTCGCCGGCCGCGTCGCCCTGGTCACCGGGGCGTCGCGCGGCATCGGCGCGGCGATCGCCAAGGGGCTGGTCGAGGCCGGCGCCACCGTCTGGCTCGCGGCGCGGACCGAGGGGGCGCTCGATGCGACTCTCGTGACGCTCAACGCGCTCGGCGCGGGCGAGGCGCGCGCGCTCTATTTCGACGTTGCCGATCCGGCGGCGATCAAGCAGGCCTTCGGGACCATCCAGAAGGCCGATCGTCGCCTCGACGTGCTGGTCAACAATGCCGGCATCCTGAAGGCCTCGATGATCGAGATGGCCTCGGTCGAGATGATGGACGAAACCTACCAGGTGAACCTGCGCTCGGTGCTGGTCGCCTCGCAATATGCGGCGCGGCTGATGGCGCGGAACGGCGGCGGTTCGATCATCAACCTGACCTCGATCATGGGCGCGCAGGGCTTTGCCGGCCAGGCGGTCTATGCCGCCAGCAAGGCGGGCGTGATCGGCGTGACCAAGAGCCTCGCCAAGGAATTCGCCGCTCGCCAGATCCGCGTCAACGCCATCGCGCCGGGCGCGATCGACACGGCGCTGATCGAGGGGCTGTCGGAGGAGAAGCGGCAGGAGACCGTCGCGTCGATCGGCATGGGTCGCCTCGGCACCCCCGAGGACGTTGCCGGGCTCAGCGTCTTCCTCGCCAGCGATGCCGCCCGTTACATCACCGGCCAGGTGATCGGCGTCGACGGCGGGATGATGGTCTAGGCGCATGTTCGATCGGGTCTTCCAGGCATTCGCCGGCAATCCCTGCGTCGCCGACGGCGATCGCGTGCTCAGCTATGCCGAGACGCTGGCGCTCGGGCAGCGGCTGATCGCGGGGCTGCCCGCGACGCGGTCGCTGGTCGTGCTTCGGTGCAGCGTCTCGGCCGAATCGATCGCGGCCTATGTGGCGCTGCTCCACGCGGGTCATGTGCCGCTGCTCCTGGAAGCCGATCTTTCCGAGCTGCTGTCGGCGCAGCTCTACGCGGTCTACCAGCCCAACGCGATCGTCGATCCGGTGGCGGGCAGCGTGACCGTTACCGATGCACCGCCGGCCGAGCTCCATGCCGATCTGGCGCTGCTGCTCACCACCTCGGGCAGCACCGGCTCGCCCAAGCTGGTGCGCCAGCGCCTCGCCGGCATCACGGCCAATGCCGAGAGCATCGCCCAGTATCTGGCGCTGACCGCCGAAGAACGGCCGCTGCTCCACCTGCCGATGAGCTATTCCTACGGCCTGTCGGTGATCCATTCGCACCTCGCCGTCGGCGCGTGCATCTGCGTCACCCGCAAGACGGTGATGGAGCCGGGCTATTGGGATGATCTGCGCCAGCACGCGGCGACCTCGATCGCGGGGGTGCCGTTCCACTATACGACGCTCCGCCGCTTCGGCGAGGAGAAGCTGAGCCTGCCGAGCCTCAAGACGCTCACCCAGGCGGGCGGGCGGCTCGATCCGCGCATCGTGTCCTTCTTTGGTGACTGGGCGGCGCGGACCGATCGCAAGTTCTTCGTGATGTACGGCCAGACCGAGGCCGGCCCACGCGTCGCCTATCTGCCGCCCGAACATGCCGCGGCGCATCCGGACGCGATCGGCGTCGCCATTCCGGGCGTCACGATCGAGCTGGTCAAGGACGACGGGTCGTCGGCCGCGCCGGGCGAGACCGGCGAGATGCGGATCCACAGCCCCGCGGTGATGATGGGTTACGCGCTGGCGCGCGCCGATCTCGCCAAGGGCGACGAGCTGGGCGGCGTGCTGTCCACCGGCGATCTGGCGCAGCTGGGCGAGGACGGCCTGTTGCGGATCGTCGGGCGCAGCTCGCGGATCCTCAAGGTGTTCGGCCTGCGCGTGAACCTCGACGAGGTCGAGCGCCGCATCGCCACGCCCGAGGCCGAGGTGTTCTGCTTCGGCGCCGACGACAAGCTGCAGGTGCTGATCCATGGCGGCCTCGATCCTGCCGAGGTGCGCAAGACGATCGTCGATGCCTTCTCGTTGCCCCCGCGCGGCATCGAGGTGCGCAGCGGCGGCCCCGTCGAGCGCACCGCTTCCGGCAAGGTGACGGCGGCGGCGCTGCAAGCAGCATGGGAGCAGGCCTCGAAGCCTGCGTGACTTGAACAGCCCTGGCCGACGCCAGATATCGGCGCGATGCCGGGGCCGATAGCGTTGTCGGTGCGGAAAAAGGAGTTGAAGCGATGATTGAGTCCTTTTTCGAGGTTCCCGTCTACGACCTCCCCAAGGCGGAGAAGCACGCGCTGCTCCAGGCCGAGCTGCGCGAGCTGACGGCATTCCACGGGACCGAATGCGAAGGCTATCGCGCGATCCTCGACGCCTATGGCCCGGGCGACCTGCCGGGCGGGGCCGACGCGCCGCTGATCCCGGTCAGCATGTTCAAGCTGCACGATCTGTCCTCGGTGCCGCAGGACCAGGTGTTCAAGACGATGACCTCCTCGGGCACCACCGGCCAGCGCCCCTCGCGCATCTTCCTCGATGCCGATACCGCCCGGCTGCAGACCCGCGCGCTGACCAGGATCATGACCTCGTTCATCGGCCCGAAGCGGCTGCCGATGCTGATCATCGATCACCCCAGCGTGGTGAAGGACCGCCGCACCTTCAGCGCGCGCGGCGCCGGCATCCTCGGCATGATGACCTTCGGCCGCCAGCACGTCTTCGCGCTGAAGGACGAGACGATGGAGCTGGACTGGGAGGCGCTGGAGACCTTCGCCGCCGCCAATGCCGGCCAGCCGATCTTCGCCTTCGGCTTCACCTTCATGGTGTGGCGCTATTTCATCCAGCAGCTCGAGCAGTCGGGCCGCAAGCTGCCGTTCGACAATGCGATCCTGATCCATTCGGGCGGCTGGAAGAAGCTGGAGGCCGAGAAGGTCTCCAACGAGCATTTCAAGCAGCGCGCGAGCGATCTCGCCGGCTTCGGCCGCGTCCATAATTTCTACGGCATGGTCGAGCAGACCGGCTCGATCTTCGTCGAGTGCGAGGCGGGGCACCTCCATGCCCCGGTCTTCGCCGACGTGGTGATCCGCCGCCCGGTCGACTGGAGCGCGTGCGATATCGGCGAGACCGGGGTGATCCAGGTCGTCTCGGTGCTGCCGCGCAGCTATCCCGGCCACTCGCTGCTGACCGAGGACCAGGGCACGCTGCTCGGCGAGGACGATTGCGCCTGCGGCCGCAAGGGCAAGTATTTCGCGGTCCATGGCCGCCTGCCCAAGGCCGAAGTGCGCGGCTGCAGCGACACCTTCGCCAGCAACCAGTGACCCGATCGATCCATGCGAGTGAGTGCCAAGCTATGAACAGTCTCGACAAGGTGCGGTTCGTCGTCCCCGAGGGCGCGAACATCGACGCTTTGCTGGCGCAGCGCCCGCTCGCCCCGTTCGATCCGGCGGTGATCGAGTTCATCGAGCGGCTGGGCAAGGCGCTGATGGCCAGCCCGCAGGCCCGCCGCCATCCGGAACTGGTCGCGCTGGGCTTCTGGGCGCGCGGCGCCAACATCAAGCGGATGAAGGACCGGTTCGACGCGCAGTACCCGGACGCGCTGCGGCTGGCCCGCGGGCTGGCGTTCCATATCGCGCCGTCCAACGTCGACACGATCTTCGTCTATTCGCTGCTGCTGTCGATGCTCGCCGGCAATGTGAACCTGGTGCGCATGTCCTCGCGCGCGGCGCAGCAGTCGGACCTGCTCAACGACATCCTCAAGCAGGTGGTCGAGGCGGCGAGCGCGCGGCTGCGCGGGATCATCGGCATCGTCCGCTACGAGCATGACCAGTCGATCACCGACGCCTTTTCGCGCCACTGCGACGTTCGCGTCGTGTGGGGCGGCGACGGCACGGTGGAGCTGATCCGCAAGAGCCCGCTCTCGCCCGGCGGCACCGAGCTTACCTTCCCGAACAAGTATTCACTCGCGGTGGTCGACGCCAAGGCCTGGCTGGCCAACGAAAACAAGACGCCGGTTGCCCGCGATTTCGTCAACGACTCGCTGTGGTTCGGCCAGATGGCCTGTTCGTCCCCCCGCGCACTGGTGTGGCGCGGCTCGGCAGACGACATCGCGGCGGCGAGCACCGATTTCTGGCACCATGTCGAAGCCGGCGCGCGCGAGGCGAATCTGGGCTGGGAAGATGCCGGCGCGGTCGCCAAGCTGCTCGCCGAGCAGGACAATGCGGTGAGCGTCCATGCCAGCGTGGTGCCGCTGGAGACCAATTTCATCAGCGTCGTGCGGTGCCCGATCGCGCTGCTCGGCGAACCCAACGGCACCGGCGGCGGCTTCTTCCGCGAATTCCATGTCGCGGCGCTGGAGGAACTCGGCGCCAGTGCGCGGCGCAACTGGCAGACGGTGGCCAGCTTCGGCGTGCCCAAGGGCGACTGGCAGGCCTTCCTGCTGAACGCCCAGCCGCAGGGGATCGACCGCATCGTGCCTTTCGGCCACGCGCTGAACTTCAACGCGATCTGGGACGGGATCGACTTTCTGACCTCGCTCACCCGTATCGTGGTCATCGACGCGCCGCAGGACTGAGCGGCGGGCCGGGCGGCTTCCTATTGGAGCCGCTCGACCTTCAGCCCGGACTTGGTGAGCATCGCCAGCACGCTGTCGCTACCGGCGAGATGGCCTGCGCCCACCGCGACGAACACCGTGCCCGCGCGCTGCAGGCGGCCCTGGACCCAGGCCGCCCAGCGCTGGTTGCGGCGGAGCAGCAGCGTGTCGCGCAGCTCCGGATTGGGCGCGAGGTCGGCGTTGAGCAGGCGGGCCAGCGCGTCGGCATCCCCCTTGCTCCAGGCGGCGACCGCGGCGTCGATATTGGCGCCGGTCTCGGGCAGTCCGTCGAGCGTGTCGCCGAGCAGGCGGGTCTGCGCGGCGTCGGAGAGATGGTCGAAATAGCCAAATTGTTCCTCGGCGGTTTCCAGCCCGATTACCTGCTTGCCCGCCTTCGTCGCGGCGGCCTGCAGCACCTGCTCGACACCGCGCGCATCGTCATAGCCGAGCGTCTGGAGCGGCAGCAGCGACAGGGTGAGCGCGGCCAGCCACGGCTCGTCGCGGTCGAGCGATTGCGGCGATAGCCCGGCCTGGCGGAGCGCACCTTCCAGCTTGGCATGCTCGGGCGCGGGCAGGGCGGCGACGGTGGGGTCGCCCGGGGTGCGGCCCAGCTTGTCGAGCAGCGCCTGGGTTTCGGCTTGCGGCGGCATCACCAGTTCGAGGACGAGCGTGTCGCTGGCGTCGAAGGCGGTGCGCACGGGCCCCTCGAGCCAGCGCAGGTCGGGCGGGAGCAGGTGGACGGAGCCGAACAGATAGACGGTGGTGTCGCCGTCGCGTACCGCCCAGAGCGCAGGCTTGGCCTCGCGCGGCGCGGTGCCGCAGCTGCCGAGGAGGAACAGGGCGGCGAGAAGGAAGGCGCGGAACATGGCAGCGGGCTTGGCGGGGCAGGGGCGGCGGAGTCAACGGGTGCCGCTCCTCCCGAACCCGTCATCCCGACGAAAGTCGGGATCCAGACGCCACCCGGCCTGGGATGGAGCCGCGCCGGTGGCCCCAATGGATCCCGGCTTTCGCCGGCATGACGGGGGAGCGGTGCGGGGACGACCGTGAGCGAGGCGAGGGGCCAGCCCCCCCCCCCCCGGTTGACCCCCTCCGCGCCCTGCGCCAAAGCGCTCCCCAAACCTCACAGGGTGACCAACTTGTCCGAACCTCTCAGCTTCCAGCGCATGATCCTGACGCTCCATGACTATTGGAGCACGCGCGGCTGCCTGATCCTGCAGCCCTATGACATGCGGATGGGCGCCGGCACCTTCCACCCCGCCACCACGCTGCGCGCGCTGGGGCCGGAATCGTGGAACGCCGCCTTCGTCCAGCCCTGCCGCCGCCCGACCGACGGCCGCTATGGCGAGAACCCCAACCGGCTCCAGCATTACTACCAGTATCAGGTGATCCTGAAGCCGAGCCCGCCCGACCTGCAGGAGCTGTATCTCGGCTCGCTGGCCGCGATCGGCATCGATTTCACCAAGCACGACATCCGCTTCGTCGAGGACGATTGGGAATCGCCGACGCTCGGCGCCTGGGGCCTGGGCTGGGAAGTCTGGTGCGACGGGATGGAAGTCACCCAGTTCACCTATTTCCAGCAGATGGGCGGCTATGACTGCAAGCCGGTGGCGGGCGAGCTGACCTATGGGCTCGAACGCCTCGCCATGTACATCCAGAACAAGGACAGCGTGTACGATCTCGCCTTCAACGACGCGGGCGTGACCTATGGCGACGTGTTCCTGGAGAATGAGCGCGAGATGTCGAAGTGGAACTTCGAGATCGCCGATACCGATGCGCTGTTCGACCTGTTCCGCAAGGCCGCGGCCGAGTGCGAGCGCTCGCTGGAGGCGAAGCTGCCGATCCCGGCCTATGAGCAGGCGATCGAGGCGAGCCACATCTTCAACCTGCTGAACGCGCGCGGCGTGATCTCGGTGGCGGAGCGCCAGGCCTATATCGGCCGGGTGCGCGATCTGGCGAAGGGCGCCTGCACGGCGTGGATGGAAAAGAACGGGTGGGCAGCGTGACGGACTTTCTTCTCGAACTCCGCTCGGAGGAAATCCCGGCGCGCATGCAGGAAAAAGCGCGGGAGGATCTCGCCCGCCTGTTCGCCGCCGAGCTGGACAAGGCCGGCCTCAAGGCGGCCGAGGTCGTGTCCTACGCGACGCCGCGCCGGCTGGCGCTGATCCTCAAGGGCCTGCCCGAGCAGACCGCCGCGGTCTCCGAGGAGACCAAGGGCCCGCGCGTCGGCGCGCCGCCCCAGGCGCTCGAAGGCTTTCTGCGCAAGACCGGCCTGACCGCCGACCAGCTGGTCGAGCGCGACGGCGTGTTGTTCGCGATCGTCGACAAGCCCGGCCGCGCGACGGCGGACGTGCTGGCCGCCGCGATCCCCGCGGTGATCCGTGCTTTCCCTTGGCCCAAGTCGATGCGCTGGGGCGCGCCGTCGCTCTCCACCGAGAGCCCGCGCTGGGTGCGGCCGCTGCAGGGCATCGTCGCGCTGTTCGGCAGCGACGTGGTGCCGTGCGAAATCGCGGGCGTGGCGAGCGGTGCGGCGACGGTGGGGCATCGCTTCCACCATCCGGGTGTCATCACTATCGGCTCGGCCGATGACTATTTCGAGAAGCTGCGGGCCTGCCATGTCATCGTCGATGGTGCCGAGCGGCGCAACATCATCGCGCTGGGCGCGAAGATGGCGGCGCAGAAGGCCGGGCTCAGCCTGATCGAGGACGAGGGCCTGCTGTTCGAGAATGCCGGGCTGACCGAATGGCCGATGCCGCTGCTCGGCCGCTTCGACGAAGCCTTTCTGGCGGTGCCGCCCGAGGTGATCCAGCTCACCGCGCGGGTGAACCAGAAATATTTCGTGTGCCGCGATGCTGCTGGCAAGCTGGCCAACGCGTTCGTCTGCGTGGCGAACATCGACGCGGCCGATGGCGGCGAGAAGATCGTCGCGGGCAACCAGAAGGTGCTGGCGGCGCGGCTGAGCGATGCGCGCTTCTTCTACGAGACGGACCTCAAGGTGAAGCTGGCCGATCAGGTGGGGAAGCTCGAGAAGATCGTCTTCCACGAAAAGCTGGGCACGGTGGCCGACAAGGTCGCGCGTGTCGCGAAGCTGGCCGAGTGGCTGGCGGCCGAGAAAATCGTGCCGAACTGCGATCCGGCGCTGGCACGACGCGCGGCCGAACTCGCCAAGGCGGACCTCGTCACCGGCATGGTCGGCGAGTTCCCCGAGCTGCAGGGCCTGATGGGCGGCTATTACGCCGCCGCGCAAGGGGAAGACCCGGCGGTCGCCGCGGCGATCCGCGATCACTACAAGCCGGTCGGGCAGGGCGATGACGTCCCCACCGATCCGGTGACGGTCGCGGTGGCGCTGGCGGACAAGCTGGACAGCATCACCCAGTTCTTCGGCGTCGACCTCAAGCCGAGCGGCTCCAAGGATCCGTTCGCGCTTCGGCGCTCGGCGCTGGGCGTGCTCGCTATCCTGCTCGACAACGGCCTGCGCTTCCCGCTGCTGCGTTCGGTCAGCCAGGAGGTGCTCGACTTCTTCGCCGATCGCCTCAAGGTCCAGCAGCGCGAAGCCGGTGTTCGCCACGACCTGATCGACGCAGTGTTCGCGCTCGGCGGGGAGGACGATCTCGTCCGCCTGCTCGCGCGGGTGAAGGCGCTGCAGGCGTTCGTCACGACCGAGGACGGCGCCAACCTGCTCGCCGGCTACAAGCGCGCGGCGAACATCCTCAAGAAGGAGGAATGGGAAGCCGGCGCCGTGAACCCCGCGCCCGAACCCGCCGAGGCCGCGCTCGCCGCCGCGCTCGACGCCGCCGAGCCCAAGGCGACCGCCGCGATTGAAGCCGAGCAGTTCGAGGACGCCATGGCCGCGCTCGCCATCCTGCGCGCGCCGATCGATGCCTTCTTCGATCAGGTGACCGTCAACGACGCTGATCCCGCCAAGCGCGCCGCGCGCCTCGGCCTGCTCGCGCGGATGCGTGACGCAGTGCACAAGGTCGCGGACTTCGCCAAGATCGAAGGTTGAGGGGCTTAATTGTACGATTAATATCCCGTAAATTGGCCTGAAACTGCCACGGTCCCGAAATAATCGGATACCGACAACGTAGTCAGCGGTTCCGCCTTCTTCGCACCTGCGGTAGCGCCCTTTCTGTCTTGAAAGGGCGCTTCGATCGGAAGGGGATCAGAATGACGCAATATGTGTACCGCTTCGGCGGTGGTGTTTCGGACGGTGGTGCGGGCGACAAGAATCTGCTCGGCGGCAAGGGCGCGAACCTTGCCGAGATGGCCTCGATCGGGCTGCCGGTGCCGCCGGGCTTCACCATCTCCACCGCGATGTGCACGCGTTATTATGAGGAAGGCGAGACCTTCCCCGAGAGCGTGAAGGCCGAGGTGGCGAACGGCATCGCGCATATCGCCGCGATCACCGGCAAGCAGTTCGGCGATGCGGGCGATCCGCTGCTCGTCTCGGTCCGCTCGGGCGCGCGCGTCTCGATGCCGGGGATGATGGACACCGTCCTCAACCTCGGCCTCAACGACCAGACGGTGCAGGGCCTAGCCGCGACCAGCGGCGACGACCGCTTCGCCTGGGACAGCTATCGCCGCTTCATCCAGATGTATGCGGATGTCGTGCTCGGTCTCGACCATGGCCGGTTCGAGGAAGCGCTGGAGATCGCCAAGGAAGATCGCGGCTTCACGCTTGATACCGAGCTGTCGGCCAGCGACCTCCAGGCGCTGGTCGCCGAATATAAGAGCATCGTCGAGGAGCTGTGGAACAAGCCGTTCCCGCAGGACGTGCACGACCAGCTCTGGGGTGCGATCGGCGCGGTGTTCGGCTCGTGGCAGTCGGAGCGCGCCAAGGTCTATCGCCGGTTGAACGACATTCCGGCCGACTGGGGCACGGCGGTGAACGTGCAGGCGATGGTGTTCGGCAACATGGGCGACACCTCGGCGACCGGCGTCGCCTTCACCCGCGACCCTTCCACCGGCGAGCGCGCTTATTATGGCGAGTTCCTGATCAACGCGCAGGGCGAGGACGTCGTCGCCGGCATCCGCACGCCGCAATATCTGACCAAGACCGCCCGCGAGGCGGCAGGCGCCAAGCCCGCCTCGATGGAAGAGGCGATGCCCGAGGTCTATGGCGAGCTGGCGGCGGTGTTCGACCGGCTCGAAACCCATTACCGCGACATGCAGGACATCGAGTTCACCGTCGAACGCGCCAAGCTGTGGATGCTGCAGACGCGCAGCGGCAAGCGCACCGCCAAGGCGGCGCTGAAGATCGCGGTCGACATGGCGAATGAGGGGCTGATTACCCGCGAGGAGGCGATCCTGCGCGTCGATCCGGGCGCGCTCGACCAGCTGCTCCACCCGACGCTCGACCCCAAGGCGTCGCGCGACGTGCTTACCAAGGGCCTGCCCGCCTCGCCGGGCGCCGCCTCGGGCCTTGCGGTGTTCGACAGCGACACGGCGGAGAAGCGCGCCAATGCCGGCGATGCGGTGATCCTGATTCGTGTCGAGACCAGCCCCGAGGACATTCACGGCATGCACGCCGCGCGCGGAATCCTGACCGCGCGCGGCGGGATGACCAGCCATGCGGCGGTCGTCGCGCGCGGCATGGGCCGGCCTTGCGTCTCCGGTGCGGGCAGCCTGTCGATCGACGCGCGCGCGAAGGTGATGCGCGTCGGCGGGCGTGAGGTCCGCGAGGGCGACATGGTGACGATCGACGGCGCCACCGGCGAGGTGATGGCCGGCCAGGTGCCGACCGTGCAGCCCGAGCTGTCCGGCGATTTCGGCACGCTGATGGCCTGGGCCGACGAGGTCCGCCGCCTCAAGGTGCGCGCCAATGCCGAGACGCCGCTCGACTGCCGCACTGCGCGCGAGTTCGGCGCCGAGGGCGTCGGCCTTTGCCGCACCGAGCACATGTTTTTCGAGCAGTCGCGCATCACCGCGGTGCGCCAGATGATCCTCGCCGAGGACGAGGCCGGCCGTCGCGCCGCGCTGGAGAAGCTGCTGCCCGAACAGCGCAGCGACTTCCTCGAAATCTTCGAGGTGATGGCCGGCCTGCCGGTGACGATCCGCCTGCTCGATCCGCCGCTCCACGAGTTCCTGCCGCACGAAGAGGCGGAATTCGCCGAGGTCGCCACGGCGGCGGGCGTGGACGTCGACACGCTCAAGCGCCGCGCGGCCGAGCTGCACGAGTTCAACCCGATGCTCGGCCATCGCGGCTGTCGTCTGGGTGTGACCTATCCCGAAATCTACGAGATGCAGGCGCGCGCGATCTTCGAGGCTGCGATTGCCGTGGCGGAGAAGTCGGGTGCGGCGCCGGTGCCGGAAGTGATGATCCCGCTGGTCGGCACCCGGCGCGAGCTGGAGCTGATGAAGGCGGTGGTCGACAAGGCCGCGCAGGCGGTGTTCGCCGAAAAGGGCCGCACGCTCGACTATCTGGTCGGCACGATGATCGAGCTGCCGCGCGCCGCACTGATGGCGGGCGAGATCGCCGAGGTGGGCGCCTTCTTCTCGTTCGGCACCAATGACCTCACCCAGACCACGCTCGGCGTGAGCCGCGACGACGCCTCGCGCTTCCTGACGACCTATGTCGAGAAGGGCATCTACGCCAAGGATCCGTTCGTCAGCCTCGACGTGGAGGGCGTCGGCCAGCTGATCGCGCTCGCCGCCGAGCGTGGCCGGGCGACGCGGCCCGACATCAAGCTCGGCATCTGCGGCGAACATGGCGGCGATCCCGCCTCGATCGCGTTCTGCGAGAAGACGGGGCTCGATTATGTCTCGGCTTCGCCCTATCGCGTGCCGATCGCGCGGCTTGCGGCAGCGCAGGCGGCCATAAGAGGAAAGTGATGCTGGTAGTGGCGGTAGCGGCAGCGACGGACGATGCGGCGGCACTCAGCCGCGACCTTCTCGCCAGCCCCACCGCCACCGCCCTGCTGGAACGCCGCTGCGGTGCTCCGGTCGTCGCCGAGGTCGATCGGACGGCGCAAAAGGACCCGACGCCCGAGCAGCGGACGCGGCTCGGCATCGGGCCGGACGAGCGGGTCGTGTACCGCAGCGTCGTGCTCAGCTGCGCGGGCGTGGCACTGTCGGTCGCCGAGAACTGGTATGTGCCGGCGCGGCTGACCCCGGAGATGAACGCCGCGCTGGAACAGGGCGATACCCCGTTCGGCGCGGTGATCCGCCCGCTCCACCCGCACCGCAAGCCGCTGGAGCAGGTACTGGGGGGTGTAGCGCCCTATGTGCTCCGCCACCGCGCGCTGGTGCTGGACGGCGAGGGCCGGGCGCTGGCGGAAGTGGTGGAGAACTATACGCCGGCGGTGTTGCGCTAGACCGCTCGGCCTGCAAACCCCTCGCCTGAAGGGGAGGGGCTATCGTGCGCTTGCTACAGCTTCACCGCGGCATTGCCGCCATCCGCCCATAGCGACGAACCCGTCACGAAGCTTGCCATGTCACTCGCCAGGAACAGCGCGGCTTGCGCAATTTCGTCCGGGTCAGCGATCCGCTTCATCGCGTGCAGGCCCGCGGCCCATTCGCGTTGCGTGTCGTCGCCCGCCATCTCCGTTGCGGTGCCGCCGGGGAGCAACGCGTTGGCCCGGATGCCGGCGGCCGCATAGTCGGCGGTGATGCCGCGTACCAGCCCGAGCAGCCCTGCCTTGGCCGCCGCATACGCGCTCATCCCCGGCAACCCCACGCTCGCGCCAACGAAGCTGCCGGTGAACACCAGCGCGCCGCCGCCGCTGGCCAGCATCGCCGGAATCTGCGCGCGTGCGCCGAGGAACGCGGCGGTGAGGTTGGTTGCCAGCACCGCCTGCCAGTCCGTGGGGTCTATCATGGCAAGCGGCTGCATCGGGCCAACCAGTCCGGCATTATTGAAGGCAATGTGCAGCCCGCCGAATCGTGTCTGCGCAGCGGCGACGGCAGCTTCGTGGGTCGCCGCATCGGTGACGTCGCCGGTCATCGCCACCGCGCTGCCGCCCGCCGCGACGATGTCTTCCACCAGCGCCTCTAGCCGTTCCTTGCGACGCGCCACCAGCACCAGGGAGGCCCCCTGCGCCGCGAACAGCAGCGCCGCCGCGCGACCTATCCCTGAACTCGCCCCGGTGATGATGGCCGTCTTGTCCGCAAGCAACGTCATGTCCGATCTCCCTCGATGGAGCCGGGCGGGTAGCGGGGTCGGGACTGCGGCACGTCCCGTTGCTTGTCGTCAAAGCGGAATGCGCCCCCCCAAACGAGAAACGCCCCCCTTCCTTGCGGAAGAGGGGCGCCCCCGGGAACAGCCCGGTGTCGGTCGATCAGAACTTGGTCGTGGCCGACAGATAGAAGGTGCGACCGGTGCGGCTGGCCATCTGGAAGGTGTCCGCGGTGGTCTGGTAGGCGTCTTCGTGGGTGTCGTTCAGGTTGATGATGCCGCCCGTGAAGTTCAGCCACTTGTTGGGCGTGAAGCCCAGCGCCAGGTCCATCTGGGTGCGCGCGCGCACCGTGTGGATCTCGCCGCTGTTGACGAAGAAGCTGCTGGCGGCGTCCTGCTTGTACGCGCTGCGGTGGTTGACCGAGAAGCGCACGCTGAACATCTCGTTTTCCCAATAAGGCGTGATGTTGGCGGTGAACTTCGACAGGTCGCGCAGGTTGAAGCCGGTGCCCAGCGCGCTCGAATTGGTATCCACCAGCGTGACGTTGCCGGTGGCGCCGAAGCCCTTGACCGGCAGGATCGCATCGAAATTCTCGGAGGCCGAGAACTCCACGCCCTTGATGTGGATGGTGCGGCCGTCGTTCAGCACGCGGCTGAAGCTGTAATCGGCGGTTCGATCGGCCGACTGGCAATCGGTGACGATCCCGTTCAGCGCCACGCCGTTGTACGAGCTGGGGCAGTAGAACTGGGTGAAGGTGCCGTTCTTCACCGCCTTGTAGAAGCCGGCGATGCTCACCGAATTGCCGCGGCCATGGTAGAATTCCAGGCTGAGGTCGAGCTGGTTGGCGGTGAGCGGCTTCAGGCGCGATTCGCCTTCGGAGACCGAGGTGAAGCGGCGCCCCTGCGACTGGCCGGTGCTGATCGTGTCCGCCATCTGCGTCTGGCTGTTGAGCAGCGGGCGCACCAGCACCTTGGCCGCGGCGAAGCGGGCGACCAGTTTCGGCGTGAGGTCCAGGGCGAAGCTCGCGCTGGGCAGCACGTTGCCATAATTCTGGATGACATGCTGCTGCCCGAGCAGCGCGGACCCGCTGCCGGTGCCGTCGGTCACGCTGGCGGTAACGTTCTGGCGGGTGTGCTCGTAGCGCACGCCCAGATTGCCGCGCAGCGCCATGCCGCCGATCTGCGTGTCCACATTGGCCATGGCATAGACGGCCGGCACGTAGCGATCGACGCGATAGGTGCTGGGCCAATCGGGCACGTCGGGCACGGTGATGCCCTTGGACGCCAGGATGCGCTGCCATTCGTCCGCGTTGACCGAAAGGAAGGCGTGCGGGATCGACATCGCGCCGCCCAGGAAGTTGTCGACCAGCTGGCCGGTGGTGCCGAGATTGGGGATCCAGGCATATTCGGGATATTTCACCGGATCGGCCACATCGGCATCGCGATCGTGGCGATACGCGTTGGTCGCGAAGCTTTCGTGGTGATACTTGGCGCCGACGGCCAGCGACTGGATGCCGTGCCAGTCGAGATCCCTGGTGACGTCGAGCTGGGCGGCCTTGTCCTTCGCGCTTTGGATATGCGTCGCGCCATCGACGAACGCGAACCAGGTGCGGTTGGCGCTGTTCCACATCGAACCGTCGGTGAGGCTCGCGGTCGACCATTTGACGTTGCTCGGGTCCGAAACGTCGAGCGTGCCGCCATTGGCGAAGCGGATCTCGTCGATGGTCGCCCATTCGTACAGCGCCGCGTCTCCCTTGGTATAGTGGGCGACGGCGTGCACCTTCCAGCGTTCGCCCGGCTGCCAGTTGATCGTGCCGGTATAGGCCTGGGTCTTCAGGTTGCGCAGTTCGGGCTGGGTGTTGTTGTCGACGTTGAAGCTGCTGATCGAGATGTTGGTCGCCATCCCGTTCTTGACGCTGTTCACCGTCACCGCGCCCGGCTGCCAGCGGCCGAACACCATCTGGCGTGTGGTGTAGCGGGTGTGGTCGCGCGAATATTCGCCCTGGAGCAGCGCTTCGAAATTGTCGCTGGGTTTCCACTGCAGCGCGCCGCTGGCCATCAGCTGCTCGGTATCGCGATCGATGCGGCGATAGCGGATGTTGCCCGGAACGACGGCGTCCGCTACGACCTGGCCCGGCTGGTACCAGTTCTTGATGAAGACATAGTCGCCGCGATCCTTCAGCTTCTGGTAGCTGACGTTCGCCATCACGCCCAGCGTGCCGCCGGCGAAGCTGTCGATGTACGCGCCGCTGACCTTGGGCGTCCATTCCTTGCCGCGATATTCGGAATTATAGCCCTTCACGCCGACGATGAAGCGCGGGCCCTTATAGGCGAGCGGCTTCACGGTATCGATGTTGACGGTGCCCGACAGGCCGCCGGTGTCCATGTCCGCGGTGGGCGACTTGACCACCTGGATCGCGCTGGCGAGATCGGTCTGGATGATATCGTAGCGGAAGCCGTCCTTGAAGTCGGCGCTGGCGAAGGTCTGGCCGTTGATCGTGGTGCGGGCATATTGCGCGCCGAGACCGCGGATGCTGATCGTCGAGCCGCGGCCGTTGATGTTCGACATCTGGACGCCGGCGATGCGCTGGATCGCCTCGGTGATATTCTGCGCCGGGAACTTGCCGATATCCTCGGCCGAGATGCCGTCGGTGATGCGGATGTCCTTGCGCTTCGCGTCGAGCGCCGAGGCGAGGCTCGAGCGGAAGCCGGTGACGACGATGTCGCCGCCGGTATCGTCCTGAGCCTGCGCAGCGGGGGCGGCGTCGGTCTGCGCGAAGGCAGGGTCGCCTAGCGCCAACGCTGCGATGCAACCTGCGGAAAGCAATACCAACTTGGTACCGGAAACGGCGCGACGCGCCTTGGTCGTCGAAGGACTCAACATCAAACCACCCCTCATCAAAAATTGGCAAACCCTGCTGCGGTGCTCTGTTTTTTCTGTCCCGAGCTTGCTGCTCGTGGTCCGACAAATGTCCTAGAGGCCTGACCAGTTGTCAAGCCAGTCGGCTACGACCGCATGACCTATTTGAGACGTTCCGATGAAAGGTAGGGGATCGGTTATGGCACGCCAGGTAATTTTATCAGTGCCTTCGCCTTTTCATTCTTGCAAAAATAGAGCGCTAAAGGGCGGTAAAGCGGGCATTATCGCGAGAATCCGCTTAGAGTGCGGCCGAGCGCTCTCGCCGGAACGGCGCGCACAACAAAACGCCCGAGCGTTGCGCCCGGGCGACAGTCAACCTCTATTGTAAGACATTTTCAGGCGTGGTGGCCGAACCTGCGCGCGTGCTCGTCGGTCTCGCCGGCGCGGAGCAGTGCTGCCTGCTCGCGCCAGCGCTCGTCGACGATCGTGCCGTGGGGCAGGCCGAGTCGTTCCTCCAGCGGCAGCTCGTCGCCGCGGGGCAGTTCCTCGATGTCGCGGAAATGCTGGATGCCGAGCTGGTTGAGCTGGCGCTCGCGATGCTCGTCGATGCCGCGGATACGGGCAAGCACGTCGGTTCCGCCGTAGAACCAGCTGCGAACGGCCGAATCGCGCTTGGTCGGCGCCGGGTCCGCGACGGGCGTGGCCGGTCGGCGATCGGCGATGGTGCGCTCCAGCCGGGAATTGGCCGCCTCCAGATCGCGGATGCGGGTGTTGGCGGTAGCGAGTTCCTCGCGCAGCGCCTGGTGCGCGTCGCGCTCCGCCTCGTAGCGCTCGCGCCAGCGGCGCCCGGCGTTGCTGCTCGCCAGGCCGAGCAGCCAGCCGGCGACCAGCGCGAGCGCGAGGCCGATGAACTGCAAGGGGGTGGTGTAGGGCAAGTCGGTCATCAGTCGGGCTCCCGGCAACCCGCCAACAACCTGTCACCGCGCCTTCGGTTCCGTAAACGTCAATGCATCAGCGAATCATTGATCGAGCAGGCGGCGGGGCCGAGGATCACGATGAAGAGGACCGGCAGGATGAACAGAATCAGTGGAACGGTCATGATCGCAGGCAAACGCGCGGCCTTTTCTTCCGCCCGCATCATTCTTTCATTACGAAATTCTGCAGAAAGGACGCGCAATGCCGAGGCGAGCGGGGTGCCGTATTTCTCGGTTTGGATCATGGTTGTAACGACACCGCGAATTGCATCCAGATTGATGCGCATCGCCATGTTCTCGAACGCGGCGCGGCGATCGGTGAGGAAGCCGAGTTCGATCGCGGTGAGCGAGAATTCCTCACCCAGTTCGGGATAGGCGCGGCCGAGTTCCTTGGCGACGCGGCCGAAGGCGGCATCGACGGTCAGGCCCGCCTCCGCGCAGATCACCAGCAGGTCGAGCGCGTCGGGCAGGCCCTTGCGGATCGCGTCGGTGCGCTTCTGGATGCGGTTCTTGAGGTAGAGGTCGGGCGCCTTGTAGCTGAGGATGAAGCTGCCCGCGACCAGCCCATAGGCCTTGAGCGGGCTCCAGTCGGCGAACATGTCGGTGCCGTAGACGAAGTAGAGCATCGGCCCGCCGAACAGGATCGGCAGCACCAGCCGGCCGAGGATCACGCCCACCGCCCATTCCCGCCTGCGGATGCCGGCCTGGAGCAGCTTCACCTGCGCTGCCTTCACCTGCTCGTCCTGCAGCACCTTGAGCGAGCTGAGGAAGCTGCGGATGCGGTCGGTGGTGTCGCTGCGCTGGACCAGCTTGGCGCGGCGCTTGGACGGGGTGGCGACGATCCCGGCCTTGAGCTGCTCGCGGCGTTCGTTGAGCATCTTCACCCGACGCGCCATCGGGTTGCGCACCGTGGTGGCGGCATAGATGGCGACGAGCACCGCAAACGCCGCGACCGCCGACAGGATCGTCGCGACCCAGAGGACGTCGATGCCGAGCAAGGTGGGGCCTTGGGTGGGTGCCATCGCCGTCAGATCTCGAAATTGACCATCTTGGCCATGATGAAGGCGCCCAGCGCCATCCAGATCAGCCCGCCGCCGCCGGTGACGATCAGCCGCTGATCGGTGAAGAAGTGCATCATGTATTCGTTGTTGATCGACCAGATCAGCCCGAACACGATGAAGGGCAGCGCGCCGACGATGATCGCAGAGGCCTTGGCTTCCGACGACATCGCCTTGATCTTCAGCTTCATCTGCGCGCGCTTGCGCAGCACGTCGGACAGGTTGTTCAGCGTCTCGGCCAGGTTGCCGCCGGTCTCGCGCTGGATCTGGATGGTGATGGTGAAGAACTGGAACTCGGGGGTGCCGAGCCGGTCGGCGGTTTCCTGGAGTGCCGCGTCGAGTGTGCGGCCGATCTTCATCTTGTCGCTGATCGCGCGGAATTCCTCGCCCACCGGCCCCGGCATCTCGAAGCCGACCACGCCGATCGTCTCGGTGATCGGCAGGCCCGAGCGCAGGCCGCGCACCAGCAGGTCAATCGCGTCGGGGAAAGTGGCGGTGAACTTGGCGACACGCCGCTTGATCAGGAAGCCGACGACGAAATGCGGCAGCCCCAGCCCGAGGAACAACCCGAACACGATCGAGAGCAGCAGCGGCGCGCCTTCGAACAGCAGCAGCACCGCCACCGCCAGCGCGAGGCCCAGCGTGGCGAGGCCATATTGCCCCAGCGTCCAGCTCTTGCCGGTCATCGCCAGCCGCTTTTCGAGCTGTTCCTGGTTGGGCAGCAGCCGCGCGAAGGTGAGGTCGAAGCCGCTCGCCTGCGTCGTCGAGATGCGGCGCAGCTGCGCTTCCATCGCATTGGCGCCGTTGGCGCTCACCATGTGCCGGTCGCGCAGCGAGGTCAGCCGCCGTGCGCTCGCGCGCTGCGCCGAGGGGCCGGACAGCGCCAGCACCAGCAGCACGAGCACCGCGGCGACCCCCAGGCCCAGCATCAGGAGCGGCAGCAGCGGCATCGGCCTACTTCTTCTTGCTCGCCATCAGCGCCTTGAGGTCGCCCAGCTTGCTGAGCAGCGAGCCGCCCTTGGCCGCCTGCTTGCGCTCGCCTTCGGCGCCGGCATCGGTGATCTCAAGGATGCGGCCGGCAAGCTCGCCGATCGGGGCCATGGCGCGATTGGTGCGGCCCACTTCCGCCATCGGCTTGCCCAGCTTCGCGGCCTGGGCGGCGAGCTTGGGTTCGAACGGCACGACGAAATCGATCGGGCGCTCGATCGACCCTTCGAATTCCTTGCGGCTGATCTCGAGCAGCGCGGGCTGCGGCATCTTGTTGGCGACGAGGAAGATCTGCGTCTGCGGCGCGTTGGACTTGAACCAGCTGAGGATGCGGATCGTGTCGCGCGCGGCGGCCAGCGTTAGCTCCGTCACCAGCACCGCTACCTGCATGTCGGCGATCAGATGCGGGTGCTGCACCAGCATCTGGCGCGGCAGATCGGTGATCGTGCACTCGAAGGCGCCGCGAATCTCTTCCTGCAGCTGGTAGAAGGCGGCGCCGTCGCCGGTCATCGGCGCGTTGATCGGCGCTTCGGCCGAGAGTACCGCGAGCCGTTCGGAGGCGCGGACCATCGCGCGCTCGATGAACAGCCCGTCGATGCGGCTGGGATTCTCGATCGCGTCGGTCAGACCGCGGCCGGGCTCGAGGTCGAGCGCCAGCGCACCGGTGCCGAAATGCACGTCGAGGTCCAGCAGCGCGGTGGTGCGGCCCTGGCGCTCGCCCATCAGCCAGGCGAGCGACGTCGCGATGCTGGTCGCGCCGCAGCCGCCGCGGGTGCCGATCACCGCCGCCGCGCAGTGCGGCCGGCCGGCGCTCGCGTCGCTCTGCTTGGGTGCCGCCAGCGCGGTCTGCGCTTGCAGAAACGCGTCGCGCAGCATGTCCGGGTTGATCGGCTTGAGCAGGTAATCCTGGATGCCGCTGGCGATCAGGTCGCGGTAGAGCCGCACGTCGTTCACCGCGCCGGCGGTGAGCACGATCGTTCCGGGCTCGCACACTTCGGCGAGCGCGTTGATATCGTTGAGCGGATCGCCCGATTCGGACAGGTCGACGAACAGCACGAGCGGGCTGGCGGAGACGGCCAGCGTCTGCACCGCGTTGCGCAGCCCGCCCTTGTTGACCTTCTCCGGCGACCAGCCGAGTTCGACCGCAATCGGGCGCATCAGCTCGGCCGTTGCCTCGTCGCAGACGAAGGCGGTGAACGGATCGCGGCTAGCTGCGCGGCCGGGGTTGAAGGGCGCGTTCACTTCGGCCCTCCGCTCGATTCGCCCTTCACCGTGCCGCCGCCGCCGCCGCTGGGCGCGGCCGCGCGATAGGCGCCGATCGCCTTGCTGACCGTCAGCGGGTCGGCAATGGGGGCGCCGGGGGCGCCGCGGACGAGGTCGGCCGGATCGGCGACCATCGCCGCGAGGTTCGACGCAGTTGCGCAGCCGAAGTTGGAGCTGGTGCTGGCATCGGCGGTCGCGCCGCTGAAATGACGATAGTCGGGGCAGCCCGGCACCGCGGCGCTGGTGCGGGTGAGCACCACGCGGACGGTGCCCGGCGCGTCCGGCCGGCCGGTGGCGGGGGCGTGGTCGGCGAGCAGCAGGCCGTAGCCTCCGGCGGCGGCGGCGATGTCGCTGCGGCCGGTGCTGCCGTCGGCGCCGTCGTCGATCGCGATGCGGTCGCCGTAGCGCAGGTTCATCGCGCCCATCCATTCGGCGAGGCGGCGCTCTTCGCCCGGGGCGAGGCGGCTGCCGTCTGCCTGGAGGTCGAGCGTCAGGTCCTGGCGGCTGACGATCGGCTGGTGGATCGAATCGAGGTCGCCATTATAGCCCGCGCAACCGGCGAGCAGCAGCGCGGGGGCGAGCAGGGCGAGAGCGGGACGCGGCAACAAGGCGGTTCTCCTCGACGGGCGCATCACAGGCCGAAGCCCGGCGCGGCGGCGGCGTTCTTGGATTTGGCAGGACGGCTGGCCGGCGCGACCGGTGCCGGGGCCAGCGCGCCGGTGGCAGGCGCCGCGCTTTGCGGCGCCATGCTCGGCATCGGCCGTTCGCCGCCCGACTTGCCTTCGGCCAGCGAGCCCAGGAAGATGCGATCGAAGTCGTTCGGCGCCTTGTAGCCGTCGGTCGGCAGGCGGATCTGGTTCGCGTTGACCGGGCGGACGAGATAGGGGGTGATCACGATCACCAGCTCGGTCTCGTTGCGCTGGAAGGCGTTGGAGCGGAACAGCGCGCCGAGGATCGGCATGTCGCCGAGACCCGGCGTCTTGGTGATCGAGTTGTTGTGGCTGTTCTGGAGCAGCCCGCCGATCACCATGCTCTCGCCCGAGCCCATCTCCACCGTCGTCTCGCTGCGGCGGGTGGTTAGCGCGGGGATGGTCGTGTTGGCCAGCGTCACCGCGCCCGAGGAAGAGAGCTGCGACACTTCCGGGCGGACGTGGAGCGAGATGCGCCCGTCCGCCAGTACCGTGGGGGTGAAGGCGAGGCTGACGCCATACTGCTTGTATTCCACCGTGGTGGTGCCGAGCGCCTGCGCGATGGGGATCGGGATCTCGCCGCCCGCGAGGAAATTCGCGGTCTCGCCCGACAGCGCGGTGAGGCTGGGCGAGGCGAGGGTGGAAACCTGGCCGATCGTCTCGCCGAAATCGAGGCTGGCGAGTAGGTCGGTGCCGAGGAAGCGGCCCGCCGCGCCGAGCATGGTGTTGCCGGTGCTGGGCGCGGGGAAGGAGAAGATGCTGGCCCCCGGCGGCGCGCCGGTGGCGGGGTCCGCGGTGGTGCCGGTGTTGGTGGTGATCGTGCCCGCCTTGCCCTGGCTGATGCCGAACAGGAAGCTGCCGCGATCGCGGTTGGTCAGGTTGACGTTGAGGTTCTTGACGAAGCTGCGGCTCACCTCGGCGAAACGGACCTGCAGCTGCACCTGCAGCGGCGTCGCGGTGCGCAGCCGGTTGACCACGCCGATCTTGAGCGATGCATTGGCGTCGTTGATATTCACGCCCGGGTTGAGCAGGCCGGTGACCAGCCGTTGCGCTTGCTCGCTGTCCTGCGGCGAGCGGACGGTGCCGTTGAGCACCGCGATCTGGCCGACCGTGGTGACGGTGATGTCGGCATCCGGCATCGCCGCCTTCATCATCGCATCGATGCTGCTGATGTTCTGGCTGACGCGGATGTTCGCCGAATAGACGACCGCCCCGGCGGCATTGGTGGCGAACACCGTCGCCTCGCCGAACGCCTTGCCATAGAGGTGGATCTGCCGGGTGCTTGCGACATAGACGTCGGCGACGCCGGGGTTCGAGGTCCAGACATTGGCGGCAGCGGCGGGCAGGGTGACCAGCTCGCCCTCGCCGATCGAGAGCAGCACCTCGTGCGCCGGGCGCTGGCTGCCGGCGGGCAGCTGCGCCATCCGGGCGACGGGCTTGGCGCTGCGGTTCTGCGCGAGCGCGGGCGAGGCGGCGAGCAGCGCGACCAGGGCCGCGGCGCCGAGGGGAAGGGTGCGCTGCATCTCAGTTCTTTCCGCCGACGGGGACGAGGCTGGCATCGCTGCCGCGCACGACGCGGACCACGGTGCCGATCGGCTGCGCCGCGACTGGCGCGCTGTTCACCATGGCCGGCGCGGGCGCGGCCATGCCGGAGGGAGCGCCCTGGGTGGCCGGCACGGTGCGGCGCTGGAAGCGCGAGACATCGGCGCCGGTGACATAGGAGTCGCTGTCGTCCTGCGGCCGGCTGGTGGCACGGGCCAGGAACGCCTTTTCCTTCTTGGGATCATCGGGCACGCTCACCGCGCCGCTGGCGATCGCCTCGTCGAGGTCGGTCTGGGTATCGGCGAGCGAGCGCAGCGACAGCGACAGCGTGCCGACGGTCTGGGCGACCGCGATCTTCTCGGCGATCTTGGGCGTCGCCTCGACGGTGACGGTGGAATAGGCGGTGACCACGGTCTTGCCCTTGTCGTCGGTCTGCTTGTCGGTGCGCTGGTCGGTGGCGAGCACGCGCAGGTTGCGCAGCACGGTCTCGGAGGCGCGCAGCGGCGGGCCGTCGCCGCTCACCGTCTGGGTGAGGATCAGGTCGATATGGTCGCCCGGGAAGACGAAGCCGGCAACCGCGCTCTGGGCGGAGACGGGGACGGTCACCGCGCGCATGCCGGGGCCGAGCGCGGCGGCGAGGAAGCCGCGGTCGCCGGGCTTGACCAGCGCGCCCTGGGTCACCGGCTGGCCGGCGGGCACGGCGAAGCGGACGACGGCGCCTTGCAGCTTGGCGGGCTCGCTCTGGCCGCGGACATAATAGGCGCCTTCGACGAGGTCCTTGGGCCAGGGGCGGAATTCGAGTGCGGTGGCGTCGAGGATCGTACCCACCGGCAGCGCGCGCTTGGCGACCAGCACTTCGGTGGTGTTGACCGGCGCGGCGGCGGCCGCGGCGGGGGCGCCCGGTGCCATCGCCCCGGCGGCGGGTGCGGCAGATCCTAGCACCAGCGTGCGCGCCATGAACGCGGTGATGCCGGCGACCAGCAACGCGCCGACGAGCAGCAATAGCCTACGTGCGTCCATGTTGAATCACGCCTTTTCGTATTCGTTGGCCGACCCGGTTGTGGCGGCGTTAAGCATCACCCAATCCGGTTAAGAATCGGTTCGTAGAGGACAATTCCGGCGCCCAGGGTGATCGCCACGCCGTACGGCACCTCGATCGCGCCGACGCTGCGCCCGCGGAGCCGCTGGGTCAGCAGCATCGCCAGGGTCAGCGCGCCGCCGAGCAGCGACATCAGGACCAGCATGCGCAGCAGCGGCGCCAGCGGCAGCCACAGCGCGAGCGCGCCGATCAGCTTGACGTCGCCGCCGCCCATCGCGCCCATGGCGAACACGGCGATGAACAGCGCGAAGACGATCGCGGCGCATCCGATCTGGAGGGCGATGTCCGGCCACAGTGCCAGCCCACTCGCCCACCACCAGAGCGGCGCGGCGAGCGCGATCGCGGCGTTCTTGGCATTGGCGATGGTGCGGAAGCGCACGTCCTCGATCCCTGCGGAGAGCAGGAGCAGCGCCAGCGCGACGAGCAGACAGTCCTGGATGATCGCCCCCATGGGCCAAATGGGTAGACGGACCGGCTTACGAAACCGTAACCACGCGGCATGGCAGTTTCCCGGAATTTTGCGCGTGCGATACCCGACGGCGCGGTGATCGACCGCTGGAGTGCCCCCGATGGCTGGCCGCTCCGTCGCTTCCACTGGCCGGCAGCGGGCACCCCGCGCGGGAGCATTTTGTTCCAGAGCGGGCGCGGTGACGTTTTCGAGAAGTACATCGAAAGCTTTGCGCATTGGCACGGGCAGGGTTGGACGATCACCGCGTTCGACTGGCGCGGGCAGGGCGGGTCCGGGCGGCTCACCCCCAAGGCCGATTGCGGACATATCGACGATTTCGCGACCTACATCGCCGATCTCCGCGCCTTTGCCGCTGCGTGGCAGGCGGAGACGCCGGGGACGCATGTGGTGATGGGCCATTCGATGGGCGGGCATCTGGTGCTGCGCGGGTTGGCCGAGGGCGCCATTGCGCCCGACGCCGCGGTGCTGATCGCGCCGATGCTGGGGGTGCGCAGCGCCTTGGGCAAGCTGGCGCCGCCGCTCGCGCGGGTGCTGGCGCGGCTCGGCGATCCGCGGCGGCCGGCATGGAAGGGCAACGAGAAGCCCTATGCGACCGAGACTCGCGCCAATCTGCTCACCCACGATCCCGCCCGCTATGCCGACGAGCTGTGGTGGCAGGCGCGGGACCGCACGTTGCTGACCGGTGCGCCGAGCTGGCAATGGCTGGTCGCGGCGTTCCGATCGATGGCCGCGCTACAGGCGGCGTCGCTGGAGTCGGTCCGCACGCCGCTGCTGTTCGTCATCGCCGAGGCGGACGGGCTGGTCGACGCCCGCGCCGCGCTGCGGATCGCGCCGCGGCTGCCCGAGGCCGAGCTGCTGCGGTTCGGGCCCGAGAGCGCGCACGAGATCCTGCGCGAGGCCGATCCGGTGCGGAACCGCGCGCTGGCGGCGATCGACGGCTTTCTCGATGCGCGGGCGCCGCGCCGATGACCCGGTTCGACGTCGCGATCGTCGGGGCGGGCATCGCGGGCGCGAGCCTCGCCGCCGAACTCGGCCCCCATGCGCGGGTGTTGCTGCTCGAGGCGGAAGAGCGGCCCGGCTATCACGCGACCGGGCGTTCGGCGGCCTTCTGGTCCGAAACCTATGGCGGGCCGGACATCCAGCCGCTCACCACCGCCTCGGGCGCGATGCTGCGCGAGGGCGGGTTCCTCGATCCGCTCGGCGAGCTGCATCTCGCGCGGGCGGGCGACCAGGGACGAGTCGATGCCTTCCTCGCAGCCTTCGAGGGCAGCGGCGTCGCGCTCCGTGCGGCGGACCCGCACGCCATGGTGCCGGGCCTGCGCGACGATTGGGCGTTCGGCGTCCACGAGCCCGGCTGCGCCTATATCGACGTGGCCGCGCTGCATCAGTATTTCTTGTCGCGCGCCAAGGCTGCAGGGGCGGTGCTGCACTGTTCGGCCGGACTGACCGGCGCGGTGCGCGAGGCCGGCAGCTGGCGGCTGGACACACGGGGCGGGGCGTTCGCGGCCGACCTGCTGGTCAACGCCGCGGGCGCCTGGGCGGACGAAGTCGCCGCGCTGGCGGGCGCGGCGCCGATCGGCATCCGCGCCTATCGTCGCACCATGGTCCAGCTGCGCACCGATCCGGCGCCGCCTGCCGGCTGCCCGCTGGTCAGCGACCTTGGAGGCAGCTTCTACTTCAAGCCCGAGGCGGGCGGGCGACTGTGGCTCACCCCGCATGACGAAGTGGACAGCCCAGCCTGCGATGCCGCCCCCGAGGAGATCGACATCGCCACCGCCATCCACCGCTTCGAGCAGGTGGTCGACTGGCGCGTCGCCGCGCTCGAGCATCGCTGGGCGGGCCTGCGCAGCTTCGCCCCCGATCGGCGGCCGGTCTATGGCCTCGATCCGGCGGTGCCGGGCTTCTTCTGGTGCGCGGGGCAGGGCGGCTTCGGCATCCAGACCGCGCCGGCGGCAAGCCGATTGGCCTGCCAGCTGCTGCTGGGCCAGATCCCGACGCTCGATCCCGGACGTTACTTGCCTGATCGTTTTCGGGATTGATTGGTAAGGCCAAAGGCTTTGCGAAAATCCATCGCTCGCCTATGAGAGTCGGTGATGAAACTGAACCGAAGCAAGCTCTACCAGCGCGTCGCCGCGTCGATCGCCGACGGTATCGAGAGCGGCCGCTGGGCCCCCGGTACCCGCCTTCCCGGCGAGCGCGACCTCGCCGAGGAATATAAGGTCAGCCGGCCGACGATCCGCGAGGCGATGATCGCGCTGGAGATGAAGGGCTGGATCGAGGCGCGCCACGGCTCGGGCCTCTACGTCACCCATCGCGACAGCTCGGGCGGGCTGCGCGAGGACGCGCTCAACCTCGACATCGGCGCGTTCGACCTCACCGAGGCGCGGATCCTGTTCGAAGGCGAGGCGGCGGCGCTGGCGGCGGTGTCGATCACCCCCGAGCAGCTGGCCGAGCTCGACCAGATCGCCGAGGAAATGGCCGATCCCGCGACCGGCAACGCGACGCTGTTCGACGCCGATCACCGCTTCCACATCGCGGTGGCCAATGCGACGGGCAATTCGGCGATCCGCAGCGTGGTGGAATATCTGTGGGAACTGCGCACCCGCTCGCCGCTGTGCGCCAACATGTTCGATCGTGCGCGGCGCAACGGCGTCAACCCGCGCTATGACGAGCATCGCCCGATCCTCGACGCGCTCCACGCCCGCGACCCGCACGGCGCCCGCGCGGCGATGCGGCGGCACCTGCGCGGCGTGGTCGACGACCTGCTGGAGGCGACCGAGCTGGAGCTGATCGAACGCGCCCGGCACGAACTCGACGCGCGCCGCGACACGCTGGCCAAGCGGCTGGAAATCGGCCCGGCCTGATCGTCTGCCGCTACGGCACGGGCGGTTCGCGGGTTTATTGTCGATTCGAGGGCGTGCGGGTCGCTTGTTGGCCCCGTCTGGTCTATGATGACAGGGTGAGCAACACCGCGATTCCCTTCGAATTCCGGGTCGATGTCGCCCAGGACGACATCGACTTCATGGGACATGTGAACAACGCCTCCTATTTGAAGTGGGTGCAGGCGGCGGTGGTGAGCCACTGGCAGGCGCTGGCCCCGGTCGAGGCGGTGGCCGAGCATCTGTGGGTCGCGCTCAAGCACGAGATCACCTATCGCCGCCCGGCCTTCCTGGAAGACGACGTGGTCGCCACGGTGCTGCTGGAGAAGGTGCAGGGCGCCCGCGCCTTCTACGAGACGATCATCCGCCGCGGCACCGAGGTGCTGGCGGAGGTGAAATCCAGCTGGTGCTGCCTCGACGCGGAAACCAAGCGCCCGGCGCGGCTCGCCAAGGATGTGATCGACCATTTCTTTGTCAAGGGCGCCGATTGACGGACATATGGCAGACGCATAGCGTCTGGCCATGTTGTCCGCGTTCCGCCGCCGCTATCTCGACCTGCTGGCGTCGATCTACATCTACAACGAGCATCGCGGCTATACGAGCATTGACCGGGTGCTCGAGGCGGTTCGCGCGCGGGCGCCGGACGACCACGCGCTGATCGCCGCGATCGAGAAGCACCGCGCCGACGAGCGCAAGCACTACCAGATGTTCAAGCGATGGTTCGAGCTGCAGGGGCGGATGCCGCTGACGGTGGACCGGACCTGCGGCCATATCGACCGCTTCGTCGAGATCATGTTCCGTCGTCCCATCGACGCGCTCGATACCCAGAAGCTGATCGAGGACGATGCCCAGTTCGAGAAGCTGTGTCGGGTCATCTCGCTCACCGAACAGCGCGGCCATCGCCAGGTCCACATCCTGCTCAACCACCCGGCGGTACTGAGCGACAAGGTGCTCACCCGCATCTTCCGCATCATCGAGAAGGACGAGCCGAGCCACTGGGCACCCTATGACGGCTGGCTGCGCGCGCATGGCAGGCGCGAACCGCGCTGGTGGGAGCGGGCGGTCGACAGCTTCATCCACTCCGAGCTGCTGTTCGTGAAGCTGCCCTTCCTGTTCCTAAACCCCTTCGTGCGGCGTCGCACCAACTGGGCGGATGCGGGAGAGCCGTTGCACCCCGTGCGGGTGGCTGCGGCCGCCTGAGCGCTTGCGCGGGTTTGCAGCCGCGCGCATGGGGCACCGCAGTTCCCCTGATGCGAGTACCCGCATGGCTGCCCTTCGTCGCTGGATCGATCCCTATCTGCTGATGCTGCTCGGTACGGTCGGCCTCGCCGCATTGTTTCCCGCACGTGGCATGTGGGCGAGCATCGCCGACGAGGCGGTGACGATCGCGGTGGCGCTGCTGTTTTTCCTCTACGGCGCGCGACTGGCGCCCTCGGCGATCTGGGCGGGGCTCACCAACTGGCGGCTGCAGCTGACGGTGTTCCTCAGCACCTTCCTGTTGTTCCCGATCCTCGGGCTGGGGGTCTATGCGGTGGCCGGGCATGTGCTGCCGGGCGGGATCGCGCTGGGGCTGCTGTTCCTCTGCCTGCTGCCCTCGACCGTGCAGTCCTCGATCGCGTTCACCTCGATCGCGCGCGGCAATGTGCCGGCCGCCTTGTGCAGCGCTTCGCTTTCCAACCTGATCGGCGTTCTCATCACGCCGCTGCTCGCCGCCTTGCTATTGCCTAGCAATAGCGGCGCAGGCTTCTCGCTCTCCCAGCTGGAATCGATCGCGATGCAGATCCTGCTGCCCTTCGCGGCAGGGCAGGCGGCGCGGCCGCTGATCGGCGGGTTCATCCTCAAGCACAAGCTGCTGACGATGGTGGTCGATCGCGGATCGATCCTGCTCGTCGTCTACGCCGCGTTCAGCGAGGGCATGGTCGCCGGCGTGTGGAGCCGCGTATCGTTGGCCGACCTGGCGCTGGTGCTCGCGTTCAACGCGGTGCTGCTCGGCATCGTCATTGCGGTGACGATGTTCGGCAGCCGCAAGCTGGGCTTCAGCAAGGAGGACGAGATCGCCATCGTCTTCTGCGGATCGAAGAAGAGCATGGCGAGCGGCATCCCGATGGCGACCATCCTGTTCCCCGGCGGCGCGGTGAGCCTGATCGTGCTGCCGCTGATGATCTTCCACCAGCTCCAGCTGTTCGTCTGCGCGGTGCTGGCACGCAACTATGGAGCGCGTGACTGATGCGGATCCTGCTCACCGGATCGTCGGGCTGGCTGGGGCGCTTCCTGGCGCCGATGCTGCGGGGGGCGGGGCACCAGGTCGTCGGGCTCGACGTCGCGCCCGGTGTGGACACAAACGTGCTCGGTTCGGTCGCCGATCGCGCGCTGGTGGAGCGTGTCTTCGCCGAACATGGCGTCGAGGCGGTGATCCATGCCGGCGGGCTGCACAAGCCGGACATCGTGCGCTACCCGGCGCAGACCTTCGTCGACGTCAACGTGGCGGGCACGCTGAACCTCCTCGAATGCGCGAAGGCGGCGGGGCACGACCGGTTCGTGTTCACCTCCACCACCTCGCTGATGATCAGCCAGGCGATCCGCGACGAGGCGGGCGAGTCGGCGGTGTGGCTCGACGAGGCGAGCGGGCCGATCGCGCCGCGCAACATCTACGGCGTCACCAAGCTCGCCGCCGAAGGGCTGTGCCGGATTGCGTGGGCAGAGCAGGGGCTCGCGACGATCGTGCTGCGCACCGGCCGCTTCTTCCCCGAGGACGACGATACCCATGCCACGCCTTCGGGCGAGAATCTCAAGGCCAACGAACTGCTCCACCGCCGCCTGACGGTGGAGGACGCGGCGCGGGCGCATCTGGTGGCGCTGGAGCGTGCGCCGGCGATCGGCCACGGCGTGTTCGTGATTTCCGCGCCGACACCCTTTGCGCGCGCGGACTGTGCCGCGCTCAAGCAGGACGCCGCCGCGGTGATCGCGCGCGCCTTCCCCGATGCACCGGCGCTCTACGCGGCGCGTGGCTGGACGCTGCCGGCCAGCATCGGCCGCGTCTATGATTCGAGCCTCGCCGAGCGCGTGCTGGGCTTCCGCTGCGCAACCGACTTCGCCGCGGTGCTGGCGGCGCTGCGCGCGGGCGCGCCGCTGCCCTTCGCGCACGACCCCTTCTATGTCTCGCCGAAGGAAACGCTCGGCTGACTGTCCGCGAAGATCGCGAGGCGCTGGTCTGAGTTTTCACTGCCTCCCAAACGGGGCAACCCGATGTACACGGACTATTGACTTCGCCTGCCGTCAACAATAGCGTGGCAATGTTAACGTGAACATCGCTCGATAGGGGCGGGGCCGTGGTGCGCACTAGCGTGTCTCGGACACGTCTTTCGTGCGAATTGTAAGATAACCAAGGCGTTGGACTGGAGAGGAACCGATCGGTAGCCGTGGCGCACTTGCTGTGCCGCGACAGGAATGGTGTGTCTTGACGTGACCGGCATGTTCGGTGCGTCCCGCCACGCATTCGCCGTCGCCTCCCCGCCGGTCCGAACCATCGGACGCCGAAATGGGAGGTGAGGATGTTCTACGACAAGAGGGATCGCCGCCGCGCCTTGCTGCGCACCACGTCGCTCGGGCTGATCGTCGCGGGGGTGTGCCTCGCGCCGCTGTCCGCGCTGGCGCAGACCGCGCCCGCGCCGCCGCCACAGGCGAGCGAGGGCACCGTTCCGCAGGCGCGGACCGACGCGCAGGATAGCGAGATCATCGTCACCGGCTCGCGCATCGCCGTGAGCGGCTTCAACGCCCCGACGCCGACCACGGTGCTCGGCGAGGAGCAGATCGCCGCCAACGCGCAGCCCAACGTGTTCACCACCATCGCGCAGCTGCCGTCGCTGCAAGGCTCGTCGGGCACGCAGGTCAATACCTTCAGCACCTCGAGCGGGCAGCAGGGGCTCAGCTCCTTCTCGCTGCGCGGCCTGGGGACGATCCGCACGTTGACCCTGCTCGACGGCCAGCGCGTGGTCGGCGCCAACGTCACCGGCGTGCCCGACGTCAGCCTGTTCCCGCAGCTGCTCGTCAAGCGCGTCGACATCGTCAATGGCGGCGCCTCGGCATCCTATGGCTCGGACGCGGTGGGCGGCGTGGTGAACTTCATCACCGACACGCGCTTCAAGGGCATCCGCGGCAACATCCAGGGCGGCATCACCACCTATGGCGACGATGCCACCGGGCTGGTCCAGCTCGCGGCGGGCACCAGCGCGCTGGGCGACCGGCTCCACCTCGTCGGCAGCGCCGAATATGACAAGGAAGAGGGCATCGGCGGCGGCGAGTTCGGCACCAAGCTCGCCAATGGCCGCACCTGGTTCACCCAGCGGACCCTGGTCAATCGCGGCGTGCTCAACGACGGGATGCCGCAATATCTGGTGCGCGACTGGGCGCAATCGACCACCTTCACCAAATATGGCCTGATCACCGCCGGGCCGCTGCAGGGCATCGCCTTCGACCAGGCCGGCCAGCCCTTCCAGTTCCAGTACGGTTCGAACGGCGTGCCGGCGAAGAACGCCGCCGGCACGATCCTCGGCTGCTTTCCGGGCTTCTGCGAGGGCGGGGACCTGTCCGGTAACGTCGATGCCGGCCGCTCGCTCAAGTCGGCGATCGAGCGGATCAACGGCTATGGCCGCATCGGCTTCGACCTGACGCCCGACAACGAGCTTTATGTCACCGCCAATATCGGCCAGGTGAAGACCAACAACCAGCCGGTCAACGGGCAGAACCGGCCGGGCCTGACGCTGCAATGCGCCAATCCCTATGTGCCCGCGCTGGTCCAGCAGGCCTGCGCGACCGCCGGGATCACCAGCTTCCAGTACGGTACCAGCAATGCCGCGCTCGGCAATACGCGGGTCTATACCGATCGCCGGCAATATCGCTTCGTACTCGGCGGCAAGGGCAGGGTCGACGTCGCCGGCACGCCGTGGAGCTACGACATCTATGGCGAGCACGGCACCAACTATACCGATATCGACGTGCGCAACATCCTGCTGTCGCGGCGCTTCAACCAGGCGATCGACGCGACCACGCTGAACGGCACGATCGTCTGCCGCGATGCGACCGCGCGGGCGAACGGCTGCCAGCCGCTCAACATCATCGGCGGCAATCCCTCCGCGGCGGCGCTGCGCTACATCATGCCCGAAAACGGCCCGTTCCAGCGCACCCGCCAGACCCAGGACGTGGCGAGCATCAACATCTCCGGCTCCCCGGTCGATCTCTGGGCCGGGCCGCTGTCGATCGCGTTCGGCGGCGAGTATCGGCACGAATATTACAAGGTAACTGCCGACGCCTACGGCGCCGGTTTCGATGCCACCCCGCCGGGCGGCGATTATCCCAACGATCCGGTGCTGCTGGCCAGCGGCAACAACTGGTATGCCGGCAACTACAAGAACGGGCAGGGCGCCTACAGCGTGAAGGAAGCCTTTTTCGAGGCGAACCTGCCCTTCCTCAACTCGGAGAAGCTGGGCCGCGCCAACCTGAACGGCGCGGTACGCGTGACCGACTACAGCACCTCGGGTACGGTGTGGGCGTGGAAGATCGGCGGCACCTGGGACCTGCCGATCGACGGATTCCGCATCCGCGGCGTCACCTCGCGCGACGTGCGTGCGCCCAACCTTTCCGAGCTGTTCGCGGCCCCCGTCACGACGACGCTGCCCAATTTCTTCGATCCCTTCACCAACACCAACGTGCTGGTGATCCAGAACGCGATCGGCAACACCGCGCTCAAGCCGGAGATCGCGCGCAACACCACGGCGGGAATAACGCTTGCCAATCCGGGCTGGGCGCCGGGCCTGAACCTCTCGTTCGACTGGTACAAGATCAAGGTCGACGAGGTGATCTCCAGCCTCGCGGCGACCGACATCGTCCAGCTCTGCTTCCAGAAGGTGCTGCCCGAGACTTGCAGCGCGTTCAACCTGAGCAACACCGCTGGGCCGAATTTCATCAACGTCCAGGCGTTCAACCTCGCCTCGATCCGCACCGAGGGCTTCGACATCGAGGCGAGCTATCGCTGGCAGCGGCCGCTGGGCCTGCCGGGCAATTTCACGGTTCGTGCGCTGGCGACGCATGTGATCAACAACATCACCGATACCGGGCTGCCGGGCACGATCCCGGTCGATAATGCCGGCAACAATCTGGGCGCCACACCGCACTGGAAGTGGCTGGCGGTGCAGACCTATGACAGCGGCCGCTTCTCGCTGCTGGTGCAGGAGCGCTGGTTCAGCGCGGGCACGATCGGCAACCAATATGTCGTCTGCCAGAGCGGCTGCCCGGCCTCGACCGCGGCGCGCCCGACGATCGACAATGCCTATATGCCGGGATCCTTCTATCTCGACGTCGGCGCGACCTTCGACGTGATCAAGGACGTGACGCTCTACGGCAAGATCGACAATCTGTTCGATCGCGATCCGGCGCGCTCGACGATCTTCAACAATCCGGCGCTCTACGACCAGATCGGCCGGGTCTACCGCGCCGGCGTGCGGTTCAAATTCTGATCCAGGGCAGGGGAGGCGGCGACGCTGTCTCCCTTCCAACGAAAAAGGGCTCCCGCCACTGGCAGGAGCCCTTGATCGATTCCGTACGAGGGTCGCGCGTCAGGCCGAAGCCGCGACGCCCTTGTCGGCCATCAACTGGGTCAGCTCGCCGCTCTCGTACATTTCCATCATGATGTCCGAACCGCCGACGAACTCGCCCTTCACATAGAGCTGGGGGATGGTCGGCCAGTCGGAAAAGGCCTTGATGCCCTGGCGGACGCCCTGGTCCTGCAGCACGTCGACGCTGTCGAACTCGACGCCGAGATGGTTGAGGATCGCCACGGCGCGGCTGGAAAAGCCGCACTGGGGGAACAGGGGGCTGCCCTTCATGAACAGCAGCACGTCGCTGCCGTCGACCAGCTGCTGGATGCGGGCCTGGGTATCGTCGGTCATTGCTTACTCCTCGGGCGTCGCTTCGGTGGTCAGCTGGAGCGCGTGGAGCACGCCGCCCATCCGTCCACCCAGCGCCGCATAGACGGCCTGATGCTGCCGCACGCGCGGCATGCCCCGGAACATGGGGGCGACGACCCGCGCTGCATAGTGGTCGCCGTCGCCGGCCAGATCGGTGATCTCGATCTGGGCGTCGGGGATGCCGGCGCGGATCAGCGCCTCGATCTCGGCAGCGGGCATCGGCATGTTACTTGGATTCCATCAGCTGGCGGCGCGCCTCGACGGTCTGCTCCTCGATCGCGCGGCGCACGGTGGCGTCGTCGATCTCGACATTGGCGGCGAGCATGTCGCCGAGCAGCTTGCGGATCACGTCCTCGTCGCCGGCTTCCTCGAAATCGGCCTGGACGACCGCCTTGGCATAGGCGTCGGTCTCTTCGGGCGTGAGGCCCATCTTGGCGGCGGCCCACTGGCCGAGCAGCTTGTTGCGGCGCGCGGTGATGCGGAACGCCATATCCTCGTCGCGCGCGAACTTCGCCTCGAACGCCCGTTCGCGATCGTCGAATGTGCTCATTACATGCCCCTTAGCAAAACTCGGGCCCGAGATAGGAGGACGGGGCGGCGCTGGCAACGGGGGAGGTTCCGGATGGCGGGGTATCATCCATCCTCCCCCGCCAGGGGGAGGTGTCAGGCGCAGCCTGACGGAGGGGGAGGAAGCACGACGGGCGGAGAGGTTCCGGCATCCTCCCCCTCCGTCGCGCTTCGCGCGCCACCTCCCCCTGGCGGGGGAGAATTAGCCGTGTCGGAAAATCGCGATCATCCCCACGACGAGCGCGATCGGCGCGACAATGGCTGCGATTGCGCCGGGCCAGCCCCAGCGATGATAGGCGAACTCCACGCCGCCCTCCCAAAACAACCGCAAAACGATCTCTATCGCGTCCGTCATAGAATTTCAGGCGCGTCGGCGCGGGAGCGCTCGATCCATATCAAAGGTCGGCGATGGAGGCGTCGAAACGCGAGGCCAGCATCAGGAACGCGTCGCCCCAGCCGCTTTCGATGGCGACTTCCTGCAGCGAGCTTGTGGGGCCATACAAGGCCTCAAGCTCCAGCAGCCTGATCGTATCAGCGGCGTGTATTCGTCCGATGATCCCGTCGATTTCGGCGACCGCAGCCTCCGCGCTCCCCCAGCGCGACCACGCGAAGTCGTTGGAGGCGCGCGCAAGCAGAGCACGTGTGTCGGCCAACACCTGAATCAACGCTTCTACCGACACGATGCCCCCCCGTCTGTCCCGCGAGTTTATGCCGATCCCGCGGACGCGCAAGCGACAGGTTCGGGCGGGGAGACCTATTCCGCCACCCGCACCACCACCTTCCCGATCACCGCCCGCGCCGCCATCTTGGCGATCGCAGCACCGCCCTCGGCGAAGGGGAACACCTCCGTCACCCGCGGCGCGATCTTGCCCTCGCTCCACAGCCGGAACAGCGTGTCGACATGCGCGCGGTTGGCCTGGGGGTCGCGCGCGGCGAAGGCGCCCCAGAACACGCCGCACACGTCGCAGCTCTTGAGCAGCGTCAGGTTGAGCGGAAGCTTGGGGATACCAGCCGGGAAGCCCACCACCAGATAGCGCCCCTCCCAGCCGATCGCGCGCAGCGCCGGCTCGGCATAGTCGCCGCCGACAGGATCGTAGATCACGTCCGCGCCCTTGGGGCCGACCGCCGCCTTGAAGGCCTCGGCCAGCGCCTTGGAGGCCTTCTTGTCGAGGACCCCGCGCGGATAGACGAGCGTCGCATCCGCCCCCGCCGCGCGCGCGGCCTCGGCCTTTTCCTCGGAGGAGACCGCCGCCACCACCGTCGCGCCATACGCCTTGCCCAGCTCGATCGCCGCGAGCCCGACGCCTCCCGCCGCACCCAGCACCAGCAGCGTCTGGCCGGCGCTCAGCCTGCCCCGATCGAGCAGCGCATGGATCGTCGTCGCATAGGTAAGCAGCAGCGCCGCGCCGTCCTCGAAGCTGCGGCCCTCTGGCAGGCGGTAGAGCTGCGCCGGGCTCAGCACCAGCTTCTCGACCAGCCCGCCATGGCCCGGGACCGCGATCACCCGGTCCCCCGGTGCCCAGTCGGTGACGCCTTCGCCCACGGCTTCGACCACGCCGGCGATCTCGCCGCCCGGCGCGAACGGCCGGGGCGGCTTGAACTGGTAGCGGTCCTCGATGATCAGCACGTCGGGATAGTTGATCGCGCAGGCCCGCACGCCGACCAGCACCTGGCCCTTGCCCGGAATTGGATCGGGCAGCTCTTCCAGGCTTAGAGTATCAGGTCCGCCCGATGCCTTCGACAGCAACGCCTTCATGTCCGCCTCCTACAGCGATCCACGGGCGTTCGTGCGCAACCGCGGATTCGAATTTCGAAATCGCGGTATCTTGTGCCAGCGTCATGCCGATCTCGTCCAGCCCCTGCATCAGGCAGTCGCGGCGGAACGGGTCGAGTTCGAAGGCGAAGCGGTCCTGGAAGTCGGTCGTGACGGTCATCGTCTCCAGGTCGACGGTGATCTCGTTGGCGGTCGCCACCTGCACCAGCCGGTCGATCGCCTCCTGCGGCAGCACCACGGTGACGATGCCGTTCTTGAACGCGTTGCCCGAGAAGATGTCCGAGAAACTCGGCGCGATCACCGCCTTGATGCCCATATCGGCCAGCGCCCAGGCGGCATGCTCGCGGCTGGAGCCGCAGCCGAAATTCTCGCCCGCCACCAGGATCGGCGCGCCCGCATAGCGCGGATCGTCGAACAGGTTGCCCGGCTCCGCGCGGACGCTTTCGAACGCGCCCTTGCCGAGCCCCTCGCGCGTGGTGGTCTTCAGCCAGTGCGCGGGGATGATGATGTCCGTATCGATGTTCTTGGCGCCCCAGGGATAGGCGCGGCCCGAAACCTGCTGGATCGGCTCCATCAGCGGCGCTCCGCCGACACGGTGTTCAGATGCATGGACACAGCTTTCCTAACGAATGGCCGGCGGCCATCCCGAATTTCCGGCAATCGGCCGCCCGCGTCAGCGCGGTGCGACGACAGTCCGCTCGAGCGCCGGGATGGTCTTGATCGGCGTCTCCGGCCGCGGATAGGCACCCGCATAGGCAGCGGCGACACCGCTCAGGATCGTTCCGGCAATCAATGCGACGAGCGCCTTCTTCACGGCGTCTCTCCCCTTATCAGTTACGCGTTGTTCGCCATCAACTCGCGAACGTCCGTCAGGTGCCCGGTCACCGCCGCCGCTGCCGCCATTGCGGGCGAGACGAGGTGCGTGCGCGAACCCGGGCCCTGCCGCCCTACGAAATTGCGATTCGAAGTGGAAGCACAACGTTCGCCGGGCGGAACCTTGTCCGGGTTCATCGCCAGGCACATCGAGCAGCCCGGCTCGCGCCACTGGAAGCCCGCCTCCAGGAAGATCCGGTCGAGCCCCTCTTCCTCGGCCTGGCGTTTGACCAGCCCCGAGCCCGGCACGATCAGTGCCTGACGGATGCGATCGGCCACCTTGCGGCCCTGCACCACCGCGGCGGCGGCGCGGAGATCCTCGATCCGGCTGTTGGTGCACGAGCCGATGAAGATGTGCTCCACCGGAATGTCCTGCATCGCGGTGCCGGGAGTGAGCCCCATGTAGTCGAGCGAGCGCTGCGCGGCGGCGCGCTTCGAGGGATCGGCAAAGCTCTCCGGATCGGGCACGACGCCGGTGATCGGCACCACGTCCTCGGGGCTGGTGCCCCAGGTGAGCGACGGTGCGATGTCGCTGGCATCCAGCGTCACCACCTTGTCGTAGACGGCGCCCTTGTCGGTCGGCAGCGTCTTCCAATAGGCGACGGCGCGGTCCCAGGCTTCGCCGGTCGGGGCAAGCGGGCGACCCTTGAGATAGTCGAAGGTCTTCTGGTCGGGCGCGATCAGCCCCGAGCGCGCGCCGCCCTCGATCGACATGTTGGAGATGGTGAGCCGCCCCTCGATCGAGAGGTTGCGGATCACCTCGCCGGTGAATTCGATGACATAGCCGGTGCCGCCGGCCGCGCCGATCTTGCCGATGATCGCCAGCACCACGTCCTTGGCACTGACGCCGTGGCCGAGCGTGCCGTCGACGCGAACTTCCATCGTCTTCGATTGCTTGAGCAGCAGCGTCTGCGTGGCGAGCACATGCTCGACCTCGCTGGTGCCGATGCCGAAGGCCAGCGCGCCCAGCGCGCCATGCGCCGAAGTGTGGCTGTCGCCGCAGACCAGCGTGGTGCCGGGCAGCGTGAAACCCTGTTCGGGCCCGACGACATGGACGATCCCCTGCCGCGCATCGAGCGCATCGATATAGGGCACGCCGAACTCGGCGACGTTACCGCGCAGCGCCGAGAGCTGGCCCGCGCTAGCCGGGTCGGCGATCGGCAGCGGATTGCCCGCAGTGTCGACGCGCGGGGTGGTCGGCAGGTTGTGGTCGGGCACCGCGAGGGTAAGGTCGGGGCGGCGCACCTTGCGACCGGCCGCGCGAAGGCCGGCAAAGGCCTGCGGGCTGGTGACTTCGTGGACGAGGTGCCGATCGATATAGATCAGGCAGGTGCCATCGTCCCGGCGCTCGACGACATGGTCGGCCCAGATCTTCTCGTACAGGGTGCGCGGTTCACTCGACATGCGCGCGCTTTAATCGAATCGTGCGCGGATGCAAGGTTCGGGGACATTTTCTGCCGTCGCGCCCCAGGGCGCTCGACGCGCTCTTTCGATCGCATGGCGCTCCCGGTGCGGGCGGGTCGATGGCCATGCCGGTGAACCATCGACCCGCCCGGAAGCGTCTTTGGGGGACGCTGGAGCATTTTTGGGGAATGCTCCGGGTGCCTTCAACGTTGCAGGCTGCGTGCCAGTTTCGGGAACGCACGGCATTGTGCGGGGTGCGATGGTGAAACGCGGTTAACCGTGCCACGCGGGTGTAAATTCTCCCGACGGTTTGGCTGCGGCGGGTGTGGTTCATCTGGCATTCAGTGCCTTGACTACAGACGTAATCGGAGCGATTACACGCGTAGTCAGTGAGGGGTGTATGACCGAGCGAATCAGCGAAGCCGAACATGCGGTGATGGAAGTGCTCTGGGAAGAGTCGCCGCTCACTGCGCAGGAGGTGGCCGAGCGCGTGCCCGCCGATCGCGACTGGAGCGCCAACACGGTCAAGACCCTGCTCGGGCGGCTGCTCGCCAAGAACGTCATCGCGCATGAGGAAGAGGGGCGGCGCTACCGCTATCGTCCGCTCGTCGCGCGCGGCGATTATGTCATGGGCGAGTCGCGCAAGCTGATCGACCGACTGTTCGGCGGCCGGCTGACGCCGCTGGTGGCGCATCTGGCGGAACGCGACGCCATCACCGACCAGGACATCGCCGAAATCGAAGCTCTCCTGAAGGAGCTGAAGCAATGATCGGATGGTGGATCGAAACCCTGCTGGCGAGCACGCTGCTGATGCTGCTCGCGCTGGCTCTGCGCGGACCCGTGCGCAACGCGTTCGGGCCGCAGCTCGCCTATGCGCTGTGGGTGCTGCCCGCCGCGCGGATGCTGCTGCCGCCGCTGCCGGGGCAATGGCATCTGAGCCAATGGCTCGCACCGCTCACTCGCAACGCGGCCGAGGCGCCGCCGGTGGCGATGGGCCTGCTCAATCCCGACACGCTTCCGGCGACGATCGAACCGAGTGCGGTCGTCACCATCGACCTCGGCGCCGGCGGCCATCCTCTGCCCGCAGCACTGGTCGCGCCGACGCCGGTGGCCGACGGGCTGAACGTCACGCTGCTGCTGCTCGCGCTGTGGGGCGCAGGCGCGCTGCTGTTCCTCGCCTATCATCTGGTCGCCCATCGCCGCTTCTGCCGCCATCTGCTGTCGCGGGCGCGGGTCGATCGCACCGTGGCGCAGGGGCGGGTGCGGGTGATCGAGACCGATGCCGCGCACGGGCCGCTCGCCTTCGGCATCTTCCGCAAATACGTCGCCTTTCCGCGCGACTTTTCCGAGCGCTATGACGAGGTCGAACGCGATCTCGCGCTGGCCCACGAACTCGGCCACCATCTGCGCGGCGACCTGATCGCCAACTGGATCGCGCTGATCGTGCTGGCCGCCCATTGGTTCAATCCGGTCGCATGGCGGGCGTTCCGCGCCTTCCGCGCCGACCAGGAAATGGCCTGCGACGCCCTGGTGCTCGCCGGCCGCGCCCAGGCACTGCGCCATGCCTATGGCCGTGCGATCGTCAAGTCCGCGCATGGGGGCGCGGTCTCGGCGGCTTGTCACCTCCACACCATAAACGACGTCAAAGGGAGATTGCGCATGCTCTCGATCCACCGGAAGCTTTCCCCCATCCGCATCGGCGCGGGGCTGGCCGGGATCACCACCGTGTCGCTCGCCGCGCTGGCGCTGACCGCCTCGGGCAGCCAAGCCGCCGAGCGGATCCGCGATAAGGTGAGCGGGGCCATCCAGGCGCAGGACGTGCCGGTGGCACCCGTCGCGCCGGCAGCACCCGCGGCGCCGGCCGCGCCCGGTGCCCCCGCCGCGCCGCCCGCACCCCCGGCGCCGCCGGCCCCGGCTGCACCTGCGGTGCCCGAAGGCCCGACCGGCAAGCATCGCGTCGTCCGCATCGATCGCTCGGCGACCGGCGGGCACGCCATCAAGAAGATGGTCATCGTCCGGCAGGACGGGAAGCAGCAGGAAATCACCATGCCGGACATGGTGGCGATCCAGGCGAGCATCCCCGAGATCCGCAACGGCAGCTGTGGCAAGGGCAACGCGTCCACCGTCGAACATCGTGACGAGGGCGGCAAGCAGGTGATGATCATTTGCAGCGATCGCATCGCCGCGATGAGCGCCAGCGCGGCCCAAATGGCGATGCACGGCAAGGCCATGGCGATGAACACCAAGCAGATGGCGATGAACAGCGCGCTGATGAGCCTGCAGCACGCCCGCCGCACGATCGAGGTGCAGTCGAGCCTGAGCCCCCGGCAGCGTGCCGAAGCGCTGAAGGGCATCGACGAGGCGCTCGCCGAACTGCGCGACGACGCCAAGGACGACAGCGACGATTGAGTGTGGCGCGCCGCCGCAACGTCTCACGGCGGCGTGCTCGGCGGGACCGGTCGACTCCTTCGCGGCCGGTCCCGCTCCTCTTGCATCTTGCCCTCGACGCCTTGCTCTCGGGCGGCGAATGCCCAAATGCACCATCATGACCGATGACGCGCCCACGGGCCTGGCGATGACGCTCGAACCGCTGGTGGTGCGGGTGCTGGCGAACAATCCGTCGCCCTTCACCAACACGGGTACCCAGACCTATCTGGTCGGCACCACCGACGTGGCGGTGATCGATCCCGGCCCGGACGACGCCGAGCACCTCGCCGCGCTGCTGGCGGCGATCGGCGGGCGGCCCGTGCGCGCGATCCTGTGCACCCATACCCATCGCGACCACAGCCCCGCGGCGCCGGCCCTGAAAGCGGCGACGGGCGCGCCGATCATCGGCTGTGCGCCGCTGGTGCTCGACGATGCCGGTCCGCGTGCGGACGCCGCGTTCGACACCGGCTATGCCCCCGATCGGGTGCTGGCGGATGGCGAGCAGGTGGCGGGGCAGGGCTGGACGCTGACGTCGGTGGCGACGCCGGGCCACACCTCCAACCATCTCTGCTTCGCGCTGGAGGAAAGTGGCGCGCTGTTCACCGGCGATCATGTAATGGGCTGGTCGACCACGGTGGTGGCGCCGCCCGACGGCAACATGGCGGCCTATATGGCCAGCCTCGACACGCTGATGGCCCGCGTGCAGGACCGGATCTATTACCCGGCGCATGGCGACGCGATCGAGCGGCCGCAGCGCTTCGTGCGCGGGCTGGCCGGGCACCGCAAGCAGCGCGAGGGGCAGATCGTGCGGCTGCTGGCGGAGGGCGTCGGCGCGGTGCCGGCGATGGTGGCGCGGATGTATGTCGGGCTCGATCCGCAGCTGCACGGCGCGGCAGGGCGATCGGTACTCGCCCATCTGCTCGACCTGCAGGCACGCGGGCGGGTCGCCGCGGCAGACGACAGCTGGCAGCTGCTCCCCGCGTAACGCTCCGAAACGTGTATAGTAGAAGTGCGCTTGATTGTAGAATCTTCAAAGTAGAGTTATACCCTGCCCAAATTGGAGGGGTGGGTAATGGTAACGATTGTGCAGGCGCCGCTTCGGGTGCGCGCCGGGGACACGCGTTTCTTTCTGATAATGGCGTTCGTCATGGGTGCCATCGACGTCGCCGGATTCTCGCTCAACCTGGCGGCGGGGCGATCGAGCTTCGCGGTGCCGCTGATCTTCCACCTCCACGCCTTCGTCTTTTTCGGCTGGATCGTGTTGTACATCGCGCAGAACCTGCTGGTCGATGGCGGGTCGGTGGCGCTGCATCGGCGGCTGGGCTGGGTGGCGCTGTTCGGGGTGCCGCTGATGGTGGTGCTCGGCACGCTGATGACCGTGCTGTCGGTGCAGCGCGGCGCGCCTTTCTTCTTCGACGTCCGCCAGTTCCTGATCAGCAATCCATTGCAACTGCTGCTGTTCGCCGGCTTCGTCGGGGCCGCGCTGGTGCTGCGGCGGCAGACCAGCTGGCACCGCCGGCTGATGTATTGCGGCATGGCTGTCCTCTGCGGCCCCGGCCTTGGGCGGCTGCTGCCGATGCCCTTGCTCATCCCCTATGCCTGGTGGGTGACTCTGGTCGTCGTGCTGGTGTTGCTGGTGATCGGCGCGATCGCCGACCAGCGCCGCGCAGGCCGCGTCCACCCCGCCTGGCTGTGGGGAATCGGGCTAATGCTCGTGGTGCAGCTGATCGCCGACGCGATCGCGTTCAGCCCGGTGGGTACCGCCTTCACCCGCAGCATTACCGCCGGCACCGCCGGCAGCCATCGCCCGATCACGCCCGCCTTCCCTTGATCCCGCGGCGCGACCGGGCCATGTGGCGGGCGTACAATGGGAGTTTTGGGAATGGACGCGCGCAACGGCATCGGCGGCAGCCTCAGCGGACTCGATCTCCGCGCCGAGATCGAGCGGCTGCGTAAAGAACGCAACGCCGTCATTCTGGCGCATTACTACCAGAAGCCCGAGCTGCAGGACCTGGCCGATTTCGTCGGCGACAGCCTCGACCTCAGCCGCAAGGCGGCCGAGACCGACGCGGACGTGATCGCCTTTTGCGGCGTGCGCTTCATGGCGGAGACCGCCAAGATCCTCTCGCCCGACAAGATCGTCGTGCTGCCCGACATGGATGCCGGCTGCAGCCTGGAAGACAGCTGCCCGCCCGATCAGTTCGCCGCCTTCCGGGCGAAGCACCCCGATCACATCGCGCTGACCTATATCAACTGCTCGACCGAGGTGAAGGCGCTGAGCGACATCATCGTCACCAGCTCCTCGGCCGAAAAGATCCTCGCCCAGATCCCGGCGGACCAGAAGATCATCTTCGGCCCGGATCGCAATCTGGGTGGCTATCTCCAGCGCAAGACCGGGCGCGAGCTGCTGCTGTGGCCGGGCGTGTGCATCGTCCACGAAGCGTTCAGCGAGACCGAGCTGCTCAAGCTCAAGGCCGAGCATCCCGGCGCGCCGATCGCCGCGCACCCCGAATGCCCGGCCTATATCCTCGATCACGCCGATTATGTCGGCTCGACCAAGGGCATTCTCGACTTCTCCAAGACGATGCCCGGCGACACGCTGATCGTCGCGACCGAGCCGCACATCATCCACCAGATGCAGAAGGCGATGCCGGAGAAGAACTTCATCGGCGCGCCGGGGGCGGACGGCAACTGCAATTGCAACATCTGCCCCTACATGGCGCTCAACACGATGGAGAAGCTGTACCTCGCGCTGCGCGACCTGAGCCCCAGGATCGAGATCGAGGAGGGGCTGCGCGTACAGGCGAAGAAGAGCCTCGACCGCATGCTGGATCTGGCCAGCGGCACCGTTGGGCAGGGCGATCTGGGGCCGGTGCCCGCCTGATCGGCTAGCCGCGACCGTCGGAAAGCAGCGCCCCGAGCCGCGCTGCCGTGCTTGCGATGCCGAGATTGGGGATCCGCCGGCGTCGCGTTGCCGCAACCGGCGGCGCGGGCACGGGGCGGCGCGCTGCATGGCCGTCCCGGATCGCGACGAGGATCGGGGCTTCCTCCAGCGCCATCGCTCTTGCCGCCGCGCGTGCAAAGCCGATTGCATAGATCGGCGCGCCGCAGCAATCGAACCGGGCGGATTCGAGCGCGATCAGATGGTTGCGGCCGATGCAGGTGCGGTCGGCGAGCTGTTCGAGCGACCATCCCAACGCTTCGCGGCGGTCCCGCAGCGCTACCGCGGCGACAATCCAGCACTCGGGCCAGGTTCCGGCCCCATTTTCCGGCAGCATCATCTGTTTCATTTTGATACAGCGACCTCGGCTACGTCGACCAGCGCATTGATCTGGGCTAATAACGATTCGCTACTTTTGGATTACTCATTCTGGGTGGGGTGAATGAGTACTTGTGTTATTTTTCCCGCTGGGGCCGATTTTGCCGATGCAGGATATGATCCGATCCGCGCCTGTCGTCGATCGCAAGCAGATGGCGATGCCGCATGGCAGGCTGATCGCGCGGCTGATCGCGGCGCTGGAGACGACGATGGTCGCGGCCGGCGTTCGCGCGCTGGACGGCGACTTGGATCGGGCGATCATCTTCATGGTGGTGGCGCGCGCGAGCGAGATGCTGTCGCCGCACGGTGCCGGCCATGCCCGCGGCGATGGGCGCGGTGCCAAGGCGATCAGCATCAACGCGCTGGCGGCCTCGCTCGGCCGCCCCTTCGAGACGATGCGGCGCCATATCCATGCACTGTGCGCGGCGGGCCTGTGCGAGCGCGGGCCTGCCGGGGTAACGGTGCCGCAGGCGGTGCATGCCCGTCCCGAGATCGTCGCGCTGTTCCGCGGCAACCATGATGCGCTGGTCGCGATGGTCGAGGACCTGCGCAGCTTCGGCGTCACCCTGCCGGAGACGCGCGCGCATGTCGGCTATGATTGGCATACCGGGCTTGCCGCCGCGCACGACGTGCTGCTGACCGGCATCGAGTTTCACGCCCACCGCTTTCATTCCTGGACCGACCTGGTGCTGGCCAATGCGATCCTGTGCGCCAATGCGCGGCCGTTCACCGAAAATCGCGATCTGGCGCTCGCCTATGCCGAGTTCGGCACCTCGCCGCCGGATACCTTGCGCCAGCCGGTCTCGACCGGATCGGTGGCGCGGGCGCTGGGTCTGCCGCCCTCGACCGCGCATCGCCGCGTCGCCGCAATGATCGAGAGCGGCTGCCTCGCCCGCCGCGCGCGGGGGGTGGTGCTCACTGAAAAGGCGCTGACCGACCCGGAGCGGATCGAGGAACACCGGACGAGCATGCTCCACGTCCGCCAGATCCTGATCCGCCTCGCCGCCGGGGGCTTCCGCTTCGACCAGCCCGCCGCCAACTATCTCGACGGACGGCCGGCACCGCTGCAGATCGCGTAGACGCGCGCGGCCGGGGATTCTACAGCCCGGCCATGACCTTCGCGCTCCCCGGTTTCGATTGCGACTCGTTCGTCCGCGCCACGCTGGCCGAGGATCTCGGCCCCGGCGGTGACATCACCGCGGCCGCGGTGATCCCCGCCGAGGCGCGCTTCGAAGGCGTGATGGACAGCCGCGACCCGATCACCGTCGCCGGGCTCCCCATCGCCGAGGCGTTCTTCCGCGCGCTCGATCCCGAGGTGGAGATCGAACGGCTGGTCGAGGACGGCGCGCAGGTCGCGCCGGGGACCGCGTTGCTGCGGCTGCGGGGAAAGGCGCGGGCGATGCTTACCGCCGAGCGCTCGGCGCTCAACACCGTCCAGCATCTCAGCGGGATCGCGACGATGACGCGCAGCTATGTCGATGCGATCGACGGCATCGGCGCGACGTTGCTCGATACGCGCAAGACGCTGCCGGGGCTGCGCGTGTTGGAGAAATACGCGACCCGCATGGGCGGCGCGACCAACCATCGCATGGGCCTGTGGGATGCGGCGATGATCAAGGACAACCATGTCGCCGTCGCCGGATCGGTCGAGGCGGCGGTGGCGCGCGCGGTGGCGGCGGGAATCGAACGGATCATCGTCGAGGTCGACCGGATCGACCAGATCGCGCCCGCGCTCGGCGCCGGCGCGACGCATCTGCTGCTCGACAATATGGGCCCGGCGATGCTGCGCGCGGCGGTGGCGCTAGTCGCCGGCCGGGTGCCGACCGAGGCTTCGGGCGGGGTGCGGCTCGACACGATCCGCGCGATCGCCGAAAGCGGCGTCACCTATGTCAGCGTCGGCCGGCTGACCCAGTCGGCCCCGGCGGCCGATATCGGCCTCGATTTCGCGAGCGTGTGAGGGAGATGGGGATGAAGGCGATTCTGGGAGGCTTCGGCGTCATTGCGGCGCTGGTGCCGGGTGCGGCGCTCGCGCAGGCGCAGATGTGCACGGCGCCGAGCAAGGTCGAGCGGCCGCTGCCCGACCTGCCCAGCGCCAAGGAGCCGCAGCGGATCCTGCCGATCGGCAGCTACACGCTGGCGCTCACCTGGGCGCCGGGCTTCTGCCGCGCGCATGGCGACGAGCCGGCCAAGGCGTTCCAGTGCGGCGGCACCAACCGCTTCGGCTTCACCCTGCACGGGCTGTGGCCCGACGGGCGCGGCAAGCTGTGGCCGCAATATTGCAAGGCAACCCCGATCCTGCCGCCCGCGCTGATCCGCAAGACGATGTGCGCGACCCCTTCCGAGCAGCTGATCCAGCACGAATGGGCCAAGCACGGCACCTGCATGAAAACGACGCCCGAGGCCTATTTCCAGCGCTCGACGAGCCTGTACCGGGCAATCCGCTATCCGGACATGGAGACGCTGGCGCAGGGCCCGCTGACCGTTGGCGACTTCAAGCGCGCCTTCGCGGCGAAGAACCGGGCGATCCCGGCAAGCGCGATCCGGGTGACGACGACTCGCGAGGGCTGGCTGGAAGAATTGTGGCTCTGCCTCGACACACGCTTCCGCTATCGTCGCTGCGAGGCGGGGACCGGCGGGGCCGCGGATGATGCGGCGCTGAAGATCTGGCGGAGAGCGAAGGCATGACCTTGGAGCGGCGCAGCTTCTTGGCGGGTGCTGCCGCGCTGGGTGTCGCCGCGCCGGCCGCTGCCGCTGCGCCGGCGGGGCCGATGTACGGCATGGTCGGCAAGATGACGGCAAAGCCCGGCATGCGCGATGCGCTGGCGGCGATCCTGGTCGAAGGCACGGCGGCGATGCCCGGATGCCTGAGCTATGTCGTGGCGAACGATGCGAGCGATGCCGACCTGCTGTGGATCACCGAGGTGTGGGAGTCGAAGGCGGCGCATGCGGGTTCGCTCGCGCTGCCGGCCGTACGTGCCGCCATCGCCAAGGGGCGGCCGATGATCGCCGCGATGGAGACGGTTGCGGAGACGGCGCCCGTGGGTGGTGCGGGGTTGCGGTAGCGTAAGCCTCTCCGCCAAGGAGGAAGGGGTTAGCTCGTCCGCTCACCCCTCGATCACTACGCTCGCCGGGTGGTGCTTGTCGAGGTAGCGCTTGATCAGTCGCACATTGCGGGTGTTCGAGCGGAAGAAGAAATCGGGCACCGCGCCGACGAAGGGGATCATCCCCAGCGCCCAGTCGACGCCGATATTGCCCGCCATGCGCGCGATCGTCCGCTTCGGCATGCCCAGATTTCGGGCTTCCCAGGCAAGATAGGCGCCCATCGCCGCGGCGATGCTGGGGCCGACCGCCGGCACGAAATCGAGCAGCACGTCCAGCCCCACCTTGCGGCGCGTGCCGGGGATGGTGACGATGCCTTCCAGCAGATGCTCCATCGCCTCGATCCGCTGGCGCACCGCCGCGGCATCGGTGCCGATCGGCAGCCTCTGTGCGAAACCCTCATTCAACCGTGTCGCCCGTGCCATTCCCTGACCTCACTGCTTGCGCAGGTGGTTCAACGGGTGCCAGGCGCGCGCGTTCCCCTGCCAATTGGACAGGCGCAGCGCGACGATCGACCAGCGCAGCGGCTGGGCGAGCGGAATGAAGGCAACGTCGCTCGCCAGCATCGCATCGGCCTCGGCGATGCGATGGGTGCGGTTGTAGAGATCGGGCGCGTCGCGCGCCGCGGCGATCAGCGTCGCAGTGTCCTCCGAACAGGCGCGGCAGGCGTTCGCCAGATACCAGCGGCCGCTGTCATAGGGCGCCACGTCGTCGACCAGCGCGAGATCGGCGCGCGGATCGCCCAGGCCGACGCGGTGCGGGGTGAGGCCGACGGCGATCAGCGCGGAGGCGAGATGGCCCCAGAGCAGCGTTGCGCCCGCGCCGGAGGGCAATGCGAGGGTGATTTCCACCGGCCCGGGATGCACCGCCTGCCATTCGCGCACCCGCTGCCTGGCGAGCGCGCGGCGCTGGTCTGGCGCGACCGTCATCCAGCTGCCGGGGGCAGGGGGCGCGGCGGAGTCCATCTGCGCGGGCAGGATCGTCTCGGCTGCGGACCAATCGGGGGCAATCGCCTTGGTGATCGCGCTGCGATCGAACGCCATCGCGATGGCGGCACGGTTCTGCGGGGTGGAGAGGAAGCCCTCGCGATGCAGCATCGCCAGCCCGAACAGGCCCAAGGCGGAATCCAGCCGGACATTCTCGGGCGCGATTCCTGCCGCCTCGATGATCGGCCAATCCGCCAGTGATCCGCCAAGTACCAGATCGGACGCACCGGCGCGGAAGCGGGCGATGGCCGCGGCGGCGCGTTCGCCGCGCAGCCGCACATATTCCTGCGGCGTCGGTGCCGCCCTGGGGCCCTCGCCGGGCTCCTCCGCCGGACGCAGCAACAGCCCGTCGCGCTTGCCCGCCACGATGCGGAAGGGACCCGACCCGGCAAAATTGCGGCCGCGGAACACCGCCATTTCGGGCTGGGCGAACAGGTTGAGCAGATCGGGGCGGGGGCTCTTCAGCCGGACCTCGATCACCTGCGGGGTCATCTCGACGATCTCGTCGATCACCGCGAGATAGGGGGCGAGCCGGCTCTTCGTATTGGCCGCGACCGCGCGGCGCAGCACGCGGACGATCTCGCCGGCGGTGACCGGCTGGCCATCGGGCCAGGTCGCCTCGCCCAGCCGGAAGATATAGCTCCGCGCATCGTCGAACACCGCCCAGCGCTCGGCCAGCGCCGGCTCGATCTGGCCGGTACGATCGAAGCGGACCAGTCCCTGCGCAGTGGCTGCCAGCGCAACCGCCTGCGCCGTGTCGAGGGCGGTGGTGCCGGGATCGACCAGCAGCGCATCGCTGCCGATCGCGCTGACCACCACCGGCGTCGTGTCCTTGCGCTGGCCCGCGGGCCCGCCGCACGCGGTGGCGGTGAGCAGCAGGGCGAAAACGGGCAGGCGCAGGCGTGGCATCGGCGGGTCCCTGGCGGCGAAACCCAAGCTCTATGGGAGCACGCCCGTGCTGCCAACCCCGGTGGCTTCCGCGCAGGGGGTCCGAGGCCTATCAGGTGCTTATGGCATCGAATCGGCTCCATTCGAACCCGCTCACGGCGCTGGCGATCACGTTGGCGCTGCGCGGCTATCTGGCGGCGCGGACGGTGGGCTGGTTCGTCACCCGGCCGCAGACGCGCGGGGTGCGGGCGATCGCGGTGACGCCGACGGGCCAGGTGATCCTCGTCCGGCACAGCTATATCCCGGGCTGGCACCTGCCGGGCGGCGGGCATGAGGGTGGCGAGACTGCCGAACAGGCAGCGTTGCGCGAGCTTCGCGAGGAAGCCGGCATGTTGTCGCATGGCGCGGTGCGCGTACTCGGCACGCTGCAGCACCGCCCCAATTTCCGCCGCGATACGGTGACGATCGCGCTGGTGGAGCAGGTAGAATTCGCCTTCCGTCCCTCGCTGGAGATCGTCGAAGCGGGCGCCTTCGATCTGGATGCCTTGCCCGAGGGCGTCACCGCCGGCACCGTCCGCCGCCTCGCCGAGTGGCGCGAGGGGCTTCCGGTGGCGAAGGACTGGTAAGCGCGGGCTCTGCCCAATTCCCGGATGCGACAAGGTCCAGGCACCGGCTGCGATGCCGATTCCCTGGCCTTTTCAGCGTGGTACAAGCCCATGCTGGTGCGGACGGCGGGACTCGAACCCGCACGCCTCGAAAGGCAGAAGATTTTAAGTCTCCGGCGTCTACCGATTCCGCCACGTCCGCGTGGGCGGCAGGCAAGACGCTGCCGCACGCCGCGTGTCAAGCGCGCATCACATGTTGAGGCGAATGCGCATCTCCTTGCCGGGCTTGAAGTAGGGGACGCGCTTGGCATCCACTTCCACGGACTCGCCGGTTCGCGGGTTGCGACCCACGCGGGCATCGCGCGCGCGCGTCGAAAATGCACCGAAGCCGCGCAGTTCGACGCGACCATCTTCACTCAGTCGGCCGACGATCTCGTCGAAGAAGATCGAGACGATCTTTTCGACTTCCCGGACCGAAAGGCCCGGATTTTCCTGCACCAGCAATTGAACCAACTCAGACCGGATCATCCGGGCCCCTCCCTTGGCGAAACGCGCCCCCCAATGGCCGCGCAACGGCTATCCCCAAGGAAAGCTTAGCGCTTTTTCCCAATCTGCAGCAACCAGAAGATGTGGCTGATGCGGTCCTAAAATCAAAAAAGAAGGGCCCGGGAACCGCTTGCGCGGCGCCCGAGCCCCTCTTCAGGTCGAAAGATTAGTTGTTCTGGCTGCGGGCCTTGAGGGCCTCACCCAGAATGTCGCCCAGCGACGCGCCCGAGTCGGACGAGCCATATTGCTGCACGGCCTGCTTCTCTTCGGCGATCTGCATCGCCTTGACCGAGAAGGTCGGCTTCTTCGAACGATCGAAGCCGGTGACCATCGCATCGAACTTCTGGCCGACCTGGAAACGCTCCGGACGCTGCTCGTCGCGGTCGCGGCCGAGGTCGGTGCGCTTGATGAAGCCGGTCGCGCCATCGTCGCCAACCTGCACTTCGAGGCCCGCGTCGCGGACTTCGAGGACGGTGACGGTGACGACCGAGTTCTTGCCGAGACGATCGGCACCACCGGTCGAACCGGCAGCGGCGACGCCGCCACGCTCAAGCTGCTTCATGCCGAGCGAGATGCGCTCCTTGTCGGCTTCGACGGCCAGAACGATCGCGGTGACGGTCTCACCCTTGCGGTGCAGCGCCAGCGCGTCTTCCCCCGAGATGCCCCAGGCGATGTCCGACATGTGGACCATGCCGTCGACGTCGTTGTCCAGGCCGATGAACAGGCCGAACTCGGTGGCGTTCTTGACTTCGCCCTCGACGGTCGAACCGACCGGGTGCTCTTCGGCGAACTTTTCCCACGGATTCTGCTGGGCCTGCTTGAGGCCGAGCGAGATGCGGCGCTTTTCCTGATCGACCTCGAGCACGACGACTTCGACTTCCTGCGAGGTCGAGACGATCTTGCCCGGATGGACGTTCTTCTTGGTCCAGCTCATTTCCGAAACGTGGACCAGGCCCTCGATGCCGGCTTCCAGCTCGACGAACGCACCATATTCGGTGATGTTGGTCACACGGCCCGACAGCTTGGCGCCAACCGGATACTTTGCGCTCGCGCCATCCCACGGATCGCTCTCGAGCTGCTTCATGCCCAGCGAGATGCGCTGCGTGTCGCGGTTGATGCGGATGATCTGAACGCGGACGGTGTCGCCGATGTTCAGCACTTCCGACGGGTGGTTGACGCGCTTGTAGCTGAGGTCGGTGACGTGCAGCAGGCCGTCGATGCCGCCCAGGTCGACGAACGCACCGTAATCGGTGATGTTCTTGACGACGCCGTCGATCACCTGGCCCTCGGCGAGGCTCTGGATCAGGCCCGAGCGCTGCTCGGCGCGGGTTTCCTCGAGCACCGCGCGACGCGACACGACGATGTTGCCGCGCTTGCGGTCCATCTTGAGGATCTGGAAGGGCTGGGCGATGTCCATCAGCGGGGTGACGTCACGCACCGGACGGATGTCGACCTGGCTGCCCGGCAGGAAGGCCACGGCGCCGTTGAGGTCGACGGTGAAGCCGCCCTTGACGCGGCCGAAGATGACGCCTTCGACGCGGGTGTTCTGGGCGAATTCCGCCTCGAGCTTGTCCCAGGCGGCTTCGCGGCGGGCGCGGTCGCGGCTGAGCATCGCTTCGCCGTTCGCGTTCTCGACGCGGTCGACATAGACTTCGACTTCGTCGCCGACCTTGAGGTCCGCCTTCTGGCCGGGGGCTGCGAATTCGCGCAGCGGCACGCGGCCTTCGGACTTGAGGCCGACGTCGATGACGGCGAGGTCGTTCTCGATGCCGGTGACGGTGCCGATCACGACGCGGCCTTCAAAGCCGTCCGCCTGACCGAAGGTTTCGTCGAGCAGTGCCGCGAAATCGTCGCGGGATGGGGTTGCCGTAGTGGCCATAGAAAAGAGGTTCCTAACGTTCGTTTTTCCGGCCAGCCGGTTGGGTCCGGCGGTCTTGAGGGCCAGAATCGCCGCGGCGGCCGAATGCCGGTCGCGACATCCGTCGGTCGGGTTCAGGCGGGGGACGGCCGAGACGCGTCTAAACGCGAAAAGGGCGCATGGAAGCTAGGCTCCCAGCGCCATCCCCCACGAGCACCCGTCCGCAGGATGCGCGCGCCTTACTGCGGATGGGGTGGAAACGCAAGTTTTTCGGCAGATCCTGCTCCTCCCCGGCACGGGGAGGCGTTGTTACCCGGACGCCCGCTTCTTCTCGACGATCTCGACCGCGCGCTGCACCGCCGCGTCGATCGACAGGAAGCTGGTATCGAGCGTCACCGCATCGGCCGCCTGCACCAGCGGCGCCTCGCTGCGCTGCGAGTCGCGTTCGTCGCGGGCGCGGATGTCGGCGAGCACTTTGTCGAGGCTGACGTTGATGCCGTTCTTGCGCAGTTCCAGGTGGCGGCGCTGGGCGCGGATCATCGGGGTCGCCTTGACGAACAGCTTCACCTCGGCCTCGGGCGCGATCACCGTGCCGATGTCGCGGCCGTCGAGCAGCGCGCCGCCCGGCTGCTGGGCGAAGCGCTTCTGCCGGGCGAGCAGCGCCGCGCGCACCAGCGGATGCGCCGAGACGATCGAGGCGGTCTGGCCCACTTCGTCAGTGCGCAGGAAGGGGTCGGCAAGCAGCGAATCGTCAAATCCGCAGGCAGCGACGGCATCGGCTTCCTTGCTCGGATCAAGGCCCTCGCGCAGTACCGTCGCGGCGACGGCGCGATAGAGCAGGCCGGTATCAAGATGCGGCAAGTTGTACTGGCGGGCGAGGGCGCGCGCGATGGTGCCCTTGCCCGAAGCTGCCGGGCCGTCGACTGCGATAATCATGCGGTTCCCTCGCGAGACCGGCGCCGCGCGTCAAGGGACTTGCCGTGAACCTGTCGCATCAGCCGGCGGTCAGCGCGTCCAGCGTGGCGAAGAAGTTCGGATAGCTGGTCGCCACCGGCGCGACGTCGTCGATTGCGATCGGCTGTTCGGCGGCGAGCGCGGTGACGGTCATGCTCATCGCGATGCGGTGGTCGAGCAGCGTCGCGACCTTGCCGCCGCCGGCGAGCGGCGCGCCGGCCGACCCCTGGATGGCGAGGCCGTCCTCGAACTCCTCGGTGACCACGCCGCAGGCTTCGAGCGCGGTGCGCATCGCGGCGATCCGGTCCGATTCCTTGACTCGCAGCTCGTGCGCGCCGCGGGCGACGGTGCGCCCCTCGGCCAGCGACGCGGCGACAAACAGCACCGGATATTCGTCGATCATGCTCGGCGCGAGATCGGCGGGTACTTCGATCGCCTTCAAGGGCGCATGGCGGACGATCAGATCGGCGACCGGCTCGCCGCCGACGGTGCGAGCGTTGGTCTCGGCGATGTCGGCACCCATCAGGCGCAGCGCGGTGATCAGGCCGGTGCGGGTCGGGTTAATGCAGACATTGGCGATGGTGATTTCCGATCCCGGCACGATCGACGCGGCGACCATCCAGAAGCCCGCGGACGAGGGGTCGCCGGGGACGACGATGTGCTGGGGCTTCAGCTCGGCCTCGCCGGTGATCGAGATGATCTTGCCGTCGGGGCCGTCCTCGACGGTCAGTTCGGCGCCGAAGCCGCGGAGCATCCGCTCGCTATGGTCGCGGGTGGGGACGGGCTCGATCACGCGGGTGATGCCCGGCGTGTTGAGGCCGGCGAGCAGAACGGCCGACTTCACCTGCGCGGAGGCGACGGGCAGGGTATATTCGATCGGCACCGCCGGACAGAGCCCACGCAGCATCAGCGGCAGGCGACCGCCGGGGCTGGCGGTGATCTCGGCGCCCATCCGGCTCAAGGGTTCGATCACGCGGCCCATCGGGCGGCCCGAGAGCGAGGCGTCGCCGGTGAAGGTGGCGGTGATGCCATGGCTCGCCACCAGGCCCATCAGCAGGCGGGTCGAGGTGCCGCTATTGCCCATGTCGAGTGCCTGGGTCGGCTGCTGCAGCCCGCCGACGCCGACGCCGTGAACGCGCCACACGCCGTCCTCGCCACGTTCCACCTGGGCGCCCATCGCGCGCATCGCGGCGGCGGTGGCGAGCACGTCCTCGCCCTCCAGCAGCCCTTCGATCCGGCTTTCGCCGACCGCGAGCGCGGAAAACATGATCGCGCGGTGGCTGATCGACTTGTCGCCGGGAACGGTAACGGTGCCGCGCAGCGGACCGCGGGCGGCGAGGGTGAGAGGGCGGGGATCGGTGTTCGACATGGGCGCGGCTTTGACAGGCGGCTTGCAGCATGGCAAGGCGCGCCCCACTTTCCGGGATCATATCCCGAAATCTCCGAACACAGCGAAAGGCGAAGAGGCAACACATGGTGAAGCCGGAATGGGGCACCAAGCGCAGCTGCCCGAAGTGCGGTACGCGCTTCTATGATCTGACCAAGGACGAGCCGGTCACCTGCATCAACTGCGGTTTCGCCTGGGAGCCCGAGCCCATCCTGAAGTCGAAGCAGCCGCTGCCGTTCGAGGCAGTGAAGGCCAATACCGACAAGCCGGAAGCGGAAGATTCCGATCTGGTGGGCGATGACGATCTGGACATCGGTGCGGACGACGAGGAGCCCTCGCCGGACGACGACGTCGATCTGGGCGGCGACGACGACCTGGGCGTCGAGACCGTCAGCGACGACGACGAGCAGTAATTCGAAAAAATTTTGGCAAGCGCGAAAAAGGCGCTTGCCAACCCCGCAAGGCCCTTATAGAGGGGCCGCCTTCCCGGGGAATGGGGCCGTAGCTCAGCTGGGAGAGCGTCGCAATGGCATTGCGAAGGTCAGGGGTTCGATCCCCCTCGGCTCCACCATTTCCCCCGGAATTTCCGGTCTGAAATCCGCCCTTCGGGGCACCCCCCTAGCGGCGCAAGGCGCTGCTTGGTCCAGGTCGAAGACGCGCCACGCGGCGCGTGCCGCTTTCTTTTTCTTTTTCACACCTGCTCCGGCCGGCTGGCTGCCCCAAGAGCGCATCCGCTGGAGCGTCCCGCCGCGGCGAGCGCCGGGGTCGTCGATATGCCCATCCGCACCGCCGCGCGCAGAACCGGGGCGCGCGCATCGCACCGCGCCCTGGCTCCGGGGCGATGGTCTTTCGGGTCGTCGATTGCTCAGCGCGCCTAGGGGCGTTCCTAGAGCATTCCCGAACCGTACGCCGCGCGGACCGGCCGTGTCCCCGGGCACCGAAGTCGTTACGAGCGTAACCGGGTCTTTCTTCACCCGCCGGTGGGTCGCCCTATACCAGCGTTCGATTTCGCGGCCGTATCGATCCTGTCATGAGCGGCCGCAGCCGATCGGGCGCACCGCGCGCCAACATCGAATCGGCGTTGGTTCGGAGGAGTGCGGGGATGAGCGGAATCGAAACTATGCTGGGCGTCACGCGCCGCGAATTGCTGGAAGGCGCGCTGGCGGTGGGTACCGTCGCGGCGCTCGCACCGACGGCGCAGGCGATGGCCCAGGGCCACTCACATCATGGAGAAGCGAACATGGCTACCATCACGGTCAAGGACGGCACGACAATCTTCTACAAGGACTGGGGCCCCAAGACCGCCCAGCCGATCGTGTTCCACCATGGCTGGCCGCTGAGCGCGGACGATTGGGATGCGCAGATGCTGTACTTCCTGCAGCACGGCTACCGCGTGATCGCGCATGATCGCCGCGGTCATGGTCGTTCGACCCAGACCGACACCGGCAACGACATGGCGACCTATGCCGCAGACGTGATCGAACTGGCCGACGCGCTGGACCTGAAGAACGCCGTGCATATCGGCCACTCGACCGGCGGCGGCGAAGTCGCGGCCTATGTCGCGCGCTCCAAGCCGGGCCGTGTCGCCAAGGCCGTGCTGGTCGGCGCGATCCCGCCGATCATGGTCAAGACCGCCAGCAACCCCGGCGGCCTGCCGATCGAGGTGTTCGACGGCTTCCGCGCCGCGCTCGCCGCGAACCGCGCGCAATTCTACCTCGATGTGCCGTCGGGCCCGTTCTACGGCTTCAACCGTCCGGGTGCGAAGATCTCGCAGGGCATCATCCAGAATTGGTGGCGCCAGGGCATGATGGGCGGCGCGAAGGCGCAGTATGACTGCATCAAGGCCTTCTCGGAAACCGACCAGACCGAGGATCTGAAGAAGATTCAGGTGCCGGTGCTGTTCATGCACGGCGACGACGACCAGATCGTGCCGATCGCGGATTCGGCGATGCTGGGCGTGAAGCTGGTCAAGAATGGCGAGCTGAAGGTCTACAAGGGCTATCCGCACGGCATGCTGACCACGCACGCTGACGTGCTGAACCCCGATCTGCTGGCGTTCATCCGCAAGTGATGCGCTGACAAACGGGCCGCGTCTGCCAGTTCGGCGGCGCGGCCCTTTTTGCGTGTGCGGCCGGTTAAGCATGTTCGGCAACCGCTTGTTCACGTGCTGCTGCGACACTGGCGCATCGGAGTAGCGCCATGATCGCCACCAACATTGCCCTTACGGGGGCCCAGGCCAGCGTCGCGCGGATCAACGTCAGCGCGCAGAACGTCGCCAACGCCAATACCACCGGCGAGACCGTCAAGGCGGTGACGGCGGCGAATGCGATCGGCAAGACGGTCAACCACGCCTATCAGCCGATCGCGATCTATCAGGCAGCGGCTGCCGCGGGCGGCGTCAACGCCAAGCCGGTGCCGGCGGTGCCGGGCACGGGGCCGCGCTACGATCCCGAATCGCAGGATGCCGATGCGGATGGAAACATCGAAGCGCCCGACGTCGATTTCGCGAGCGAGGATGTCGAACAGCGCAAGGCGCTCTTCTCGTTTCGCGCGAACCTCTCGGTGATCAAGACCGAGGACCGGATGATGGGGGCGCTGCTGGACATGCGGGTCTGAGAGCGCCGGCCTTCTTCCCCGAACATGACGACCGTTCGCTCGAGTGGAAGCACCGACAGCGCCTCTAAATTCATCGTCATTCCCGCGAAGGCGGGAATCCATTTGCCAGGACGTCGGAGAAAAGAGCCGCGGCGTCACCACCAATGGATCCCCGTCTTCGCGGGGATGACGGGGTATTTTGTCGAGAGTAATGGCCCTCTCCCAGCAGGGAGAGGGCGTAGCGTGATCACGCCAGCGTCAGGCCGACGTTCACGTTGCCGCGGGTCGCGTTCGAATAGGGGCAGACCTGGTGCGCGGCGTCGACCAGCTTCTGGGCCTCTTCGCGATCCATGCCCGGCAGGCTGACCAGCAGATCGGCGGTGATGCCGAAGCCGCCTTCCGAACGCGGGCCGATGCCCACCGTTGCCGTGACCGTGACGTCGGCCGGAACCTTGATCTTCATGCCCGCACCGACCGCCTTGAGCGCGCCGATGAAGCAGGCCGAATAGCCCGCCGCGAACAGCTGCTCGGGATTGGTGCCGTCACCGCCGGCGCCGCCCAGTTCCTTCGGGGTCGAGAGCTTGACGTCGAGAACGCCGTCTTCCGAGCGTGCGCTGCCGTCACGGCCGCCGGTTGCAGTTGCCTTGGTGGTGTACTTCACATCGACCGACATCGGATGTCTCCTTTAAGTTCCGCGATAATCCTTATCGCGATAAGTAGTAGATAGGCGAGGCTGCTCCCCTTGTCCAGAGAAATCTTTATCGCGATATATGTTTCATCCCGCTGCGCTTTGGCGGGGAGGAGTTTCTGCCCATGCCTGCCCCGCTTCCGCTCGACGGCCAGCTCTGCTTCTCGCTCTACAGCGCGAGCATGGCGATCACACGCGTCTACAAGCCGATCCTCGATCGGCTGGGGATCACCTATCCGCAATATCTGGTGCTCCATGCGCTGTGGGAGAAGGACGGCCGCACGGTGGGCGCGATCGGCGAGCGGCTCGCGCTCGAATCGAGCACGATCACGCCACTGGTGAAGCGGCTGGAGGCTGCCGGGCTGGTCGAGCGCCGCCGCAATCCGGAAGATGAGCGCCAGGTCCAGGTGTTCCTCACCGAGCAAGGCCAAGCGATCCGCGAGCAATGCGGCTGCCTGGGGGAGGCGATCCTCGAGAAGACCGATCTGACGCTCGATCGACTGGCTGCGCTGAATAGCGAAGCGCAGGCGCTGCGCGACTCGCTGGCGCGGGAGTGAGGGCGTTTCCGTCGCCTCACACCCTGACGTCATCCCCGCGAAGGCGGAGATCCATTGGCGCTGAACCCGCGGTTCTATTCCCCAGCGCCCTGGCAAATGGATTCCCGCCTTTGCGGGAATGACAATGGGGTTTGTGGTACGGCCAGCGCGCAATCCCTGGTTTGCCGCTCCGTCCCACCACGCTAAGGGACGATCACGCCCCCCAACATCTGCTGGACCCAATTTTCGATGCTGCGCCTGTCCGGACTTTCCCTGCCGCTAGACCATCCCGCCGATGCGATTGCCCCCGCGATCGCGGCGAGGCTGGGGGTGGCGCCGGCCGAGGTGCGCGGCTTCACTGTGTTCAAGCGCGGCAACGATGCCCGGCGGCGCAATGCGATCCTGCTGGTCTACACCGTCGACGTCGACCTGACGGATGAGGCCGAGGTGCTGGCGCGCCTCGCCGGTGACAAGGACGTGCGGCCGACCCCGGACATGACCTACCGCCCGCCGGTCCACGCGCCCGAAGGCTGGCAGGGTCTCCGCCCGGTGGTGATCGGCGCGGGGCCGTGTGGGCTGTTCGCCGGCCTGATCCTCGCCCGGATGGGCTTCCGCCCGATCATCGTCGATCGCGGCAAGATCGTGCGCGAGCGCACCAAGGATACCTGGGGCCTGTGGCGACGCTCCGAGCTCAATCCGGATTCGAACGTCCAGTTCGGCGAGGGCGGGGCGGGGACCTTCTCGGACGGGAAGCTCTATTGCCGGGTCAAGGACCCGCGCTTCCTCGGCCGCAAGGTGCTCGAGGAATTTGTGAAGGCCGGCGCGCCCGACGACATCCTGTGGCAGGCCCACCCGCATATCGGCACCTTCCGCCTCGTGACGATGGTGGAGAGCATGCGCCGCACCATCGAGGAACTGGGCGGCGAATATCGCTGGCAGACCCGCGTCGACGCGATCGAGCTCGACGGCGCGCGCAAGATGCGCGGCCTGCACCTGCACGACGGCAGCTTCCTGGAGGCCGACCATGTCGTGCTCGCGGTGGGCCATAGCGCGCGGCCGACCTTCGAGATGCTCCACCGCATGGGCGTGCATCTGGAGGCCAAGCCCTTCTCGATCGGCGTGCGGATCGAGCATCCGCAGAGCTGGATCGACCAGGCGCGCTTCGGCAATTGCGCCAAGCATCCGGACCTGGGTGCGGCCGCCTATGCGCTGTCGCACCACTGCGCCAATGGCCGCACGGTCTACAGCTTCTGCATGTGCCCGGGCGGGCGGGTGGTGGCGGCAACCTCGGAGGAGGGCCGCGTCGTCACCAACGGCATGAGCCAATATTCGCGCGCCGAGTTCAACGCCAATTCGGGCCTGGTCGTCGCGATCGATCCTGCGCGCGATTATCCCGGAGGGCCGCTCGCGGGCATCGAGCTCCAGCGCAAATGGGAGGACGCCGCTTTCCTCGCCGGCGGCTCCAACTACCATGCGCCGGGCCAGCTGGTCGGCGATCTGCTCGCCGGAAGGCCCTCGACCGCGCTGGGCCAGGTGGTGCCAAGCTACAAGCCGGGCGTCACGCCCACCGATCTCTCGGCCTGCCTGCCCGATTTCGTGATCGAGGCGTTCCGCGAGGCTCTGCCGGTGTTCGGCCGGCAGATCGCGCGCTACGACCATCCCGAGGCGGTGATGACCGGGGTGGAGACGCGCACCTCCTCGCCGCTGCGGATCACCCGCGGGGCGGATCTGCAGAGCCTCAACACGCCGCGCTTGTTTCCGGCGGGCGAGGGCGCGGGTTATGCCGGCGGCATCCTCTCGGCGGCGATCGACGGAATCAAGGTCGCCGAGGCGGTCGCGAAGAGCATGACGGCCGGTTAACCACCGGATTTTCCCGGGATCCCGGATCGCCACGGCGCCGTGTCTATAATGAACGGCGAAGGGAACGATTGTGCAGGATTACCGGGAAGCCGCGCGGCTCGACGCGCTGCATCAGCTGAAGCTGCTCGACACGCCCCCGAGCGAGCATTTCGACCGCATCACGCGGATGGCGGCGCAGATCTTCGGCCTGCCAATCGCGGCGGTGTCGCTGACCGACAGGGACCGGCAATGGTTCAAGTCGCGCGTCGGCGTGGAGCATTGCAGCATCCCGCGCGACAAGGCGCCTTGCGCGGAAGTCGCCGAAACGCGCGATTTGGTCGTGATCGAGGATTTCGCGACGCACGCTTGTTACGCGGACAGCCTGCTGGCCGAACATGGCACGCGCTTCTATGCCGGGGCGCCGCTGGTGACCAGGGAGGGCTATGGGCTCGGCGCGCTGTGCGTGCTGGGCGTCGAGCCGCGCATCGCCAAGCCCGAGGAACTGGCGGCGCTGACCGATCTCGCCGCCATGGTGATGGAGCAGATCGAGCTGCAGCATTCCTTCGGTCGCATCGACCCGATCAGCGGACTGCCGACGCGCGCCCAGTTCTGCGAGGACCTGTCCGATCTGGCGCTGGACTGCCCAGGACAGGCGCGTATTGCCGTGGTCGCCGATCTTGCCCGCGACGACCAGATCGCCAAGATCGTCGGGGCGATGGGCGCCGCCCGGCTCGATGAAATGGTGCGCGAGGCAGCGCACGCGATCCAGAACGTGCTCGGTCCGAACCGGACCGCCTATCATGTCGGCACGACTCAGTTCGCCTTCCTGTCGCCCCCCGACATGGAGGTGCAGGCCTATATCACGGTGCTCGAACGCGGCTTCGAGGTAATTCGGGCGACGTCGAGCGTCCGATTCGTCACCAGCGTGGCCATCGGCGTTCGCCCGTTCCGGTTGGGCGAAGTTACACCCGAAGACGTGCTGCGCGGCGCTGCCAGCGCGGCGCAGGACGCGCGCCGCATCGATGGTGCTATCGCGCTTTATTCCGAAGCGCGCGACCATGCGATGCGGCGACACTACGATCTGCTGCAAGATTTTGGCGCGGCGCTGGAAGCGGAGGATCAGCTGCGGCTGGTCTTCCAGCCGCGTGTCGACCTCGCCACGGGGCGCTGCCTCAGCGCGGAGACGCTGCTGCGCTGGCGCCATCCGACTCTGGGCGAAGTGTCGCCGGGCGAATTCATCCCGATTATCGAGCAAACAGCGTTGGCTCGCCCGACAACGCAATGGGTGCTGGAGCACGCGCTCGACCAGCTTGCCGCCTGGCAGGCGGCCGGGCTCGACCTGACGCTGTCGGTCAACATCTCGGCCGCCAACCTTATGGAAGCGGACCTGATCCAGCGCATCCAGCTGGCGCTGATCGCCCGCCAGCTGCGCCCCTCTCAGTTGGAGGTCGAACTCACCGAAAGCGCGATGATGGCGCAGCCGGAAAAGGCGCTGGCGATGCTGCGCGAGCTGGCCGAGGCGGGGATCGCGCTGGCGATCGACGATTTCGGTACGGGGCACAGCAGCCTTGCCTATCTCCAGCAGGTGCCCGCGCATGTCGTGAAGATTGATCAGGCCTTCGTGCGGGGGCTAAGCTCCGCTTCGGGTGCCGATTTTGTGCTGGTCGAGACGATGGTCGGCCTGCTCCACAAGCTCGGCCGCCGCATCGTGGCCGAGGGGGTGGAAACCGCAGAGGCCGCCGCGATCCTGGCCGGCATGGGCTGCGAGGAAGCACAGGGCTATTGGTTCGCACGGCCGCTGGAAGTGCCGGCCTTCGCCGAATGGATCGCGTCCCGGACTGCACTGGCAGCCTGAGCATTCCTCCCCCGGCACGGCGGGAGAGGACATGCTCTTGTTTCGCTATTACGCCGCTTCGTTGAACTGCAGCGCGGCCAGCCGAGCATAGAGCCCGCCCTGCGCCACCAGTTCGGCATGGGTGCCGGTCTCGACGATCCGCCCGCCGTCCATCACGATGATCCGCCCGGCCGCGCGCACAGTCGCGAGGCGGTGCGCGATCACCAGCGTGGTGCGGCCCTGCATCAGATGCTCGAGCGCATCCTGCACCAGCTTCTCGCTCTCGGCGTCGAGCGCGCTGGTCGCTTCGTCGAGCAGCAGGATCGGCGCGTCGCGGAGCAGAGCGCGGGCGATGGCGAGACGCTGGCGCTGCCCGCCCGAAAGCCGCGCGCCGCCTTCGCCGAGGAAGGTATCGAGCCCATCCGGCAGGCTGCGCAGGAACTCGGCGGCGTTGGCCGCCTCGGCAGCGGCCCAGATCGCTTCGTCGCTGGCGTCCCAGGCGCCATAGCGGAGATTGTCGCGGGCGCTGGCGGCGAAGATCACCGTCTCCTGCGGCACCATCGCGATGCGCGCGCGCACCTCCGCCGGATCGGCCTTGGGGACGGCGACGCCGTCGATGCGAATCTCGCCGCTTTCGGGGTCGTAGAAGCGCTGGAGCAGCTGGAACAGCGTCGACTTTCCGGCGCCCGAGGGGCCGACCACCGCCACCGTCTCGCCGGGTGCGACGAACAGCGAGAAGTCCTGCAGCGCCGAAACCTCGGGCCGCGTCGGATAGCGGAAGGTCACCGCGTCGAACGCGATCGCGCCTTCGGCCGGGCTGGGCAGCGCCACCGGATTGGCGGGCGGGGCGATGTCCGATTCCTGCTGGAGCAATTCCGCGAGCCGGCTGGCGGCGCCCGAGGCGCGCAGCAGATCGCCATAGACTTCGGTCAGCGCGCCGAACGAGCCGGTGACGAGGCCGGCTGTGATCACGAACGCCGTAATCGCGCCGCCGCTGATCTGGCCGGCGGCGACACCCGAGACCGCGTCCCACATGATCAGCGTGATCGCGGTGAACAGCAGGCCGATCACCAGCGCGGTCATGATCGCGCGGAGCGCAAAGCGCTTCTGCGCGGCGGCGAAGCTGCGCACCACCGCGTCCTGGAAGCGCTGGCCCTCGCGCCGCTCCTGCCCGAAGGCCTGGACGATCCGCATCGCGCCCAGCGTTTCGGAGGCGATCGCGCCGATATCGGCGACGCGGTCCTGGCTGGCGCGCGAATATTGCCGCACGCGCCCGCCCAGCCAGACGATCGGCAGCACGGTGAGCGGCATGCCGACGATCAGATAGGCGGCAATCTTGGGCGACAGCACGAACAGATAGATCACCCCGCCGATACCGGTCAGCAGGTTGCGCAGCGCGATCGACACGGTCGAGCCGACCACCTGCTCGACCAGCGCGGTGTCCGAGGTGAGACGCGAGGCGATCTCCGAGGGCCGGTTCTCCTCGAACCATTTCGGTGGCAGGCGCAGCAGGTTGCGGTGCACTGCAATGCGCAGGTCCGCCACGGTGCGCTCGGCCACCCAGGAGATGAAGAAGAAGCGCACTGCCGTCGCGATCGACAGCACCAGGATCACCGCGAGCAGGCCCTGGAAATAGATCCCGATCCTGCTGGTATCGGCACCGGCCGAAAAGCCGTTGTCGACGATCTGTTTGAAGGTGCGCGGGATCCACAGCGTCGCGGCGGACGAGGTGAGCAGCGACACCATCGCGACGGCGATCTGCAGCGGATAGCGGCGGGTGAACTGCCAGATGACCAGCAGGCTGCTGAGCTTGCGGCGCGGCGCCGGCGGCGGGGTCGTGTCGGCCATGGGGAAAGCGACTAGCGCGGTTCGCGGGGCAGGGGAACTACCTCCGTTTGTCTCGGTTCCGCATAGGTACGACGTTGCGGCGCACAACGCCGCCGTCTATATGAGTGGTAAGACAACCCCCGCTGCAGGGATCGGGGCACGGGGAAGGAATTTTATGCTGTACGACGCTTACGAATTCCAACGTTCGATGCTCGCAGGTGCGAGTGCTCTGGCCAATTTCGGCGCGGGGCTGCTCAACAATCCGGCCAATCCGTTCGCCTATTTCGGCGGCGGGCCGGTGATGGCCTCGGCGCTGGAGGTGTTCGCGCACGCCTCCGCACCGCGCGGCAAGCCCGAATTCGCGCTCGACTTCACCGAGATCGACGGCCGCCGGGTCGAGGTGCATGAGGAGATCGTGCTGCGGAAGCCGTTTGGCCAGCTCAAGCGCTTCGTCCGCGAAGGCGTCGAGGGCGGGCCGAAGCTGCTGATCGTCGCGCCGATGTCCGGCCATTATGCCACGCTGCTGCGCGGCACGGTGCAGCGGATGCTGCCGGTGGCCGATGTGTACATCACCGACTGGCGCGACGCGAAGCTGGTGCCGACCAGCGAAGGCCGCTTCGACCTCGACGACTATGTCGATTATGTGATCGATTTCCTCGCGCATATCGGCGCGGAGGGTGCGCCCCGCCCGCACATGCTGGCGGTGTGCCAACCCTCGGTGCCCTGCTATGCCGCCGCGGCGGTGATGAGCGCGGACAATCACCCCAATCGCCCGGCGACGCTGACCATGATGGGCGGCCCGATCGACACGCGCGAGGCGCCCACCGCGGTCAACACGCTGGCGACCGAGCGGCCGTACAGCTGGTTCGAGCACAACGTCATCGCCACCGTCCCGATGACCTATGCGGGTGCGGGTCGGAAGGTCTATCCCGGCTTCCTCCAGCTCGCCGGCTTCATGACGATGAACCTCGGCAACCACCTCATCTCGCATTGGGAGATGTTCAAGCATCTCGTCCAGGGCGACGACGAGAGCGCCGACGCGACGATGAAGTTCTACGAGGAATATCGTTCGGTCTGCGACATGACCGCCGAATTCTATCTCCAGACGATCGAAGTGGTGTTCCAGACCCACGCGCTGCCCAAGGGCGAGATGCTGCACCGCGGCCGCAAGGTCGATCCGGGCGCGATCAAGGACATCGGCATCCTCGCGATCGAAGGCGAGCGCGACGACATCTCGGGCATCGGCCAGACCAAGGCGGCGCTGACGATCGCGACCAACCTGCCGGAATCGCACAAGCAATACCATCTGGCCGAAGGCGTCGGCCATTACGGCATCTTCAACGGCTCGAAATGGCGCAACCGCATTGCGCCGGTCGTCGAGCAGTGGATGGCCACGCACGGCGGGTGAGCGATTTATCCCTCTCCCCACCGGGGAGAGGGTGGGGCCCGCTGCCGAAGGCAGTGGGAGGGAGAGGGGCAGTCCGGCTATCGAACGGCTAGGCGGCGCTTGCGCGCCGCTCACCCTCTCCAAGCTTCGCTATCCCCTCCCTCAAGGGAGAGGATAGCTAGGCCAGCTCAAATCCCCCCTTCGTCCAGGCTGAGCAGGGTCGCATTGCCGCCGGCGCTGGTCGTGTCCACCGACACCGCCCGCTCCGCGCAGAAGCGGTGCAGATAGTGCGGGCCGCCCGCCTTGGGACCGGTGCCCGACAGGCCCTCGCCGCCGAAGGGCTGCGAGCCCACCACCGCACCGATCATCGAGCGGTTGATGTACAAATTGCCCACCCGCGCCTCCGCCTCGACCAGCTCGGCCGAGCGGGCGATGCGGCTGTGCAGGCCCATGGTCAGCCCAAAGCCCTTCGCATTCACCCGCGCCACCGTCTCCGCGAGCGTGCCCGCCTTCCAGGTGGCGACGTGGAGGATCGGCCCGAACCATTCGCGGGTCAGGTCCTCGGGTCGGTCGATGCGGATCATTGTCGGCGGCACGAACAGGCCGGTGGCGGGCACCGGCACGGTCTTGATCCACTGGGCCTTGGCGCTGTCGCGATAGGCCATCAGCTTGTCGTACGCCGCCTGGTCGATCACCGGGCCGATATCGGTGCGCGGATCGGCGGGGTCGCCGAGGATCAGCAGCTCCATCGCGCCGCGCAGCATCTCGATCACGCCCTCGGCGATCTCTTCCTGCAGCAACAGCAGCCGCAGCGCCGAGCAGCGCTGCCCGGCGGAGCGGAAGGCCGAGGTCAGCACGTCGGCCACCACCTGCTCGGGCAGGGCGGTCGAATCGACGATCATCGCGTTGATGCCGCCGGTCTCGGCGATCAGCGGCACCAGCGGGCGGTCGTTGCCTTCCAGCAGCGCGGCGGCGATCTTCTTGGCGGTCGGCGTCGAGCCGGTGAACGCCACGCCGGCGATGCGATGGTCGGAGGTGAGCGCGGCGCCGACTTCCGGCCCGCCGGTCACCAGCACCAGCGCATCCTCGGGCACGCCCGCCTGATGGGCGAGGCGCACCGCGGCGCGGGCGATCTCCGGCGTCTGCGGCGCGGGCTTGGCGACTACGGCGTTACCCGCGACCAGCGCGGCGGCGGTCTGGCCGAGGAAGATCGCCAGCGGGAAGTTCCACGGTGCGATCGTCGCCCACACGCCGCGGCCTTCCATGCGCAGCTCGTTGCGCTCGCCCGTCGGCCCGGGGAGGGTGATCGGCGCGAGGCCGGTGCGCGCCTGGAGCGCATAGTAGCGGCAGAAATCGGCGGCCTCGCGGACCTCGCCGAGAGCATCGGGGATGGTCTTGAAGGCTTCCTTGACGGCCAGCGCCATCAGCTCGATGCGGTTTTCCTCGAGCAGGTCGGCGAGGCGCTCGAGGATCGCGGCGCGCGTGGCGAGCGGGGTGGCCGCCCAGCCGGGGAAGGCGGCTGAGGCGCGGTCGATGGCTGAAGCAACCCCCTCCCGCGTGCGGGAGGGGGCAGGGGGTGGGCCCCCGGCTTCCACAGCCGGTTCGCTGGTGGTGAGCGTGGGCCCACCCCCCGGCCCCCTCCCGCGCGCGGGAGGGGGAGAGGCTGCAATCGCCGCCGCCGTCTCTGCAAGGATGGTCCGCTCGGCGAGATCGATCCCGCCCGAGTTCTTCCAAGCGCCGAACAGATCGACTGGCAGGGGAATGCTCGGATGCCGCGTGCCGCCAACGGCCGCGATCTTCTCCACCGGATCGGCGAGCAGCTCGGCTTCGCTCAACTGCTCGTCGGCCAGCTGGTGGACGAAGCTGGAGTTGGCGCCGTTCTCGAGCAGGCGGCGGACGAGGTACGCCAGCAGGTCGCGGTGCCCACCCACCGGCGCATAGATGCGGCAGTGATAGCCCTGTTCGTTGACCAGCCGCTCGTACAGCCCTTCGCCCATGCCATGGAGCCGCTGGAACTCGAAGTCGCGGCTGTCACCGGCCCAGTCGAGGATGGTGGCGACGGTCAACGCATTGTGGCTGGCAAAGGCAGGCACGATGTTCTTCGCCGCCAGCATGTCGCGCGCGCAGGCGAGGTACGACACGTCGGTCGCCGCCTTGCGGGTGAACAGGGGATAGTCCGCCAGGCCCTCGACCTGGGTGCGCTTGATCTCGCTGTCCCAATAGGCGCCCTTGACCAGGCGGACGTGCATCGGCCGGCCGAGATCGTCGGCCCAGCCGATCACCGCGCGGGCGCGCTTGCCATAGGCCTGTACCGCCATGCCGAAGCCGTTCCAGCCGCGCAGCTCGGGCCGCCTTGCGACCGAACCGATGATGTCGAGGCTCATCTCCAGCCGCTCGCTCTCCTCCGCGTCGACGGTGAGCGGGATGCCCTGCGCCGCCGATTCCGAGGCGAGCTGGGCCAGCATGTCGGTCAGCTCGGGCACGCAGCGATCATATTGCGCGACTTCGTAGCGCGGGTGCAGCGCGGAGAGCTTCACCGAGATCGAATGGCCCGCCTTGGGATCGCGGCCGACCGCGCGGATTGCCTCGAAATAGGCCTGGAAATAGCGTTCGGCATCGGCCTTGGTGCGCGCGGCCTCGCCCAGCATGTCGAAGCTGGCGGTGAAGCCCTTGTTCTCGGGCTTCTTCATCCGCTTCATCGCCTCGTCGATGGTGCGGCCCATCACGAACACCTCGCCCATCCGCTTCATCGCGGCGCCCACCGCCTGGCGGACGAAGGGCTCGCCGGCGCGCGAGATCAGGCGGCGGAGCACGCCCGTCTTCTCGTCGCCGACCAGCGCGCGGCCCAGCATCAGGCCCCAGGTCGCCGAATTGACCAGCACCGAGTTCGACTTGCCCGAATGCGCTTTCCAGTCGGCATCGCCGATCTTGTCGGCGATCAGCAGGTCGGCGGTTTCGGGATCGGGCACGCGCAGGAACGCCTCGGCCAGGCTGAGCAGCGCCACGCCCTCAGACGAGTTCAGCCGGTATTCCTGGAGGAACTGGTTCACCCAGCCGCGATTCTGCGCGGCGCGCAGGTCCGCCAGCAGCGCCAGCGCGTGGTCCATCACCCGCTCGCGCGAATCGGGCGTGAGTCGCGCCCGCTCCAGAAGCGGTTTTAGAACATCGGGTTCGGCCGCACGGTGCAGCTTGGCCATCGATTCGCGGTGGTGTGACGGTACGGCAGTCGGCATTTTCCAGTTTCCGGTCGGCTAAAGCTTGCAGGGAGGCCGGTGGCCCCACTAGATATGGCGTGCCTATGAAAGATAATTACGCGAGAGGATAGTCTTGGCGGCGACCGTCACCCCGCAGGAGATGGCCGAACGGGTCGGCACCGAGCATGTCTCGGACTGGGTGGAGGTCACCCAGGCGATGATCGACCAGTTCGCAGAGGCGACCGGCGACCACCAGTTCCTCCATGTCGATCCGGTGCGCGCGGCCGAGACTCCGTTCGGCGGCACGATCGCGCATGGCTTCCTCTCGCTGTCGCTGATGCCGATGCTCGCCGCGCGCACCGATGCGCCGGCGATCGAGGGCGTGCGGATGGGGGTGAACTATGGAGGGAACAAGGTTCGGTTCCTCACGCCGGTGCGCTCGGGCAAGCGGGTGCGCGGGCGCTTCACGCTCAAGAAGTTCGTCGAGCGCAAGCTCGGCGTCTGGGAACAGGTGCAGGAATATCAGCTCGAGATCGAAGGCGAGGAGAAGCCGGCGGTGATCGCCGAGTGGATCGCGCTGATTTACGTCTAATTTCCCCTCCCGCAAGCGGGAGGGGAGCGAAGAAGGAAGGACAGGAAATGCGCTCCGCAGTCATCGTTTCCACCGCCCGCACGGGCATCGGCCGGGCCTATCGCGGGGCGTTCAACGCCACGCCGGCGCCGACGCTGGGCGCGCACGCGATCCGCGCGGCGGTCGAGCGGGCAGGGCTAGAGCCGGGCCAGGTCGACGACGTCGTGTTCGGCGCCGCGCTCCAGCAGGGCAGCCAGGCGCCCAACATCGCCCGCCTCGCGCTGCTCCGCGCCGGCCTGCCGGTCGAAGTGCCGGGCATGTCGATCGACCGCCAGTGCGCCTCGGGCCTGATGGCGATCGCGACGGCGGCCAAGCAGATCGTCGTCGACAATATGGACATCACCCTTGGCGGCGGTGTCGAATCGATCAGCCTCGTCCAGACCCCGCAGATGCGCGTCGAGCCCGATCGCGAGCTGATCGCGATGCACAACGACACCTATATGCCGATGCTCCAGACCGCTGAAGTGGTCGCCGCACGCTACGGCATCGGCCGCGAGGCGTGCGACGCCTATGCCCTCCAGTCGCAGCAGCGCACCGCCGCCGCGCAGGCTGCGGGCAAGTTCGACGACGAGATCGTGCCGGTCACCGCGACGATGAACCTGGTCAACAAGGAGACCAAGGAAGTCTCGCAGAAGGAAATCACGCTTGCCAAGGACGAGGGCAATCGTCCGGAAACGACGCTGGAGGGCCTGCAGGCGCTCCAGCCGGTGGTGCCCAACGGCACCGTCACCGCGGGCAATGCCAGCCAGCTGTCCGACGGCGCTTCGGCCGCGGTGCTGATGGAGGAGAAGCTTGCCGAGCAGCGCGGCCTCACCCCGCTCGGCCGCTATATCGGCATGGCGGTGGCGGGCACCAAGCCCGACGAGATGGGCATCGGCCCGGTCTATGCCATTCCCAAGCTGCTCGAGCGCTTCAACCTGAAGATGGACGATATCGGCCTGTGGGAGCTCAACGAGGCGTTCGCGGTGCAGGTGCTCTATTGCCGCGACAAGCTGGGCATCCCCAATGAACTGCTCAACGTGAACGGCGGCGCCATCTCGATCGGCCACCCGTACGGCATGTCGGGCGCGCGGATGACCGGCCATGCGCTGATCGAAGGCAAGCGCCGCGGCGCCAAATATGTCGTCGTGACGATGTGCATCGGCGGCGGCATGGGCGCGGCGGGTCTTTTCGAGACGCTCTAAGGGGTTGACCGGAGGGTGTGCTGCGCTGCACCCTCCGGCCCATGACAGCAGCCAGCTATCGCGACGGGGTGTCGCTGCGGAACGGCCTCCGCGCCATCGGCCAGAGCTTCGTGTTCCACGGGCGCTCGACGCGCAGCGAGCTGACCAGCGCGCTGATCCTGATCGCGATCGGCGAGCTGCTGTTGTTCCTCGGCTTCCACTTCTTCCATCCGCCGACGCCGCTCAACCTCACGGTCTTCTGGCGCCGCGTCGCGGTGGAGGAGGCGCTGGCGCTGGCGCTGTTCGTGCCGCTGATCGGGCTGATCGTGCGGCGGCTGCACGATGTCGGGCTGCCGGCGATCCCGGGCCTGCTGCTTGCCGCGATCGGGGTGGCGGGCGATCTGGACCGCACCCAGGTGGCGATCGGGCTGCATCCCGGCGTGCCGATGCTGCCGCTGGCGGGGCAAGTCGCGCTCGCGATTCTGGCAGTCGCGCTCTACTGGTCGCCGGCCATCGGCGCCAATCGTTTCGGTGCGGACCCGCGAATTGTCTGAAATTCGCGTGAAAATCAAACTAATTGCGGCTTGTTTATTGCTACGGTAACCATTGTTAGCGATATCGCCTGGGCGAGCTTCGAGAAGAAGCCGGCAGGGGAGAGAGGGCTCGATGGAAGATGGCGTGGCGCTGGTGGCCGATATCGGCCGACAATCGGTTCGCTTCGGCCTGACCGGCGGCGCGGAAGGCGACGAGCCGCGCGAGATCAAGCGCTTTTCGAACGCCGACCATCAGACCTTCACCAGTGCCCTTGTGGCATATCTTTGCGGCGTCGGCCTGCGCGATGCGCGGCTGCCGAGCGTGCTTGCCGTCGCCGGTGCGGTGCGCGGCGACCTGATCAACCTCACCGGCAGCCGCTGGTACATCTCGCTTGCGGGTGTCGAAGCGGTGCTGCGCGAGAAGCCGTTGGCGCTCAACGAATGCGCCGCCAACGCGCTGGCGCTTACCCGGCTTCCGCCGACAACGTTTACCGCGCTCCCGGGCGCCGCGCCCAAGCCGATCGCGCCGGGCGGCAACTATGCCGTGATCGGGGTCGGCACGGGCCTCGGCGTCGCCGCGCTGATAGGTGCCGACGGTCGCCATGTGCCCGTTCAGAGCGAGGCGGGGCATATCGGCTTTGCTCCCCAGAACGGCGACGAGGAGCGGTTCGCGACCTTCTGCAAGGCGCGCGGCGGGCTGGTCGAGGTCGAGACCCTGCTCAGCGCCAACGGGCTGCTGCTCGCCTATGAGGCGCTGTCCGGCGGCAAGCGGCTGCCCGCGCCGGAGGATGTGACCCGCAACGCCGGCCGCGATCCGATCGCCGGCGCGGTGGTCCGCATGTTCGTCGAGCATCTCGGCGCGTTTGTCGGCGATCTGGCGCTGACCTTCGATGCCTGGGACGGCGTGTTCCTCACCGGTGCGATCGCCCGTGCGCTGGAGACTCAGCTGAAGCAGCCCGGCTTCCGCCGCCGGATGGAGGCGCGCACCGCCTTCCGCCGCCAGCTCGCCGAAACCCCGGTGGCGCTGGTCAACCGCGCCGACCTCGAACTGATCGGCGCCGCCGCCGCGATCCGGAACGCCTGAGCGGACCTGCACGTTACGGCCAGGTATCCAAACTCGGGAGACGATCATGGCCGACACGGTCGAACTGAAGAAGCATTTCTGGTCCAAGCTGGCGGATAGCCCCTTCGTGATGGCGGGCCTGCAGGACGGCCAGCACAGCGAGCCGCTGACCGCGCAGCTCGACGAGGACCAGGTCGACACGATCTTCTTCTTCATCGGCAAGGACAACCGCATGGCCAAGGGCGGCGCGGCGATGCTCCAGTTCGTCTCCAAGGGGCACGACTTTTTCGCCTGCCTATCGGGAACGGCGCGCGTCGACAACGACTTCGCGATGATCGACAAGCTGTGGAACAGCCAGGTCGAAGCCTGGTTTCCGGGCGGCAAGCAGGACCCGAACCTCGCGCTGCTCCGCGTCGACATCGACGATGCCGAGCTGTGGGAGACGGACATGTCGCTCACCGGCAAGGTGAAGATGCTGTTCGGCGGCACGATCAAGTCGGACGAGACCGGCAGCCACGCCAAGGTCGAGACCACGGCGGAGCGCTGAGCCGAGATTGACCGCGCGACGCGGCTGGGCGATCCAGGGGCCATGGGTCCTTCGCTCGCTCACCGCGTCCGCACCGAGGCGCATGCCGTATGGCTCGCCATCCGCGATCCGCGTACGCCCCTGGCGGCGCGGATCGTTGGCATCCTGGTCGCGGCCTATGCGCTGTCGCCGATCGACCTGATCCCCGATTTCGTCCCCGTGCTCGGGCTGGTGGACGATGCCATCCTGATCCCGCTCGGCGTCTGGCTGTTCGAGCGGCTGATCCCGGCCGAGCAGTTTGCCGAGCACCGCGCGGCGGCCGAGGACGCGAGCCACCGGCCGGTGAGCTGGGGCGGGGTCGCGATCGTGTTGGGCGTCTGGGCGCTTCTGGCTTGGGGCGTGTGGAGCTGGCTGGTGACGAAATATGATTGAGGGGCGGTCAACCTCACCCCCTTCGTCATTCCGGCGAAAGCCGGAATCCATTGGCGTCACCGGATCGGCGCCTGCCGCAGCCTAATGGCGGATGGATCCCGGCTTTCGCCGGGATGACGGCTGAGAGTATGTGGCTGCTCCTCAGCGCTCGCCCTCTTCCTTGTCCACCCGCATCACGGGCGTCACGTCCGGATAGGGCATGATGATCCGCCCGTCGGGTGCCGCGGTGAAGGTGGTCTGGGTCGGATAGGGGATGCTGATCCCCTCTTCCGCCAGCTTGCGGACGATGGCGATGAGGATGCGGTCGCGCGTCGGGTGGCCCACGTCCCAGTTCCCGGTCGCAACCTCGGCGATCAGTTCATAGTCGATCGAGCTCGCGCCGAACCCCACAAAGCCGTTGCGCACCGCGGTCGCGCCGTTCGCCTCGACGATCTCCTTGAACATCTCCGGCAGCCGCTCGAGCTTCTCCGGCGGCGTCTCATAGGCCACGCCGATCTTGAACGGCAGGCGGATGCGGGTGCGATCGGTAAGGTTCTGCAGCTCCTTGTCGAGCAGCTGGCGGTTCGAGATGATGTGCATCTCGCCGTCGAACGAGCGGACGCGGGTGGACTTGAGGCCGATTTCGGCGACCGTGCCGCTGGTCTGGTCGAACTTGATGTTGTCGCCGACGCGGAAGGGGCGGGTGAACAGGATCGACAGCGCCGCGATCAGGTCTCCGAAGATGCCCTGCGCGGCAAGACCGATGGCGATGCCGCCGACGCCGAGACCGGCGACCAGGCCGGTCACGTTCACCCCGATATTGCCGAGCACCATCACCAGCGCGATCGCGAACAGCGCGATCGAGATCAGCAGCCGGATGATGCCGACGGCGCTCGCCAGGCTCTCGCTGGGGCTGTCACCGCGGGTGCGGTGCTCGATCAGCCCGAAGATCACCTCGCGAACCCAGATCGCCACCTGGAACGTCACTGCGATGGTGAACAGGAAGGTGATCGTCTTGTCGAGCAGCGGCGGCGTCTCGGCGACGTTCACCACCAGCCGGATCGCGGTCATCACGATGAAGAAATTGTTGGTGCGCGAAATCGTGCGGCCGAAGATCGTGTACCAGTTGGCGCCGTTGCCGTCGCTGTTGCGGCACAGCCGCATGCCCCAGGAGCGCAGCGTGTGGAGGAACAGCGCGATGCCGATCGCGATGCCGGTGGCGACCAGGATGCTCAGCCAATGGTCGGCGATCCAATCGGGCGTGTCGCCGATGAAGGCCTGGAGCTGGCGCTCGAAATGGGAGGGCTTTGCGCGTGCGGTGATCAGCATCTTTTCTCGTCAGGCTGCCTTGGCGGGCTGTTCGGCCGGATCGGTCTCCAGGAAGACGATCAGGCCGCGTTCGTAGCGGTCGAGGTACTGCGTCGTGCGGGGCAGGCGCAACCCGGCGCGGAACAGCGCCTGCCCCGGCTTGTCGCGCGCCAGCTCGATCAGCCGCGGATGGACATAGGATTTGCGGGCAATGGCGGGGGTGTTGCCCAGCGCCTCGGTTACGGGCTCAAGCAGGGTCTTGAGGCCGATGGGCTCGGGTGCCTCCGCCAGGGTGCGATAGGCGATCACGCTCGCCCCCCAGGTGCGGAAATGCTTGGCGCTGAAATGCTCGCCCATCGCCTCGCGGATATAGGCGTTGACGTCGCTGGACGTGACCGGATGCGCCTCGCCGGAATCGTCGATCCAGCGGAACAGGTTCTGCCCCGGCAGGTCCTGGCAGCGCTTGACGAAGCGGCTGAGCGACTTGTCGGTTACCGTCATCACCCGCAGCTTGCCCGACTTGGCGCGGAACTGGAGCTTGAGCGTGCCGCCGGCGACCTTCACGTGCCGCTTGCGCAGCGTGGTTGCGCCGAAGCTCTTGTTCTCCTGCGCATAAGTCTCGTTGCCGACGCGGATCGAGCCGAGGTCGAGCAGCCGGACGACGGCGGCGACGGCCTTGTCCTTGCACAGTCCGCGCAGGCGCAGATCGGATTCCACCTTGCGGCGCAGGCGCGGCAGGCGCTCGCCGAACATGCCGCAGCGATCGTACTTCGCCGCCTCCTGGGCCTCGCGGAAACCGGTGTGATAGCGATACTGCTTGCGGCCCTTCCCGTCATAGCCGGTCGCCTGGATATGGCCGTTGGGGTCGGGGCAGAACCAGGCATTCTCATAGGCGGGCGGCAGGCCGATCGCGTTCAGCCGGTCGATCACATCGCGGTCGGTGATGCGGGTGCCGTCCGCGTGGAAATAGCCCCAGCCGTGGCGCATCTTGCGCCGGGTGATGCCGGGGGCCTGGTCTTCGACATAGACGATCTCGGCGCTGTCCATCGCGGCTCCTTGGGGCAGAGCCCAGGGAAATGCGCCGCAGCAACAATTCGTTCCGGAACAAGGAAAGGGGGCTCCGGGTTGGCCCGGCATATTCCGAACGACGGGAAAGGATGCCCCCCATGGCCAATCTGCAGAATGCGCGCGTGCTGATGCTCGCCACCGACGGCTTCGAGGAATCGGAACTGTTCGAGCCGCGCCAGGCGCTGCTCGACGCCGGCGCGCAGGTGACGCTTGCCTCGATCAAGACCGATCCGATCACCGGCGAAAGCGGCGGCGAGAAGGGCAAGAGCATCACGCCGGACACGACGCTCGATCAGGTGGAACTCGATCAGTTCGATGCGCTGGTGCTGCCGGGCGGCGTCGGCAACCCGGACAAGCTGCGGATGAACGCGAAGGCGGTCGAGATCGCCCGCAGCTTCATGGATTCGAAGCGGCTGGTCGCGGCGATCTGCCATGCGCCGTGGCTGCTCGCCGAGGCCGATGTGGTCGCCGGTCGCCGGCTGACCAGCTGGCCCTCGATCCGCACCGATCTCGCCAATGCCGGCGCCGATGTGGTCGACGAGGAAGTGGTGAGCGACGGCAACCTCATCACCAGCCGCAAGCCCGACGATATCCCCGCGTTCAACCGTGCGGTGATCGCCGCGCTGGAAGACGTGACCGCCGCGGCCTGAACCCGAGCCGGTTGATCCAGCGCTGCGCGGGGCGCTCCACCAGCCGGTGGAGCGCCACCGACGCCGCAAGGACCAGCAGCAGGTAGCACGCCGCGAGCGGCCAGCCGATCGTCGCGGTGCGGACGAAGGCGAGCTTGAAGGCGAACCACAGCAGAAAATGGCTGAGATAGGTCGCGTAGCTGATCTCGCCGAGGCGGTGGAGCAGCGCGCCTTCGAGCGGATTGCTGCGCGCGCCGCTGCAGGCCAACGCGAGCAGCAGCGCAGCGAGCATCGCGGGCGCCGCAAGCGTCTCGGGCACCCCTACCGCCCACGCCGCTCCGAACATTGCGGCGACGGCGACGCCACCAAATCCAGCCAGATGGGAGTGCCACCGCTGCCAAAGGGCTTGGACCAGCGTGCCGGTCGCGAACTCCAGCAGGCAGCGTACGACTCCGAGATGCGGGATGTCCTGCCCCAATGTATCGGTACCGCGAAGCGCGAATGCCGCGGCCAGCGCCAGCAGGAGTGCCCCGATCGCGCCCAGAAGGGCGGGCGTGGCCCGGCGGCGCCAGTCGATCGCCATCGCCCAGAGCGGGAACAGCAGGTACGCCGCCAGCTCGCACGAGATCGACCAGGCGGGGTCGTTCCAGCGTAACGGTTCGGCGAAGCCCCAGGCCTGGACGAGCAGCAGATGTGGCGGCAGCTCGGCCAGAGGGAATTCGGGCGCCGCCCGGCCGCTTGCGCGCAGGACCACCAGCAGCAGGAGCGCAAAGCCGAGCATGACCGCGTGCAGTGGCCATATCCGTGCGACCCGTCCGCGCAGGAAGTCGGGCATCACGGCAATACCGCCGCTGCGCAGCCGCTCGCCATGGCGCAGCGCCAGCACGAAGCCCGAGAGCAGGAAGAAGAAGTCGACCGCAAGATAGCCCTTGGCGAGAACGGCCTCGACCGTAAGGGGCAGGTCCGCGAGCGCGCCGCGCAGATGGTAGAGCACCACCCACCACGCCGCGACGCCGCGCGCGGAGGTAAGCGCCCGCAGCTCTACCCGCCCGCTCATGCCGCGGCAGGGTGTGCCTTGCGCAGCGGCCTCCAATCCGCCGCTGCGCGCTTTCGGGCGCAATAGGTGTCGAGCCCGATCTGCGCGCCGATCAGCATGTAGATAAAGGGCTGGAAGGCGATCGCCACGAATGCCGCGCCCAGCAGATAGACGATGTGCCCGTTCTGGAGCGCGGCGGCGAGGGGCGCGATCCATGCCTCGTCGCCCTCGGCGCGCGCATAGCGGCGGCGCAGCACCTCCATGCGGAACAGGCCGGCGAGGTTGATCGCCAGCCACAGCGAAAGCCCCGGATAGCCCTGCTCGCCCAGCATCTCGAAATAGGCGCTGTGATAGGCGCGCGCCTTGTCGAGCTCGATCGAGCGATCGACCACCGCGACGCCGCCCTGGTCCTCCACCGCCACCTTCTCGTAGCGGATCTGGTTCTGGCGATAGGCTTCGAACCCGCCGCCCAGCGGGTGCTCGCGGGCATAGTCGATCGTCCATTGCCAGACGGCGAGGCGGGTGGAGGCGGAGGCGTCGCCCTGATAGGACTTGATCGTCCCCATCCGCTCGGTGAAGGCGGAGGGCAGGAAGGGCAGGGCGACGAGCGCCAGCGCCGCCACGCCGCCCAGATAGGGCAGTTTCTTCCGGCTATCCCGCAGCATCAGCAGCGCGACCAGCCCGATGCAGAGCAGCCCGGTGCGGGTCGAGGTGCCGATGGGGATCAGCAGGCAGGCGAAGCACAGGGCATAGGCGAAGGTCTTCGTCCGCCAGTCGGGCGCGAAGATCGTGCCGTGCCGGGTGAACCACAGGATCAGCGGCAGGATCGCGATCGCGACGGTGGAGATGGTGCTGCCCTCGTACAGCCCCGAATTGTTCGAGACCATCAGGTTGAGCTCGCCATAGCCGCCGCCGGAGATCAGCGTCTTGATCGCGCCGACGATGATGATCGAGCTGGCCGAAAGCACCATGAACAGCAGCAGCGCCTCGATCCGCAGCCGCGTGCGCAGGGTGAGCGGCAGGAAGGCGGCGAAGGCCAGCGCCTTCCACACCCAGTCCCATTTGTCCTTGGCTTCCACCGGGAAATCGGCGTGGAGCGTGGTGAACCAGCAATAGCCGATCAGCGCCACGATCAGCAGCTGGCGCGGCGCCACGCGCACGTCGCGCTTGTCGTCGAACAGTAGGAACCCGGCGAGCGCCAGCGCCGCCGCCATCGCCGAGATCGGCAAGGCGTTGAGCAGCAGATAAGTCAGCCGCTGGGGTGCGACGATGTCGATATAGGCGTAGACCAGCACGAACAGGAACGGCTTGCGAAAGCCGGTGCCGAAGAACGCCGCCAGGAACAGGACGAAGACATAGTCACGCACCGCGCTTGCCCCAGCGGCCGCGCTTCTTCTCCCTGGGTGCTGCGTCCTCGCGATCGAGGTCTGGCCGGCGGAGCAGCAGGAAGGCCGCGAGCAGCATCAGCCCATGGGTGAGCGCAAGCGATAGATTGTCGATCATCGGGCGGGCCGTTCCTTCCGCGCGATTCCTAGCGCAGGTGCAGTTGACGTGCCGTTAAGCGCGGCGTGGCATGCAGGCGACCATGCGAGTCCTCCATCTTCTGGATCATGGCCTGCCGCTCCACAGCGGCTATGCCTTTCGCACCCGGGCGATCCTGAAGGCGGAATTGGCGCGGGGCTGGGAGGTGGCGGCGGTGACCGGCCCACGGCACGGCCCCGCGCCCGACGACGAGGAAGTCGTCGATGGCCTGCGCTTCTTCCGCACCCGGCCGGTCGCAGCCAAGCTGCCCGGCCTCAGCGAGTGGCGCGAGATCGATGCCTTTGTGCAGCGTATTCACCAGGTGGTGAAAATTTTCCGCCCCGACGTGCTCCACGCCCACTCGCCGGTGCTCTGCGCGCTTGCCGGGCTGCGGGTGCGGCGCTGGAGCGGAGTGCCGCTGCTCTACGAGATCCGCGCCTTATGGGAGGATGCCGCGGTCGGCAACGGCACGGGACGCGAGGGGAGTCTGCGCTACCGCGTCACCAAGGCGCTGGAGACCCATGCCGTTCGCCAGGCCGATGCGGTGGCGGTGATCTGCGAAGGCCTGCGCGGCGACCTGATCGCGCGGGGCATCGATCCGGCCAAGATCGCGGTCTCTCCCAACGGCGTCGACATGGCGCTGTTCGGCGAGCCCGTACCGCAGGATGCCGGCCTCGCCGCCCAGCTGGGTCTGGAAGGTGCCGAGACGATCGGGTTCATCGGCAGCTTCTACGATTATGAGGGGCTCGACGTGCTTATCGCCGCGATGCCTGCGCTGGTCGCGGCACGTCCCGCGATGCAACTGCTGCTCGTCGGCGGCGGCCCCGCCGAGCCGGCGTGGCGCGCGCAAGCGGCTTCATCGCCCGTCGCGGAGCGCATCCATTTCCTCGGCCGGGTGCCGCACGAGGCAGTCGAGCGCTATTACAGCCTGATCGACGTGCTGGTCTATCCGCGCAAGAAGATGCGGCTCACCGACCTCGTCACCCCGCTCAAGCCGTTGGAAGCAATGGCGCAGCAGCGGCTGGTCGCGGCGTCCGACGTGGGCGGGCACCGCGAGCTGATCGAGGACGGCGTAACCGGCACCTTGTTTCCGGCAGATGACCCGGCGGCGCTCGCAAAAGCGCTTGAGAAAGTTTTTTGTATGCGCGATCAATGGGATGTGCGCAGAAAACAGGCTCGCGCATATATCGAGGCCGAGCGCAACTGGTTTGTAAATATTGCACGCTATGACGGTTTGTATGAAAACCTTGCCATAAAGATGGCATGAGAACCACGTGGTCGCACACGTATCGGGTGAACGCATGAAGCTGCCGCTCGTCCCCATTGCCGCCCTTTTGCTCGGCGGCGTATCGGCTCTGGCCGTGGCCGCGCTGCCGGCGGCAGGGCTGCATCTACCGATGATCGATGCGGGGGCGACGCCGCGAGGGGCTGCTCTCCCGACGCTGCTGTTTGCGGTTTCTGCCGCTGCGATCGGCGCGTTCACCGCGCGCTGGCGCGTACGCCGTTCGCGCGTGGCCGCTGCGCCGTGCGACCTGGACATGCTGCCAACCCCGGTCATCCGCCGCGCCGATGCGCATCCCGATGCCCGGCCGCGCCCGCCGCTGCGCGCCAGTTACGATCTCGATATGCCCGCCTGGGCGCAGCCCAAGGCTCCGGTCGAGCAGGAAGGTGCAACCGCGGAGCGCGACCTGCCCGTCGATCTCGACCAGCCGCTCGCCGCCTTCGACCCCACCGCGATCCCGGCCGTGCCGCTGCCGCCGCCCGTACCGCCGCGCCGCGAGCGCGCGGCGAGCGCTGGCCAGCGGACGCCGGCTGGCCGCGACCCCAGCGACCGGCTGGTCCGGCCTGAGACCGACGCCTCGGTGCACGCGCTGCTCGAACGGCTCGAGCGGGGCGTCGTCCGCCGCAACCAGGCGTCGCAGGTACGCGGCCGCGTGCGGGCCGATCGCGGGCTCGACGACGCTCTTGCGGCGCTGCGCAGCCTCGCCCGCCAGGCCTGACCCCGCCTCAGCACTCCTCGACGGTCAGCGCCTCGATACCGGCGCACACTACGCCGTCGGCCGTCTCCACCATCGTCACCTGCAGATCCGCGACGAGATGGCCGCTGATCGGCAGCTCCAGCTCGGGCAGCGCGACCAGCCAAGCCTTTGCGACGATGCTTTCGTCCAGTTCCAGCGTCAACCGATGCCGGGCGCCGCTGAAGGTGACGCTCGCCCACGGCACCCAGCTCGCCTCGACGATCCGCAACACGCAGCCCTCCACCGCCGCCGCCGCGATCAGCGCCCGTTCGAGCCGCGCGCCGACATCGCGCCGCCGCGCCGCCCGGGCTTCCATGCCGGCGGGGCGGCGAGGAACGCGCGCAGGCGGGCCGTCAGCGCCGGCCCCGGTACACGGCCCTGCCGCAGATCGCCGACCAGTCGCGGATCTCCCGCCGCCAAGCGCCCGAACCGCGTCGCCGGCATCCGCGTGCGTTCCAGGAACGCTTCGATTTCCCCATGCAAGGACACCCATGTCCTCCTCCTTCGACTCGGATGATCACGATATGTTCTCATCTGAACCTTGCGTAGGAAAAATCCTATGTGTAGGAAAGGGGGTATGGAAGCCGATGTGCAACGGGCAAATTTTGCGAAGCTGGTGGCCGCCAAGGGGGTGCGTCTCGCCACGCTCTCGCGCGTACTCGGGCGCAATCCGGCCTATCTGCAGCAATATCTGATGCGCGGTTCGCCGCGCGAACTGCCCGAGCGCGACCGGGCACGGCTGGCGGAGTATCTGGGCGTCGACGAGACACTGCTGGGCGGCCGGCCGCAGGCGGCGCTGGTCACGGTCCCGCGGATCGATCTGAGTGCGTCGGCCGGCCCCGGCGGCTGGGCGGAGGATGAAAGCGTGCAGGCCCCGTTCGCCTTTCCGCCATTCCTGCTGCGCCAGCTGGGGGTGCGCCCCGAAGCCGCGTCGATGGTGCGCGTGGCAGGCGATTCGATGGCGCCGACGCTGAACGATGGCGACGAGATCCTGGTCGACCGCGATCGCTGCCGGATCGATGCCCGCGGCATCTTCGTGCTGCGGGTGGAGGGCGAGCTGCTGGTCAAGCGGCTACGCCCGGCGGTGGGTGGCGTCGAGCTGGTCAGCGACAATCCCGCCTATCCGGTGCGGCTGGCGCGCGCAGGGCGCTTCCAGCTGGTCGGGCGGGTCGCCTGGCTCGGGCGGGCGCTGTGAGCGAGGACGACGACATCGCCGCGTTCATCCGCGAGCATCTGCCGGTCGTGCCGGTACCTGGCGTGCCCGAGCTGCGCCTGCACAAGGCCGGGCCGGCAAGCGGCGTGGGCCGGCTGGGCGATGCGGCGCCCTATTGGGCCTATTGGTGGGGCGGCGGGCTGGCGCTGGCGCGGTACGTTCTTGACCATCCGGCGCAGCTGGTGGGGCGCCGCGTGCTAGATCTCGGCGCGGGATCGGGGTTGCTCGGGATCGCCGCCGCGCGCGCGGGTGCGGCCAGGGTAACGGCCTCTGAGATCGACCCGCATGCGCGCGCTGCGATTGCGCTCAACGCGGCTCTCAATCAGGTCACGCTGGCGGAGATCGTTGGGGACCTCACCGCCGGCCCGACCCCCGAGGCCGAGCTGTTGCTCGTCGGCGACGTGTTCTACGCGCCCGAGGTGGCGGTACGCGTGACCGCCTTCCTCGATCGCTGCGTGGCGGCCGGCATCACGGTGCTGGTCGGCGACCCCTGGCGGTCGCCGCTGCCGATCGAGCGCCTGACGCTGCTGGCGCGCTACGACGTCGCCGAAACCGGCGTGGCCAGGCCTGCGGGGGTATTCGCCTATCGCGCCGGGTGAGGCCGGGCGCAGGGCGCCCCCGGCGTTCGCTTACCAGACGTGCACGCGTGCTGCGGGCGCGAGGTACAACGCGTCGCTCGGCTTCACGCCGAACGCCGTGTACCAGGCGTCCATGTTCCGGACGATGCCGTTGACGCGATACTTGTCCGGGCTGTGCGGATCGGAGAGCAGCTGTGCCCGCACCGCGCCTTCGCGGGCCTTGCCCTGCCAGCTGGCGGCATAAGCGAGGAAGAAGCGCTGGTCGCCGGTGAGGCCGTCCAGCACCTTTGGCTCGCCGTGGCGGGCGACATAGCGGCGATAGGCGGCATAGGCGACTTCAAGCCCGCCCAGATCGGCCAGGTTCTCGCCGAGGGTCAGCTGGCCCTTGATGTGGACGCCGGGGATCGGCTCATAGGCATCGAACTGCTTGACCAGCGCCTGGGCGTGCGCGGTGTAGCGTTCGGCCGCTTGCGGCGTCCACCAGTCGCGCAGCTTGCCGCTGGCGTCGAACTGGCGGCCCTCGTCGTCGAAGCCATGGCCCATTTCATGGCCGATCGTGGCGCCCGTCTCGCCATAGTTCACCGCCGGATCGGCGGCCGGATCGAAAAAGGGCGGCTGGAGCTGGGCGGCCGGGAAGGTCACCTGGTTCATCACCGGGTCGTAATAGGCGTTCACCGTCTGCGGCGTCATCTCCCACAGCGTGCGATCGACCGGCTTGCCGAGCCGCGACAGCTGCAGCTTCCACTCGAACTCGTCCGAGGCGAGGTCGTTCGCCAGCGGATCGGTGGCGCTGACCGGCATCGACGCATAATCGATATACTTGTCCGGATGGCCGATCCGCGGATCGAAGGCGGCAAGCTTGGCGAGCGCTTCCTTGCGGGTGGGCGCGTCCATCCAGGCAGCCGCCTTGATCTTGTCCGCATAGGCGGCGCGCAGATCCTCGACCAGCTCCTTCGACAGCGCCTCGGCGGCCGGGCCCCAATGGCGCTCGGCGTAGATCTTGCCGATCGCCTCCCCCAGCGCGCCGTTGACGACGCGGACGCCGCGCTTCCAGCGCTCCGACTGCGCCTGCACGTCGCGGAGGGTATGGCCGTAGAAGTCGAACTGCGCGGCGTCGAACGCCTTGGGCAGCACCGCGGCATGATCGCTGATGAAGCGGAAGCGCAGCCAGTCCTTCCAGGTGGCGAGCGGCACGTCGCCCAGCCGCTTGGCGGCGGCGGTGACGGCGGTCGTCTCGCGCACCACCACGGTCGGCATCCTGCCCAGGCCCTGATGGGCGAGCACCGCATCCCAGTCGAACTGGGGCGCCAGCCTGGCGAGCTGGGCGCGATCCATTGGGTTGTAGGTCTTCTGCGGGTCGCGGCGCGCCTCGGGCGTCCACTGGTCCTTGGCGAGGCTGGTCTCGAGCGCGAGGATCGCGTCGGCCTTGGCCTCTGCATCGGCAATGCCGGCCAGCTGCTGGATCTTGACGATATAGGCGCGGTAGGCCTTGCGGATCGTCTCGTACTTCTCGCCTGGAAGCAGATAATAGTCGCGGCTCGGCAGGCCCAGGCCCGCCTGGCCGGCCATCACGGTGTAGCGGGTAGGATCCTTCTCATCGGCAGAAATGCCGATGCCGATCGGGCTGGCATAGCCGTGGTCGGCCATCAGCAGTTCCAGCGAGCGGCGATCGTGCACGGCGTCGATGCGGGCGAGATACGGCTTGAGCGGCGCGGTGCCGCGCGCCTCGATCCCGGCTTCGTCCATGAAGGCGTGATAATAGGTCGCGACCTGCCGCAGCACCGGATCGCTGGGCGAGGGGCCGGCGTCCTCGATCAGCGTGCGCACCTCGATCTCGGTCTCGTCGGGCAGGTCGTAATTATAGCCGATCCGCGCCTTGTCGGCCGGGATCGGCGCATCGCGCAGCCAGCTGCCCAGCGCATAGGCGTAGAAATCGTCGCCTGGCTTCACGCCGCGATCCATGGTGGTGAGATCGACGCCCCAGGCGCCATATTTGGCCGTTGCGGCGGTCTGGGCGAGGGCGGGGGATGCGAGCAGGGAAGTACCGAGCAGCAGGGCTGCGAGACGCGGGAGGCGCATGAATCGGGTGTCCTCGAAGTGATCTATCCCGCTACCAGGGTCGGGGGGGCGACTCAATTCTCCCGGCACATGCGGCGCATGCCCGATCGGGATAGGCGCGCCCGGCGGTGCCTGGCCCGATCGGTGCGCAGGAATCAGGCGGTCGCCGGGCTCGCGCGGCGCCGCCGCAACCCATGGCCGGCCAGCCCGAAGCCCAGTATCATCGTCGCCCAGCCTGCAGGCTCGGGCACGCCGGTGGTGGTGATGATCGGTGTCTGGGTCATCGTCACCGCGCCGCCGGCGATGAAGGTGAGCCCGGTGACGAAGGCGCCTCCATCGGTGGGGTCGAGCGCGGCGGTCAGGTCGATGCCCTTCAGCTTGAACCCGGTGACGCCCCCCGCGAACAGCGTGGTGAAATCGAAGCTGTAGACGCCGTGCGCCAGAAGCACATCGTTCAACCCGTAGACGTCATAGCCGTCCACGTCGCCGGGAACCGTGGGAAAGAGCGCGCTGGTGATGTTCGGCCCGGAAAGCACGTTGTAGATATAGCCGGTGGCATAGTCCGGATCGATGAAGATCGGCGTGGCGGGCGTTGCGACGAAATCGAAGGTGAACGCCTTGGTGACGGGGTCTTGGGGTACGCTCGGCTGAAAGGGGTTGGAGGGCGAGCTGCCGGTTTGCGTACCGTTCACGAACACGCCGGTGAACGCCATGCCGCTGTCGAGCGCGGAGTCGGACCAGTTTGCCGCCCCGAAGCGCAGCTGGTAATTGCCGGCCGTCGTGATGGTATATTCCGACTTGATCCAGCCGGTATAGCCGCAGCCGACGTCGTAACAGTCGCCGCTGCTGGGGCCGAGCGGGGTCCAGATCGGCCCGCCGCCGATGATCGGGACGACCGAAGGGGTCAGCACCGCGTTCACCGCGGGCATGCTCTGGCCGGGCACGATCGTCCCGCTCGGCTTGGTGCGGGCGGTGAACAGGTTGACCGCCAAGCTGTCGTCGGTGGCGCCGGCGGTGAGCAGTTGCGCGAAGGCATAGTCGGCGAAGCCTCCCCCGTCGGAGGTGACGTAGTTGAAGTAGAAGGACACCTTGTCCCCGACCCGCGCTGCGAACGCCGACGAGCGTAGCTCGGAGCCGTTGGTGGAGGCGCTGCTATAGCCGGTGATCTTGGCGGCGCCCTGCTGGCCGAGATAGGTCGACACCCAGCTCCAACTGGTCGCGCCACCGGGCGGCGCGGTGACGACGCCGTCCGCCGCGCTGGCGGTGCCGCAATTGCCGATGCAGGTATCCGCCCGCGCCGTGAAAGGCGCCGATACCATCACGAGCGCTGGCGCAATCCATGCGCATTTCCAATGCCGCATCAGGTCTCTCCACATCTATTCTATGAGTTTAATACCCCCTGCGAAGATATTCCAGATACGGCGGTGTTGCTATCGGTTGTGGCAGGATCTGCCCTGACTAGGTTCGGTCCGGACATTGTTATTCGACTTGTTCCGGCAGCGCGCTGATTTGTCACGCGCGGCATCATTGGCGAAGCCGCCACTTCGGCGGCATCGAAAGCACCGTCGGGGCGGCAAACGAAAAGGGCGCCCGGATCGCTCCGGACGCCCCTTTTTCAGCCGATCGCGAAGGATCAGCTCGAATAGTACATGTCGTACTCGACGGGGCTCGGGGTCATTTCCCAACGGGCCACCTCGGCGCGCTTGATCTCGATATAGGCCTCGATCTGGTCCTTCGAGAACACGTCGCCCTTCAACAGGAAGTCGAAATCGGCCTCCAGGCTGTCCAGCGCCTCGCGGAGCGAACCGCACACGGTCGGCACTTCGGCCAGCTCGGCCGGGGGCAGATCGTACAGGTTCTTGTCCATCGGGTCGCCCGGGTGGATCTTGTTCTGGATGCCGTCCAGACCGGCCATCAGCAGCGCCGAATAGCAGAGATACGGGTTGGCCAGCGCGTCCGGGAAGCGGAACTCGACACGCTTTGCCTTGCTGCCGGTGCCGTACGGGATGCGGCACGAGGCCGAGCGGTTGCGGCTCGAATAGGCGAGCAGCACCGGCGCCTCGTAGCCCGGGACCAGGCGCTTGTAGCTGTTGGTCGACGGGTTGGTGAAGGCGTTGAGCGCCTTGGCGTGCTTGATCACGCCGCCGATGAAGTAGAGGCAGGTCTCGGAGAGGCCCGCATAGCCGTTGCCGGCGAACAGGGGCTGGCCCTTTTCCCAGATCGACATGTGGGTGTGCATGCCCGAGCCGTTATCTTCCTTGATCGGCTTCGGCATGAAGGTCGCGGTCTTGCCATAGGCCTGGGCGACCTGGTGCACGACATACTTGTAGATCTGCATGCGATCGGCGGTGGTCACCAGCGTGCCGAAGGTCAGGCCCAGCTCGTGCTGCGCGGCGGCGACTTCGTGATGGTGCTTGTCGCACGGCAGGCCCATTTCGAGCATGGTCGAAACCATCTCGCCGCGGATGTCGACGGCGCTGTCGACCGGCGCGACGGGGAAATAGCCGCCCTTGGCGCGCGGACGGTGGCCGAGGTTGCCGGCTTCATACTCGCGGCCCGAATTGCCCGGCAGCTCGATGTCGTCGATCTTGTAGTAGCTGGTCGAGTAGCTGTTCTCGAACCGCACGTCATCGAACATAAAGAACTCGGCTTCGGGGCCGACATAGATGGTATCGCCGATGCCGGTGGTCTTCAGATACGCCTCGGCGCGCTTCGCGGTCGAGCGCGGATCGCGTGCATAGAGCTCGCCGGTCGAGGGCTCGACGATGTCGCACACCAGGATCAGCATCGGGGTGGCTGAGAACGGATCGACCCACACCGCGTCCAGATCCGGCTTCAGGATCATGTCGGACTCGTTGATCGCCTTCCAGCCCTCGATCGACGAACCGTCGAACATCAGGCCGTCGGTCAGCTCGTCCTCGCCGAGGACCGACGCGACCATGGTCAGGTGCTGCCACTTGCCCTTGGGATCGGTGAAGCGCAGGTCGATCCACTCGATCTCCTGGTCCTTCACCATCTTCAGGATGTCACTGGCCGAATTCGCCATCGTAATGCCCTTTCGCTCTCTTTCGTCTGCCCGACGAATCGGGCAATAAAATTTCTCGTGCGCCGGCCTCATCGCCGCCGCTTTACGCCACGTCAAACGGCGTTTTCGTTCCGCTCCCCGGTGCGGATGCGCAGCGCCGTCTCGACGGGGATCACGAAGATCTTGCCGTCGCCGATCCGGCCGGTCTGCGCGGCAGCGGCGATCGCCTCGACGACGCGCTCGGCCAGCGTGTCTTCCACCACCACTTCCAGCTTCACCTTGGGCAGGAAGTCCACGACATATTCGGCGCCGCGATAGAGCTCGGTATGGCCCTTCTGGCGGCCGAAGCCCTTGGCTTCGGTGACGGTGATCCCCGAGACGCCCACCTCGTGCAGCGCCTCCTTCACTTCATCCAGCTTGAACGGCTTGATGATGGCTTCGATCTTTTTCACATGGTCCCCCAGGCAGCGGTTTCGGGCCGCGACAGGTCTGATTCCTGGGTGTGTAGCAACCTGCATGCCAGAACGGGAATAGCCAGCGTGCCCCCCACGCGCCGAATGGATTTCGGCGCAGGAATCTGCCTGATAATCGGGCAATGGCTGCTCAATCGCGCAGCAGGTCAGGCGGCGCGGACCTCCATCAGGAAGCGGTCGACCTCGTCGGACAGTTCCTCCGCACCGCTGAGCAGGCCGGCGGAGAGATCGGCGATGGCGTGCGCGTTCCCGGAAGCTGCCTGTGCGGCGGCGCGGACCTGTTCGATGTCGGTTTGCACCGCACGGGTGCCGGAGACGCTTTCGGCGACGTTGCGGGCGATGCTGCGGGTCGCGTGATGCTGGTCGCGCACCGCGCATTCGATGCTGGAGGACAGGCCGGCAATGCCGGTGATCGCCTGCTCGACCCGCTGATGGTTGGTGGTGACTCGGTCGACCACGCCGCGGATGCCGGCGACCTTGGTGCTGACGCTCTGCGCGGCGTGCCGGACCTGGCTGGCCAGCGCCTTGATTTCGTTGGCCACCACGGTGAAGCCGCGGCCCGCTTCGCCGGCCCGTGCCGCCTCGATCGCGGCGTTGAGGGCGAGCAGGTTCACCTGCCCGGCGATCTCGCCGATCGTGGCGGTGACCGCGCCGACATTCTCGGCAAAGGCGTCGAGCTCGGCGGTGCCCAGCCGGCTGTCGTCGACCAGCGCCACGGCTTCGGCGGCCGAGGCGCGCGCGGTGACCGTGTCGCGGCCGATGGCGTCGAGCGTCGCCGCCAGCGCTTCGGATTCCCGGGCGATCGCGGCGAGATTGTCGTGGCTCTGCGCAACCGCGGCGGCGAGCGCGGTTGCCGAGGCGCTGTTGGCGCTCGCGCGCTCGACCGTCGCGGCGGCGCTGGACCGCAGCGTGCCGGCGAGATCACGCAATTGGCCCGCCATCGCGCCGACCTCCGCCTCGATCCTCTCGCTCGCCGCTTCGATGTGGCGGGCGCGGGCGGTCTGCTCGGCGGCCTCGCGCACCCGGTCCTCGGCGGCGAGCTGGATGATGCGACGGTTGCTGATCGCGGCGAACAGCTGGCCGCCGCGGGTGAGGATCATGCCTTCCTGCCCGTCGGCGGCCGAATAGGCGTCGACCAGCGCGCGGGGCGACTGGGCATAGTCGGCGACGGGGCAGGGGCGGACCATCGATTCCAGCCGTCGCCCATAGGCCGGGTTGCGCAACAGCGCGTGGCCATAGGGATTGAGCAGCAGCCGGCGCACGTCCTTCTCGAACACCGCGCCCAGCGGCTGGTGGCGGGCATCGAGCACCGGCAGCAGCCGGAGCGTCGGATCGTCCTGGAAGCAGCGCACCGCCTCGCCGAGCGGCGTCTCCAGCGTCAGCCAGGGCGGCGCGCGTTCGGCCTCGGTAAGCCACGCGAAGAGGAAGCGGAGATGGGCGGGCATGTCGAGCATCGCCGCCCCGGTACGGCAAGGCGGTAAACGAGCGATTAGTGTTTGATGACAGGTTTACGACATTCCCCCATGAAATCTTCGCACCTTTGCGGCTGTAGCTGCCCGTGAACGTTAACCGGCAAACGATCACGTGCTGGACAGGGGAAGCTTCGATGCGGTCGCCGCCGATGAATGCACCAGCCGAATTGCGGCGGCGGATCGCCGACGGCATGGCGTCGGCCGGTGCGCGATCGGTGGTGGTGGCGCGGGGCTCGCTGGTGCTGCTGGCGCATGGCCTTTCGGCGGTACAGCCCGAGCAGCGCGGCGACTGCTGGATCGAGACGGGAGGCGAGACGCTGACCGCCGAGGACACGATGGCGTTGCTGCGGCATTGGTCGACCGGCGTGCCCTTCGCACACGGCGTTTAGCGCCCCGAAGCGCTACTTTCTGGACGTGGGCGGCTTCTGGTGGCAGAGGGCCGCCTTTCATTATTTCAATCCCGGTACTGCCATGCGGGCGGCCGGGCCGACCAGAGCGTTACGAGGACCCGCTTTCATGACCGTCGACACGCGCGCGCCAGCGCTGCTCCCCGAACATCCCGCCTTCGCCACCGCCAAGGTGCTGTGGGTCCGCCACTGGAATGAGCATCTGTTCAGCTTCGCGATCGAGCGGCCGGCCAGCTTCCGCTTCCGCTCGGGCGAGTTCGTGATGATCGGGCTGGAAGGCGAGGGCGGCAAGCCTCTGATGCGCGCCTATTCGGTCGCCAGCCCGTCCTGGGCGGAGGAGCTCGAATTCCTGTCGATCAAGGTGCAGGACGGTCCGCTGACCTCCAAGCTGCAGAAGATCGTGCCGGGCGACGACATCTATCTCGGCAAGAAGTCGACCGGCACGCTGGTCGCCGACGCGTTGCTGCCGGGCCGCCGGCTGTTCCTGCTTTCCACTGGCACCGGGCTGGCGCCGTTCCTCAGCGTCGCGCGCGATCCCGAGATCTACGAGCGCTTCGAGCAGGTGATCGCGGTGCACAGCGTGCGCCGGGTGAGCGACCTTGCCTATCATGACGAACTCGCCGCCAAGCTGGCCGAGGATCCGCTGATCGGCGAGCAGGCCGCAGCGCAGTTCCACTATGTGCCTACCGTCACCCGCGAGCCGTTCCACACCAGCGAGCGGATCGGCGCGCTGCTCGAGAACGGCAAGCTGTTCGAAGGCGTGCCGGGCGACCCGGTGCTGCACCCGGAGACCGACCGCGTGATGCTGTGCGGATCGATGGACATGATCCGCGATTTCGCCACGCTGCTCGAAGGCAAGGGCTTCAAGGAAGGCTCGAACAACGCGCCCGGCGATTTCGTGATCGAGCGCGCCTTCGTCGGCTGAGGCCTTGCCGCTTCAACGAGCGTCTCCTCCCTCGGCGACGCCGGGAGGGGAACCGCCGCCGAAGGCGGTGGTGGAGGGGGAAAACCCTCCCGTCGTGGCAAGCCCCTTCCACCATTTGCTGGCGCAAATGGTCCCCCTCCCTCGGAGCTGCGCTCCGAGGGAGGAAACACTCAGGCGGCGAGGGCAGTCTCGCCGCTGACCGCGCGGATATCGGCGGCAAGCTGGTCCACCCGCCCCGGATCGGCATCCCAGGCAAACATGAACCGCGCCCCGCCGCCGATGAAGGTGTAGAAGCGCCAGCCCCGCGCGCGCAGTCCCTCCAGCACCGCCTCCGGAGCCTGGACGAACACGCCGTTGGCTTCCACCGGGAACATCAGCTCGACGCCCGGCAACCCCTGGATCTGCCCCGCGAGCCGCTGCGCGCAGGTATTGGCATGGCGCGCATTGCGCAGCCAGGCGCCGTTCTCCAGCATCCCCACCCAGGGGGCGGCCAGGAACCGCATCTTGGAGGCGAGCTGCCCGGCCTGCTTGCAGCGATAATCGAAGTCCTGCGCCAGCGCGCGGTCAAAGAACAGCACTGCTTCCCCGATCGCCATGCCGTTCTTGGTGCCGCCGAAGCAGAGCACGTCGACGCCGGCGCGCCAGGTGATGTCCGCCGGATCGCAGCCAAGCGTCGCCACGGCATGGGCGAAGCGCGCGCCGTCCATGTGCAGCTTCAGGCCCAGCTCCCGGCACACCGCCGAAAGCGCCTGCACTTCGTCCACGGTGTAGACCTGCCCGGTCTCGGTCGGCTGGGTGATCGTCACCACGCGGGGCTTGGGGAAGTGGATGTCGGAACGGCTGGTCGCCACCGCGCGCACCGCGGCGGGGGTCAGCTTGCCGTCTTCGCCCTGCGCGACGAGCAGCTTGGAGCCGTTGGAGAAGAATTCGGGCGCGCCGCACTCGTCGGTCTCGACATGCGCGGCGGCCGAGCAGATCACGCTGTGATAGGATTGGCAGAGCGCCGCGAGTGCCAGCGAATTCGCCGCAGTGCCGTTGAACGCGAAGAACACTTCGCATTCGGTTTCGAACAGCGTCCGGAAAGCGTCCGCGGCGGTGTGGGTCCAGCGATCGTCGCCATAAGCCGGCGCGTGGCCGGTGTTGGCGGCTTCCATCGCTGCCCAGGCTTCGGGGCAGATTCCGGCATAATTATCGCTGGCGAATTGCTGGGCTTCGGTCGTCACGCTCTACTGCCTTCTTCCTGTTCCAGGAGGCGGGCGACGGCGGGGAATGTGGCGTGGACACCGTGTTGCCGGGTTCGGCCACATCCCTCCACTTGCCATGGAGGCACCACCTTGCACGGGGCAGGTTGGTGCCGGGCGTCGGCCCGACTCTTGATGCTGGCGAGGCGGATAGCGGAAGTTGCTGGCGGGCGCAAGATTGTTGCGAGCCAATTCCCCTCCCGCTTGCGGGAGGGGCTGACGTGGAGGTTGCAGCCAGATGACGCCTCAAGCGACCCGCCCATCCCCTCCCCCGACCCCTCTCGTAAGCGGGAGGGGAGCGCTTGCCGTTAGCGCGGGACGCCTCAGTAGGGCGGCTGGTGCAGGCCCTTGGGGCTGGTCGTGAAGATCTCGCAGCCGGTTTCGGTGATGCCGATGGAATGCTCGAACTGCGCCGAGAGCGAGCGGTCGCGCGTTACCGCGGTCCAGCCGTCGTCGAGCAGCTTCACGTCCGGGCGGCCGATGTTGATCATCGGCTCGATCGTGAAGAACATGCCGGGGCGCAGCTCGGGGCCAGTGCCGGGGCGGCCGACATGGACCACCTCGGGCGCGTCATGGAATACTTGGCCGAGGCCGTGCCCGCAAAAATCGCGCACCACGCCGTAGCGGTGCTTCTCGGCGTGGCGCTGGATGGCGTGGCTGATGTCGCCCAGATGGTTGCCCGGCTTTGCCTGCTCGATGCCGAGCATCAGGCACTCATAGGTCACGTCGACCAGCCTGCGCGCCTTGATCGGCACGTCGCCGACCAGATACATGCGGCTGGTATCGCCATGCCAGCCGCCGAGCAGTGGGGTCACATCGATGTTGACGATGTCGCCGTCCTTCAGGACGCGGTCGCCCGGTATGCCGTGGCAGACGACATGGTTGATCGAGATGCAGCAGCTGTGCGTGTAGCCGCGATAGCCGAGCGTCGCTGGCACGCCGCCGCCGGCGATGGTCATCGTGCGGACGATATCGTCCAGCTCCTGCGTGGTCACGCCGGGCACGACGTGCGGCACCAGCGCGTCGAGAATCTCGGCGGCGAGGCGGCCGGCCTTGCGCATGCCGTCGAAGCCTTCCGGGCCATGGAGCTTGATCGCATGGCTGCGCGCCTGCGGCATGTCCGCCGTCACGTTCACATATTCGGTCATGCTTGCGATATAGGAGACCCGGGCGCAAAGGGCGAGGGGGCATGGGAGGATGCGGATGCAGGAATCGAGCGCGGCGTGGCTGGAAGGCGGGTGTGCTTGCGGCGAGGTGCGCTACCGCGTGGCCGCCGATCCGATCCTCGTCAACAATTGCTACTGCACGCTCTGCCAGCGCCAGACCGGCTCGACGAGCGTGGTCAACCTGTTCATCGAAACCGAGAAGCTGGAGTTGCTTGCGGGCGAGACCAGCAGCCATGTCGTGAAGGCAGGCTCCGGCGGCCCGCACGAGATCGTCCGCTGCGCGGCCTGCGGCACCGCGCTGTGGAGCTTCTACCCGCGGCTGGGCCGGCTGGGCGCCGGGGTGCGCGTCGCGACGCTCGACGAGCCGGCGCGCCTCCGGCCCGATGCGGCCATCTTCACCGCGGATCGCATGCCCTGGGTGACCCTCCCCGACGGCGTGCCGCAGTTCGAGGCCGCCTATGATCCGGCGACGGTCCTGCCGCCCGATCGGCTGGCCCGGATGCGCGCGCTGGCCGAGCGCAAGCGGGCGGCGGGTCTCTGATGGCGCCGCGGATCTGGACCGCCGCCCTGGTGGTGATCGGCGACGAAATCCTGTCGGGCCGCACCCAGGACAAGAATATCGCGCAACTCGCCACCTGGCTGAACGCGCAAGGCATCCGCCTCGCCGAGGTGCGGGTGGTGCCGGACCAGCAGGCGGCGATCGTCGAGGCGGTGAACGTGCTGCGCGCCCGCAACGATTACTGCTTCACCACCGGCGGCATCGGCCCGACCCATGACGACATCACCGTCGATGCGATCGCTGCGGCGCTGGGCGTGCCGGTGGTGGTGCATGCCGAGGCACGTGCGGCCCTCGCCGACTATTACGCCAGCAAAGGCGGGCTGACCGAGGCACGGCTGCGGATGGCGCGGGTGCCCGACGGTGCCGATCTGATCGTCAACCGAATGTCGGGCGCGCCGGGGATCCGCTGGGGCAATATCTTCATCCTGGCGGGCGTGCCGCATATTGCCGCGGGGATGCTCGACGCACTGACCGGCACGCTGGAAGGCGGCCTGCCCGTCGTATCGCGCACGATCGGCTGCTGGGTGGCGGAGAGCGAGATCGCCGACCTGCTCGGCGAGACCGAGCGTGCGCACGACGGCGTGTCGATCGGCAGCTATCCCTTTTTCCGCGAGGGGCGCGTCGGCGCCAATTTCGTGGTGCGCGCAACCGATGCGGCGCAGGTCGACCGCGTGACGGCCGTTCTCGCCGACGGGCTGGAAGCGCGCGGCTTCGAGGCGGTCGACGGCGGGATCTGATTGTCGGCTGCGTTACGCGGGGCGCCGCGACCGCCGACAATCTCCACAAAAAAAGAGCGGCACTCCGAAGAGTGCCGCTCCCATTCCATCCTGCCCTTGGCGGGCGTGATCAGAACTTGAAGGTCGCGCCGACGTACAGCATGCGGCCGTACAGGTCGTAGGTGTTCGCCACCGTCTGCGTGCCCGGGAAGGTCACCTGGTTGGTGTCGCCGAACACCGGCGGCTTGGTGTCGAGCAGGTTGTTGACGCCGGCATACAGCTCCATCTGCTGCTTGCCGCCGACCATCACCTTGCCCTGCAGATTGTGGTAGAAATAGGCCGAGATGCGCTGCGGGTTGGCGCTGGCGAGGTTGTCGACCAGCGGGCCCATATAGTCTAGGCGGTAGTTCAGCTGGAACTTCGGGGCGCTGAACGTGACATTGGCCACGCCCTTGTCCTTGAAGCCCGAACCGAGACGGCCGCAGCTATAGCAATCGGCCTGGCCCAGCTCGTTCTGCGGCGCGGCGCCCGGGAACGGCGTCTGCTGCTGCTTGAAGCGATGGTTGTACATCACGTCGAAGTCGAAGCGCGAGGCGCCGACCGGCACTGCGTAGCGCGCTTCGACGTCAATCCCCGACACCAGGTACGAACCGGTGTTGAAGTTGATGGCGTTGACGCGCGTGATGAAGCCGTTGCTGTCACGGATCACGTTGTTGCAGAACTGGGCGTTTCCGGTGGCAAGGCATTCGTCCGCCGAGACCTGCTGCCCGATGATGCCGATCGCGTTCTTCACCTTGATGGTGTAGTAGTCGACGGTCATGCTGAAGTTCTTGAAGAACGTCGGCGTTATCACGGCACCCGCGGTGAAGGTATCGGCGGTCTCTTCGCGCAGGTTTCGGTTGCCGCCGAGCAGGCCGTCGATCGACTGGATCTGTGCCGTCGAATAGGTGAACGATCCGCGGCTGGCGATGGTGTTCGCGCGACCCGGTACGTTCGCACAAGCTGCGGGGATCTTGTCGCTCTCGTTCGTGCCCTGGTCGCAAGGATCGTTGACCGAAGGGAAGGTCTGGCTGATCGATGCGTACAGTTCACCGATGTTCGGTGCACGGGTTGCGCGCGAGTAGACACCGCGGAAGCGGATGTCCGAAGTCGGTGCAAAGGTCGCGCCGCCCTTGAAGCTCCACACGCCGACGACGGTCGAATAGTCGGCGTAGCGCGCGGCACCTTCCAGGCCCAGATACTTCAGGCCCGGGCGGTCTTCCACGATCGGGGCGACGACTTCGACGAAGCCTTCCTTGACGTTGAAGCTGCCGCGGGTGTTGGTGATCTGGTTGCCCGCGCTCAGGCCCGCCTGGGTGAACGGGTCGAAGGTCTCGGTGCTCTTTTCGTGGCGATATTCGCCGCCGAACGACAGTGCGACCGGGCCGCCCCACAGCGAGAACAGGTCGCCGTTGATGCTGCCGGACACGACGTCCTGGTTGACCTTCGCCAGATAGTCATAGGCAACGTTGGTGCCGTTGACCAACTGCACGGTGCCGCCGTCGACGAGCGTCACGTTGCGGGTCGGGCCGGTATACTTCTGCAGGAACTGCGCGGCTGCCGCCGTGACGGTGTTGGCGCCGAAGATGTTGATCGGCACGCAGCCCGCCGCACGCGCCGCAGTATCCGAGCAGCGCACCTGGCCGTCGGGGCCGATCTCATTGCTCAGCGCCGCACCGTAGTTGGGCGTGTAGATCGACTGGGCGGTGGTGTGGTCGCGGCTTTCCGAGTGCTCGTAATAGATGTCATACGACCAGTTGGTGCCGGCAGTGAACTGCCCCTTCGCGCCGAGCACGCCGCGATAGAAATCGCGCTCGTTCTTGTTGCTGCGGCTGAAAATGTCGTTCGAACGACGAAGGAACTGGATCGTGTCCACACCGTTCGCGATGGCGGCGGCGCGGATCGCAGCCGGCACATAGGGGCTGCTGATCGGGATGCCGGCATAAGCAGAGCCATCGAAGTTCAGCGCCGCGCTCGGGCCGGTGTTCGAGATGGCTGCGGGCTCAAGCGAGGCGTTCGAGTTGGTGCGGCTGTACTGGCCCTGCGCATAAAGCTTGAAGGCATCGGAGAAGTCATAGTGCGCCAGCACTGCGCCCTGGTAGCGTTCGACCGGCACCGACAAGAGGCGATCCCCGTTTCGATTATACCCGTCGATGTTCGGACCCTGGTACCCCTTGAGGTTGTTGCCCGGACCAAAGGTGAAGGTGCTGGGGCTGTTCGGCGTGAAGGACTGCTGATTCGGCCCACTGACGTCGAACACGCCCTGCGAGGCATAGGCACTGCGGTTCGGGAGGTCGCGCGCGGAGAAGCTGCGATCACGCGAGTACAGGCCGTGATCATTGTCGTAGCTGAAGTTCGCGGTCACGTTGCCACGGCCGCCGCCGAAGTTCTGGCCACCGGTGATCGAGACATACTGGCGGGCTGCGTCGCCCTTGTCCGACAGCGTGTTCTGCGCACGGACGCGCAGGCCCTGGAAGTCGTTCTTGAGGACGAAGTTGACCACGCCCGCGATCGCTTCCGAACCATAGACGGCCGAGGCGCCGCCGGTGACGACTTCGACGCGCTGGACCAGATCGGTCGGGATGTTGTTGACGTCGACCGCCGGGCTGCCGGCGATGCCCAGCGTACGACGGCCGTCGATCAGCACCAGGGTGCGCGACGAGCCGAGATTGCGCAGGTTCACCGTCGCGGTGCCGTTGCCGGTGTTCGAGAAGTTCGAGCTGGTGCGGCTGACATTCTGGCCGACAGACGGCAGCGTGGCGAGCACGTCCTGGATGTTCGACGCACCGGTCTGCTCGATGCGCTCCGCGCTGACGACGGCGACCGGGGTCGACGACTGGAGGTCGGGACGCGCGATACGCGAGCCGGTCACGACGATTTCGGTGCCGGCACCCTGCTGGGCGGCATCGGCCGCGCCATTCTGGTCCTGTGCAAATGCGGGCGCGGCGAAAAACGCCACGGCGCCCATTCCTGCCAGCACCGTGCCGGCGCGGAGGGGCACGCGCTCTCCCTAGATGGTGTCGACAGCGCTGCTGGCGACGACACTGTGGCGGCGCATGAGCCGCTGTAACCAAGATGTAAAGAAGCTGTCCGCAGCGCGTGGCTTTGTTTTGGTGTTGTGGCTTGTACAACACAGTTGCGGTCGTTACAGGAAGGAGGAAAGAACCAAATCTATTATCTATGATGCGTTTGTGCAGCAATGTTTCACTGTTGCCTAACAGCATCAATCTGAAACGTGTCGCGACATGGTGTAACACCACGACATGACCAACTCTCACAAGAGCGGCGTGGCACGCAGGAGCAGGAACGGCGGGGTCAGGTTCGCGCTGAAAGCAGCTGGCGCGCGCGTGCGGCGTCCTCGTCCATCTGGGCGGTAAGCGCGTCGAGGCTGTCGAACTTGGCCTCGGGCCGGAGATATGCGATCAGTTCGATCTCGACCGTCTGGCCGTACAGGTCGCCGTTGAAATCGAAAAAGAAGCTCTCGAGCAATTCGGTCGGGGGATCGAAGCTCGGGCGGATTCCCAGGTTGGCTACCCCGTTCAGCACGCGCCCGTCGGGCAGCCGGCCACGGATTGCGTAGATGCCATATTTCGGACGAAGATAGCTGCTGAGGCGCATGTTCGCGGTGGGATAGCCGAGCTGGCGGCCCAGCTTGGCGCCGCCTTCGACTTCCGCGGCGATTGCGAAGGGGCGGGTGAGCAGCATCGCGGCACCGCGCGGGTCGCCGGCCTTGAGATGCTCGCGGATGCGGCTGGAGGATACGATCTGGCCGTCCAACGCTACCGCGCCCACCGTCTCTGCGGTGAAGCCTAGCTCGGCACCCAGCGCGGCCAGGGTCGCGACATTGCCCTCGCGGCCCTTGCCGAAAGTGAAGTCCTCGCCGGTCACCACCCCGGCGGCGGCGGCCGTGTCGACCAGCTGCTCGGCGAACTGGCGCGCGGTGAGCCGGGCGAGGGTAGCGTCGAAGTGGAACACCAGCATGCCGTCGGCGCCCGCGGCGGCGAACAGCCGCTCGCGTTGGTCGAGCGTGGTCAGCCGGAAGGGCGAGGCGTCGGGCTGGAAGAAGCGGCGCGGATGCGGATCGAAGGTGGCGACGATCGCCGGGCGTCCCTCGGCGCGGGCACGCGCCACCGCGCGGCCGACGACCGCCTGGTGCCCGAGATGGAAGCCATCGAAATTCCCGAGCGCGACGATCGCATCCCGGAGAGGAAGCGGAACCGCCGAGCCGCCGTCCAGCCGCTGCATGGGGTGGCTATAGGGATTGGCCGAGGGGATGCCAATGGTGTTAGAGAGTCGAGTGCGAAGCGCGCGCTTAAGCCCCTCCTCCTTGGAGGAGGGGTTGAGGTGGAGGGATTCCAGAACGAAAGTTTGGTCTCGGTGAGACACAGCCCCACCCCAACCCAGCGTCAGGTCGGTCCGCCTCCCAGGCGGACCTGAACCGCGCGGGGCGCGGTTCACCTGCCGCTCCTGAAGGGGAGGGGCTTGGGTTTTACCCTCGCTCCATCCCCGCCTTCAGTACCCGTAGCACATTACCCCCCATCACCTTGGCGATTTCCTGCTCGGAAAAGCCGCGATCGACCAGCGCCTGGGTCACCACCACCAGCTGCGATGCATCGAACCCCGTGGTCACCGCGCCGTCGAAGTCCGAACCCAGCCCGACATGGTCGATCCCCACCAGATCGCGGACATGCGCGATCGCCGCCGCCATCGCCTCGGGGCTGGTGGAGCAGACCGCCGCCTCCCAATAGCCGATCCCCACCACGCCGCCGGTGCGGGCGATGCCGCGGATCTCGGCGTCGGTGAGGTTGCGGTTGACCTTGCAGGTCGCCTGCACGCCGCCATGGCTGGAGACGACCGGCCGCCGCGCCAAGGCGAGGATGTCCGCCACCGCCGCATGGCTGGCATGGGCGACATCGACCACCATGCCCAGCGCCTCCATCCGCCGCAGCATCTGCCGGCCGAGCGGCGTCAACCCGCCCTTGGCCTGCCCATGCATCGAGCCCGCTGCTTCATTGTCGAAGAAATGTGCGAACCCGGCCACGCGGAACCCGGCCGCGTAGAGCCTATTGAGATTGGCCGGATTGCCCTCAAGGTCCTGCAGCCCCTCGATCGAGAGCAGGCCGCCGGTCACTTTCCGCCCGGCGGCGCGATCTGCGAGCAGTCGGGCGAGCTCGGCAGGCGTGCGGATCACCCGCAGCGCGCCGCCCGAGGCGGCGGCGGCGCGCTCCAGCTTCTCCGCATGCCAGAGCGAGCGCTGGAGCAGCGAGCCCCAGGTGCGCGGCGGCTGCGCTTGCGCGATGGCGAGCAGTGTGATGTTGTCGCTGTCGGCACCGTTGGCGTCGTAATTCTGGTGCCGCGGCGTCTTGGTGACCGAGGAAAAGACTTGCAGCGCGACATTTCCCGCCTGGAGCCGCGGCAGGTCGACCTGGCCGCGATTGGCGCGATCGAGCAGGTTGCGCCGCCACAGCAACGTATCGGCATGCATGTCGGCGATGGCGAGGCTGGCATGCAGCGCGCGGGTCTGCGGCGTGACATGGGGGAGACGCGTGGCCACGACGCGGTTCCTCCCCGCCTCCACCGCCGCCGGGGCGATCCCGAAAACGCCGAACGCTGCGACGGCGAGCACCGCCGCGACGCCGATCAGGATCGGGCGCTTCATCGCCGCCGGAGAAGCGTCACGAATTCATAGGCGGGGCGATCTCCTTCCGCCGGATGCGGCTCGCGCGCGGTCTCCGCCCAATCGGCGGGATCGAAGGCGGGAACGTGCGCGTCGCCCTGGGCATCGAGATGCACCTCGGTCAGCTCGACCCGATCGGCGCGGTCCAGGAACAGCGCGAAGACCTCGGCGCCGCCGATCACCGCGACATCCTCGCCTGCCAGCGCCAGCGCCTGGTCGACGTCATGCGCCACCTCGGCGCCTTCGGCCCGCCAGCCGGTGTCGCGGGTGAGGACGATATGGCGCCGGCCCGGCAGGGGGGCGGGAAAAGACTCGAAGGTCTTGCGGCCCATGATCATCGGCCGCCCCAGCGTCTGCGCCTTGAACCGCTTGAGATCGGCGGGCAGCCGCCAGGGCAGCTGGCCGTCGCGGCCGATCACGCCATTGTCCGCCCGGGCGAGGTGGAAGCTGATCATATCGCCACCGGTGCCTTGATGTGCGGCTGCGCGACATAGTCGTGGATCGCGAAATCCTCATATTCGTACGCGTCGATCGACGGCGCTTTGCGGAGGATCTCCAGTCGCGGCAGCGGCCCCGGCCTGCGGCTCAGCTGCTCCCGCGCCTGGTCGAGATGGTTGAGATAGAGGTGGCAGTCGCCGCCGGTCCAGATGAAGTCGCCGACCTCCAGCCCGGCCTGCTGCGCCAGCAGGTGGGTGAGCAGCGCATAGCTGGCGATGTTGAACGGCACGCCGAGGAAGATGTCGGCCGAGCGCTGGTAAAGCTGCAGGCTCAGCCGGCCGCCCGCGACATGGCACTGGAACAGGCAGTGGCACGGCGCCAGCGCCATCGCGCCGAGCTCGCCGGGGTTCCAGGCGGAGACGACCATGCGGCGCGAGGCGGGGTTGGTCTTCAGCGTTGCGATCAGTTCGGCGATCTGGTCGATATGGCGGCCATCGGCGGCCTCCCAGTCGCGCCACTGCTTGCCATAGACCGGGCCGAGATCGCCGTTTTGGTCGGCCCATTCGTCCCAGATGCTCACCTTGCGCTCCTGCAGCCAGCGAACGTTGGTGTCGCCGCGCAGGAACCACAGCAGCTCGACCAGGATGGAGCGGAGGTGAAGCTTCTTGGTGGTGAGCAGCGGGAAGCCCTGGCGCAGGTCGAAGCGCATCTGCGCGCCGAACACGCTGCGGGTGCCGGTGCCGGTGCGGTCCATCACCTCCACGCCATCGTTGAGCGCGCGGGCCATCAGGTCGAGATATTGGTGCATGGCTGCGAACCTAGCGGCGCGCGCTGGCCGAGTCACCCGGCTTCGCACCATTCCGGAGGTCCGGAGCGGATCGGCTTGCCGTTCAGGATGCCGGCATCGGGTGGCATGCCGGGCCATGGTGCTTGCGTGTCCGGATCCGTACATCCTCGACCTGCCGGCCGCGCGCGCGCTGTTCGGCAGACTTGCCGAGGCGCGCACCGAAATCGCTGCCTTCGCCTATCTGGCGCGGAACGGCCGCCTGCTCGGCATGCGGCACCTGCAGGGAGCGCACGGCGACATGGTCGACATCCCCGTGCGGCGGGTGGTGGCCGACGCGCTGGCCTTCGACGCGGCGGCGGTGGTGATGGCGCACAACCACCCGAGTGGCGATCCGACGCCCAGCGCCATGGACCGCGCGACCACCCGTCGGCTGCTCGTCGCACTCGAACCTGTCGAAGTGCGACTGATCGATCATCTAGTGGTCGCCCAGAGCGGCACAGCGAGCTTCCGCGCGCTGGGCTGGCTCTAGCGCGAGATGGCAGGATGTGACCCACTTCGTCGGCGAACCACGCCAGGGGCGCAACGGGATCGCGCGCCGATCGCGCCAATTCGCCGCGCGATACCGCCAGCGCCTGACCTCAAGCAAATAGGCATCGTTCCGCCTGTATTGCACGTGCCAGATGGTCGAGCTCGTCGGTGGTATTGAACAGCGACGGGGTCACCCGCAGCACCGGCCCGGAGGCCAGCCCCTGCTTGGCGACGACCAGGACGCGATGCTTGACGAGCAAGCGCTGCTGGGCCGCGCGCGCCTGTTCCCAGCTGGCTTGGCCGGGCAGCCGGAAGGCGCCGATCACTGCGCAGCGATCCGCTTCCTCGGGGTGGACGATGGTGAGGCCCGGCACGTCCCGGACGCGGTCGACCCAGTAACGGCGCTTTTCGACCAGCGTCACCAGCTTCTGCGCCGGGCCCAGGGCATGATGTTCGGCGATGGCCGCCGGGATCGTCAGCCGTGCGGCGACGTCCACGGTACCGGAAGGCACCCGCGCGCGGATGTCGTCGTCGGTGTGGATGTGGTTGCCGAGCCAGGGCGCGATGTCGCCCAGCCGGTCGGCACGGATGTACACCGCGCCCGAGCCGAGCGGCGCGGCCACCCATTTGTGCAGGCTGAACCCCATGAAGTCGACGCCCAGCGCCGCCACGTCGACGGGCAGCAACCCGACCGACTGGGCGCTGTCGAGGATCACGTCCACCCCTTGTGCCTTGGCGATCGCGGCGATTTCGCGGACCGGCAGTACCAGCCCGTTGCGATTGGAGACATGGGTGAGCAGCAGCAGCTTGAGGCGCGGCGTGTCGCGCAGGGCCTGCGCATAGGCGGCGAGGATGTTCGCCGTGGTGGCGGGCTCGGGTAGCGCGATCCGCACGTGGCGGGCATCGCGCGTTGCTGCCAGGTGCGCCATGGCGAACTGCATCTCGTCATAATCGGTATCGGCGGTGAGCACGGCCTCGCCGGCCTTCAGCGGCCGATAATTGACGATCAGCCCGTACAGCGCCTCGGTGCCGCCCGCGCACAGGGCGATCTCGCCGGGCTTCGCACCGACCAGCGTAGCGACGCTCTCGATCGCGGGTTGCAGGCGCGCGTCGCGCGAGGGGCCGGGGAGGGCGCTGCGCAGGAACAGCGCGTTGTGGCGGTTTACCCATTCGCCATGCTGCCGATAGGCGGCCGCCACCGTCTTCGTCATCGCGCCATAATAGGCCGCGTCGAAATTGGCGATGCTGCGATCGACGTCGTAGCGGCCTGCCCAGTCTTCCGCCGCAGGCTGCGCGTGCAGCGGCCCCGCGAAAAGGCTTCCTGCAGCAGCGCTACCCGCCAGGCCCAGAAAATCACGACGTCCGTTCAATGCATTGCCCCCTGCTTGACGGGTCCCCTTCGGTACTCCACAGGCATGACGATACAACATATCATCGTTGTTTGAAGGGGGGCCTGGTGATTCTTTCCGTACGTCGTGCTGCGTTCCTGATTCCTGCCGCAATGTCCATGCCCGCGCTCGCCCAGGAGCGCGCACCGGTCGCAGACGCCGAAGGGGACGCGATCATCGTCACCGGCAGCCGCTTCGGCGGGCGCAGCGCGACGCGGTCGGCGACCCCCGTCGACGCGATCGGGCGCGAGCAGTTGCAGCAGAGCGGCCGGGTCGACCTGATCCAGCAGCTGAAGGCGACGGTGCCGAGCTTCAACACCCCGCGGCCGCTCGGATCGGGGGTGGGGGACTATCTGGTTCCGCCCTCGCTGCGCGGGCTCGGGCCGGGCGAGGTGCTCGTGCTGGTCAACGGCAAGCGCCGGCACACCGCCAGCGACCTCAACACCAGCAACGGCATCGGGCGCGGCGACGTCTCGGTCGACTTCAACGCCATTCCCTCCTTCGCGCTGGCCCGCGCCGAAGTGCTGCGCGACGGCGCCTCGGCGCAATATGGCTCCGACGCGATCTCGGGCGTGATCAACCTGATCCTCGATCGTTCGGTGGGCACGCGCGCGCAGGTGACAGGCGGCATCACGACGCGCGGGGACGGTGCCTATGGCGAGGCCAGCGTCTCGTCCGGCATGCGCGTCGGCGATAGCGGCGTGCTGCGGCTGACCGCTTCGTTCCAGCAGCACGAAGGCACCAGCCGCGCCCGGGCCGATACCCGGCAGCAATATTTCGGCACCAACGCTGCCGGTCGGCCGACGGCGATCTCGGGCAATTACGGCTCCGGCACTGGGTTGACCCCGTCCAGCGGCACCCTCGATCCCCGCGAGGCGACGATCGACCGTAATGTGTTCCGCTTCGGCGACCAGCCGAGCAGCAACGTCCAGCTCTTCGCCAATTTCGCGGCGCCCGCCTCGGATCAGGTCGAGGTCTATGCGTTCGGCGGCTACAACCGGCTGGACGGCGACATCGAATATTTCTTCCGTCGCGCAGGCCAGGACGAGACGATCCGCGCGATCAATCCCGACGGCTATCGTCCGACCCTGGATTCGCGAATCGAGAACCTGTCGGTGGCGATGGGCCTGCGCGGCGACGCGCTCGCCGGGTTCGGATGGGACCTCTCGACCGTCTACGGGGTCAATACCCAGGACCTCCATTATGACAACAGCGTCAACGTCTCCTACGGCACGGCGACACCGCGGCGCTTCTACCGGCTGGGCTCGGACTTCTACCAGTGGACGAGCAACCTCGACCTCACCCGCGAAATCCCGCTGGGTGACGCCAATCCGCTGAAGCTCGCGGCGGGGCTGGAATATCGCGAGGAGACCTACCGCCTGTTCTCCGGCGATCTGGCCGGCTACCGGAACGGCGGGGTGCCGATCCTAGACGGGCCCAATGCCGGCCGCCCGGCGATCATCGGCGCGCAGCCCGGGCCGAGCAACGGGCCGGACGATCGGGCGTCGCTGGGCCGGCACAGCTGGGCAGTCTATGGCGATGCCGAAAAGACTTTGTTCGGCCGGCTGCTGCTGCAGGGCACGGTTCGCCATGAACAGTATTCGGACTTCGGCGACACCGCCAATTTCAAGGTCGCGGGGCGGCTGGAACTGGTCGGCGGGCTGGCGGCGCGTGCGTCGTACAACACCGGCTTCCGGGCGCCGGCGCTCGCGCAATCGGGCTACAACGCATCGAACACGCTGATCCTCAACGGGCACCAGGCGATCGTTCGCGTCGCCGCCGTCGACAGCGCGGCCGCGCGGTTGGCGGGGGCGACCGATCTCAAGCCGGAGACCTCGCGCAATCTCTCGGCGGGACTGGTGTTCGAAGCGGGCGCGCTCACCGCGACGCTCGACGCCTATCGGATCCGGGTGCGCGATCGGATCGCGATTTCCTCCACCTTCCAGGATGCGCGGCTGACCGCCTTTCTTGCTGCGAACGGGCAGGGCAATTTCAGCGCGATTTCCTATCTGACCAACGCGGTCGACACCAACACGCGCGGCGTGGATCTGGTGCTGCACTATCGCACCCGGCTGGCGGGGGGCGTGCTCAGCGGCACGCTGGCCGGCAACTACAACAGGACCAGCTTCGACCGGATCGCCGGCACACCGGCGCCGCTCGCCGCACTCGGCCTCACCACGCCGCTGTTCGACCTGACGCAGCAACTGCGCTTCTCGGACAGCCTGCCGCGGACCAAGGCGACGCTCGACCTCAGCTACACGCGCGGGCCGTTCGCCGTGTCGCTGACCAATACGCGCTACGGCGAGGTCTCCACCGTCGCGCTGACCAATCGCACGCCGGCCCAGATCGCGGCGCTCGTCCCCGGCTATGACGTGCGGCTGGTGCCGGTGTCGCCGACCAGCGCCAATGCGGATATCGTCCAGCGCTTCGGCGCGGCGCTGCTGACCGATCTCGAACTGTCCTGGCAGGCAACCGGCACGCTACGATTCAGCGCCGGCGCGCAGAACCTGTTCGACGTCTATCCGGCCGAGAATATCGCGTCCTCGGCAGCCTCGGTAGCGGCGGGGACCAACGGGGCCGACAATGCGGGGACCCAGCCGTACAACGCGATTTCGCCGTTCGGCTTCAACGGAAGAACGGTGTTCGTGCGAATCGGGCTTGGGTTCTAAGGCGCATTCGGTCTTTCTGCGTGCCGTCGACGTTGACGAGTCCGTGCGGCGCCCGCATATGCGCGGCAGCGGCGATGGATTTCCGCCGGGCCTTCTGGCCGAACCGCCCTCGCAAGGGCCGATGATTCCTACCAGGCGCCGCAAGGCAGCAAGGAGGAATCGTGCGCGCTACTTTCCGTACTCTGATCGATCGGTTCAACCTGGTGGCGTTCGTCCGCGACCGCCACGACCATGCGCTCTCGGTGGTGCGCTGGGCATTGCTCCTCGTCCCGATGGCGGCGATGGTCGGAACCCTGTGCGCCGCCTTCCTGTGGAGCCTGGATGCGGCGACGAAGGCGCGGCTCGATCATCCCTGGCTGCTCTATCTGCTGCCGCTGGGTGGCGCGGCGATCGCGCTGCTCTATCACCGGCTCGGCCGATCGGTGGAGGCCGGCAACAACCTCATCGTCGAGCAGATCCACGCGCCGGGCGGCGGCGTGCCGCTGCGGATGGCGCCGCTCGTCTTTCTCGGCACCATCGCGACGCACCTGTTCGGCGGATCGGCGGGGCGCGAGGGGACCGCCGTGCAGCTGGGCGGCAGCCTGGCCAGCGCGGTGGCGAGCCGCTTCCGGCTCGATCCGCCGAGCGTGCGCATTCTGCTGATGGCCGGCGTGGCGGCGGGGTTCGGCGCGGTGTTCGGCACGCCGCTGGCGGGCGCGGTGTTCGCGCTGGAGGTGCTGGCGGCGGGCCGCGTCGAATATGCGGGCATCGTGCCGTGCCTGCTCGCCGCGCTGGTTGGCGACTGGACCTGCCATGCCTGGGGCATCCACCATACCCCCTACCATATCGCCACCGCGGGCGCGGTCGGCAGCGCGCTGGTGGTCGAGCCGCTGCTGCTTGCCAAGGCCGCGCTGGCCGGCGTGTTGTTCGGCGTGGCAGGCCTGGCCTTTGCCGAGGCGAACCATGCACTGGGCGGCTTGCTCAAGGCGCGCATCCCCTACGGCCCAGCGCGCGCGGCGCTGGGCGGGGTGCTGGTGATCGCGCTGGTGTGGATCACCGGCACGCGCGGCTATCTCGGGCTCGGGGTCTGGTCCGCCGTCCCGGGCGACCCGACGATCGTGGGGTTCTTCACCGGGCCGGTCGATCCCTGGAGCTGGGCGCTCAAGATGCTGTTCACGGTCGTTACGCTCAGCGCCGGCTTCAAGGGCGGCGAGGTGACGCCGTTGTTCTTCATCGGCGCCGCGCTCGGTAATGCGCTGGGCGGATTGCTCGGCGCGCCGATCGACCTGTTCGCCGGGCTCGGCTTCGTCGCGGTGTTCGCGGGCGCGGCCAATACCCCGCTCGCCTGCACGATCATGGGCATCGAGCTGTTCGGCGCCACCCATGCGGTGCCGATCGCGGTCGCCTGCTTCGTCGCCTATATCTGCTCGGGTCATAACGGCATCTATCTGTCGCAGCGGATCGCGGTGCCCAAGCGCGCCTCGCGCCTCTCCGCCGGTGCCGTGACCCTGCGCGAGGCGCGCGCCGCGCGCCTGGCGCAGGGCGTGCGCCACCAGGATGCCGCCCCCGATCTGCTGGCCGCCCAGCCCGACTGACCGCGCATCGCCCAAGGAGAGAATGCCATGAAGCTGCTCGCCATCCTCGTCGGCGCCGACAGCGCGCCCGCCTGTCTCGATGCCGCGACCGTCGCGGCGGCGTCGCTGGGCGGCGCCTCGGTCGAAGCGCTCAACGTGATCGTCGACCCGGAGCATATCGTCGCATCGAGCGAGGAAATCGAGTTCCAGCGCCTGCGCGAGCGCGACGAAGGTACGGCGCAGGCGCGCGGTGACGCCGCGCATGCCGCCTTCGTCGCCTGGAACGCCGGGGCCGGGGAGGGCATGCCAAGGGTGGACTGGCGGTCGATCGTCGGCACCGAAGAGGCGGTCGTGACGCGGGAAGCGGCAACGGCCGATGCACTGATCGTGATCGCGCGCGAACGAACCATGGACACGGCCGATGCGCTGCACGCGGCGATCTTCTCCACCGACAAGCCTGCGCTGATCGTGCCGCCGGGATGGCGGGCCAACGGCCGCACCCGCTTCGCGCACATGGCGGTGGGGCTGAGCGACAGCGACAATGCCCGGCACGCCATCGAGGCGGCCGCACCCTGGCTGCGGATGGCCGAGCGGGTCACCGCGATCCGCATCGGCGCGGCGGACGATCCGGCGCTCCAGCTGGAGCCGCTGCTCGACAGCATCTGCGTCCGCCACGAGCGGCACATCGTCCCCCGCCTCGACGACAATCTCGGCGCGCAGCTGGTCGCCGAAGCGAAGGCGGTCGGGGCGGATCTGCTGGTGACCGGCGCCTATCGTCACAACCAGCTGATCGAATGGCTGCTCGGCGGCACCACAAGGCACATCCTCGCCGCCGCCGACATGCCGCTGTTGGTGGCGCACTAGCCAGGCTGGGCAGCGATGCGGGCGATCTTCACGCTGTTCGTCGGCGCCCATGTCGCGCGTGCAGCGACGACGGCGATCGCCAAGCATCTCGTAAAATGGGTCGTATACCAAAGGGTGGTTGTTCCAGGCGGGGCCATCTGCTCCCTTGCGACAGGGATGCGCGCCGGCACCTGGGCCGGCATGCGGTTGATGGAGCTGCTGCCCGTGGCGCGCTTTCGCCTGCCGGTCGCCGGGCTGTGGGCGAGGACCGCCGTTCAAACGCTGTGGATGGGATGATCGATGCCGTTGTGGCTTGGCTTTCTCGGCGTGTTTCTGGGTTCGGGGCTTGGCGGCATGGCCCGCTACGGCGTCGGCATTCTCGTCGCGCGGTGGACGACCACCGCATTTCCCTGGGGTACCTTCATCGTCAACGTTGCCGGCGCGGCGCTGATGGGGCTCATCATGGGCGCATTCGCTGGAAGCAAGATCGAGAACCCCGCGCTTCGCCTGTTTCTGACCACGGGCATCCTGGGCGGCTTGACCACCTGGTCGACCTTTTCGCTGGACGCGGTGGCGCTGTGGGAGCGCGGCGAGGCGCCGATGGCGGTCGGCTATGTCTTGTCCAGCCTGGTGCTTTCGCTAGGCGTGTTGGCCGCTGCCTTGGTCCTGTCGCGGCGCTTTTTCTGACGGCTTCCGGCGTAGAGCAGTCAGCCCGCCGCTTTCGACAGATCAGGACGCTCCTCGGCATGCGTTTCAACGGCAGCGCCAGTCCGAAGCTGCCGTTGAGGTTGGCGAGCGGTCGATCACCGCTACGCGGCGGCAAGCGATGCGGTGTAGATCAACGATCGCGCCATCCGCCGCCGATTGCGCCGATCAGGCGGATACAGGCATCCAGTCGGCGGGTTTGCAGATCGAGTGCCCTGCGCCGCGCCTGCAGCGCCGAGGCCTGGGCGGTCGCGACGTCGAGATAGGTGACCACGCCCTTCTCGTAGCGGTTCAGCGCCAGCTGCTCGGCCTCGTCCGACAGCCTGACGGCGTCCGCCTGGGCAGTCGCCTCGCCGCCGAAGTGATGCAGCTGGGCCAGCCCGTCTTCCACCTGCTGGAATGCCGTCAGCACCCGGCCGCGATAGTCCGCGGTGGCTTCGGTCCAGCGGGCGCGTGCCGCGGCGAGTTCCGCCCTTCGCCGCCCGCCATCGAAGATCGAGAGCAGGGCGCTGGGGCCGATCGACCAGAGCGTGTTGGGAGCAGCGACCAGCCCGGCAAGCGCGGTGTTCTGGACACCGCCGCTGCCGCCGATGCCGATCGAGGGGAAAAAGGCCGCGCGGGCTACGCCGATGCCCTGGTTCGCCGCGAACATGCGGCGCTCGGCGGCTGCGACGTCCGGCCGACGCTGCAGCAGCGTTGACGGCAGCACCGAAGGCAGCATCGGGATTGCCGGCTGACCGCCTTCGGCCGGGAGCGTGAAGCTGCTCGCAGCCTCCCCGACCAGACTGGCGATGGCATGCTCCACCAGCGCGCGAGATGCGGCGATGTCGGCAAGCTGCGCCCGCGCATCCGCAAGCAGCGCACCGGACCGGGCGACGTCGATACCCGAGGCGATGCCGCCGGCAAAACGCCGCCGGATCAGCGCATCGGCCTGGGCATAGGCGCTCACCGTGTCGCCGAGCATCTGCGCCTGCGCGTCGAGCCCCCGCAGCGCGACATAACGCTGCGCCAGCTCGATTTCGAGCGCCAGCCGGATGGCGGCGAGGTCGTCGCCGCTCGCCTGCGCTTCGGCACGGCCGGCTGCGACGCGCGCGTGGAGGCCGCCCCACAGGTCGGGCTCCCAGCTGAAGCCTGCCGAGAGGGTGTCGGCGGCATAGACATCGGGCTGGTTGCTGCCGCGCAACGGGCGGTTGTCGGACTGGCGGTTCTGGGTCACGTCCGCGCGGGCGTCGATGCTGGGCAGCAGCCCCGCGCCGGCCTGGCGGACATAGGCCTGTGCCGCCTCATAGCGGCCGAGCGCACCCTGCAAGGTGGGATTGTCGCTGGCCACCTTGCGCTCGAGGCCGTCGAGCACGGGGTCGGCGAAGATCGTCCACCAGCTGCCTTCGGCCGGCAGGGCCGGCGCCGCGGCGACCCAGGGGCCGGCTTCCTTGAAGGCCGGCGGGGCGGGGACGACCGGCGGGCGATAGGCCGGCGCCGCGCCGCAGCCCGACAGGGCAGTGGCGACAGCGAGGCAGGCGAAGGTCAGGCGGTTACGCATGGCTCTGCTGCACCCGCACCAGTTCGTCCTCGCTCACCGAGTCCGGCGGATTGTCGACGACGCGGTCGCCGGGCTTGAGTCCGCCCAGCACTTCCACCGTCGGGCCGAGATCGCGGCCGATGGTGATCGCCTGCAGGTGGACGTGCCCGTCGGCGCCGACCAGCGCGACACGCGCGCCCTCCGCCCGGAAGACCAGCGCGCTCGCCGGGACCTGTACCGTGCCCGCTTGGCCCGCGACGTTGAAGCCGACCTTGGCATAGCCGCCGGGCTTGAGCAGCGCGCCGGGATTGTCGGTGACGAGCTGCACCTGGAAGGCGCCGCTCTGCGGGCTGATCGCGCCCGATTGGCCGACCACCTGCGCGGTGAAGCTGCGGCCCGGATAGTCGGGCACGCTCAGCGTCGCAGGCAGGCCCGGATGGATCGCCGAGGAATAGACCTGCGGCACGCTCACATAGATGCGGATCTTGCGCACATCGGCGACCGAGAAGAGCGGCTGCTGGTTGCCGCTGCTCGGGCCCACGAGATCGCCGATGTCCGCGGCGCGCTGCGTCACCACGCCGGCAAAGGGCGAACGGATGGTGGCGAAGCCCTTCATCGCCAGCAACCGGTTCAGATTGGCGCGGGCGCCGTTGACCGCCGCATTGCGCACGGCGAGCTCGCCATTCTTCTCGTCCGCTTCCTGCTGTGAAACCGAATGGGTGGTGAGCAGGTCGTTCCAGCGCGCGGCCGTGCTCTTGGCGAGACCCGCATTGGCGATGGCGCTGGCGAGGTCGGCGCGCGCCTGCCCGATCTGCTGGTCGAGCTCGGGCGTGTCGATCTGGGCGAGCGGCGTGCCGGCCGCGACGGTGGCGCCGATATCCTTGTCCCAGCCGCGGACATAGCCGCCGACGCGGGCGTACAGCTTGGCGGCGTTCCACGCTTCTAGCGTGCCCGGCAGGCTGAGCGAACCGGTCGCGGCGGCGGCCTGGACGGGCACCAGATGCACCACCGGGATCGAGCGGGCATCGGACCAGTGCTGGGCCTCGCCATTGTCGTGCGCGCGGCTCATCGTGCCGAGCGCGATCACCGCACCGGCGATCACCACGGCGGCGATCCCGGCCGTCTTCAATCCACGCGGGGCGTGGGTCTGGGGGGAGAGGGGGGCTTCACTCTGCATATACGAGGTCCTCGGCTGCGAGGTCGGAGGGTTGACGGAGCTTGTCGCGGCGGTGCGCGATGCTGAACACGACGGGTACGAAGATCAGGGTGGCGAGCGTCGCGCAGATCAGTCCGCCGATCACGGCGCGGCCCAGCGGCGCGTTCTGTTCGCCGCCTTCGCCCAGGCCGAGCGCCATCGGTGCCATGCCGATGATCATGGCGAGCGCCGTCATCAGCACCGGGCGGAAGCGGGTGGCGCCCGCCTCCATCGCGGCCTTCAGCGCGTCGCCGGTCTCGGCAAGCCGCTCGCGGGCGAAGCTGACGACCAGCACCGAGTTGGCGGTGGCGACGCCCATGCACATGATCGCGCCGGTGAGTGCCGGCACCGAGAGTGGCGTGTGGGTGGCGAACAGCATCCAGACGATGCCCGCCAGCGCCGCCGGCAGCGCCGACACGATCACCGCCGGATCGATCCACGACTGAAAGTTGACGACGATCAGCAGGTAGATCAGCACCACGGCACCGGCGAGGCCGAACAGCAGGCCCGAGAAGGCGGTGTTCATCGTCTCGACCTGGCCGCGGAGCGTGACGGTGGCGCCCTTGGGCCGCTGGCCGGCGGTGTCCTTGATAACCTTCTGGATGCCGGCCGCCACCGCGCCGAGGTCACGGCCCTGGGTGGTCGCATAGACGTCGAACACCGGCTGCACCGCATAATGCGAGACCACCGCCGCGCTCGGCTCGCGGTGGAGCGTGCCGATGCCGCCGAGCAGCTGGGTGCTGCCCCGGGTGCCGGTGACCGGCAGGTTCTGCAGATCGGACAGGGTGTCCACGCGATATTGCGGCGCCTGGACGACGATGGGGTAGGAAACGCCGTTCTTCGGGTTGAGCCAGAAGGCGGGCGCCACCTGGAAGCTGCCGGCAAGATTGACCGACAGGCTCTTGGTCACGTCGTTCTCGGTGATGCCGACGCGGTTGGCCTGGGCGCGGTCCACGTCGAAGGCGAGTTCGGGATAGTCGTTCGCCTGCTGGACGCGGACGTCGGCGATGCCCGCGACATGGTTCATCTTTTCGGCGAGCAGATGGGCATAGGCCTCGTTGGCCTTCTTGTCCGGGCCGGCGACCTGCACGTCGATCGGTGCCGGGGCGCCGAAGTTCAGGATCTGGCTGATGATGTCGGCGGGCAGGAAAGAGAAGGTGGAGCCCGGGAAGGCATCCGGCAGCGCCTTGCGCAGCGCCTTCACATAGCCGTCGGTCGGCTTGTGTTCCTTGGACAGGGTGATCAGGATGTCGCCGTCCTGCGGGCCGATGCCGCCGGTGTTGGAATAGGCGCGGTTGATGCCGCTGACCGGCAGGCCGATATTGTCGACGATCGACACCAGCTGGTCGGGCGGGACCACGCCGCGGATGCGATCTTCGATCCGGTCGAACAGCGCGGCCGTCTCCTCGATGCGCGTGCCCACGGGCGCGCGGACGTGCAGGTTGATCTGCCCGGCGTCGATCGAGGGGAAGAAGGTCTGCCCCAGCATCGGGATCAGCGCGAAGGAGGCGAGCACCACCATCAGGAAGCCGGGCACGAACGCCTTGCGCCGGGCGAGCGCAAAGCCGAGCAGCGACAGATAGTAGCGGCGGATCGTCTCGAAGCGCTGCTCGAACCCGTGCTGGAAGCGGCGGAACGGGTTGCGGCTCTTTGGTGTGCCGGCCATCGAATCATGGCTGGCCATGTGCTCGGCGGTGTGCGTGCCGGCATGCTGGCGGAGCAGGAAATTGCCCATGGTCGGCACCAACGTGCGGCTCAGCACGAAGCTGGCGATCATCGCGAACACCACTGCCTCGGCCATCGGCGCGAACAGGAAGCCGGCGACGCCCGGCAGGAAGAACATCGGCAGGAACGCGATGCAGATGCAGAGCAGCGAGACGAAGGCGGGCTGCACGATCTGCCGCGCGCCGTCCAGGATGGCGTCCCGCACCGTCTTGCCCTGTTCGAGGTGCCAGTTGATGTTCTCGATGGTCACCGTCGCGTCGTCGACGAGGATGCCGACCGCGAGGGCGAGGCCGCCCAGCGTCATGATGTTGAGCGTCTGCCCGGCGGCGGCGAGGCCGGCGACCGCCGCCAGCACCGCCAGCGGGATCGACGCGGCAATGATCACGGTCGAGCGCCACGAGCCGAGGAACAGCAGGATCATCAGGCTGGTCAGCGCCGCGGCGATCGCGCCTTCGCGGACCACGCCGTTTACCGCCGCCTTGACGAACAGCGACTGGTCGGAAAGCGGCAGCACCTTCAGGTCGGGCGGCAGCGTTTCCGAAAGCTTGGGCAGCAGCGCCTTGACCCCGTCGACGATCGCGATGGTGGAGGCCGCGCCGCTCTTCAGGATCGTCATCAGCACGGCGCGGTGGCCGTCGACGCGGACGATGTTGCGCTGGGGCGGCGAGCCGTCATGGACATGGGCGACGTCGCGCATCAGCACCGTGGCGCCGTCGACGGTCTTGATCGGAAGGTCATTAAGCTGATCGATCACCTGCGGCGCGTTGTTGAGCCGGATATTGTATTCGTAGCTGCCGATCTTGGTGGTGCCGGCGGGCACGATCTGGTTCTGCTGGGCGAGCGCATTGCCCACATCGGTGGCGGAGAGATGATGCGCCTGGAGCGCGGCCGGATCGATGTCGATCTGGATCTGGCGCTCCTTGCCGCCATAGGGCGAGGGCACGGCGGCGCCCCCCACCGAGGCGAGCGCCGGGCGGATCGCGTTCTGGCCGAGGTCGAAGATCCTGGCTTCGGACAGCGTCTTGGACGAGAGTGCCAGCTGCACGATCGGCACCGTCGACGCGTTGTAGTTGAGGATCAGCGGTGGCGTGATGCCCGGCGGCATCTGCTTGAGCACGGTCTGGCTCATGCTCGTCACCTGCGCGGTGGCGGTGCGGATGTCGACGTTCGGGCGGAAGAAGATCTTGACGATGCCGATGCCGGCGAGGCTCTGGCTCTCGATGTGATCGATGTCGTTCACCGTCGAGGTAAGCTGCCGCTCGTAGTAATAGACGACGCGGCCGGACATCTCCTCGGGCGGCAGGCCGCGATAGGTCCAGACCGCGGCGATTACCGGGATCTTGATGTCGGGGAAAATGTCGGTCGGTGTCGTCAGCGCCGCCACGCCGCCGCCCAGCACGATCAGGATCGCGAGGACGACGAAGGTGAGCGGCTTGCTGAGCGCGATGCGGATGAGATGGAGCATGGGCAGCCTGCGCAACGGGAACCAGGGTGCCGGCGCTGGGCGCTAGGGGGTGGGTGGGGACGCCACAGCACCGGCGCCGCGCCATTTGCTCCCGCGCCGCAGCAATGGCGAATTAAATGAATTTCACGTCGGGTATGCGCGCAGCGCGATGCGGGCGATCAGGCCGGGCGTGGCGTCCTCGAAGGTCAGAGTGAAGCCGTGTAGATGGAGAATGGCGCTGACCACCGCGAGTCCCAGGCCGGTTCCTTCAATGCCGGCCGCCCCGCTGGCCCGATGGAAGCGGCGCAAGACCGCCTCCCGCTCTTCCGCGGGAATGCCGGGGCCGTCGTCGATCACCTCGATGACGGGCAGATCCTCGCGCTCGCGAAGCCGCAGCGTGACCTGGGATCGGGTGAACTTTATGGCATTGTCGAGTAGATTGCCCACCGCCTCGAACAGCAGTTCCGGGTCCGCCGTGATCCGGGGCAGATCCCGCAGGTCGACAGTCAGCGCAACGCCGCGCTCTTCGGCCAGCGGATCGTACAGCTCGGCGACTTCGCCCAGCAGCGTCTGGAGGTCGATGGATGCCATGCCCGCGCGGCGGCCGCTCGCCTCGAGTTCGGCGATGCGGAGCAATGCGGCAAAGCGATCTACCACGGCGTCGAGGTCCTCGATCGCTCGTTCTGTCACGCTGCGCGCCGCCGCCGGCAGCGGCGTTTCCTGGCGCATCCGGTGCAGCGTCGCGCGTACGCGGGTGAGCGGCGTGCGCAGGTCGTGCGCGATGGCGTCGGTCGCGCTCTTTACCTGCGCGACGACATGCGCGACCTCGTCGAGCATCAGGTTCACCGTCGCGGCGAACTGGTCGAGCTCGTCGCGGCGGCCGGCGATCGGCATGCGATGGTGGAGACCGCCGGCGGCAATGATGCGGCTGGTCCGTTCGAGATCGCGAACGCGCCGCAACGGGCCCAGGCTGAGCAGCATTGCCGCTGCGACGACCAGCGCCGTGCCGCCGAGCCCGCTGACCAACAGGATCTGGAGCAGCCGGACGCGCAAATCCTGGATCGGCGAGATGTCGCGGCCCATGACGATCGTCTCGCCTGCCGCGGTGCGGACCGCTAGGACGCGCAGCGGCCCGTGGACGCCCGCCGCGGCCGGAACTGCATAGGGCGCGCCGATCCGGGGCGGGGCGGGAAGATCGATGTCGCCGACCACCTGCTCGCCGTCCTGTCCGAACAGCGCGAAGTAATTGAGGCCGGGCGTGGCGTTGGCGATCTCCGCGCGCACGCGATCCGGCAGCGTCGACGGCGACGATGCGAGCAGGCTCTTCGCGCGCGTGAACAGGATCTGATCGCTACGCGCGGTGAGTTCGTGCGCGGTGAAGACATAGCTGGTCGCCAGCGTGGCCCAGAGCGCGGCGAGAAACGCCGATCCCAGCAGCAGGGTCAGCCGGAAGGGCGTCGTGGCATGCACGTCGCGCCAGCGCAGCCGGTCAGACGGCATCGAACCGATAGCCCTCGCCCTTCACGGTGGCGATCACCGAAGCGGCGCCGGGCACGTCCAGTTTGCGCCGCAAGCGGGCGACATGCACGTTGATCAGGTTGGCGCCTGGATCGAAGTGATAATTCCACACCTGCTCGAACAGCATCCTCCGGCTGACCGTGGTGCCCGCGTGTCGCATGAGAAACTCGAGCAGCTTGAACTCCATCTGGAGGAGCCGCACCGGTTGACCCGCGACCTCCACTTCGCGGCGGAGCAGGTCCAGGCGGACGCCGCCGAACTGCAGTGTCGTGTCGACGTCGGGACGGGCGCGGCGGAGCAGCACCTCTACCCGAACCGCGAGTTCTGCAGGAGAGAAGGGCTTGATCAGATAATCGTCGCCACCCGCGCGGAGGCCGGCGATGCGCTCGTCGACGTCGCCCAATGCGCTCACCATGAGAACCGGCGCCTGGATTCCCGCCTTGCGAAGATCGGCCAGCAAGGTCAAACCGTTGGTGTCCGGCAGCAGCCGGTCCAGCGTGAGGGCATCGGGGATGGCAGCGCGCGCCGACGCCATCGCCGCCTCGCCGGTTGCGGCAATGGCGACGGAATGACCATGCGCTCCAAGCTCGACCGCGATTGCTTCCGCGGTCGCCTGATCATCTTCCACTACCAGCACATGTGCCATGGCCGCACCATAGATTCACCGGCGCAATCGGCAAGATTGCCGCGTGCTGGATCTCATCCTGCGCGGCAAGGCGCGAACATGGCATTATTGGACGCGTGGCACTCGCCCAGGGGCTTCGCCAAGGGGGCAGCATCGACGAAGGGGGGCGGCAGGGTATCCGTCTGCGGCGTCGCCACATCCTGATGTATCGATGGCTCACCGCGTTGTTCACGCCTGTCTGTCAATCCGACAGCCGATTGCTCCCATTGATCCGGGACCGTGTGGTAGGTCCGCTGGCGAAACTATGGCCAGTCACCGCGATCCAAGCCGCCATGGTGAGTGGATTGGTGGGCAATCCGTTGCTGTCGCTGGGGCTGTGTGATGTCCTGGATGCCGCAGTGTCCGTTGCAGGGGCGCCTTGATCGCCCGAGCTCAGAGACCGTTTGGAAATTCGGCAGGGCGCATTTCCAACAGGCTCTCAGTGGTGATTGCCGGTGGAGACCGACGCTTTCGATCAGTTCAGGCCGTTCACGCCTAGCGCTTCGAACGGCAGGCTTTGCCAAAGCCGCTCGTTAGCACCAACTCCGGCGAAGCTCGTGAACCCAGCTGCCAGCGCGCCTTCGTGGGAGGGCTGCTTGGCGCTGAACTGACGTTGGGCGCTTATTAAGCCCACCCGCTAATCGTTACGGTGCCGTTTGACACCCTTTATTTTGTGGCTATAGCAAGTGCGAATCAGTTGCAGTAGCAAGTAAGGGGAGCCTTCGTGATCCATCCAATCGCCCGCCTGGCCGGGGCGGCGAGCCTGTTCGCCTACCTGTCGTCCGCGCCGGCATTCGCGCAGGCGCAGCAGACCGCCGCCGTCGCAGAGCAGGACGGCAAGCCCGATCCCGCCACGATCACCGTCACCGCGACTCGCCTCGCCACCGATACGCAGAAGGTGCCCGCGACGGTGACAGTCGTCACCGACGAGAAGATGGCCGACCAGTTGGTCAACGACGTGAAGGATCTGGTGCGCTTCGAGCCGGGCGTGAGCGTGCCGCGCCAGCCTGCCCGCTTCGGCGCGGCAGCGGGCACCACCGGGCGCGCAGGCAATGAGGGCTTCGTCGTGCGCGGCATCGGCGGCAACCGCGTGCTGATCCAGGTGGATGGCGTGCGTGTGCCCGATGGCTTCAGTTTCGGCGCACAGAGCGTCGGGCGCGGCGACTATGTCGATCTCGGGCTGGTCAAATCGGTGGAGATCCTGCGCGGGCCGGCCTCGGCGCTCTATGGCAGCGACGGTCTCGCTGGCGCGATCAGCTTCACCACCGCCGATCCCGGCGATTTCCTGACCGGCGGTAAGTCGGTGGGCGGGCTGGTGCGCGCCGGCTACCAGTCGTCCGACCAGGAGTGGAGCGAGACCGGCATCCTGGCGGGCAAGTCCGGCGACTGGTCGGCGATGGTCGCCTATACCCGCCGCGACTTCGCCGAGCTGGAGAACAAGGGCAGCGTCGGCGGCAGCGGGGCGGCCCGCACCAAGGCCAATCCGCAGGACGGCGATTCGAACGCCGTGCTCAGCCGGATCGTCTACGAGCCCGGCAACGGGCACAAGCTGCGGCTGACTGGCGAATATCTGGACAACCATCTCGACAGCAACGTGCTGACCAGCGTCAGCGCCAGCGTCGCCGGTACCACCGCCAACGACAAGACCAGGCGCAAGCGCGCGGCATTTGACTGGACCTGGGCCGGGCAGGGCGCGATCCAGCACACGCGACTCAGTCTCTACTGGCAGCAGGCCAAGGACAGCCAGTTCTCCGCCGAGGACCGCACCGTGCTCGCCGATCGCACCCGGCTGAACACCTTCGACAATCGCGTGTTCGGCGGATCGGGCGAGATCATGTTCGGCTATGAAACCGGCGCGCTCCGCCACCGCCTCATCCTCGGGGCCGATGCCAGCCGCACCCGGCAGGAGGGCATCCGCGACGGCACCGTGCCGCCAGCGGGCGAGACCTATCCCACCCGCGCCTTCCCGATCACCGATTTCACGCTGGCCGGCCTGTTCGTCTCGGACGAGATCAGCCTTGGCCCGGTGACGCTGTTCCCGGCGCTGCGTTTCGACCATTACGCGCTCGATCCGCGCAAGGATGCCGCGCTGCCGACGTTCAATTCGGCCAGCCAGAGCGGCTCGCGCGTCTCGCCCAAGATCGGGGCGACGGTGGCGTTGGGGAGCGGGTTGAGCCTGTTCGCCAATTATGCCCAGGGATTCAAGGCGCCCGAACCCAGCCAGGTGAACCAGTTCTTCCAGAACCTCGCCTTCGGCTATCGCTCCGAGCCCAATCCGAACCTCAAGCCCGAGACCAGCCGCAGCGTCGAAGGCGGCATCCGCTTCGCCGGCGGCGGCGTGCGCGTGCAGCTGACCGGCTTCCATGCCGATTACGACAACTTCATCTCGCAGGAAGTGGTGGGCGGCGCGTTCACGCCCGCCAACCCGGCGGTCTACCAGTTCATCAATCTCGACGAGGCGCGGGTAAACGGTATCGAGGGGCGGGTGGATGCGCAGCTCGGCCGCGGCTTCAGCGCCAACCTCGCCTTCGCCTATGCCGATGGTGACGTGATCCGCAACGGGGCGCGGGCGTCGCTCTCGACGGTCGATCCCGCGAAGATCGTGGGCGGGTTCGGCTACCGCGCGCCCGACGGGGCGTTCGGGGGGCAGCTGATCGTGACGCACAGCACCCGCAAGGAAGCGACCGCCACCACCGGCGTGTGTACCGCCGCCTGCTACCGGCCGGATGCCTTCACCATCGTCGACGCCACCGCCTTCGTGCGGGTGACGGACGGGCTCACGCTGCGCGCCGGCATCTTCAACCTGCTCGACAAGAAATATGCCTGGTGGAACGACGTGCGCGGCCTCGCCGCCAGCTCGACGATCACCGACGCCTATACCCAGCCGGGACGCAACGGCAGCGTCTCGATCAGCTACCGCTTCTGACCATCGGAGGGCACATCATGAAGTTTCGTCGTTCCGGCCTGCTGGCCCTCAGCCTCGCGGCCATGGTGCCGGCGCTTCCTGCGGCAGCAGACGGCCCGGTCAAACCGCGCAGCGCCGCCGAGGAACAGGCCTCGTTCGCGGCCGACCGGCGCGACATCCTCGCCATGGCGGGCACCTTCAAGGTGCGCTTCGACATGCAGGAGTCGACCGCCTGGCGCGCCGACTACACCCCGATCGACCGATCGATCTCCGGCGGCAACGAAGTGGTGCGGGTGATCGAAGACACCGGCCGGAGGATCGTCCTCCAGCACCTGCTGGTGGTCGAGCAGGGTGGCAAGACCATGGTGATCAAGCACTGGCGCCAGGACTGGGACTATGAACCCGCGCGCGTGCTCGTCTATGCCGGCCCGAACGAATGGAAGTGGGAAGCGGTGCCCGAGGCTATGCGGCGCGGCCGCTGGTCGCAGACCGTCTATCAGGTCGATGACAGCCCGCGCTATGGCGGCTGGGGCCAGTGGACCACCGAGGGTGGCGTGCGGCGCTGGCGCTCCGGCTGGACCTGGCGTCCACTCGCCCGGCGCGACGCGGTGCGCGGACCGGTCTATGACCGCTATCTCGGCATCAACCGGCACCAGCCGACCCCGACCGGCTGGATTCACTGGCAGGACAACACCAAGATGGGCCTGATCGACGGCACGCTGCAGCCGGTCGTCCAGGAATATGTGCTGAACAGCTACACCCGCTTCGACGGCTACGACGTGAAGGCGGCCGATGCCTATTGGGCGGCGACCAAGGGCTATTGGGCGGCGATCCGCGCGGAATGGGACCGCATCGCCAATGCCAAGAACGGTATCAGGATCACCGAGGCGGCGCAGGCGGGCACGGTGATCGCCAGTCGGCTGCTCGAGATCGCCGACGAGGTGCAGGCCGGCAAGAGGAAGGAAGCCGACGCGATCGTGCTGGCGAAGACGCTTATGGATCAGGCGACCAGGGCCGCCTGATCCTGCGCGCGGGCCGGGGAGTTCGAAGGCCACCGGCCCGCGCGCGAATTGCATGGTAGCTATGTGCCGCACATGGCGACGCAGCGGAAAATCAAGGCGCGCCTCACCGCGTGCGCGCGCGAGAGAGGACAGGGTGCGTTCACCTTTGCCTCGACCCCATATCAATGTGGAAAGCGGTGGAATGCGCCCGGTGCACTTGCTGTCATCTGCTACGCGATCACGTAGCCGAAGCTGCCGTTCGACATGGCGTTTGATGACGGCCGTCAAGGCCCACGAACCGTCGGCAGCGGCCGACCGGATAGCGTGGCGCGCCGGTTGGGCTTCGAACGGCAGCAGGGCTTGAAAGCGGACGGCGTTTATAATGCTAGGGGCTACGCATCCTTCCCCTCGGCAAAGACCTCGCGCGCGTCATCGCGCAGTTTACGCGCGTCGCGCAGGCTGACCTCCGGGTAGGAGCCGAAGCTGAGCCTCTTCTCCAGGCCACGGTGTTTGAACTTCATCCGCCAGAGGCGGGAGCTGGATGGCGACACGATGAGGTAGGGGCCCAACTCGTCATAAAGCTTGTAGGCCTTTTCGCGGGTCTTGGCCTTGCGGATCGACAGATCACTCAACGGTATGGTTCGGACCTCTCATCCCGAGGTCCCCCCGCTGTGGGGCCTCGTGCAAAAAAAAGTGGGGCCCGCGATTTTAGAGAAGGCCCCATCTGCAGTTGCGATTTGATGAGATGAGACAAGCGATCACGAACCGGACGGCCCGAAAAATACCGCAGATTTCCGTGGTTTACAAAGCTCTGTGGGATGTCGTGAGATCGAGAATTGGAGCGGGTGAAGGGAATCGAACCCTCGTCGTAAGCTTGGGAAGCTTCTGCTCTACCATTGAGCTACACCCGCAATCCGTTGAGCTGGCTCAACTTTTTGCCACTGCCGCTGGATGGTGTGCAAAGCGTTTTGCAAACCGGCGGCCTGTGGAAGTCGAAATAGCGGCGCCGCGCGTCGCTGGCAATGCCCTACATGCCCCTCGCCGCGCGACGATCCCGCCCCCTCGCCGCAGCAAGGGGGCGGGGCCGGGATCAGAACTGGACGCGGCCGCCCAGGCTGATGCGGCTGCCGGACAGTTCGTAGGTCGCCGGGAACGACGGATCCATCGTATAGCCCTTGGTCTTGGCGTTGCCGACGTTGATGCCCTGCAGCTCGACGCGGAAGTTCCTGGTCACCTGGTAGCTCGCGGCGACGTCGAACTGGCCATAGGCCGAGCGATAGACCGGATAGAAGTTGCGTTCGATCCGCTCCACATAGGCGCCCTTCCAGTTGTACGAGCCGCGGATCGAGAAAGGCCCCTTGTCGTAGAACAGCGTGGCATTGTAGGTGTTGTCCGATAGGCCGATCGGCGCGGTCGGGATCTTGAGGTCCGACTGGCCGGTCAGTGAGCTGTCGAGGAAGGTATAGTTGGCGTTGACGCCGAAGCCGTCGAGCCAGCCGACCAGCATGCCGAACGGCACCACCGCATTCAATTCGACGCCGCTCACCTTGTACGAGCCTTCGGCGTTGACCGGCTGGTAGACGTCGAATTCATAGACGCCGTCGATCGTGCCATTGGCATTGTACTTGGTGACGTTCGGCACCGTGCCGGTCAGCTTGTTGACCACCACGCCCTTGATCTTCTTCCAGAAATAGGACGCGGCGAGGATGCCGCCGTCGCCGACATATTTCTCGACGCCGATTTCCCACTGATCGGCGTAGGTCGGCTTCAGGTTCGGATTGCCGTCCGAATAGCGGAAATCGTTGAAGCTCGCGGTGCGCTTGTAGGCGAGGTTGGTCAGCGCCGGGCGGATCAGCGTCTGCGAGGCGGCGGCGCGCAGATAGAGGCTGTTGGTCAGCTCGGCACGGGCGTTCAGCGCCGGCAGCAGCTTGCTGTAGCGGCCTTCGCTGGAGACCGGCGCATCGGTGAGGCCGGTCTGGCCGTTGGGCTTCTGCACCTGGTGGAAGCCTTCGGACGTCACCGTCGTGCGGACGTAGCGCGCGCCGAGATTGACGAACACCGGCACGGCGACGTCGAATTCGAAATCGACCATGCCATAGCCGGCCCAGGTCGTCTCGCGCACCTTGTAATATTGGCCCGGATCGAACGGCGTGACGAAGCCCTGCGGGCGGAAGAAGCTGCGCGCATAGTCGTTCGAGATCTGCGACCAGCTCAGGTCCCGCGCCTGATAGGGCTTGCCGCCGGCGATGGCGATCACGTTCTCCAGCGGGCTGTCGGCCAACGTGCGCTTGTTGACATAGGCGGTGCTGCCGCGCGTCGGGCCCTGGATCTTCTCCTCGCCATATTCGCGCTCGTTGGTCTTGTTGGTGTAGCGCGCGCCGAAATTGACGCGCTTCAGCGCCTCGAACCCGCCGAAATCGGCGAGATAGGTGACGTCGGCCTGCGCTGCGTACTTGTCGTCCTTGATCCGCTCCAGCGTGGTTTCATACGCCTCGAACAGATAGGCAGACGGCGCGTTGTACATGTCGATCGACTTTGGGTTGTCGCTCTTGATCGTCTCGCCGCCGGTCGCCGTGTAGCGGGTACGCGAGGGCGCATAGGCGACATGCTTCAGATTGGCATAGTCGCGGGTCTTCTTGGCGCCCGAATAGCCGCCGAGCACGTTGATCTGCCACTGGCCGGTTTCCCAGTTCAGCTCGCCGCCGAACTGGCGATAGTCGGTGTCGTTGCGATACTGCTTGCTGAGGAATTCGTGCTGGGTGTTGGTGTAGGCGACGTCGCGCAGCACGACGATGCCCGACTGCGACAGCGTGGTCTTGTCGGCATCGTAGATCCGCTCGAGCGTCGAGTTGCTCGAAGCCGAATAGCCAGCGGCGTCATATTCGTCCTCGACCGTGTCGTAGGAGCCGACGAAGGCGTCGAAGCTGAGCGAGAATTTGTCGCTCGGCTTGTACTGCACCGCGCCCGAGACGCCGAGGCGGTCCTGGTCGTTGAAATAGACGCGGTCGCCGACCTTGTCGAGGAACACGATCTTGTTCTTGTCGGCATCCGAATAGGTGACGCCGGCGTCGCGCGCGAGGACCGCGATCGCCTGGTTGCGGTTGGTGCCGGCGCGGTCGGTCCAGCGGGAGATCGGGCGGAAGTTGATGCCGGAGTTGCTGTCAGTGCGGTTGCTGCGCTTCTGCCGCGCGACCGAGACGAGCACGCCGAAATCGCCGAAGGTGTTGCTGGCGAGCACCGAGAAATTGGGGTCGATCTTCTCCGAAATCGAGTTGTACGCACCCTCGGCGCTGCCGACGAGCCGGAAACCCGGCGTGTCGAAGGGCCGCGCGGTGCGGATCGCGACCGAGCCGGCGATGCCACCTTCCTCGTCCGAGGCGCGCGGCGACTTCTGGACCGTCACCGATTGGATCAGCTCCGAGGCGAAGATGTCGAACTCGACGTCGCGGCCGCCCGAGCCCGAGGCGGTGGCCAGCTTGTTGATCGAGACGAAGGTGAATTCGCTGGGCAGGCCGCGGACGTTGACGCGCGTGCCCAGGCCCTTGTTGCGTTCGATCGTCACGCCCGGCACGCGCTGCAGCGCTTCGGACAGGTTCTGGTCGGGGAAGTCGGCGATGTCGGTGGCGACGATCGAATCGGAGAAGCCGACATTCTCGCGCTTGAGCTCGATTGCTTCCTGCAGGCTGCGGCGATAGCCGGAGACGACGATTTCCTCGCCCGCCTCGGCCTGGCCGGCGTCGGCGGCGTCGCTGGTCTGCGCGGCGGCAGGCATGGCGAGCAGTGCGGCGATGGCGGCGCCGGCGAGCAGGCCGGCGTTGCGGCGCCAGTTGGTGACGTTCTGGTACATGGTTCCCCCTTTGGATGTCGTGGACGCGCGGGTGCCGGCACGCGATCCGTCGATTGCGCGCGGTGCCGCGCCCGTTGAATCAGTGTTGCCGATGAAGCAGCGGCGCGCGCTGTTGCTGCTGCGCCGATGCGGAATCAGCCCTGTGGCTGGGCCGCCCGAAGATCTGATGTCGCTGTGGCCAAACCCCGTTCCTCCCTGCCGGGCGCAGGTGCGCAAGACTTGTGACGCGAACATTACGTAACGAAAAAATTTACATGTCGCGGCGACGCACGGTGCGGAATGATTGGCGCGACGGTTCGCGGGCGATAGATCTTCGCGCGACCGTTGGCGCCTTGATAGGGTTGGCGGGAGAACAGGGCTGGGTCGTGTGGGGAGGACAGGTTGGACAGGTTCGATATTCTGATCGTCGGCAGCGGCCATGGCGGGGCGCAGTGCGCGGTGGCGCTCCGGCAGGCGGGGTTTGCCGGCACGCTCGCGGTGATCGGCGAGGATCCCGAGCTTCCCTATGAGCGCCCGCCGCTTTCCAAGGATTATCTGAAGGGCGAGAAGAGCTTCGAGCGCATCCTGATCCGCGCGCCGGCTTTCTGGGAAGAGCGGGCGGTGACCATGCTCGCCGGCCGGCGCGTCGTCGCGGTCGATCCCGCGGCGAAGACCGTCACCGATGCGGCGGGCGCGACGATCGGCTATGGCGCGCTGGTCTGGTCGGCGGGCGGCAGCGCGCGGCGGCTGGCGTGCAGCGGGCATGATCTCGCCGGCGTCCACGCGATCCGCACGCGGCGTGATGTCGACCAGCTGCTCGCCGAGCTGCCGACGACCCAGCGCATCGTCGTGATCGGCGGCGGCTATATCGGTCTGGAGGCGGCCGCCGCGCTGATCAAGGCCGACAAGCAGGTCGTGGTGCTGGAGGCGATGGACCGGGTGCTCGCCCGCGTCGCCGGCGAACCGCTGTCGCGCTTCTACGAAGCCGAGCACCGCGCACACGGCGTCGAGATCCGTACCGGCGCGTTGGTGGAATGCCTGGAGGAACAAGACGGGCGCGTCTGCGGCGTGCGGCTGTCGGGGGGCGAGGTGCTGCCGGCCGACATGGTGATCGTCGGCATCGGCATCGTCCCCGAAGTCGCGCCGCTGCTCGACGCGGGCGCGGCGGGCGGCAATGGCGTGCGGGTCGACGCGCAGTGCCGCACCAGCCTGCCGGACGTCTATGCGATCGGCGACTGCGCGCTGCATGTGAATGCCTATGCCGACGGCGCCGAGATTCGGCTGGAATCGGTGCAGAATGCCAACGACCAGGCGAACATGGTCGCCAAGCTGCTCACGGGGCAGGCGGCGCATTATGATGCGGTGCCGTGGTTCTGGTCGAACCAGTACGACCTCAAGCTGCAGACCGTCGGCCTGTCGATCGGGCACGACGCGACGGTGCTGCGCGGCGACCTGTCGGCGCGCAGCTTCTCGGTGATCTACCTCAAGCAGGGGCGGGTGATCGCGCTCGACTGCGTCAACGCCATGCGGGACTATGTGCAGGGCAAGCGGCTGGTCGCCGAGCGGATGATGGTCGATCCTGCGGTGCTCGCCGATCCGGCGACGGTGCTCAAGGAGCTTTGAGTTGCGCGAGCCAGCGCGCGCGGGCATCCCTTCTTCCAACCAGAAGGAGAAGTGAGGATGTCCGACGCGCCGGTGCTGCTTGCGATGGAAGGCCATGTCGCGGTGGTGCAGCTGAACCGCCCCGACCGGCTCAACGCGCTCACCCCCGACATGCTCGACCTGCTCGCGGCGACGCTACGGCGCGCGGCGGAGGACGGGGCGCGGGCGGTGCTGCTCACCGGCGAGGGTCGGGCGTTCTGCGCGGGCGCGGACCTCACCGCCAGCGTCGGCATGCGCGATTCGGGCGAGGCGCTGCGGCGGCACTATAATCCGGTGATCGCGACGATGGCCGAGCTGCCGATCCCGATCGTCGCCGCGGTCAACGGCGCGGCGGCCGGGGCAGGGGCCTCGATCGCGCTCGCCGCCGACATCGTGGTGATGGCGCAATCGGCCTATCTGCTGCTCGCCTTCGCCAATATCGGGCTGGTGCCCGATGCCGGCGCGACCTGGCTGATCGGCAAGGCGGCGGGCCGGGCGCGGCTGCTCGAGATGGCGCTGCTCGGCGAGCGGATGCTGGCCGAGGAGGCGCTGGCCAACGGCCTCGTCACGCGGGTGGTGGAAGATGGCGGGCTGATGCAGGTGTCGCACGGGCTGGCGGCGAAGCTGGCGGGGATGCCCACCGTCGCGCTGGGGCTGATCCGCAAGCAGGTGAGCGTGGCGCTCTCGGGCACGCTGGCCGAGACGATGGAGATCGAGGCCGATCACCAGAGCATCGCCGCCAGGACCGACGATTGCCGCGAGGCGATTGCCGCATTCCTCGAAAAGCGCGAGGCGCATTTCACCGGCCACTGAGCGACGCCACGAAATCGGTTCTCGGGCGTTACGAGGGCCATGCAGACGCTCTGGTTCATTACCAATCCCAATTCCGGCACCACCTCGCAGGCCAAGTGCGACGCGATGGAGGCGGTGTTCGAGGAACGCGGGCTGAGGCTCGCCGGCCGTACCGATTTCCCGCAGGACGCCCTGCCGGAGGGCGCTGCGCTCGATGCGGCGGGGGTGGATACGGTAGTGCTGTTCGCCGGCGACGGCACGATCAACGCGGCGCTGCGCGCGCTGGCCACGTGGGAAGGCGCCTTCCTGATCCTGCCCGGCGGGACGATGAACCTGCTGGCCAAGGCGCTGCACGACGAGACCGATCCGCACAAGATCATCCACGCCGCGCATGGCTGCGACCGTCGCGTGGCGCTGCCCTATATCGTCGCGGGTGAGCATCGCGCGTTCGTCGGCCTGATCCTCGGCCCGGCGGCGAGCTGGTTCCGCGCACGCGAGGTGGTCCGCAAAGGCCGGTTCGGGCGGCTGGCGGCGGCGGTGCGCGGCGCCTGGCGGAACACCTTCCACCGCCGGGGCGTGCGGGTGCAGGGCGCGCGCGCGCTCGGCGACAGCTACCAGGCAGTGTTCGTCACGCCGACGCTCGACGGACTGGAGGTCGCCGCGGTCGATGCGCGCGATTGGGGCTCCATCGCGCAGCTCGGCTGGGAATGGGTGACCGGCGACTGGGTCGCGGCGCGCGCGGTGACCGAAAGCCGAACCGAGCAGCTCACGCTCGCCGAGCGCAAGCCAGTACTCGCCTTGTTCGACGGCGAGCCCGAGACGCTCGATCCCGGCACGACGATCCGCGCCGGGCGCAGCCTGGAGACGTTCATCGCCACCCGCGCGGAGGCGACCGCCGCATGACCCGCTTCTTCCATGTCAGCGACGTGCATTTCGGCCGCGAGAATCGCGAGGCGGTCGACTGGTTCAACGCCAGGGTACGCGACGAGATGCCCGCCGCGGTGATCATGACCGGCGATCTCACCATGCGCGCGCGCGCCAGGGAGTTCGCCGCCGCCGCCGAATGGCTGGAGAGCCTGGCGGTGCCGATCACGGTGGAGGTAGGCAATCACGACCTGCCCTATTTCAATCCGTTCGCGCGGCTGGCGATGCCGTATCGCCGCTATCGCGCGCTGGAGCGGATGATCGAGCGCCCCCTCGACATTCGGGGCGTGTCGATCGTACCACTCAAGACCACCGCGCGCTTCCAGTTCCGCACCAATTGGTCGAAGGGCCATGTCAGCCGCCATGCGCTGCAGAAGTCGCTGGCGCTGGCCGAGGCCGTGCCGGCGGGCGGGGTGGTGTTCGTTGCCGCGCACCATCCGCTGGTGGAGGCGGGCACCCGCGCCACTTCCCGCACCCGCGGCGGGCGGCGGGCGCTGGAGGCGCTGGCCCAGGCCGGCGCCAATGCGGTGCTGACCGGGCATGTCCACGACCCGTTCGATATCGAGCATCCCGTCGGCGAGCGCACGGTGCGGCTGATCGGGGCGGGTACGCTTTCCGAACGTACCCGCGACCAGCCGCCCTCGTTCAACGAGATCACCGTCGACGGCACCAGCTTCTCCACCCGCGCCCGCTTCCTCGGCGAGCCGAGCGTCGCGCTCTAGCGGAACAGCGGCAAGGGGCCCCGCCCGGCGGTCGACCAGGTCTGCCAGTTGGGGAAGACATAGGGCAGGTCGGCATTGCTCACCCCGTGCCAGCGGGCGATGGCGCCGAGATATTCCTCCTGCGCGATCCCGGGGATGAAGCGGCCTTCGTTGGTGATGTCGTCGGCGCCGCCCAGCACCGGATCGGGATAGGTGCCGAAGATGCCGCCCTTGGCGACATCGCCGCCCATCACGAGGTGGTTGTTGCCCCAGGCATGATCGGTGCCGTTCTGCGCGTTGCTGGCATAGGTGCGGCCGAAGTCGCTCATCGTGAAGGTGGTGACGTTGGCGCCGACGCCCAGTGCCTTCATCGCGCGGTGGAAAGCGGCCATCGCGTCCGCCAGGGCGCCCAGCTGGTTCGCATGGTCGCCCGCAATGGGGCTGCCGGCGACTTGGTTGGCGTGATGGTCGAAGGTCGCCATGCTGAGCAGGAAGGTCTGGCGGCTATGGCCGAGCGTGCCGCGCGCCTCGATCATCTTGGCGGTGCCGAGCAGCTGCGCCGCGATGTCGCTGGTCAGCGCGCGGCCGTTCGCATCGACAAAATGGCGGGCGACGCTGTTCCCGCCCGACAATACGCTGTTGGCAAGATCGGCCTGTTCGAACGTGTCGCGCAGCGTCGTCTTGACGCCGTCCATGACCGGACCGCCCTCGCTGTCGGCCAGCAGCGCGGTTGCGAGGTTCTTCGCGGTATCCCGGGCGCTGTAGCCCGCGCGTCCGGGCAGGCCGGAGGCGGGGAGCACCAGCGGCACCGCGGTCTTGCCGATCAGCGCCAGCGTCGATCCGCTGAGCGAGATTAGCGGCGGCAGCCGACCGCCGGGCATGCGATCGGCCATGCGCCCCATGAAGCCGTCGCTGGCGGAGTCGCGGGCGCGGAGGCCCTGCCAGTGCGCCTGCTCGTCCGAATGGCTCATCAGGTTGCTAGGGCGCAGATCGGGCCGTGACAGGTACGTTGCCTTGGTCAACGGCGCGAACAGGGTCCCGGTATTGAGCACGAGCGATAGCGCGCCTTCGTCCCACACCGGGCGCAGTGCTGCCATTGCCGGGTGCAGCGCATAGCTGGCGTTGGTCAGCGGCGTCAGCGTGTTGCGGGGCAGGGCGACGGCGCCGCGCGCGGCCTGGTAGGTGGCGTGGCGGTCGTCGGTGGGCACCACCATGTTCCAGCCATCATTGCCGCCGTAGAGGAAGATGCCCACCATCGCCCGGTAGCTGCCGCTGGGAGCCGCGACGGCGGCGGTCCGGCCGAGCTGCGCCAGGGCGGCGGCCGCACCTGTGCCGGCGGTGAGGCGAACGAAATCGCGTCGGGAAAGCGTCATCGGATCGGTTCCTTACCGGTCGACCAGGAATTGCGGGCTGGAGGCGGCGATGAAGAGCAGCATCTGCGCGCGCTTGCGCGCACGGACTTGCAAATTCTTGTCGTTAATGGCGAGTGCGGCCGTGCGCAGTGCGGCACGCTGGCCTGGCGTAATGCTATTGCCTAGCAATAACACATCTACCGCGGCGACCATGGCATCGACATTGTCGCCGAAGGACGCCCAGGTGGCCCAGGCGAAGCGGGTTCCCGAAGCGGCGCCAAAACCGGTAGGGGCCTTGAACTCAGCGGTCGCTACGTCGCTGCGCACCGTCCATTCGTACATCATGTTGTGGAGGCGCAGCACCGTGCTGCTGTTGAGCAGCTTCGATGCCGGGTTGTAGAGGGTAGCGCTGCCCTGCAGCGGATAGTCGATCGGATAGAAGTTGAACACCGAGGGCGCGTTCATCACCGGCTGACCGAGGCTGGTATCGCGCATGGCAAAGGCGAAGCCGTCGGTGGTCATGCCGATCGCGCGGGCCAGCGAGACCATCGCCAGCACCGGCTCCTTCAGCTTGCCGCGATCCTGGCGAGGCGCGGTGCGCGCCTCGGGGTCGGTGAGGATCGCGCGGACGACGGCCTTCAGGTCGCCGCGGACGCCCTGACCGTTGTTGGCGAACACTGCCGCCACCCGTCCGATATAGTTGGGACTGGGGTTGGCGGTCACCAGATGGACGATCAGGTGGCGCGACACGAAGGGCGCGGTGGAAGGATGGTCGAACGCGGCGTCCACCACCGCATCGACGCTCGCTTCCTGGCTCGCGCCGGCCGGCACGCGGATGCCGAGGAACCGCTTCTCGCCGGCATCGTAGCGATCCGGCACCGGGATCATCGGCTTCACGTCGTCCCCGGCCAGCTGGTTGGTGATCGGCGCGTTGCCGATCCGGGCGCGGTCCCACCCGGTCAATGCGCGGGCGACGCCACGAATGTCGTCGGGGCCATAATTGGGGACGGTCCCCCCAGTGGCGTCGCGGCGCGGCGTGCCATTCTGGTTGAGCATGTTGGGGCCCATCGAGAACAGCTGCAACAGCTCTCGTGCGTAGTTCTCGGACGGGGCGGTCTTGTTGCTCCCCGCCATGTTGAGATAGCGGCCCATATAGGGATTGAGCGTCACCGCCTTGAGCAGCGTGCGGTAATTGCCGAAGGCGTTGTCGAGGAACAGCTGGTTGAACGCGGCGATTCCCGCGGCGGAGCGCACTTCCTGTTCGGAGGCGACGATCATCTGCGAAAGCGCGAATGCCACGCGCTGGCGCAACTGGTCCGGTGCGGAAACGGCGTTCGCGTAGAAGCGCATCGCCACCGGCGTGCGGCTGAAATAGCGGCGATTGCAGGGGACGTCCTTGCAATAGTCGATCCGCCGCGCCACGGCGAGATCGGCATAGGTGCTGCCGCTGGCGGCGAATTGCTGGTTGAGCCAGCCCTCGGTACCCAGCTTCGAGATCTGCTCGAGCACCTGCGGCGTCGGCCCGAAGGTGGTCTGTCGCGCCAGGCGGATGCCGTCGGTCACCTGCGATTGCGCCGGCGACATGCCGGCATTGGCGGCGGAAAGATCGACCAGTCCGCTGGTCATCCGGCTGTCCGCCAGGTTGATGTTGTCGCTGCTGCCGTCGCAAGCCGACAGCAGGCCCGCCGCGCCAAGCGCAGCTGCCGTCCATATCCGTCGCATGTTCTTGAATTCCCCGCCCGCAGGTTTTGCCGCGTTGCACCCAAGCTTTACGGGCTAGCGGTTTTTTAAGGAAGACCTGTCCCAGAGTGGGATATCTGCAACTCTTAGCACAATGTCGGTTTTCAGGGGAACGATGCGACATCGTATCGAAATTCGCTGCGGCGGGCCGTTGCGAGTCCACGGCGATCGTTCGGGAACTTGTGCATCCGACGCGCGTCTCACGACGTAGTCGTGTGCCGATGCGGGATCTGGCTGGCGCAGTCGAACGAGCGGGCCTTGCCCATTTTGAGCTGCGGTGCACCATTTCGGGTAAGGGCGGGCGGCCGCCCGCGACGATATCTTGGTGCCTTTCGCGGTCGCCCACGAAAAAGGGCGGCCCGTTGCCGGACCGCCCCAATTTCCTTGGCCGAAGCCGAGACGCTTAGCGCTTGGAGAACTGGAAGCTGCGGCGGGCCTTCGCCTTGCCGTACTTCTTACGCTCGACGGCGCGGCTGTCGCGGGTCAGGAAGCCGGCCTTCTTCACCGGGGCGCGCAGCACCGGCTCATACTTGGTCAGCGCCTGCGAGATGCCGTGCTTCACGGCACCGGCCTGGCCCGAGAGGCCGCCGCCCTTGACGGTGCAGATCACGTCATACTGGCCCTCACGCTCGGCGACACCGAACGGCTGGTTGATGACGAGACGCAGCGTCGGACGCGCGAAATAGATTTCCTGGTCACGACCGTTGATCGTGATCTTGCCGGTTCCCGGCTTCAGCCACACGCGGGCGACGGCGTCCTTACGACGGCCGGTGGCATAGGCGCGGCCATACTGGTCCAGCTCCTGCGCACGCAGCGGCGTGGTCGGGGCGGCCGGCTCGTCGATCTGGCCGGCGAGATAGGCGTCGGCAGCGGCGGCAGCAGCCGGAGCGGCGGCCTGGCCTTCGGTCGGCGCGGCGGGCTGCTGGCCCAGCGCTGCGCCCAGGTCGGAAAGCGACTGGCGGTTGTCAGACATTATGCACCCACCTTGTTCTTGCGGCTCATGCCGGCGATGTCGAGAACCTCGGGGTTCTGAGCTTCATGCGGATGCTCCGAACCGGCGAAGATGCGCAGGTTGCGCATCTGCTGGCGGCCGAGCGGGCCGCGCGGGATCATGCGCTCCACGGCCTTCTCCAGAACGCGCTCCGGGAAGCGGCCTTCGAGAACCTTGGCGGCGGTGACGCCCTTGATGCCGCCCGCATAGCCGGTGTGCTTGTAGTACACCTTCTGGCCGAGCTTCTTGCCGGTGAAACGGATCTTGTCCGCGTTGATCACGATGACATTGTCACCGCAGTCGACGTGCGGGGTGAAGCTGGTCTTGTGCTTGCCGCGCAGGACGTTCGCGATCACCACCGCTGCACGACCGACGACGAGCCCTTCGGCGTCGACGATGTGCCACTTCTTCTCCACCTCGGCCGGCTTGGCCGACTTGGTGGTCTTCATCAGCGCCTTCATGGCCTGTGACCTTTCGCGTAGGAAATGCATACGCGCCACCGTTGCCGGCAGCGCGATTGATGCCCCTCTGACGATTTGGGGCCTGAAAGTCAAGAAATGCGTGGGTTTGCTGACGGGTAAAATGATACCTGTCGGTTCAGCGTGTCTCGTCGGCGATCCAGCGGGCGACGGCGGCGCCCGCCTCGACCGGCCATTGTTCGATCACCGGCAGGTCATAGTCATGGATCGCGGCGATCCGCTCGCGGAGGCGCAGCGCGAGGGCAGGGCGGGTCTTGAACAGCGCGGGGACTTCCTCGCCACGCTCGATGCCACCCTGCCAGCGATAGATCGAGATGCAGGGCGCGAGGAGGTTGACGCAGGCCGCGAGCTGCTCCGCCAGCACGGTCTCCGCCACGCGCTCGGCATCGGCGCGGCTGGCGAAGGTGACGTAGAGCAGCGCGGTGTCGCTCACCGGGTGCGGCCGACGGCGTGGACGCCCCATACCGTGGCGCACACCAGCAGCGCGCCGACCAGCTGGTGGGTGGCGGCCAGGTGGAGGTTCACCCCGGTCATCACGGTCGCGATGCCGAGCAGGATCTGGATGCCGAACGCCGAGTGGATCGCGATCGAGGCGCGGCGATCACCGGCAGCCTTGGCCTTGCGGGCGAGGACGATTAGGCCGGCGACCACGACCCAGGCCCACCAGCGGTGGATGAAGTGGACGATTGCCGGATCGTAGAGCGCGGCATGGAGCGGGCTCTCGCCGATCTGGGTGACACCGGGGAAGAAATGGTCGTTCATCAGCGGCCACTGGTTGGTGACCAGCCCCGCATCGAGGCCTGCTACCAGCGCCCCGTAGAAGAGCTGGACCGCCAGCAGTACCAGCACGCCCGCGCCGAGCCCGGTCAGTCGGGCAGGGCGCTCGGCATGGTTGGCGGCAAGCGCGCGCAGGTCGAGCATCGTCCAGACGATGCCGCCCAGCGTGAACAGCGCGGTCATCAGGTGGGTCGCCAGCCAGAAATGGCTAACCGAGGTGCGGGTGTGGTTGAGCCCCGACTTCACCATCCACCAGCCGAACGCGCCCTGCAGCCCGCCTAGCGCGAGCAGCGCGACCAGCCGCCAGCCATAGCCCTGCGGGATCTGCTTGCGGACGGCGAACCACAGCAGCGGCAGCGCGAACACCATGCCGATCAGCCGGCCGAGCAGGCGGTGGATATATTCCCAGAAGAAGATGCTCTTGAACCCGCCGAGCGTCATGCCCTGGTTGAGCTGCTCATACTGGCCGATCTGCTTGTAGTGGTCGAACTCGGCCTGCCACTGCGCGTCGTTGAGCGGGGGCACGATGCCGGAGATTGGCTTCCATTCGGTGATCGACAGGCCCGATTCGGTGAGCCGGGTAATGCCCCCGACCACGACCATCGCGACGATCATCGCGGCGACGACGAACAGCCAGTGCGCGAGCGCGCGGGGGCGGGCGGTGAGGGGAAGGATGGTCATTTTCAGCACGTACCGCGATGTACGCGCTCGGGGAAGCGGGCGCTAGCTGCCGGTTTGTGGACTTTCGGGAAGCGCAGGCGGCGTAGGCGGTGCTGCGGGCTGGCGTCTCATCGCGATGTCGATCAGCGTCTCAAGCCGGATCACCCGCTCGCGCGTCTCGATTGAATGGCGGCGGGCTTCCTCGGCGGTGGTCAGCGCCTGCTCGACCTTGTGCTGGAGCAGCGCGACCTGCTGGAGCGCGCGTAGCGCATCGGTCCAGAAGCTCACTGGCGCGCCCAGCCGGAAAGGGCAGTGGACAGCGCATCCCAGTCGATTGAGGTATCGGTCAGCAGCTGTTCGCGGACCTCGGCGCGATACGCCTCCTCGTCGAACGCGGTGGCGGCGGCGCGCGCAGCTTCGAGCTGGGCAAAGGCCGCGTCCGTGCGGGCATTGGCCTGTTCGAGCTGGGCGAGCAGGTCGCGCATCAGCGCCATCTCGGCGTCGGTCGGCTCGGTATAGCGTTCGGCGGCGGTGCGCATGAAGTCGCTGACCGTCATGTCCGCCGCTTCCGCATTGGCGGAAATGCGCCGTTTTTCCTCGGGCGATACCAGCACGACAACGCGGCTGGAGCGAGTCTGGGGAAGCTGCGTAGCCATGTGCATGTACATGGCATGTGCATGTTGGAGATTCAAGGTGGGGCAGGACCCAGATCCTCCCCGGAACGGGGAGGGGGACCATTCGCGCCAGCGAATGGTGGGGGGGGCGCGCCGCAAGGCGCGGATCGCTCTCAGCCTGGGAAACCGCTGCGTGCCGCAGCGGCCCCTCCACCACCGCCTTCGGCGGCGGTTCCCCTCCCCGTTCCGGGGAGGATCTGGCGTCGTTTACGCCCGCACCCCGTCGGCCAGCTCGGCCTCGTTGTAGCGGAGCGCCTTCAGCACCGTGTCGACGATGTTGGCGGCGTTCAGCCCCGCTTCGTCATACTGCTTCTCGGGCTTGTCCTGGTCCTGGAATATGTCCGGCAGGCGCATGGTGCGCAGCTTGAGGCCGGCGTCGATCAGGCCGGTATCGCTGGCGAGCGTCAGCACATGCGCACCGAGGCCGCCGATCGCGCCTTCCTCGATCGTCACCGCCACTTCGTGGGTGGTGAGCAGGCGGCGGATCAGATCCTCGTCGAGCGGTTTGGCGAAGCGCAGGTCGGCGACGGTGGTCGAGAGGCCCTTGGCCTCGAGCGTGTCGGCGGCCTTTAGTGCTTCCGCAAGGCGCGTGCCGAGCGACAGGATCGCTACCTTCTTGCCCTCTCGGACCACGCGACCCTTGCCGATTTCCAGCCGCTCCGGAACCTTGGGCAGCGCCAGTCCGACGCCGTTGCCGCGTGGATAGCGCAGCGCGATCGGGCCGCTGTCGTGCATCGCCGCCGTGTGGGTCATGTGGACGAGCTCGACCTCGTCCGCGGCCGCCATCACCACGAAATTGGGCAGGCTGGCGAGATAGGTCACGTCGAAGCTGCCGGCATGGGTCGCGCCGTCGGCACCGACCAGGCCCGCGCGGTCGATCGCGAAGCGGACCGGCAGGTTCTGGATCGCGACGTCGTGGACGACCTGGTCGTAGGCGCGCTGCAGGAAGGTCGAGTAGATCGCGCAGAACGGCCGCATCCCCTGCGCGGCAAGGCCCGCTGCGAAGGTGACCGCGTGCTGTTCGGCAATGCCCACGTCGAAGGTGCGATCGGGGAACGTCGCCTGGAACTTGTCGAGCCCGGTGCCCGAGGGCATCGCCGCGGTGATCGCGCAGACCGACGCATCACGCTCCGCTTCGGCGAGCAGCGCATCGGCGAACACCTTGGTATAGGCGGGCGGGCCCGGGGGTGCCTTGGCCTGTGCCCCGGTGATCACGTCGAACTTCTGGACGCCGTGATACTTGTCCGCCGCCGCTTCGGCCGGGGCATAGCCCTTGCCCTTCTTGGTCACGACATGGATCAGGATCGGGCCCTGCTCGCTGTCGCGGACATTCTCCAGCACCGGGATCAGATGCTCGAGATTGTGGCCGTCGATCGGGCCGACATAATAGAAGCCAAGTTCCTCGAACAGCGTGCCGCCGGTCGCCATGCCGCGGGCGAATTCCTCCGCCTTGCCGGCTGCCGCGGTGAGGCGGCGCGAAAGCTTGCGGGTGAAGCGCTTGGCGAGCTCGCGCAGGCCGAGATATTCGGACGAGGAAATGAGGCGCGCAAGATAGGCCGAAAGCCCGCCCACCGGCGGGGCGATCGACATGTCGTTGTCGTTGAGGATCACCACCAGCCGGTTGCCGGCGGCCTCGGCGTTGTTCATCGCCTCATAGGCCATGCCCGCGCTCATCGCGCCGTCGCCGATCACCGCGATCGCCTTGCCCGGCGCCTCGTTGAGCTTGTTGGCGATCGCAAAGCCGAGTGCGGCCGAGATCGAGGTCGACGAGTGCGCGGCACCGAACGGATCATACTCGCTCTCGCTGCGCTTGGTGAAGCCGGAGAGGCCTCCACCCTGACGAATCGTGCGGATCCGATCGCGCCGACCGGTGAGGATCTTGTGCGGATAGCATTGGTGCCCGACGTCCCAGATCAGCCGGTCGTCGGGGGTGTTGAATACATAGTGGATCGCCACCGTCAGTTCGACGACGCCCAGGCCGGAGCCTAGATGCCCGCCGGTGGAGCCCACCGCACTGATGGTTTCGGCACGAAGCTCGTCGGCCAGCTGGCGCAGCTGGGCGGGGGCGAGCTTCCGGAGGTCCTGCGGCGTGTCGACCGTGTCGAGCAGCGGCGTCTTGGGTAGGTCAGCCATGGGCTTTGTTAGCGCAACGTTAGTCTCAAGTCGAACGGTCTGTTGGACAGGTCAGTCACACTTGCCGCACTTGCCGCGCACCTCGATCACCGGCCGGACCGGCGAAAAACCGGCGTGCTGGGCTGCGGACCGTACGTTTTTCGTGATCGAATCGTCGTCGATATGCGTGGTCTGGCCGCAGCTGTCGCAGACCAGGAAGATGCAATCATGCAGGCATTCGGGATGTGCATTGGCAACATAGGCGTTCGCGCTTTCCACCCGGCGGGCCAGATTGGAGCCGACGAACAGGTCGAGGATGCGGTAGACGCTGTTGGCCGCGACCCGGCGGCCTTCGGCCTTCGAGACGGCCTCGGCGATGTCATAGGCCGAGGCGGGCTTGTCGAACCCGGCCAGCGCCTCGAACACGCGCTCGCGCATCGCGGTCCACTGCTCGCCGGCCTCTTCCAGCCGGGTGCGGGCCGCCTTGGTGAGATCGGCCCCGTGGTGCTCGTGATGATTGTGCGCGGACATGAAGACGATTTAGGCGTTGCGGCCGCATCCGGCAAGCAGTGGCCGGTCTGGGCTCAATAGGTCGCGCGGCGATTGAGATCGTGGCCGAGCGCGACCAGCGACACGCCGATCAGCGTCCAGATCGTCTCGAACCCGCCATGCGGCAGGCTCAGCGCGCCGCTCATGATGCCGAGCCCGAACGCGCCGACGGCGGCGGGAGCCATATAGCCGTGATGGACGATGCCGCGGCCGAGCGCATAGATGCCGAAGCCGATCGCCAGCACCAGGCCATATTCATGGATATGCGGATCGAGCAGGCCGCCCGCGGTCGACACGATCGTCAGCAGCACGGTGGTCGCGATGCAATGAATCAGGCACAAGCCACTGATCCCGATCGCAACGCGATCGAAGGCGCCATCCAGGCCCGACCACCAGCGGCTCAGGGGGGTACTCAACGACATGGGCGCCATATAGAGCCGCGATGAAGGCGGTACAATATATCATGGCGCAATTTCGGGGTTAATCGACGCGTACATGCGGGTGCCGGACGCGCAATGCGCGCTTAAAGGCGAAGGCTTGCGATTCCGAGCGGTCTGGTCAGGAGCGACATGATGTACCGGGTTGCGATAATTGCAACAACGCATTGCCAGATCTTGTGACACTTTGGTGAAGTGAACGGCGCGTTGCAAGGGTAGGCCGGATGACGCTCTAGGGTACGCCACCCGGCCATGCCCATGCCGAGTATTATAGGTCGTCCTCCCTGTGTTTACCAGTGTGCTTGGGTCGATTTCGCCGCGTTTTGTGCGGAGCTGGCCGGGCGGCTGCCGAGATAATGCGCTTGTGCGGAATCGGTGGCGTTGATCGCGAGCAGCGAGCGCGCCTCCGCCATAGCTTGCACCGATCCGCTGCGCTCGGCGGCGGTATCGAGCAGCCGGTCGAGCAGCAGTTGGCCTTCCTCCCACCAGCCGATTCCGCTGGCGGCATTGAGGTGTCCCTGCGGCCCCGGATCGACGAACAGGCTGCCCCAGCCGCGGGCAAGATCCTCCGCACGTTCGATCGACATCCAGGGGTCGTCGCTGCTCGTCACCACCACGCTGGGGAAGGGGAACAGGGTCGCCGGCGTCGGGCGGAAAGCGTGGAGCTCCGCCGGCGCCGAGTCGCGGTCGACGTCCGCCGGTGCCACCAGCAGCGCGCCGGCGACCGGCGTGCCGAAGGTCTGGCCGGCGAGGGTGGCCCACCAGGCGACCGCCAGACAGCCCAGGCTGTGCGCGGCGAGTACCACCGGCGCCTGTGCCTGGCGGATCGCCTGGTCGAGTTTGGTCACCCAGGCGTTGCGGTGGGGCGTGTCCCACATGCCGAGCTCGACTCGGCGGGTATCGGGGCGGGACTGCTCCCACAGCGTCTGCCAGTGCGACGGCCCGGAGCCGCCGAGGCCGGGGACGGTGAGGATGATCGGCGAGCGATCATCGATCGGCGAAAAGATCGTCATTGCGTTCCTCTCCTTGTGTCCTGGGAGGGGCTGGCCGGACCTTCTCTATAACCCCTACTGGATTGATGGGCGATAAGCCTTGCGTCGAATGGAGGAGCGGTTGCGCCGGGGCGTTGGCCGCGCCTAAAGGGCGGGCATGGCAAAGCTTCGCGCCGATCAACTGCTCGTCGACCGCGGGCTCGCCGAGAGCCGCACGCGGGCGCAGGCGCTCATCATGGCGGGGCTCGTCTTTGCCGGCGAGCGCAAGATCGAGAAGGCGGGCCAGATGCTCGCAGAGGACGCGGCCCTCGAGGTGCGCGGCCGCGACCATCCCTGGGTATCGCGTGGCGGCATCAAGCTCGCCCATGCGCTCGAGCATTTCGGCTGGGACGTGACGGGCGCGGTGGCGATCGACGTCGGTTCCTCGACCGGCGGCTTCACCGACGTGCTGCTGACGAACGGCGCGGCGCGGATCTATGCGGTGGACAGCGGCACCAACCAGCTCGCCTGGAAGCTGCGGCAGGACGCGCGGGTGGTGGTCTACGAGCAGACCAGTGCGCGCATCCTCACGCCAGCGCACATCCCCGAACCGATCGACTTGGTAGTCTGCGACGCGAGCTTCATCGGGCTTTCGAAGGTGCTAGACGTGCCTTTGGGCTTTACCCGGCCCGGCGCGCGGCTGGCGGCGCTGATCAAGCCGCAGTTCGAGGCGGGGCGCGAGGAAGTCGGCAAGGGCGGGGTGGTCCGCGATCCGGCCGTGCACGATCGGGTGTGTGCCGAAGTGGCCGCTTGGCTGGAAGGCAAGGGCTGGCAGGTGCTGGGCGTGACGCGCAGCCCGATCACCGGGCCTGAGGGCAATGTGGAGTTTCTGATCGGCGCGGTGCGAGCTGCAGGCTAAAGCCACTGCCACAACGGGTTTTTGGGATCGGCCAGCAGCTTGATCGTCAGCGCGAACGACATCACCACCAGCAGCGGCCGCACGCCCTTCCCGCCGAAGCGGATGGCACACCAAGCGCCGAGCTGGTTGCCGCACACATTCGCCGCAGCCATGCCGATGCCGAGCAGCCAGAGCACCTTGCCTCCGGCAATCATTGCCAGCAGCCCGGCCAGGTTGGTCGCGAGGTTGAGGAACTTGGTGTTGGCAATGGCGCGCACCAGCCCGAGGCCGCCCAGCGCGACCAGCGCCATCGTCAGGAACGATCCCGTGCCTGGGCCAAAGAACCCGTCGTAAAAGCCGATCGCGGCGCATACGGCAGCCAGACCCCAGCGGCCGAGACGCGCATGCCGGTCGGCCTCGCTCATCTTCGGCGCCAGCAGGAAATAGAAGCCCATCGAGATCAGCAATACGGGCACGAAAGCGGCCAGAAAGCCGGGGTCGATCCGTTGAACCGCTGTTGCTCCCAGAGCGGAGCCGACAAAGGCACCGCATGCGGGTATCGCAAAGCCGCGAATGTCAACGCGGCCGGCGCGCAAATAGGCGAGCACGGCCGATCCGGTGCCGATCATGCTCTGCAGTTTGTTCGTCGCTAGCGCGGCGACCGGCGGCACTCCGGCCGTCAACAGCGCGGGGATCGTCAGCAGCCCGCCGCCGCCAGCCATCGCATCCACGCAACCAGCCAGGAAGGCGACAAAGAGCAGGAAGGCGAGCGCATCGACGGTCAGGTGCATGGCCCCGGCTAGACGAAGGCGGGGGCGGCTGACAATCGTTCGAGCGAACGAGGGGCGCATCCAGACCGGGGACAACCAAAGGCCGGCGCCTTCTCATTCGCGTTCCGATCGCCTAGGGCTGGCGAACAAGGGCCGGGCGCCCGTGCATTGGGGAGACGCGCATGAACGCACTGGCATCGAAGGCGCAACTGCGGCGCGGTTTCTGGCGGCGCGCGTTGGTGACGGTGCCGCTCGTGGTGCTGCTCGGCTTCGGATCGGCGATGGTCGCGCCCGCCGGCGACGAGAACCCCTGGTTCATGGCGCTCGCCAAGCCCGCAATCCAGCCGCCCAACATCGCCTTTCCGGTCGTCTGGACCATCCTCTACGTGCTGATGGGGCTCGCCCTGGCACTGGTGCTGAGCGCGCGCGGGGCGCGGGGGCGGGCGGCGGCGGTGGTGCTGTTCGTCCTCCAGCTTGGCGTCAACCTCGCCTGGTCGCCGATCTTCTTCCGCTTCCATATGCTCGACCTCGCGTTGATCGTGATCGTCGCGCTGGCGGTGCTCGTCGCGGTGACGATGGTCGCCTTCTGGCGCGTCCGCACGCTCGCCGGGCTGATGCTGCTGCCCTATCTGGCGTGGGTGTGCTTCGCGAGCGTGCTGTTCTCGCAGGTCCGCGATCTCAATCCCGATGCAGAAAAGATTGCGTCGGCGGCGTCGAACGCCCACATCCACCTCGAAACGCTTTGAGTGGGGTTTTTGACATGCAGACCGACAACCGCCTGTTCGACGATCTGGTGAAGATGGTGAACGGCGCCGCCGGCACCTTCGCCGGGGTGGCGCGCGAAGCCGAGGCCGGCGCCCGCGAGCGCGCCCGCGAATGGATCGGCGGGCTCGACTTCGTCAGCCGCGACGAGTTCGAGGCCGTGAAGGCGATGGCCGTCGCCGCGCGCGACGAGGCCGATGCGCTGAAGGCGCGCCTCGATGCGCTGGAGGCCAAGCTGAATCCGCAAGGGAATGCGTGACGCTGGCCGAGACTTCCTTGTCCACAGCTTTCGGCGGCGGGGCGCAGGCGCAAGCTTGTGCCCCGTCCGCGCGCTTGGCACTAGCGGGCATGGCTACACGACCGGGGGCTGAATGGGCATGCTAGACGAGGCGGAATTCGACCGCGACGCGGCCGCGCCCATCGACATGCTCGAGACCTATTTCGCCGCCCATGGCTGGACCCATGAGCGCGAGGACGACGAGATCGTCGCCAAGGTGAAGGGCAGCTGGACCCAGTACGAGCTCCGCGCGATCTGGCGCGAGGATGACGGCGTGCTGCAGTTCATGGGCTTCCCCGACGTGCGCGTCCCCGAGGAGCGGCGCGGGCTGGTCTACGAGACGATCGGGCTGGTCAACGAGCAGCTGTGGATCGGCCATTTCGAGCTCTGGTCGTCGACCGGCATCCTGCTGTTCCGCCACGCCGCGCTGATCGACGGCGACGAGGGCGCGTCGCTGACGCTCGCCCAGGCCGAGCTGCTGGTGGAAAGCGCGATCGACGAGTGCGAGCGCTTCTACCCCGTCTTCCAGTTCGTGCTGTGGGGCGGCAAGACGCCGAGCGAGGCGATCGCCGCGGCGCTGATCGAGACCCAGGGCGAAGCCTGACATGGCGCTGCTGGATCGGATCTGGCTGGTCGGTGCCGGCAACATGGGCGGGGCGATGCTCCGCCGCTGGGCAGGGGCGGGGATCGACGCGTCCGCGATCACCGTCATCGATCCGGGCAGCCCGGCCATTCCCGAGGGCGTGCGGCATGTGACCGCGCCGCCCGAGGGCGAGCGGCCGACCGCACTGGTGCTGGCGGTGAAGCCGCAGCAGCTCCACAATGTCGCGCCGGTACTCGCGCCGTTCGTCGCGGGCGTGCCGCTGCTGGTGTCCATCCTGGCGGGGGTTGAAGTTGCGACGCTGGCGGATGCGCTCGGCGCAAAGACCGTGGTGCGTGCGATGCCCAACCTCCCGGTCGCGATCGGCAAGGGTGTCGTCGGCCTCACCACCCCGAGCGACGATGCGGAGGCACGCGTTGCCGCCGAGACGCTGATGCAGCCGCTCGGGCTGGTCGAATGGGTGCCGAGCGAGACGATGCTCGATGCACTGACCGCGCTCGCGGGTTGCGGCCCGGGCTTCGTCTTCCGCTTCGTTGATGCGCTGGCGGAGGCGGGGGCCGCGCTTGGCCTGCCTGCGGGCCAGGCGCAGCGGCTGGCGCTCGCTACCGTCGAGGGTTCAGGCCTGATGGCCGCGGCTGCCAGCGAAAGCCCGGCGGTGCTGGCGGACCGTGTCGCCAGTCCCGGCGGCTCGACCCGCGAAGGGCTGAACGTGCTCGATCGCGACGAGGCGCTGAAGACGCTGCTGCGCGATACGCTGGCGGCTTCGGCTCGCCGCAACGCCGAGATGGCCGCCGAAGCGCGCAAATAGCGCGGTACGCGACGGAACGCCTGGTATGCCGGATGGTTAACCTCCCGATCCCACGTATCGACGGAGGCTATCATGGCTACCACGACCGAATCGAAGCGTAACACCAAGACCAACGCGAACAACACCGCCAAGACCAGCAGCAACGGCGCCAGCCTGGGCGTGATCGCCGGCGCGGCGGCGGGCGGGGCGGCGCTGGGCCTGCTCGCGATGCTCGGTCGCAAGGCGGCGGTGCAGGCGCCGAGCGCGCTCGCCGGCAACTGGGACGATGCATTGAAGGCCGAGCACAAGGCAGTGCTCAAGGTGTTCGACACGCTCGAAGCCACCGACGACAAGGCGACGATCCGCCGCAACATGCTGCTCGCGCACATCAAGCATGCGCTGGTGAAGCATGCGATCGAGGAAGAGAATGTCATCTACCCGGCGCTCCGCGAGGCGGGCAAGACCGAGCAGGCCGACGAGCTCAACGCCGAACATGGCTATGTGAAGCAGTTCCTCTACGAGCTCGAGAACATGCCGAGCACCTCGCCCAAGTGGCTGGAGAAGGTGAAGGAATTCCGCGCCGCGCTGGAAAAGCACATCCGCGAGGAAGAGGATACGCTGTTCCCCGAGCTCCGCGCCCAGCTGAGCGAGGAAAAGAACAAGGCGCTTACCCTTGCGATGAACAAGGAAGGCTTCAAGGTCGCCTGAACAAGGGCGGCGTCGGGCGCGCTCAGCGCCCCAGCGTCGCTACCCGGCCGCGCTCGTCCTCGGGCATCAGCCCTTCGAGCACGGCCCAGAATCCCCCGACGGCTCCCTGGCCGGCGCTCGAATAGGCGCCGGCCATTTTTTCGCGCAGCGCCTCGAACAGTTCGGACTCGAGCTTGGCGCCCGCGTCGGTGAGCCGCAGCAGCCGCTGCCGCCGGTCGCGCGTGCCCGCCCGCGTCTCGACCAGCCCGCGCTCGGCCAGTTCCCCCAGCACCCGGCCCAGCGACTGTTTGGTGATCGCCAGCAGCGAGAGCAGCTCGCTCACCGTCAGGTCGGGCTTGCGGGCGATGAAATAGAGCGCGCGGTGGTGCGCCCGGCCCAGCCCCTGGCGCGCCAGCCCGTCGTCGATCGAGCGGGTGAGGTGCGAATAGCCGAAATAGAGCAGCTCGATGCCGCGCCGGATTTCGGGCTCGCGCAGGAAGAGGGGAGAGGCAGGAATTGGGGCAGCCATGTTGACCGTTTCTGCCACCGCGCCTAGTCCTGCGCAACCCGAGCCTCTGGGGACGAGAAAGACCGAGTGATGGAAGACGCGACGATCCTGGATTTCGAATTCGAAGCCCACACCAACCCGCGCACCCGCGACGAGCGCGCGACGATCCTCGCGAACCCCGGCTTCGGCAAGGTATTTACCGATCACATGGCGGTGATCCGCTATTCGGCCGACAAGGGCTGGCACGATGCACGCATCCAGCCCTATGCGCCGCTCCAGATCGATCCCGCCTGCGCGGTGCTCCATTATGCGCAGGAGATTTTCGAGGGGCTCAAGGCCTATCGCCTGCCCGATGGCGGCGCGGGGCTGTTCCGCCCGGGCGAGAATGCCCGCCGCTTCCGCGAATCCGCCGAGCGCATGGCGATGGCGCCGCTGCCGGAGGACCTGTTCCTCGCCTCGATCCGCGCAATGGTGAAGGCCGATCGCGACTGGATTCCGGAGGGCGAGGGCGCCTCGCTGTACCTCCGCCCCTTCATGTTCGCGAGCGAGACCTTCCTGGGCGTGAAGCCGGCGAGCGAATATCTCTACCTCGTCATCGCCTCGCCCGCGGGTGCCTATTTCAAGGGCGGCGCGCCCTCGGTGACGCTGTGGGTGTCCGATCACTATACCCGCGCTGCGCCGGGCGGCACGGGCGCGGCCAAGTGCGGCGGCAACTATGCCGCCAGCCTGGTCGCCCAGGCCGAGGCGATCCGCCAGGGCTGCGACCAGGTGGTGTTCCTCGACGCGGTCGAGAACCGCTATGTCGAGGAGTTGGGCGGCATGAACGTGTTCTTCGTGTTCGACGACGGGACCATCGCCACGCCGCCGCTCTCGGGCACGATCCTGCCGGGCATCACCCGCGAATCGCTGATCACGCTGGCGCGCGGCGCGGGCGTCGAGGTGCGCGAGGAGCGCTATTCGATCGACCAGTGGCGCGAGGACGCCAAGAGCGGCCGCCTGCGCGAAGCCTTCGCCTGCGGCACCGCCGCGGTGGTAACGCCGATCGGCGCGGTGCGTGGGCAAGGCTTCGAGTTCCAGATCGGCAATGGCGGCCCGGGCCTGCTCACCGAGAAGCTGCGCGAGCAATTGGTGGGAATCCAGCGCGGGGTCGCACCGGACCCGCATGGGTGGCTTGAACGTCTGTTCTGAGGCTCTATAAGCCCGCTTCCCGTTGGGGCGTCGCCAAGTGGTAAGGCAACGGTTTTTGGTACCGTCATTCGGAGGTTCGAATCCTCCCGCCCCAGCCAGGTTCTAGAAATTCCCAGCCATAACGGAGCGCGCCACCCGGGCGCGCTCCTTCGGTTCATCCCCGCAGCTGCTTCACCGCATGGTCCGCAGCGCGCATGGTCAGGGCCATGAAGGTCAGCGACGGGTTGACGCACGAGGCCGAGGCCATCTGCGCGCCGTCGGTGACGTAGAGGTTCGGCGCGTCGTGCGCCTGGCTGAAGCCGTTGAGTACCGAATTGCGCGGATCGCTGCCCATGCGCGCGCCGCCCATTTCGTGGATGGCGTCGCCGGGGACGTGCTCGCCTTCGTTGCTCCGCACATTCTGCAGCCCCGCGGCGCGGAGCATCGCTTCGCCCTGCACCTTGGCGTCGGCGATCAGCTTGAGCTCGTTCTCGCGGAAGGTCACGTCGAAGCGCATCAGCGGCACCCCGAAGCGATCCACCTTGCTGGGGTGGAGCGAGACGCGATTGTCCTTATAGGGCAGGCACTCGCCGAACGCGCCCATGCTGAACCGCCAGGGGCCATAGCGGCGCATGCCGTGCTTCATCTCGGCGCCGAAGCCCACCGGACCTGCCGGCTGGCGCCAGGCGCTGCCCTGATAGCCATAGCCGCGCTTGAAGCCCACGCCTTCCTCGCCGCCGATGTTGCGGAAGCGGGGAATGTAGACGCCGCCCGGCCGCCGGCCATATTCGATGAAGTCGGTCATGCCCGGGATCTCGCCGTCGATGCCGACGCGGAAGATATGGTCCATCACATAGCGGCCCAGCGTGCCGCTGCTGTCGAAATGGCTGCGCTCGCTGCCCGGTGCGCGCGAGTTGAGCAGGATCTGGTTCGATCCCATCGCCGAGGCGCAGAGGAACACCAGGTCGGCGTTCACCACCTGTGCCTGACCCGTCTTGGCATCGACATAGCGCACGCCGGTGACGCGCTTCTTTGCCGCGTCATATTCGATATTGGTCACCACCGCGTCCGATTGGAGCGTCAGCTTGCCCGTGGCGCGGGCAGCGGGGAGGGTGACTGCCTGGGTCGAGAAATAGGCGCCGAACGAACAGCCATTGCCGCACTGGTTGCGGAACTGGCACTTGGTGCGGCCTTGGTCGGGCTTGTCCTCGGTCATGTTCGAGAGGCGGGTGTTGATCAGCTTGCGGCCGGGGAACTTGGACTCCAGCCGTTCCTTCAGCCACTTCTCGGCGACGTTCATCGGCATCGGCGGCTGAAAGTTGCTGTCCGGCAGATAGGGCAGGTTCTCGCGCGAGCCCGAGACGCCGATATAATCCTCTACTTTGGCATACCAGGGGGCGATGTCGTCATAGCCGATCGGCCAGGCGCCATCCACGCCCTCGCGCTTGTTCGCCTCGAAATCCTCCGGCGCCCAGCGGAAGCTCCAGCGGCCCCAGATCAGCGACTTGCCGCCCACCGCACCGGGGCGGATCCAGTAGAATTTGCTGCCCTCGTCGAACGCATAGGGGTTCATGCGGTCGTTGTTGTAGAAGCCCATGTTGCTGGGCTGCACATAGCCGCGCTTGGCGATGAAATAATCGCGCTCCTGCAGCGGCTTGGGCATGATGTTGTGCGCGGGCACCTCATAGGCGGGCTTGCCGTCGTACGGATAGTCCTCGCCATGCTCGACCATGCGGCCCCGATCTAGCATCAGCACGCGGAGGCCCTTCTCGGTGAGTTCCTTGGCGGCAAAGCCGCCGCTCACGCCCGAGCCGATGACGATTGCATCGAACCTGTTGGTTGCAGCCATTATATGTCCCTCTCCCAGGGCGTGTTGTTGGTTAGAAGCGCAGCGCTTGCAGCGTCTTGAAGCTGGTGGTGATGTCCGGAAGATAGGGCGCAGGGGCCTGATCATTCTCGACATAGAAGTGGCGGACATGCGCGCTCGACGGACGCTTGAACAACGCCGCGAAGTCGATCGTGCCGGTGCCGACCGCAGACATGCTGCCATCGGCGCGCATGTCCTTGACGTGGTACGAATAGAGCCGCTTGTTCAGCCGGTCGATCAGCGCGCCCAGATCCTGGCCCGCGCGCTTGGCCCAGTAGAGGTCGAGCTCGACCTTCACCAGCGCGGGATCGGTCGCCTTAAGCAGCCGGTCATAGAGGCTGACGCCGCCGGGCTTGTTGGTGAACTCGAAGTCGTGGTTGTGATAGGCGAAGTCGAAGCCCGCCTTCTTCAGGTCGCGGGCGAACTTGTTGAAGTTCGGCAGCGCCGCGTTCCAGCCCGCCTCGGTGCGGTGCTCGTCGGTCATATAGGGCAGCACTACGGTCTTGGCGCCGAGGGTGCGGGCCATCGCCACCGACTTGTCGAACTGGCCGAGCAGCGCGTCATAGCCGATGTGGAGCGACGGGCAGCGCAGGCCGGCCTTGTCCATGGTGGCGCGGAGCATCGCCGGATCCATGCTGTCATAGCCGCCACCGCCGAACTCGATCTCGCGATAGCCGATCTTCGCGATCGCCTGCAGCGTGCCGACCGGATCCTTCTGGAAGATGTCGCGGACGGTGTAGAGCTGGATGCCCACCGCTGGGATCTGCGCGGCGAAAGCCTGCGGAATGAGGCGATCGAAAAGCGCGAGGGCGGTGACGCCGCCCGCACCGGCGAGCAGGGTACGACGAGTGATCATCATGCGCTGTACACCTTGTTGACCTGAGCATAGGGGAAGGCGCCGTTATATTCGCCCGGCACCGGCAGATATTCGCGTTCCTGGGTGATGCCGATCTCCGAGGTGTAGTACCCGGTGATCACCAGCTGGCGGAACGCCTCGAAGAAGGTCTTGCCGCCCGCGATCTGGCCGTTCATCGCCAGGGTGAGCAGCGCGTCCTGCTGCGCCGGCGTCGCCTTGGCGGCGGCGACCTTATAGTCCTGCTGGGACCGCGCCTCGATCGCATCCAGCCCGGCGACGATCGGCACGCGGTCCTCCGGCATCGCCCAGTCGGCGAGCAGCTTCTCGATGAAGGCGGGCACGCCCGCGGCGATGGCGCCCGGCGTGTCGGTGGTGGGGATCACCCGCTCGCTGAGCGCGGTCATCAGCGCGCGCTGGGCGGGGGTGAACACCGCGACGCTGGGCGGCCCCTCCGGGATCATCTGCGTCGCGGTCATCTGCGCGGCGCGGGCGATGGGGGCAAACACGCCCGCCCCGAACAGGGCGAGGACACCGGTCAGCGCGGCGCGACGGTCGATGTTCATTTGCGGTCTCCCGGAAGGTCCTGCGCGATCGCCGTTTCGGGCAGTGGGCGCACCCAGATGTTGCGGAACGACACCGGCGAGTCATGGTCCTGCAGCTGGATCGGCAGGGCATCGGCATGCGCGGTATATTCGGCGATGTGGCGCCAGTTGGTGGTGCCGAGCATCGCCTGGTGGTTCTGCACCAGCACGCCGTTGAGGAAGGCGGTGATATAGGCCGGGCGCAGCAGCTTGCCGTCGGCGGCGAAGCGGGGGCGCTCGAAGACGATGTCGTAGCTCTGCCACTCACCGGGCTTGCGCGACGGGTTCACCAGCGGCGGCTTCCAGCCATAGACGCCGCCCACCGTGCCATCGGCATAGGTGGGATTCTGATAGCCGTCGAGGATCTGGATCTCGTAGCGCTGCATGAACCAGATGCCGCTATTGCCGCGATCCTGCGAGCTCTTGGTCGGCGGATTGGGCGAGCGGAACTCGAGGTGGAGCTGGACGTCGCCGAAATTCTGCTTGGTGATCAGCGCATTCTCGCCGCCGCTGCTCGCGCGGGTGGGCACGGTGAGCACGCCGTTCGCCACCGGCCAGAGCTTGCGCTGCGCGGTCCAGGCATCGAGCGAGCGGCCGTCGAACAATATGATCGCATCCGAGGGCGCGCCGCCGGGCTGCGCCGCAGGGGTGACGACGGTCGGGTAGGGGCGGTCCGAATCATGGACGTGCCAGTTGCCGCCGCCCGGCAGGATCGGGGTGTCCTTGAACCCCGGCTTGTCCTGTGCCGCGGCGGGCGTCGCGGCAAGCACCGCCAGACCCGCGAGCAGCACGCTTGTGCGTCTCGACATGCTTCTCTCTCCCCTCAGACGGCGTCGATCGTGCGATAGGCGGCGATCAGCCGCTCCTCGCCCGCGCGCCCTTTGACTGAATTGCCATGTTCCATGCCGATCGTTCCGGCATATTTCCGCTCGCGCAGCCAGCGGACGATGTTCGTGAAGTTGATTTCGCCGGTGCCCGGCTCGTTGCGGCCGGGATTGTCGCCGAACTGGATATAGCCGATCTCGCTCCAGCAGGTGTCGAGCACGGGGATCAGGTTCCCGGACTGGATCTGCTCGTGATACAGGTCGGCTAGGATCTTCACCCCCGGGCTGTTCGCGCCGCGCGCCACCGCATAGCCCTGCGCGATGCCCTGCATGTAGACGCCGGGATGGTTGGTACGGGTGTTGAGCGGCTCCATCACCAGCGCCATCCCGTGCGGCGCGACGAGATCGCCGGCGCGCCGCATCAGGTCGATCACCCGCGCGGTCTGGATGTCGAGCGGCACCTTGGGATCGAGGAACCCGGTCACCACCGTCATCCGCGTCGCGTTCAGCCTTTTGGCGACGTCGATCGACGCGCGGATGTCCGCCAGGAACGCCTCGCGCTCGGCGCCGTCGTTCGCGCCGAGGATCGGCCGCGACTGGCCCCACTTCGGCATCGAGGCGACGAACACGCCCATCGTCATGCCGCGGCTGGACAGCGCCTTGGCCATCGCCACCTGCTCGTCGACCGGGCGCGCGGCGGCCTCATTGTCCTCCCAGGCGGTGAAGCCCTGGTCGGCGGCGAAGGCGATCTGCTCCAGCCGGTTGCCGCGGCTGGCGAAGCTGCCCTCGTGCGGCGCGAAATGGAGCGAGAAGCGCGCCGCATTCGACTGGCCGCGCGCCGAGGATGCCACCAGGGGCATCGCCGTCGCGCCTACCAATACGGTGCGGCGCGTCAGGCTCATTTGCCGCTCATCGCCTTCAGATAGGCGATGATCTGCTGGCGCTTGGCGGGATCGGCCATGCCGATCGGCATGCGGGTGCCCGGCACCTTCTTCATCGGCGCCGCGATGAACTGGTCGAGAGTCGCCGGATCCCAGGTCAGCTTGGAATTCTTGAGCGCAGTCGAATAGTTGAAGCCGGGCGCCGAGGCCGCAGGACGGCCGACCACGCCGTTTAGGTTGGGACCGACACCGTTCCTGCCGCCCTTTTCCACGGTGTGGCACGCCTTGCATGCGGCAAAAGCGGGCGGGGCGGCGGTCTGCGCCCAGGCAGGCGCGCTCGCCGTCAACGCCGCGGTTGCGGCAAGGCCAATCCAGAACTTCATCTACGCTCTCCGGTTACAATCTCGGTCCATTTGGTGTCGGCCTTTGCATTGGCGATCATCGCCTCGACAAAAGCCATCGTCCGCAACCCGTCCGCGACGCCCGGCACTTGCGCCGAATCACCGCGAAGCAGCCTCGCGAACCCACGATAAAGGTTTGCAAACGCTTCGATATACCCTTCCGGATGTCCAGCAGGTGTACGAAGCAACGGCGTCGTGCTGTCGCCCAGTCCGGGCCCGCCGGCGCGGAGGATTTCCGCAGGGCGATCGAGCCAGCGCAGGGTGAGCGTGTTCGGCTCCATCTGCGCCCATTCCAGCCCGCCGCGCTCGCCATGGATGCGCAGGCGCAGGCCGTTTTCCTCGCCGGCGGCAACCTGCGTCGCCTTGAGCGTGCCGCGCGCACCGCCTTCGAAGCGGAGCAGCGCGCTGACATCGTCGTCCAGTCGCCGGCCGGGGAGGTGTGTCGCGAGTTCGGCGGACAGGGTCTCGACGCGGAGCCCGGATACCAGCTCGGCGAGGTGGAAGGCATGCGTGCCGATGTCGCCGAGGCAGCCGCCGAGGCCGGCGCGGGCCGGATCGGTGCGCCACTCGGCCTGTTTGTTGCCTTGGGCGTCGAGCGAACCGCTCAGCCAGCCCTGGATATATTCCACCTGTACCAGCCGGATCGCGCCGAAATCGCCGCGGGCGACACGGGCACGCGCCTCCTCGACCAGCGGGTAGCCGCTATAGGTGAAGGCGAGGGCGAACTGCTTGCCGCTCGCCTGCGCTGCGGCGGCGATGGCGCGGGCCTCGCCGCCGTTCATCGCCATCGGCTTTTCGCAGAACACGTGGAAGCCGGCGGTCAGCGCGGCGATGGCGACGGGTGCGTGGAGGTGGTTCGGCGTGACGATCGCCACCGCGTCGATGCGCTCGCCCGCCGGCAGCGCCGCTTCGCCCGCGAGCAGCGCCTCATAGGTCGCATAGACGCGTGCCGGATCGAGCCCGAGCAGGTCGCCGGTGCGCGTGTTCTTGCCGGCATCGGTGCTGAACGCGCCGGCGGCCAGCCGCCACTCGCCGTCCAGCGCCGCGGCCATGCGGTGGACGGCGCCGATGAACGCGCCTTCGCCGCCGCCGACCATGCCGAGTTTCAGCGGATGTCGGATCATGCGTCGCGGTTTCCCAACCCCAGCAGATTGCGGATCGCACCCTTGTCGACGCCGCTCGAGGCAAAGTCGTCGAACGCGCGCTCGGTGACGCGGATGATGTGGTCGCGGATGAACGGCGCGCCTTCGCGAGCGCCGTCCTCGCTGTTCTTCAGCGCGCATTCCCACTCGATCACGGCCCAGCCGCGATAACCGTACTGGGCGAGCTTGCTGAAGATGCCGATGAAATCGACCTGGCCGTCTCCGGTCGAGCGGAAGCGGCCGGCGCGGTTCACCCAGCTCTCGTATCCGCCATAGACGCCGCTGCGCCCGGTGGGGTTGAACTCGGCATCCTTCACATGGAAGCACGAAATCCGATCGTGATAGCGATCGATGAAGTCGAGATAGTCGAGCTGCTGCAGCACATAATGCGACGGATCGAACAGGATGCGCGCGCGGGGGTGATGGTTCACTGCTTCGAGGAAGCGCTCCCACGTCGCGCCGTCATGAATGTCCTCGCCGGGGTGGATCTCATAGGCGCAGTCGACGCCCGCTTCCTCGAACACGTTGAGGATCGGCAGCCAGCGGCGGGCGAGCTCGGCGAAGGCCTCCTCGACCAGGCCCGCGGGGCGCTGCGGCCAGGGATAGACATAGGGCCAGGCGAGGGCGCCCGAAAAGGTGGCATGCGCCTTCAGGCCCAGCCGGCCGCTGGCGCGGGCGGCGAGCTTGACCTGCTCCACCGCCCAGGCCTGGCGCTCGGCGGGCTTGCCGTGCAACTCGGCGGGCGCGAAGCCGTCGAACAGGGTGTCGTACGCCGGGTGCACCGCGACCAGCTGGCCCTGCAGGTGCGTCGAAAGCTCGGTCGGCTGGATGCCGAACTTGTCGAGCCGGGCGCGGAGGTCGTCGCAATAGGCCTGACTTTCGGCGGCCTGTTTCAGATCGATCAGCCGCGGGTCGCACGGGATCTGCACCCCGACATAGCCGAGGCTAGCAGCCCATTCGGCCATGTGGTCGAGCGTGTCGAACGGCGCGGTGTCGCCGAGAAACTGGGCGAGGAAGATGCCCGGACCCTGCATCGCGGTCATGCCTGCACCTCGTTACGGTTGTTCTTGAAGGTGAACTGGAAGAGCAGCGCGATCACGGCGGCGGCGATCGCCGGATACCACCAGAGATGGTGCCAGTCAGCGACGGTCGCGTTGGCCGGCAGCTGGGCATAGAGCAGGCCGCCGATCTGCGAGCCGAGCAGCATGCCCACGCCGTAGGTGAACAGCGTCAGCATGCCCTGCGCCTGGGCGTTGACGCCCTTCGGCGTGGCGATGGTGCCGGTGTAGATCGCGCCGGCAACGAAGAAGAAGTCGTAGCACACGCCGTGCAGCGCGACGCCGAGATAGATCGCCCAGATGCCCGCGCCGCCGTCGCCTATCGCGAACAGCGCATAGCGCAGCGCCCAGGCGATCATGCCGACGAGCAGCAGCGGCTTCACCCCGAAGCGGCGATAAAGGAACGGCATCGAGAACATGAAGACCAGTTCGGACATCTGCCCGATCGCCAGCGTGCCGCCGACATTCTCGATCCCCGCCGCGCCCACGTACGGCGAGGCATAGGCATAGTACATCGCCAGGGGGATCGAGATGAGCGTGGCGCAGAGAATGAAGATCAGGAACGAGCGGTTGCGCATCAGCCCGAAGGCTTCGGTGCAGAATACCTCGGCGACCAGGCTCTTGCCCTGCGGCGCATCGGGCTGAACATTGGGCAGGGTGATGCTGTACAGGCCGAGCGCGAGCGAGACGACGCCCGCCACCTGGAAGATCTGCGGACTGGCGGAGAGGCCTGCCCAGCCGATGATCAGCCCTGCGACGATCCAGCCGAGCGTCCCGAAGGCGCGGACAAAGGGAAAGCGGTCGACGCGCTCGCCGAAGCTCTTGAGCGCGATGGTGTTCGCAAGGCCCACCGTCGGCATGTAGAGGATCATGTAGCCGAGCAGCAGCCAGACGAAGCTGGCGCCGTGCTCGGGGGTGAGCAGCGTCGGCAGGATGAAGAGCAGCACGCCGCCGACGAGGTGGAGCACCACCATCAGCATCTTGGGGCTGAGGAACCGCGCCGCGGCCATGCCGAGCAGGAACGAACCGACGATCGAGGCGATCGGGCCGACCGAAAAAGCGTTGGCGATCAGGCTGCCCACGCCGACGGTCTGCATCACCAGGCCCAGTGTGACGTTCCACGCGCCCCAGACGAAGAACTGCATGAACATCAAGGCGCTGAGCCGCCCCGTGAGCAATCCCGATACGGGCTGCGTGCTGTTCATGGTGATCCCTCCAGCAGCGACCATGCGCTTCCTCTCCCCCGTACGGCTTTGCCGCTCTTCGACCAGTGCGGCTTTGCCGCTGTTCGACTCGCAGCCTATGCAGAGCCGGATACGATGTAAAGGATTACATTGGCGGGGCTCGACACGGCTCGCCGCACGCTACAAAGATATCTGCATGGCTACGATTATCGAGGTCGCCGCGGCCGCAGGCGTTTCCACCGCCACGGTGTCGCGCGTGCTCAGCCAGCCGGGGCGGGTGGCGGAAGCGACGCGGGCGCGGGTGATGGAGGTGGTCGAGGCGCTCGACTATCGGCCCAATGTCGCGGCGCGGACGCTGCGCACGCTGCGCGCCGCCAAGATCCTGCTGACCGTGCCGGACATCTCCAACCCCTTCTTCGCCAGCGTCATCCGCGGCGCCGAGGAAGCGGCGCGCGATGCGGGCTATGCGGTGGTGCTGGGCGACACCCGGCACGATCCCGAGGTGGAGGACCAATATGCCGAGATGCTGTCGCGGCGCGAGGTCGACGGGCTGGTGTTCCTCGGCCACCGGCTGCCGGCAAGCCTGGAGGCGCTGGTCGCGCGGGAGGGCGCGTCGGCGCCGATCGTCAACGGGTGCGAATACAGCCCCGAGCTTGGCGTGCCGAGCGTGCATATCGACAATGCCGCCGGCAGCGCCGACGCGATCGAGCATCTCGTCGAATTCGGCCACCGCGACATCGGCATCATCACCGGGCCACCGATCAGCCCGATCAGCCGCGACCGCCTGGCCGGCGTGCTGCGCGCGGCCGATCGCCACGGCCTCAGGGACCGGCTGCACCTGCGCGAGGGGGATTACGGCGCCGACTCCGCCCACCGCGCCGCCTGCGCGCTGATCGCGGAAGGCGTGACCGCGTTGTTCTGCTTCAGCGACGAGATGGCGCTCGGCGCGATCAGCGCGGTGAGTGCCGCCGGCCTGTCCTGCCCGGGCGACGTCTCGGTGATCGGCTTCGACGACCTGCCGCTGGCGCGCTTCTTCCATCCGGCGCTCACCACCATCGCCCAGCCCAAGGGCATGATCGGGCAGCGCGCGGTGGAACTGCTGGTCGGCATCCTGCGCGGCAGCGAGCCGGTCGAGCGGCAGCTGACGCTCGCCCATGAGCTGATTCGCCGCGCCAGCACGGGCCCCGCGCCGACCCCCCGGTGACACGCGGCACCTGCGTGCTATGCTGCAGGAAAGGCGATCGAAAGCATCGCCTGCCGGGAGAGACACGATGCCGATGTTCCGCAAGCTTGCCGCGCTCGGGCTGATCGCCGCCACGATGATCGGCGCTGCGCCGCCGGACGCGGTCCGGCCGCCGATCACCGGCATCTCGCACCTCGCCGTCTATGCGACCGACATGGCGGCGAGCGATCATTTCTACCGGGTGGTGCTCGGCGCACGGAAGGGCGCCGACCCGGAAGATCCGGCAGGCGTCCGCTATTATTTCAGCCCGCGCCAGTTCGTCGAGGTGCTGCCCGCGCCCAAGGACCATGGCCCGAGCATGCTCGCCCATGTCGGCTATATCACCGCCGATGCCGCCAAGCTGCGCGCGTGGCTCACCGTGCGCGGCGTGCGCGATCTCACCCCGGTGCAGCGCGGGCAGGGCGGCGACCAATGGTTCGGCGGGCGCGATCCCGAGGGCAACCAGGTCCAGTTCGTCCAACCCGGCAGCGCCGCCACCGCGGCGGAGAAGGGCGCGATCAGCGGCCGGATCATCCATGTCGGCCATGTGGTGCACGACCGCGCCAAGCAGGACGGCTTCTACCGCACGCTGCTCGGCTTCCGCCCCTATTGGTTCGGTGCCTTCCACGCGGACAAGGTCGACTGGGTGTCGCAGCAGCTGCCAGACGGGCGCGACTGGCTGGAATATATGATGGTGGGCGAGGGTTCGGACGTGACGCTCGACAAGGTGGATGCGCGGCAGCTGGGCGTGCTCAACCACCTGTCGCTCGGCGTGGTCAATATGCAGGCGGCGGTGACGACGCTCTACCGCGAGAACCGGCTGAGCTCGCGCCATGACGGCCCGCAAATGGGCCTCGACGGCAAGTGGCAGGCCAATTTCTACGATCCAGACGGCACGCGGGTGGAGCTGATGGAGTTCAAGCCCGCGACCAAGCCGTGCTGCTCGCCCTTCACCGCTGAGAGTCCCGACCCGTAACACGCTTGTCCACGGCTGGGACGGCAAGCCTGTGCAAAACACAACGCATGCGTTACGAATCCAAGGTAGATGGGGGAGGTGCAGGAACAGCGGAACTTACGGGTCCGGGCGGAGCCGCCCGGTGTGCCCTATTTCAACGTCTCGAACGCACCGCCCGAACTGCGCTTCGACGCCTATGCGGAATCGGTCGATCCGATCTTCGATACCCGGCGCGAGGCGGTGTCGGACGCGTTCAGCGTCGGGCTCGACGGGTTCAACGCCGGCCCGGTGCTGATCGGCCGCTCGCGCATGTGGGGCGCGGCGTTCCACTACGACCGCGACATCCGCAAGGTCGCCCAGACCGGGGTCGAGGCGGTGCTGGTCCAGATCATCACCCGCGGCGGCGACGTGCGGCTGCACGACGGCGAGGCGATAGTGACCCGCCCCGGCGACATCTGCGTCGCCGACATGACCCGCCCCTTCGCCACCCGCACCGATGGCTGCGAGAACATCAGCATGGTGGTCCACCACGGCGCGCTGGGGCTCGACGAGCCGCGGCTCGACGGGCTGCACGGGCTGGTGCTCCGCCGCGAGACGCTGGCCGCGCAGCTGCTGGGCGAGCATGCCCGGATGCTGGTCGAGCGGCTGCCGCAGGCGGGCGCGGACGATGCGCTGGCGGTGGCCCGCGCGACGGGGCTGATGATGGGTGGGCTGATCGCGCCCACCCTGCAGGAGAGCGGGCCGCGCGCCTCGGTCGCGGTGGCGGCGCTGTTCCGGATCAAGCGGTTCATCCGCGCCAATCTCGCGCATCCGGAGCTGGGGCCGGACATGGTCGCCCGCGCGATGGGCATGTCGCGCGCCTCGCTCTACCGTGCCTTTGCGCCGCTGGGCAGCATCGGCGACTTCATCCGGCGCCAGCGGCTGGAGCGGGTGCTGAGCGATCTGGGGGACGCGGCGCAGCGCGGCAAGTCGATCGCCGAGATCGCCTATGGCTGGGGCTTCGCCGACTGGTCCACCTTCTCGCGCGCGTTCAAGGCGGCGTTCGGCATCACGCCCAGCGAGGCCCGCACCGGGGCCGGGCTGGTGCTGCAACAGCCCGAGGCCGGCGCCGGCGACGTGCTGTTGCCGCACTGGATCCGCACGATGGAAACGCTCCGCCTTCCGGCCTGAGCCCTGCCGCTTAGCCCTTGGTATAGGTTTGCACCGCAGGCCTATGCGCTGGGGCGCTTCATCCCCTATGCGGCACGAATTGCGAGTCCCGAAGTTCGGGCTTGCACCGCCACGCAACCAAAAGGCCGCTCGGCTCTTTGGTGCGCCGCGAGCTAAAAGGATATGCAATGAAGCGTGGGAATTGGCGTGCGGGGCGGGGGGCCCTGCTCGCGATCATGGCGTTCGGAACGGCGATGCCGGCCTTGGCGCAGCAGGTGGACGTGGGCGCACCGCCGCCACCGGCGGACGAACTGAACAAGCCCAAGCCCGATACGGCGCAGGAAGACGCCGGCGCCGGGCCGCGCGCCGATACCCAGCGCCGCGCGCGCAGCCATATGCTCCACCCGCGCGATCCCTCGCCGTCGTCGCTGGCCGGTGACACCCAGAGTTCGCCGCCGCCGGGGCTGATCGGCGACTGGCAGGACATCCGCACCCGTCTGGGCGAGCGCGGCATCGGCCTGTCGGCGCGCTATGCCTCGGAGACCGCCTACAACTTCACCGGCGGCGACCGCAGCCTGGTGGCCGAGACCGGCCAGTTCGACGTCGGCGCGCTGCTCGATCTGGACAAGCTGCTCGGCTGGGGCGGGGCGGCGCTGCAGGGCACCGTCACCTGGCGCCGCGGCATCGACCTCACCACCACCGCGGGCCTTGGCGCGCTGCAGCAGGTGCAGGAAGTCTATGGACGCGGCCAGACGGTGCGGGTGACGCAGCTGTGGCTCCAGCAGAAGCTGGGCGACAAGGTGGAAGTGAAGCTGGGCCGCACCAATCCGGGCGACGATTTCGCTGTCTTTTCCTGCCACTTCCAGAATCTGAGCTTCTGCGGCGCGCAGCCGGGCAATCTCGTTGGCGATTACTGGTACAATTGGCCGGTCAGCCAATGGGGCGCCAACGTCCATGTCGACGTGGCGCCCGGCGTCTATATCCAGGGCGGCGCCTATGAGGTGAACCCGCGCAACCTCGAGAGCACCTTCTTCATCGGCCATTTCAAGGGCGCGACCGGCGTGCTGCTCCCCGCCGAGATCGGCTGGACGCGCGGCGGCGACGAGGGGAAGGTCGGATCGTACAAGTTCGGCGGCTGGATCTCGACTGCCGATGGCGACGATTTGGTGCTCGACGTCAACCGTCAGCCGCGCGCGGTGACGGGCCTCGCGCCGCTCCAGCATTCGAGCCGCTACGGCGTGTTCGCCAGCGTCCAGCAGCAGCTGACCGGCACCTCGAAGGACGGGCGCTCGCTGACCGGCTTCAGCATGTTCGCCAATGTCACCTTCGCCGATCGCGCGACCTCGTTGACCGACAACCAGGTGTCGGTGGGTCTGTTCTACAAGGGGCTCGCGCCGAGCCTGCCGGGGGACGTGATCGGCCTGGCGGTCGCGCGCACCAATGTGAACGGGCGGATCGACACTGCGGATCGCCTCGCGGGCAAGCCGGCGCGCGATGCCGAATATGCGGCCGAGCTCTACTACAGCGTGTCGCCGACCGAGTGGCTGGTGGTGCAGCCCAACGTGCAGTGGATCCACCAGCCCGGCGGGGTGAAGAACGCCAAGGATGTCGGCGTGCTCGGCCTGAAGTTCGCGCTGACGTTGTAGGGTACATCCAAGCCCCTCCCCTGAAGGGAGGGGCTAGAGAATGAAGTATCACCCCAGCGTCCGCCGCAGGGCGTCGTGCCAGCCGGCGAGCAGCGTGGTCCGGTGTCCGGCCTCCATCGCCGGCTCGAAGCACGCCTGGCGCGACCAGATCGCCGAGAGCTCGTCCACCCCCGACCACAGGCCTACCGCCAGCCCGGCATGGAAGGCGGCGCCGCGCGCGGTGGTCTCCAGATCGTCGGGTCGCTCCACCGCGACGTCGAGAATGTCGGCGAGGAAGCGGCACAGCCAGTCGTTTGCCGCCATGCCGCCGTCGACGCGCAGCATCGCCGGTCGCACCCCGCCATCCTGCACCATCGCCGCGACGAGGTCGTAGGTCTGGTAGGCCACCGCCTCCAGCGCAGCCCGGGCGAGATGCGCCTGGGTGGCGCTGAGCGTCAGCCCGAAGATCGCGCCGCGCGCCTCGGGGTCCCAGTGCGGCGCGCCGAGCCCGACGAAGGCAGGGACCATGTAGACGCCGTGGCTGTCAGACACGCGCGTCGCCATGTCGTTGGTCTGGCGGGCATGGGTGATCACGCCGATGCCGTCGCGCAGCCATTTGATCGCAGCACCGGCAACGAAGATCGAGCCTTCCAGCGCATAGGCGGTCCGCCCGTTGATGCGGTAGGCGGGGGTGGTGAGCATCCGATGTTCGGAGGCGACCGCCTTTTCGCCGGTGTTGAGCAGCAGGAAACAGCCGGTGCCGTAGGTCGACTTGGCGGTGCCCGGCGCGAAGCAGCATTGGCCGAACAGCGCCGCCTGCTGGTCCCCCGCCATGCCGGCGATCGGGATCGGCAGGCCGAACCATTCGGGATCGGTCCTCCCATAAATATGGGCATTGTCGTGCACCGCGGGCAGCAGCGCCATCGGAATGCCGAACAGTCGGCAAAGCTCGGCGTCCCACTCGCCGCTGTGGATGTTGAACAGCGAGGTGCGCGACGCATTGGTCACGTCGGTCGCGTGCACCGCGCCCTTGGTCAGCCGCCAGAGCAGGAAGCTGTCGATCGTGCCGAAGGCGAGCTCGCCGCGCTCGGCCCGCGCCCGTGCGCCCGGCACATGGTCGAGGATCCAGCCGAGCTTGGTCGCCGAGAAATAGGGATCGACCAGCAGACCGGTGCGTGCCCGCACCTCCGCTTCGACACCTTCGGCCTTGAGCTGCAGGCAGCGATCGGCGGTGCGGCGGTCCTGCCAGACGATCGCGCGGTGGATCGGCGCGCCGGTGGTGCGGTCCCACACCAAGGTCGTCTCGCGCTGGTTGGTGATGCCGATCGCGGCGATGCTCGCCACGCCGACGCCGCTCTTGAGCAGCGCCTCGCGCGCGGTGGTCAGCGCGTCGCGCCAGATCGTCTCGGGGTCATGCTCGACCCAGCCCTGGTCGGGATAATGCTGCTCGAACTCGGTCTGCGCGGTGGCGACGCGGCGGCCCGCCGAATCGAAGATCACGCTGCGCGTCGAGGTGGTGCCCTGATCGATCGCGAGAATGTGATTCCGGTCCACCAAGCCCCTCCTATGTTCGTTCGGACGCTCGTAGATTTTCGTTCGCGCGTCAACGCTTTCGTTTATGTTCGCTTGATGCTATAAACGAAAAATAGCGAACATGAGGCGAAGCATGGCGGCCGCACATTCCGAGGAGCGTTTCGATCTGCTGGTGGTGGGCGGCGGCATCAACGGCGCCGGCATCGCCCGCGATGCGGCGGGCCGCGGCCTGTCCGTGCTGCTCGTCGAGAAGGAGGATCTGGCGAGCCACACCTCCTCGGCCTCGACCAAGCTGATCCATGGCGGGCTGCGCTACCTCGAATATGGCGAGTTCCGGCTGGTGCGCGAGGCGCTGATCGAGCGCGAGCGGCTGTGGGGCATGGCGCCGCACATCATCTGGCCGCTGCGCTTCGTGCTGCCCCAGACCCAGTCGCCGCGCCCGGCCTGGATGGTGCGGCTGGGGCTGTTCCTCTACGACCATCTCGGTGGCCGCAAGAAGCTGCCGGGCACCGACACCATCGACCTCGCCCGCACGCCGTTCGGGCGCGGGCTGAAGACCGCCAAGGGCAAGGCCTTCGTCTATTCGGATTGCTGGGTGGAAGACAGCCGGCTGGTGGTGCTCAACGCGATGGATGCGGCGGAGAAGGGCGCGGACATCCGCACCCGCACCGCGCTGCGCGGGGCGCGACGCGAGGGGCGCGAATGGATCGCGACCATCGCCGACGACGCGGGTGAACGAACGGTGCGCGCCAAGGCGCTGGTCAACGCCGCGGGGCCCTGGGTGGCGGACGTGCTGGGCCGCGTGCCCGACGTGGTCGCCGATCGCGGGCTGCGGCTGGTGAAGGGCAGCCATCTCGTCGTGCCGAGGCTCTATCCCGGCGATCATGCCTTCATGCTGCAGAACCCCGACCGGCGGATCGTGTTCACCGTGCCCTATGAGGGCAAGTACACGCTGATCGGCACCACCGACGAGGTGTGGCAAGGCGCGCCGGGCAAGGCGCAGATCAGCGCCGAGGAAACCCGCTACCTGCTCGATACCGCCGCGCGCTATTTCGACGATCCGCCGTCCGAGAAGGACGTGGTGTGGAGCTATGCCGGCATTCGCCCGCTCTATGACGACAAAGCGGGCAATGCCTCGGCAGTGACGCGCGACTATGTCCTCGACCTCGACGGCGACGACGATCGCGCGCCGATGCTGAGCATCTTCGGCGGCAAGATCACCACCTATCGCAAGCTCGCCGAGCACGCGATGGCCGAGCTGGCGCGCTTCTTCCCGCAGGCGCCGGGTGCCTGGACCGCGGGTGCGGTGCTCCCTGGCGGCGACCTGCCCGAGGGCGATTTCGATCGCTTCGTCGCCAGCCTGCAATATGCGCGGCCGGGCATGCCCGCCGCGCTGCTGCGGCGGCTCGCCCGCGCCTATGGCACGCGGGTCCACGCGCTGCTCGGTGATGCGATGACTCCGTTCGATCTGGGCGCCGATCTCGGCGGCGGGCTGACGCTGCGCGAAGTCGACTATCTGCGCGTCAACGAATGGGCGGTGACCCCGGAGGATATCCTCTATCGCCGCAGCAAGCTGGGACTGCACGTACCCGAGGGTACCGAAGCGCGCCTCGCGGAGTATCTCGCGGGCGAGCCCCGGCGGATGGCGCGCTCGGCCTGATGGCCGAGGACCTGCCCGATCTGGTCGCGGGGCGCCACGCGCGGATCCTCGAACTCGCCCGCCGCACCGGCAGCGTGAGCGTCGAGGCGCTGGCGACGGCGCTGGGGGTGACGCCGCAGACGATCCGCCGCGATCTCAACCAGCTCGCCAAGCAGGCGATGCTGTCGCGCGTCCATGGCGGCGCGGTGGTGACCTCGGGGGTCGACAATCTCGATCGCGAGGCGCGGCGCCAGGTCGCGGCCGAAGCCAAGGCCGCGATCGGCACGGCGGCGGCGGCGCTGGTGCCCGACGGCGCCAGCCTGTTCATCAATATTGGCACCACCACCGAGGCGATCGCCCGCGCGCTGGTGCAGCACCGAAACCTGCTGGTGGTGACCAACAATCTCAACGTCGCCGATATTCTCGGCGGGGTGCCGACGATCGAGGTGGTGGTGGTCGGCGGCCGGGTGCGCGCCAGCGACCGCGCGGTGGTGGGCGCGCTGGCGATGGATTTCCTGCGCGGCTTCAAGCTCGATTATGCACTGATCGGCGCCTCGGCGATCGACGAGGAGGGCACGCTGCTCGATTTCGACATGGACGAGGTGCGCGTCTCGCAGACGATCATCGAGCAGGCGCGCACCGTGATCCTCGCAACCGACCAGACCAAGTTCGGCAGGCCAGCCCCGGTGCGGATCGCCGAGATCGGAGTCGTTGATCATTTGGTCACCGATCGCCTCCTACATCCCGGTATCGCTGCCGCCTGCGCTGCGGGGCAAGTGAAGGTTACACAGACGGACACTTGATTGGTCAGGCCAATCCGTGCAGGATTGCCGAAACCGAAGAACAGAATGGCCGGGGGGCCGTTCAGAGAGGGCAGTGAAAGGTTTATGCGGCGTATTGCCCATCTTCGCTGGTGGATCGTCGGGCTTATCTGCGCCGGCACCATTGCCAATTATCTCGCACGCAACTCGCTGGGCGTACTCGCGCCCGAGCTGAAGACCGTGATGCACATGACCACCGAGCAGTACAGCTATGTGGTCGGCGGCTTCCAGCTCGCCTATACGGTGATGCAGCCGATCGCGGGCATGATCGTCGATCGGGTCGGGCTGCGCGCCGGCTTCGCGCTGTTCGGCGCGGCGTGGTCGGTCGCCAACATGCTGCATGCGCTCGCGGCGGGATGGCTGGGGCTGATGTTCTTCCGCGGGCTGCTCGGCATGTTCGAATCCGCGGCCATCCCGTCGGGCATCAAGGCGATCGCCGAATGGTTTCCGGCCCGCGAGCGATCGGTGGCGGTGGGCTGGTTCAATGCCGGTACGTCGCTCGGCGCGCTGCTGGCGCCGCCCGTCGTTGCGGTCGTGATGATCTATACCGACTGGCGGATGGCCTTTGTGGTGACCGGGGCGGTGGGGCTGCTCTGGTCCGTCGCCTGGTGGATCTTCTATCGCAGCCCCGGCAGCCATCCGAAGATCACCGAGAAGGAACGCGCACTGATTGCCGAGGGGCGCCCCAAGCCGCTCGCCCGCCGCGCCTCGGCGCGCGAGATCCTGGGCACCGCGCGCTTCTGGATCATCGCGGTGCCGCGCTTCCTCGCCGAGCCGGCCTGGCAGACCTTCAGCTTCTGGATCCCGCTCTACCTCGCCACCGAGCGGGGCATGGACCTCAAGCAGATCGCGCTGTTCGCCTGGCTGCCCTTCCTCGCCGCCGATCTGGGCGGGGTGCTGGGCGGCTATCTCTCGCCCTTCCTGGTGCAGCGCTTCCGCCTGCCGCTGATCGCCTCGCGTGTGGCGGGTGTCGCGCTGGCGGCGGTGCTGATGATCGCGCCGGGCTGCATCGGGCTGGTGTCGAGCCCCTATAGCGCGATCGCGCTGTTCTGCATCGGCGGCTTCGCGCACCAGATGATCTCGGTGCTGATCAACACGCTTTCCGCCGACGTGTTCACCGCCGAGGAAGTCGGCGCCGCCAACGGCTTTATCGGCCAGGCCGGCTGGGTGGGCGGGCTGCTCTTCTCGCTGCTGATCGGGCAGTTGGCCGATACCGTCGGCTATGCGCCGCTGTTCGGCATGCTTTCCGTCTTCGACATCGTCGGCGCGGTCGTGCTGATCGCCGGCCTGCGCCATCTTCGCCTTCCGGAGCCTGTGAAATGAGACGCGCCACGCTTTCCAATCCCCCGCGGTTCACGGTCGCCGAGGAGGGGCAGGGGCGGATCACGCTGGAATCCGATACCGGCGCCGTCGCGCACCTGTTCGTGCTCGAGCAGGACATGGTGCGGCTGCTGCTGCTCCCCGGGGGCACCGTCACCAGCCCGCCCAGCTGGGCGATCGCGCCGGGGCAGGAGGACATCGCCGAGCCGGGCCGCGACCGGATGGACGTCTCCGGCTTCGCCTGCCCCGACTATCGGCTGTTCCACGATGCCGAGCAGCTGGTGCTGGAAACCGACCGCATCCGCCTCACCGCGCGGCTGCACGGGCTGCACTGCTGCTGGGAACAGCGCGACGGCGACGACTGGATCTTGATGGCGCAGGATCGGCCGACCCATGCCTATGATTTCGGCTGGTGGGACGGCAAGGCGCACCATTATGTCGCGCGCCGTCCGGGCGAGCGCTTCTACGGCCTGGGCGACCGCACCGGTGACGCCAATCGCGCGGGCCGCAGCTTCCGGCTGACCAATCTCGATCCGATGGGCTATGACGCGGAGACGAGCGATCCCCAGTACAAGTCGATCCCGTACGTGCTGGTGGCGGACGAGGCGGGGCGTTGCCACGGCGCCTTCTACGACACGGTGGCCGACGTCGCGTTCGATTTCGGACGCGAGCTCGACAACTACCACGGCTTCTACCGGCACATGGTCGCCGATCATGGCGATGTCGATCTGTGGATGATCGCCGGCCCCGATCCGCTGGCGGTGACCAAGCGCTTCACCTGGCTGACCGGTCGTCCGGCGCTGATGCCGCGCTGGTCGCTCGGCTATTCGGGCTCGACCATGACCTATACCGATGCGCCCGACGCGGCGGCGCAGATGGGCGGGTTCCTGGAGAAGCTGGCCGAGCACGACATCGGCTGCACTTCGTTCCACCTCTCCTCGGGCTACACCTCGATCGGTGAAAAGCGCTACGTGTTCCACTGGAACCGCGACAAGTTCCCCGATCCCAAGGCGTTCGTGAAGAGCTATGCCGACGCCGGCGTCGAGCTGGTGCCGAACATCAAGCCCGCGCTGCTGCGCAGCCACCCGCGCTATGATGAGGTCGCTGCCGCCGGTTATTTCGTCGGCGACGCCGACGGCCAGCCGGTCGAGGCGCAGTTCTGGGACGAAGTCGGCAGCTATATCGACTTCACCAATCCCGACGCCGCCGCCTGGTGGCGCGGGCAGGTGACATCGGCGCTGCTCGACCAGGGCATCCGCTCGACCTGGAACGACAACAACGAATATGAAGTGTGGGACGCACGCGCCCGCTTCGCCGGTTTCGGGACCTCGGTGCCCGCCGCGGCGATGCGGCCGGTGCAGCCGCTGCTGATGATGCGCGCCTCACGCCGCGCGCAGATCGAGGCGCGGCCGGACGAACTCCCCTATGTCGTCACCCGTGCCGGCATGGCCGGGCTGCAGCGCTACGCTCAGACCTGGACCGGCGACAACCGCACCGAGTGGAAGACGCTGCGCTACAATGCGCGAATGGCGATCGGCCTGGCGCTGTCGGGCGTGTCCAACAGCGGGCACGACGTGGGCGGGTTCGCCGGGCCGGCGCCCGACGCCGAGTTGCTGGTCCGCTGGGTGCAGGCGGGCGTGCTGATGCCGCGCTTCAGCATCCATAGCTGGAACGACGATCGGACCGTCAATGAGCCCTGGATGTACCCGGAGGCGCTGCCCGCGATCCGGGCGCTGATGCGGCTGCGTCAGCGGCTGGTGCCGTTCTTCCACGATCTGCTGCACCGCTATCACTCGGACTATATGCCGATGGTGCTGCCGACCTGGGCCGTCTTCCCCCGGGATCCGCACTGCTGGGCGGAAAGCGACGAGCATCTGCTCGGGCCCGACGTGCTCGCCGCGCCGGTGGTGGAGCAGGGCGCGACCGAGCGGCGGCTTTATCTGCCGGCCGGGGCGGAGTGGACGCATGTATGGACCGGCGAGACCTTCGCCGGCGGGGCCTGGGTGACGGTCGCCGCGCCGCTGGACGGGCCGCCGCCGCTGTTCGCGCGGGCCGGTTCGGTGATGCTGGTCGACCTGGCGGAGGGCGGCTGGCGGCCGGATGCGCCGCGCCGCGGCCTGTGGCTGTTCCCGCCGCGTGAGGGCGCGTTCCGCTGCGAAGCGATGGAAGATGCGGTCGGCGCCGATGAAGCGGTTGTGCGCTGGCAGATTGAGGGAGAGGCGCGGGCAAATCGGGTTGTGGTTCATGTTACATCGACAGGTATGCAATTGGATAGCACCGATATAACCTTGTTGCTACCAAGTAACGATTCCCGCGAGCTAGTTATCGAGGGTGGCAGCGCTGTCAGTGTGGCGTCGATGCAACAAAACGGGCAAGACGGGAACTAAAAAACGATTGCATACCGTGTTTCCCCGATATTTCTCGGAGTGTCGGGGAACCTATTGTCCGGCTGTCTAAAAAAGAAGTGCGGGTAGAACCCTGCCGGACAAGGGGAGTATTAATGAGAGGTTACCAGGTATCGGTCGCGCATGCCGCGCTGGTTGCGGCTTGCATGGCGGGCAGCGCACACGCGCAGACCCAGGCCTCGGCCGTCGACACGTCCGCCGCGGCCACGGTCGCCGCAGGCGCCGCCGCCGCGCAGTCCGCTGGCAAGATGGCGCAGGACGATGGTGAGATCGTCGTCACTACGACCGCGCAGAAGCGCTTCGAGAATATCCAGAACGTGCCGCTGCCGGTCCAGGTTCTGACGGCGGAGCAGCTCGAGGCGCAGGGCGTCCGCAACTTCCAGGATCTGACCAAGGTTGCGCCCTCCCTCGTCATTCGCCCTGCGGAGCATCCCGTCAACGCCAATGTGTCGTTGCGTGGCGTCGGTACCTTCGCCTTTGGCATCGGCGTCGAGTCCAGCGTCGCCGTGACGGTCGACGGCGTCCCGCTGGCCTTCCAGGCGCGTGCTTTCACCGACTTGCCTGACGTCGCGCAGATCGAAGTACTGCGCGGACCGCAAAGCACGCTGTACGGCAAGGCCGCCTCGGCCGGCCTGATCAAGATCATGACGGTCCAGCCGACCAAGGATTTTCATCTCAAGGCGAATACGACCGTTACCACCGACGACGAATATGGCGCCAACTTCAGCGCCACGGGCCCGATCAACGAGGATCTGGGCTATGTCGTCTCGGCAAGCTATTCCAATTGGGGCGGCAATGTCCGCAACGTGTATAATGGCAAGGACGTCAATGGCCGCGAGACGCTGAATGCCCGCGGCAAGCTCAACTGGGAGGCATCTTCCGACGTCAAGTTCCGGCTGAGCGCCAACTATCTCAACGGCAACACCACGGTGGGCCGCCCCTTCATCGCGCTCGCCGATGGCGCGCTCCTGCGCAACACCGCCGGCCAGACCGCAGCGGTGACCATGCCGGGCGTCACGCCGGGGCCGCTCAATCAGCAGGTCAGCAACGACTATCCTTCGCGCACCAAATATTGGGGCTGGGGCTCGATGCTCCGCACGGACATCAAACTCGGCAAGCTCAGCGTGCTGGGCCTGACCTCGTACGACAAATTCCGTCTCGACGACTATCTTGACCATGATGATACCGCGTCGCCGACGATCAAGAATCTACAGATCGGCGCGTTCAAGTCCCGGCTGTTCACGCAGGAAGTACGCCTGCTTTCGCCCGACGACGAGGCGTTCCGCTATGCCCTCGGCGTATATTATGCCGACGTTGCGTTCCAGCGTCCGTTCCTCCGCGGTCCGGCCTTCTCTCCGGCTGACTGGTACGCCACGTCGGGCTCCCGCCAGGTTGCCGCATTCGGCCAGATCGACTGGGAGTTCATCAGGCATCTCACCGCCACCGTCGGCGGTCGTGCGCAGAACGAGCGCGTCAAATATACCTTCCGCGACAATATCGCGAAGGGCAGCTGGGCGGGCCACGCCAGCGACAACGCCACCACCTACCGGCTGGGCCTGAGCTATCAGGCGACGCCGGACATCATGGTGTTCGGCAACTATGCCACCGGCTACAAGGGCCAGACCTACGATCTGACCACCGGCTTCAACACCGCGCGCGCCAATCTCGGCCCGATCCGTCCCGAGACCTCGAAGGACAAGGAAATCGGCATCCGCACCCAGTTCTTCAATCGCCGGATGACGTTCAACGTCACCTATTTCGACACGAACTACACGGATCTGCAGGCGCAGACGATCGAGACGATCAACGGAACCTCCAACTTCCGCCTCACCAATGTGGGTGGCCTGAACACCAAGGGCCTGGAGTTCGAGACGGCTGCCCGCGTGACGCGGGACCTGACGCTGAGCGGTTCTGCAACCTATCTCGATGCGACGTACACGTCCTTCCCGGCGGCGCCCTGTTTCCCGACCCAGACCGTTGCACAAGGCTGTATCCAGGGGCCGCCGAACTATCAGAACCTCACCGGTACCCGAGCGGTACAGGCTCCCGAGTGGAAGGGGTCGGCCAATATCGACTACGCCCCTGCCATCACGGACAAGCTGAACGGCGTGGTCCAGGCCAGCTGGCAGTACACCTCCAGCCTCTATTACGTCTCGCGGGATCCGCAGACGTTCCAGCCCGCGTTCAGCATCTTCAACCTGAACCTGGGCGTGCGCGATCACAAGCGCCGCTGGGAGGGGGTGCTCTTCGTTAACAACCTGTTCGACAAGCAATATTATCCGTCTTTGATCAACTCCGACGGCAATTTCGGCAATAAGTTGGCGACCCAGGCCGTGCTGCCGCGAGACTTCCGTCGCTATGCCGGTGTTCGCTTCGGTCTGAACTACTGAACGACCGCGCTGATCGGGCAGAGCTGAAAGGCGGAAGCAATGCTTCCGCCTTTCTTTTTTGTGCTGATGCAAACGTTTGCTGTTCTGTTGCTTTGGTGTCACGCTGCTCTCGCTATCGTGGCAGAGGCCGCTCATAATTCTCAACCAAATTTGGGAATTGCCTCGCTGGTCCTACAATTGTCAGGACAGGGCGACCGGTGGCCAGAGAGTATACCGGCGTGGGGAGAGGAGGGATGAGGTTCACCTTCCAAGGGGCATGATAGATGAGGGGTTACCAGTTTCCGCTGTGCACGCTTGCGCTCGCCGCATCGTTCATCGGCAGCGCGGCGCATGCGCATGCGCATGCGGGGGAAGAGCATCGTGATCCGGCCGCAGCGCCCGCGCCGGCCCAGGCCACGACGGCGGCGAAGGGCGATGGCGAGATCGTCGTCACCACCACCGCGCAGAAGCGCTTCGAGAACATCCAGAACGTGCCGCTCGCGGTGCAGGTGGTCACGCCTGCCCAGCTCGAGGCGCAGGGCGTTCGCCACTTCCAGGATCTCGGCAAGGTCGCGCCCTCGCTAACCGTCCGCACCGCCGAAAACCCGGTCAACGCGAACGTCTCGCTGCGCGGCGTCGGCACCTTCGCGTTCGGCATCGGTGTCGAGTCCTCGGTCGCAGTGACCGTCGACGGCGTGCCGCTCGCCTTCCAGGCGCGCGCCTTCACCGATCTGCCCGACGTGGCGATGATCGAAGTGCTCCGCGGCCCGCAGAGCACGCTGTACGGCAAGGCCGCCTCGGCCGGCCTGATCAAGATCATGACCACCCAGCCGACCAACGATTTCCACGTCAAGGCGAACCTGCTCGCCACCGACGACAAGGAATATGGCGGCAATTTCAGTGTCACCGGCCCGATCAACGAGACGCTCGGCTATGTCTTCTCGGCCAGCTATTCGAACTGGGGCGGCAACGTCCGCAACGTGTTCGACGGCAAGGACGTCAATGGCCGCGAGACGCTGAGCACCCGCGGCAAGCTGAAGTGGAAGGCGTCGCCGGACGTCGTCTTCACCGCCTCGGCCAACTATATGAACGGCAACACCACGGTGGGCCGTCCGTTCATCCGCATGGCACCGGGCGCGCTGCTGCGCGGCCAGGCCGGCCTCACCGCCGACGTGATCCTGCCGGCCATCAAGATCGATCCGCTCAACCAGAAGGTCGCCAACAACGACCGCGCCGGCACCAAATATTGGGGCTGGGGCACGATGCTCCGCACGGACATCAACATCGGCAAGATGCAGGTGCTGGGCCTGACCTCGTACGACAAGTTCCGCATGGACGATTACATCGACCATGACGACACGGTCGCGCCGGGACCGTTCGGCCGCAACATCCAGGTCGGTGCGTTCAAGTCGCGCCTGTTCACCCAGGAAATCCGCCTGCTGTCGCCGGGCACCGACGCGTTCCGCTACGCCCTCGGCGTCTATTACGCCAATGTCGGCTTCGAGCGCCCGTTCAAGCGCGGCCCGCAATTCTCCCTCGCCGACTGGTTCGCCACTTCGGGCTCGCGCCAGATCGCGGCGTTCGGCCAGATCGACTGGGAATTCGTCAAGAACCTCACCGCCACCGTCGGCGGCCGCGCGCAGAACGAGCGGGTGAAGTACACCTTCCTCGACAAGAATCTGCCGGTGCCCGCCAGCTGGGCCGGCCATGCCAGCGACAACGCCACCACCTATCGCCTGGGCCTGCAATATCAGGCGACGCGCGACGTGATGCTGTTCGGCAGCTATGCCACCGGCTACAAGGGCCAGACCTACGATCTGACCACCGGCTTCGGACAGGCGCGCGCAGATGCAGGCCCGATCCGTCCGGAAACGTCGAAGGACAAGGAATTCGGTGTCCGCACGCAGTTCTTCGGGCGGCGGATGACCTTCAACGTCACCTATTTCGACACCAACTACAAGGATCTGCAGGCGCAGTCGATCGAGACGATCAACGGCACCAGCAACTATCGCCTGACCAATGTCGGCGGGCTCAACACCAAGGGCCTGGAGTTCGAGAGCGCGGCGCGCTTCACCCATGATCTGACGATCAGCGGTGCGGCGACCTATCTCGACGCGACCTACACCTCGTTCCCGGTGGCGCAATGCTATCCGCTGCAGGGCGCGGCACAGGGCTGTGTCCAGGCGAAGCCGGCCTATCAGAACCTGACCGACACCCGCGCCATCCAGGCGCCGGAATGGAAGGGCAGCGCCAGCATCGAATATACGCCTGCGCTCACCGAGAAGCTGAACGGCGTGCTCCAGGGCAGCTGGCAGTACCAGTCGAGCATCTACTATGTCGCGCGCGATCCGGAGGCCTTCCAGCCCGCGTTCAGCATCTTCAACCTGAGCGCCGGCGTGCGCGACCACAAGCGCCGCTGGGAAGCGACGCTGTTCGTCAACAACCTGTTCGACAAGCAATATTACCAGTCGCTGGTGAACACCGCGTCGAACTTCAACACCAGCAGCGTGGCCAATGCGCCGAACACCATCGCCACCCAGGCGGTGCTGCCGCGTGATTTCCGCCGCTATGCGGGCATTCGCTTCGGCCTGAACTACTGATCTATTCGACCAGCGCGTGATCGCCGGGGGAGGGGCGGAAGCGATGCTTCCGCCCCTTTTTCACTGGGCGAACGCGGGCGCACACGTCTCGGACATGGCCGGACCAAAACATTTTCGGCTAATTTTCCGACCTGCTGGCCACACTTATCCTATAATTCTCACAAAATCAGCGTCGGCGCGCGCACGCGTAGCCGGCCGTTCCAGCTTGGGGGAGGCAGAACGATAGCATCACGCAAGGGGTTCAAGTTTCATGAGGGGTTTCCCATTCTCGGCACGCGCCGTCGCGCTCGCCGCCACGTTCCTCGCCGGCAGCGCATACGCTGCGACGCCCGAGGAAGCTGACAAGGGTGCGGGGGCACCCGCCCAGGCCGCGCCGGCCGCCGGCCAGGACGATGGCGAGATCATCGTCACCACCACCGCGCAGAAGCGCTTCGAGAACATCCAGAACGTCCCCCTCGCGGTGCAGGTGGTGACGCCCGCCGATCTCGAGGCGCAGGGCGTCCGCCACTTCCAGGATCTCGGCAAGGTCTCGCCCTCGCTGGTGATCCGCCCCTCGGAAAACCCGGTCAACGCCAACGTCTCGCTGCGCGGCATCGGCACCTTTGCCTATGCGATCGGCGTCGAGTCCTCGGTGGCGGTGACCGTCGACGGCGTGCCGCTCGCCTTCCAGGCGCGTGCCTTCTCCGACCTGCCCGACGTGGCGATGATCGAAGTGCTGCGCGGGCCGCAGAGCACGCTGTACGGCAAGGCGGCCTCGGCCGGCCTGATCAAGATCATGACGGTTCAGCCGACCAAGGACTTCCATGTGAAGGCCAATGTGCTGGCGACCGACGACCGCGAATATGGCGGCAATTTCAGCGTCACCGGGCCGATCAACGACAATCTCGGCTATGTCGTCTCGGCGAGCTATTCGAACTGGGACGGCAACGTCCTCAACGTGTTCAACAACAAGCGCGTCAACGGCCGCGAGACGCTGAACACCCGCGCCAAGCTGAAGTGGAAGGCGACGCCGGACGTGATCTTCACGCTCTCCGGCAACTATGTCGACGGCAAGACCGATTTCGGCCGCCCGTTCATCCGCGTCACCCCGGGGGCGACCTTCCTCAACACTCCGGGCCTGACCACCGACGTGGTGCTGCCGGGGATCACGATCGAGCCGGACAACCAGAAGATCGCCAACAATGATCGCGCCGGCACCAAGTTCGCCGGCGGCGGCGGCATCCTGCGTACCGACATCAACATCGGCAAGATGCAGGTGCTGGGCCTGACGTCGTACGACAAGTTCCACATGAACGACTATATCGACCAGGACGACACCGTCGCCCCGGGCGCGATCGGCCGCAACATCCAGGACGGCCGCTTCCAGTCGCGCCTGTTCACGCAGGAAATCCGCCTGCTCTCGCCGGGCGAGGACGCGTTCCGCTACGCGCTGGGCGTCTACTACGCCGATGCCGGCTTCCAGCGCCGCTTCTATCGCGGCCCGGTGACCTCGCCGCAGAACTGGTTCGCCACCTCGGGCTCGCGCCAGATCGCGGCGTTCGGCCAGATCGACTGGGAGTTCATCCAGCACCTCACCGCCACCGTCGGCGGCCGCGCGCAGAACGAGCGCGTGGAATACACGTTCGACGACCGGCGCCTGGCGACCAGCTATGGCGGCCATGCCAGCGACGACGCCACCACCTACCGCCTCGGCCTCAACTGGCAGGCGACGCGCGAAATCCTCGCGTTCGGCAGCTATGCCACCGGCTACAAGGGCCAGACCTACGATCTGACCAGCAACTTCGACAAGAACCGCGCCGCCGCCGGCCCGATCCGGCCCGAAACCTCGAAGGATTGGGAATTCGGCGTCCGCTCGCAGTTCTTCGGGCGCCGCGTGACGTTCAACGTCACCTATTTCAGCACCGACTATACCGACCTGCAGGCACAGACGATCGAGCAGCTGGCGGACGGGACCTCCAATTTCCGCCTGACCAACGTCGGCAAGATGAACACCAAGGGCCTGGAGTTCGAAGCCGCGGCACGCGTGATGCGTGACCTGACGATCAACGGCGGCCTCACCTATCTCGACGCGACTTATCTCTCGTTCCCGGCGGCGCCGTGCTACACCCAGCAGGGTCCTGCGCAGGGCTGCGTGACGCAGGGCAAGGTCAGCTATCAGGTGCTCACCGGCACGCGGGCGATCCAGGCGCCCGAATGGAAGGGGTCGATGGCGATCGACTATAGCCCGGCGCTGACCGAGAAGCTGAACGGCGTGCTCGTCGGCAGCTGGCAGTATCAGTCGAGCGTCTATTATGCGGCGCGCGATCCGGAGACCTTCCAGCCCGCGTTCAGCATCTTCAACCTGACCGCCGGCGTGCGCGACCACAAGCGCCGCTGGGAAGCGACGCTGTTCGTCAACAACCTGTTCGACAAGCAGTATTTCCCGGCGCTGGTCAACTCGGGCGGCAATTTCGGCAAGCAGATCGCCACCCAGTCGGTCCTGCCGCGCGATTTCCGTCGCTATGCAGGCCTGCGCTTCGGTGTAAATTACTGATGCACACGCGGGAGGGCGGGGGCGATGCCTCCGCCCTCTCCATCAGGAGAGGGGACCGAATGATCGGCAGAATTGGAATCGCGGCCGCAGCATGCGCAGCCGCGATTTTTGCGTTTGAGGGCCACGCGCAGCAGGCGCAGCAGGCGCCGGCACGGCCCAGCGTCGACGCGCCGGAGCTGGCGGCGCTCGGCAGCTACGGCGTCGGGGTGGCCGATCTCGAGTTCGTGGAAGCGGGCCGGGCCGATCCGCTGCAGGGCGCCGACAAGCCGGCGATCGTCGACCGGCACATCCCGATCAAGCTCTGGTATCCGGCCGCGGCAAAAGGCGCGGGCACCCGCTATCGCACCGCGCTGCCGGGCGAGAAGGGCAGCGACGTGCCGTTCGAGGTGCCGGGGCTCGCCACGCCGGGCGCGGCGGCGGCCAAGGGGCGCTTCCCGCTGGTGATCCTCGCCCATGGCTATAGCAACACCCCCGAGGTGCTGTCCTGGCTCGGCGAGAACCTCGCAAGCAAGGGCTATGTCGTGGTCGCGCCCGCCTTCCGCGATCCGCCGATCACCATCCGCACGCCGGCCGCGCGCGCCGGACCGTTGACCAGCCGCCCGCTCGACATCGCCTTCGTCGCTGCCGAGGCGCAGCGGCGGGCGCAGGCCGGGCAGGGGGCGTTCGCCGCCGCCGATGCCGCGCGCACCGCGCTGATCGGCTATTCGATGGGCGGTTACGGCGTGCTCACCGCCGGCGGCGCGCCGCTCGATCCGGCGGTGGCGGGCGCGACGCGCGGCGTGCTCGCGCCCTATGTGGCCGGGGCGGAGAAGGCGGAGCGCCTCAAGGTCGCCGATCTCAAGGCGGTGGTGGCGATCTCGCCGGCCAGCAACCTCTACGGCACGCCGCTCTGGGCAGCGCCCGGCGTGGCGGCGATCCGCGCGCCGACGCTGTTCATCGTCGGCAGCCAGGATCATGTCGTCGGCTATGATCCCGGCGTGCGCACGCTGTTCGAGCAGGCGGTCCACGCCCCGCGCTACCTGCTCACCTTCCGCGAGGCGGCGCACAGCATCGCGCTGATCGGCGCGCCGCCCGCGATGCGCGAGAGCTTCTGGGACCTCGATTGGTTCGAGGACGCGGTGTGGCGCAAGGACCGGCTGATGGCAGTGCAGGCGCACTTCATCACCGCGTTCCTCGATCGCTATGTGAAGGGCGAGGAGGCCAAGGCGTCGTACATCGACGGCTTGGTGCCGAACTCGAACGACGGGAAGTGGGCTGGCGCCCCGGGCGGCCGCTATGCCGGGTTCAGCCCCGGCGCGCCGGCCTCGACGATCTGGAAGGGCTTCCAGCCCAGCCGAATCTCGGGGATGAACTTCGAGTTCAAGCCCGCGCAGCCCTGAGCCGCGTCAGCACTCGACGACGTTGACCGCCAGGCCGCCGAGGCTCGTCTCCTTGTACTTGGAGCGCATGTCGAGGCCGGTCTGGCGCATCGTCTCGATCACCGCGTCGAGCGAGACCTTGTGCGTGCCGTCGCCGTGCAGCGCGAGCATCGCGGCGTTGATCGCCTTCACCGCGCCCATCGTGTTACGCTCGATGCAGGGGATCTGGACCAGCCCGCCGATCGGATCGCAGGTGAGGCCGAGATTATGCTCCATGCCGATTTCGGCGGCATTCTCGATCTGCGCGTTGCTGCCCCCCAGCGCCGCGGCGAGGCCCGCCGCCGCCATCGAGCAGGCGACGCCCACCTCGCCCTGGCAGCCCATCTCGGCGGCCGAGATCGACGCCTGGCGCTTGTAGAGGATGCCGATCGCCGCTGCCGTGAGCAGCAGGCGGCGGCTGCCCGCCTGGGTCGCGTTGCCGACGAAGCATTCGTAATAGCGCAGCACCGCCGGGATCACCCCCGCCGCGCCGTTGGTGGGCGCGGTGACGACGCGGCCGCCGGCGGCATTCTCCTCGTTCACCGCCAGCGCCCACAGGCTGACCCATTCGAGCACCGAGGCGGGCTCGACGCGGGGGCCCCGCGCCATCAGCTTCTGGTGGAGCTTGCGTGCGCGGCGGGGGACTTCCAGGCCGCCGGGCAGGATGCCGTCTTGCGCCATGCCGCGATCCATGCACGCGTTCATCGCATCATGGATGCCGTCGACAAAGGCGAGCGTCGCCGCATCGTCGCGCCAGCCGCGTTCGTTGGCGAGCATCAGCCCGGCGATGTCGAGCCCGAGCTCGTCGCAGCGCTGCAGCATCTCGCGGGCGCTGGCGAAGGGATGGTTGGTACCGGCGGAAAGGCCTGCCGCGGCTTCCTCGCCCTCGCGCCGGATCGCGCCGCCGCCGACCGAATAATAGGTCCGCTCCAGCACCGCGCCGTCGATCAGCGTGGCGCGCAGCTTCATGCCGTTGGGGTGGCCGGGGAGGAACTGGCGCTTGCGGAACTTGAGGTCGGCCTCGGGGTCGAAGCCTACCGACGCGGTGCCGTTCAGCAGGATGCGGCGCTCGGCGGCGATCTGCGCCAGCATCGGCTCTACCGCATCGGGATCGACACCCTCGGGCCGCTCGCCCGCCAGCCCCAGCACCACCGCGCGATCGGTGGCGTGGCCCTTGCCGGTCAGTGCCAGCGAGCCGAACAGCTCGCAGCACAGCTTGGTGACGCTGCGCCCGTCGGCGACCACCCAGGCGGCGAAGTCGCGCGCGGCGCGCATCGGCCCCACGGTATGCGAGCTCGACGGCCCGATGCCGATGGTGAACACGTCGGTGATGCTGATCGGCCCTGCATTCGGCCCGACGCCTTTGGTCGCCACGGAACCCGTCTCCTGAAACACTCGGTTGCGGGCCCCTTCTGTCCGTTTGCCTGAGATCGCTATCCCGTCGGCGGGCGCGCGCGGCGCCACTCTCCAGAATGTTATGGTCGGAAGGTCCTTTTGCCTGAGAGTTTCCGGGGCGGTTGCTCCTTCGGCGATCCGGTTGCCCGGATTCTCTCCCTTTCCGACAGCGTGTGTTTCGTCGTGCGGCCGCGCGCTGTCAAACGCTGATTGGGCGAAGGGCTTCCAGCGCGGGCAGCAGTTCGGCGAAGGAATCGATCACCGCCTCGGCGCCCAGCGTCGCCACCGGCACTTGCGAGAAGCCGAAGCTGCACGCGATCACGGGGACGGTCGCCGCCTGCGCCGCCTGCACGTCGTAGATCGAATCGCCGACGAACGCCGCCGGGTCGCCGCAGCGCCGGACCATCTCCAGGATCGGCGCGGGCGAAGGCTTGGCGGTGCCGGGGCCGAGCGTGTCGCCGCCGATCACGGTGGTGAAGCGCGGGAGCAGGCCGGTCGCCTCCAGCAGCGGCAGGCTGAGCGCCTCCAGCTTGTTGGTGACCACCGCCAGCGTGATGCCCTGCGCGGCCAGCGCATCGAGCGCGTCGAGCACGCCGGGATAAAGGCGGCTATGCTCGGCGATATGGTCGCCATAGGTCGCGACGAAGCGCGGATAGAGCCGTGCCACCACCGCCGCATCGCCGCCGCCTGTCGCCGCGACCGCCTGCTCCAGCAGCTTGTGCACGCCGCGGCCGACCATGGACAGGATGCGGTCGAGCGGCAGGGCCGGCCGGCCGTCCTCGGCGAGCACGCGGTTGAGCGTCGCGGCAAGGTCGCCGCTGGTATCGAGCAGCGTGCCGTCGAGGTCGAATCCGATGGTCCGGAAGGGCAGGGGCATGGCGTGCCGCATGGCAGCATCGTGCTGGAAAAGCCATGTCCAGCGTGGCAGGGGTTGCACCCCATTTCGACCGGAGACTGGCCACGTGACTGCACCCATCGCCGCGATCATCCTCGCCGCCGGCAAGGGCACGCGGATGAAATCCGATACCCACAAGGTGCTGCACCCGATTGCCGGACGGCCGATGCTGCTCCACCTGATCGACAGCGTGAAGGCGCTGGGCGCCGCGCGCGAGGTCGTGGTGGTCGGCGCCGGGCGCGAGCAGGTGGAGGCTGCCGTCACCCCACTGGGCGCGGAGACGGCGCATCAGGCCGAGCAGCTCGGCACCGGGCACGCCGTGCTCCAGGCCAAGGACGCGCTGGCGGGCTTCGACGGCGACGTGCTGATCCTCTATGGCGACGTGCCCCTCGTCACCACCGCGACGATGCGGCGGATGGTCGAGCGGCTGCATGGCGCGGACCAGCCCGCCGTCGTGGTGCTCGGCTTCCGCCCGGCCGATCCCGGCGCCTATGGCCGGCTGATCATCGAGGGCGGCGATCGCCTGTCGAAGATCGTCGAGTACAAGGACGCTTCGCCGGAGGAGCGCGCCGTCACCCTGTGCAATTCGGGGCTGATGGCGGTGCGGGGCGCCGATCTGTTCGTGCTGCTCGACCGGCTGAAGAACGACAACGCCGCCAGCGAATATTACCTGACCGACATCGTCGAGATCGCCAATGACGACGGCCGGGTCGCGGCGGTGATCGAGACGGGGGTCGCCGAAGTCACCGGCGTCAACAGCCGGGGCGAACTGGCGGCGGTGGAGGGGGCGTGGCAGCAGGCTCGCCGCGCCCGTGCCATGGCGGAGGGCGCGACGCTGATCGCGCCGGAGACGGTGTGGTTCGCCCACGACACGCAGATCGGCCGCGACGTGACGATCGAGCCCAACGTGGTGTTCGGCCCCGGCGTAACCGTCGCGGACGGCGTGGTGCTCCGTGCCTTCAGCCATATCGAGGGCGCGACCATCGCCAGCGGCGCGACCGTCGGCCCCTATGCCCGGCTGCGGCCCGGCGCGGTGCTGGAGGCGGACGCCCATGTCGGCAATTTCGTCGAGCTCAAGAACGCGGTGCTGGGCAAGGGCGCCAAGGCCAACCACCTGACCTATCTGGGCGATGCCAGCGTCGGCGCCGGGGCGAACATCGGCGCGGGCACGATCACCTGCAATTACAACGGCTTCCTAAAGCAGAAGACGGTGATCGGGGCGGGCGCCTTCATCGGATCGAACAGCGCGCTGGTGGCGCCGGTGGCGATCGGCGACGGGGCGATCATCGGCGCGGGATCGGTGATCACCCGCGATGTCGAGGCCGATGCGCTGGCGGTTACCCGTCCGGAAACATTGACGAAGCAGGGCTGGGCCACGACCTTCCGTGCGATAATGAAGGCACGAAAGGCCGCGAAATGACCGACCGCTATACCGACAAGCCGTTCCTCAAGCTGCTCGATGCCTATGTGCTCGACGCGATCGGCCATCTCGACGAGAAGAGCGACGCCCAGCTCACCGCCGCCGAACCCGCGCTGCGCGAAGCCTTCGGCGGGGAGAGCGATTGGCGGGGCATCGTCGTCGAGCGGATGCAGTTCCCCGAGGGGATCGCCGGGGCGATCCGCGAAGTCTGGGAAAAGGGCGCGGTGCGCTTCCGCGAGGAACAGGGGCACGAGCCCGATCCGGCCGAGTTCACCCGGATTTTCAACGACACCAACTTTCCGCACTGAGGGACAGGGCGCTTAGGAGGCGGACGCATTCAGCCATCCGTCAGTATGCCCCCGCTAGCGGCGGCCGCCCACCCGCGCTAGGGCTGGGGCAGGAGGACGGATGCGATGTGCGGAATCGTTGGAATCGTGGGCAAGGAAGACGTCGCAGAGCGTCTGTTCGAAGGCCTCAAGCGCCTCGAGTATCGCGGTTATGACTCGGCCGGCATCGCCACGGACGTAGACGGCACGATCGAGCGCCGCCGCGCCTCGGGCAAGCTGGTCAATCTGGGCAAGGAACTCGCCGCCCACCCGCTGCCCGGCACCACGGGTATCGCGCACACCCGCTGGGCGACGCATGGCGGCCCGACGACCAACAATGCGCACCCGCACGCGACCGGCGAAGTGGCCCTCGTCCACAACGGCATCATCGAGAATTTCAAGGCGCTGCGCGAGGAACTCACCGCGCGCGGCCGCACCTTCACCAGCGAGACCGACACCGAAGTCGTCGCCCATCTGGTGAGCGAGAAGGTCGAGGCGGGCATGGCCCCGGCCGATGCGGTGCGCGAGGTGCTGCCGCGCCTCCACGGCGCCTTCGCGCTCGCCATCCTGTTCCGCCAGCATCCCGATCTGCTGATCGGCGCGCGGCTCGGCTCGCCTTTGGTCGTCGGCTATGGCGAGGGCGAGACCTATCTCGGCTCGGACGCGCTGGCGCTGGCCCCGCTCACCCAGCGCATCGCCTATCTGGAAGAGGGCGACTGGGTCGTCATCACCAGGGATGGCGCCGAGATCTTCGACAAGGACAATAATCCGGTCGAGCGGCCGATCACCATCTCGGGCGTGACCGGCGAGCTCATCTCCAAGGGCAACCATCGGCATTACATGCTGAAGGAGATCTACGAGCAGCCGATCGTCGTCGCGCAGACGCTGCGCGCCTATCTCCAGCGCATGGAGGAGAAGGTGACGCTGCCGATTCCGGAGTTCGATCTCTCGGCGATCAAGCGCGTCACCATCGTCGCCTGCGGCACCAGTTATTATGCCGGCATGGTGGCGAAATACTGGTTCGAGCAGTTCGCCCGCGTGCCGGTGGACATCGATGTCGCCTCCGAATTCCGCTACCGTGCGCCGGTCATGGAAGACGGCGGGCTGATGATCGTGATCAGCCAGTCGGGCGAAACCGCGGACACGCTTGCTGCGCTCCGCCACGCCCGCAGCGAGGGGCAGACGATCGCCGCGGTGGTCAATGTGCCGACCAGCACCATGGCGCGCGAGGCGGACCTGCTGCTGCCGACCCATGCCGGGCCGGAGATCGGCGTGGCCTCGACCAAGGCGTTCAGCTGCCAGCTGGCGGTGCTGGCCGCGCTGGCGGCCAATCTCGCCAAGGCCAAGGGCAAGCTGGACGAAGCCGAGGAACGCCGCATCGTCCGCCATCTGGCCGAAGCGCCGGCTTCGCTCAACGCCGCGCTGGCCTATGACGAATCGATTCAGACGATGGCCGGGGTGATCGCGGCGGCGCGCGACGTGCTGTATCTCGGTCGCGGCACCGATTATCCGCTGGCGCTGGAAGGCGCGCTGAAGCTCAAGGAAATCAGCTATATCCATGCCGAGGGCTATGCCGCCGGCGAGATGAAACACGGGCCGATCGCGCTGATCGACGATGCCGTGCCGGTGATCGTGATCGCGCCTTCGGGCCCGCTCTTCGACAAGACCGTCAGCAACATGCAGGAAGTGCAGGCACGCGGCGGCAAGGTGGTGCTGATCTCGGACTATGACGGCATCCAGGCCGCGGGGGACGGCTGCATCGCCACCATCACCATGCCCAAGGTCCACCCGCTGATCGCGCCGCTGGTCTATGCGGTGCCGGTGCAGTTGCTCGCCTATCACGTTGCCGTCGCCAAGGGCACCGATGTCGACCAGCCGCGCAACCTGGCCAAGTCCGTCACCGTCGAGTGACGGGCTGGCGTGGCCGGGGTGTACTCGCGGCCACGCTATCCGCAGCTTCGCCTCATTCGTGCAGGAACAGGCCTGGCTGCACGTTCGGCAGATGCTGCCGGAGGTACATCGTCGTGGCGGGCGGCCGAGGCGCCGTCACATGCCGGCAGGCGCATCGGTACGGCGGGCGGGAGGCTCGTCGAACGGCATCGCCTGGGCGCGGCGCGGGCTGCGCGGCTGGGAATTGTCGAGCAGAATGCGTACCGCCCAGGGACGGCCGGCATTGCGGGCATAGTTCACGCGCATCTTCGGTCTCCTGAAGTGTTGCAGCCATAAGCATCGATCCGGGTGGCCGCTCCATCCTATGCGGGGCATGGCGCCCGCATACGTGCGTTTAGGTTCGCTGGGGGCTGGGCGGTGGCGGGGCGACAACCGGTGCGGTGAAGGGGCCATCCTCAACGCTGATCGGGGAAGGTTGTCGGGCGGCGAGGGGCAGGGGGGCAATGCCGCCCGACCCCTTTGGTGTACCGAACGACCTGCGGCGGCGTCAGTATACTGGAGTATCTGCCAACCCATCTTCCGGCGAGGCGATCCTATCCCTCGATGCGGGGATGCGCCGCGTCGACGCAGCCGACCGGGCAGGGCTTCCGAACAGGCGATCTTCTCCACCTGCCTCTTTCCGACGACGCCGGATACCCACCCTCGCGTCCCCGATGATGCGCGATGCCCTTCGCGAACGAGGGCGATGGCGTTGCAGTCGATCGGATCCCGCGCGGGCGGCCGCCGGCGCTGAGGAGACGTTTTGCATACATTGAGCAGGCAAAATTCCGTTCCTGTAAATTGTGTATGGGTTATGTAGTGACTATGTTGCAGCTGGATGGTGCGACTCAGGAGTTGGGTCATGACGGTATCGACCAAGGCAGCGTTTCCCTGGATCCTGAAATGCGGGTGGAAGGGGCTGTGCCCGCGCTGCGGCAAGGGGCGCATGTTCCGCTCCTGGCTGAAGGTGGCCGACACGTGCGAGGCGTGCGGTCTGGACTATCGCTTCGCCGCGCCGGACGACGGCCCCGCCTTCTTCTCGCTGTGCATCGTCGTTTTCCCGCTCACCTTCGTGGTGGTGTGGGTGCAGGTGGCCTTCGATCCGCCCTTGTGGGTGCATCTGTTCACCTCGCTGCCGCTGATGGCGCTGGGCAGCCTGTTGCCGCTGCGGCCGATCAAGGGCTGGCTGGTCGCCTCGCAATATGTGAACCGCGCCCGCGAGGCGGGGACCGAGCGGCTGTGGAACCGGCTCGACGGCCGCGCCGCCGGCAGCGATCCGTTCGAGGGATGATCGCCATCGCGTCGCCTGTTGCCCGGCGCGAAGCGGCGCGCGCGGCCGCGACGGCTTCGCCCAGCACCGGGATTGAGGGCGGGACCATGCGCGGAACGTCTGTAAATTTAGATGCGATCGGCTAGGCCTCGAACCATGCAAAGCTGGAAACCCGACATCGCCGGAACCCTGGGTCCGAAGTACCTCGCCATCGCTGATGCGATCGCGCGCGACATCGAGGCAGGCGCGCTGCAGCCCGGCGACCGGCTGCCGCCGCAGCGGATGCTGGCCGAGGCGCTGGGCGTGGACCTGACCACCGTCACCCGCGCCTATGGCGAGGCGCAGCGGCTGGGGCTGATCGAAGGCGATGGCCGCCGCGGCAGCTTCGTGCGCAGCAAGGCCGTCGAGCCCAGCGGCATTCCCTATACCGAGCCGGCCGATGCCGGGATGAACGCGCCCCCCCAAGCCGCGGACCGGCAGCTGGAAAAGGCGTTCGCCGCCTCGGCGGCGAACCTGCTCGGCCGGGCGGACGGGCCAGCGCCGTTCCACTATCAGCCACGCGGCGGCATGCCGCTGGCGCGTGCGGCGGGCGCCGCCCTGCTGCAGGGCCGCGGCATCCCGGCCCAGGACGATACCGTGCTGGTCAGCGCCGGCGGGCAGCACGCGCTGCATGCGGTGATCAGCACCGAGCTGCGCCCCGGCGACGTGCTGGCGGTGGGCGCGTTCGTCTATCCCGGGCTGCTCGCGGTCGCGCGGCGCTATGGCCTGACGCTGCGGGTGATCGCGAGCGACGGCGAGGGCATGATGCCCGAGGCGCTGGCGGACGCCTGTGCGGACGGGGTTGCGGCGGCCTATGTCGTTCCCACCAACGACAATCCGACTACCGCGACGATGGGCCCGGCGCGGCGCACGGCGCTGGCGGCAGTGGTGCGCCGCCACGGGCTGAAGCTGATCGAGGACGATGCCTATGGGCTGCTCCCCGAGGCGCCCTTGCCGCCGCTCGCCGCGCTGGTGCCGGAACGCTGCTGGCACATCGCCAGCGTTTCGAAGATCCTGTCGCCCGGCCTCCGCGTCGCCTGGATCGCCGCGCCCGACGTCGCGGCGGCGTGGCGGCTCGCGGCCGATCTGCACGAAACCGCGGTGATGGCGCCGCCGCTCAACGTCGCGGTGGTCGCCGACTGGCTGCACGGCGGCAGCTTCGATGCGCTGCGTGCCGCGGTGCGCGAAGAAGCACGCGCGCGGCAGGCGATCGCCCGCGCGGTGCTGCGTCCCGGCAGCTTCCACGCGCAGGAAGAAGGCTATCATCTGTGGATGCCGCTCCCGGCAGGGGCGAATGCGGCCGAAATTGTCAACGCGCTGCGGCCGCAGGGGCTGGGCGTGGTCGGCGGCGATGTGTTTGCGGTGGATCCCGGGACGGCGCCGCCCGCGTTGCGCGTTTCGATCGGAGGATCGACGCCGCGCGAGCGTGTCGAGCGTGCGCTGCGGTTGGTCGACGCGCTGACCACCCCCGAGGCGACCCGCAAAATCGCGCTCGTCTAAGCGCTGCCAACCCCAAGGTAGAGGGACCCTAGACCGAAGATGGATGTCCGCTTCGCGTCGATTATGGCAGCGTTGGTGCGGATCGAGGGGCCCCGCGTCGTTTAGTCCTTGGTATTCCGCGCGTTAGAAAAAGCCGGAATTCCGCCCGCTTGCCGCCCAGTTCCGGCGGTCTATATCGCTCGCACCTGCAGCAAAGAACGATAGCATGACCGCAACCACCCGCCCCCAAGGGCCCAAGGGCCCCAGCCTGCTCGCATCGATCCACGATGTCGGGCCCCGTTCCGAGGGCGCGGTCGACCAGCTTTCCGAGCTGTTCCTGCGGCATATCGGCGCGCCCCGCTATGCGATGCTGGTGGTGCCGGACCATTGGGGATCGGCCCCGCTGGTCCCCGGCAGCCCCTTCGCCACCCGGCTGCGCGGCTGGGCTGATTCGGGGATCGAGATGTTCCTGCACGGCTGGTTCCACAAGGACGTCTCCGAGCACGCCTCGGCCGGCGCGCGCTTCAAGGCCAGGCACATGACCGCAGGCGAGGGCGAGTTCCTCGGCCTCGACTATGCCACCGCGCGCGACCGGATGGCGCGCGGCAGGGCGCTGGTGGAGGACATTATCGGCCGCCCCGTCACCGGCTTCATCGCCCCCGCCTGGCTGTATGGCGACGGCGCCCGCGAAGCGCTGCGCGACCTCGATTTCGCGCTCGCCGAGGATCATTTCCGGGTGTGGGCGCCGCAACAGGCCGACCGCGTGCTCGCCAAGGGCCCGGTGATCACCTGGGCCAGCCGCAGCAAGAGCCGGATTGCCTCCTCGCTCGCCGTGGCCGCGCTCGCCCGCACGCTGCTGCCGCGCCGCCCGGCGATGCGGCTTGGCGTGCATCCGGGGGACATCACCGTGCCGGCGCTGCTCACGAGCATCGACAAGACGCTCGGTGCGCTGACCAAGGGCGGCCGCTTCGGCCAATATCGCGAACTGCTGGAGACGCATTGATGCGCATCCTCGACGTCTGCGCCTTCTACAGCCCCTATGGCGGCGGCGTGAAAACCTATGTCCGTCGCAAGATGGAGCTGGGTGCCAAGCTGGGCCACGAGATCGTCATCCTCGCCCCCGGCGAGCGCGAGGAGATCCTCGAGGCGCGCGACGGCGCGATCCTCGCGACGATCCCGGCCCCGTTGCTGCCGCTCGACCGCCGCTACCGCTATTTCGACGACGAGCCCGCGCTCCACGCCGCGCTGGACCGCTGGCGGCCCGATTTCGTCGAGGCCTCGTCGCCTTGGCGCAGCGCCTCGATGGTCGCGCGCTGGCAGGGATCGGCGGCGCGGTCGCTGGTGATGCACGCCGATCCGCTGGCCGCCTATGCCTATCGCTGGTTCGGCACGATTGCCAACCGCGAGACGATCGACAAGGGCTTCTCCTCCTTCTGGCAGCATCTCCGCCGGCTCGACGACGGGTTCGACCAGGTGGTGACGGCGGGGCAGGGGCTTGCGCGCCGGCTGACCGAAGGCGGTCTGACCAAGGTGGCGACGATCCCGATGGGCGTCGAGCCCGGCTATTTCAGCCCTACCCTGCGCGACGAATCGCTCCGTGCCGAACTGCTGGCGAGCTGCGGGCTGGGGCCCGAGGCGACGTTGCTGATCGGCGTCGGCCGGCTGGCGCCGGAGAAGCGCTGGCCGATGGTGATCGAGGCGGCCGAGGCGGCGGCGGGGCGGCATCCCATGGGGCTGGTCCTGATCGGCACCGGCACCGCCCGCTCCAAGGTGATCACCGCGATCGGCCGCAACCCGCACGCCCAATTGTTCGAGCCGACCAGCAACCGCGAGCAGCTCGCCCGGGTGCTGGCGAGCGCCGACGCGCTGGTCCATGGCTGCGAGGCGGAGACCTTCTGCATGGTCGCCGCCGAAGCGCGCGCCAGCGGCCTGCCGTTGATCGTTCCCGACGAGGGCGGCGCCGCCGACCAGTTCGTCGAAGGGCAGGGGATGCTCTATCGTTCGGCCGACCCGGTGTCCTTGCGCGATGCGCTGACCCACTTCGTCGACACCACCCCGATGTTCCACCGCATGCGCGCCACCGCGGACGCGCCGTCGACGCGGACGATGGACCAGCATTTCGAGGAACTGTTCGCGAGCTACCAGGCGATGGCGTACTCGCGCGCGGCGTAAGGGCGCGGCGCCTCGCGCTTACGGTCCCGGGCGCGGCCGTTTCGCTGCTTCCGCGGCAACGGCTGCGTCCCAGGTTCCCCAGTCGATCGACCGGCCGGGATAGGCCACCCGCGCGAACGGCCAGTCCGTGCGGATCCACTCGGTGACCCACGCATAGAGTTCGGCGTCGAACCCGGCGTCATGGTCCGCCTTGGTCACCCACAGCCGCACCATGGCGTCGTAGCCGGGGATCGGGCTGGGCGAGACATACACCGATCCTCGCTCGCGGCGACCATCGGGGGAGAGCACCGCATAGGCGAAGGACCGACGCGCGCGGAAGCGGGCCTGTTCCGTCTCCATGTCGCGCATGGCATCGGCATCGGTGATGCCGGGGTGCGGCCATGCGGTGCTGCGCGTGAAGGTCTTCTGGAGATGGTCGATCGACGACATATAGGCGTCGAAGTCGATCTTGACCAAAGCGGGCCCGAGCGGGACGAGCTTGAACCTTTGCGCGTCCACCAGGGTCGGTGGTGCGAATCCGGCAGGCACGAAGGGCGAAGCTCCGCCCGCTTCCTCCGCGGCGGCAGGCGCGGGCAGCTGCTGCGCCAGCGCTGCTGGCGACACCGCGGCGGCGGCCAAGGCCAGGGTCAGGCTGCGAAGTACCGTCGTCATGCGTGCAATCTCCCCGGGCTGGATCGAGCCCGCAGGTCGCTGCAACAATACGACGTTTACCCCAGCCGCGGGGTCTAGCCGCGCGCAGGTGCCGTCGCTGTCTCCAGCCGCTTCAGGAACGCCGGCAGCGCACAGCGGTGCTCGGCGCCCTCGTCGCAGCCCTTGAGGCGGAGCGGCGTCCAGACCGTGCGGTCGCGGGCGGCGCGCATGTCGGCGGCGCTCTGGCTGCGGTACCAGAGGCGCACCGCCTGGCGGCCATTGGGTGCCTTGACCAGCGCGATGGCGATGCCGCCGCCCGGCGAGGGATCGTTGGTCGCGAAGCCCGGCGCCTTGACCGGCACGCCCAGCACCGCCGCCAGTGCCGCGACGTTGGTATCGTGGCCGATCAGCACGTCCAGCTTGGGCGCGTCGGCGGCGGTCAGGTCGCGGGTGATGCGGTCGACCGTCGGCGCCATCTGGAAGGCGGCCATATAGGGCGGGCGGCTGAATATGTCGAACAGCGCGCCGTGGACCGCGCCCAGTGCTTCCAGCCGCGCCGGCGTCGCGCGGCCCCAGCCGACCTGCGCCAGCGGCAGGCCTTCGAGATATTGCAGCATCAGCACCTGCGCGGTGCCCGACGCGGCGCGGATCGGACCCTTGAGGTCGATCCCATGGCCGTCTTCGCTGGCGCGGACCGAGGAGGGCTCGACCGGGCTGCACGGCGCGGTGGGGCAGGCGAGCACCTGCTCCAGCAGCGTGAGCCCTTCGGCATGGCGCCGGGTCAGCGCCTCGCCGCCGCCGGTATAGCGGTTGATCGATTCTACCGCGCGGGCCGCGTCGAACGCGGCGGGATGGGCGCCCAGCGGCTCGAAGATCGGGTCGTTGGTGCCTTCGGGCTTGTGGCCCACCACGACCTGGCAAGCGGGCGCGAAGCCCGCCGCATAGGCCTGGCCGCTGGCGATCGTGCGCGGCGAGCTGTTGGTCCAGAGCCGCAGCGCCGCGGGATCGGGGCAGCCGTTGGCGGCGACCAGCCCGGCGGCGGCGAACCAGCGTCGATCGGCCTTGGCCAGCGCGCGGAGTGCCGCAGCGCCGTGCGGCGTCACCTGCTCGGCCGGTCCGTTCCAGCGCGGCCAGGGCTGGCCGGTGCGCGTCGCGGGCGGCACCTCGCCGTCCAGCGGCGCGCGCACGCCGTGGCGCATCAGCAGCACCAGCCGCTCGACATGCAGCGGCTTTGGCGTCGTCGTTGCCTGGACGGCGGTGGGGAACAGGGCGAGCGCAGCAAGCGCGCCGACGCGCGCGAGAGGAGAGGTGGTCATCGGCGGATGCTAGCCTTCGCGCGTGAAAGCTGTGTGACGAAAAAGAATACCAATTTAATAATTGGTATTGCTCCTGTGATTTCCGCGATTTGCGCTGCATCGCAGCAAAAATGTAACCCCGGGATACTGAAATTGCCACGGAGGCTACGCTGAATTGCCGCCAGCCGCAGCTAGCGGCGGCAGCGACCAGCAGGAACAGGCTGGCACCAATATCCAGCGAAGGACATAACCAATGGGACACTGGAACAAGCGCACCGCGCTGCTCCTGGGCGGGGGCATGGTCGCACTCATCGCACAGGGGCAGGCATGGGCCGCCACGCCGCGCGAGAACACCGTCGCGGCAGCCGCGTCGGACACCCCGACCTCGGACAATGACGATCAGACGCGCGACGGCGAGACGATCGTCGTCACCGGCCAGCGCGCCGCGATCAAGACGGTGCAGGAGGAGCAGGTGAAGAGCGCCTCGCTCGTCACCATCGTCTCGGGCGAGGAACTGCGCGCGCAGCCGCAGCAGAACCTGGCCGACCTGCTCACCCGCCTGCCGGGCGTCAGTTCCTCGGTCGACCAGTCGCGCAACGCCGCCTCGACCGGCGAGGCGCAGTATCTGTCGATCCGCGGGCTCGACACCGCCTACAACGCCTATGCGCTCGACGGCGTCCGCCTGGCGCAGACCGATGCGCGCACCCGCGCCATCTCGATGAACCTGTTGTCGCCCTTCGCGCTCTCCGAGGTTCGCGTCGACAAGGCACCGACCGCGGCGCAGGACGGCGACGCCATCGCCGGCGTGATCGACCTGCGCACCGCCTCGCCCTTCGATTTCGGCGCGCACCATTTCCAGATCCGCGCACAGGGCCAGATCGCCGGCCGCGCGGCTGCGCGCGACCAGGATCCCTGGGGCGGCACGATCGCGCTCGAAACCGCCCAGCAGTTCGGCAGTTTCGGCGTCTATGCCTCGGGCTATTACGGCAAGAAGAACGTCTTCAGCGAGTCGGTGGCGATCCACAAGGATTACACCAAGCAGAACGGCAATGTGCCGGGCGCGGTGCGCGACAACCTCGCCAACGCGGTGCCGGTCGGCGTCGAGTGGAACATCTTCCAGAACAAGATCGAGCGCTTCGGCGGCACGGTGAACCTGGAATGGAAGGGCGACAGCACCGACCTCTATGCCCGCACGACCTATGGCGAATACCGCCTCAAGAACTGGATGGACCAGACTGCCGCGCGCAGCGTGGGCCTCACCGCCGGCCAGACCAACCCGAACGCGGGCAGCAAGCTGGGTTCCAACTATGACAGCGCCGGCTATCTGGCGATGTACGGTCTCGGCGGCACCAACTATTTCCGTACCGAGCACAGCAACCAGCGGCTTTTCACCACCAAGATCGGCGGTGAGAGCCGGCTGGGCGACCTGACGCTCGACTATAACGGTGCCTATTCGCGCGGCGCGACGAGCTATCCGCTGCGCATCCAGGCCAAGTGGGGCAGCCCGACCTATATCGGGCCGAATGCGACGGGCCCGGCTACCTACAAGCTGATCACCGGCCTGGCCGATCGCACCAACCCGCAGGTGGTGCTGACCGACGACGCCCGCAACACGATCACCAATCTCGACAATTTCGGCCAGGCCTACACCACGGCGCAGTTCGAGGATTCGTGGGAATCGAAGCTCGAGGGCCGGCTGGACGGCACCTGGCGCTTCGGCGATCGCGGGCTTTCCTCGATCCAGGCAGGCACCAAGTACGAAGCCTCGAAGCGCTATTCGAACAGCCTCGGCGACGATGGTGCGCTCGAATATGATTTCACCGCCACCGACCCGAACATGACCAAGCTCACCGCGGTGCCGGGCAAGCGGCTGAACGGCTTCATGAACGACATGCAGGTGCCGTTCTACATCCCCGATCATGCCTGGATCGAGGCGCAGAACGCCAAGCTGTCGCTGTCGAAGCTGTCCGGCATCGATCCGGTGAAGCTGGAAGAGAACCGGCTCGACGGCAAGGAGCATCGCGCCAGCGGCTATATCCTCGCCAATTTCGCGTTCGGCGGCCTGACGATCACGCCGGGCCTGCGCTACGAGCACAACTGGTTCCAGGGCCGCTATTGGCAGGACAATGGCAAGACCGCAGGCTTCACCACCAGCGCGCGCAGCTACGACCAGTGGTTGCCGAGCCTGATCGCCTCCTATCGCCCGGGCGCGAACACCGTGTACCGCTTCTCGGTGCGCAAGAGCTATTCGCGCCCGGCGTTCGACCTGCTGCTCGGGCCGACCAGCGTCTCGCGCGACGACAGCGGCAAGATCACCTCGATCTTCGTGCCGAACCCCAATCTCGATGCGGTGGAGGCGTGGAACGTCGATACCTCGATCGAGCACAAGGGGGCGGGCACCGATCTGTTCTCGGCGTCGCTCTACTACAAGCGCCTGAACCATGTGATGTTCTCGACCGGCTCGACCAACGCGACCGGCGACCTCAACGTGTGGACCTCGCCCAACAGCCAGCTCTCGCCCGACGGGGTCGAGATCGAGACGCTCGACACCAGCGGCGAGGGCAGCGTCTACGGCGTGGAACTGTTCGCGCGCTACAGCCTGAAGGGCCTGCCGGGCCTGCTCGACGGGCTGGGTTTCCAGGGCAACGTGACGCTGCAGCGGGCGGATGCGACGGTGTACGTCTCGAACGGCTATCGCCGTCAGCGCATGCCGCAGGCGCCGCAGGTGATGTTCAACACCGAGCTGTTCTGGGTGCATGGCGGGTTCAACGCCGCGCTGAACTACGCCTATACCGGCAACAAGCTGTACGACCTGCGCTCGTCGCAGCCGGACACCTATGTCCAGCCGGTCTCCACGATGAACGCGATCCTCAGCTATGCGGTGAACCAGCATCTCACCGCCGGCGTGTCGGTGCAGAACCTGCTCGATTCGCACAGCTACTGGTCGACGGCCGGAGTCGGCAAGGCGCTGCTCTCGGTGGATCGCAAGGGCGGCTATGTCGAGGTGGGGCGCACCTACATGCTCAACCTGTCCTACGCGTTCTGAACAAAAAGGCCGGTCCGCCTAGGGAGGGAAGCGGACCGGCCCGTCATGCGCAAGCGATACTCTCGTACGTGGAAAACAAGTCGGCGCCCCACTGGGGGGATCGGTCGTGGAACGCCGACTTGTTCCAAACTGGCTATGCCCTGCGTCAGTTCAGGGCTGGCCGATACGCGGTTACCGGCGAAGGGAGCGGGGGGAAGCGCTGCCGTTCGCGTGCCCTCCAGATAGCCGCACGGGCCGATTCCGGCCATTCGGGGGGAGTCCGATCCGGGTTTCTCCGTAACGTTTTCTCAACGATCCAATCGATTGCAGTCGGCCACCGCGGCCAGCACGGGCTCTGCCCATTCGCGGCGGCAGATCAGCAGATCGGGCACGCTGGTGCTCGCCTGGTTGTAGACGATGGGCGCGCCGTCGATGCGCGAAGCGTGCAGCCCCGCCGCCAGCGCCACTGCTACAGGTGCGCAATTGTCCCACTGATGCTGGCCGCCGGAATGGAGGTAGATCTCGGCCTCGCCGCGCACCACCGCCATCGCCTTGGCCCCTGCCGAGCCCATGCCGACATGCACGGCGCCGATCGAACTGCCGACCTCGGCGCAGAGCTGGCTGGCGCGGGTGCGGCTGACCAGCATGCGCGGCGGCTGCTGCGGCGTGGCCAGCGCGGGCGGGGTGTCGCTGGCGAGCGTCAGCCCGAGCCGGGGCAGGGCGACCGCGCCGACCGCCGGTTCACCGTCGATGGCGAGCGCGACATGCACCGCCCAGTCCTCGCGCCGCTCGGCGAATTCGCGGGTGCCGTCGAGCGGGTCGATGATCCACACCCGGCTGCGGCCGAGGCGGACGGGGTCGTCGGCGGATTCCTCGGAGAGGATCGCGTCGTCGGGCCGGGCCGCGCGCAACCGATCGAGGATCAGCGCATTCGCCTCCGCGTCGCCCCGCGCGCCGCCGGCGCACTCGCCCTGGATGCGGAGCAGCAGCGCGCCGGCTTCCTCGGCGATGGCATGCGCGAGCTGGGCGTCGTTCACAGCATCGGGCTCCATACGCCCATGATCGCCTCGACGATCTGCTCCGCGGCCTCCTCGGGACTCGTGCGGGTGGTGTCGATGCGGATCTCCGGGGCGAGCGGCGGCTCATAGGGGCTGGAGATGCCGGTGAAATTGGCGATCTCGCCGGCGCGCGCCTTCTTGTAGAGCCCCTTTACGTCGCGGCGCTCGGCCTCCTCGATTGGGGTATCGACGAAGATCTCGAAGAACTCTCCCTCGGGCAGCAGCGAGCGCACCATCGCCCGCTCGGCGCGGAAGGGCGAGATGAAGGCGGTGAGCACGATCAGGCCGGCATCGGTCATCAGCTTGGCAACCTCGCCGATGCGGCGGATATTTTCCACCCGGTCCTGATCGCTGAAGCCGAGATCGCGGTTGAGCCCGTGGCGGATATTGTCCCCGTCGAGCAGGAAGCTGTGCTTGCCCAGCGCATGCAGCTTCTTCTCGACCAGATTGGCGATGGTCGACTTGCCCGAGCCGGACAGGCCGGTGAACCAGAGCAGGCGCGGCTGCTGGCCCTTTTGCTGGGCATGGGCCTCGCGGGTGATCTCCACCGCCTGCCAGTGGACGTTCTGCGCGCGGCGCAGCGCGAAATCGAGCATGCCGGCGCCGACCGTGGCGTTGGTCAGCTTGTCGATCAGGATGAAGCCGCCGAGATCGTGGCTCTCGGCATAGGGCTCGAAGACGATGCCGCGATCGGTGACGATCTCGGCCACGCCGATGTCGTTGAGCGCCAGCGTCTTGGCGGGCGCGCGTGCCATGGTGTTGACATCGATCGCATACTCGGGCGCGCGGATCACCGCGCTGACCGTCTGGGTGCCGAGCTTGAGCCAATAGGCGCGGCCGGGCAGCAGCTCGGCCGGGTCCATCCAGACGATGGTCGCCTTGAACTGGTCCGCGGCCTGCGGGGGCGCGTCGGCGGTGGCGATCACGTCGCCGCGCGAGCAGTCGACTTCGTCGGCGAGGGTGAGGGTGACCGATTCCCCTGCGACCGCGATGTCCTTGTCGCCGCCCATCGCGACGATGCGCGCGACGGTGCTGGTGCGGCCCGAGGGCAGGATCCGGACCGGGTCGCCCGGGCGTATGGTGCCGCTGGCGATCAATCCGGCAAAGCCGCGAAAGTCGAGATTGGGTCGGTTGACCCATTGCACCGGCATGCGGAACGGCTTGATGCGATCGATGTCGCCGTTGACTTCGACGCTTTCGAGATGGTCGAGCAGCACCGGGCCGCCGAACCAGGGCATCGCATCGCTGCGCGTCGTGACGTTGTCGCCCTGGAAGCCCGAGATCGGGATCGGCGTGAAATCCTGGATGCCGATCGACTGGGCGAACTCGGCATAGGCATCGACGATGCGGTCGAACACCGCCTGGTCATAGTCGACCAGGTCCATCTTGTTCACCGCCACCACCAGGTGCCGAATGCCGAGCAGATGCGCGAGGAAGCTGTGCCGTTTGGTCTGAGTCAGCACGCCCTTGCGCGCATCGATCAGGATGACGGCGAGGTCGGCGGTTGAGGCGCCGGTGACCATGTTGCGGGTGTACTGCTCGTGCCCGGGCGTATCCGCCACGATGAACTTCCGCTTCTCGGTCGCGAAGAAGCGATAGGCGACGTCGATGGTGATGCCCTGCTCGCGCTCGGCGGCGAGGCCGTCGACCAGCAGCGCGAAGTCGATCGCCTGGCCCTGGGTGCCGACGCGCTTCGAGTCACTCTCCAGCGCCGAGAGCTGGTCCTCGAAGATCTGCTTCGAATCGTACAGGAGGCGACCGATCAACGTCGACTTGCCGTCGTCGACCGAGCCGCAGGTGAGGAAGCGCAGCAGGGACTTGTGCTGGTGCAGCTCGAGATAGGCCGAGATGTCGGAAGCGATCAGCGCGTCGGGGCGGTAGGCGGTCATCAGAAATACCCCTCCTGCTTCTTCTTCTCCATGCTGGCTGTCTGGTCGTGGTCGATCGCGCGGCCCTGGCGTTCGCTGGTGGTGGTGAGCAGCATCTCCTGGATCACGCTCTCCAGCGTGTTCGCCGTGCTCTCCACCGCGCCGGTGAGCGGGTAGCAGCCGAGCGTGCGGAAGCGGATCGAGCGCTCGACCGGGACTTCGCCGGGGTGCAGCCGGAAGCGCTCGTCATCGACCATCAGCAGCATGCCGTCACGCTCCACCGTCGGCCGGGTGGCGGCGAAGTAGAGCGGCACGATCTCGATGCCCTCGGCGAGGATGTATTGCCAGATGTCGAGCTCGGTCCAGTTGGAGAGCGGGAAGACGCGGATGCTCTCGCCCTTGGCCTTGCGGGCATTGTACAGCCGCCAAAGCTCGGGCCGCTGGTTCTTGGGGTCCCAACGGTGGCTGGCGGTACGGAAGCTGAAGATCCGCTCCTTGGCGCGGCTTTTCTCCTCGTCGCGCCGCGCGCCGCCGAACGCCGCGTCGAAGCCGTATTTGTCGAGCGCCTGCTTCAGCCCCTCGGTCTTCCACAGGTCGGTATGGAGGCCACCATGATCGAACGGGTTGATCCCGCGCGCCTTGGCCTCGGGATTCTGGTGGACGAGCAGTTCCATGCCCGCTTTCGCTGCCGAGCGCTCGCGCAGTTCGTACATCGCCTTGAACTTCCAGGTCGTGTCGACATGGAGGAGCGGGAAGGGCGGGGGCGCCGGATAGAAGGCCTTGCGCGCGAGGTGGAGCATCACCGCGCTGTCCTTGCCGATCGAATAGAGCATCACCGGCCGCTCGGCCTCGGCGACGACTTCGCGCAGGATGTGGATGCTCTCGGCCTCGAGCCGCTGGAGATGAGTCAGCGGGGCGGGGGACGCGGTGGCGGAATCCATGGTGCTCGTTTGCAGCATGGAAGGGCATGTAAAAAGCCCCGGGCGCCCGCGCGATCTAGTAAATGTTTAGTGCGGCATACCCGCCCCCGGCCGATCCTGCGGCGGGGGCGGGCAGCGGGATCAGTCGCGGCTCGGCTTGCCGACGCCGGTATACTGCAGGCCGGCGCGCTCGAGCTCGGCCGGCGGATAGATGTTGCGCAGGTCGACGAGGACCGGTGCCTTCAGGCTGTTCTTGATGCGGGTGAGGTCGAGCGCGCGGAACGCGTCCCACTCGGTGACGATCACCAGCGCGTCCGAACCCTCGGCCGCCGCATA